>NZ_JACXJG010000021.1:0-91 GCF_014904065.1 Gulosibacter sediminis | reverse complement strand
CAAAAAACGACCACTCAACTGGTTTTTCTAGGCGGATGGGGCCGGGGTTGGGATGCGGCGCGGGTCGGGGTGGCGCGGGTGCCGTCGCCGA
>NZ_JACXJG010000020.1:49891-49968 GCF_014904065.1 Gulosibacter sediminis | reverse complement strand
TGCGCGACACCTTCGTGGCCCTACATGGCGGCACCCCCGCAGACATCACGCCGGAGGAGCTCGGCCGCGCCGAGGAA
>NZ_JACXJG010000020.1:42228-49854 GCF_014904065.1 Gulosibacter sediminis | reverse complement strand
CGGCCCGCCACACCTCCCCGATGCGCTAGTCCTCGCGGATGTCGCCGGTCGCGGCGTCGATCTCGAGGTCAGGCTGCTCGTTGCCGTCGTCGTCATCGAAGTCGACATCCCAGTGCAGGCTGCCGTCGTCGCTGTCGAGGTCGATGCTGTCAACGACACCCGACTGGTGCTCCTGCGCGAGGGCGATCGCCTGCTCCATCGACACGTTCACCTCATCGAGACGGCTGAGCTCGTCGTCATCCTGCTCTTCGATCCGCGCGGTGCCGTCGGCCGACACCTCGACCTCGTAGACCACGCCGTCGAGTGCGACCTCGATGTCGAAGCGGTCGTCGCCGTCATCGTCGAGATCAAGTGAAACCGCGAAGCTGCCGGAACCCACTTCATCCTGGGCCGCCGTGATCGCGGCCGTGTAGTCGACGCCCGACGCGGCCTGGCCCTGCGAGCTGTCGTCGCTCGGCGCGGCGCTCGACTCGGGCGCCGCGGTCTCGGCGGGCGCCTGCGTCTCGTCCGGAGCCTGCGAGTCCGCCACCTCGGGCGCATCCGCGCTCGTTGCGTCGCCGCCGCTCGAGCACGCGGCCAGGGTGCCGAGCAGCACCGGGGTGGCGACGAGGGACAGTGCGATGCGGGTGGTGTTCTTGTTCATGCCCCCCACGCTATGCACGGGGCATTGGCCGAAGGTTAGCGCTGTGTGAGAGCGCTGTAATCTTCGTGCCGCGCGATCCATGCCTGCACGTAGCTGCACGCGGGCACGACGCGCTTCGTGCTGTTGTCGCGCACGTCGTCGAGCGCCGACTTCACGAGCTTCGACGCGACACCCGTGCCGCGATGGACGGGGTCGACCACGGTGTGGTCGAAGACGAGCTCGTGTTCGGTCTCGGTGTAGTGCGCGAAACCGGCGACCTCATCATCGAGGTAGAGGGCGTAGCGCTCGTTGTCGGGCTCGTGCGTCACGGTGTAAGCATCAGACATGGCCTCACGCTACCGAGCGAAGCCGAGGGCGCGCTGTGCCGCTGACTAGGTCGTCGCGTTGCTGCGCAGGTCGCCGCGCTGCTGCATCTCTTGCAGTGCCGACGCCGTGCGGAACGGCTGGTTTGGCAGCACGAACGAGAGCAGCAGTGCGATGACGAGCATGCCAAGCCCGAGCCAGTAGCCGTAGACGAGTGAGTTGTTGAACGCGTCCATGAACGGCGCGGCGAGGCGCTCATCGGCGCCGGTGAGGAAGCTCGTGTCGCCGTTCATCGCGGCGGCCGCCTGATTGCTCGGGCCGTTGAGTAGCTCGACGATGCGCTCGTTCGCGGCGTCGGGCGACTTTGCCTGTTCGGCGAGGGCGNTCGGCGACCGGGCCCGAGTGGGCGGGTGCATCGAGCGCCGCCGGAATCGTCTGCGTCAGCGTACCGAACAGCAGCGAGAAGGTGATGCCGGTGCCGAGCGTGCCGCCAATCGAGCGGAAGAACGAGGATGCGCTGGTCGCGACACCCATCTCGGTCGCGTCGACCGAGTTCTGCAGCACGAGGGTGAGGCCCTGCAGCAGCCCGCCGAGCGCGGCGCCGAAGAGCACCATCGGCAGGTAGAGCTTCCAGAGTGGGTCGTCGTAGCGCAGCGTGACGAGAATCGCGAAGGCGACGGTGAGTAGCGTGAGGCAGAGCACGACGATCCACTTCGCGCGCCCGAGTCTCGCATAGACGAAGCCGATGACCGAGGACGTGATGAGCTGCGCGCCGATGAGCGGCAGCTGCGCGAGGCCCGCGGCGGTCGGCTCGAGCTCCATGATGACCTGAATGTAGAGCGGCAGCGTTGTCATGACGCTGAACATCGCGAAGCCGACGAGCACGCTGAGCAGCACCGCGATCGTGAAGGCGCGCGACGAGAACAGTCGCAGCGGAATCAGCGCGTCGCGGCCCATGTAGCGCTCGGTGAAGATGAAGCCGACGAACGCCGCGACGATGACGACATAGCAAACGACCGCCGGCGCCGAGGTCCAGCCCCAGTACGCGCCCTGCTCGGCGACGAGAATGAGTGGCACGACGATGAGCGTGACGAGCGCGGCGCCGCCGAAGTCGATGCGCGGCTGCGCCCGCTTGCGGGGCAGGTGGAGGAACCGCGAGACGAGCACGAACGCGATCGCGATGAGCGGCACGTTGATGAGGAACACCCAGCGCCAGCCCGAGATCCAGAGCAACTCGTCCATGCCCGCGAACAGGCCTCCGATGAGCGGGCCGGCGACCGAGGCGACGCCGAACGCCGCCATGAACAGGCCCTGATAGCGGGCGCGATCCTTCGGCGCGAACATGTCGGCGAGGATCGCGAGCGGCAAGGACATGAGGCCACCGGCGCCGAGCCCCTGCACCGCGCGGAAGGCGGCGAGCTGAATCATGTCTTGCGAGAACGTCGACAGCACTGAGCCGAGCGCAAAGATCACGATGGCCGTGAGCATGAGCGGTCGGCGACCCAGCACATCCGAAAGCTTGCCGTAGATCGGCGTGCTCACCGTCGAAGCGATGAGGAACGCGGTGGTCACCCACGCCTGCAGCGACAGGCCGCCGAGTTCGTCGGCGATCGTGCGCATCGCGGTGCCGACGACGGTCTGGTTCAGCGCCGACAAGAACATCGACACGATGATGCTGAGGAGGACGAGGTGGATGCTGCGCTTGGTGAGGATCTGCGAGGTGACTGGCTGGTGGGCTCGGTTCTTCGCCATGCAGAAATTTCCCCTCGCGCGCCGCACCGTGCACCGTATTGTCGTTAGCTGATGAATTGTACGCCGCCCGTACTACATTGCCGAGGTTCTGCCATCGGTCGCGGTAAATTGGCGGCAGGAGGCATGATGAGCAACAAGACCTGTCCCGTGTGTGGGGCCACCATCGTCGCGGGCCAGCGTTTTTGCGGCGAGTGTGGCAGCCGATTGGCGACCACGCAGGAGTCGGCGCAAGCCGGCGACGCGGCCGAGCGCAATTCAGTGATGCACCGACCGGGCGGCGGATCGCCAGACCCGTTCGCGGTCGGCTCGGCCGACGCAGGGTTCGGCGAAGACGATGACTTCTTTAGCCAGTTCGTGCCGAAGTCGAGCGCGCAGCAATCGCAGGATGCGCCCGCGCAGCCCGCGGCGCCCGAAGAGTTGCGGTCGCGGCGCTCGCGGCGTCGCTTCAACCCGAACGTCTACGAGACCGGGCCGGTCGAAGATGTCGCGGCAGGCGACACCGGGCAGGTGCCGCCGATGTTCCCGCGGCACGTCGCTGAGGAGACCTCGCAGCCATCGGCTCCACCCGAGACCGCCGCACCCCAGCAGTCGGCGCCTGCGGCCTCGCCGTTCGAGGAGTCGGGCGAGCCCATCGAGCCGAAGACGCGCCAGATGTCGCTCGACGACATCCAGCACGCGCTGAGCGCTCATGAGACGGTCGAGCAAAGCGCCGCCAGCCAGCACGAGGATGCGCGTGAGCAGGAAGAGCGCGCCCGCACCGCCGAGACCTGGCAGGTAGACCCGGACCGCCGGCGCGTCGCCGACGAGGCGACCTTCACGCAGCTCATCGAGGGTCTGCCCGACGACCCCGCCGACCACCCGATCTCCTCGCCGAAGTACGTGCAGGACGATGTGCAGGGCGACGTGCAGCAGGACGCCGGGCAGCAGGAGCTGCCGCAGTTCCCGGCGCCCCAGCAGGCGCAGTCATCGCAGCAGGCCCCAGCGCCGGCCCCGACGCAGGCAGAGAGCCGGGCCGAGTCGGCCTTTGCGCCCCTGCCGCAAGCCGAGGTCGACCCGCAGCAGCACGAACAGCAGGAGCGCGCGAACGCGTTCTTCACGGATGCGCCCACCGAGCGCGCGCAGGCGGAGCAAGCTCAGCGGGCGCAGGCCGAAGCGCAGGCCGCCGCCGAACGTGAGCAGGCAGACCGCGCACGAGCCGAGCAGGCTCAGGCCGAACAAGAACAGGCCGAACAAGAACAGGTCGAACAAGCGGCGCAGCAGCAGGCCGCGCCCGGCTCCTCGATGCCGACGCTGCCGCCACTCGCGCAGCACAACCAGCAGCAGGGCTGGGCCCAGCCACAGCCGCCACAGCCGTCCCAACAGCAGTCCTCCTCGCAGCCCCAAGACCCGCAGGACCGCGAACTCAACTTCGACAGCCTCATGTCGGAGTTCGACGACTCCGAGCAGCAGTCCGAGCGTAACCAGCAGGCCTCGCCGGCGTCGACACGCGACTGGCGCGCATCCGAACGCCGAGCAGCCGAAAGCGCAACCGCGGTCGGCGCAGGCACGGCCATCAACGTGGGCGGTGGCACTGGTGGCCCAGGCGGCCCGACCGGCCCAGGCGGTTCCGGTCCGCGGGGCCCCAAGAACGGCGACCCGAAGTACACCCCGCAGGAAGTGCAGCGTCGCCGCAAAGGCGTCATGACGATCCTCATCGCTGCGGCTGCGGCCGTTGTGCTCATCATCGGCGCTTTCGGCATTAGTGCACTCTTCGGCAGCGGTCAGAGTGACCCGGCGGCCGAGGGAGAGCAGTCACAGACCTCGGCCGGCACCGAGTCGACCGCGCCGACCGTCGGGGGCAACCTCGGCGACGGCGGACCGACCGAAACCGAAACCCAGACGGCCGAGCCGACGCAAGAGCCGTTCGATCCGGTTACGTTCCAGTCGGGCTCGGGCAACATTCGCTGCCAGATCACGCAGGAGACCGGTGTCGCCTGCCAGCTCACTGCGACGAACTTCGCCGCCCCCGCCGAGATGTGCCAGAACGGCCTCTACGCCGGTGCATCCGTTGGCGTCACGACCGACGGCGCGACCTACCCGTGCCTGACCAGCGGCTTCGGCGGCGGCCAGGCGCTCGCCTACGACACCCCGATCACCGCGGGCCCGTACACCTGCTCGATCAACTACTCGACCGGTGTGAACTGCGACAACGGTGACGGCGACGGCTTCTCGATGGAGTACTCCGCCGGCATCACGATCAACGGCGACATGGCCGCCGAGCCGCAGCCCGAGGTGGCGCCGGTCGGCTAGTTCCGCCCACCGGCGCCCTCGGCGCTACTGCATCGCCGCGTCGACGATCTGCTTCGCCTCGGCTTGCACCTGCGCGAGGTCCTCCGGACCCTTGAACGACTCGGCGTAGATCTTGTAGACGTCCTCGGTGCCGCTCGGGCGAGCCGCGAACCAGGCGTTCTCGGTGACGACCTTGAGACCGCCGATGGCCGCGCCGTTGCCGGGTGCCTCAGTGAGGCGGGCGACGATCGGCTCGCCCGCGAGCTCGGTTGCGGTTACCGCGTCGCCCGAGAGTGCCTTGAGCTTTGCCTTCTGCGCGGGCGTGGCCGGCGCATCCACTCGCTGGTAGGCAGGGTCGCCAAACTTCGCGACCAGGTCTTGGTAGTAGTGCGAGGGCGAACGGCCCGTCACGGCGATGATCTCGGCCGCGAGCAGGGCGAGCAGGATGCCGTCCTTGTCGGTCGTCCACGTCGTACCTTCGAAGGTGAGGAACGACGCGCCCGCCGACTCCTCGCCGCCAAACACGACGCTGCCGTCGCTCAGGCCGGGCACGAACCACTTGAAGCCCACCGGCACCTCGTCGAGCTTGCGGCCGAGGCTCGCGACGACGCGGTCGATCATCGAACTCGACACGAGCGTCTTGCCGATGCCCGCATCCGCCGACCAGCCGGGGCGGTGCGTCGCGAGGTAGTCGATCGCCACTGCGAGGTAGTGGTTCGGGTTCATGAGGCCGTGCGCCGGGGTGACGATGCCGTGACGGTCGGCGTCGGCGTCGTTGCCGGTAAGGATGTCGTAGTCCTGGCGGTGCGCGAGCACCGAAGCCATCGCCGAGGGGCTCGAGGGATCCATGCGGATCTTGCCGTCCCAGTCGAGCGTCATGAACGGCCAGCGCGGGTCGACGTTCGGGTTCACGACGGTGAGGTCAATGCCGTAGGTGTCGGCGATCGCCTGCCAGTACTCGACGCTCGAGCCGCCGAGCGGATCGGCGCCGATGCGCACGCCCGCGCGCTGGATCGCCTCGAAGTCGATCACCTTCGCGAGGTCGTTCACGTACTCGGTGCGGAAGTCGTAGCGGCCGATCTTGCCGTCGGAGTTCGTGCGCTCGACGCCCTCGTTGCCGCCCGCGATGAGGTCGTTCGCGCGGTTTTCGATCCACTTTGTCGCGTCGGTGTCGGCGGGGCCGCCGTGGGGCGGGTTGTACTTGAAGCCGCCGTCCTGCGGCGGGTTGTGGCTCGGGGTGATGATGATGCCGTCGGCCTGGGCGGATGCGTGGGCCGGGTCGGCGTTGTACGCCACGATCGCGCGTGAGAGCGACGGGGTCGGCACCCACGAGTTATTCGAGTCGGCGAGCACGTTGACGCCGTGCGCCGCGAGCACGTCGAGTGCCGTCTCTTCGGCTGGCGCGCTCAGCGCGTGTGTGTCGCGGCCGATGAAGAGGGGCCCGGTGACGCCCTGCTCGGTGCGATACTCGACGATCGCCTGCGTGATGGCGAGGATGTGCGTCTCGTTGAACGACGACGTCAGGCTCGAGCCGCGGTGCCCCGAGGTGCCGAAGGCGACGCGCTGCGTCGGTTCGTCGACGTTCGGAACATTGCGGTAGTAGGCGCCGATGAGGTCATCAACGTCGATGAGGTCTTCGGGAAGTGCAACTGTGCCGGCTCGTTCATGCATGGGTTCATCCTGACAGTATTTGGTTGCAATAGGCTCGACATATGAGCGCATCCGACACCATTTCGTACCTGGGGCCGGCGGGCACCTTCACCGAGATGGCGCTCCGCCTCGCCCCCGAGGCCGAAGGCAAGGTGTGGAAGCCCGTGGCCAATGTGCTCGAGGCACTCATGGATGTGCAGACGGGCACCTCGTTTGCCGCGATGATCGCCATTGAGAACTCGATCGAGGGCGGCGTGACGGCGTCGCAGGATGCCCTCGCGACGATGGAAGGTCTGCGTATTGTGGGCGAGTACGTCGTGCCGGTGCGCTTCTCGCTCGCCGTGCGCCCGGGCGTGACGCTCGACGACGTCCACACCGTCGCCGCGCATCCGGTCGCCTACGGCCAGTGCCGCCGCTGGCTGCACCGCACCCTGCCGGGGCACGGCCATGTCGCCGCCTCGAGCAATATCGCGAGCGCCGAGGTGCTGCTCGACCGCCCCGACCTCATCGACGCCGCGGTGACGCCGGTGAACATCCGCGAGCGCTTCGATCTCGAGGTGCTCGCCGACGACATCCAAGACAACGCGCATGCCCGCACCCGGTTCGCGCTCGTGACGACGCGCACGGACGTGCCGGCGCGCACCGGCCGCGACAAGACTTCACTCATCGTCGAGTTGCCCGAGGAACGCCCGGGCGGGCTCATGACGATGCTCGAGCAGTTCGCGACCCGCGGCATCAACCTTTCGATGATCACCTCGCGGCCGATTCCCGAGCAGCCGGGCCGCTACCGCTTCGTTGTCGACCTCGACGGACACCTCCACGACGCGCGGGTGGCGGATGCGCTGCTCGGCCTGCGCCGTTACAGCCCGTCGGTCAAGTTCCTCGGCTCGTACCCGCGCGCGGCCGCGTCGAGCGTCGACGAAGACCCGGCCGCGAGCGACGCGAACTACGCCGAAGCGCAGCGCTGGTTCGACACGCTCGACAGCGCCCGCTAGCGCGCCGCGGCGCCG
>NZ_JACXJG010000020.1:42141-42213 GCF_014904065.1 Gulosibacter sediminis | reverse complement strand
CTTAGTGGCGCGCTGACGTACAAGTGGCGCGATCTTGACANTTATCGCTCACGGCGCCCCTTGTCGCGGGTC
>NZ_JACXJG010000020.1:41668-41765 GCF_014904065.1 Gulosibacter sediminis | reverse complement strand
TGTCGCTGGTCGCGCCACTTCCGCGCTGCTCGTCTTTGGCGCTGTCGTTGGNCGCGTTGGCGTACAAGTGGCGCGTTCCTGACGGCGCCTTTTGGTG
>NZ_JACXJG010000020.1:41419-41507 GCF_014904065.1 Gulosibacter sediminis | reverse complement strand
CTGACAGCGCCCCTTGTCGCTCGTGGCGCCTCTTGTCGCTCACGGCGCCTNCGCCGCTTCCGTGCTGTTTGTTGTTGGCTGCCGTGCA
>NZ_JACXJG010000020.1:41200-41375 GCF_014904065.1 Gulosibacter sediminis | reverse complement strand
TAGTGGCGCGCTGACGTACGAGTGGCGCGTACCGGACGGGCCTCTAATCGCTGGTCGCGCCTATGGCCGCTCACAGCGCTCCTTGTCGTTGGTGGCGCCGCATCCGCACTGTTTGTCGTTCGGTGTGCCGTTGGTGGCGCGTCTGCGTGAAAGTGGTGCGATGATGACAGCGTCA
>NZ_JACXJG010000020.1:6765-41046 GCF_014904065.1 Gulosibacter sediminis | reverse complement strand
CGCGTTGGCGTACAAGTGGCGTGCTCCTGTCAGCGCCTCTTGCCGTCGACAGCGCCGCTGGTCGCTGGTCGCGCGACTGGCTCAGAACGCGGCCGGGGCCGATGCGTTCAGCCCGAGTAGCGTCTCCCAATCGCGAGGTTGGTCGGGGCTGACCGCCCGCTGGTGCACGCCCCCACGGGGCGCCGGCAGTGCGGATGCGCGCTCGATCGCCTCGCGTACTTGGCGCGTCAGCTCGTCGGGCTGGTGCAGCAGCGACCAGTCCCACCGCACGATCGTCCATCCGAGCGCACGGAGCTTATTTTCGCGCCGCTTTTCTTCCATCACGACATCTGCAGCAGTCTTCCCAACGGGAACGAGAGCGCCGTACTTCACCTTGCCGTCGAACTCGCCGATGACGCCGGCCGGATGCGCGAAGTCGACTCGCGCGATGAACTTCCCCTGCTCGTTCGTGATCGTCGCCTGCACGTGCGGAAATTCGACGCCGCGCGCAAGCAACAGCCCGCGGCTGATCGACTCGCCAATGCTCTCTGAGCGCCCCGAGGCGTGGGCCGCGACCCAAACGAGACGATGTCGATGCTGCGGTACGCGCGGATCGAGTGTGAAGCCGGGATCGCGCCGGGTGGCCGCATCAACGAGCGCGAGCAGTTGCGGCGGGGAGACGCGACCCGCGAGGTCAGTGATCGTGCGCGCGACGCTGGTGCACCGGACGCCGAACTGCTCGACCACCTCATCGTCGCGCAACGGGGCGCGGCGCACTCGGTGCCAGGCGTTCGCGCGCCCGTGCCAGGCCCGGGTGAGGAGCACCGGATGTTCGAGGTGCTTCTCCAGTAGTGGCAAGTCGTGGAGCACAGCGGCGGCCTCGCCGCTGACGACACTCGATGGATTCGCCCGGCCGACCGCGATCGCGCGCGCCGCCGCGATCGCGAGCGGGTCAACGGTGTTCTCAAGTTCAGATTCATCGAGGAGCAGGTAGCCCCCAAGGCCGACCTTGATGGCGTGGCCGCTGCGGTGCTGGCGACGGATGTGCGCCCCGCGCGCGGCGGCGTCATAGCTATCGGTGGTAGTGAACTCGAGTCTCATGACCGGCAGTACAGCGTGCAGCGTTTCGTCATGCCCGAGAGCGGCGCCCAAACTGTGGACAACTCTGGGCTGTGGATAACTCGGGGGCGTGGATGCGCGCATTCGCACCTTGCCTCGGCTTGCGCCCGTGGGTTGCGAGTGGCGCGGTGAGCGATGAGTGGCGCGATTGTGAGGTGGCCAGTTGTCGCTGAGCGCGCCACAAGTGACGCCCCGCATGGCGCGGCCGTACTGAAAGGCGGGCCGTCCGCGAACGCGACCCGGTCGCTACCGCGTGACCGGCACGCGGGCGACGAGCGCGCCCTCGAGCGTGTGGGCGCGCAGTGCAATGACCTCACCCTCGGTGTCGCCGTCGAGCTCGAAGTTCTGCGGGCCGCCGTCGAGGCGCAGCAGAATCTCCTCGCCCTGGAAGTAGTTGACCGCGCCATGCGCTGGCAGCTTCACCCTCGGTAGGTTGCGGGCGATCACCCCGGCCGCGACCATCGACCAGCCGAGCGGGCCGCGCGGACGCATGATCACCATGTCGATGAGACCGTCGTCGATGTCGGCGTCGGGCAGCAGGTTAAGGCCGCCGGGCAAGCTGCCCGAGTTGCCGATCATGATGCTCGAGGCGCGCGTGCCCCACGTGCGTCCGCCGGCGATCTTAAAGCGCGCGCTGAACGCGCCCGAGCCGATCAGCCAGCGCGCGATGCCGCCGCAGTAGGCGAGCCAGCCGATCTTCGCCTTGAGCTCTTCGTCGGTGTGCTCGATCATGCCCGCGTCGATGCCGACGCCCGCGATGATGCCGAAGCGGAAGCGCTCGTGCTCGCCGTCGGGGCGCTCGACGTCGACCTCACCGAGGTCGATGCGGCGCTCGCAGTTGCCGAACGCGACCTCGANGCGCATCCTCGAGGTCGAAGATACGGTTGAACCGGTCGACGAGGCCGAGGTTGCGCGCGAGCAGGTTGCCGGTGCCGGCGGGGATGATGCCGATCGGCACATCTGAGTGCGCGAGCGCGGCGGCGACGAGGCGCACGGTGCCGTCGCCGCCCGCGGCGATGACGACGTCGACGCCGGCATCGATCGCCTCGAGCGTCTGCTCGGTGCCGGGGGAGTCGGCCGTCGTCTCGAGGATGAGCGTGTCGGCATAGCCGTGTGCGCGCTCCATCGCGGGGAGCAGGCGTCGCAACTGCGCCATATCGATCTTCACGGGGTTCGCGACAATCGCGGCACGCTTCGCTGTCATGGCACTAATGCTAGGCGGCAATCGTCGCCGCTCGGCATCAGTTTCCCGAGGTCGATAGCATGGCAGGGTGATCGATGTTCAGCTCCTGAGAGAGTCCCCCGACGTAGTCAAGCGTTCGCAAGCGGCCCGCGGCAACGACCCGGCCACCGTTGACGAGGCGATCGCGGCGGACTCGTCGCGACGCGAGGCCCTCCAGCGCTACGAGTCGCTGCGCGCCGAACAGAACGCGCGCTCGAAGGAAATCGGCAAGGCATCGAAGGAGGAGCGCCCCGCGCTGCTCGCCGCCGTGCAGGAGCTCGCAGCGCAGGTCAAGGACGCGCAGGCGAGTGCCAACGAGGCCGAGACTGCGTTCGCGGATGCGGTGGGCAAGATCGAGAACATCGTGCTCGACGAGGTGCCCGCCGGCGGCGAGGACGACTACATCGTGCTACGCACCGAGGGCGTGAAGCCCGAGTTCGACTTCGCCCCGCGCGACCACCTCGAGATTGGTGAGCTGCTCGGCGCGATCGACATGCAGCGAGGCGCAAAGGTATCGGGTGCCCGCTTCGACTACCTGCGTGGCATCGGCGCGCGGCTCGAACTCGCTGTAATGCAACTCGGCCTCAACAAGGCGATCGAAAACGGCTTCATCATGCTGACGCCGCCCACCCTTGTGAAGCCCGAGATCATGCGCGGCACCGGCTTCCTCGGCGAGCACGCCGACGAGATCTACTACCTGCCGGCCGACGATCTCTACCTCACCGGCACGAGCGAGGTCGCGCTCGCGGGCTACCACGCCGACGAGATCATCGACGTCGCTGAGCCCCTGCGCTACGTCGGTTGGTCGACTTGCTACCGCCGGGAGGCCGGCTCGGCGGGCAAGGACACCCGCGGCATCATCCGCGTGCACCAGTTCAACAAGGTCGAGATGTTCGTCTACACGACCCCCGAGGATGCGCAGGCCGAACACCTGCGCATACTCGGCTGGCAGGAAGAGATGATGCAGGCCCTCGGCCTGCACTACCGCGTCATCGACACCGCGGCCGGCGACCTCGGCTCTTCGGCCGCGCGCAAGTACGACGTTGAGGCCTGGGTGCCGACGCAGGACGCGTACCGCGAGCTCACGTCGACGTCGAACTGCACCACGTACCAGACGCGACGCCTCGGCATCCGCACCCGCGGCGACGACGGCAAGACCCAGCCGGTCGCGACGCTGAACGGCACGATCGCCACCACTCGCTGGCTCGTCGCGATTCTCGAGACTCACCAGCGCGCCGACGGTTCGGTGCTCGTGCCCGAGGCGCTGCGCCCGTACCTCGGCGGCCTCGAGGTGCTGGAGCCGATCGCATGACCGAGCAGCTGCTGATTGCCCTCGACATCGACGGCACGATCCTCGATGTCGACGGCGAGATTCCCGACGCAACCCGACAGCAGGTCAAGCGGCTGCGCGCCGAGGGCCACGAGGTGATGCTCGCCACGGGGCGGTCAGCGGCCGACATGCTGCCGGTGCGCGAACGCCTTTCGCTCGACTCGCGTTACCTCGTCGCGGCGAACGGGGCAATGGTGCTCGAGCGCGCCGAGGGCGTCTCGGCCCCGGCGAACAGCGACTACTCGGCTACGTGGGTCGAGACATTCGACCCGACGGATGCGCTCATCCGCCTGCGGCCCGTGCTGCGCAATGCGCGCTTCGCGGTCGAGGGGCCGGATGGCGTCTATCGCTACTCGGGGCAGTTCCCTGATGGCAGCTTCGAGGCGCAGGGCACCGAGGTGAAGTTTGAGGACCTGCTCGGGCAGCCCGTGACGCGGCTCGTCGTGGTCTCGCCGGACCACTCGGTCGAGGAATTCGTTGCCGAGGTCAAGGGTTCGGGCCTGCACCAGGTGACCTACTCGGTGGGCTGGTCGGCGTGGCTCGACATCGCGCCCGAGGGCGTGAACAAGGCGACCGCGCTCGAGAAGGTGCGCACGAACCTCGGCATCTCCGGGAGCAACGTCGTCGTCGCTGGCGACGGCTTCAACGACATCCAGATGCTCGAGTGGGCGAAGGAAATTGGCGGGCGGAGTTTCGCCATGGGAAACGCGCCGCAACAGGTGATTGACGCCGCGAGTGACCTGACGACGGACTTTTATCACGACGGTCTTGCACTTGCCCTCGCGAAGGTCGGCTACGATATGTCGCAGCCCGACTGATTCGTTATCGAATTGTTGTCGGTTTGGAGGGCTGTCCGAGCGGCCTAAGGAGCTGGTCTTGAAAACCAGTGGGCAGCAATGTCCCGTGGGTTCGAATCCCACGCCCTCCGCGCATCCGTTGTCCCCCTCTCTGGAGTCCGTGCTTGGCAAACCACACTTCCCCCCGCGCCGCCGCCCCGAGCGGCACACAGGCGCGGCACGGGCGACTCGCCGTGACCAGCACGTGGGGCACCGTGGGCAAGGGCGTCGGCATGGTTGTCGCCGTGCTGCTCGTGTCGCTCATCACCTTCGGCACGATCGTCTACTGGAACCTGCTCGGCAACGTCAGCACGTTTGAGCTCGAAGACAACTCCGACCCGAGCATCGACACGTTCGAGGGTGGCGTGAACATCCTGCTCGTCGGCAGCGACACGCGAGTCGGCCAGGGCGAGGAGTTCGGCGAGGGCTCGCCCGACGCCGACGGCACGCTCAACGACGTGAACATGATCTTCCACCTCTCGGAGGACCACTCGCACGCCTCGGTCGTGTCGATTCCGCGTGACACCCTCGTCGATACGCCGACGTGCACGAACGACGACGGCGAGCAGGTGTCCGAGCGCTACGGCGTCATGATGAACTCGATTCTCGACGAAGGCGGCATGGGCTGCATCGTCGCGACGGTCGAGGAGATGAGCGGCCTCGACATTCAGTACGCCGCAATGATCACCTTCCGCGGCGTCATCGAGATGTCGAATGCGGTCGGCGGTGTCGACGTCTGCGTCGAGCAGCCGATCGAGGACACCTACGTTGGCCTCAGTCTTGACGCCGGCACCCACTCGCTCAAGGGTGAGGAGGCGCTGAAGTTCCTCCGCACCCGCCACGGCGTGGGCGACGGTTCCGACCTCGCGCGCATCACGAACCAGCAGGTGTTCCTCTCGTCGCTGTTCCGCACCGTGAAGAGCAACGAGACGCTGACGAACCCCACGAAGCTCTACGGCATCGCTCGAGCGGCGACGCAGAACATGACGCTGTCGAGCAATATGAACAACATCGACACGCTCGTGAGCCTGGCCTCGGCCCTCGCGCAAGTGCCGAATGATGCGATGGCGTTCGTGAGATTGCCGGTGGCCGACTCCGTCTACTCGCCTGGGCGGGTCGAACCAACCGCCGATGCGGATGTCATGTGGCAGCTGTTGCGTGATGATCAACCGTTGATTCAGAGCGCGAGCCCCGACGCGACGACCGGCACGGGCGACTCCGGCGGCACCGACTCGGCTGGTGCCGACAGCACCGATAGCGGCGACACCGGCGATGCCACGAGCACCGCCAGCCCGGACGCAACGACGGACAGCACGGTTGGACCCACCACCGAGCCGGCGCCGAGCGTCGATTTCGACGGCCAGACCGCTGATCAGGAGACCTGCTCGAACACCGAGACCCTGTTCTAGGCGATGTTGGCGGCCGATTTTCCAGGCCGCCGACATCGTGTAGTCTTGGTCAGTCTGGACACGTCGCATAGTCAGGCCGAGTGCACCACCCTGCTAAGGTGGAGTCCCTCAATAGGGGGACCGAGGGTTCAAATCCCTCCGTGTCCGCATTAGAGAATTTCTCTGAAATTCTCTCGATCTTCAAGTCTCAGCTCATCGCGCTCCCTGTTCATGGGTGAGTGGCGGGCGAGAGCTTCGCGGTCGAAGCCACGCGCGCTACCGCATCACCAGCTTCGCCGAAGGCGCGAGGCTACTGACCGCCATCGCCGACGCAGCGGAAGCTCATAGTTCGGGTTGGTCTTGTCTCGCGCGTCGAGCGAAGTGGATTCAGTCAACAGTGATTCTTCGCGGGCCTGTGGGCGCGCGAAGGGGAAGCGATGCAACAGGACCTGCCAGGTCGAGGTCGCCCGCGCCGTGCACTTCCACGCCATGCTCTCCTTTGTGCTGTTCGTCGTCGTGCACGTCATGCTGGTGTTCACCACGGGGCGCTGCCCATCCTCAACCACATGTGCGCGGGGGAGGAGGCGGCTACGCTCCCAGCGCGAGTGACGCGGCGATCGCGAACATCGTCAGCGCGATCACGATGTCGAGGATGCGCCAGGCGCGGGGTTTGCGGAAGATCGGGCGCAGCCAGCGCGCGCCGTAGCCGATCCCGAAGAACCACGCGAAGCTGCCGAGGACGGCGCCCGCGCCGAAGCTCCAGCGGGCCTCGTGATACGAGTTCGCGACCGAGCCCATGAGCATCACGGTGTCGAGGTAGACGTGCGGGTTGAGCCAGGTGATCGCCGCGATCGCGAGCATCGTCGCCCCGAGCGGCGCGCGAGCCTCCCCATCTGCCTCGGGCTCGAGCGACTCGGTACGAAACGCTCGGCGGAGCGCGAATGCGCCGTAGAACACGAGGAACACGACGCCGGCCCAGCGCATCACCGCGATGAGCCACGGCGCGAGCGCGATGAGCCCGCCGAGGCCGAAGATGCCGAGCGAGATGAGCGCCGCATCCGAGACCGCGCAGAACAGGGCGATCGCGAAGACGTGCTCGCGGCGGATGCCCTGGCGCAGCACGAAGGCGTTCTGGGCGCCGATGGCGATGATGAGCGAGAGGCCGAAGCCGAGGCCGGCGAGCGCGGCGCCAGGGGAGTAGATCACGCATTCCAGGGTAAAAACGGCCATGGCTAAGTCATAATCAACTTTCTTCAGTAGATTAAGCAAAGCTTATGGAACTCGATCTCGCCCGCCTTCGTGCCCTCGTTGCCGTCGTCGACCACGGCTCCTTCGACGCGGCCGCCGACGCGCTCCACGTCACCGCGTCGGCGGTGAGCCAGCGCATTCGTGCGCTCGAGCGTGACGTCGGGCGCGTGCTCGTCGTGCGCGCCCGCCCGGTGCGGGCGACCGAGCACGGCGCGGCCCTGCTGCGGCTCGCGCGACAGCTCGAGGTGCTCGCGGGCGAGGCTGAGCAGGTGCTGCGCGACGACGCCACGGCGACGCTGCCCATCGCGGTGAACTCCGACTCGCTCATCACCTGGGTGCTGCCCGCGCTCGCGCCGCTCGCCGGCGAGATCCTGTTCGAGTTCCAGCGCGACGACCAGACCCGCACCACCGAGCTCCTGCGCAACGGCACGGTCGTGGCGGCGATCAGTTCCGATCGCGAGACCGTGCAGGGCTGCGGCGTGCGGCCGCTCGGCGCGATGCGCTACCTGCCGGTCGCAACGCCCGAGTTTCGGGCGCGCTGGTTCGGCGAGGGCCGGCCGGGGTTCGCTGCCGCGCCCCTCATTGAGTACGACGAGTCGGACTCGCTGCAGCGCGATCTGCTCGCCATCGTGGCTCCGGATGCTGCGCCGCCGCGGCACCGCGTGCCCGGCTCGGGCGAGTTCGTGCGGGCGGTCGCGCACGGCTTCGGTTGGGGCATGGTGCCCGAGCTGCAGCTCGTCAACGGTGTCGAACCGATCGACGACCGCCACATCGACGTGCCGCTGTTCTGGCACAGCTGGTCGCTCGGCACGGCCACGCTCGAGCGGGTGACCGACGCCCTGTTCGCCGCCGCGGCGGCGAGCCTGCGACCGGTCGAGCCCTAGGAACGCGCGGCGCGCGGCTTGCGCGGCAGCACGAGGATGCCCACGAGCATCCCCGAGCCGAACAGCCCCGCGACGAGGTAGACGAGCGCATTCCAGCCCCAGTGCTGGTAGAAGACACCGCCGACGTAGCCGAACACGCTCGAGCCGACGTAGTAGAGCAAGTTGTAGAGCGCGGTCGACTGCGCGCGGCCCTCGGTCGGCCACGCGCCGGCCCAGCCGGATGCGGTCGAGTGCGAGCCGAAGAACGCGGCGGTCNTGAGCACGAGGCCGACGATGATCGCCCAGAGGTTCGGGATGAGCATGAGCAGCAGCGACGCGATGGCCACGAGGTCGCACACGATCATGACGAGCTTGCGGCCGTGCCGCCCCGCGATGCGCCCCGCGAACGGCGACGACACCGAGCCCGCGAGGTAGGCGAGGAACACCATCGACGACACCCACACCGGCAGCAGGAACGGCGGCGCGCTGAGGTGGAAGCCGAGGTAGTTGTAGATGGCGACGAAGCCGCCCATGAGCAGGAACGGCTGCACGTAGAGCGAGACGAGCACCGGGTCGTGCAGGTGGCGCCAGGCGTTGCGCAGCGTGGTCGCGACCGATTCGCCGATGCTGATCTGGCTCAGCGGTTGGAAGCCGCTCGGCCGCGGCGCGAGCAGAATGAAGAGCACGGATGCGATGGCCGAGAGAATCGCGACCGCGAGCACGCCGAACTGCCACGAGCCGGTCGCTTCGGCGAGCGGGCCTGAGATGATGCGCCCTGAGAGGCCGCCGATCGTGTTGCCGGCGATGAACGTGCCGACCGCGGCGGCCGCATCCTTCTTATGGACTTCTTCATTGAGGTACGCCATCGCGACGGCGGGGACGCCGCCGAGCGCGCAGCCCTCGAAGAAGCGCACGATGATCGCGAGCTCGAAGTTCGGCATCGCGAGCGTGACGAACGCAAGCAGCGTCGCCGCGACGATCGCGATCGACATGGCCCGCTTGCGCCCGATGCGGTCGGCGACGAGCGACCATGGCACCACTGCGAGGGCGAGCCCGAGCGTGCCCGCTGAGATCATGAGCGCCGACTCGGCCGTGCTGACGCCGAAGCCGTCGGCGATTTGCGGCAGCACGGCCTGCGGCGCGTAGAGCTGCGCGAACGTCGCGACACCCGCGATGAACATGGCGAGCTGGATGAGCGTGTAGCCGCCCGTCCCGCGGCGGTGTCCTATCCAGGTAGTGCCCGTTTCAGAGAAGCCCGCATGCCCAGTTGTCACCTCTCCAAGTTACTCTCTGGGGCGGATTTGAACTTCCGCCTGGGCGTTGCTAAGCTAGATCAGTCGCCAAGGCGACCTGCGCCTGTAGCTCAATGGATAGAGCATCTGACTACGGATCAGAAGGTTGGGGGTTCGAGTCCCTCCAGGCGCACTCTGTGTGGAGACAGAACTGGACGGCCCGCTTCGGCGGGCCGTTTTGCTTTGCCGAGAAGTCGAGGAAGTCGTCGAGGTCGCACGGACGGGCGTTGACGGTGGTCGGGTTGTCCCATCACGAACAACTCGGCGTTGCGCACCGCGTCGCCCCAGCGATCTCGCGACTGGTTCTCTGCGAACTGTCACGAGGTGTTGCCGCGGATGCGCTGGCGTCGGCCGTTGCTCCCACGCCTTGAGGTAGCGGACAAGGACCTCTTCGCGTGGCGCCATGCGAGCCACATTACATGGGCCGCGTATACACCGTGATAGTCGGGTAAATCCGCTTGATCTCGGTCAGGGGGGGGCTGAGATTGCGCTCGGAGAAGAGCACTGAGCGCGCCGAGGAGGTGCAGCCACCCGCCTCCCAGGAAATGCGAGAGCAGCACCCCCATGCTATGAAAAACGAGACGATCACCGAAGACCGATCAAGGACGTGCTCATGATTTCGCGTGCATCTTGGGTGGCTATGCTGCCATGCATCGCACTAACCTCTGTCCCCGTAAGTCTCCGGAGCCTGCGTTAGTGAGAATCTGTATCATCGGCCCAGCGCGGTTTCCGATTATCGAACCGTTCGCTGGCGGCCTTGAGGCCCACACACACATGCTCGTCACCAAACTCGCGCAGCGAGGGCACGAGGTCACGCTTTTCGCCGCGCGGGGTTCTGACCCGTCATTGAACGCATCGTTCTACGATGCGGCGGAGTTTGAACCGAGCACTGCGGCGCGCCATGATGTAGGCGCCTCACCGAAGATGTGGATCCGTGAGCACCATGCCTACTTGTCGCTCATGATCGACCTTGCCGAGTCCGGCGCGAACCGATTCGACGTGGTGCTGAACGTGAGTATCCATCACTTGCCGATCGCGATGTCCAGGTTGCTCAGCATTCCCCTAGTGACGACGCTCCATACGCCACCCCTGGACTGGCTCGAGTCGGCGATGCGTGTTCGAGGGGCAAACACGACCTTTGTTACGGTGAGCAAGCATATGCAGCTTGCCTGGGCCGAGCAGGTCGACTCAACGGTTGTGCTCAACGGAGTGGATACGGACGCGTGGCGGTTCGGCCCTGGTGGGGAACGAGCTATTTGGTTCGGGCGGATTGTTCCGGAGAAGGGCACTGCTGACGCGATCAGCGCCGCATTCGAAGCCGGAATGTCACTCGATATCGCCGGCCCTGTGCACGACAAGGGTTACTTCGAGGCCGAAGTCGAACCGTGGCTCGGCACCCAAATCCGGTATCTCGGGCACCTGGACCACTCCACGCTCCGGGACGTGGTGAGGCACTCGAAGCTCGCGTTTGTAACGCCACGGTGGAACGAACCCTACGGGCTGGTGGCGGCAGAAGCTACCTCGAGCGGCACCCCGGTAGCAGGGTTCGAGCGAGGAGCTCTGCCAGAGGTTATCGGGGCGAGTTCTGGTCGTCTAGTGCAGGCAGAACAACCGCACGCACTCGCGCAGGCAGCCGCCGAGGCTGCTGCACTGCCTCGGGACGAGGTCCGCGCGCATGCCGTCGCGCACTGTTCGCTGGAGCGAATGGTCACTGGGTATGAACGGGTCCTCGACGCGGCCGTCAGTTCGGGCAAGCGCAGAACTACTGCATTGTGATCGGTTATTACGTTCACCATCACGGGCGCGGCCATCTTCGGAGGGCGTGCGCGATCGCCGCCAGGCTCGGCGTTCCAATCACCGGCATCTCGTCGCTGGCTCGGCCCGAGGGATGGCCGGGCCAGTGGCTCCAACTCGAGCGCGACGACGTCAGCGGTCACGGACGCAGCGAAACGGCTGATGGACGTCTGCATTGGGCGCCGAAACACGACGCGGGTTTACGGCATCGAATGGCGAAGATCGCCGCCTGGATCGACAGGACTGCACCGGATGCGATGGTGGTCGACGTTTCGGTAGAGGTGGCCTTGTTCGCGCGCCTCCACGGCGTACCGGTCGTCAGCATAGCCTTGCCAGGTGTGCGGTCCGATCATGCGCACCGCCTCGGTTTCGATGTCTCGGATGCCATCATCGGCGCGTGGCCCGAGTGGGCGATGGGGATGCTCCGCGTCGACACCGCAGACACTCCCGGCGCGGGACCGGTTGCTCAGCCTCTGGCAGGGAAACTCTTTGCCGTGGGTGCGATCTCCGTCCAGGCGAACAGTCCCGGACGCACCCCGGCGTCGATACATCGAGTAGTCGTCCTGGGTGGTGGTGGCGGTGGCGGCATGCGTGAACCCGAAATCCGCGCCGCTCGCGCGCAGACACCCGGTGTGGAGTGGATCGAGGTGGGCACGAGTGCCGACAACTGGTCGCCTAACCCGGCGGATTGGCTTAGACGCGCGTCGATGGTGGTGAGCCATGCGGGCCAGGGTGCGGTCGCAGACATTGCTGCTGTCGGAGTTCCCGCCTTAGTAGTTCCGCAGGAACGCCCCTTCCGCGAACAAATCATGACGGCGCACACGCTTTCGCGGGCTGACGGACTCCCGGTAATGGTGGCGAACAGCTTCGCACGTAACGACTGGGCCCACTTACTTGAGCGGGCTGGACAGCTTGACGGCAGAAACTGGAAGTCGTGGAACGATGGCTACGGTGCGGATCGGGCCGCCGCGGTCATCCGGGATATCGCGGGGAAGTCATGATGCGCACGGCAGTTATCACGATCGCACATGGGCGACATGCGCACCTTCGCGCTCAGCAGGAGGGGCTCGCCCTCTCCGCGCAGGCGCCGGACGACTACATCATCGTCGCGATGGACGATCCTGAGATTCGTGCCATGGCCCCGCCATTCGCGACGGTCGTCGACGTTCCGAGCACGCCGCTCGGACTGCCTCTGTCGCGAGCTAGGAATCTTGGTGCGGCGGCGGCGATCGCGGCAGGAGCGGAACTGCTCATATTTCTCGACGTGGATTGCATCCCGGGGCAGTCGCTCGTTGGCGGGTACGCTGACGCTGCCGGTCGGCCGGCCCTGCAACGGAGTCTGCTCAGTGGCCCGGTAACGTATCTCGACCCGCATGGCGTGGATGGTTACCCCATCGGCACGATCGGTGAGTTGGATGCGCCACATCCAGCTCGCCCGGCACCGGCGCCGGGCGAGGTGGCGCGTGCCGAGTCCCCGGACTTGTTCTGGTCGCTTTCGTTCGCGCTCTCGGTGGAAACCTGGGGCACCATTGGCGGATTCTGCGAAGAGTATTCGGGCTACGGGGGCGAGGACACCGACTTCGGATACATGGCGGCGAGTTGCGGCATCGATCTCGTGTGGGTTGGTGCGGCGCGCGCGTACCACCAGTGGCACGAGACGAGTACGCCCCCCACCCAACACCTCGATGACATCGTCCGCAATGCGAACGTATTCTTCACGCGTTGGCAGACGTGGCCGATGCGGGGCTGGCTCGACGAGTTCCGCGCGCGAGGTCTTATCACCGGCGGTGTCCGCACAGCGTCTGCGCGGCGTCGCTGGCCGCGGGAATGATCCAAGAGCGAGGCACGGACCGCACGTCGGTGACGGCTGCCCGCGGCGCCCACGTCATGGGGAAGTGTTCACGAGCCGTAGGTACAGGTCCGCATGCTCGCGCGAAATCTCCTCACGCTGTGCCCGGCGAAATGACGCGCTCGGTACAGGGGCGGGGGGTGCGCTAATTGCCGCCAGCACGGCCGCCTGGAGCGAATCTGCATCGAACCCGCTCTCATCGTGCTGGTATGAGATCACCGGTGCCTGGTCCGTGTAGTACCCGCAGGTTGGCGCGATGACGGTGGTGCCCACGTCACGGCACGCTTCCAACCAACCAGAATGCGTACCGAATCGGTACGGAAGCACCGAGGCGTCAAGACTTGTCAGGTAGCGCCACAACTCCGCATCCGAGAAATAATCGTGAACGCGCAAATCGATCCAGCCCGATTTTGCCTGTTCCTGCAGCCAACTGCCGAGTACGGGGTCTCGTCTCGCGCCGTCTCGATCGAGCACGTCGCGGTGGCCGTTCACTTGAATCACGATGCCGTCATGGCGCTGCCGCAAGTCAACAAGCGCGCGAATGACCGGCAGTGGATCCATACTGGCACGCAGGCTCTTGATGTGAACGCCGATGCGGAATGCGCTTCGCCGCGAGCGGTGCTGTCGTTGGTATCTTGGTATCAAGTCGAGGGGGACGACGTGCGGATGGGGCAGCACCCTCGCGGTTCTTCGCCATCTCCGCGAAATCTCGTCTGCCGCGCCGTCGGTGAGTGTGATGAGTTCATCGGCCGCGTTCATCAGCACGGTGATCTGTGCATCGTGCAGTTCGTCGGTTTCGTGATGCGGATTGCGAAGATCATGCACCGTGTAGACCAGAGGTTTCCCGGCCGCCCGCAGGGCGGCAACCAATGCTTCGAGTTGTTCGGGGGTACGTGCGTCGAAGCCGAAGTGAATATGGAAAATATCGAACTCGCCGCGGTGATGCTCAACCCATTCGGGGTCGAGCATCACCGGCGGCCACCACCGCGCAGCAGCCCCGGCCCCCGAGCCCGCCGGTGTCGGGTCCTCAAGCCGAAGCACCCTTGCCTCCCGAACTGGATGTAGCGGTTGGAGGTGCTGAACGTAGACGTGGTTGGCGGGCACGCTCGCCACACGGATCGGAGGGTGAGGTGTCAACGGCATTCCCTTCACAATCGCGTATGGCGCCAGCAGCTAGTGTGTTCGGTTCGGTCGTGTGGTTACTTTGACGGTGTGCGATTCTCCGCGCTCACCATCCAGGCGAGTTGCTCGAAGCGTTGGATGATCGCGTGCAGCAGGTCGGCGCTCGTCGGATCTTGTTCGTCGACGTTGTCGTGCACGTCCCGAAGCGTGCCGACTGTGGTTTCGAGTCGCTCGGTGATGAGGTCGATTGTGTCCGCGGTGTCGACTTCGCCCGCGGGGAACTCGGGCAGCGTCGTGTTCTTGGCCACCGTGCCGCTGCGTCCGTCCGGAATGGCATGGAGCGCGCGCATGCGTTCGGCGACCTCATCGCTGAACTCACGCGCGCTCTGGACAATCTCGTCCAGTTGGCGGTGGAGATCACGGAAGTTCTTGCCGACAACATTCCAGTGCGCCTGCTTGCCCTGTAGATGAAGTTCGATGAGGTCAATGTGTACTCGTTGGAGGTCGTCGGTGAGTGATGCCGATGCCTTGAACCCGCCCTCCGCATTCTGCCTGGTGCTACGGCGGGCGCTGGTCTTCGTCGATGTGCTCTTTGTTGCCATGAGATCTCCGTTCGTCTGTACGGAAGGCCTATCAGACTCGCTTGTGTTAGACCTCAACGACTGCGTGGCGCGTCCGATTGCAACCCGGCGAGGTAGTCCGCGAAACCGTGCGGCGCGCGACCGAGTGTCCGCGCGGAGGTGTGCACTGGACATCGAGCGGACGCCACGACGCGATAACCTCCAGCCCGCAGAGCCTGCACGAGACGCACATCCTCGTCGTGTGTGACCGGAGGGAAACCGCCCGACGCGAGGTACGCATCGGCTCGGACACCGAGGTTCGCGCCATGGACGTGCTCGTGCCCATCAACCGGCCGATAGTCGTCTGCCCATTTGCTGAGCGTTTCGTTCATGTCCCTACTGCCGGTCGGGATCACCGTACCCACTATGGCGGCGGCGCCCTCCGCTGCCTCGCGCAGTTGCTCGACGCACCAGTGGGCCGGTACTTGAGAGTCGCCGTCGCTGTTGGCGATCCAGACATTTGAGGGCGGTAGCCTCAGGATCCCCAGCGCCGTAGCGACGCCGACTGCGCGTGTTCGTCCGACCATGCCCGATTCGAGCCGCACGAACTCCACCCGCGGATCGCCCGCAGATGCGGCGCGGGCGGCAAGCTCGGAGTCATCGACGCAGGTGTCGAATGCGAGAACAAGGAGAGTGCGGACGCCGAAACTCGACTCGGCAGCGGTCATCGCCGCCAGTGCCGCGACGACCGCTTGTCCGATTAGCGCAGCTTCGTCGCGTACCGGAATCACCACCGCCAACGCCGAGCACGCAGGACCCCTCATATCGAGTCACTCGACGCGTTCAATGTGAAGACTTCCAAAAGGAAGTCCGCTTCGTGGTGCGTGACCCGCGCGGTCCATCCACGTCGCCGGGCGGCTTCGTGCACGTCACGCCCGTCCAGCGCCCAACCGTCGATCGGGTGCAACCAATGGCAGAGCACCACCTGTGCGTCTGGCGTCACGGACGCTTCGATCCGTTCGAAGACCTCCCCCAGCTCGATACGAGTGAGGTAGTAACCGAATTCAGACATGATAACCAGGTCGAAGGGACCGGTGTCTGGCCAATCCGCGGGTAGCTCGCGTTGCTCGACACGAACATGCCGGTACTGGGACAAGCGGACACGGCTGCGCTCGACGGCCACGTCACTCGCATCGATCGCGACCACAGATTCGCACCGCTGCGCCAGCCGCTCGGTGAGCGCGCCGGTCGCGCTCCCGAGCTCCAACGCTTGCCGGTAGACCGGACGAGAGAGCGATGTAAGCAGGACCTCTCGTTTGCGCACCTCGTAATCGCTGTCGAAGCGCCAGGGATCCGGGTCGCTGTTGAAGAGCGAGTTAAATGTTTCGCGCGCTTGCGGCGCTCCGAGCGAGCCGGGTTCGGTGCGAAGGAACACCTCCGTGTCTCGGTGAAAATGCTGCAAGAACTGCTCTGTGAGCACAGGAGCGTCCTCTGCCGCTGCGGAGAGCGGCGTCGTCTGGGAGGGATATGCGGCCATCGCAAGCCGTTTTGCGCCCGCCGCGCTCGGATCGAGCCGAAAGATGCGCATGGACCGCCAGCGAGGATCAGCGACGGGCTGAGCCCAGTGCCAGTACCAGATCGGAAATTCAAGCAGTGTCAGCTCAAGCTCGGCGGCTACTGCCGCGGCTATCTCGCCGACCGCGTCGTGGTCGGGATGGCCGTCGCTCCGCCAGGGCGATGCAATGGTGCTGCCCGGAGTCACGAGTCGTCGAAGTTCCCCCTCAATTTCGGTACCGAACTCGCCCACATGTCCGTCGGGCAGTCCCAGAGCAGTGAACGAAACACGGTTGCAGGACTTCCTCGACGTGCTCCCGAGCGCGTCCATGGCTGCGGTGAACTCTCGCCGTCGAATCACGGCGAGTTCTTGGCGCGTGTGCGTGCGGGAGTCGGGATGCGACGCTTCACCGTCGCTGCAGAGCACCACGGTGACGTCATGCCCGTGTGCGGCCGCCGTCGCAATCAGACCGCCCGCTCCGAGTGTTTCATCGTCGGGATGGGCGACGACGACGACGAGCGGGGCGCCCGGGGAGAGGAGTTGTGTCGTCGTGACGCCGGGGAGCTCGTGCGCACAATCCCAGTCGGAAGCGCCCGTGCCGGGCTCGTCGTGCGTGAACCGCGGGGCGGTCATGATTTGGCGACCAGAGTTGAGGGCCCGGTGAGCGCATGCCACGGATCGTCACGCACGATGAACTCGCCAAGAGCGGCATCGTCTCGGCCGCCGTGATGCTGCTGCAGGTACATTGCGAGGTCAGCGACGCGACGGGCATGCACATCGTCGAACGCGAGGGCGGAAGGGCTGCGCGCCACACCCGAGATCTCGAGCACGTCGGCGCAGATGTCTGCGATCGTGCTGCGCAGCGCGAGGGAGTCTGGCCAATCGAATGAGGCGTTGTCGACGCGTTCCGCTGCATCGGTGAGCGCAGTCTTCCCGGTCCGAACTAACCGGGCGGCACGACCCAGTAGGGCGAAACCAATCTGATCCGGCGGCCGCTGCGCGGCCGCCGAGACGAGATCGCGGTAAACACCGACGGCGCCGCCGAACCAGCATGCGGCCACCCCGGCGCCGCCCCACGCGAATCCTGGTCTATCGAAATACCAGCCCACGGCACCGACGGCTGTGGCGGGGACGTTGTCGAAACGAATCGGGCCGCTGGGGACGTGCGCGAGCCCACGGCTCACCCATCGCACCCGTTCCACCTGGACGCCGGGGTGGTGAAGATCGATGGCGAATAGCTGACGTCCCTCGTCCGTGTGGGCGGTCACCAACGCGGCGTCGAGTGATCCCGCCAGCGAGCACCACGGCTTGACGCCGTTCAAATGCACGTCCGCCGCTGAGCCAAGATGATGGTGGGCGGTCAACGGTGAGTCGCCACCTTCCGCCGCATACACACCCCAAGTGCCCTTGGCAGGTACTGGTTCGGGACTCTGCGCAGTAATGGCCAGTGCGTCGAGGTGGGGTTCGAGCGTGCGCGCTGCGACCAGATCTGTGGCGGCCACTTCTGCGAGCAGCTCCCAGAGGGCAAGCGTGTGCTCGCCGGGGAGTGGAAAGTCCTCTGGCGAAATCGCGTCTTCGCCGAGGGTCGCGAGCATTGCTTGCGGTTCGCCGCGGCACTGCTCGGCGCTGGCGACGAGGCGTTCGACTAGATTGGCGAATTCTGCTGTGGCGGGGGCAAGAATGCTCCTGTCGGGTACTGGTGGGGCCGATACGACACCGCTGGTTTCAGAGTTCATCGGGCCTCTCCTTGTTCGCCAGGGGTCCATCACCGTCAATCCTCGCTAACTGATGCTGACTCTACTGCCATGCTCACAGGGTCCCTGAGCCTTGGTATGCTCGGCGCCGTCGCAGGTAGAACGAGCAAGGCTTACGAATTCAACAGCGTGCATTTCGCGCTGGCTGGCGGACCCCATCACCGATGTCATCGCACCGACCAAGCTGTGTGTTGGCGGTGTGGCACCCCTTGCGAAATCTAATTTACAAATGTAAATTAGTCGCTCGTGACAAGTACGAACGCCATCGACCCACGCGCCCTTCGCTCCCGCGCCGCCCTCATTGAGGCGGTCTGGGCCCACCTGGCTGTGGACGGGGGCACGCCCTCGATTACCGATGTCGTGAAGCGCGCCGGCGTGAGCCGGCCGACCTTCTACCAGCACTTCACCGATGTGCCGGACCTCGTGCGCGTCGCCACCCTGCAGCGCCTCGGCGAGCTGTTCGATCGCATGCCGAACGGGATGCCGGGCGACTCGTGGGACGACTTCGCCCGCGCCCGCCTCACGCTGCTGTTCGGCGAACTGCAGCGGGATGCCGCGATCTACCTGCCGATTCTGAGCGGCCCGGCCGCCGTGCCGGTGCTCGCGGGCATCGTCCACTACCTCGCCGACCAATTCCTCCACCACTCGCCGCTCGCGCCCCGCCTTCGCGAGGGCGTCGACGAGCATGAGGCCCTGGCCCGCGCCGAATTCCTCGGTGCCGGCGCCGTCTGGCGCGCGATTGCCTGGCTTTCCAGCGATTTCATGGGCGAGAATGCCCTGGAACCCACCGTGCAGCGATTCGCCGCGAACATCCTTGCCGCCTCTGGTGCGGCCAACTACTCAATGACGGACTTCACGAAATGACCGAAACGCAAGCTAAGAACCGCAACGGAAAACTGTGGCGAGCCATCATCTTTGCTGGCCTCGCCACGGTGCCCCTCATTTACTCGGGCCTGCTCACGGGCTCGTTCAGCGACCCGCAGGGCAACTTCGACAACATCCAGGCCGCCGTCGTGAACAACGATGTCGCCACCACGACCGAGACGACCGACGGCGAGACGAAGACCGTCGACCTCGGCGACCAGCTCACCGAGAAGCTCGTCGACAGCGACGAGGCGCAGAACTTCGACTGGGAGGAGCTGTCGGCCGACGAGGCCGCCGAGCAGCTCGCCGACGGCGAGGTGCTCGCGGTGCTGACGATTCCCGAGGACTTCTCGGCGAACGCGGTCTCGCCCGCGGGCGACGACCCGAAGCGGGCGCAGCTGCACATCGAGACGAACGACGCCGTGAACATGTTCGTCGGCACGATTGCGAACCAGATCGGCACCGTCGTTGCCGACGAGCTCGCCACCGAGGTGTCCCACGAGTATTTGACGAACATCTACGCCGGCTTCACCTCGATCCACGGCAGCCTGCAGGATGCCGCCGACGGCTCCGAAGAGCTCGGCAGTGGCATCGGCCAGGCCTACGACGGTGCGGGCGAGCTGCTGGTTGGTATCAACCAGCTCGTCAGCGGCACCGGTGAACTCGCGAGTGGCGCCGACACGCTCGCGAGCGGGGCCGACCAGGCCGCGAGCGGCGCATCCGACCTCGCCTCGGGTGCCGCGACGCTCGACGCGGGCGCGCAGCAGCTCTCTTCGGGCGCGCAGCAGGCCGCGACCGGTGCGAACGAGCTCGCGGCCGGCACGGCCGAGCTCGAGACGCAGACCGCGGGCCTGCCCGACCAGGCGGCGCAGCTCGACGATGGCGCGCAGAGCCTCGCCGACGGCGCCGGTCAGGTCGCCGACGGCACGCAGCAGCTCGCGGATGCGGTGAACGGCGCCGCGTCGACCGCCGAGACGGTCGCGCAGGTCGCCGAACAGCTCACCGCCCAGGGCGGCGAGCTGCAGACGGGTGCCTCGAACGTCGCGACCGGCCTCGACGACCTCGTGACGAACTGGGACGCCCTCACCGACGAAGAAAAGCTTGCGCTCGTGACGCAGATTCAGTCGGGCGCGCAGCAGGTGCAGACCGGCTTCGACGACGCGGCGACGAGCCTCGAGGGGATCGACCTCTCGAGCCTCGATGCGCTGCAGGACCCGGGAGCGATCGTCGACCAGGTTAACCAGCTCAATGACGGCGCGCAGCAGGTCGCTACCGGCGCCGAAACCCTTGCGGGCGGCACCTCGCAGTTGCGCGACGCCTCCGGCACCCTCGCCGACGGCATCGCGAAGGTGAACTCGGGCGCGCAGCAGCTCGCCGACGCGAACGCTCAGCTCGCCGACGGCGCCTCGGCCCTCGCCGGTGGCACGAGCACACTCGCCTCGGGAGCGAACACCCTCGCGGGTGGCACGAGCGAGCTCAGTGACGGCGCTGACGAGCTCGCCGACGGCGCGCACCAGGTCTCCGACGGCACGGGCGAGGCGGCCGACGGCACTAGCTCACTGCGCGACGGCCTCGATCAACTGATTGACGGCAGCGGCGAGCTCACCTCGGGCCTTGAGGACGGCGTCGACCAAGTACCCTCCTACACCGACAGCGAGTCAGAGACGCTGGCGGACGTCACCTCGAACCCGGTGCAGCTCGACACGAGCCGCCAGAACCAGGTCAAGAAGAATGCCGACGGCATGGCGCCCTACTTCATGTCGCTCGCGCTCTGGGTCGGCGGCATGGCGTACTTCATGATGCACGAGCCGCTTCGCAAGGCCCGTGGCAGTGGGTCGATCCTCGTCGACACCTTGCGGGCGTTCTTGCCCGGCGCGATCATGGGCCTCGTGCAGAGCACGCTCATGCTGCTCGTCGTGCACTTCCTCGTCGGCGTCGACTACGCACTGGTGTGGCCGGTAGTTGGTCTGGCGTTCCTCGCAAGCGTAACCTTCGTCGCGATGAACCAGGCGCTAGTCGCGCTGCTCGGCGCTCCGGGCCGATTCCTCGCGCTCGTGATGATCGTGCTCCAGCTCTCTTCGGCGGGCGCGACGTATCCCGTGCAGACGACGCCACCGTTCTATCAGGCGATCCACCCGTGGCTGCCGCTGTCGTACTCGGTCGAGGCGTTCCGCGCGCTCATTGCGGGCTCGACCATCAACGTCAGTGCGGCGGTCGGCCGCCTGCTCATCTGGTTCGCGATCGCGCTGGTGGGCATCGCGGTCGCCGTCTGGCTCGAGCGACGCAAGATCGCAAAGCTAGCTCGCGACGCGGGGGCGGATGCTGAGGTCGATGAGGTGCGCGTCCTCGGGGGCGTCAACAACGTACCGAACCGCGCGAGCGACGGTCTCGGGGCGTAGGTAGCGCTCGGGGCGGTAGGCATTGCCGAGACCCTCCTGCAGCTCCACCTGCATGGGGGTGTCGACCTGGCCGGGCATGACCGTCGTCACGCGGACGCCGTACTCGGCCTCGTCGAGCCGGAGCGAGTCGGCGAGTCCCTTGAGGGCGTGCTTCGACGCGACGTAAGCGGCCATCTGGTGCGCAGGACGCACCGAGACGCCCGAGCCGAGGAACACGACGGTGCCCGCCGCCTCCCGCAGCTTCGGCAGCGCGAGGCGCGTGAGCAGCGCAGGTGCGACGACGTTCGTCGTGAGCTGACGCTGCCACTCGGCCGCATCCGTGTCGGCGAACGAGCCCGGCGTGCCCACGGCGGCAGAATGTACGAGTACGTCAACGCGCTCGAGCGAGTCGATGAGCGCCGCGACCTTGCCGCCAGGGGCGAACTCGCCCGCATCGCGCAGGTCGGCGGTGACCGTGATGTCGGCCCCGGTCGCGGCGAGCCGCGCCGCATCCCGCCCGAGCGCGACAATGCGGTGGGTCGACGCGAGCTCGCGCACGATCTCGTGCCCGATTCCGCTCGAAGCCCCGGTGACGATGGCGATGGCTTGGCTCACGTTGGTTCCTTAGCGGTTGGGGGAGAGCCGCTGCACAACGTCGGCGTACGCGTCGGCGTTGGCCCGGTAGAGGTTCCAGTTTCCCGCACGCTCGGCGCTCACGAAACCCGCCTGCAGCAGATGCTTGAGGTGATGCGACACAGTGGCCTGCGACAGCCCGACGGCATCGACGAGCTCGGTCACGGTCGTCGGCCGCGGGTCGTTCGCCGACACGATCGAGAGGATGCGCAGTCGCGCCGGCTCGGCGAGGGCCTGTAGCGACGCGGCGAGCGAGCGCGCGGCCGCCGCCGAGACGGGTGCGCCCTCACCACCCGGCCAGGCGACCCCGGAGTCGCTCATGCTTCGTCGTGCTCGCGCAGCTTGGTGCAGAGATCACGCAGCGTGACGAGCTCTTCGGGCGTCAGCACGCTGCCGACCCGATCGTTGATGTTCTCGGTGTGCACGATCGCGGCACTGCGGAACGCGCGCACCCCCTCGGCCGTCAGCTCCACGACCGTGCCGCGCGCATCCAGTTCGTCTTCCAGCTTCACCATGAACTCGCGCGCGACGAGGCGGTCGACGAGTCTCGAGACCGAGGATTGCGTGATCAGCACCGACGAGTTGAGCTCGCGCAGGCGGATGCGATGGTTCGGCGCGCGATACGTGTTGAAGAGTACGTCGTACTCGTTCATCGACATGCCGACATTGGTGAAATCCCGACGCAGGTCGCGCATGATCGACACCTGCGCTCGGAAGAGCGCTTCCCAGGCGTCGCTCGGCTTTGCGGCCGCGGCGGATCGATGTGCTGTGTCACTCACGTACGCGAGTCTAGGTTGCGGCGTGCGGAGAATGCGACGCAACCTCCCAGACCCCACCGAGATTAGTGGCGGTTGGGCGAGGGCGCGAGCGAGTGCACGATGCGCACGTCTGCGTGACGGTCGAAGCGGTAGCCGATGCCGCGCACGGTGCGCACGATGTCGGCGTAGTCGCCGAGACGCTGGCGCAGGCGGCGCACGTGGACATCGATGGTGCGCTCGTGCGGGCGCTCCTCGTGTGACTCACGCCACAGCACGTCGATGATCTCTTCGCGGCTGACGGTGCGGCCCTCGCGGAGCACGAGCGCCTGCAGCAGCTCAAACTCCTTGTACGTGAACTCGGCGTTCTCGCCCTGCACGAGTACGCGCTTGCGCGAGGTGTCGATTTCGACCTTTGCCTGCGAGCGCTTCGCCTCTTCGGCGCGCTCTTCCTCCTGGCGCGCGGCGCGCTGGTCGCGCACCGCGCCCGGCTCCTGGAGCGCGAGGCGAACGAGGTCGATGCTGTCGCCGGGGGCGCCGGCGGGTGCGAAGGCGACGGATGCGTAGCTCGAGGCCGACGGGGCGCGCTCAGCGAGCACGCGGCGCAGGGCGGTGACGACCTCGGTGAGGGTCACTCCATCGGCGGTCGCGGTGTCGGTGTCGAGCCCGACGTAGAGGGCGAATCCGCGGGTTTCGGGGGCCGGTGCGACCGGCTGCACCGGGGCTGCGGCCTCGCGCTGCTCGGCCGCAGCGGCGGGGTAGCTCGAGGTGACGGGCTTGAGCGCAGCCGCTGCCGTGGGAACGTGGGCGTGCGTGGGGCGTGAGAACGGGGCGATGTTCGACATGGAAGATTCCTTGCTGCAGATGAGGTCGTTGTGTGCGAGTACGTGCCCGGAATCGGGCTGGGTGCGCGAGAACCGCGCGCGGAGATACGTGCTAGCGACACATTCGACAGCACGCCACAACGCCGGCCATCATGCCGACTCGACCTGCCACCTCAAGGGCGAACACAGGGCGGGCGTAATTTGCAGTCATGTCGTTAAGTTTGTTTGCGCCCTCAACCAAAGTCAAGTAGGTATTCGAATTCAAGTGAGTTGTGGACGTTCGGCTCGCGGCCGATATCGGTCGGAAGTTGTATGGGGTGGTCCCTCGGGGTGATTTCAGGCCCCAGTTGAGCAGGCCCTGACCTCGCGTTCGTATACTCGCACCAGGCCGAGACGGCTATCAGTTTTGCGAGAAGGTGGGCCATGAATCAGCCGGTTATGGATCGCGCGATCGCGGACAGTGTGCAAATTGTGAGCGCCTCGCGCGCCGAACTCATGGGCCTGCTCGAACTCGTGCGCGCCGACTTCGACGGAATTCCCCGCAGTGGCTTCGACACCCCCACGGAACTCGAGTTTCGGGGACTCGTGCAGCGCTGGACCGAGCTGGCGACCGACCTCATTAGTGCGATCACCGGCTTTGAGGATGCGCTGCGCGAGAGCGCGCCCTCCGACGAGCCGCATGTGCCCAGGCGCGCGCCGATCGACCCGGGCAACATCGGCCTCGAAGACGCGCTCGAGCGTCTCGATGGCGCGCTGCAGTCGCGGCTGCCGCACTGGCCGGAGGGGCTCGCGCAGCAGTTCGAACGCGCGAGGGCCGACGCCCTCAAAGCCTGCGAAGGGCTCGCCTTCGTCAAGCAGCAGGTTGAATACCTCGTGCTTGGCGTCGGCTCGGACGCCTAGTCGACGATGCCGTAGAGGCGGTCGCCCGCGTCGCCAAGACCGGGCACGATGAAGCCCTGCTCGTTGAGCCCCTCATCGAGCGCCGCGACGACGACCCGCACGTTGGCGCCCGGGAAGTCGGCCTGCATCTTCTCGACGCCCTCGGGCGCGGCAACGAGGCAGATCGCGGTGACGTCGGTCGCGCCGGCCTCGAGGAGGAAGTGCACGGTGGCGGCGAGCGAGCCGCCGGTCGCGAGCATCGGGTCGAGGACGTAGCACTGGCGGTCGGCGAGGTCTTCGGGCAGGCGCTTCGCGTAGGTCTCGGGCTGCAGGGTCTCGTCGTTGCGGCGCATGCCGACGAAGCCGACCTCGCAGTAGGGCATGAGCTTGAGGAAGCCGTCGAGCATGCCGAGGCCGGCGCGGATGATCGGCACGGCGAGCGGCAGCGGCTCGGTCACCTTCGACCCGGTCGTGGTGGCGACCGGCGTCGCAAACTCGACGCGCTCAACGCGCAGCCCCCGTGTCGCCTCATAGCTGAGCAGGTTGACGAGCTCGGCGACGAGCTCGCGAAACGCCGGCGACGGCGTCGACTTGTCGCGCAGCAGCGTCATCTTGTGGTCGATCAGCGGGTGGTTCGCGACGTGCAGCTCCATAGGAGTTAGCGTAGCGAGCGAACTTGCGTCGCGTGTGAAGTCGGAGGTGTCGGATGCGAGTACCTGAGCTCTATGAGCGCCTCATGCGGGTGTCGCTCGCCGAGGCGAGCCTTGCCGGCGAGTCCGGGGATATTCCGATTGGCGCGGTCGTCGCGGATGCCGACGGCCATGTGCTCGGTACGGGCCGTAACGTGCGCGAGGTCGAGCACGACCCGACTGGTCACGCCGAAATCGTGGCGCTGCGGGCGGCGGCGGCGGCGCGGGGCAGCTCACGGCTCGACGACTGCATCCTATTCACCACGCTCGAACCGTGCGTCATGTGCGCCGGCGCGGCGCTCACGGCCCGCATTGCGCGCGTCGTCTTCGGGGCGTGGGATGCGAAGGCCGGCGCAGCGGGGTCGGTCTACGATCTGCTGCGCGACGGGCGACTCCCGCAGCGCAGCGAGGTGGTGGGCGGTGTGCTCGAAGCCGAGTGTGCGGAACCGTTAACGAGGTTCTTCGCGGGGCGCTAGTTAGTCCCAGCCGCGAATGACGACGTTCTCGGTGGGCACCGCCTCGGCGCGGCGCTCGGTCACGTCGGGTTCAAGGAACACGTGCTCGACCTCGGGCAGCGCGAGCTTGATGTTGGCGCGCAGCTGGGCAAACAGCGGTGGCAGGGCGACGAGGTCGTCGATGTTGGCGAGGCAGAACTGCACCCCGACGATCTTCTCGTTGTCGTCGATCGCTACCTTGAGCACTTCGTTCACGTAGGCGCTTTCGAGCATCAGCGTGCGCACGGTCTCCGCGGCATTCGACGTCATGATCGGCATCCCCTCTGTAGCGGCGTGATTTCACGGTGTCCCGCGCGGGGTCACCGTGATCGATGCGACCAGAATAGACTCCTTTACTGTGACTGACGCTCTGCCAAACCTCGCCATTCTCGGCACCGGCAACATGACCGGGGCCATTCTTGCCGGTCTGCTGGCTGGAGACGCGCTCGCGCAGCTTCCGGTCCGCGTGACGACGAAGTCGCAGGCATCGGCCGACCGCTTTGCACAGGAGCCGCGGGTCGAGGCCGCCGCCATTGAGACGAACCCGAACGCGAGTCGCGAGGCCGTCACCGGCGCGCAGATCGTGTTGCTCGGTGTAAAGCCATACATGATTGCCGATCTCCTCGACGAGGTGGGCGACGCGATCGAGCCCGGCGCCGTGGTGATTTCGGTCGCCGCCGGCATCACCACCGAGGCGATGGAGGCGCGGCTGCGACCCGACGTGCGCGTCGTGCGAGCGATGCCGAACACCCCATCCGCTATTGGTCTTGGCGCCGCGGGCATCGCGGGCGGACTGGCCGCCGACGCCGAGGCGATGGGCTACGCCCGCGCGATCTTCGCGGCGGTTGGCACCGTCGTCGAACTCGAGGAGTCGCGCATCCCGGCCCTCGCCGCGATCTCTGGCTCGGGCCCCGCGCACGTCTACTTCCTCATCGAGCAGATGATCGAGGCTGCGCAGCGCATTGGCATGAGCGCGGACGAGGCGCACGAGCTCGTTGTGCAGACTTTCCGGGGCGCCGTCGGACTCGTCGCCGCGAACCCCGACAAGACGCCCGCCGAGTTACGCCGCGCCGTCACGAGCCCGAAGGGTACGACAGAGCAGTCGGTCGCCCAACTCGAGGCCGCCGATCTGGNCGGCACGTTCGAGGCCGCCATGCGCGCGAACATCCGCCGCAACGATGAACTCGCTGCGGGCTCGGCATGAGCCCCGACTTCCCAGAGAATCTCTACGAAGTCCTCGGCGTCGAGCCCGACGTCACCGACGCTGAGCTTCGTCGAGCGGGCCGCGCGCGTCAGCGCGAGACGCACCCCGACCTCGGCGGTGATGCGCAGCAGTTCACGCGCGTGCGGCTTGCGGTTGAGGTGCTCACGAACCCGCGCCGCCGTTCCGAACACGACTCGTGGCTCGCGCAGCTCACCGGCGTCGCGCCCGTGCGCCGAGACTACGGCGTGCGCCTGCGCCAGCAGCAGCGGGCGAGCCGCTCGCGCCCCGCGCCGCCGCGCCCGGCGACCCGCAGTACCGCCGCCGGCACCGACGAGGTGCCCACCTTCGAGCGACTGCCGCAGCCGAAGGTCGACGCTCGGCGGATGGGCTGGTACCGCACGCAGTGGCACCCCCACCCCGAGGTGTGGCCGCCCGCGCGCCCGCTCGTGCACGGCCCGCGCCTGCGCGAGCTGCTCACCGTGCTGCCCTTTATCCTCTGCACGATCGGCGTCTGCATCGCGCAGTCGCTCTTCGGCCTCTCGGTGCCGTGGTGGCTCGCGAGCTACGTGCTGCTTGTGCTCGCCCTCGTTTGGATCTCGTTGCGATGGGTCGGCGCGCGGCTGCAGCTCGCGCGCATCCTCTTCTGGGTGAACATCGCGGGCATCGCGCTCGACGCGGCCGGGGCGTTCCTCATCGCGATGTTCCGCATCTTCGAGGGCGACACCGAGCGCGTGCCCTACTACGTCGCGCGCGGCGTGCTCTCGCTCGTCGGCGTGCTGCTCGCGATGCTCGCGTCGTGGGGTCTTGAGCCGCGCACGAAGCGCATGGTGAGCGAGCGGATGCTCTGTGACATTGCGAACGAGACCGCGCCGGCAGTCGACTCCGAGCAGCGCCAATGGGGCACGCCCGGCGAGGTCGCGCTGCAGCACTCGCTCGCAGGCGTGAACCCCATCCGCCGGCAGTATGCCGAGCAGCTCATCGGCCCGACGCTCGACGCGCTCGAGCGCATCCCGGGTGTGCGCATCGTGCACGGCCTGCGGCTGCCCGACGGCGACGAGACGATCTCGACGATCTCGCACGCCGTGCTCTGCGGTCGCCGACTCGCGCTCATCGACGACCGCCTCTGGCACCCGGGCACCTACGGTCTGGATGCGCGGGGTCACGTCGTGCGCAACGGCGAGCCGGGCAGCGTGCCGCTCGACGAGTTCCCGCACCGCGTGACGCGGTTCCGCGAGACCTTCGCCGAGGTCGCGCAGGTGCGTGGCTGGCTCGCGATCACCCCGGATGGGCCGGGCGAGTTTGCCGTCGATAACTCGCGCACCTGGCAGCACGTGCGCCTCGCGTCGCCCGAATCGCTGCTGCGCGAGGTCGGCGAGTGGCTCGCCGTCGAGGGCGAGCAGCTCGACCGCCTGCTGCTGCGCGACGTCCTCGAGCTGCGCGTCGACGCCTAGCGAGCAGTCTTCCGGCTAGACGGCGCGCAGCAGCGCCTCGACCGCGTCCCGGCTCGCGGCCGCCGCGACGTCGATGCCGACGTGGAAGTCAGCGCCCGCCTCGGGCCCGCAGAGATCTGAGATGCCGCGCACCGAGATGAACTCGGCGCCGAGCGACGCGCAGACCTGCGCGATCGCGCACGACTCCATGTCGGTGCCGACCGCGTCGGGGAAGGCCTCGCGCATGTCGGCGACGTTGCGGGCGGTAACGAAGGTGTCGCCCGAGAGGATGCGCCCGACGTGCCAGCCGTGGCTTGGCGCGAGCTCCCGCGCGACCGCGAGGGCGCGCTCGCTGACGGGGAAGCGCACGGGCTGGCGCGGCACCTGGCCGCGCTCGTAACCGAACTCGGTCGCATCCGCGGTGCCGTAGGTGGTCGAGTCGGCGACGACGACCTCGGCGACGCGGGTCTGCGAGGCGAGGCCGCCGCACGTGCCGCCCGAGACGACGAGCGCCGGCTGCCACTGGGTGACCGCCCACGCCGCGACCGACGCGGCGGCGGCGAGGCCGATGCCGGTGGTCGCGATCGTCACGGGCTGGCCGGCGAATGTGCCGCGCCAGGCGAGCATCCCGTCGAACGGGGTCGCGACCTTGCTTGAGTAGGTGAGGGCGTCGACGAACGGCGCGGCCTCCTCGCGCATCGCCGTGAGGATGAGCCGCATCAGGCGCCTTCGCCGGTCACGTCGAGCCACTCGTCGCGGGCCGCGAGGAACCCGCGGACCGCGGCCTGCGCATCCTCGAGGGAGTGGTTCGCGCCCCAGCCACACTGCACCTCGTTCGCCGCGGGCACCTCGGTCGCGGCGAGGATGTCGGTGAAGGTCTGCTCGAGCAGCGGCAGGAACTCGTCGGTCTCGACGCCGAGCATGAGCGCGTAGAAGCCGGTCTGGCAGCCCATGGGGGAGAAGTCGATGAGCTGCTCGGTGTGGTTGCGCATGAGCTCGGCCGTGAGGTGCTCGATCGAGTGCACCGCGGGCATCTCGAGGTGGCCGACGTTCGGCTGCGTGAAGCGCACGTCGTACTTCACGAGCACGTCGCCACCGGGCAGCTCCTTGCGGTCGGCGATGCGGACGTAGGGTGCGCGCACCGTGCGGTGGTCAAGGTTGAATGACTCGACGTTCATAGGCATGCTTCGAGCCTAGACGCGAAGGGCCGCTAGACGTGGAGCGCGGAAAACCGCTCGACGTCCTCCGGCACGCCCGCGACGATGATGACGTCGTGGTCGGAGATCATCGTGCCCGCTTCGGCGTAGGTGAACTCCTCGCCCGGCGACTTCACGCCGACGACGGTGACGCGGTACTTCGTGCGGATCTCCGACTCTGCGAGCGTCTTGCCGCGCAGCGGCTTCGGCGGGTACATCTTCGAGAGGACGAAGCCGTCGTCGAACTCGATGAAGTCGAGCATGCGGCCGTTGAGCAGGTGGGCGGCGCGCTCGCCAGCCTCAGCCTCGGGGAACACCACGTGGTGCGCGCCGATGCGGCGCAAGATGCGGCCGTGCGTGGTCGACATCGCCTTCGCCCAGATCTGCGGGATTTTCAGGTCGACGAGGTTTGCGGTCACCAGCACGCTCGCCTCGATCGAGGTGCCGACGGCGACCACGGCGATCGAGAACTCTTGCGCGCCGATCTGCTTTAGCGCATCGATGTTGCGGGCGTCGAGCTGCACCGCGTGCGTGACGCGCTCGGCCCACTTCTGCACGAGGGCCGCGTCGGTATCGACGGCGAGCACCTCGCGGCCGAGTCGCTGTAACTGCCCGGCGGTGGCGGCACCGAAGCGCCCGAGACCAACCAGCAGTACCGGGGCGTTGGGGGAGATTGCTTCAGCCAACGATGATCCTCTCTTCGGGCAGGGTGTAGAGCTGTTTTCGATAGCTCGAGGCGACGGCGGCCGCGAAGGTCACGGTGCCGACTCGACCCAACCACATGGTTGCCGTGAGCACGAAAACTCCCGAATCGGGCAAACTCTGGGTGAGTCCCGTTGACAGTCCGCAGGTGGCAAACGCCGAGATGGTGTCAAAGAGCGCGTACTTGAACTCGGTGCCAGTGATGTGCATCAGCGTGATCGCGGCGACAGCGACGATCGTCGCTCCCCACAGCGCGACGGCGACGGCGAGGCGCAGCACGTCGTTGGGGATGCGGCGACGAAACACCTGCATGTCTTGAACGCCCTTCGCCTCGGCGACTGCCGCGAGAAACAGGATGGCGAGCGTGGTGACCTTGATGCCGCCAGCGGTCGAGGCGGAGCCGCCTCCAACAAACATGAGCATGCTCAATACGGTGATGGTCGAGTCATTCATCGACGCGATGTCGACGGTCGAAAAGCCGCCTGAGCGCGCCATGACGGAGGTGAAGCCAGCAGTGAATGGTGCCAGCCACGGCTCTTGGCTCGCGAGAGTGTCGGCGTTGTCGAACTCGAGGAGATAAATCGCGGCCCACCCGATGAAGAAGAGGATGACGGTAGCCGCGAGGGTGAGCTTCACATGCACGCTGAGGCGCTGGCGAGTTTTCACCCATCGCGTCAGGGCAAAGATGACGGGGAAGCCAATCGAGCCTATGAATACGGCGGTCGCAATACAAATAAGAAACCACAAATTATGGTCGAACGGCGCGAGACCTTCGGCGTTAGGGGTGAACCCCGTGTTCGTAAACGCGCTCGCGGCGTAGTAAAAGGCATCGCGCACGGCGACCCACCAGGGGCCGTAGTCGGGCTGAAGCAGCAGCACCGGCATGATGAGCACCGCGATGATCGTCTCGATGATGACGAGCGATACCGCCACCGTCGCGAGCACAGCGGGGATGTCGCCGAGGCGCACCGCCTGCGACNTCGGCGACCGGGCCCGAGTGGAGGCGCAGCGAGTTCTGGTCGGAGGCGGCCATGAGGCGCTGGCGCAGGCCGAGCTTGCGGGTGACCGCGGTGCCGAGGATCGACGCGAGCGTGAGCACGCCGATCGCGCCGACCTGGAGGCCGAGGAAGACGACGCCGTCGCCGAATAGCGACCAGTGCGTCGCCATGTCGACGACCGCGAGCCCGGTGACGCAGATCGTAGAGACCGCCGTGAACAGGGCCTGCGGGAACGGCGTCATGGTGCCGTCCGCCGAGGAAATCGGCAGCATCAGCACGAACGTGAGCAGAAAAATAATGCCGGTGAAGGCCAGCACGGCGAAGCGACTCGGCGAGTGCGTGCTCATGCTGGTGACCCAATCGCGCACCCGCCCCAGAGGCGAGCGCCGGGCAGCATCCGGGATCAGCATGACAGCGATCGTACTCGGCTGGGAGCGATACGCAACTGCGCCCGGGCAACAGGAGGACGACCCGGAGGTGAATGCGCGGCACTATATACCCCAGGCTTGAAGATTCGGGGAGCAACACTCTAATCTTGACTCAGCGCTCCGTTCACAACCGTCACACGGGGCACGACTTCAACAACGATCTGGGGGAATCTATGGATTCGGAACTGTCTGACGTCCGCTTCCTCACCGTTGCCGAGGTTGCCGAGCTGATGCGGGTTTCCAAGATGACCGTCTACCGGATGGTGCACGCGGGTGACCTCCCCGCCGTGAAGTTTGGGCGCTCGTATCGCGTGCCGGAATCAGCCGTTCAGGACGCTATCGCCGGAATTCGCGGCGAGGAGCGCGCCTAAATCCCCCCTCGGGTGTAAAATTGCGGGATGTGCCTCCGCGCGCCGGAGGCCCTCTGCGCGCATCCCGAAAGATCTAAGGAATAACTATGGGTTCAGTGATTAAGAAGCGCCGCAAGCGCATGTCGAAGAAGAAGCACCGCAAGCTGCTTCGCAAGACTCGTCACCAGCGTCGAAACAAGAAGTAACGACTGCTGCAGCGTGAGGGGCGCCGGGAGACCGGCGCCCCTCACGCGTTTCCCGCGCGGCCAGGCGACGCGTACACTGTCACTCGGTGTGCTGGGAAGTCTGGTCAGCGATGATGTTGCCTGCCCACAAGACCGGAGATGCCCCATGACGGCCCATCGCCCAGATGACACCTTCTCGCTCAAGGAGCGCCTCAACTCGCGCAAGATGGGTGGCACGCTGCTGCTCATCGCGGCCGTGCTAGCGATTGTCGTCGCGAACACGCCGCTCGCGCCCTTCTACGAGAACGTGCGCGACTTCGACCTGCCGCTGCCCTGGCTCGGTATCGAGCACATGTCGGTGGGGCACTGGGCGAGCGACGGGCTGCTCGCCATCTTCTTCTTTGTCGTCGGCCTCGAGCTCAAGCGCGAGTTCGTCACCGGCGCACTGCGCGACCCGCGTACCGCATCCTTGCCGATCGCTGCTGCGGTGGGCGGCATGGTGGTGCCCGCCGCCACCTACGCAATCGTGGTGGGCGCGAGCGGCATCGATGGGATGCAGGGCTGGGCGATTCCCGTCGCGACTGATATTGCCTTCTGCCTCGGCTTGCTCGCCGTTGTAGGTAAGGGTCTGCCGAGCACGTTCCGTACGTTCCTGCTCACACTTGCGGTGATGGATGACCTGCTCGGCATTATCGTGATCGCGATCTTCTACACCGCGGCCCTCAACTTTGTTGCGCTGATTGGCTCGCTCGTCGTGATCGGCCTCTACGCGTACCTGGTGAACCGCGGCATTAACAGGATCTGGCTGCTCGTACCGATCGCGCTCATTGCGTGGTGGCTGATGCTGCTTGCCGGTGTGCACGCGACGATTGCGGCGGTGCTGCTTGGGCTTGTCGTGCCGGCGCTGCCGCGCGGGAACGATGAGATCTCGCTTGCGGAGGATATGGAACACGACTGGAACGCCATTTCGCAGGGAGTCGCGCTGCCGGTGTTCGCCTTCTTTGCGGCCGGTGTGCCGTTTGCGCCGGGAGAGGGAAGCTCCGCGGATGCGATCACGCACCCGGTGTTCCTCGGTGTATTCCTCGGCCTGTTTGTGGGCAAGCCGCTTGGCATCTTCCTCACCGTGCTCGTGCTGCACAAGCTGCCGATGTTCCGGCTCGAGAAGCAGATCAACATGTGGGACATCGCTGCCCTCGGCGGGCTCGCGGGCATCGGGTTCACGGTGTCGCTGCTCATTGGAGAGCTCGCGTTCCGCAGCGACGCGACGTTCCTCGAGTTCGCCCACCTCGGCGTGCTGTTCGGCTCGCTCGCCGCGGCGCTGGTCGCGGTGTTCACGCTGCGCCTGCGCGTGAAGGCGCACCAGGGCGACCCGGCCGACGCGACCCACATGCCGCTGCCATGATCGTCGACTTTTACGAGAAGCCCGGCTGCCACCTCTGCGAGGACGCGGCCCCCCTCGTCGTGGCCGAAGCGGCGGCCGCGGGCGCGGAGCTGCGGCGGCACAACATCCTGGCGGATGCGCAGCTGCAGGTGCGGTACGGCGAGCTGATTCCGGTGGTCGTGATCGACGGTGAGCAGCACTCGACATGGTTCGTCGATCAGGCTCGCCTGCGCAACGCCCTGGGATAATCGGGGCATGCGAGACGAAATCGACCGGGCCATTGTTCGGGCGCTGCGCAACGACGCGCGCCTGTCGATTCGCGCGCTCGCCGAGTCGGTGCACATTTCGCGGTCGGCGGCGCACGAACGCCTGCGCCAACTGATGGCGGATGGGGTAATCACCGGCTTCTCGGCGCGGGTCGATGTCTCGGCTGCTGGACTGCCGGTGCGGGCTCTGCTCGTGGTCGACACCGGCGCGACCGCCGCCGGGGCCGACCTCGCCGATCGCCTGCTCGAAGTGCCGTTCGTCACCCGCGTGCATACCATTGCCGGGGATATCGACTACCTCGTCGAGATCGCGGCGCCCTCGCACGAGGAGCTGAGCAACACCGTGCTGCAGCGCGTGTTGCGGATGCCCGGGGTCGAGTCGGTGCGCACCCACCTGATCATCGGCGAGCGCTCGAAGGACCCCCTCGACGACACCTCGTTCTCGGACCCCGACGACGAGTAGGCGCCCGGCCTGCCGCGCGATCGCTGTCGGTGTTCGCGGGTTCACGACAGAGCTCTCCCAAATCACAAGGACCCCGGATCTGTCGTGGGGTCTTTGGCAGAGTTCTCGCCAGTAAGCAGAGTGCTCGCCAAGAAGCCGGGTTCTCGCTGGGAAGCAGGGTTCTCGCCCGCTAGCAGGGTGCGGGACCTCAAACCGGGTCGTGGCGAGAGGTCTCCTCAGTCGGCAGGGCTCTCCCCAGTTAGAAGGGTGCG
>NZ_JACXJG010000020.1:6644-6759 GCF_014904065.1 Gulosibacter sediminis | reverse complement strand
GTAGGCAGAGTTCTCCCCGAGTCCGTCAGCGGGTCTGAAGACAGGCTTCCGTGGCCCGATCGGGTCGGCGCGGGTGATGAAGATCTCCCCGAGTGGGGATTCCCATTCGTAGATC
>NZ_JACXJG010000020.1:0-6551 GCF_014904065.1 Gulosibacter sediminis | reverse complement strand
GGTTTCGTTCCGTTCTTGAAGCAAGGATGGAACACGATGAACCAGAAGTACTCTCCCGAGATGCGCGAGCGCGCGCTGCGGATGCTCGATGAGGCCAAGGCCTCCGGTGAGCACTCGAATCTGATGTCCGCCGTGCGGCATGTTGCGGGGCTCCTCGGCATGAGCGCGGAGACGCTGCGGGTGTGGCATCGCCGCCGCGAGGTCGACGCCGGCGCGAAGCCCGGTGTCCCGAGCGATGTCGCTGAGGAGAACAAGCGCCTGCGCCGCGAGGTGGCCGAGCTGCGAAAAGCGAATGAGATCCTCAAGGCTGCGAGCGTGTTTTTCGCGAAGGAGCTCGACCGGCCCTGACCGAGATGATCCGCTTCATCGACGAGTATCGAGAGCGGTTCGGGGTCGAGCTCATCTGCCGGACGCTGCGCCCGGCAGTGCAGGGATTCATCACGTCCCGCGGGTATCGCGCCGCGAAGACCCGCGTAGCCTCCGCCCGGCAGCTGCGCGACGAGCTGCTGGTGCCCGAGGTCGCCAGGCTGCATGCGGAGAACTACGGCGTCTACGGGCGGCGGAAGATGCATGCTCTCCTGAAACGGCAGGGGTGGGACATCGGCCGCGACCAGACCGAGCGCCTCATGCGCCTCGCGGGAGTGCGTGGGGTTCGCAAGTCGAAGAAGGTGTTCACGACCAGGCCGGACAAGGCGCAGGCCCTACCGCGGGACCTCGTCCAGCTGCGGTTCCGTGCGGACGCGCCGCGCCGACTCTGGGTTGCAGACATCACGTATGTGGCCACCTGGGCGGGCTTCGCATACGTCGCGTTTGTCACCGACGTCTATTCACGTCGGATCGTGGGCTGGAACGTCGCGGCGACGCTGCGCGGGGAGGTGCTGCCGCTGCAAGCGCTGGACATGGCCGCCTGGGGCGCGGACGGCCCGCTGGACGGGCTGATCCGTCACGCCGATCACGGCTCGAACTACATGTCGATGGTCTACACCGACCGGGTCGTCGAGCTTGGCGCAACACCCTCGACGGGAACCGTCGGGGACTCGTATGACAACGCCCTCNCAACAACCTCTACAAGACCGAGCTGATCCGCCAGCGCGGCTCCTGGAGGACCGTCGAGCAGGTCGAGCTCGCGACGCTCGAATGGGTGTGGTGGTGGAACCATCAACGCCTGCACGGCGAACTCGGCATGCGCACCCCGATCGAGATCGAGGACGCGTACTACGCTGACCTCGAATCAGGCCTCCCGGCGACCGCCGGACAGGGAAACCGATANAACGAAACCCAGGCCGATTCATATCCGAACCTCACGGCCTTGACTCATAAGGGTGGACACCAGCTCCCGCTGAGTGATCCTGACTAGTGCGCCGAGACCGTGGCGCGGGCTATCAACGGCGACCCATCCTGAAGATCAAGCGCCCCGAGTGCTCGGCCACCGCAAGATGCCCAATCACACGGGAATGCGAACGTCAGGCCTTGAGTTAGATACCCCTAGTGGGTATCGTGTATGTATGAACGGGTACACCGACAACAAGGCTGATCTGCGTAAGCGGTTGAGTCGCGTCGAGGGTCAGGTGCGAGGGATCGCACGGATGGTCAACGAAGACNCTGCATCGACATCCTCACGCAAGTTTCTGCGGCGACGAGAGCGCTGGAAACGGTGGCGTTGTCACTGCTGGGCGATCATCTGAGTCATTGCGTTGCCGAGGCCAGCGCTGAGGGCGGCGAGGTTGCGGCGGAGAAGGTCCGCGAGGCCAACGAAGCGATCGCCCGCCTGGTCCGTTCATAACCGCCACGTCTATCTACTTGAAGGAGCACACGATGACTGATCGCATTGAACTCGGACTGAAGGATGCAGGCGCTGGGTGCGCGTGCTGCGCTGTCCCAACGAACACCGAGGCATCCGCGCCCGCCGCCGCTTTGTCCGCGTCCTCAGAAGAGGTCTTGGTTGCGGGGATGACGTGCTCACACTGCGTGTCAAGCGTCAGTGAGGAGCTGACGGCTGTGGCCGGTGTCGAGTCCGTCGACGTCGACCTGAACGCTGGCGGCATCTCCCGCGTGACCATCCACAGCGCAGCCCCGGTCGACCCCGCTGCCGTGAAGGCCGCGGTTGAAGAGGCCGGGTATACCCTCGCGACCAGCCAAGCCTGAGTCGCTATCCGTCTGCACCCGGCTCCCCCGGGCGCATCCGAGCAAGGAGTTCCGATGAGCCAGCACGACGAACACGCCCATCACGCCGCGCACGAGAACCACGGCAGCGCGCCGACGACCCAGCATGAGCACGCGGCGATGAGCCACGATCACGGCGCTCCTCAAGAACATGGCGAACATGGTGGGCACGGCAGTCATGGTGGTCACGGCGGACATGGTGGCCACGGTGATCATGTGGGCCAGTTCCGGCGGTTGTTCTGGATCATGCTGATCCTCGCGGTCCCGGTTGTCGGGTTCTCGATGATGTTCTCGATGCTGCTCGGATACCCACTGCCAGACACCGCCTGGGTCGGGTGGATCTCCCCGGTTCTCGGAACCGTCATGTATGTGTGGGGCGGTGCCCCGTTCCTCACCGGCGCGGTGAGTGAGCTTCGCGCCCGTAAGCCCGGGATGATGCTGCTGATCGCCCTCGCGATCACGGTGGCGTTCCTCGCGTCATGGGGTGCGAGTCTGGGCCTGTTGCACCACGAGTTGGATTTCTGGTGGGAGCTGGCCCTGCTGATCGTGATCATGCTGCTTGGTCACTGGATCGAGATGCGCTCTCTCGCGCAGACCACCTCGGCACTGGATTCCCTTGCCGCTCTGCTGCCCGATGAGGCGGAGAAGGTAGAGGGCGACACGACAACCACTGTCGCGCCTGCTGACTTGCTGGTGGGGGATGTCGTGGTGGTGCGCCCCGGCGGGCGGGTCCCCGCGGACGGGCGGATCGTGCAGGGCTCGGCGAGCATGGACGAGTCGATGATCACTGGCGAGTCCCGGCCGGTGCGCCGTAGCGACGGCGATCAGGTGATCGCCGGCACGGTCGCGACCGATTCTGGTGTGCGGGTGGAGATCACTGCGATCGGTGAGGACACTGCTCTGGCGGGGATTCAGAAGCTAGTGACCGAGGCGCAGAGTTCGTCGTCGCGGGCGCAACGGCTCGCGGATAAGGCGGCGGGGTGGTNGTTCTGGTTCGCGCTCGGCGCTGCCGCGATCACCGCGATCGTGTGGACGGTCGTCGGCCAGCCCGACGCCGCGGTGATCCGCACGATCACCGTGCTCGTGATCGCCTGCCCGCACGCTCTCGGCTTGGCGATCCCACTGGTTGTGTCGATCGCGACGGAGCGCGCCGCCCGTGGGGGTGTGCTGATCAAGGATCGTCTCGCGCTGGAGAGCATGCGTACCGTCGACACGGTCCTGNCGACAAGACCGGCACCCTCACTAAGGGCACCCCCGCCGTTACCGCGATCGACCCCGTCTCCGGCACCGATTCCGACCAGTTGCTGGCGTGGGCTGCGGCCGCGGAAGCGGACTCCGAGCACCCCCTCGCCCGCGCGATCGTGAACGCGGCCAAGGAGAAGAACCTCACCGTTCCCGCGTCCTCTGACTTCGAGTCGTCCCCGGCTGTCGGAGTTCGTGCGCGTGTCGATGGACACGTTGTGCAAGTCGGTGGACCGTACATGCTCGAGCAGGAGAACGCCCACGAGCTGCCGGTTGCCGACGAGTGGCGCAATGAGGGTGCGATCATCCTCCACGTCCTCGTCGACGGCAAGGTTGCGGGCGCTCTACGCCTGGCAGACGAGATCCGCTCCGAGTCGCGTCACGCAGTCGAGGCCCTCCATGAGCGCGGTGTGCAGGTGGTCATGATCACCGGTGATGCCGATGCGGTCGCCGCCTCTGTGGCGGGCGAGCTGGGCATCGATCGTTACTTCGCCGGGGTGCGACCGGAGGACAAGGCCTCGAAGGTCAAAGAGCTGCAAGGCGAAGGCCGGAAGGTCGCGATGGTCGGAGACGGTGTGAACGATGCGCCTGCGCTCGCGCAGGCGGATGTCGGTATCGCCATCGGTGCGGGAACGGATGTCGCGATCGCCTCCGCCGGCGTCATCCTCGCCAGCGACGACCCCCGGTCGGTGCTCTCGGTGATCGAACTGTCCCGAGCCAGCTACCGGAAGATGAAGCAGAACCTCNGTGGGCCGCCGGCTACAACCTCCTCTCCGTCCCGCTCGCAGCAGGCGTACTCGCCCCCATCGGTTTCGTGCTCCCGATGTCCGTGGGTGCCGTGCTGATGTCGTTGTCGACCATCGTCGTCGCGCTCAACGCGCAGCTGCTGCGCCGGCTGGACCTGCGCCCCGACGCAGTGGCCAGCAAGTAGCAAGAAACAGTCGGGACGACGGACGTAGGCTGATAGGAACGGGAGGTGAGTATGTCGCTGATCAACGTCGCACAACAGGTGCGGGGACCGCGCACGCTCACTCACACCGTCTTGGCCGTCTCGGTCGCCGTGGGCATCATCGCCGGCCTGCTGGCGATGCACTCCTTCAACTCGCACGCGACAACTGCCGGCCACCACGACACCGTCGCTGTCAGCACTCAAGCCGGAGCGTCCGACCATCATCGCGATGCGTCCGCTTCCGCCGTCTTGCCGGACTCACCGCAAGTGGACGCGGGATGCGCGACGTGCGGGGGCACGGACTCGATGACGTGGATGGCGTGCGTCCTCGCGCTCCTGGTCGCCACAATCCTGCTCGGACGGATCGGGCTCGGCTGGCGGCACTCGACACTGATCGAAATGCTCACGGCCGCGACGACGCGCTGGCCCGCCCGCGCTCACGCCCTCCCGCCACCCCCCTCTCTCACGGTCCTCTGCATCAGTCGCACGTGATGGCGCGCTAGCCCGCTCTGCGGGCACGCACCCCTGGCACCGGCAGTAGCCGGGCCCCATCACCGACCCTTGGAGAACACTCATGAAGATTCGCCCCGCGGCGATCGCCGCACTCACCCTCACAGCTCTGCTCGCTCTCACCGGCTGCGCCGGAAACACCGGTTCCGGCGACGGCATGGAAGGCATGGACCACGGCGGAAGCTCGTCCGCACCCGCCGACACAGTAGATGCCAATGACGCCGACATCATGTTCGCCAGCATGATGAAAGAGCACCACGCACAGGCCATCGAGATGTCCGACGTCCTCCTCAGCAAGGACGGCGTCGATGAGCGCGTCGTCGCTCTCGCGGAAGAGATCAAGGCCGCTCAGGAGCCCGAGATCCAGAAGATGGACCAATGGCTCGAGGACTGGGATGCGGACATGGGCAACATGGGTGGCATGGATCATGGCGACGGCATGATGTCCGAGGACGACATGCAGGCCCTCGAAGGCGCCACCGGTCCCGATGCTGGCGCTCTGTTCCTCGAGCAGATGATCCAGCACCACGAGGGCGCTGTCGACATGGCACAGGAAGAAGTCGACAACGGTCAGAACAGCGACGCCGTCGCACTCGCTGAGAAGATCATCGACGCGCAAACCGAAGAAATCGCCACCATGAAGGAGATCCTCGCAACTCTCTGATCCCTGTGGGTGGGGTGCGGGACTCCCGCACCCCACCCAATGATCTGTTGCGCACACCATCATGCGAACCCTCAAGACGTCCATGCTGCCCACCTTCCGAACGCGACGCCGTGCGGCACTCACGGTCGCGACAACGATCTCGGCCAGCATCGTGCTGGCTGGGTGCACCGCACCCGCCGAGCCCACCACCGGACACGACCACGCCACCACCATCAGCCACGTTCACGCGATCGTGCCCAACCCCGCAGAGGACGGGTACCTCCTGGGCGCCCATGACGGGATCTACACGGCCACATCCGATGGCGAGGTCGGCTCCCGTATCGAGACCACCGACTTCGACGCGATGGGCCTCATCACCGTCGGTGACGCTCTCCTCGCGTCCGGGCATCCCGGACCGACCACGCCCCCAGAACTCGGCTCCCCCAACCTCGGAATCATCCGGAGCGACGACAGCGCCAGATCTTGGACGCCCGTCTCGTTCACTGGCGAGAAAGACTTCCACGTCCTTGCCGCCGGGAAGAACGACACCCTCTACGGGATCGCCTCGGACTCCGCGGAGCTCCTCCGCACCGACGATCTCGGTGAGACCTGGTCGCCGGTCGGAGAAATCCTGGCGTTCAGCCTCGTCCTCGACAACGCGGGACAACTGATCGCTGCCACCCCAGACGGGCTGCAAATCAGCACTGATGAGGGCGCCACCTTCGCGCCCCTGAACGACGCACCTGCGCTCTACCTCCTCGCCGTATCGCCTGACGGCAAACAGCTGGTCGGTGTCGGCCGCGGCGGGCAGATCTGGGGCAGCACAGGATCCAACGCCGAGTGGGTTCCCGCCGGCGTCACCCATGGCTCCGCACAAGCGCTCGCGACCACAAACGACGGCGCAATACTGGTCTTCGACGACAGTGGGTTGACCGCGATAGACAACTAGACGCGACGGAGATTTCTCCAAGAGAACGGCGCTCACTACCCCAGGTCCGCCGAAAGTGCCCGCCGTTAGGAGGTTTGGGTCTGCTGAGGCCTTGA
>NZ_JACXJG010000002.1:87700-87838 GCF_014904065.1 Gulosibacter sediminis | reverse complement strand
CACCCGCGAAGTCCTGGGCCGGCGGGGCCGGAAAGAGGACTCGGTGTGGGCTCACCGGATGCTGCTACTCCGGGCAGGAGATCGACTCACCGACGCCGGACTCCACCGGTTAGAGCAAGTCCTCGATGATGAGGACTA
>NZ_JACXJG010000002.1:81665-87670 GCF_014904065.1 Gulosibacter sediminis | reverse complement strand
CCGGATCGACTTCGAAATGGCCGTGGCCGCCGCTGACATGGCCGAGACCGATAAACTCGCCGCCACGGTGGCGAAGTGGTGGACCGAGATCAAAGTCTTCGTCCGCACCCAAGTCACCAACGCCAGGACCGAGTCGGCGAACACCGGGATCAAGCAGATCAAGCGCACCGGCCGCGGGTTCCGCAACCAGAAGAACTATCAATCACGTATCCTAGGCNCACGCTCAACGGTGAATAGCCCCTTTAGCACGCTTGCCAATGATGGGGTAGAGCGCGCTGCGGATAGACAGCGGCAGGTGGTAGCGATAGGCGAAGAGCCCGAATGCCATACCGGTAAGGGCGTACATCGCCCAACCTGGGATGCCGTAGTGGAACATAGTCCACAGGGCAGCCTCTTCAGCGGCCTGGAGGGTGCCTTCGGCTGCTCCGGGGCCTACTCGCAGGTTCGTGGCGGGACCAACTACGGAGAAGAACATCAGGTCTACGCCGATACCGGCGGCGAAGAGCATGGAGGCCCAGGTGAAAAGGCTGAACTTGGGTTTGGAGTGGTCGGGGCCAAGCCTCGTCTTACCGACGCGTGAGAATGCCACGATCAGTACGAAGATGACAATGATCGCCGCCGTAAGAATGAAGTACCAGCCCAGGTACTCACTGAGCCATGTGAACGCTGTTTCCAGCGTGGTGTAGGCGGTGCCCGGTGCAAGGGCGGCCCAGAGCGTGAAGGCCAGGATGAGCACCGCGGACACGATGAACACCGGCCAATTCACTTTGGAGACTGCAGACGCAGCTGCCATGATTTTCTACCTTTCAGTTCTTTACCTCGTCAGTCAGGCGCACGGCTGACGGGGCAGCCTTGCGCGGACCAAACATGCTTGTGCACAAAACATCCCTACGTTATTTCGAATCTGAAGTGAGACTCGCGAATTAGGAGGGGGCGGATTCTTGATTGTGGCGCATAGTCACGCGGAAAGGAGCAAGACGATAACGGGTCCTATTTGTGGGCAATATCACCTCATACTGGCACAGGGTGCTCCGAGACGGGAATCGGTGGAACGGACACTGGACTCGGCATAGCGGGGGCTCCCGCGGTAGGTTAGGGGATCGTGGCACTGACTATCGGAATCGTGGGACTCCCCAATGTGGGTAAGTCGACCCTCTTCAACGCACTGACCCGGCAGACGATCCTGGCGGCGAACTACCCGTTCGCGACCATTGAACCCAATGTGGGCGTGGTGAACCTGCCGGACGAGCGGTTGGGGAAGCTGGCCGAGATCTTCGGCTCGGAGAAGATCCTTCCGGCCACGGTGTCTTTTGTGGACATCGCCGGCATTGTGAAGGGCGCCTCCGAGGGTGAGGGTCTGGGCAACCAGTTCCTGGCCAATATTCGTGAGGCTCATGCGATCGCTCAGGTGGTGCGTGTCTTCGAGGATGAGAATGTCATCCATGTGGACGGCAAGGTGGATCCCACCTCTGACATGGAGACCATCAACACTGAGCTGATCCTGGCTGATATGCAGACCCTGGAGAACGCGATCCCGAAGTTGGAGAAGCAGGTCTCGGGTAAGAAGGCTGATAAGGCCACCCTGGATGCTTACCGGGAGGCGCTGACCGTGCTGGAGGCGGGGGAGACGGTGTTCTCCAAGGCTTCATCACTGGATATGGATCAGCTGGCGCAGATCAGCTTGCTGACCGCTAAACCGTTCATCTATGTCTTCAACGCAGATGAGGGTGTGCTGGGTTCTCCTGAGCGTCAGAAGGAGCTGGCGGATCTGGTGGCACCGGCTGAGTCGGTGTTCCTTGACGCCAAGCTGGAGTCTGATCTGGTGGATCTCTCTGAGGAGGAAGCCCGCGAGATGCTGGAGCTCAACGGTCAGGAGGAGTCCGGTCTGGATCAGCTGGCACGCGTGGGCTTCAACACCCTGGGGCTGCAGACCTACCTGACGGCGGGCCCGAAGGAGACACGCGCCTGGACTATCCCGCAGGGCGCGACAGCGCCGGAGGCGGCTGGTGTGATTCACACTGATTTCCAGCGTGGCTTCATCAAGGCCGAGATCGTCAGCTTCGATGATCTGGTGGCTGCCGGCTCCATGAACGAGGCCAAAGCCGCCGGAAAGGTCCGCCTGNGGACGGCGACGTGGTCGAGTTCAAAAGCGGATTAACCTCTGGGCGGCGCTGACTGCCTACGCAGAATTACAGCAGTGATGCTGAATGGTGGCGGTTGGAAGACTGCCTCGATTCCCTCACACTGCTGTTCTGGCTGGTTTGGTAGCCGAGGGTAGGTACTGTGTGGGTGTGTTCGGTACCTCCTGGGTAGGCAGCCAGGGTGCTACCCAAGGTGCTGCGACTTTTGACCCGCTGATTGTGGGTTCGATCCCCACAGGAGGTCAAGTCCTGAGTAGTGGTGTATGAGTCGTGTTCGCGGTGTGCTCTCGTTTCAGGGTGTGTTCAGGCGGGGATGGCTTCGAGGGTGGGCTCTGTGGTGCTCACCTCCTGACTGCTGGTGGGCTCGAGGGCCTGGGCTGCTTCGATGGCTTCCAGCGAGAGGTATCGGCGGGCTTCTGCCCATTCATCGTGCTGCTCAGCCAGCACCGCTCCGACCAGCCGGGTGATGGAGTCGCGGTCGGGGAAGATCCCCACGACATCGGTGCGGCGGCGGATCTCGCGGTTGAGTCTCTCGTTGGGGTTGTTGGACCAGACTTTGCGCCAGATGGCCTTGGGGAAGGCGGTGAAGGCCAGGATGTCTTCCCGGGCGGCGGCGAGGTGGTCAGCGACCTTGGGCAGCTTGGCATCGAGGTCCTCAACGACTCGGTCGAACTGGGCATGGACGGCCTCAGGGCCGGGCTGGTCATAGATGCTGTGCAGCAACGCCCGCACTGCTGGCCACTGCTGCTTGGGAGTGATGCTCATCAGGTTCACCGCGTAGTGGGTCCTGCACCGCTGCCAGGCTGCCCCAGGCAGGGTCGCGGCCACCGCGGCCTTCAGCCCGGGGTGGGCATCAGAGGTGACCAGCTTGACCCCGGACAGGCCCCTTGCGACCAGGTCGCGGAAGAAGGAGAGCCATCCGGCTCCGTCCTCAGCAGAGGTGACCTGGACCCCGAGGATCTCACGGTATCCGTCGCTGTTGACTCCGGTAGCGATCAGCGCGTGGACGTTGATCACTCGCCCATGCTCACGGACCTTGATCACCATCGCGTCTGCGGCGACCAGGGTGTAGGGCCCGGCATCCAACGGCCGGGTGCGGAAGGCCTCGACCTGCTCATCGAGCTCGGCGGCCATGTCACTGACCTGGGACTTCGACAGGCTGGTGATCCCCAAAGAGCCGACCAGCTTGTCCATCCGGCGGGTGCTGACACCGAGCAGGTAGCAGGTGGCCACCACCGAGGTCAGAGCCCGCTCCGCGCGTTTCTTGCGCTCCAGCAGCCAGTCGGGGAAGTAGGAGCCTTCCCGCAGCTTCGGGACTGCGACATCGATGGTCCCAGCCCGGGTATCGAGCTCTCGGTGCCGGTAGCCGTTGCGCCGGTTGCTCCGGGATGCATCACGGGCACCGTACTCGGCCCCACAGACCGCGTCAGCCTCGGCCGAGAGCAGGGTGTTGATGAAGATCTGCAGCAGTTCCCGAATCAGGTCCGGAGAGGCCTGCAGGACCTCTTTCTCCAGAAGGGCCTTCAGGTCGATACTGGAAGGGGTGACGGTCATCGTCGTGGCTCCTTTCGAGAGTGCTGTGAGAGGTTCACTCGAAAGAACACGCGGTGGCCGTCACTGTCATTCCAACAGCCAGCTCACCGAGGCTCGTACACCACTATCCCGGACGCTACTCCACAGGACGCACCAGATCGTCGTCCACGCCGCCGGCATCACCCGCGCCAGAGACGCCGCCCCAGCAGCAATGCCCCGGCCGCCAGACCGAGCAGCACTGCACCTGCAGCTCAGACCCGCCCCCATCCGATGACAGCACCGATGACTCGTGGGTCGTATGTGTTGGTGCCGGCGTACTGGAATGGGGTGAGGCCTTCCAAGCCGGGCTCGGCACCGTTGAAGGACAGCTCGCCCCACGCCTGTCTGGCGGCCGGATATGGGTCGCTCTCGACGCGCAGGTCAGTGTCCATGATTAAGGTGGACCTGGTGTCCTCGTCGTACTGAGTCCAGGTTGTCTCCGCGGTGGTCGGAGTCTGCCCCTGGGCGAAGGAGACCCACAGATCCTGAACCTGCTCGGAGAGGCGACGGTTGGCGGCATCGTCGGCGACGAACGTCGTGGCGGCGCCGGTGGTGCCGAAGACGAATGGAAGCTCCACCGCGTGCGGGGAGCCCAGAGCGCCGTCCATGTCTATGGTCGGAACGGTCGCGAGGTACATGTGGGTCTCGACGCCGCGGGCTGAGAGCGCATCGGCCATGCGGATCGCCGGCATGCGGAACCCGACGTCGCCGATCATCGCCAGCTGCAGCTCCGAGTCAGTCAGATCCGGGCGTTCGGTCCGATACGCCTCGATGACCTCATCAGCGCGGTCGCTGACCAGGGCCTCCAGCCAGGGACGCGAATAGACCAAGGGGAGTCGTCGGATCACAGGCAGTGGGTAGTACCAGTAGCGGGCCTCGTCGAGTGTGGTCCCGATGATCACCGGTGTGCTCGGGCCATCTGGTGAGGCGATCCGCGCAGACGGCAGTTCGGGGATGAGCCCGCCATCGACCACCGGGTGGAACACAGTGTCGAAGAACTCGGAGGAGTACAGCTTCGATGCGGCCCGGAGCATCTGTTCGGTGCTGAGCTCGAGCACCTCCGCCAGGTTCTTCACCCGAGCCTTCTTGGCGAAGGTCTTCGCCACGCCTGCGGCCCACTTGCGGGAGGCTACAGTGCCGGCGGTGCCGCTTTGCAGAATGGCCCGATCATAGAGTCCATCAGCCTCCGGGGCTCCCATGAGTGCGGAGATGCTGATCGCGCCAGCAGATTCACCTGAGACCGTCACGTTCCGCGGATCCCCGCCGAAGGCAGCGATGTTCTGCCGGACCCACTGCAGTGCGGCCATCTGATCCTTCAGGCCGTTGTTCATGCTCTGTGCGTACTCGGGGCCGAGGTCGCTGAGATCGAGCCAGCCGAACGGGCCAAGACGGTACTGGATCGAGACCACCGTCGCCCCGCGCCGGGCGAGGTCTGCACCGTCATACCAAGGAATGCTGGCCGATCCTGCGACGAAGCCGCCTCCATGGATGAACACGATCACCGGATCATTGCCCTCCAATGAGCGTGACCACACGTTGAGGGTCAAGCAGTCCTCAGAGATGGGCGAGCCTTCCGGAAGCTCCAGGCCTTCCGGAAGCTCCAGCTCGCTGTACTCCTGGGGACAGGCCGGGCCGAACTGCGTCGCCTCTCGCGGCTCAGTCCATGGTTCCGGGGGCTCAGGCGCTTTGAACCGCCGGTCACCTACTGGCGGTGCGGCATAGGGAATGCCGCGGAAAGCCAATATCGAATCCTCGACGGTGCCGCGCACCGGACCATATGCCGTCTCGACCACTGGGGTCTCCTGGCGGATCTTTTCCATCGTTTCCTCTCTCCGTCGCTCACCGCGTACAGGCTGATAGTATATTGTCATGAGTAATTGTCAAGACCTGTGGATCGGCGTGTCACGCTACGTGTTGCTGGTTTGCTGATTCCTCGGGTCGTTCGACGAGCTTTCCCTTCTCGAAGGTGGCGCCGGCGCGGACGAGGGCCACGAGGTGGGGTGCGTTGACCGCGCGCCAGCGTCGTTGCGCGGACTCGATGAGCTTGAACGCCATGGCGATGCCCGCGGCGCGCGAGCCCGGTCCCTTGGTGACGCGCTGCCGCAGCCGGACGGTGGCGAACGTGGACTCGATCGGGTTGGTCGTGCGCAGGTGCACCCAGTGCTCGGCCGGGAAGTCGTAGAACGCCAGCAGCACGTCCAGGTCCTCGGTGATCTTCGCGGCCGCCTTGGGCCACTTCGCACCGTAGGCGGCCGCGAACGCCTGCGCNCGGCCTCGGCGTGCTCGCGGTCC
>NZ_JACXJG010000002.1:80062-81649 GCF_014904065.1 Gulosibacter sediminis | reverse complement strand
TGTAGATCTCGGCGAGGGCGGCCTTGGCGTCCTTGTGCACCGACTTGGGCAGCGCGGCGAGCACGTTGCCGATCTTGTGCCACCAGCACCGCTGCTCGGCGGTCTCGGGAAAGACGTCCCGCAGCGCACGCCAGAACCCCAGGGCGCCGTCGCCGACGGCAAGGACGGGGGCGGCCATGCCGCGACGCTTGCACGAGCGCAGCAGGTCTGCCCAGGACTCGGTGGACTCGCGGTGCCCGTCCTCGAGCGCGACGAGCTCCTTGGTGCCGTCGGCGCGGACGCCGACCATGACGAGCAGGCAGACCTTGTCCTGGGTCAGGCGGACCTTGAGGTGGATCCCGTCGACCCACACGTACACGTAGTCGGTCTCGGCCAGCGACCGCTGGTTGAACGCGGCGGCCTCGGCCTGCCACTGCTCGGTCAGCCGGGTGATCGTCTTGGCCGATAGTCCGGAGGCGGTGCCCAGGAACTGCTCCAGCGCCGGAGCGAAGTCCGAGCTCGACAGGCCGTGCAGGTACAGCAGCGGCAGCACCTCGGCCAGCTGCGGGGACTTGCGGGCCCACGCGGGCAGGATCGCCGAGGCGAACCGCTTGCGCTGACCGGTGGCCTCATCCACCCGCCGGTCGTTGACCCGAGGCTGCCGGACCGGGACCGCACCAGCGGCGGTGGTCACCACCCGGGGCGCGTGGTACCCGTTGCGCACCACGAGCCGGTGGCCGTGCTCGTCGACCTCCTCGATGAACCGCTCAATGTAGGCGGCGACCTCGGCCTGCAGCGCGGCCGCGAGCATCTGCCTGGCGCCATCGCGCACGATCTCATCCAGCAGCGACCCACCCCCAACGGTGGTCGCGTCGACGTTGGACTTGGTGCTCTCCTGGACTACCTTGAGCATGGGCGTACCTTCCCGAGCCGGCGCGCCAACGCCGACCCTGATCAGAACTTGTATGGGCTTCAGATCTTGCTCGGGAGGTACGCCACTTTCACGTCACCCCGCCGAGGGCCATCCACAGGTTCTGATCATTGCTCTATTGTCATTAATGACAAACAAAAGGGAGGAGTGGTTGTGGGGCGTCCAAGTCTGGCGGAGGAGCGGATCGCGACGATCCTTGCTGCGACCGGTCGTTCTATCGCCCGCAACGGCGTAAATGGCACCACCCTGGAGAAGGTTGCCGCCGAGAGCGGAATGAGTCGCAGCCATATTCGGCACTATGTCGGCAATCGGGCTGACCTCATCGCGCTGTTCCGGACCCGGATCCTTCAGCGCTACGCGCCGCCGAGTCTTGCTGATGCTGAAGTGACCGGTATCAGTGCCACGGAGTACGCCTTGAACTTCCTGTTCGACCATGAAGTCGATCTGGACGAGTATGCCNGCGTGTCTGCCTGACGCTGGTACCCAGAATACGTGATTGGTAGTTCCTCTGGTTGCGGAATCCGCGGCCAGTACGCTTGATCTGTTTGATCCCGGTGTTCGCGGATTCGGTCCTGGCGTTGGTGACCTGGGTGCGGACGAAGACCTTGATCTCGGTCCACCAGTTCGCGACCGTGGCGGCGAGCTTATCGGTCTCGACCATGTCAGCGGCGGTGACC
>NZ_JACXJG010000002.1:79904-80042 GCF_014904065.1 Gulosibacter sediminis | reverse complement strand
CAGGCAGCTGCGACCTGCTCGAAGTCGGCGTCGGCGAGGACTTCTTCGAGCCGGTGCAGCCCAGCATCGGTGAGTCGGTCTCCGGCTCTTAGCAACAGCATCCGGTGAGCCCACACGGAGTCTTCTTTGCGGCCTCTG
>NZ_JACXJG010000002.1:79579-79733 GCF_014904065.1 Gulosibacter sediminis | reverse complement strand
CTCGGGGTGCTTGAACCACTTCGCTCGAGCGAAGCGGTGCTCATCGATCCCCAGCGCCCGCACCGGCACCAGGTCCGGGTCAGGGATAGTGAGCGTATCGGCTACTACTGCGGCGTTGATCGTTGCCCAGCCCAACCGGTGACGGGCACAAGCC
>NZ_JACXJG010000002.1:79346-79544 GCF_014904065.1 Gulosibacter sediminis | reverse complement strand
GAAGGTCCGCCGAGCACAGGCAACCTCGGTGCACAGGAACCGAGGCTTGATGACTATCAGCTCGATGTTCTTGCCGCCGACCCCGAGGTCCTTGACCCGCTGACGGGTGCGCTGATGCACCCGGGCCGAGATCACCCCACAGTCAGGGCAGGCCGCCTCACTGCTGTTGGCCGCGGCGATGACCCGGCGGCCACCCAT
>NZ_JACXJG010000002.1:68296-79259 GCF_014904065.1 Gulosibacter sediminis | reverse complement strand
CAAGGGCGCGAGCCCCTTGACCCACGACACCTCCACGCTTAACCGCGAATGGCCCTTTAAGGCTGACACGACGTCACAGTAGTTCCTTGTGCAGGTTGGACGCTCTCGATGTCGGTTCCTGCCGTACACGCCGGGAGATGGCTCTCTGCTGACTTGTTCCTCCAAGTCTGAGCCCGAGCCCGTCAGGATCATGAGGCGCACTACAGGCGCGGCCCCTCCTGCGACGCCGTGTTCTGCGGCGGGGTATCGAGCTGCCGGCCAGGTGCCTGGCGGTTCAGCAGCCGGCCCGGATCATGCAGCGAGTCCAGCAGGGCGGTCACGTCCGCGGTATCGGTGATGATCTCGGCGCGTCCGCGCTTGATGAGCTCATGCGGACCCGCACTCGCCGCCGACGTGACCGGGCCAGGGACCGCGCCGACGGCGCGGCTGTGCCGGTGCGCTTCTGTCGCCACCAGCAGCGATCCCGACCGGAAGCCCGCCTCCGGGATCACCGTCGCGCCCGACAGCGCACCCAGCAGACGGGCGCGGGCCATGAACCGCCACCGGGTCGGCGTCGCCCCCGGAGGAGCCTCGCTGGCCAGCACCCCCAGATCACCGATCCGGGCCAGCAGATCAGAGTTGCCGCGCGGATAAGGGCGGTCAACGCCGCCGGCCAGCACCGCGATCGTGCTCCCGCCTGCGGTCAGCGCAGCGCGGTGTGCTGCGGCGTCGATGCCATAGGCGCCACCGGCGACGATCGTGCGCTCGTGGTGCGCGAGATCGCTCGCGAGGTGCCCGGCGACCTGCACGCCGTACTCGCTGGCGGCTCTGGAGCCGGTGATCGTGACCCGATCCGTGAGAGCACCGGAAAGGAGCGATGTCGCCCCACGCGTCCACAGCAGGTACGGGGCGCGGGGGCCGAGGTCGTTGAGCGAGAGCGGCCAGTCCGTATCGGTCGGGATGAGCGTGGATATACCGGCTCGTTCCGCATCCGCGACACGGGCGGGGATGTCGCCCTCAATGCGCGGGGCGACGCGGTTGCGCCAGGCGATCGCATCGGCGCGGTTCATCTCCGGTACTGTGGCCTGGTCGTCTTCGAGCAGCCGCAGCGTCTCGACCCCGCCGACTCGGTGCAGGACGCGGCCGGTGGCCGCGTCGTCGGGCTCGGCGATCATCGACAGCATCATCCGCGCATGCTGCTCACCCTTCGCCTGCTCTGCCAGCTTCGCCATGATCTGTGCCCCTTCCCAGACAGTCACGGGCAAGGTGCACCGCCAGCGACCGAGCACGGCCGACGGGGGCTACCGCGTGTCGTACGTGCGGCGTAGAGTGAGAAGCACAGAGGCAGATTCACCCCTCACCATGTAGGCCCCCTCGGGGCCGTCCTCCGGGACACTCCACACGTACTGCCTCACCACAGTTACGTGCTTGGAGGCATCATGTTCCGACTCATCTGGTTCGCCAGCATCCACATCCGCATCTTCATGCGCCGATGGATGCCGACCAACATCGTGCTCGACAAGGTCCGCACCCGTCACGGCCTCAAGTGGGGCCTCCCGGCAATGCTGCTCGCGATCCCATACTTTTACACCGCGAGCCTGCTGACCGTTATCATCCGTGACGGCGGGCCGGGCTGGCTCAACCTCGTCGTGCTCATCGCGATCTGGTCAGCGTTCAAGATGCTCTGGATCGGCCCCGTCAGCCTGGTCCTGCTCGCCCGCGTGCGCATCCACGAGCACACCGAGCGACGCCAGCGGCGCCAGGCACAGGGCGTCTCCTCCGCCCCGATCATGGCAGGGGGTGCGTCATGACCAAGGCGGTTCTCTACCTGCGCAGCGCGACCGACAGCGAAGCGCAGACCAACCAGCAGGCAGAAGACTGCCGGGAGTATCTGCACGAGCGAGGCCTGACCGAGGACGGCGTCTTCACCGATGCCGGCCACACAGGCCCCGGTCTCGCCCAGCTCCTCGACCCGGCCGCTAAGGGCGAGGTCACCGACGTGATCGTCGCCGAGATATGGCGCCTCGGCCGAGCCCCCGTGGCCAACCTGCGCACCGGCGACGCTCTCGACCGAGCCGGGGTCACCGTCCACGTCGCCACAGGCATCCTCACCGGCCCCGTCCTCGACGACTGCGTGCGAGGGTCGATGTACGAGTTGAGCATCGCCGATGCCCGGCGCATCGACGGCGATGCCGAGACCGAGAAAGACGATCCGCCCTTCGACTAACCACCCGACCTTCCCCGATACACAGTTCGCGCCTGTCACTCACGAAGCGGCAGGCGCGAACCCATGTATGCGGGACGGAAGCCCTGGCCCGTCAGGAGATCGACTCGGACAGCTCCAGCCACCGCTCTTCGAGCTCGGCGACCTCGTCCTCTGCCTGGCGCAGCTCATCGGTATGGCCTTGCAAGCCCTCGTAGTCGCTCTGGTCGTGGTCGGCGAGACGCTGATGGATGCGCTCGATGCTTCCCGACAGCTTCTCCAGCCGGCGCTCGATCGCGCCGATTTCCTTCTGCACCGCCCGGCGCTCCGCACCCGACAACTCCGAAGCCGAAGACGACGCCGCCGTCTTCTCCTCGCTGCTCTGAGCGCTCATCGGCGACGGGGTCACGGCCTGCTGCTCCTGTGCGGCTCGCAGCCGCAGATACTCGTCCACCCCGCCGGGCACGTGCCGCAACCCGCCGTCGAGGATCGCATACTGCTGGTCGGTGACCCGCTCCAGCAGGTAGCGGTCGTGAGAGACCACGATCAACGTGCCAGGCCACGAGTCCAGCAGGTCCTCCAGCGCCGCGAGCATGTCCGCGTCAACATCGTTCGTCGGCTCATCGAGAAGCAGCAGGTTTGGCTCGCTGAGCAGCAGCATCAGCAGTTGCAGCCGCCGCTTCTGCCCGCCGGAGAGGTCATCGACCCGTGCCGAGAGGTGTTCGCGGGCGAAGCCGAGCCGTTCGAGCAGCTGCGCCGGCGTGAGGTCCTTGCCGTCGATCTGGAACGTGGTCTTGGTGCGTGCCAGGACCTCGCGCACCCGGTCGCCGCCGATGTCGGCGAGCTGGGAGAACTGCTGATCGAGGATGCCGACCTGCACCGTCTTGCCTCGCTTGACCCGACCCTCGGTCGGCTCCAGAGTGCCGCAGATCAGCCCGAGCAGTGTGGACTTGCCCGCCCCGTTCGCGCCCAGGATGCCGGTGCGCTCACCCGGAGCGATCCGCCAGGTCACGTCATCGAGAACCTTCCGATCCCCGAAGCTCACGCTCACGTTCTCCAGGTCCACGACCTGCTTGCCCAGCCGGGCCACCGCGACCCGCTGCAGCTCGATGGGGTTGCGCACCGGCGGCACGTCAGCGATCAGCTCGTTGGCCGCGTCGATCCGGAACTTCGGCTTCGACGTGCGCGCCGGAGCGCCTCGCCGCAGCCACGCCAGCTCCTTGCGCATCAGGTTCTGCCGCTTGCTCTCGGCCGCAGCGGCCATCCGATCTCGCTCGACCCGCTGGAGCACGTAGGCGGCGTAGCCGCCCTCGAACGGCTCGACCGTGCCGTCGTGCACCTCCCACGTCTCGGTGCAGACCTCATCGAGGAACCAGCGATCGTGCGTGATGACCAGCAGTCCGCCGCTGTTCTTGGGCCAGCGTCGCTTCATGTGCTCGGCCAGCCAGGCGATGCCCTCAACATCAAGATGGTTCGTAGGCTCATCGAGAGCGATGAGTTCCCAGTCGCCCACCAGCAGGGCAGCGAGGGCCACGCGCCGCCGTTGCCCTCCGCTGAGTCGGCCGATCACCGCATCCCAGGAGATATCCGAGACCAGCCCGCCGATCACATCGCGGATGCGGGCATCGCTGGCCCACTCATGCTCCGGCGCGTCGCCGGCGATCGAGTACCCGACCGTGGCCTCCGGATCGAGGTCGTCACTCTGACCGAGCACGCCGAACCGCACGCCGCCGCGCCGGGTCACCCGACCCGCCTGCGGCTCGATCTGCCCCGAGAGCATCCCCAGCAGGCTCGACTTGCCGTCACCGTTGCGACCGACGATCCCGATCCGGTCGCCCTCCTCGATCCCGACCGAGAGCGAGTCGAAGACCACCCGCGTCGGGTACTCCAAGTGCAGCCCTTCGGCCCCCAGAAGAGGTGTAGCCATCAGCGACCACCCTTCCCGACCAGCGCGGTGCGGCACGGTGCAACCCGCCTCGCACGGGTACGACACCCAGCAACGGGGTGTGACGCTGCCCTGCCACGACGGTAGAATCGAGGCGTCCGGAACGAACAACCCATCGAATTGTTGGGTTCGTCGAGAATGAGCACGTTCGGCTCGTCGAGCAGGATCAGCAGCAGTTGCAGGCGCCGCTTCTGACCACCTGAGAGGTCCTTGACCGGCGCCTGCAACTGCGCCGAGTTGAAGCCGAGCCGCTCGAGCAGCTGCGAGGGCGTGAGCTCGGTGCCGTCGGCGACATAACTCGTTTTCTGCCGCGCGATGACCTCGCGCACGCGGTCGTCGCCGAGCTCGTCGAGTTCGAAAAGCTGCTGGGTCAGCTCGGCAATCTTTACCGTCTTGCCGTGCTTGACGCGGCCCGACGTGGGCGTGATCGCGCCGGTGATGAGANGAGCAGCGTCGACTTGCCGGCACCATTCACGCCGAGGATGCCCGTGCGCTCGCCGGGCGCGATGCGCCAGGTGATGTCGTGGAGCACTTCGCGTTCGCCGAAGCGCACGCCGGCGTCGACGAGGTCGACGACGTCCTTACCGAGCCGGGCCGTCGCGAGCTTCGTCAGCTCGATCGCGTTGCGCACCGGCGGCACATCGGAAATGAGCTCGTTCGCCGCGGCAATGCGGAACTTCGGTTTCGCCGTGCGAGCGGGTGCCCCGCGACGCAGCCACGCGAGCTCCTTGCGCATGAGGTTCTGGCGCTTCTGCTCGACCACGGCAGCCTGCCGGTCTCGCTCGACGCGCTGCAGGATGTACGCCGCGTAGCCACCCTCGAAGGGCTCGATCACGCGGTCGTGCACCTCCCATGTGTCGGTGCTCACCTCGTCGAGGAACCACCGGTCGTGCGTGACGACGACGAGCGCGCCGGCGTTCTTCGTCCACCGTGAGTTGAGGTGCTTCGCGAGCCACGCGACGCCCTCGACGTCGAGGTGNCGTCGGCTCATCGAGCAGCAGGACGTCCCAGTCGCCGATGAGTAGGCCCGCGAGTGCGACGCGGCGCCGCTGACCACCCGAGAGGTCGCCGACCCGCGCATCCCAGTCGAGGTCGCCGACGAGTCCGCGCACAATGTCGCGAATCTTCGCATCCGAGGCCCACTCGTGGTCGTCGAGGTCGCCCACCACGGCGTGCCCCACCGTGAGCGTTTCGTCGACGCGGTCGGCCTGGTCGAGCATCCCGATGGTCGTGCCGCCGCGCACCGTGACCTTGCCAGCGTCGGGTTCGAGCCGACCCGCGAGGATCTTCAGGAACGTCGACTTGCCGTCGCCGTTGCGGCCGACAACACCGATGCGCTGACCCTCGTTGATGCCGATGGTGATGTCGTCGAAGACGACCTTGGTGGGAAATTCGAGGTGGATGCCCTCGGCGCCAAGCAGATGCGCCATCTAGTTCGGCTCCTCGACGCTCATCGCGAGCGACAGCTGGCGCAGCCCACGCTCGATCACCGCGAACTCCTCGTCGGAAATGTCGGCGAGCAGTTCTCGCTCAACCTCGAGGAGTCCTTGAATCGCCGCGTCAACGCGGCGGCCACCATCTTCGGTCATGCGCACGAGCACGCTGCGGCCGTCGGCGGGGTCGTCCTCGCGCACGACGAAGCCGCGCTGCACGAGGCGGTCGATGCGATAGGTCATGGTGCCGCTCGAGACGAGACTGCTCGCGAGTAACTGCTTGGGTGTGAGGGCGTAGGGGGCGCCCGATCGGCGCAGCGCCGAGAGAACGTCGAACTCGGACATCTCGACTCCGGCCTCGGCGAACGAGCGCTTGCGCACGACATCGAGCTGCCTCGCGATGCGCTTGACGCGCGAAAACACCGACAGGGGCGAGAAATCGAGGTCGCCACGAACGCGTGTCCAGTCATCGACAATGTTGTCGACGGCGTCGGTTTCGTGGGAATGCATAGCCTCTAGTATCGCGCAGGACCGCGCGTCCTCGCTGCGTGGCTGCGAACAGCAGTAGTTCACACTGTTTTCGATGACGTGGCAGACTAGGCCCGCACCTTCCTCCTTGGTGTAACGGCAGCACGACGGCCTTTGGAGCCGTTAGGTCCAGGTTCGAATCCTGGGGGAGGAACTCCGTCACCGCAATGGAACATCAGCTCATTGGAGGGGAAGCGCATGCCCGCACAGAACCTGGCCGTCATCATTCTCGCGGCGGGTGCCGGCACCCGCATGAAGTCGAAGACTCCGAAGGTGCTCCATAAGCTCGGCGGAATTCCGCTGCTGGGCCACGTGCTGCGCACCGCGGCGCAGCTTGAGCCGGCCTACACCGTCGCCGTCGTGCGCCACCAGCGCGACCGCGTCGTCGAGGTGATTGGCGAGCTCGCGCCAGACACGCTCATCGCCGACCAGGATGAGGTGGCCGGCACCGGCCGTGCGCTCGAGGCCGGCCTCGAGCAGATTCCCGCCGACTTCGACGGCGACGTCGTCGTGCTCTCGGGTGACGTGCCACTGCTCGACGCCCCGACCGTGCGCCGCCTGCTCGAGGCTCACCGCCTCGACGCGGACCAGCTCACGCTGCTCAGCGCGATCTACGAGAACCCGACCGGCTTCGGCCGCATCGTGCGCGACGCTGACGGCGAGTTTGAGGCGATCGTCGAGCACAAGGACGCGAGCGAGCGCCAGCTCGATATCACCGAGATCAACGCGGGCGTCTACGTATTCACGGCCTCGGCCGCGCGCGACGCGCTTTCGCGCATCGGCCAGGACAACGCACAGGGCGAGAAGTACCTCACCGATGCGGCCTCGCTCATCAAGCACGACGGCGGTCGCATCGCGGCCGTCGCGGTCACTGACCCCTGGCTCGTGCAGGGCATCAACGACCGTGCGCAGCTCGGCGGCACCGCGCGCGAGTACAACCGGCGCATCCTCGAGTATTGGATGCGCGAGGGCGTCACGATCGTCGACCCCGACACGACCATCATCGAGGCCGATGTGACGATCGCCGCCGACGTCGAGATTCAGCCCGGCACGCAGCTGCGCGGGGCGACGAGCATCGGCGAGGATGCCGTGATCGGCCCCGACACGACGCTTATCGACACCGAGGTGGGTGCGGGCGCGACCGTGAAGCGCACGGATGCGACGCTCGCGGTCATCGGCGCGGGCGCCACGGTCGGCCCCTGGAGCTACCTGCGGCCGAACTCGGTCGTCGGCGACGGCGCGAAGGTCGGCACGTTCGTCGAGACGAAAAACGCGACGCTGCACGACGGAGCAAAGGTGCCGCACCTCTCGTACGTGGGGGATGCGGAGATCGGCTCGGGCTCCAACCTCGGCGCCGGCACGATCACCGCGAACTACGACGGCGTAAACAAGCACCGCACCGTGGTGGGCCGCGACGTGAAGATCGGCTCCGACAACGTGCTCATCGCACCGGTAGAGGTTGGCGACGGCGCGTACTCGGGTGCCGGGACGACAATCCGCAAGGACGTCCCGGCCGGCGCGCTCGCCCTGAATGTCGCACCGCAGCGCAATCTCGAAGGCTGGGTCGCGAAGCACCGTCCGGGCTCAGCTTCGGCCAAGTCGGCCGCCGCTGCGGGCGCGAGCTCGCCCGTCGAGTCGGATTCGAGCGCCGAAGCAGAGTAGTCTTGGTTCTCGTTCGTGCCCGACAACGAGAAAAGGCGGTATTTGGTGTCCGGCATTGTTAACCCTGGTGAAAAGCGACTTGTTCTGATTTCAGGGCGAGCGCACCCGCAGCTAGCGGACGAAGTCGCCAAGGAGCTTGGCACCGAGGTCCTCGAGACGGAAGCACGCACCTTCGCCAANCGGCGAGATCTACGCGCGCTACGGCGAATCGGTGCGTGGCGCCGACGCCTTTGTGATTCAGTCGCACGGTGAGCCCATCAACGAGTGGGTCATGGAGCAGCTGATCATGGTCGATGCGCTCAAGCGCGCCTCGGCGAAGCGCATCACCGTCGTCGTGCCGTACTACCCGTACTCGCGTCAGGACAAGAAGGGCCGTGGTCGCGAGCCGATCTCGGCTCGTCTCATCGCCGACCTCTTCAAGACCGCCGGCGCCGACCGCATCATGTCGGTCGACCTGCACGCGTCGCAGATCCAGGGCTTCTTCGACGGCCCGGTCGATCACCTCTTCGCGATGCCGGTGCTCATGAAGTACTTCAAGGACAAGCTCGGCGGCGTCGACAACCTCACGGTCGTCTCGCCCGACATGGGCCGCGTGCGCGTCGCCGACCGCTGGGCCGACGAGCTCGGATCGCCGCTCGCGATCATTCACAAGCGTCGCGATCCGAAGGTCGCCAACCAGGTGACGGTGCACGACATCGTTGGTGACGTGAAGGGTCGCACCTGCCTCATGGTCGACGACCTCATCGACACCGGTGGCACGATCCAGAAGGCAGCGGAGGCGCTGAAGTCGCACGGGGCCGAGCGCGTCGTCGTCGCGGCCACGCACGCGGTCTTCTCGGGACCCGCGGTCGAGCGACTTCAGGACCCGGCGATCGACGAGGTCGTCGTCACCGACACCCTGCCGATGCCCGAGCACAAGCTCTTCCCGAAGCTCACCGTGCTGCCGATCGCACCGCTGCTCGGCCGCGCAATCCACGAGGTGTTTGAGGACGGGTCGGTGACGTCGATGTTCGACGGCGCCGCCTAGGCCGTACCAGGTTCTCCGACGAAGCGCCGGGCCCAATCGGGCCCGGCGCTTCGTCGTTCTTCGTCACATCGTCACACGGAGTCATAACCCAACTAGAAGCGTGGAAGAACCCCTAGTTTGGTTGGCATGCCGATCCCGTTCTCCTACGAGCTCTTCCCGCCGCGCTCCGCTTCGGTCGCGGCGCGGATGCCGGAGATCGCGCGGACGCTCGGCGAAACGCATCCGGACTTCATCTCGGTGACCTTCGGGGCCGGTGGCTCGTCGCGCGACGCGTCGCTCGACGTGCTCCAGCTCATCCGCGATGAGACGACGGCGCGCCCGCTGGCGCACCTCACCTGCGTCGGCTCGTCAATGGACGAGGCGAGCGAACTCATTGGCGAGTTTCTCGACCACGGCATCCTCGACTTTCTTGCCCTGCGCGGCGACCCGCCCGCGGGGTGCAGCGAGGCCGACGACTTTCTCGGCGACCTCCGCACCGGCGCCGAACTCGCCCAGCTCATCGAGGGCGTGCGCCAGCAGCACCTGCCGCGCGAGCTCGGCCCGATCGCCGGACGCTGGCACGTGCGCACCCCGCAGCTCGGCATCACGGCCGTCGCGGCGTACCCGAACGGCCACCCGCAGTCGCGCTCGATCGAGCAGGACTACGACACGCTGCTCGCCAAGGAAGCCGCGGGCGCGACGCTTGCGATCACGCAGCTGTTCTTCGAGGTCGACGACTACGTCGCCTTCGTCGAGGGAGCCCGCGCGCACGGCGTGACCATGCCCATCCGCCCCGGCATCATGGCGATCACCTCGCTGCCGCGACTCGAGCGAATGTCGCAGCTCGCGGGGGAGGAGGTGCCAGATCGCTGGCGCCGTTCACTCGCGGCCTGCCGCAGTGACGAAGCCCGCCGCGAGCTCGGCATTGCCCACGCCACCGGCATGTGTCACGACCTCATCGACTATGGCGAGGCGGGCCTCCACATCTACAGCCACAATCGCATCGACGAACCGCTCGAGCTCCTACGCCGAGTTGGCCTCGTTGACCGCACCGAGACCGCGCCTCACGCGCGGCGAGTGACGTCGGCGGCCTAGCCGCCCACGAAAGGAAACCATGACCATCGAATTCCCCGCCGGCACCGTGCTCGGCTACCCCCGCATCGGCCGCCACCGCGAGCTCAAGCGCGCCCTCGAGTCGTACTGGAACGGTGTCAGCGATGCCGCCGCGCTCGCCGAAGCCCGCGCCGGGGTGCGGGCCGCCGCACGCTCGGCCCTCGAGGCCGCCGGGCTCAGCCGTGACAATGCTTCGATTCCCGAGGCCGACGCGAGCTACGACCACGTGCTCGACACGCTGGTCACCGTCGGCGCCGTGCCCGCGCGCTTTGCCGACGTCGCTGAGCTTGAGGACCAGGACCTCACCTTCGTGCTCGCCCGCGGCGACGCCGAGCACCCGGCACTCGAGATGACGAAGTGGTTCGACACGAACTACCACTACCTCGTGCCCGAGATCGGCCCCGAGACGACGTTCTCCTACCGCAGCCACGAGCGCGCTGACCAGGTGCGTGAGGCGATCGCTGCCGGCTACTCGACCCGCCCGACGCTGGTCGGCCCCGTGACCTTCCTGGCGCTCGCGAAGCCGAGCGACGATGCGCCGGCGGGCTTCGCTCCGCTCGACCGCCTCGACGAGGTACTCGACACCTACGTCGAGGTGCTCGCCGACCTGCGTGCGGCTGGCGCGCAGTGGGTGCAGCTCGACGAGTCAGCCCTCGTGAGCGAGGTGCTCGGTGTCTCGCAGACCGAGCTGGTGGATGCGGCGGCGCGGGCCTACGAGCGCCTCGCGCAGGCGGAGCCCCGCCCCGCCCTGTTCGTGCAGACAAGCTACGCGGCCTTGCCGGCTGCGGTCTTCGGTGCGCTGGCGAAGGCTGGCGTCGAGGCGATCGGCATCGACCTCGTGCGGGGCGCGGCCCCCACCAACGTCGCCGAATTCCCCGGTGTGCGCGTCGTCGCCGGCGTCATCGACGGTCACAACATTTGGCGGGGCGACCTCGCCGCCGCCTTCGACAAGCTCACCGTGCTCGCCGAGCGCGGTGTGCTCGTGAGTGCGAGCACCTCGACCTCGCTCATTCACGTGCCGCACACCCTCGTGGACGAGACGGAGCTCGACGCGCAACTGCGCAACTGGCTCGCTTTCGCGGACGAGAAGTCGC
>NZ_JACXJG010000002.1:53452-68174 GCF_014904065.1 Gulosibacter sediminis | reverse complement strand
GCTCGTGGCCGCGACCGAGGCCCTCGCCGAGCGCGCGCGGGCTGCCGGCGTGCGCGTCCCCGAGGTGCGCGAGCGCGCCGCGAGCGACATCGAACTCTCCCGCGGCGACGGGGATGCCCGCGCCGAAGCACAGCGGGCGGCCCTCGGGCTGCCGGTGCTGCCGACCACGACGATTGGCTCGTTCCCTCAGACCGGCGAAATTCGCCGCGCCCGCCGGGCCTTCGGCAGGGGCGAAATCACCGAGGCGCAGTACGACGAATTCCTGCGCGAGGAGATTCGCCGCGTCATCGAGCTGCAGGAAGAGCTTGGTCTCGATGTGCTCGTGCACGGCGAGCCGGAGCGCAACGATATGGTGCAGTACTTCGCCGAGCACCTCGGCGGTTTCGCTACCACCGCGAACGGCTGGGTGCAGTCGTACGGCTCGCGCTGTACGCGCCCGTCGATTCTCTGGGGCGACGTGCACCGCGACGCACCGATCACGGTCGACTGGACGCGCTACGCGCAGTCGCTCACCGCGAAGCCGGTGAAGGGCATGCTCACGGGCCCGGTCACGATTCTCGCGTGGTCGTTCGTGCGCGACGACCAGCCGCTCGGCGACACGGCCCGCCAGGTCGCGCTTGCGCTGCGTGACGAGGTCGCCGACCTCGAGGCCGCCGGCACCGGCATCATCCAGGTCGACGAGCCCGCCCTGCGTGAGCTGCTGCCGCTGCGGCGCGCCGACCACGCGGCCTACCTGCGCTGGAGCGTCGACGCCTTCCGCCTCTCGACCTCGGTCGCCCGCCCCGAGACCCAGGTGCACACGCACCTCTGCTACTCGGAGTTCGGCGAGATCATCGAGGCGATCGATGGCCTTGACGCCGACGTCACCTCGATCGAGGCCGCGCGCTCGCGCATGGAGGTCGTTGCCGACCTGCACGAGCACGACTATGCGCGCGGAATCGGCCCCGGCGTCTGGGACATTCACTCGCCCCGCGTACCGTCTAAGCAGGAGATCGCGGAGCTACTCGAGCTCGCCCTCGGGGGCATACCGGCTGATCGGCTCTGGGCGAACCCCGACTGCGGCCTGAAGACGCGCGGCTACGACGAAACGGTGGCGTCGCTGCGCAACCTCGTTGCCGCCACCGAGCAGGCCCGCGAAGGCATCAGCCTGCCTGTCGCGTAACTGCGCCGTTAGCGCGAGAACGGGCCGGTCGCGGAGAAATTCGCGACCGGCCCGTTCTCGTGGTGCCTTAGCCCCAGAGCTCGGCGAGCAGCTTGTCGAACTCGGGCCAGCTGAACATCTTCGCGGTCTCGCGCGCCGACGGTGAGCCGGCGTCGGGGTTCGCTCCGGCCTCGAGCAGCGCGCGCGCCGACTCGACGTCCTGCTTGAACACGGCGCAGGTCAGCGCGTTCTGGCCGCGGTCGTTCGTGAGCTCGACGTCGGCGCCGCGCTCGAGCAGCATCGACACCGTCGCGGCCGCGTGGTGGTACGCCGCGAGTATGAGCATTGAGTTGCCCTGCGCATCCAGCATGTTCACTGGCGCCCCGGCGTCGAGGAAGGCGGCGAGCGACGCTGCCTGGTTCTGGCGTGCAGCATCGAAGAGCTGGTTCGCCAGCTCGATCGCCTCGGCCGGCACCCCGGCCGTGTTCTCGGATGCCTCGGTCATTAGCGCACCTCGTGCTCGGCGCGGTCGCCCGACCACTCGGTGTGGAACGTGCCGGGGCGGTCGACGCGGCCGTACGTGTGGGCGCCGAAGAAGTCGCGCTGCCCCTGGATGAGCGCGGCAGGCAGGCGCTCGGCGGCGAGCGAGTCGTAGTAGCTCAGCGATGCGCCGAAGACCGGCGCGGGCACGCCCGAGAGCGCCGCGGTCGCGACGACGCGACGCCACGCATCGACGCCGTTCGCCACCTCGCCCGCGAAGTACGGGTCGGCGATGAGCGAGTCGAGCTGCGGGTTTCGGTCGTACGCGTCGGCGATGCGGTTGAGGAAGCGGGCGCGAATGATGCAGCCGGCGCGCCAGATCTTCGCGATCGCGCCGGGGTTCACCTGCCAGCCGTATTCCTGCGCACCCGCGAGAATGAGGTCGAAGCCCTGCGCGTATGCGATGACCTTCGACGAGTAGAGCGCCTGGCGCACCTGCTCGACGAAGTCGCCCGGAATTGGTGCGGGCTCGGGGCGTTTCGTGATGGTCGGGCGCACGGCCTCGCGCTGGGCGACGCGGCCCGAGACGCCGCGGGCGAAGACCGCCTCGCCGATACCCGAGACGGGCACGCCAAGCCCGAGCGCGTTCTGCACCGTCCAGGTGCCGGTGCCCTTCATGCCGGCGCGGTCGACGACGACGTCGACGAACGGCTTGCCAGTGTCGGCGTCGACGTGCCGCAGCACCTCGGCAGTGATCTCGATGAGGTACGACTCGAGGTCGCCTTGGTTCCACTCGGTGAATACGTCGGCGATCTCGGCAGGGGTGAGCCCGGCCACGCCGCGCAGCAGGTCGTAGGCCTCGCCAATGAGCTGCATGTCGGCGTACTCGATGCCGTTATGCACCATCTTCACGAAGTGACCGGCGCCGTCGGTGCCGATGTGCGTGACGCAGGGGGAGCCGTCTTCGGTGGCACGAGCTGCGATCGACTCAAGAATCGGGCCGAGCGTCTCGTATGACTCGGCGGTGCCGCCGGGCATGATCGAGGGGCCGTTGAGCGCGCCCTCCTCGCCGCCGGAGATACCAGCGCCGACGAAGTGCAGACCCTTCGCGCGCACGGCGGCCTCGCGGCGGATCGTGTCAGTGAACAGCGCGTTGCCGCCGTCGACGATGATGTCGCCCGGCTCGAAGGCCTCGACGAGCTGGTCGATCACTGCATCGGTCGCCGTGCCGGCCTGCACCATAATGATCGCGGTGCGCGGGCGCTGCAGCGAGGCCGCGAACTCGTCGACCGTCGACGCCGCGACGAAGCCCGCCTCGGGGTGGTNCGGTGACGAGCTTCTCGGTGCGCTCGTAGCTGCGGTTGTAGACCGCGACGGTGTTGCCCTCGCGCGACGCGAGGTTGCGGGCGAGATTCGCGCCCATCACCGCCAAACCGACCACGCCGATGTTTGCGGATGCAGTGGAGTCGTTCATGTTCTACCTCTCGAGGATTTCGCGCCTCCGACCATTATGGTCGGCGACCACGGATGCTGTCTGCGCGTGGCGCCGCGGGTGCGTCGGATGCGCCAGTTAGGCTTTCGGCACCGAGCAAAGGGGGCGCACGTGGCCGGCGAAAACGACGATCGTACGCAGCGGTACAACTGGAATCTGGGCAGCGAAGACGGGGCCGAATCGGCGCAGTCGAACGGCCGGTACGAAGCCGACCCGACGCGGCCGATTCACCGTCAGGAGGCGACGACCGACGAGATCGATCCGGTGCCGCCGACGCAGCGCATGCCCTTGACCTCGACCTCGCAGGAGCAGGCCGTGCCAACGCGGGCGTATGACTTCGGCGAAGGCCGCGCTGACGCAACGGCGGTGTTGCCGCAGCAGCAGGCACCGGAGCGAGCTTCGCATCCGGCGCCGGCCGCGGCCAGTTCGTCCGACTACGTCAAGCAGCCTTACGCGCCCCAGCAGCAGTGGCGCGAGGCACCGGCGGCCCCGTCGATTCCTTCGCCTCGCGACTGGGAGGATGCGCCCTACGGGCCGGGTGGTGGCGCGCGGGTGGCTTCGATCTTCGTCGCGCTCCTTGGCGCCCTGATCGCGGTCGCGCCGGGGATTTTCTCGGCGCTTGCGGTGACGACGGGGCAGGCGAACCTCGTCTCGGAGTGGCTCGGCACGTTTGGTCCGTGGTCGCAACTGGTGGCCAACGGCGTACTCATTATTGCGTGGGCCGTTATCGCTGGTTCGCTCGCGATGGCGGGGCTGGGCGCCGGGCTCGTCGGCGGCCTGATCGTGATTGGCAGCCTCATTGCCAACGCTGTCTACGCCATCTCGGTCGCGGTCTCGGTGACTCCGAGCGACTTCATGCAGAATCTTTCGCTGTTTGCCTCGATGTCGATCGGCGTGGGCACAGCCATGCTGTTCGCCGGCGTCGCCGTGCACTTCGCGCGCCGCGGTGGGTTTAAGCGCGCCGTGCGGTACGCGCGTGGCCGGCGCTCCTGAGCTGTCGACGGGCCGCCGCCAGGCTGCTAAACTTGGTCGCTGTACTTCGGCGAGGGGCGCATCCGTGCCCGTTATCGACGCGGTCGAGTGGCTCACCTTGCGTGGGCGGCCACGAGTTCGTGTTCTCACCGCTGTCACACGAAAGGAAATCTCATGGCTGACGCCACCGACCGCCTCCCGGCGAAGCACCGTACCGAGTTCGGTAAGGGTGCCGCGCGCAAGATCCGCGCCAACAACGAAATCCCCGCCGTCATCTACGGTCACGGCACCGAGCCGAACCACATCACGCTGCCCGGTCACGAGACCATGCTGCTGCTGCGTAAGGCAAACGCGCTCATCGACCTCGACATCGAGGGCACCTCGCAGCTCGCGTTGGTGAAGGACGTTCAGCGCGACCCGGTTCGCCAGATCATCGAGCACGTCGACCTCATCATCGTTCGCCGCGGCGAGCGCGTCGAGGTCGAGGTGCCCGTGCACGCCCTCGGCGAGCCCGCACCGGGCGCTATCGTCATCCAGGACGCCAACACGATCCTGGTGTCGGCTGAGGCGACCCGCATTCCCGAGCGCATCGAGGTCAGCGTCGAGGGCCTTGAGATTGGCACCACCGTCATTGAGAAGGACGTTGCGCTGCCCGAGGGCGTCAAGCTCGTTGATGAGGAGAGCGAGCTCGCCCTCTTCTCGATCCAGGAACCGCAGGTCGAGGTTGAGCTTGACGAGGACGCCGAGGACGCCGAGGGCGAAGCGGCTTCTGACGAGGACGCCGAGTAGTGGCGTCCGACGCGTGGCTCGTCATCGGTCTCGGGAATCCCGGCGACCGCTATCGAGCCACGCGTCACAACGTCGGCCACATGGTGGTTGACGAACTCGCCGCGCGGGTTGGCGCTACGTTCAAGCGTCACCCGCGGGCGACCGCCCTCGTCGCCGAGGGCCGCACCGAACCCGGCGGGCCGAAGCTCGTGCTCGCGAAGTCAACCGGGTTCATGAACACGTCTGGCGGGCCCGTGTCACAGCTCGTCCAGTACTTCGGCATCGACGCCTCGCATGTCGTCGTCGTGCACGACGAACTCGACATCGAGTTCGACAGCGTGCGACTCAAGGGCGGCGGCGGCCATGGCGGCCACAACGGGTTGCGCGACATCTCGTCGGCCATCGGCGCCGACTATCTTCGTGTGCGCGTCGGGATCGGCCGGCCTCCCGGCCGCCAAGACCCGGCCGACTACGTATTGCGCCCCTTCTCAAGCGACGAGCGCGACAACCTGCCGGTGCTCGTGGCCGACGCGGCCGACGCCGTCGAACTGCTCGTGCAGCGTGGCCTCGTCGACGCCCAGCAGGTCGTCCACTCGCGAGGCAAGTAGCGGATGCGCGCGGTCGTCACCCGTTGCAGCTCGGCGAGCGTCGAGGTCGCTGGCGATACCGTCGGTGAACTCCCACGCCCTGGCTTGCTCGCCCTGGTCGGCGTCACGCACGGAGATGGTCTCGACGACGTCGCCAAGCTCGTGCGCAAGATTGCCGAGCTGCGCATCCTTGCCGACGAGCACAGTGCGCTTGACCTCGACGCGCCCGTGCTCGTCGTGAGCCAGTTCACGCTCTACGGAGATGCGCGCAAGGGCCGCCGACCCGCCTGGTCGAAGGCTGCGCCAGGCCCGGTTTCGGAGCCGCTCATCGATGCGCTGGTCGAGGGCCTCGCCGCTCGCGGGCTCCACGTCGAGACAGGTCGCTTCGGCGCGATGATGCGCGTACACAGCGTGAACGAGGGGCCGTTCACGATCCTGCTCGATACCGCCGAGATCGCGTAGCAACCGGGTTTCGCTCGCCCCGACCGCCCAGCCGACCGACGAAGAGTCAGGAACTCCGCCGATGCGACCCTCCACGCCACGCTCTCGCCGGTTCGTGGCGCCCCTTGCGGCGCTCGCCGCGGCGATTATTCTGAGCGGCTGCGCCGGCGAGTCCGAACCTTCCTTCACCGAGCGCGGCTACCCGACCGCGCCGGCGCAGGAACTGCCCGAGGCGGCGAGCACCGACGCGGATGTGCCCCTCGTGGAGCTCGTAGACGCCGATTGGCTCGCCACGACGGCCGAGCGTACCAACATCGACCCGCGCGTCGTCGCGGCGTATGCGGGCGCCTCTATTCGCGTCGCGCAGACGACACCCGAGTGCGGCATCGGCTGGAACACGCTCGCCGGCATCGGCCGTGTCGAGTCGCACCACGGCACCATCTACGGCAGCGAGGTCGCCGAGAACGGCAGCATCGATCCACCGATTATTGGCATTCCACTCGACGGCACGAACGGTACCCTCGCGGTTCCCGACACCGAGGGTGGCACCATCGACACCGACACCGAGTGGGATCGCGCGGTCGGACCCATGCAGTTCATCCCCTCGACGTGGGCGCAGTTCGGGCAGGACGCGAACCTTGACGGCACGGCCGACCCGAACCAGATCGACGACGCCGTGCTCACGGCGGCCGTCTACCTCTGCGATCGGGGCAGCGAACTGGTGAGCGACGACGGCTGGAACACGGCGGTGTCGGCCTACAACCTCCCGGTCGAGTACGCGCGCGACGTCGCGGCATACGCGAGAATGTACGCCGAGTAGCTCGGCGACCGCTGCAATGCACAGCCGGTGTGGTTAGGATCCAAGCATCCCTTCACTCGGATCGTCTGGCGCGTACCCGCCAGGAAGGACACCAACGATGGCATCCGTAACGTTCGATCACGTGTCGCTGCAGTACCCGGGCGGCGAGCGCCCCGCGGTGAGCGACCTCAACCTCGAGATTGAGGACGGCGAGTTCCTCGTCCTCGTCGGCCCCTCCGGCTGCGGCAAATCCNGACGCTCCGGATGCTCGCGGGGCTCGAACAGGTGACCGCAGGCTCCGTGCTCATCGGCGGCGACGACGTCACTGAGAAGGATCCGAAAGACCGCGACATCGCGATGGTCTTCCAAAATTACGCGCTCTACCCCCACATGACGGTCGCCGACAACATGGGTTTCGCCCTCAAGCTCGCAGGCACGCCGAAGGCCGAGATTCGCAGGCGCGTCGAAGAGGCCGCGGGGCTGCTCGATCTCTCCGAGTTTCTCGACCGTAAGCCGAAGGCGCTCTCGGGCGGTCAACGCCAGCGCGTCGCGATGGGGCGCGCCATCGTGCGCTCACCGCAGGTGTTCTGCATGGACGAGCCGCTTTCCAACCTCGATGCAAAACTGCGGGTGCAGACCCGCTCGCACATTGCGAGCCTGCAGCGCCGTCTCGGGGTCACGACCGTGTACGTCACGCACGACCAGGTCGAGGCGATGACGATGGGCGACCGCGTCGCCGTGCTCAACGATGGCGTGCTGCAGCAGGTCGACACCCCCCGCGAGCTGTACAACCACCCGAACAATGTGTTCGTGGCCGGCTTTGTCGGCTCGCCGGCAATGAACCTCATCGAGACGACGGTCGAATCAGGCGGCGCCGTGCGCCTCGGCGACATTCCCGTGCCGACCCGTGACGGCGTCGTGAGGCCCGGGCAGCGCGTCACCGTCGGCATCCGCCCCGAACACCTGCGATTCTCCGAGTCCGAGGGCTTCGGTTTCGAGGTCGACCTCGTCGAAGAGCTTGGTTCGGACGCCTACATCTACGGCCGCTCCGCGCTGCCGGGCGAGCCCCTCGTCGTCGCGCGGCACGAAGACGACACACCGCCGAGCAAGGGCGACACGTTCCGCCTCACCGCTCGCAGCGAGCAGTTTCACCTGTTCGACACTGACTCTGGGCAGCGCATCGAACGCGGAGTGTGACGCGCTCGCAAAGATTGCACCGCAGTTGTCGGTACACCATGCAAGACTGAAGATGGGCTCGTCGCCGACGCCGGGCACCACACACAACCGAACACACGCTGAAGAAATGTAAGGGAGCAGTTCATGAAGCGAAAGTTCAATGCGGTCGCGGTTACCGCAGTAGCTGGGTTAGTTCTCGCAGGATGCGCTGGTGGGGGTGGCGGCAGCGGCGCCGAAAGCTCGGGCCTCGACTCCCGCGGCCCGATTTCCTTCGCGATGGGGTCGAACGATGCCGCGAAGCTCGAGCCCATCATCGAGGCGTGGAACGCCGACCACCCCGACGAGGAAGTCACGCTCGTCGAGCTGCCGCAGGAGGCGAACGGGCAGCGCGACACGCTCGTGCAGTCGCTGCAGGCCGAGAGCGGCGACTACGACGTCATGGCGCTCGACGTCACGTGGACCGCCGAGTTCGCGGCCCAGGGCTGGCTGCAGCCGCTCGACGGCGACCTGCAGCTCGACACCTCGAACCTGCTGCCCGCCACCGTCGACTCGGCCACTTACATGGACACGCTCTACGCGGCGCCGCAGAACACGAACGCGCAGCTCATGTTCTACCGCACCGACATCGTTGACGAGGCGCCGGCGACATGGGACGAGCTGCTCTCGTACCGCGACGCGGCTGACGCCGAAGACCTCGACCTGCTCATCATGCAACTGAAGAACTACGAGGGCCTCACGGTGCAAACCACGCAGGCCATCAACTCGTGGGGCGGCTCGGTAGTTGACGCCGACGGCAAGACGCCGACGGTCGATAGCGACGAGGCGAAGGCCGGCATCCAGGCGCTCGCCGACGCGTACGCGAACGGCGACATCCCGAAGGGCGCGAACGGTTACACCGAAGAGCAGACGAACCTCGAGTTCCTCGAGGGCAACGCGGTGTTCGCCTACAACTGGCCGTACATGTACGACACCGCGACGAGCGAAGACTCGTCGCAGGTGAAGGACAACTTCGACGTGGCCGCGATCGTCGGCCCCGACGGCCCGGGCGCATCCACGCTCGGTGGCTACAACAACGGCATTAACGTCTACTCCGAGAACAAGGCGACGGCGTTCGACTTCGTGCAGTTCATTCTGTCGGAAGAGAACCAGCGTGGCTTCGCCGAGCAGTCGTTCCCGCCGGTGCTCGCGTCGATCTACGAGGACGAGTCGCTGATCGAGCAGTTCCCGTACCTGCCCGCCCTGAAGGATGCGCTCGACAACGCGCAGCCGCGCCCCGTCACGCCGTTCTACGCGGCCGTGTCGAAGGCCATTGCCGACAATGCCTACGCGGCGATTGTCGAGGGCCAAGATCTCGATCAGGCCGTGAGCGATATGTCATCGGCCATCACCTCGAGCACCTCGGGCTAGGGATGTGCGGCGCCGGGCTCGATGCGGGCCCCGGCGCCGCCCTCCGCAGCGGCAATTCTCAGGACTCGATGGTGAGGGATGGGACATGAGTAGCGCGACCACCGAATATTCGAGCAAGGATGCGACGCCGAAGCAGCGTCGCTGGCGCACCGACAATAGGTCGGCCATTTGGTTAATTGCGCCGGCGCTGATCGTGCTCGCGATCGTGATCGGGTACCCGATCATCAGCGCCATCGTCCAGTCGTTCAACCAGGACCGCACCTACGACGCCGAGACGGGCTTCTTCCAGGAGGGCGGTTTCGCAGGCTTCGCGAACTACGCGCACTGGATTCTTCAGGATTGCGGCGGGGGAGTGAACTCCTGCCCGCCGGGCACGACGGGCTCGCAGTTCTGGCAATCCATCGGCGTCACGTTCTTCCTCACGGTCGTCACGGTGTCGCTCGAAGTCATCATCGGCTTCGGCATGGCGATCATCATGGGCCGCAACATCGTCGGGCGTGGCCTGCTCCGCGCGGCGGTGCTCGTGCCGTGGGCCATCCCGACCGCCGTCACGGCGAAGCTCTGGGCGTTCATCTTCGCGCCCCAGGGCATCATCAACTCGCTCACCGGTCTCGACTTGCAATGGACGACTGGCACGTGGGAGTTGCTGTCGGCCGTCATCGTCGCCGACGTCTGGAAGACGACGCCGTTCGTCGCCCTGCTCATTCTCGCTGGCCTGCAGCTCATCCCGAAGGATGTCTACGAGGCGGCCCGCATCGACGGGGCGACGAAGTGGCAACAGTTCACGCAAATCACGATGCCGCTCGTACGCCCCGCGCTGATGGTCGCGGTGCTGTTCCGCCTGCTCGACGCCCTGCGCATGTACGACCTGCCGGCGATCATGCAGGGCAACACCTCGGGCGCCGCAACGACGATGTCACTGTTGGTCACCGCCACGATGCGCGAGAACGAATACAACAACGCCTCGGCGCTGTCGACGATCGTCTTCCTCATCATCTTCGCCTGCGCGTTCATCATGGTGAAGGTGCTCGGCGCGAACGCGGTGGCCCAGACGCAGCCGGCGCGCCAGCTCACGACGGGCGCGCCGGGCCGCAAGCGCCGTGGCCCACTCCAGACCGAACCGCTGTCGACCCGCGCGGTCACGACGAAGGAGAAGTGACGTGACTCCAACCGACTCCTCGCAGGTGATTCAGCGCAAGCCCCGCCGCGGTGAGGGCTGGGGCAGCTACCTCAGCGGCGCGATTATCGTGATCTGGTGCCTGCTGCCGTTCTATTGGATGATGGTCGTTGCCTTCCGCGATGTGAGCCACACCTTCGACACCACCCCGTGGCCGACGTACCTCACGCTCGACAACTTCGCGGCGGCCCTCGACGCCTCGGGCGGCAACAACCTGCTGCGGTCGATCGGCAACTCGCTGCTCATCTCCGGCGTCACGACGGTGGTCGCGGTCGTGCTTGGTGTGACGGTGTCGTATGCGCTCGCCCGGCTCAACTTCTCGGGCAAGAGTTTCGTGACCGGTATCATCTTCGCCGCTTCGATGTTCCCGGGCATCGCGCTCGTGACGCCGTTGTTCCAGCTGTTCACGAACATTTCCTGGCTCGGCACCTATCAGGCCCTGATAATCCCGAACATCTCGTTCGCGCTGCCGCTCACGATCTACACGCTCACCTCGTTCCTCCACGACCTCCCCTGGGAACTCGAGGAGGCGGCGCGGGTTGACGGGGCGACCCGTGGTCAGGCGTTTACCCGGGTCATTCTGCCGCTCGCGGCGCCCGCGGTGTTCACGACGGCGATCCTCGCGTTCATCGCGACCTGGAACGAATACCTGCTCGCGAGCCAGCTCTCGCGGCCCAACGTCGAGCCGGTTACCGTCGCGATCGCGCGCTTCGCGGGCGCGAACCCCTACATTCAGCCCTATGCGGCGATCATGGCCGCCGGCACGATCGTGACCGTGCCGCTCGTGATCCTCGTGCTCATCCTGCAGCGGCGCATCGTGGCCGGCCTCACCGCGGGCGGGGTGAAGAGCTGATGCCCCGCAATACGCAGGTGCAGCGCAATCAGCTGCAACTCTGGCTCGGCTTCGTGAGTTTCTTCGCGTTCATGGCGGTGTTCTCGGTCGCCGCATGCCTCGTCATGCGCATCCCGCTCGACCCGCTCGGCACGCTGATGGCCGTGGCGCTGCTCGCGCTGGTGGCTGTGCTCTACCGCCGCTACCGGCGACTCGGCCGCGAATAGCGGCAGCTGCCAGTGTCCCGCGCGGGGTGCGGGCCTAGAATGGGCTGAGTGAGCCTCCACGGATTCCTCGTCGCCGCGGGCGACAACGCAAGCTTGAACAAGGCGGTCTCGCAGAGCCGCGTCGACACCGATTTCACGGTGGGCGACGGGTTGCGGGCGCCCCTGTTGGCGAGCCTGCTTGAGCGCCGCGCGACAGTTCGCTCGGCCGCCTCGATGCTCGCGATCACAGCGACGAGCCGCGAGGCCGAGCAATACGCATCCGATCTGCGGGCATTTTTGCCCGACGCAACCATCGTCGAATTCCCGGCCTGGGAGACCCTGCCGCACGAGCGGCTGAGCCCGTCGGCCGACACGACCGGGCGACGGCTCGCGGCGATGGGCCAGCTCGCTCAATGGCGCGAGAACCCGACCGCGCCGTTCATCCTCTTCGCCTCCGTGCGCGCGGCACTGCAGCCGCTGCTGCCGGGGCTCGACCATGCGGCGACGATGCACCTCGCGGTCGGCAGTCGCGGCCACGACCTGGATGGGCTCGCGGCGACGCTCGTGTCGCTCGCGTACCAGCGTGTCGACATGGTTACCCGCCGCGGCGAGTTCGCGGTGCGCGGTGGCATTCTCGACGTGTTCCCGCCCGACGCCGCCCAGGCGGTGCGCATCGACTTCTTCGGCGACGAGGTCGACGAGATTCGACCGTTCGCGGTCTCCGACCAGCGATCGTACGACGAGGCCTTCGACTCCGTTGTGCTCTCGCCGAGCCGCGAGCTGCTGCTTACCGACGATGTGCGGGCGCGTGCCCGTGAGATGCAGGGCGAATTCCCCGCGATCGAGACCATGCTCGAGAAGATTGCCGAGGGCATCCCGGTGGAAGGGATGGAGTCGCTCGCGCCCGCGCTCGTGCCCGACCTCGTGCCGATCACCGCGTACCTGCCCGAGGATGCCGCGATCGCCGTGCTCGCGCCCGAGCGCGTCGCGAATCGGGCGAAGGACCTCCGAGAGACGAACCACGAGTTCCTCGAGGCCGCGTGGTCGGCCGCGACGGCCGGCGCCGAAGCCCCGATCGACCTGACGAGCGGCGACTTCCTGTCGATGCGCGAACTGCAGGCGACGAAGGGGGAGCGCACCTGGTGGACGCTCTCGCCGTTCGGCAACGAAGATGACGGCAACGTCGTGGTGCCCTCGGAATCGGTGCCGAACTTCGCTGGCAACGCGGAGGGGGCGATCGAGCACACGATCGCGCTGCTGCGCGACGGCTGGCGTGTCATCATGGCCGCGAACGGGCCGGGCCTCGTCGAGCGCGCGCAGCAGGTGCTCGCCGAGCATGAGGCGGCCGGACGAGTGGTGACCGAGCTGCCCGACGAGTTCGAACCTGGCGTGGCCTACCTCGTGCAGGCGCCCCTCACCGCCGGTGTGCAGCTGCCCGACGAGCGCCTCGCGCTGCTCACCGAGTCCGACTTCTACGGGCGCGCGGTTGGCTACAACACGACACGGCCGAAGAAGCTCGCGCGTCGCCGGGCGAACGCGGTGGTCGACCCCCTGCAGCTCAAGGCCGGCGACATCGTCGTGCACGACCAGCACGGCATCGGCCGCTTCCTGCGGCTCGAGCAGCGAGAGATTCCCGTGCCCGGCCGCCCGAATCAGCGGTCTACCCGCGAGTACCTCGTGATCGAATACGCGCCGTCGAAGCGCGGACACCCGGGCGACAAACTGCTCGTGCCGACCGACCAACTCTCGCAGCTGAGTCGCTACGTCGGTGGCGAAGACCCTGCGCTGTCGAAGATGGGCGGCAGCGACTGGGCGCAGACGAAGTCGAAGGCGCGCAAGGCGACGCGCGATATCGCCGTGGGTCTCGTCAACCTCTACTCGGCGCGGGTCGCGTCGAAGGGCCACGCCTTCGGCCCGGACACCCCGTGGCAGCACGAGTTTGAGGAGGCATTCCCGTACGCCGAGACGGCCGACCAGCTCACCGTCATCGACGAGGTGAAGCACGATATGGAGCGCGAGATGCCGATGGACCGGCTGCTCTCGGGCGACGTCGGCTTCGGCAAGACCGAGGTGGCGGTGCGGGCCGCGTTCAAGGCGGTGCAGGACGGCAAGCAGGTGGTCATGCTCGTGCCGACGACGCTGCTCGTGCGTCAGCACCTCGAGACCTTTACCGAGCGCATGGCGGGTTTCCCTGTGCAGGTGCGCGGCGTGAGCCGTTTCCAGAAGCCTCGCGAGATTGACGAGACGCAGCAAGGTCTGCGCGACGGCTCGGTTGACATCGTCATCGGCACCCACCGCCTGCTGTCGGAGTCGTTCAGCTATCACGACCTCGGGCTCGTCATCGTCGATGAGGAGCAGCGCTTCGGTGTCGAGCACAAAGAGAAGCTGAAGCAGCTCAAGACGAACGTCGACGTGCTCTCGATGAGTGCGACGCCGATTCCGCGCACGCTCGAGATGGCGGTGACGGGCATTCGCGAGATGTCGACGCTGGCGACGCCGCCGGAGGACCGCCACCCGATCCTCACGTACGTGGGAGGCCGCAGCGACAAGCAGGTCACGGCCGCGATCCGGCGCGAGTTGCTGCGCGAGGGCCAGGTGTTCTACGTGCACAACCGCACCGCATCCATCAACCGGGTTGCGGCGCACCTCGCCGAGCTCGTGCCCGAGGCCCGCATCGCGGTCGCTCACGGCCGCATGAGCGAGGCGAGCCTCGAGCAGGTCATCGTCGACTTCTGGGAGCGGAAGTTTGACGTGCTCGTGACGACGACGATCGTCGAAACCGGCCTCGACATTCCGAACGCGAACACGCTCATCATTGATGACGCCGAGCGCTACGGCCTGAGCCAGTTGCACCAGCTGCGCGGTCGCGTCGGTCGTGGCCGAGAGCGCGCCTACGCATACTTCCTCTACGACGCGAACAAGCCCCTCACCGAGACGGCCCACGACCGACTCGAGACGATCGCCGCGAACAACGAGCTCGGCTCGGGCATGCAGGTGGCGCTGAAGGACCTCGAGATTCGCGGTGCCGGCAACCTGCTCGGCGGTGAGCAGTCGGGGCATATCGCGGGCGTCGGCTTCGACCTCTACCTGCGGATGATCGGCGAGGCCGTCGACGCGTTTAAGGGCGAGGCGCCTGAGCAGCACACCGAGCTGCGGATGGAGCTGCCGGTCGATGCGCGGATTCCCGAGGACTACATTGCGTCGGAGCGGCTGCGCCTTGAGGCGTACCAGAAGCTGTCGTCGG
>NZ_JACXJG010000002.1:53346-53419 GCF_014904065.1 Gulosibacter sediminis | reverse complement strand
GGCCTCGGCGGCGGCGCGACCTGGGCAGATCGATCTCGTGATCGACGAGCTCAAGGACCGCTATGGCGAACTG
>NZ_JACXJG010000002.1:43744-53319 GCF_014904065.1 Gulosibacter sediminis | reverse complement strand
CGGCCGAGGTCGAGACGCTCGTGGCCGTGTCGCGCATCCGGCGTATGGCCGTGCGGCTGCAGCTCAGCGAGCTCGCCGCCGTCGGGCGCGTGCTGCGCATCACGCCGGTTACGCTGGCCGATTCGAAGCAGATTCGACTTCGGCGCATGTACCCCGAGGCGAAGTATCAAGAGGCGAACCACCTGCTGATGCTGCCGCTCCCCGGCGGCAAGCGCATCGGCGAGCCGCTCAGCGACGGCGAGTTCCTCGACTGGATCCGCGGCGTCTTCCTCGCGCTCTTCGACGCGAAGCCCGAAGACGACGTCGCCCCGAGCGACGAGGCCGAGTCGGCGGCGAAGGGCAAGCCGTAGGCGGGTCGCAGCATCCCGGCGTGTCGACCCCATCCGTGCCGCCGCTGNGCAGTTTTCTACGATCGATGCGGCCATCACCGTCGCTCTCCGAGAAAACCGCAGCGATTGGGCGACGCTGGCGTCGGTTCTGGGCCCCAGCGATGCGGTTTTCTACCAGGGATGCGCGTGTCGAGTCGCGCTGCGAGTAACGGCACCGCGTCGCGAACCACGCGCTAGAGGTCCTCGACCGGACCCGAGCTCGACGACATGAGTACGGCCGGGACCGCCGACGCGAGGCCCGGCGCGAACACGAGGCCGACGGTGATCGCGATCGTGCGTGGGAACGCGAACTCGTCGCCGGCGCCGCTGTACGTGGGTGACGCGTTGCCAATCCAGACATCGACGGCAAGCCAGATCAGGCCCACGAGCACGACCGCCAGGATGAACATCCCGAGCACCCAGCCGAACGAGGTCGTGACGCGCTTGGCCCAGCCCGTGCGCAGCTGCTCCGCGTGCTGGCGCGCGCGGCTGCGGCGCACGAGCAGAATCGAGTCGGCGATGCCCGTGGCGATCCACGTGAACACCGGCACGATCGCGACGAGCACGGGGTAGAGCAGGCCCGAATCGTCGGCGCCGGTGACCTCGACCCAGTGCTGCCCCGAGACCGCGGCGGCCGTGATGAGCGACGCCACCGCGGTGATCAGCCAGACTTGCCAGGGCACCGGGCGGAGTTTCTGCATGTGGTCAAGGGTAACTAGCCTTGAGCGCATGACGAGTGAGGCCATGCAGCAGTTGATCGCAACGGTGGAGCGATTTCGCGGCGACGGCGGCTGCGCCTGGTTCGAGGCACAGACGCATCGCTCGCTCGTGAAGTACCTCGTCGAAGAGACTGCCGAACTCGTCGACGCGATCGAGGCGGGCGACGATACCGAAATCCGCGAGGAGCTCGGCGACGTGTTGTTCCAGGTGCTCTTCCATGCAAACATCGCGGCCGACCGCGGCGCCTTCACCCTCGACGACGTCGCCGACGAGCAACGCGACAAGCTGGTGCGACGCAACCCGCACGTCTTCGGGCCGACGCCGACGCGCGACATCGACGAGATCATCCGTATGTGGGAGGAAGCGAAAGCGATCGAGAAGCGCGACCGCACCTCGGTGCTCGATGGCATTGCCCGTTCGATGCCAGCCCTCGCGCTCGCCGAGAAGGTGCTCGGTCGGGGCACGAGCGTGGATGCGCAGCTCGCGGCGCCGCTCGACGGCAACGAGGATGCGGCCGAGGCCGCGTTCGGTGACGAACTATTGGCGACTATCGAGGTGGCCCGCAGTGAGGGAATTGACGCGGAACGCGCGCTGCGCGGCGCCGTCCGCCGACTCGAAGGTCGAATTCGCGACGCGGAAGCGTCACAGTCGGCCGACGCGGCTACGTAAACTGGAGCAATGGCCACTCAGATCAATCCGCCGCGCGGTATGCGCGACTTCCTGCCCGCCGACAAGCGCCGTCGTGAGCGCGTGCTCGCGACCATTCGCGAGGTGTACGGCGAACATGGATTTGACGAGATTGAGACGCCGGTGGTTGAGGACTCCGAGCGGCTGCACTCGGGCATGGGCGGCGACAACGAGAAGCTCTCGTTCGCGATCATGCGCCGCGGGCTCGGCGCCGACGATCTGGCCGCGGCCGCGGCAGCGGGCGACCCGCTCGAGCTGAGCGACCTCGGCCTGCGGTTCGACCTCACGGTGCCGCTCGCGCGCTACACCGCGTCGCACCGCGGCGAACTGCCCAGCGTGTTCCGTGCGCTGCAGATCGGCGCCGTCTGGCGCGCCGAGCGCCCGCAGAAGGGCCGCTACCGCCAGTTCGTGCAGTGCGACATTGACATCCTCGGCGAGCCGGGGCTGCTTGCGGAGGCCGAGCTGCTCGTCGCCGGGGGCGACGCCCTGCACCGACTCGGGCTGAGCGACTGCACGATCCGTGTCAACGACCGCCGCTTGCTCAACGAGCTGCTCGACTGGTGCGGTTTCGGCGCCGACGAGGCGCCCGCGGCACTCATTACCGTCGACAAGCTCGACAAGATCGGCGTCGAAGGCGTCGTTGCGGAGCTCGCCGAAACGAACGCGGCTGCGGCCGAACGAATCCGTGAGGCGCTCGAGGGATGGGCGCCCCAGCTCGAGCGCGGACTCGACCTCGCGCACGTGCTCGACTCGCTTCCGGCGGAGCTCGCGGCCCGCGAGGGCGCCAAGCTCGCGGCAAGCTCGCTTGCCGAGCTCGCCGAGGCGGTCGCGGCCGGCGGCGGCAAGCTGCCGCTCGTGTTCGACCCGACGCTCGTGCGCGGCATGGGCTACTACACCGGCACGATCTTCGAGGTGGCGCACCCGGCGTCGGGCTCGTCGGTCGGCGGCGGTGGTCGCTACGACGGCATGATCGGACGCTTCCTCGGCACGGATGTGCCCGCGTGCGGCTTCTCGATTGGCTTCGAGCGCATCGTCGACCTCGTCGCCGAGCAAGAGGGCGCCGCTGGCGAGGCGGTGCTCGTGCTCGTCGACAAGCGCCTCCCAATCGACGCGCAATTGCGCATCAAGCGCGAGCTCGCGCAGCCCGGCCGCCGTGTGCGGCTCGAGCGCCGCCCGAAGAACGTGCGCAATCTGCTCGAGCGCGCCGTCAACGAGGGCTTCACCCACGTCGCGCACGCCCACGCCGACGGTGAACCCCCCAAGCTCGAACCCCTCGCCTAGCCGCACCCGCCCGACGGCGCGGCAGCTGCCCGCCGCTNCCCCCAAGCACTCAACGCCAGGAATCGGCGAGGAGGGCGAGGGTGGTGAGGCGGTCGTCGGGTTCGTGCGTCTCGACGGCGATGAGGAGTTCGTCGGCACCCGTGCGCTCGGCCAGCTCGGCGAGACGCGCCGCGGCCGGTTCCGGCGCGCCGACGATGCGGGTCGCGAGCCGGTCGGCGACGAGCTCGCGGTCGTCGTTCCCGAGGGGATGCGCATCCGCCCACTCGGCCGAGGGATACGGGATCGCGCCCTGCCCACGACCATTGCGGATCGACGCGACCCAGTGGCCGTAGCCCTTCGCCGCCCGCTGCACCGCCGCATCCGTGTCGCCGACGATGACATCGGCCGACACCATCACATACGGCGCGGCGAGCGTCGTCGAGGGGCGGAACGCGGCGCGGTACTCGGCGATCGCGTCGAGCGTCGTGCGCGGTGACGTGTGATAGTTCGAGCCGAACGGCAGACCAAGGGCGCCGGCGACGCGGGCGCTGATGCCCGCGCTCGTGCCGTGCACCCACAGCTGCGGTGTCGCGGCCGTTGCCGGCGGCGCGACAAACGGGCCCGCCTCCTCGTCGACGGAAGTGCCGGCAAAGAATGCCCGCAGCTCGTCGATGAGCGCCTCGAGGTCGGTCGTATCGCCGTCGGTGCGCCCGAACAGGCGGCGCTGCAGCTGGAACTTCGCGGTGAGGTGCTTCGGAAACTCGGGCGTCGACGCGGGCACCGCGCCCGAGCGCCCGAGCCCGAGATCGATCCGGCCGGGGTAGAGCGAGGCGAGGGCCCCGAAGGTCTCAGCGACCTGAATCAACCGATAGTTGCCGAGCAGGGTCGCGGCGGTGCCCACCCGGATGCGCTCGGTGCGCTCGGCGAACAACGGCAGCAGGGTCGGAATGGGCCCGCCCGCAATGCCCGCGTTGAGGTGGTGCTCGGTGAGGAGGTAGCGGCGGTAACCGGCGCGCTCGGCGTGACCGGCCGCATCCGTCGACGCGGTGATGGCGCCCGCCGCATCCCCACCCTCGGGAATCGTGATGACGTCGAGCACATTCAATGCCGGCCGCGAGCCCGCCGCCTCGCCAGCGCGCGGGTGCTGGCCGGGGGCCGGGCTCACGCGATTGCCTCGACGACACGGTCGTCGTGCAGCCCACCGCCGGGCACCGCGGCCGTGAGCTCACGCGTGTACGCGGACTCGGGCGCGAACAGCACGTCGCGCGTCGCGCCGACCTCCTGCACCTCGCCCTGCTGGAGCACGACCACGCGGTGCGCGACCTCCCGCACTACCGCGAGGTCGTGGGTGATGAAGAGGTAGCTCACGCCCGTGCGCACCTGCGTTTCGACGAGCAACTCGAGAATCTGCGCCTGCACGGTCACGTCGAGCNAAACCGGCTCGTCGAGCACGATCAGCTTCGGGTCGAGGGCAATCGCCCGCGCAATCGCGACGCGCTGTCGCTGCCCGCCCGACAGCTCACTCGGCAGGCGATGCGCGAACGCGCGCGGCAGGCGCACCTGATCGAGCAGCTCGGCCGCGCGGCCTGCAAGCTCGCGCCGCCCGGCCAGCCCAAAATTCACGAGTGGCTCGGTAATCGTCTGCGCCACCGTGAGGTGCGGCGGCAGTGAGGCGAAGGGGCTCTGGTACACGAGGGTGAGCGACTTGCGCACCTGTCGGTGGGCTTTGGCGTCGAGCCCAATCAGCTCGGTGCCCTGAAATTTCATCGACCCGGCATCGACGTCGGTGATGCCGACGAGGGCCNCGCGAGCGTCGTCTTGCCCGAACCCGATTCGCCGACGAGCGCGACGGTTTCGCCCTCGCGCACGTCGAGCGAGACGCCGCTCAGCGCGGCGACCTGCTCGGCCTGCCGTCCGCGGCCGACGCGGTAGCGCTTGCTCACGGCGCGCACCTCGAGCACGGTCGCGCGCTCGGGCGACGCGGGCAGCTCGCGAATGCCGGCGCCGGCACCCGCACGGAATCGGGGCGCCGCGGCAATGAGCCGCTTCGTGTAGGGATGCGCGGGTGCCTCGAGGATCTGCTGCGGAGTGCCCTGCTCGACGATCTCGCCATTCGAAAAGACGAGGATGCGGTCGGCCCGGTCGGCGGCCACGGCGAGGTCGTGCGTGACGAAGAGCAGCGAGGCACCGAGCCTCTGCACCTGGTCGTCGAGTAGATCGAGGATGCGCTTCTGCACCGTGACATCGAGGGCGCTTGTCGGCTCGTCGGCAATAAGCAATCGTGGTTCCGTCGCCAACGCCGCGGCGATGAGCACGCGCTGCAGCATCCCGCCCGAGAGCTCGTGCGGGTACTGGTCGAGCCGCTGCTCCGGCCGCGAAATGCCGGTGCTCGTGATGAGCTCGAGGGCCCGGGCGCGGGCATAGCTCGCGCGCTCGCGGCGATTCGAGCCGCGAACGAGGTCGTGTAGCCGCAGGGTATCGACGACCTGATCGCCGATGCGCCGCACAGGGTCGAGCGAGACGGCCGGGTCTTGCGGCACGAGCCCGATCTTCGCGCCGCGAATCGAACGCCACTGCCGCGACGAGAGGCCGCGCAGCGAACCGCCGTCGAACTCGACCTCGCCCGCAACCTCGGCGTTGCCGCCGAGCAGGTTGAGAATGGCGTTCGCGGTGGTCGTCTTGCCCGAGCCGGACTCGCCGACGAGGGCCACGCGCTCGCCGTCGGCGACGTCGAAGCTCACGCCGCGCAGGGCTCGGGTTTCGCGGCCGCCGACGACGTAGTCGATCGTGAGGTCGCGCACCGAGAGCAGCGGCGGCGGGGTGGTGTCGGTCGTGCTCATGCGGAGGTTCCCTTCTGAAAGGCACGGGAGATGTGGTTGGCGGCGACGACAACGATGGCGAGCACGAAGCCCGGAATCACGGTGAGCCACCAGGCGGTCGCGAGGTAGCTGCGGCCGTCCGAGATGAGGGCGCCCCATTCGGGGGTCGGCGGCGTTGCGCCGAAGCCGAGGAAGCTCAGGGCCGAGACCGCGAGGATCGCGGTGCCGAACTCGAGGGCCGCGAGCGAGAGCACCGGCGCGATCGAGTTCGGGAAGACGTGGCGGAAGAGCCGGCGAAACACGCCGCCGCCGTACACCCAGCTCGCCTCGACATAGGTTGAGCTCGCGACCTTGATCACCTCGGCGCGCATGATGCGCGCGAAGCTGGCGCTGCTCGCGAGGCCAACAGCGATCGCGACGTTCACGGTGCCGAAGCCGGTCGCGGTGACGATGATGAGCGAGAGCAGCAGCGAGGGTACCGAGATGACGACGTCGATGATGCGCATGACGATGGCGTCGAACGCGCCGCGGAAGTAGCCGGCGAGTAGGCCGATGACCGAGCCGATCGTGAGCCCTACGAGCACCGCGACGAGGGTTGCGAGCATCGAGAGCGAGGTGCCGTAGACGACGCGCGTGAACTGGTCGCGGCCGACCTGGTCGGTGCCGAACGGATGCTCAGCCGAGGGCGACAGGAGCATCGCGTCGGCGTCGATGGCGGTCGGGTTGCCCGACGCGAACACGCTCGGCCAGAATGACCAGGCGATGACGACCGCGAATACCGCGATCGCGCTGATGAGGAGCGGGTCGTGCAGGATGCGTCGCCGCAGGGCGCGCAGCCGCCGCCGCAGCGGAGGCTGGCCGTCGTCGACCGGCTGGCGCGGCGCCTCGGTGTCGGTGGGTACGGCACAAGGTGCCGGCGGAGCGGCGGGTTGTGCCGAGGTGGCGCTGGTCATGATGCGGCTCCAATCGTGGCCTCGAGCGACGTCGACTGCTCGCTGGCGGGCTTGTCGGTTTTGTCGGCCTGGCTCGTGCGGCTGCGCGGACCCGCGGTGCGCAGGCGCGGGTCGACATAGGGATAGATGAGATCGACGAGCAGGCTCGAGATCACGAAGGTGGCCGACACGACGACCACGATCGCGAGCAGAACCGGCCCGTCGAACCGGCTCACCGCGTCCACCGTGAGCTTGCCGATGCCGTCGCGACTAAACACGGTCTCGGTGATGGCGGCGCCCGCGAACAGCTGCCCGACGAGCATGCCGACCATCGTGAGCACCGGCAGCACGGCGTTGCGCACCGCGTGGCCGATCACCCGACGGTGGTCGGCACCGCGCGAGCGAAGCACGGTAATGAACGGCTCGGTGAGCGTCACCTCGAGGCTCCGGGCGAAGAGTTGCGCGAGCGTCGCGCCGGTTGGAATCGCGAGAGTGATCGCCGGGAGGATGAGGGATGCGACCCCCGAGCTGCCCGACGCGGGCAAGAGCCCGAGCCGGAACGAGAACAACTGAATCAGCAGCAGGCCGATCCAAAAGCCGGGCAGCGACACGCCGAGCGGTGGGACCGCCGCGAGCAGACGGCGGACCCAGCGCTGGCGAGCGGAGTTCGCGGCAATCGCGAGCGCCCCGCCAAAGACCACGGCGAGCCCGAGGGCCGCGGCCGCGAGCGCCCCGGTCTGGGGCAGCAGCGTCACGACGCGCTCCCAGGCAGAACCGCGGGTCTCGTACGAGAGCCCGAAGTCGAGATGCAGCACACCCCAGAGTGACGTGAAGTACTGCTCGTAGAGGGGCCGGTCGAGGCCCCACTCGGCTCGGAGCGCGTCGATCTGTCCCCGATCGAGCGTGTCGTTCTCTTGTGTGGCCGACAGCACGAGAATCGTGGCCGGGTCGCCGGGCAGCAGGTAGAGGACGAGGAATGTCAGGGTGTAGGCCGCCCAGATGACGAAGATGGCCTGCCCAATGTGGGTGAGTGCGCGAGTCACGTCGCTGCCTCCTTTCAGATGAACTCGTGTTCCGAGCCGGTGGGGTTGGACTACTGCTCGATCCAGGTGTCGATGAAGGTGAGCCGGGAGGTGCCGTCGAGCTTGAGGTCGTGCACCTGGTCACTCACCGCGATGCTTGAGATGAGCGTGTAGAGCGGGAACCGGTAGCCGTCGTCGATGATCTGCGTCTGCACGTTGGCGAGCAGCTCCTGGCGCGCCTCCGGATCCTGCTCGCCGACCTGCTCGTCGAGCTCGGCCTGGATCTCGGCAAGGTCGGGGGCCTCGGCCTCGTCGATGCCGGCCTCGATCCATACCGGGAGGTACGGGAGGAAGTCCTGGCGGAGCCGGTCGGGCTCGTTGCGCGAGACGTTCGCGTACTGCAGGTCGGACTGGTCGGCGCGGGCGGTCGATTCCGAAACGCTCACCTGCGTGATCTGCAGGTAGACGCCGATCTTCTTCAGCTGCTCCTGCACCGCGACGAGCGGGTCGGAGGCCTGCCAGAAGATCACCGTGAACTCGAGGCGCTCGCCGTCGCGCTCGCGGATGCCGTCGGCGCCTGGCTCCCATCCGGCCTCGTCGAGCAGCGCGTTCGCCGCATCCACGTCGAGCCCAAGCTCGTCGCTGAGGTCGGTGTAGAGCGGAGTCGTTTCGGCGAGCAGGCTCGTCGCGGGGATCGCGTCGTCGCCGTACGTGATGCGCGAGACCTCCTCGCGGTCGATCGCAAGTTGAATTGCCTGGCGTACCGCGAGCTCCTGCAGCGGGGTGTCGCGGTCGAGCTTCGGCGTGAGCGAGAACACCGTGCCGGGGTTCGTACGCTCGACCACGTGGTAGCCGGGCGTCGCCGCGAAGTTGTCGAGTTCGGCAGAGGTGAGGAAGCTCGCGGCATGGATGTCGCCGGCGGTGAGGCTGCCCGAGCGCACGCTGATCTCATCGATCTGGGTGAAGCGGATGCTGTCGAGGTAGGCCGCACCCTGGTTCGAGTCCACCTCGGTCGAGAGGTTGTAGTCGGGCACCTTGGTGAGCACGATCTCCTGCTCGGGGGTGTAGCTCTCGACCTGGAACGGCCCCGANCGACGAACTCGCCGTTCTGGCGGTCCTCAATGCTGAGCTTCGTCGACTCGGTCGAGATGAGGCCGAGCGTCGACGTGCTCGTCGCCTCGAGGAACTGCAGGTTTGGGCTGGGGAACGACACCTCGACGGTCGTGTCGTCGACGACGGTCGTCTCGGCGCCTTCGAGCAGTTGGGATGCGCCGGCCGCGTCCGCGCCCAGCTCGAGAATCGCGTCGAAGTTTGCCTTGACGGCGGTGGCGTCGATCGGGGTGCCGTCATGGAAAACGGCGTCGTCGCGCAGGTGGAAGACGAACTCCGACGAGTCCTCGCTCACCTCCCACGACTCGGCGACCCAGGGCAGGGTCGTGCCCGGGTTGTCGGGGTCGGAGATGGTGAGCGACGCGACGAGCTGGCGCTGCACGGCGACGCCGTCGTTGTTGCCGCCCTGCTGGGGGTCGAGCTGGTTGACGCTCTGCACGCCGACGACGAGCTCGCCGCCCGCGACGGGGTCGCTCGTGGCGCCGCTGTCGGCCGAGGTTGCGGTGCCGGCGCAACCGCTGAGCAGCAGCGCGCTGACGGCGGCCATGGCCGCGAGTGGGGCGAAGGCGCTGCGGCGAGCGCGGGGTCGAGCTGGTGGGGTCGAAGACATGGGAGTCCCTTTCGAGGTGTGGCCCGCCCGCGAGCGCGGGAGGGGGA
>NZ_JACXJG010000002.1:43658-43737 GCF_014904065.1 Gulosibacter sediminis | reverse complement strand
GTTGGTGAGGATGCGCGGCCGCGGCGTGCCGCATCCGGTTTGTTGGTGCCTAGGCGGATGCGCGGCGGCCGAGTGGCGG
>NZ_JACXJG010000002.1:33367-43640 GCF_014904065.1 Gulosibacter sediminis | reverse complement strand
CGCAGACCGAGGTGCTCGCGCAGGGTCGTGCCGACGTATTCGGTCGGGTAGGCGCCGCGTTCCTGCAGGGCCGGGACGAGCCGGTTCACGACGTCGTCGAGGCCATGCGGTACGTGGCGGAGCCCGAGATTGAGCCCGTCGTAAGCGCCGCTGCGCACGGCGTGCGCGAGTTCGTCGGCGAGGGAGTCGGGCGTGCCCACGAACGAGCGCGAGCTCGTGAGGTGGGCGACGAGTTCGCGGGCGGTCGCGAAGCCCTTCGCTTCGCTGATGTCGCGCCACTCGGCGACGATGTCCTGCGGCGTGCGGTAGTGGCCGACGGTGCCGCGCTCGACGCTGATCTCGCTCGTCGACGGCGCGAAGCTCGGCAGCGGGCCGTTCGGGTCGAAGTCGGGCAGCGCCTCGCCGTAGGTGTGCTCGACGAATTGCACGACGTGGGCGTCGGTCAGCGCGGCCTCCTGCTCGGCGCGCCAGCGGTCCTCGGCGTCGGCGAGGGTGTCGCCGATGACGACCGAACCGCCGGGCAGCAGCAGGACGTCGTCCTCCGGCCTTCCGGCGGCGCGCAGCCGGGCGCGGATGTCGGCCGCGAACTCGAGCGCGTCGTCGAGCTGCAGGTGGCGCGAGAAGATGACGTCGGCGTGCTTGACCGCGAGATCGCGCCCGCCGGCCGAGTCGCCCGCCTGGAAGAGCACGGGATGCCCCTGGGCGCTCGCAGGCACGTTGAGCCGGGCCTGCACCGACGAAAAGTCGCCGTCGCCCTCGATGAGCTCGGGGGCCTGCGACCACTCGGTGGCGCGCGTCGAGTCGCTCGGCGCGATGTTCGCCCACGAGTCCCAGAGCGCGCGCACGAGCCGCACGTTCTGTTCGGCGTGCTCGTAGCGGGGTGGCACGTCGACGTAGCCGCCGCGGCGGAAGTTCTCGCCGGTCCAGCCGTTCACCGTGGTGACGATGTTCCAGGCCGCGCGGCNCGCCCGAGAGCACGTCGAGCGTTGCGAGTCGGAGGGCGAGGGCGTACGGCTCGTGGTAGGTCGCGTTCTGCGTGGCGACGAGGCCGATGCGGTCGGTGATGGCCGCGAGGGCAGCGAGGTGGGTCTGCGAGTCGGGGCGCCCCGCGACGTTGATTTCGATGACCNCGCCGAGGTGCTCGCGCAGGCGCAGACCCTCGCCGAAGAAAAACGCGTCGAAGAGCCCGCGCTCGGCGGTCTGGATGGTCTGGCGGAAGGCCTCGAAGTCGATCTGGTTGAGGGCGGTGGGCGACTGCCAGTCGACGCCCTCGTTAACGCCGGCGTAGAACACGCCGAAGTGGACGTGGGCGTTTGGGCGTGGGTAGTCGGTCGTGGTGGTCATGAGTCTGGTCCGTTCTCGTCGTGGTGCGGGCTACGCGCGGGTGGTCGCTGCGGTGGCGAAGACATTGGCGGGGCGCTCGAGGCCGAGCGCTTCGCGCAGGGTGGCGCCGAACGTCGGCGCCGCGGCGATCTCGAGCCGGCGCAGCTCCGGCAGCACGAGCCGCTCGAGCTCGTCGCCGTCGACCTCGAGCACCGCCGGCAGGAGGCGCACGCCATCGACAGCCCGCCGCAGCTGCGCGATGAGCTCGACGAGTTCGGCCGAGTCACCGACGATGCGCAGCGAGGAAGGGACGTATGCGGGGAGCCCGTCGGCGACCGCCGCGGCGTCGAGCGCGGCGAGCCGGGATGCGGCGGTCTCGCCGCGGGCATCGAGCACCACCTCGACCTCGGCGACGACCCGGTCGATGCCGAGCTTGCGGGCGCGTGCAGCCGCTTCGGTGATCGCCTCGACCGAGTCGCCGCGCACGAGGGCGACGTCGATGAGGCTCGGGTCGACCTCGCCGATGCGGCCAAACACGGGCGGGCGGCCCTGGAGCGGCCGCGGGGTAATCGATGGGCCCCGAACAGTGAAGCGCTCGGAGGCGAAGTTGATGGCGTGGAGTCGCTGGTTGTCGAGGAAACGGCCCGAGTCGATGTCGACGATCACCGCGTCGTCTTCCCAGGAATCCCAGAGCTGGGTCGCCGCCGTGACGACATCGTTCGTCTCGGCGAGCAGCTCGTCGCCGGTGAGTTCCTGTCGACCGAGCGTCGCGCTCGCGGCGGGGGAGGTGGTGCCGTCGACGAGCCAGCCGGCGCGGCCCGCCGAGGCGTGGTCGAGGCTCGAGATCTGGCCCGAGAGATGGAACGGCTCGGCCCAGACCGGCGATGCGACGGGCACGAGGCCGATGGTCGAGGTGAGCGGCCCGGCAAAGGCGGCGAGCAACACCGAGTCGAGTCGTGCGGCGCTCGGCCCGGCTGCCTCGGGCGCGCCGGTGTTGTCACCCAGCGTCACGAGGTGGAACCCCGCGCGTTCGGCGGCGCGCACCTTGTCGGCGAGGCGCCGCGGGGTGAGGGACTCGGCGGGGGAGTGCGCGGCGAAGCGCCAGGCGGCAGGATGCGCGCCGGCTCCGTCGAGCTCGAGGGCGAGAGTGAAGGGTGCAGTGGTCATGAGTGGGTCCAATCGAATCGGGAGGCGAATTAGGAGACGAGGGCGGCGCCGAGATTGGCCTCAACTGCCGGGAGAACTTCGGTTTTCAGTAGCTCAAGGCTTTCGAGCCATTGGCGTTCGGTGAGATTGCCTCGATTACCGGGAATTGAAATGGCGTCGAGGCCGTACACCTGCGCATATCGAGTCAATTTGTCGACGGCCTGCTGCGGGCTCCCGACGAGAAACGAACTGCGGGCGACGTAGTCGTCGTAATCCTGGAAGAGCGTTTCCGGGGCGAAGTTGTTATAGGTGTCGACTCGGCCGGCCGCGGTGCGCTCATAGAACGGACGGAATGCCTCGACCGAGTCTTGCGAATTGCGCGTGAGGAACAGGCTGAATCCGGCGCCGACCCTCGCGTCCTTCGGGTCGCGACCGTGCGCACTCCACGCCTCGCGGTACCGCTCGACGAGGGGTGCGTAGCCCTCGATTGACTTCTGCACGTTGGCGACCCAGATCGGGTCGCCGTACTCGGCCGCCAGCTCGACGGTCTCGGTCGAGGTCGATGAGCCGTGCCAGGTACGGATGCGCGGCTGCAGCGGCTGGGGTCGGCTCACCCAGCCCTCGAGCGGCACGGTGCGGGTCGTCGGTCGCCCCGGTGTCGGTGCCCAGTGCACGGGCTCGCCCGACCAGAGCTGGCGGAGCACGCGGTAGTTCTCGTGCTCGGTAACGTGAGCGTCGTCGCGGGCAACGCCGAACAGCTCGGCCTGTTCCGAGCCGTTGCCCTTGCCCACGATGAGTTCGAGGCGCCCACCCGAGAGCAGGTCGAGGGTCGCGTAGTCCTCGGCGACGCGAACCGGGTCGAGCACCGAGAGCAGGGTCACGCCGGTGAAGAGCCGAAGGGTCGAGGTGCGGGCTGCGATATTCGCGAGAATTACCGGCGGCGCACTCGATAGAAATGGTGCGTGGTGACGCTCTCCAACGGCATAGCCGTCAAAACCGAGTTCTTCGAATCGCACCGCATTTTCGACCACAGAATTCAATCGCTCGACGTCGGTGAGCTGAATTCCTTCGGCCGATGGGGTATTGCTGATGATGTCGAGACCAATAACGTTGACCATGTTCGACGCTCCAATTCGTAGGCGGGGTGCGCTGGTGTGGTCGAAACTATTGAGGCGCCGGGGCGGTGCGCGAATATGACGAGTCACGCGCATTCATGCGCGGTAATTCACTTCAATGGCGAGTCATTCGAAGTAATGTGACGCGCCCCCGCGGGCCGCGCCCTCGACACGGGCCACCCCATGCCCTAACGGCCCCNAACTGACCACTCAACCCCCAGCTGTCGGAGGTGGTGGGGAGGTGGGCTGGATAGACTGGCGGCGCATCCCCACATGCCAACTCAGAGGAGCCAATGGTGACGTTCATCACTGATGTCTACGCACGTGAAATTCTTGATTCGCGCGGCAACCCGACGGTCGAGGTCGAGGTCACACTCGAAGACGGCACCATCGGTCGTGCCGCCGTGCCCTCGGGCGCATCCACCGGCGCATTCGAGGCGTACGAGCTTCGCGATGGCGACGCCGACCGCTACCTCGGCAAGGGTGTCGAGAAGGCTGTGCAGGCCGTTGCGGACGAGATTAACCCCGCGATCGAATTCTTCGACTCGACCGACCAGCGCACCCTCGACGCCGAGCTGATCGAGCTCGACGGCACGCCGAACAAGCAGCGCCTCGGCGCCAACGCCATCCTCGGTGTGAGCCTCGCCAACGCCAAGGCCGCGGCCGAGGTGAGCGAGCTCCCGCTGTTCCGCTACGTCGGCGGCGCGAACGCCCACGTGCTGCCCGTGCCGATGATGAACATCATCAACGGCGGCGCCCACGCCGACTCGGGTGTCGACGTGCAGGAGTTCATGATCCTGCCGGTCGGTGCCGAAACTTTCCGCGAAGCCCTGCAGTGGGGTACTGAGGTCTACCACCAGCTCAAGAAGACGATCGGCTCGAAGGGACTGTCGACCGGCCTCGGCGACGAGGGCGGCTTCGCACCGAGCGTCGGCTCGACTCGCGAGGCACTCGACCTCATCGTCGAGTCGATCGGCGAGACCCGCTACGTGCTCGGCCGGNACATCGTGCTCGGCCTCGACGTCGCCTCGACCGAGTTCTTCGACAACGGCGTGTACAAGTTCGAGGGCAACGAGCACTCGGCTTCCGACATGGTCGACTTCTACGAGCAGCTGATCAACGACTACCCGATTGTCACGATCGAGGACCCGCTGGCCGAGGAAGACTGGGATGCCTACGTCGAGCTCACGGCGCGCATCGGCGACCGCGTGCAGCTCGTCGGCGACGACCTCTTCGTCACGAACCCCGAGCGCCTCCAGAAGGGTCTCGACCTCAAGGTTGCGAACTCGATCCTCGTCAAGGTGAACCAGATCGGCACCCTCACCGAGACCCTCGACGCCGTCGAGCTCGCGCAGCGCCACGGCTACACGGCGATCCTCTCGCACCGCTCGGGCGAGACCGAAGACACCACGATCGCGCACCTCGCCGTCGCCACCAACTGTGGCCAGATCAAGACCGGCGCGCCGGCGCGTAGCGACCGCGTCGCGAAGTACAACGAGCTGCTGCGCATCGAGGAAATCCTCGGCGACCAGGCGATCTACGCGGGCACTTCGGCGTTCCCGCGCTTCACGCCGACCGAGGCCTAACCGCAAAGTCCACCGTGATTTGGCCGACGGGCCGAGCGTAACGCTCGGCCCGTCGGCCATTGTTGGAAGAATGTCCCCATGGCCAAAACCACCACCACCCGTGCCACGCGCCGACCGACGGGCGGGTCCATCCTGCTGCTCATCGTGCTCGTGGTCTCGGTGGCGATGATTGTGCCGACCGTGCAGCAGCTCATCAGCCAGCGGCAGCACATTGCCGAACTCGAATCCGAGATCGCGCAGTCGCAAGACCAGATCACCCAGGTCAATGAGCAGACGAACCGTTGGGAAGACCCGGCCTACATCAAGGCCGAAGCCCGTGGCCGCCTGCTCTTTGTCGAGCCGGGCGACACCACCTACGTCGTCATCGACGACGCGTCGCTGCCCGCGGTCGAAGACGAGCCCGACGTCAGCTCCGAGCTGCACGAAACCAAAACGGACTCGACCGAGCTCTTCCTCGACTCGCTCATCCGTGCCAACGACGCGCAAGCGCCTCAGGAGGACCAGTGACCAACGCCCTCATCGACCAGCATCCGAACTGGAGCCCTGCGAGTGAACAGGACCTCGCCACGCTCACCGAGCAGCTCGGACGCCAGGTGCGCGGCGTGCTCGGGGTTGCCTCGCGCTGCGTCTGCGGCAATCCAGTCGTCGTGATCACAGCGCCCCGGCTGCCCGACGGCACGCCGTTCCCGACGCTCTTCTACCTCTCGCACCCCGAGGCCACGGCCGAAATGTCGCGTCTCGAGGGCGCGCACCTGATGGTCGAGATGCAGGATGCGCTGGCGAGCGATGACGAGCTGCGGTCGGCCTACCAGCGCGCTCACGAGCAGTACCTTGCCGCCCGCGAGTCGGTCGACCATGTCGAGGAGATCGCCCACGTGACGGCCGGGGGCATGCCGACGCGCGTGAAGTGCCTGCACGCGCTGAGCGCGCACGCGCTCGCCGCGGGCCCGGGCGTGAACCCGATCGGCGACTGGGCGCTGCGAGTTTCGGCGTGGTCGCCGAGCGTGTGCCAGTGCGCGAATCCCCGCGGTGCAAACGCCGCGTCGCCGGCCGACGCATAGCGTCCGCCGAGGTCACCCCGCCCGTCAGGTGACAGCCACGGCGCGGGGGTAGTCTTGATACGTCTCGAAGCTTGACAACACAGTGAGGAGTGAACGCGTGACGAAAATTCTGATCGTCGGCGGTGGATACGCCGGGTTCACAGCAGCCCGACAGCTCGAAAAGCAGCTCAACCCTGGTGAGGCGCAGGTGACGCTCGTCGACCCGCTGCCCTACATGACCTACCAGCCGTTCCTGCCCGAGGTGGCGAGCGGTTCGATTGAGCCCCGTCACGCAGTGGTGTCGCTGCGCCGTCACCTGAAGCGCACGCGCGTGATCACCGCCGAGGTTTCGCAGATCGACCACGCGTCGAAGACCGCGACCATCACGCCTGAAGATGGCGACGCCTACACGCTCGGCTACGACATCGTCGTGGTGACCGCGGGCAACGTGTCGCGCACTTTCCCGATTCCGGGTATCGCCGACAACGCGGTGGGCATGAAGCACATCGAAGAGGCCGTCTGGGTTCGCGACAAGATCATCGACAACTTCAACCGCGCATCGACCATGGCGCCGGGCGCCGAGCGCTCGCGCCTGCTGACCTTCGTGGTCGTCGGTGGCGGCTTCGCCGGTATCGAGACGTTCGCCGAGATGCGTTCGCTCGCGACTGCGCTGCTCGCCGACTACCCGTCGCTGCAGTTCGACGACGTGCAGTTCCACCTCATCGAGGCGGCGCCGCGCATCATGCCGGAGGTTTCGGAAGAGACCGCGCTGTGGGTCATCAAGAACCTCGCCGAGCGTGGCGCGACCGTGCACCTCAACACCCAGTGCAGCTCGGCTGTCGACGGTGTGGTCGAGACCTCCAACGGCGACAAGTTCCCGACCGACGTCATCGTGTGGACCGCTGGCCAGATGGCAAACCCGCTCGTCAAGGGCTTCACTGACCTGCCCGTCAACGAGCGCGGCAACGTTCGTGCCCGTGCCGACCTTCGCATTGAGGGCGACGAGGGCATCGTCGAGGACGCCTGGGCCGCTGGCGACATCGCCGCGGTGCCCGACCTCTCGGGTGGCGGCGTCAACGGCTTCTGCGTGCCGAATGCACAGCACGCTGTTCGTCAGGCTCGCATGCTCGCCGAGAACATCGTGGCGACGCTGCGCGGCGACGCACCGACCGACTACTACCACGAGAACATGGGTGCGGTTGCGGGCCTCGGCATGGGCGTTGGCGCATTCCAGTCGGGCAAGACCGGCATCACGGGCCTTCCCGCGTGGGCGATGCACCGCGGCTACCACGGCATGGCGATCCCGACTTACGAGCGCAAGATTCGCGTCTTCGGCGGCTGGCTCGGCCAGCTCGTGCTCGGCCGCGACTTCGTCTCGCTGAGCAAATTGAGCGAGCCGAAGGCGTTCTTCGAGCGCTTCGCCGCTCGTCCGAAGCCGGCTGCTCCGAAGTCGACCGACGACAAGGCTTCGGCCGCCAAGTAGACGCCGCACAGCACCTGGCGATCGCCGCCGTATTCTTGACTGGATGCGGCGGNCCCCCCCCGTAGCCCAATTGGCAGAGGCACGCGACTTAAAATCGCGAAAGTGTCGGTTCGAACCCGACCGGGGGGACCAAGTTTCGTTGCGACGTAACACTGCGTCGACGTATTACCTCGGCGGTTTACATCCGCGATGTGCGGTGCTGAAGTTTTCCCGCAGATCCCAGCCCTTCCCGAGGAGCCCACATGACCGACACCCAGACCACGACGCGATTTGAGATCGTCAACCCCTTCGACGAGCGCGTGATTCCGGTGCTCGAGGATCTCGTGCGCGAGTACCACGACCGCTACGGCGACCTCGGTGGGCACGATTCGCGTGAAGAGGTCTACGGTGGCGCGAAGGACCAGTTCACCGAGGCGGCGCGCGGCGCCTTCCTCGTGCTGTTCGACGCGAACACCCCGCTCGCAGCGGGCGCCGTGCGGGCCTACGACGGTGACATCTGCGAGTTCAAGAAGATCTGGTCGAACCCGGCGCACCGTGGTGAACGCCTCGCCACCCGCCTGCTCGCTCAGCTCGAGGAAGAGGCCCGACGGCTCGGGTATCGCCAAGTGTTCCTCACGACCGGGCCCCGCCAGTCCGAGGCTGACCGCCTGTACGCGCGAAACGGCTACACCGCGCACTTCGACCCTGACGCATTCACGGTGCACCCGTACACGAAGGCGCTCGTCGAGGGCGAGGATGCCTCGCAACTGCCCGCGCGCGCTGTGCGAGACCTCGTCGACTTCGGCGAACTCATCGCCCGAAAGCCCTAGGGAGCGGCGCGCCGCCGGCACGACTGCTTATCGCTGCTCACCGCGAGAATGTCGAGCCGGCGGCGCGTCATATTTCCCTCCATGACGAAGATGACGCGACCGCGTCATTTCGTGTCGTCACAAAGTCGCACGCGGGCGTCCTCCGTGCTGAAGTCATCCTCACCCGACCACCCCGTCGAACCGAGGAGACCCCGTGACGCACATCACCGACACCGTCACTGCTGACCCGGCGCCCAGCACTGAGCGCGCTGCGCCGAGCGCCGCCGCAACCACGTCGGCGGCGGCACCCGCGCGCCCGGTGGCCCGCCGCATCCGCCGGCAGCGTCACTGGGGTCGCTGGATCTTCGCAGCCATCGCCCTCTTCGTCGTTGCCCAGTTCGTCGTCTCGCTGTTCCGGAACCCGCAGTGGCGCTGGGACGTCTTCGCGCAGTACTTCTTCTCGCAGTCCGTCGTGCAGGGCCTTGGGCTCACGCTCGTGCTCACCGTCGTCTCGGCCACGATCGGCTTCGTGCTCGGCGGCGTGCTCGCGGTGATGCGGATGAGCGGCTCGCCGATTCTCTCGAGCCTCGCGAGCGTCTACATCTGGTTCTTCCGCGCGGTGCCGCTCGTCGTGCAGCTGGTCGTTTGGTACAACCTCGGCTACCTCTGGCCCACGCTCGGCATCGGCACGCCGTTCACCACCGACTTCTGGCTCCTCGAAGTGAATACGGTGCAGCTCATCTCGGCCTTCACCGCTGCGATTCTCGGTCTCTCGCTGCACGAGGCCGCGTATTCCGCCGAGATCATCCGAGGCGGCCTGCTCTCGGTTGACGCCGGCCAACTCGAGGCGTCCCGCGCCCTCGGCCTGCCCCGCGCCACCCGCTTCTTCCGCATCGTGCTGCCGCAGGCCCTGCGCTCGATCGTGCCGAACGCCTTCAACTCGGTGATCGGCCTCGTCAAGGGCACCTCGGTGGTCTTTATCGTTGCGCTGCCCGAGCTGTTTTACACGGTGCAGGTCATCTACAACCGCAACCAACTCGTGATTCCGCTGCTGCTCGTCTCGGTGGTTTGGTACGCCGTGATCACGACCGTGCTCAACGTCGTGCAGTACTACATCGAGCGTCACTACGCCCGTGGCACGACCGCGCAGCTGCCGCCGACACCGGCACAGCGAGTGCGCCGCTGGTTCGCCGCCCGCCGGCCGAATGTCGTCGCCACATCGCTCGACCGTGCCGACGTCACGGCGCAGACCGGCTCGGTCGCCATCAGCGCCGGCGACGCGAACGCCCCGATCATCACCCGATAGGACACCGTCATGACTTCGACTACCACCACCCGCGGCCTCGTCGAGCTCCGTGGCGTCCACAAGTCCTTCGAAGAAACCGAAGTGCTCCACGGCATCGACCTGACCGTCCGACCGGGCGAAGTTGTCGTGCTGCTCGGGCCATCCGGTTCCGGCAAGTCGACGCTCCTGCGCGCTATCAATCACCTCGAGACGATTGACCGCGGCGAGATCACCATCGACGGCGAATTCATCGGCTACGCCGAACGCGGCGACGAACTTGTCGAGCTGCCCGAGCGCGAGATCCTTACTCGGCGGTTGCGGGTCGGCATGGTGTTCCAGCAGTTCAACCTGTTCCCGCACCTCACGGTGCTCGACAACGTCACGCTTCCGGTGACCTCTCGCAAGCTGCGCAGCAAGGCGGATGCGGCGGCTCGCGGCCGCGAGCTGCTCGAGCGCGTCGGTCTGGGTGCGCTGGCCGACCGCTTCCCCCGCCAGCTTTCGGGCGGT
>NZ_JACXJG010000002.1:33269-33336 GCF_014904065.1 Gulosibacter sediminis | reverse complement strand
GCAGCGCGTCGCGATCGCCCGGGCCCTCATGCTCGACCCCGACGTCATGCTCTTTGACGAGCCCACG
>NZ_JACXJG010000002.1:332-33245 GCF_014904065.1 Gulosibacter sediminis | reverse complement strand
GCTCGACCCGGAGCTCGTCGGCGAGGTGCTCGCGGTGATCCGTGACCTTGCCGAGCAGGGGCGCACGCTCATCGTCGTGACCCACGAGATCAGCTTCGCCCGCGAAGTTGCCGACCGCGTTGTATTCATGGCCGACGGCAAGCTCGTCGAGCAGGGCAGCCCCGAGCAGGTGCTCAGTAACCCGGCCGAGGCCCGCACCCGCGACTTTCTGCGCCGGTTCCTGCAGCCGAGCGACTAGCCCACCTCATCCACCCCAACCCTCTGGCCAACTTCAAGGAGACTCCGTTGACCACTTTTCGCCACCGCCTGACCCGCATCGTGCCCGTACTCGCGGCCGCAGCCATCGCACTGACCGCCTGCGCGAACCCGGTTAGCGAAGCGTCGACCGACGCCACGAACTCGGGCCCGAGCCTCGACCTCACGTCGAAGAACGCTGACGACCGCCCGCACCAGGAGCCGGTGCAGGCGGCGATCGACGCCCTCGAGGCGAGCGATTTCACCCCGATCAACGAGGGCTACCTCACCGTCGCAATCTCTCCCTACACGGCACCGCTCGCCCTCGCGGCGGAGGACGACCCGAACACCATCATCGGCAGCGAGGCCGACTTCGCCCAGCTCATCGCCGACGGCCTCGACCTCGAGCTCAAGCTCGAAGCCGTGTCGTGGGCCGACTGGCCCCTCGGCATCCAGTCGGGCAAGTACGACCTCATCACCTCGAACGTGACGGTGACCGAGGAGCGCAAGGACCTCTTCGACTTCGCGACCTACCGCAATGACGTGCTCGGTTTCTCGGTGAAGTCGGGCAGCGAGATCACGTCGATCGAGTCGGCCCCGGACGTGGCCGGGCTCAAGATCGTCGTCGGTTCGGGAACGAACCAAGAGAAGATCCTGCAGAACTGGGATGAGGAGAACGTCGCGAACGGGCTCGATCCGGTTGAGTTTGTCTACTACGACGACAACGCCGCTGCAGTCCTCGCGCTGCAGTCGGGCCGAGTGGATGCGATCCTCGCGCCGAACGCGACCCTCGCGTACGCCGCGTCCCAGACTGGTGAAACCGAGGTTGTCGGCACTCTGAGCGGCGGCTGGCCGGACACGGCGCAGATCGGTGCCACGACCGCAAAAGACAACGGTCTGATCGAGCCCGTGCAACTCGTGCTCAACGCCGCCATCGAGTCGGGCAGCTACCAAGAGGTCATCGACCGCTGGGCGCTCGGTGCGGAGGCAGTCGAGCAGTCGGAGCTCAACCCGGAGGGCCTCCCTCGCCCGTAATGGCGAGGGGGTGACCCTCGGCCACTGGCCGGGGTGACGCTCGGGTGGTGAACTCTGCCCACCCGCCGAATTCGCCGCAGCGTGGCGTCTACGGTGAGTCCAGTTGCGTCACGGCGACGCTGCTGGCGCAGAGAGGTCACTCGAGCATGATCACCCCGGCCGAGGTACCCGGCGGTACCGGCCTCACCATCGGCGTCGGCTTCGACACCCTCGCTGATCCGACATTTGACTGGGATGCGTTCGCGAACCTCCTCGAGCGGGCCGGCGCCGCGGGGGTCGCACTCCAGGTCGGCCGACCCGAGCTGCTGTTGTTTCCCTGGAACGCCCACCGGGACGAATGGGCGCCCGGGGTTTCGGCGGACTACGACCCGGTTGCGCGGGCACTGGGGGCCTTGGCGTCGATCGAGGCCGACCTCGAGATCACCCTCGTGATCGAGGTGACGGCGCCGCGCCACATTCAACGAGAGCCGGCGAGCGCCGGCGTGTTCGCCGACGGTGCCTCAAGCGAGCAGTTGCCCTCGATCTCGAGCCTGGCTCGGGGCAAATTCGGTGCCGATCTCGTGGCGCTGTGTCGCGAGGTGAGCGACCGCTACCAACCGGCACGCATTTCGCTGACCTCGCTCATCCTCGAGGCGAGCTTCGGCGACAGCGATCGCGAACTCTTCTCCAAAATGACCGGGCTGCGCGACTTTCCGCGCGACGAGGCGGGGCGGGCGGATACGCTCGATCCGCTCGTCGTGGCCTGGCGCACCCAGCTCCTCACCGAGCTGATCGCCCAGTGCGCGTCGGTCACCCTTCCGGGCACGCTCATCGACATCGAGATGCGGGTGAATTGGGACGATCCGGGTGCCGACCGCGCTGAGTCCGGGCACGCGTATGCGGCGGTGCTCGACACGGGTAACGCCATTACGCTGTGGGACTCGTTTGGTCTCAACGACGAACCACCGACCTACTCAGCGCAGCTCGCCGACGGGCTCGCCGCGCGCTTTGGTGTCGGCGAGCGTGAGCGCATCACGATTTCGATCGGCCTCTGGGGGCGCCTCGGTGACACCGCCGGTGCGACGATTTCGCCGTTCGATCTGCGCATTGCCATCGAAAATACGTGGGGCCGCGTGGGGCACATCGGGGTCACGCCGGCGAGCCTGATCGGCGCCGAACACTGGCGCGTGCTGGCCGAGTTGCGGGAGTCCCGCGTTGGGCTGTGAGCAAGTGCGCGCACGGGCTGGCTAGACTGCCACCATGGAACCGGCACTCCTTGTCACGCTCATCGTTATTGCCGTCGTGCTCGTCCTCCTGATCGTCTGGATCTGGGTGACGTACAACCGACTCACGAAGAATCGCATTCGCGTCGACGAGGCGTGGAGTGACATCACGGTGCAGCTGAAGCGCAGGGCCGATCTGATTCCGAACCTCATCAACACCGTCTCGGGCTACGCGCAGCACGAGCAGCGCGTGTTCTCCGAGGTGACGCAGGCCCGCAGCGAAACGCTCTCGGCGTCGACGCCGGGCGAGGCCTCGGTCGCCGAGAACCACCTGCAGGGAGCGCTGCGCAGTCTGTTTGCCGTTGCTGAGGCGTACCCGCAGCTGCAGGCAAGCAACAACTTCACCCAGCTCCAGCGCGATCTCGTCCAGACGGAAGACAAGATTCAGTCGTCGCGCCGCTATTACAACGGCAGCGTGCGTGAGCTCAACACCTCGATCAAGGTGTTCCCGAACAACGTTGTTGCCGGCCCATTCGGGTTCGGCGAGCGCGAGTTCTTTGACGTCGCCGACCGCGCGGCGATCTCCGAACCGCCACGCGTGCAGTTCTAAGCGCATATGGCAGGATCCACCCGGGCCGAGGACCCTCGACAGGCTGAGGAGCGGGAAGGCGACCTCGTCACGCGCCCCGTGCGCATCGCGGCCGCCTGGGCGTGGCGATGGATCATCATCGCGCTCGCGTTCATTCCGATCTTCTGGCTGCTCGCGAAGACGACGTTCATCGTCGTTCCGCTCGTTGTCGGCGTGCTCCTTACCGCCCTCCTCGTGCCGCTGACGAACTACTTGCGCAATCAGCTTCGCTGGCCGAAGGGGTTCGCGCTGCTGGCGGCGCTCGTGGCCCTATTTGGTGCCATCGCGATCCTCGTCGGGCTCGTGGTGCAAGCGTTCCGATCTGGCGAGCGCATCGACTTCACGCTGATCGAGGAACGCTATCAGGAACTGATGGTGTGGGCCGAGAACTCGCCCCTGCATCTCGGCGAAGACCAGCTCATCGGCTGGTTCCAGGGCGTGACCACCTGGCTCGAGACCAACGTCGGTACGCTGATCGAAACGACGCTCACGGCCGGCAGCACCCTCGGGGCCATTGCGACGGGCTTCGCTTTCGCACTCTTTGCCCTCGTCTTCTATCTGCTTGACGGCCGACGCATCTGGCTGTTCGTCGTGAGCCTGTTCCCGCGCGCGGCCCGCGCTGCGGTCGACGGTGCGGGGGAGCGCGCGTGGATCACCGTCGGGCACTACGTCCGCGTGCAGGTGGTCGTCGCGCTCATTGACGCCGTCGGCATCTTCATCGGCGCCGTCGTGCTGCAAGTGCCGTTCGCTCTCGCGATCGGCATTATCGTGTTTCTGTTCGCCTTCGTCCCGCTCATCGGCGCGTTTCTCTCGGGCGCCGTCGCGGTCGTGTTGGCGTTGCTGTCACACGGCCTGTGGACCGCGGTGATTATGCTGGTGATCGTGGTTGCCGTCATGGCGATCGAGTCGAACGTCCTGCAACCCCTGATCATGGGGCAGGCCGTGCAGATCCACCCGCTGGCGATCCTGGTGTCGGTGAGCGCCGGCTCGATCTTCGCCGGAGTTGCCGGCGCCGTCGTGGCCGTGCCGATCGTTGCCGCGACGAACGTGATGGTCCGCTACATTGCCTCCGGCAAGTGGCGCGACGAACCAGACCCGACCGAGGGCATGGTCATGCAACTCGATACCAACGCCGCCAAGGTTCCGAAGCGGCGTCCCATCAAAATCCGTGTGAGAAAGAAGGCCACTCCTGGTGAGTGATTCGCTCGACACCTCGTTCGTCCCCTCCCTTGACGCCGTGCGAGCCGCCCAAGCTATCGTGCGCCAGACGGCGCGCATGACGCCGCTCGACTCGGCCCGGTTCCTGCAGCAGTACGTCGGTTCGCCGGTTTTCCTCAAGGCCGAGAACCTGCAGCGAACTGGCTCGTACAAGCTGCGCGGCGCGACCAACCGGCTGTCGAAGCTCAGCGCCGACGAGCGGGCCCGCGGTGTGGTGGCTGCATCGGCAGGAAACCACGCCCAGGGCGTGGCCTTCGCCGCGCGCGAGCTCGACATTCCGGCGACGATCTTCATGCCGAAGGGCGTGCCGATTCCGAAGTTTGAGGCGACGGCCGGCTACGGCGCCGAGATTCGTCTCGAGGGTGACAACGTGGCCGAGTCGCTCGCGGGCGCGCAGCGATTCGCAGAAGAGACCGGCGCGGTGTTCATCCACCCGTACGATCACCCCGACATCATCACGGGCCAGGGCACGCTTGCCCTCGACATCGTCGAGCAACTACCCGACGTCGACACCGTCATCGTGCCGATCGGCGGTGGTGGCCTCGCGAGCGGCCTCGGCGCGACGCTGAAGCACTACGCGGCCGAGCAGGGGCGCGAGATCCAGGTCATCGGCGTGCAGGCCGAGAACACGGCGCCGTTCCCTGTCTCGATGCGCGCAGGGCACCCCGTGAAGATCACGGCACGCCCGACGATCGCCGATGGCATCGCCGTGGCCGAGCCGGGTCAGCTCACTTTCGAAGTCGTGCGCAAGTACGTCGACCGCATCATCACGGTGTCGGAGGGCGACCTTTCACGAGCGATCCTACTGCTGCTCGAACGGGCGAAGCTCGTCGCTGAGCCGGCCGGTGCCGCAGCGGTGGCCGCGATCCTCAGCGGGCAGGTGCGTGACACCGGCACGACTGTTGCGCTGCTGTCGGGCGGCAACATTGACCCGATGATGCTCGAAAAGGTGATCTCGCAGGGCCTCACCGCATCCGACCGCTACCTCAAGCTCGTCATCGGGCTGCAGGATGTGCCGGGTCACCTCGCGCGCATCGCCACGATTCTCGCCGAGATCGGCGCGAACGTGATCGAGGTCTTGCACACGCGGCACAATAAGGCGCTGCAGATCGACCGCGTTGAGCTCGAGGTCTCCGTCGAAACGCGCGGCACGAACCACGCTCGCCAGGTTGTCCAGGCATTGCGAGAGGCGGGCTACGAGCCGCGCATCGATCGAAACGCGACGGTGTAGCCCGCCTCTGCAGGGGTGCTGGCTGGGCGCCTAGCTTTCGAAGGTCTCGACGTTGACGATCTCGACGTCGACCTGCTTGCCATTCGGGGCGTCGTAGCTCGTCTTCTCGCCGATCTTCAGGCCGTCGATGACCTTGCCGATCGGGCTGTCGGGCGAGAAGATGCGCAGTTCGGTCTCGGAGGCGAGCTCCGTGCTCGCGTAGAGGAAGTGCTGCTCACGGCCGGCGACCTTTGCGGTCACGACGGTGCCGAGCACGACGCTGCCGTTTGCCTTCGGTGCTTCGCGCACCTCGGCGGTCTTGAGCAGCGCCTCGAGTTCGGTGATGCGGGACTCGATCTGGCCCTGCTCGTCCTTCGCTGCGTGGTAACCGGCGTTCTCCTTGAGGTCGCCGTCTTCGCGCGCTTCCTGAATCTCCTTGGCAATTTCCGTACGTCGCGTCGTCGAGAGGAACTCGAGTTCCTGCGTGTAGCGGTCGTACGCGGTCTGCGTGAGCCAGGTGGGTTCAGAGGTAGTCATCGGTCATTCTCCTTGGATATAACAGCGCAGCCTCGACGGCGTCGAGGCTGCAGCAATCCCCACAGTCTAGCCCCTTGGTTTGCACGGCAGGCAGACACGCCGCGCGATCGGGGTTTTATTCGACGTCGGCGGAGTCGGTGAGTTCGTTAACCCAACACTCGCGCACTTCGACGGTGTCGGCGGCGCTCGTGGTGCGCAGCGTCACGTGCACGGTCTGGTGCTGTTCCGCCTGCGGGTCGAGCTGCACCACCTGGTAGCCGACGATCGACGAGCCCTCGTTGCTTGCTTGAATCGCGCAGGCGACCGGCGTGCCGGGCTGCACTGAGACGCGCGCCGTCGCGGTGATCTCGCTCGGCGACTCGACCGTGAACCCGCCCATTTGCGACTCGATTGTCGCCGCGGGGTTGAGCGAGGTGATGGCCCAAAACGCGACGACGCCGATGACGAGGGCAACCGTCACGCCGATCGAGACTCCGGTGCGGCGCTTCGACGCGCGGGGCGACTTGCCATACCTGGCGTCAAGATCGGTCACGTCGTGCAATCCTCACGATAAGATTTTCGTTTAGTGCCAGCGTACCGCCCGCACTCTGTAGCAACGGAATCAGGAGTCTCCTGTGTCGCTTCGGCTGCTTGCCGTCCACGCCCACCCCGACGACGAATCGTCGAAGGGAGCCGCCACGTACGCGTCGTACGTTCATGACGGTGCGGAGGTGATGATCGTGAGCTGCACCGGCGGCGAAGCCGGCAGCATCCTCAACACTGCCGTGCACGCGCGTTCGCACGCCGAGCGTGACCTGCCGGGCCTGCGCCGACTCGAGATGGCCGAGGCGCAGCGGGTGCTCGGCGTCGAGCACCGCTGGCTCGGCTACCGCGACTCCGGCATGCCCGAAGATGGCGTGCTCGAACCCGGTACATTCGCGCGCATCCCGCTTGAAGTGAGTGTGCGGCCGCTGCTGCGGCTCATCCGCGAGTTCCGCCCGCACGTGCTCGTCACGTACGACGAGAACGGTGGCTATCCGCATCCCGACCACATCCGCACCCACGAGGTGTCGATGCTCGCGTGGCAGCTCGCGGGCGAGCAGCGCTACCCCGAGCTTGGTGAGCCCTGGGCTCCGAGCAAGCTCTACTACGACCGCACGATGAATCAGCGCCGTGCGCAATCGATGGCCGACCTCATTAAGGACCACCCCGAGGTGCACCTCACCGAGCGCATGGAGGCGATGCTCGAACGACTCATGAGCGTGGAAGCGAACCTCACGACGCAGATTTCGATCGAGCGCCACTTCGAGGTGCGCGACGCTGCGCTCCGCGCGCACGCGAGCCAGGTGGGGCCCGAGGACGAGTTCTTCTTCGGGTACCCGCGCGACCTCGAGCGCGAGGCCTACCCCTATGACGATTACGAGCTCGTCGCGAGCCGGGTGGCGTGTGAGCTGCCCGAGACCGACCTCTTCAACGGCATCGATGCGGAGGCCGAGAGCAAGTGAATCAGGTAGTCACCACGGTGTTCCTCGCGGCGACCGCGACGCCGACGCCCACCAACCAGCCGTTCGACCCCGTCGACGTCACGCCCGGTCCGGTCGGATTCTTCGCGACCGCGGCGCTATTCATCGCGGTCGGTCTCATCGCGATGAGCTTGATGCGCCGCTCGGCTCGCGCCAACGCGCGCTACGACATTCGCGAGCAGCTCGAGCGCGAGGAGCTCGAGCGCCAGGCCCGCGAGCGCGAGTCCGGTGAGACGGATGCTGAGGCGTCAGCCCCCGGCTCAGCCCAGGATGCAGAGGGCATTGACCCGACGCGGGAAGCGCCGGGTGACGAGGAGCCACGGGCATGACCGAACTTCTCGCCACCGCGCACGTCGAGGGCCTCGGGACCTTCGAACCACGTGACACGCTGACCACCATGCTGCGTCGCCGGGTCGAGGCCGACCGTGACTCGGTCTTCGCCGAACACCGCGTTGACGGTACCTTCACCCCGATCACGATCGGGCAGCTCGACGACGATGTGCGAGCCCTCGCCCGCGGCCTCGTCGCGGCAGGAGTCCAGTCGGGCGACGCGGTCGGCATCATGGCGGGCACCCGCTATGAGTGGACCGTCGCCGATTTCGCGGTGCTTTCTGTCGGCGCCGTCGTCGTGCCGATCTATCACACCTCGTCGGCCGAGCAACTCGTGTGGATGTGCACGGACGCCGAGATCCGCACCCTCATCGTCGAGACCGACGAGCACGCCGAGCTCGCCGCCGAAGTGCGCGCCTCCACCGGCCTCGAACGGGTCTTCGTGATCGACCGCGGCGACCTCGACGGTCTCGTCGAGTCGGGGGCGGCAGCCGACATCTCTGACGCAGACCTCGATGCCCGCGCCGCGAGCGTCGGGCTCGAAGACCTCGCGTCGATCGTGTACACCTCGGGCACGACCGGTCGCCCGAAGGGCGTCGAGCTCACTCACCACAACTGGCTTGCGCACGTCATCAATGGCGTCAGCGAGCCCGGGCTCGGCCGCGTCGTGCTTCCGAGTGACGAGGGCGTTGCCAAGCGCACCCTGCTCTTCCTGCCGCTCGCGCACGTGTACGGCCGCTTCGCCCAGTTCCTCTGCGTGCACTCCGGCACCGTGCTCGGCTACGCGCCGAACACGAAGAACCTCGTCACCGACCTGCAATCTTTCGAACCCACGTGGCTCATTGCCGTGCCGCGCGTGTTCGAGACCGTGTACAACGCGGCGGATGCGAAGGCCGGCAAGGGCGTCAAGCTCCGACTTTTCCGCTGGGCGGTTGACGTTGCGGTCGCATATTCCGAGGCGCTTGACGGGGGTCGGCCTGGGGCAGGCCTGCGGGCCCGACACTCGCTCGCCGACCGGCTTGTGCTCGGCAAGCTGCGCGACGTCATGGGTGGCCAGGTCGACTATGCCATTTCGGGCGGCGCGGCGCTGTCGCTGCGCCACGCGCACTTCTTCCGCGGCCTCGGCGTCACGATCATGGAGGGCTACGGGGCCACCGAGACGACCGCTCCCGCGAGCGTGAACCGCCCCGGTCGCATCAAGATCGGCACCGTGGGTGCCCCCTACCCGGGCATGTCACTCGCGGTGGCCGAAGACGGCGAGGTGCTGATTAAGGGGCCGAGCTTGTTCCGCGGGTACCACAACAACGCCGAGGCGACGGCCGAAGCGATCGACGCCGAAGGGTGGCTCCGCACGGGTGACCTCGGCGAGCTCGACGCCGACGGCTACCTGCGCATCTCTGGGCGCAAAAAGGAAATCCTCGTGACGGCGGGTGGCAAGAACGTACAGCCGGCCGTGCTCGAAAACGCGCTCCGCTCGCATCCGCTCGTCGGCGAGATCATGGTGGTCGGCGAGGGCAAGCCCTTCATCGCTGCGCTCATCGCCCTCGACGAGGCGATGCTGCCAGGGTGGCTCGAGAACCACGGCGTCGGACCGCTCACGCTCGAGCAGGCGCGCACGAACGAGACTGTGCTGAAGGCGCTGCAGGCCGAGGTCGACAAGGCCAATATGCACGTGTCGCGCGCCGAGTCGATCCGCAAGTTTGAGATCGTGCCGAGGATGTTCAGCGAGGATCGCGGTGAGGTATCGGCCTCAACAAAGCTGATTCGGCGGGTCGTCGAGGCGAACTTTGCCGACTCGATGGCGAAGATCTTCGACCACAAATAGTGAGGCCGAGGCTGCGCCCGGTTGCTAGATGGTGACCGGGTGCAGGACGATCAGCAGGATCGCGGCCCAGTGGCACACCCACGCGGCGACGGTTGCCGCGTGGAAGATCTCGTGGAAGCCAAAGGTGTTCGGCCACGGGTTCGGTCGCTTCAGCGCGTAGACGACGGCCCCGCCCGTGTAGATGAGGCCGCCAACGACGACGAGCACCATCATGCCGACCGAGGCATGCACGAGGTCGACGATGTACATCACCGCGATCCACCCGGTGACGAGGTAGAGCGCGACGTACAGCCAGCGCGGTGCCGTGATCCAGGCAACGTTGAAGACGATGCCGACGACCGAGATGCCCCAGACAAGGCCGAACAGCAGCCAGCCCTTTTCGGGCGGCAGCGCGAGCAACGCCAGCGGGGTGTACGTGCCGGCGATCAGCAGGAAGATGTTCGCGTGGTCGAAACGACGCAGTACCGCCTTCGTCCGCGGCTTCCAGTCGAAGCGATGATAGAGCGCCGACATGCCGAAGAGGATGATCGAACAGAGCGTGAAGACACTGACGGCAAAGACCCCACGCGCGGTCGACACGAATGGGAAGAGCAGCGTGCCGAGCACGAGGGCAAGCGGCGCCGCGCCGGTGTGGAGCCAGCCGCGCAGCAGCGGGCGTGCAACGGCGAGATAGTTGCCCTGCGCAGGGGCGCCCTCGACCGCACTGGGGTCGTTGGTTCGCGGCGCACGGGTCATCATCACGGTAGCGATGCTACGCCGTCGACTAGATTTGCGGATGTGAATCGACGAACCGTTGTGCGCATCCCGAGGTTTCTCTATCGGGTCTATGCGCGACGGTTGTGGAAGTCGCTCGTGCGGACGCAGGTGCGTCCGCAGCACGTCGCGATGATCATCGACGGCAACCGTCGCTGGGCGAAGCAGGTCGGGCTGACGGATGCGGCGGCCGGCCACCGCGCGGGCGCCGCGAAAATGATCGAGTTTCTGCAGTGGTGCGATCGCGCCCACATCGGCACGGTGACGCTCTATCTGCTCTCGCGGGACAACCTCACGAGCCGCTCGTCGAACGAGCTCACCCAGCTCATGACCATCATCGGGCACCTTGCGGAGCAGATCGCCGAGTCCGGCCGGTTCCAGGTGCAACACGTCGGCTCGACCGAGGGGCTCGCCCCCGAACTGGCCGAGACGCTCGAGCGCGTCGTCGCGGCGACGAGCGGCGCGACGGGCCCGCACGTGAACCTCGCGATCGGCTACGGCGGCCGCAACGAGATCGTCGATGCGATGCGCTCGATTGTGCGCAGCCACGCCGATTCTGGCGGGAGCATTCAGGAGCTCGCCGACATCGTGACGCCCGAAATGATCGGCGAGCACCTCTACACGGGCGGCCAGCCCGACCCCGACCTCATGATCCGCACGTCGGGCGAGCAGCGACTCAGCGACTTCATGCTCTGGCAGACGGCGCACGCGGAGTTCTACTTTGTCGAGGCGCTCGGCCCCGACCTCCGCGAGGTCGACTTCCTCCGGGCGCTGCGTGACTTCGGCAAGCGCGAGCGGCGCTACGGTTCGTAGCCGGCCCAACGCATCCTGCGGTTCGACCCCGCCCATCCCGCGCCGAGGTCGCGACGCGCCGGGCGACGCGCGCGACACGCCGGAGGCTTCAAGTGCTGCCTGCGACTTTCGCCGCATTCGGTCGGCTCACTAGTCGACTTCTATCATTCCAGTCACATCCGTCACGCCCAGAGTGAACTTCCGGTTACGAGTTCGGAGGCATCTTTGGATTCCGCGCCCCGCTACCGAGTTTGTGAGGTGTGTCGGCGTAGCTTGCAGGTATCAGGTATGCGTCCTGATCGAAGCGGCCACACAAGTTCGTTTCGACACCCAGTGGCCGTTTTGCACCAGCAACGAGCATCCCGCTCGGCGAGGAGCAGCTTCCGTGACCAGCACCACCACTCCCGACCACCTCGATGACGCTAGCCGGGGTAAGCCCTGGCCTGAGCTCGAGCAGCTGAACGGGGGTGAGTCGGGCGCGGAAGTCGCGGTGCGCACCTACGTGCTCGACACCTCCGTGCTACTGAGCGACCCGCGCGCCATGTTCCGCTTTGAGGAGCACGAAGTCGTGATTCCCATCGTCGTGGTCACCGAACTCGAGAAGAAGCGTCACGATCTCGAGATCGGCTATTTCGCGCGCCAGTCGCTGCGCCTGCTCGATCAACTCCGGGTCGAGTACGGTCGCCTCGACCTCCCGATGCCGGTGGGCGAGCAGGGCGGCACGATCCGCGTCGAGCTCAATCACTCGAACCAGCAGATCCTGCCGAGCGGCATGCAGCAGGGCGACAACGACACCCGCATCCTTGCCGTGGCAGCGAACCTCGCCGACGAGGGCGCCCACGTCACGGTGGTGTCGAAGGACACCCCGATGCGCGTCAAGGCCTCGGCGATCGGCATGTCGGCCGACGAGTACCGGCACGAGCTCGCGCGTGACACCGGCTACACCGGCACGGGTCAGCTCGCCCTTGGCGCCGACGACATGAGCGACCTGTACGAGCACGAGGAAATCTCGACCGACGAGGTCGCCGAGCACCCGATCAACACCTCGCTCGTCATCAGCTCCGAACGCGGCTCGGCGCTCGGCCGGGTCGTCGACCGCGGTCGGGTGCGACTCGTGCGCGGCGACCGCGACGTCTTTGGCGTGCACGGGCGATCGGCCGAGCAGCGCCTCGCGCTCGACCTGCTCATGGACCGAACGGTCGGCATCGTCTCGATCGGTGGCCGTGCCGGAACGGGGAAGTCGGCGCTCGCGCTGGCCGCGGGGCTCGAGAACGTGCTCGAGCGAGGACTGCAGCGCAAGATCATGATCTTCCGCCCGCTCTACGCGGTGGGCGGCCAGGATCTCGGCTACCTGCCCGGCGACGCCGACGAGAAGATGAGCCCGTGGGGTCAGGCCGTCTATGACGCGCTCTCGTCGATTGTCTCGGACAACGTCATCGACGAGGTCATCAGCCGCAACATGCTTGAGATCCTGCCGCTGACGCACATCCGCGGTCGTTCGCTGCACGACGCCTACGTGATCGTCGACGAGGCCCAGTCGCTCGAGCGCAACGTGCTCCTCACGATGCTCTCGCGCATTGGCCAGAACTCGAAGGTGGTGCTGACGCACGACGTTGCGCAGCGAGACAACCTCCGCGTTGGCCGCCACGATGGCATCGCCTCGGTTATCGAGACGCTCAAGGGCCACAAGCTGTTCGGCCACATCACCCTGACCCGTTCCGAGCGAAGCGACATCGCGGCGCTCGTGACCGACCTGCTCGAGGACTACAACTTCTAGCGAACTGCGACGCGGCCGCCGACTCGGCCTGTGGATAAGTCGGCCGCCGCGTCGTCGTTGCTCGCTACGCTCGGGCGCGTGTGGGGGAGTATCCTGGTTATCGGCTACGCGGCGGTTGCGACGGTGCCACTCGTGCGCGTCGACCTGCGTGAGCACCGGCTGCCGAACGCGTGGACCCTGCCGGGGTGGGTCGCCGCGAGCGTCGGCGTGCTGCTGCAGTGGGGTATCACGGCGCAGTTCCCGGTCGCGGCGGTGCTCGCGGGCGTGCTCGCGCTCGTGCTGTTCGGCGCCTTCGCGCTCGTCGCTGGCATGGGCATGGGCGACGTCAAGCTTGCGGTGCCGCTCGCAGTCGGGCTCGGGTTGCTCGGTGGACAAACCCCGTTGGTTGGCTTGGTCGTTGCGTTCGTCGCCGGTGGGCTTGCCGCGACGGCCACGCTGGTGCGCACGCGCCAGCGGGATGCTCAACTCGCGTTCGGCCCGTGGCTGCTCGTCGGCTTCTGGGTCGCCGCCATTGGCGAACTCTCCGGCGGCGTACACGCCGGTCAACTAGGCTAGAAAGGTCGAATTTTCGCCGTGGAGAAAGGCACACACGTGGTGAACACCCCCGAGACCGAGTACCGGATCGAGCACGACACGATGGGGGAGGTGCGCGTGCCGAAAGAAGCCCTTTACGCCGCGCAGACCCAGCGTGCCGTTGAGAACTTCCCGATTTCGGGCAGCCGACTCGAGGACCGCCAGGTGATCGCGCTCGCGCAGATCAAGCGCGCCGCGGCGATCGTCAACGAGCGCCTCGGCATCGTTGACTCGGCTCGCGCCCAGGCAATCGTGCAGGCTGCCGAAACGATTATTGGCGGCGCCCACCTCGACCAGTTCCCGATCGACGTCTACCAGACCGGTTCGGGCACCTCGTCGAACATGAACATGAACGAGGTGCTCGCGAACCTCGCCACCGCCTCGCTTGGCGAGCAGGTGCACCCGAACGACCACGTCAACGCGTCGCAGTCGTCGAACGACGTCTTCCCGACCTCGGCCCACGTCGCCGTCACCGGTTCGCTGCTCGAGGAGCTCGTGCCCGCGCTGACGCACCTCGCCGAGGCACTCGAGGCAAAGGCCACCGAGTGGAAGGACGTCGTGAAGGCGGGCCGCACCCACCTCATGGACGCCACCCCGGTCACCCTCGGCCAGGAGTTCGGCGGCTACGCCCGCCAGATTCGCCTCGGTATCGACCGCGTCAACGCGACCATCTCGCGCGTCGCCGAGGTTCCGCTTGGCGGCACCGCGACCGGCACCGGCATCAACACGCCGGCCGGCTTCTCGGAGCAGGTCATCGCCGAGCTCGCGTCGAACACGAACCTCCCGCTGCACGAAGCGGCCGACCACTTTGAGGCCCAGGGCGCGCGCGACGGCCTCGTCGAGGCCTCGGGCGCGCTGCGCACGCTCGCCGTGTCGCTCGTGAAGATCAACAACGACCTGCGTTGGATGGGCTCGGGCCCGAACACCGGTCTCGGTGAGATCGCGATTCCCGACCTCCAACCCGGTTCGTCGATCATGCCCGGCAAGGTCAACCCGGTTGTGCCCGAGGCCGTGCTCATGGTCGCCTCGCGCATCATCGGTAACGACGCGACCATCGCCTTCGCCGGCGCCTCGGGCGCATTCGAGCTCAATGTGCAGATTCCGGTGATGGGCACGGCGCTGCTCGAGTCGATTCGCCTGCTCTCGAACTCGGTGCGGGTGCTCGCCGACAAGACCGTCGTCGGCCTCACGGCCAACGTCGAGCACGCCCGTGACCTCGCCGAATCGTCGCCCTCGATCGTGACGCCGCTGAACCGCGTCATCGGTTACGAGGCCGCCGCCAAGGTTGCGAAGTACGCCGTGGCGAACAAGGTCACCGTGCGCCAAGCCGTCATCGACCTCGGCTTCGTCGAGCGCGGCGAGATCACCGAGGCCGACCTCGACGCCAAGCTTGACGTGCTCAAGATGACCTCGCCGAACCTCTAGCGAGTCAGCGATGAGCAAGGGCCCGGGCGCATTGCCCGGGCCCTTCTTCGTTGCCGCGTGAGCTTGGTCGCCCTAGTTGGCCGGAATCTGGTCGGCGATCGACTCGGCGACCTGCTGCACCGACTCGACCGAGCCAGAACCGAAAACGATGTAGGTCGCGTCGTCACGGGTCGCGACGAGCACGTAGCGGTTGTTGCCGGCATCCTCGCGCGAGAGGTCCATGTAGTCGTACTCGTCCCACGTCACTCCGCCAACCTCGACCGTGCCAGTCGGCGTGCGGTTACCAACCTTGTCGTAGGTCCAGGTGTCGTTTGCGTTGACGCCCTGGCGAATGCCGACGAACTCGTCTGCTTGGCCATCGACGATGTCGAGCAGGCCGATGTACCACTCGGTGACGTCGTCGTTGCCGGTGCGAATCTCGGTGCCGTTTGACTGCCAGTTGTCGCCCAACTCCGGCACCACGAGGGGAACCTCGAACTGCGGCTGCGCCTCTTCGGCGGCCGCCGTGAAGTCGATGTCGGGGAGCTCTTCCGCGTCATTTCGCGGCACGATCAGCACCATGACGAACATGAGCACCACGCTGACACCGAGCGCCGCAATGAGGTTCTGAATCGTCTTGCGCTGACGGTACTTGCGCGACGATTCTGCCTTGCGGGCGGCAGTCTCTTCGGGGGTTTCCGGTCGACCGAGTTCGGCGACAACCGGGGGATCTTGGGGGCGCTCGGCCAAGTGTTACTCCTGGGAGGATTCGGGGTTGTGCTGGTCGCGGGCCCGCTCGAGGCGCTCGCGAGCGCCCTTGAGCCACTGTTCGCAGCGTGCGGCGAGCGCCTCCCCGCGCTCCCACAGTCGTAGGGACTCCTCGAGAGGCTGCGAGCCCTGTTCGAGCGATTGCACGACGAGGGCAAGCTCGTCGCGGGCCTGCTCGAAGCTGAGTTCGTCCACGGGGGTGGGCTCGGATGCCTGGGGTTCGGCCATGGTGCTCATTCTACGGTTGCCTCGATTCTGCCGTCGGTGACACGGATGTTGAGTTTCGCGCCGGCTTCGACACCGGATGTGCTCGTGACGAGCCCGGGTGCGGCCCCGTCGACGCGTTCGACGATCGCGTAGCCGCGCTGCAGGGTGCCGAGCGGCGACAGCGCCGCGAGGCGGTGCCCCAGGCCACTCACCTCGTCGGAGGCGCGGCGCAGGTGCCAGTCCATGAGTTCGCTGCCGCGCGTGGCGAGGCGCCCAACCTCGTCGCCACGCTGGTCGATGATCCAACTCGGGTTCGCGAGGGCGGGGCGCGAGCGCAGGTCTTCGAAGCGTCGGCCCTCGACGCGCACCAGCTCGGTGACGTGGCGGCGGATGCGCGCCCGCAGCTGGGTCACGAGGTCGAGTTGCTCGGCCACGTCTGGCACGACCCGTTTCGCGGCATCGGTCGGGGTGGATGCGCGCAGATCGGCCACCTCGTCGAGGATTGGCCGGTCGGCCTCGTGGCCGATCGCGCTGACAAGCGGCGTCGTGATGGCCGCTGCGGCGCGCACGAGCGTCTCGTCACTGAATGGCAGCAGGTGCAGGAAGTCGCCACCGCCGCGGGCGATGATGATGACGTCGACCTCGGGGTCGGCGTCAAGTCGCTGCATCGCGGCGAGCACCTCGGCGGCTGCGTTGTCGCCCTGCACGCGCGCATACTCGGTGCGGAACTGCACGGCTGGCCAGCGGAGCTCGGAGTTGCGGCGCACATCCTTCTCGGCGTCGGAGTCGCGGCCGGTGACGAGGCCGATCTTGTTCGGCAGGAAGGGGAGCCGCCGTTTGCGGCTGGCATCAAACAGACCCTCGTCGGCGAGCTTGCGGCGCAGTCGCTCGAGCTGCTCGAGCAGCGTGCCGAGGCCGACGTGGCGCATGTCGTAGACCTGCAGCGAGAGCGAGCCGCCCTTGACCCACACGTCGGGCTTCGCATTGATGATGACGCGGTCGCCCTTGCGGAACTCTTCGGTAAGACGCTCGCGCACCGACCGCCACATGACGATTGAGAGTGAGGCGTCTTGTTCGAGGTCTCGAATCTTGGCGTAGGCGTGGCCGCCGCGGATGTCATAGCTCGTGAGCTCGCCTTCGACCCAGGCCGAGCCGAGCCGAGAGACCCAATCGTGGATCGCCTGCGAGATATACGACACCTGGAACGGCTGCTCGGGGGAGGACTGGTTCACCGCCAAGCGAAATCACCTGCCTTACCTGAGCGAGTCAACCTAGAATGGTGACGATATGAGTGGCCGAGCTGTAAATCTTTCCATGCCCCGCGTTCCGCGGCCTGCTGTCACCCTTGAGGATCGTCCGGTGGACGGTCACAAGCGGGTGCTGCTTGCCGCCCCTCGAGGATACTGCGCCGGCGTTGACCGGGCCGTGGTAGCTGTGGATAAAGCGCTCGAGCGCTACGGCTCCCCGGTCTATGTGCGAAAGCAGATCGTCCACAACAAGCACGTGGTATCGGAGCTCGAGCAGCGCGGCGCGATCTTTGTCGACGAGGTCGACGAGGTGCCCGAGGGGTCGCATCTCGTGTTCTCGGCGCACGGCGTGTCACCGATGGTCAAGGAGGCTGCGGCCGATCGCGAGCTGCAGACCATCGACGCAACCTGCCCGCTCGTGACGAAGGTGCACCGCGAGGCCACGCGCTTCGCCAAGCAAGACCGCCAGATTCTGCTCATCGGTCACGTCGGCCACGAAGAGGTCGAGGGCACCGCGGGCCACGGCGGCGACAACGTCACCATCGTGAACTCGCCCGAGGAGGCCGACACGGTCGTCGTGCCCGACCCCGACAACGTGGTGTGGCTCTCGCAAACGACGCTCTCGGTCGACGAGACGATGGAGACGGTGAACCGTCTGCGCGCGCGCTTCCCCAACCTCCAGAACCCACCTTCGGACGACATTTGCTACGCAACGCAGAACCGCCAGGTTGCGATCAAGAAGGTCGCGGCCGAGTCCGACCTCGTAATCGTGGTCGGTTCGGCGAACTCGTCGAACTCGGTGCGCCTCGTCGAGGTGGCGCTGCAGCACGGCGCGAAGGCGTCGTACCGCATTGACTACGCCGATGAGATCCAGCAGGAGTGGCTCGATGGTGTCGAGACGGTCGGCGTGACCTCCGGCGCATCCGTGCCTGAGGTGCTCGTGCAAGAGACGATCGATGCCCTCGCGACCGCCGGCTACGGCGACGTTGACGAGGTGCAGACCGCGGTGGAGGACCTCATGTTCTCGCTACCGAAGGAACTGCGCAAGGACCTCGAGCACGACGACCGCGGACTCGGCGGCCACGGCGGCGGCGTCTCGTCAAAGTCGTAAAGAGCGCGTCGTAAGCAAGNGCGCGCATCCGCCAGCCCCTCAACGAGGGTCGAGCGCGGCGTGAGTCGCCCGCTTGGCCCTCGTTATTGTGTTGGCGTCGGGCTCGGCGCGGGCGCGCCGTTCGCGAACCAGTCGATGACCTCGGGATGCGCAAACATCGCGGCCGTGACGACCGCGAGCGTGATAGCGACCGCGATGACGGCGCCGACGGCGGCGCACCACATCGCCCGCTTGCCCGAGTTCCAGCGGCGCACGGCGACGTAGAGCCATACGGCGTAGTTCACGACGTGCGCGATCACGCCCGCCGTGGCGACGAGGTCGAGGTCGGCCGGTCGTACATAGGCGCCGAGGTCGAGCTGGTGGTACAGCAGTGCGACCTGGGTCACGAGCGATTGCTCGGTGACGCTCGACATGTGGATGATGGTGCCGAAGATGCCGAGCACAAATAGGCCGACGCCCATGATTCGGTCACCGCGCAGCCGGAGGCGGCGCAGTTCTTCGGGTGAAAACTGGCCACCGGGCCCTGGCTGCTTGCCTCGGGGCCCGGTGGATGGGGGTTGGGTCACGGGTGGCGCTAGATGGACTGCGACTTGCCGTGCGAACCGAGCTGTTGCGTGGCCTCGACGATGCGCTCCGACATGGCGGTCTCGGCCTTCTTGCCCCACGAGCGGGGGTCGTAGACCTTCTTGTTGCCAACTTCGCCGTCGATCTTGAGGAAGCCGTCGTAGTTCTTCAGCACGGTGTCGGCCACCGAACGCGAGAACGCGTACTGCGTGTCGGTGTCAATGTTCATCTTGATGACACCGTTGCGCACGGCGGTCGCGATTTCCTCGGCCGACGAACCCGAACCGCCGTGGAACACGAGGTCGAGCGGCTTCTCGGCGGTGCCGTACTTCTCGGCAATGCCGGCCTGCAACTCGGCGAGGAGCTCCGGGCGAAGCTTCACGTTGCCGGGCTTGTACACGCCGTGCACGTTGCCGAAGGTGAGCGCGGCCATGTAGCGACCCCGCTCGCCGAGGCCAAGCGCCTCAACGGTGGCGACGACGTCGTCGATCGTGGTGTAGAGCTTGTCGTTGATCTCTGCGGCAACGCCATCTTCTTCACCGCCGACAACGCCGATCTCGACCTCGAGGATCTGCCCGTTGTTCTTGATGCGGGGCAGCAGTTCCTTCGCGATCTCGAGGTTCTCGGCGAGCGGCACGGCCGAGCCGTCCCACATGTGCGACTGGAAGATCGGCTCTTCGCCGCGCTTTACGGCCTCCTCCGAGGCCTCGATGAGCGGCAGCACGAACGTGTCGAGTGCGTTCTTCGGGCAGTGGTCGGTGTGCAGCGCCACCGTGATCGGGTAGTTCTTCGCGACCTCCTTGGCGAACGCCGCCATGGCGAGCGCGCCGGAGGCACGGGCAGTGCGCGTCTGACCGGCGAAATAGTCGGCGCCGCCGGTCGTGACCTGCAGGATGCCGTCAGAGCCGGCCTCAGTCAGGCCCTGCAGCACCGAGTTGATGGTCTGCGAGCTTGAGACGTTGATCGCCGGGTAGGCGAATCCGCCGTCCTTGGCGCGGTTGAGCATTTCTGCATACTGGTCTGGTGTGGCGATGGGCATTGCGACTCCTTCACTGTCGATCGACACGAGCATCGACTCTCGCAGTGTATCGATGTGTGTTGGACACACCTTGCATGTGAACGGTCATCTGTGCGTTGTGTCGCGCCGGTAGTCTGAAGTCAGATTTTCCACGACCGAAAGGGTTCAGCGTGTCCGAAGTCATTGAAGCGGAGCTCATCGAGCACCCCGACCGCAACCTCGCAATGGAGCTGGTTCGCGCCACCGAGGCCGCTGCCATTCGTGCCGTGCCGTGGATCGGTCGCGGCAATAAGAACGGCGCCGACGGCGCCGCGGTCGACGCGATGCGCAAGTTCCTCGCCACGGTGGAGTTCCAGGGCGAGGTCGTCATTGGTGAGGGCGAGAAGGACGAAGCGCCCATGCTCTTCAACGGCGAGATTGTCGGCAACGGCACCGGCCCGCTGTGCGACATCGCGGTCGACCCGATCGATGGCACGAGCCTGACCGCGGCCGGTCGCCGCAACGCGATCAGCGTGATCGCGGTGGCCGACCGCGGCTCGATGTACAACCCCAAAGAGGTCTTCTATATGGAGAAGATCGTCACGGGCCCGGCAGGGAAGGGCATCATCGACCTCGAGCGCCCGATCGGTGAGAACATCACCGGCCTCGCGAAGGCCCTGGGCAAGCACGTCGATGACATGACAATCGCCGTGCTCGACCGTCCCCGCCACGAAGAGCTCATCTCGGACATCCGCGCCGCCGGCGCCGGCACCTCGCTGCTGCTTGACGGTGACGTCGCGGGCGGCATTAATGCCGCCCTCGAAGACGGCACCGTCGACATGTGCGTCGGCATCGGCGGCACCCCCGAGGGCATCATCACGGCCTGCGCGATCAAGGCGCTCGACGGCGTCATGCAGGGCCGCCTTTACCCGCGCAACGACGAGGAGCGCAGCAAGGCGGTCAACGCTGGTCACGAGCTCGGTCGCGTGCTGTCGGCCGACGACCTCGTACGCACCGACAACACCTTCTTCGTTTGTACCGGCGTGACCGACGGTGGCCTCGTGAAGGGTGTCAACCGCGAGCGTGACCGCATCACCACCGACTCGGTCGTGCTGCGCGCCCGGTCGGGCACGTTCCGTCGCGTGACCGCGGTGCACCGCGCATCGAAGTGGCTCGCTGACGAGGCGTAGACCACACCGAACCCTGGTCGAGCCCGGGCGCCGATTACCGGTGCTCGGGCTCGACTTTTGCGTCGGGCACGAGCTCGGGGGCAATGACGGCCCGCGGTGTTTTCTCGACCGACTTCGGCGTCTCGATGGGTTTCGCCGCGGCATCGAACTCGGCGAGCCGACGCGCGGTTGGCAGTACTCGGCTCTCGTAGGACCCGACGAACTGGTCATAGGCCTCGACCGAACCCCGTAGTTGGCGGCCGAGCTTCGCGAGGTGGCCCGACGCGGTGCCGATGCGGCGATAGAGGTCGCTTGAGAGCGCCAACACCTGCTCGACCGACTCGCTCACGCGTTCTTGCTGCCACGCGGCGGCGATCGAGCGCAGGATCGCCCAGAGCGTGGTCGGGGACGCGAGCGCGACGCCCTTGGCAAAGGCGTCGTCGAGCAAGGCCGGGTCGGCGGTGACCGCCGCCGAGAGTGCCGCCTCGCTCGGGAGGTACGCGACGACGAAGTTCGGCGAGCCCGGTACGACGGCCTGGTAGTTGCGGGCTCGCAGGGTGTCGACGTGGCCCCGCACTGCCTGCGCATGCTCGCGGAGAAGTCGCGACCGCAGCTTGGCGTCGGCCTCGGTGCCGGGCTGGGGCACACGCATCCCTTCGAGGAAGCGTGACATCGGCGCCTTCGCGTCGACGACGAGCGCGTGCTCGCCGGGCAAATGTACGACGGCATCGGGACGCAGCACACCGTCGTCGCCGTTCACCGAGACCTGGGTGTCGAAGTCGACGTGGGGGAGCATCCCGGCGCTCTCGAAGAGATTGCGCAGCTGAGCCTCGCCCCAGTTGCCACGGGCGGTGCCGGAGCGAAGCGCCGCAGTGAGCTGCTCGGTGGCCGCCCGCAGCTCGGCATCGGAGCTTGCCTGCACGCGCAGCTGCTCGCTGAGCCGGCCGTGCAGCTCGAGGCGTTCTTGTTCGAGCTCGCGCACCGTGAGGCGCAGGCGAGAGAGTTCGCTGCGCATCGGCGCGAGCTCTTGCAGGATGCGCGCATCGCCCGAGCCGCGAAGCTCGGCCTGCGTCTGTGCCTGCCGAAGCTCGTCGACGCGGGCCTCGGCCGTCAGGGCGCGCCCGCGTGTGACGAGCACGCCGATTACCGCGCCGAGCGCGACGCCGATGAGAAGATCAATGATGAGGCCTGCGATGTCCATGCCTGCAGCGTGCCATGAGCCTGCGACATGGCCCGCCAACGACTAGGAGTTGCGACGGAACAGGCCGCGAATGCCGCCCGGTCGCTGACGCGGCGACGGCGTCGCGGCGGGTACGGGTGCTGGGCCCGGAAGCGTTGCCGTCTCGAGCCAACTCGCAAACGAGGCCCATTCGAGCGCGAGTTCGTTGCCGGTCGGTCGGCCGTAGGCGTCCGCAATCGCTAGCGCCGCCTGCAGCGGTTCTTCGTCGGCGGTGCGCTGCTTGGCAAGGGCGGCGCGGGCTTGAACACCAGGGAGCTCGGTGAGGATGCCGTGCTCGTGCAGTGCCTCGACGAGCACGTCAAACCGCTCGGTCATTGGCGGTTGGGCCTTCGCGAGACGGCGGCGCCGGTCGGCAAGGGCCCGCACTGCGAGGCTGGCGGCGCCGCTGTCGGACTTCGCGAGTTCGAGCAGCTTCGTGTCGGCAAACGGCGCGTTGGTGCGTTCGAGGGCGTCGATGTACTGCTCGAGTTCGCGGCCGTGCAGTTCGTCGTAGCCCTCGGCGAGTTGGTTGAACTGCTCGGCGACGCTCGGCGAGCGCGTGCCCGCGAGCACCTCGCAGGTCGCGGTCCACGACGCCGGCGGGTCGCCCGGTCGCGGGTTCGCGGTCGGCACGGCGTCGAGTGGTTCGGCCTCGCCCCAGTACGAGAGCACGACGCGCTGCACATCGTAGGAATCTGGTGTGGCCCGGGCCGCGGCGACGAGGAGATTGTCGGCAGCGCGCTCGGCGGTGTCGACGAGATCGGACGCGGCCATCGCGGCCTCGAGTTGCGTCAGGTCATCTGTGGCCGTCGGTTCGGCTGGCTGCTCGGTAGCCTCTTCGTGCTCCGACGACTCGTCTTCGGTGACCTGTGCTGCCGCGCTCGCCGCGCTATTGTGGCGCACGATCGCCTCGTGAGCGCGCTCGAGCAGCAGCCGACGCAGCGGCAGGTAGACCTCTTCGGCGTCGTCGGGGTGCAGCATCCGCGCGGCCTGCGCCGCTTCGGCCGGTAGATCGGCGTCGGTGCCGTGCTCGCCCCATTCCCGCAGCGCGGCGAGCGACTTTGCCCCGAACGCGCGCCGCGTGCGAGCGCCAGGCTCGGCGATGACGGTGCGCCACGCGAACTGCTCGGGGAACACTTCGGGCCACGTTTCCGCGATCTCGTCGATCGCGCGGTGGTCGTCGAAGGCGTCCGCGAGAATCAGCGCGATGCCGGCCTGCGCATCCTTGTCATTGCGGTCGCGCAGCGAGTTCCACCGAGCCAGCGACTTGCGGTAGGCCGCGTCGCCCCCATCGGCGATGATTGCGATGGCGATGCCCGTGGCGTCGATGTTCTCGGGGCGCTCAAGCAGGTGCTGCCAGCGGGGTGCGGTCAAGGGATGCTCCTTGCGGTGGTCAAAATGTTGCGTCGGCCACGAGTTGGTCGTGCGCTGGCGCATCCTCGGGTTGCAGGTGGCGGATCTGCACTCGGGACGAGCTCGCAAGCTCGTCCATGTCGGTGAAATCGCCAGTGCGTGCGACGTCGACGACGATCGCCGCGCACGCCTCGGCATCCGCGAGGGGGTCGTGGTGGTTCTCCAGGGTATAACCGGCGGCGGCCGCCGCGCGAGGCAGTTTGTACGAGGGAAGTTGGTAGCTCGTGCGGGCGAGTCGGAGCGAGCAGAAATAGCGCATACCGGGCACCGGGAGATGGCTCGCGCGCGAGGCTGCGACGATCACCCCAATGTCGAAGCCCGCGTTGTGCGCGACGACGACGTCATCGCCGATGAACTCGATGAGCCGCTGCAAGCTTTCGCGCCACCGGGGTGCGCGGGCGACGCGCTCAGGGCTCACGCCGTGCAATTGAATATTGAAGGGCTCAAACCGGTCGTGGCCGTCGGGCGGGTGGATGAGCCAGGTCTCGCGTTCGATGAACTCGCCGTCACGCACCCGCACGACACCGACCGCGCAGGCGGAGGCGGGGGAGCGGTTGGCCGTTTCGAAGTCGACGGCGGTGAAACTGACTGACATGTGGCTCAATGGTGGCACGACCCCCTGACATTGTCGGGCCGCCGCGGGCGATCAGCCCGGCCGGTAGACTAGGGCGCCGTGGCTCTTACTATCGGAATCGTCGGACTGCCCAACGTCGGCAAGTCCACCCTCTTCAACGCGCTGACCAAGAACACGGTGCTTGCCGCGAACTACCCGTTCGCGACGATCGAACCGAACGTCGGCGTCGTTGAACTGCCGGATGCGCGGCTCGGCCAGCTCGCCGAAATCTTCGCCTCGCAGCGGCTGCTGCCGGCAACGGTGTCGTTCGTTGACATCGCCGGCATCGTGAAGGGCGCGAGTGAGGGTGAGGGGCTCGGTAACCAGTTCCTCGCGAACATTCGTGAGGCGGATGCGATCGCGCAGGTCGTGCGTGGATTCTCCGACCCCGACGTCGTGCACGTCGACGGCGCGGTGTCGCCCGCGAGCGACATGGAGACGATCAACACCGAGCTGATCCTCGCCGACCTGCAGACCCTCGAGAAGGCGATTCCGCGCTTCGAGAAGGAAGTCAAGGGGAAGAAGCTCGACGCGTCCGTGCTCAACGCCGCGAAGGAAGCACTCGCTNTGCTCAACGAGGGCAAGCTGCTCTCGAGCAGCGATCTCGACCTCGAGCCCGTTCGTGAGCTCGGCCTGCTTAGCGCGAAGCCGTTCATCTACGTCTTCAACGTCGACGAGGCGATCCTCGCCGATCAGGGCAAGCTCGACGAGCTCGCCGCGCTGGTTGCGCCCGCTCAGGCGGTATTCCTCGACGCGAAGACCGAGTCGGAGCTGATCGACCTGCCCGCCGACGAAGCTGCCGAACTGCTCGAGGCACTCGGCCAGGATGAGTCGGGTCTCGACCAGCTCGCGCGCGTCGGCTTCGACACGCTCGGCCTCCAGACCTACCTCACGGCCGGCCCGAAGGAAGCGCGCGCCTGGACCATCCGCAAGGGCGACAAGGCACCCCAGGCTGCTGGCGTGATCCACACCGACTTCGAGCGCGGCTTCATAAAGGCCGAGGTCGTCTCGTTCGAGGATCTCCTCGCGGCGGGCTCAATGCAGGACGCCAAGGCGGCCGGCAAGGTACGCATCNGGACGGCGACGTGGTCGAGTTTCGATTCTCGAACTAAACGTCTGGGGGTGAGAAGCACAGTTGGGGTCCGGCAGCTGGTGGGTCCATGGAGGTGTGCTGCGGGTATTCTGGGGCAGAGCATCTGTCCTGCTCATCGCTCATCGCGGTGGCCGTACTTGAACTGAATCCTTGACTGCTTGAGGAGGAGCCTGAGATGAGCTCGACCAATTTCGCCATTCGCATGATCACTGTTGACTGTGAGGATCCAGCGCGGCTTGCGGCGTTCTGGTCTCAAGCCACGGGGTGCCCTGTGGCTGCTGACTATGGTGACTTCGTCATGGTGGGTTCTGTTCCGGCACTCGGCTTTCAGCGTGTCTCGGATGTAACTCCTGGAAAGAATCGAATTCACTTCGACGGTGGCGGAGAAGACCGCGAAGCCTTGGTTCGTCGGCTCCGTGACCTTGGCGCGACCGAACACGAGACGCGCAACGTCCCCGGGCTAACGTGGACGACCATGACCGACCCAGAAGGCAACTACTTCTGTGTTGGTAACCCCGAGGGATGAGTCCTGTAGAGATGTGCAGGCTCCATCAGGCGGCGTGAGATTTCCCTAGAGTCTCAAGGCTAGCGACGCTACCGTGACGGCTGCATGCACCGAAACTCGGTTGAATTTAGATTCAGTTTGTAAGATGCCTGGTCAGAAGCATCTTTCGGTCCAGTTGGTAGAAGGAGTTCGGTTCGGCTCTGGCATCTGAGTCCGTGTCTCGTCGCGCGGGTGGGTGGGGGCTGTTGTGTCGATCACCGGCCTCAGGCGTTGAAGTTGAATGCCATCTCGCGTACACTCTGGAGTACTAAGACCGGTTCCGCCTACTTCGGTAGGTCCAGGGCCGGTCCTCATTTTTTTTTCCGGGGCGGTGGCGTGTGGCGGAGCAGGTGAAGTCGTACAAGACGTACGACGAGCAGGTTGATCTCCTGCTCAGGCGCGGCATGCTCATCGAAGACCGCGCCGTTGCTGCCAAGACACTGGCGCGGGTGAACTACTACCGGCTCAGCGGCTACTGGTATCCCTTCCGTGTTCAGCGCGAGGATGGCCGGGCTGACGACTTCTACCCTGACACCAGATTCGACGACGTCGTTGCGCTCTATGAGTTCGATGCCAAGCTGCGCGGCGCAACGTTCGAAGCGCTCATGCCGATCGAACTCGCAATCCGCACTCTCCTCGGCCACGAACTGGGGCGCGTCGATCCGAGTGCCCATCTGGATCCGACTCTCTTGGGCCCAGTCGCCCGGCGCGGTGATGCCCATGCAAAGTGGTTGCGACGCTACAACGAATCGTTTCGCCGCTCGCGCGAGGACTTCGTTGCCCACCACAAGAAGAAGTACGGCGGGCAGGTTCCTGTGTGGGCGGCCGTCGAGCTGTTGGATTGGGGCAGCCTCAGCCGCCTGTTCGACTTCGCTCCGCGTCGCGTGCAGGAGGCGGTCGCTGATGCTTGTCTGCTGCGTGCACCGCAGCTGGGCAGCTGGTTGAAAGTCCTCAATGTTGTACGGAACACCTGCGCGCATCATGGGCGCTTGTTCAACAGGGTTCACGCCATCACCCCGAAGCTGCCCGTGCCTGGAGTGCACGATGATCTCGACTCCGCCGACGCCGACTGGAACCGCACCTTTGGCCAGCTCACGCTGATCCAGTACCTGCTCGACCGTCTCGAAGTGGGCTCGACTGGCTTGCTCCCTGCCGTGGTCAAGACCTATCCGGACGTTCGCGTCATCCCGATCTCACACATGGGGGCACCTCCGCGATGGCAGGAAACGGGTCGGCTGTGGCGCGGTGACAAACCGCCGGGAGTTGGCGCGTAGAGCTCGCTTCGGCCAGATCGTTGCGGCTGGGGGAGCTTGAGAGAACATGGCCGTTTTGTTCATGCTTACTGGAGTTGTGTACTTCTACCCTCGGGGGTATGGCTTCTCTCAGTGTTGTTTCAATCGTTGTCTCGAACATGGCCGCGTCCATCGGCTTCTACTCTGACCTCGGTCTGACGTTGTCAGGGGGAGGGCCGGATGACGATCACTCCGACTTCGCTGGCGACGGTGTTCGCGTCATGCTCGACACCGAATCCTTGATGTGCAAACTGCATCCGGAGTGGGTGAGGCCGACGGGCGGGCACGCGATGGCACTGGCATTTGAGTGCGAGTCTCCCGAGGCGGTCGACAGAACCTTCGAGTCACTCGTCAAAGCAGGGCACGTATCGGTCCAGGTGCCATGGGACGCCTTCTGGGGGCAGCGATACGCGACCGTTGCCGATCCCGACGGCAACCCGGTTGATCTGTTCTGCGCGCTCTGATCACCTGGCCGGGGTGTTGAGGTCTCGTCGGTCCCTCCACAAATGTGAACTGTCCGCATAGCCGCACCAAGCTGCGACATCGGATTTCCTCAGCCCGTTGCCGAGAAGCTGTTCAGCTCTCCGCACTCGTAGTACTCGCTGCAGGTGCTTGGGGCCATATCCGAACCAGCGCATGGACAGCCGACGAAGCTGGCGCGGTGACCAGCTTGCCGATTGTGCCACCTGCTCGATCGAGATTCCTCGCCATAGTTGATCGGCAATCTTGATCGAGGTTGGCTCCACCGCGCCTGCGGGAAACACTGTCATCAGGTGTTTGATGTCGTGGAGGTCCTTTGGGCTGACCCGCGTACGCGTCAGGTCTTCCAGCGGCACAACTTGATCGGTCACCAAATTGGCTGGGATGTCCAACAGCCCGGGTAGCAATCCGGGATGGAACCGAACGCCCCACATCGGACATCCATTGTCAGCGCCGGCGAAGTGTCGTGCACGGGTGTCGGCACCTGCCACGACGATGGTCTCCCCGTCGGTAACGAGATCCATGCACCCATCCGGCAGGATGATCCCTGATGTCGCCGGGCCGTCTGCGGCCCACTGCTCTATCAGCGGTAACGATGAAAAGGGCGGCAGCACCGTCCGATTGTCCCACGCGAGGACAGGCGAGGTCCGTTCGCGATCGTCGTAATGGTTCTTTTCACCGGAACTCGGTCGAGTTCAGGTTTAACGTCTAGTCGATTCTGACCCAGACGTGCTGGCTGGGAGGGGCAGGCCCAGCCGGCCTGGGTTCACGCTGGGTCTTCGCCCTGCGTGCCCCGGCGGGTGATCATCCGGTCGATGTGGCCGATGTGTTCATCGATGCGATCTGCGGGAATGCGCGCAGATGCCTGGAGTGTGGCCAGGCCGTGACAGCAGGCCCACAGCAGTTCGGCTGCGGCTACCGCGTCGTCGATGTGAGGCGCTTGGCGAGCCACATGCTCCGTGAGCGCGTTGAACGCGCCGGTGAGTTCAGGTGGAGTATGGGTGTCCGCAAAGGGTAGTGGCGTGGGGTTCGTGAACATGGCGTCGTACAAGCGCGGATGCTCGCGCACGAAGCCGAGATAGGTGTGGCATACCGCTTCGAGGCCGCGGCGATCGCCGATTCCGGCGTCGAGAGCGCGGACGCGTTGCTCGAGGTCGGCGAACCCTTGGAGGGTGACGGTCCGGATCACATCTTCGCGGCTGGAAAAATGTTGGTAGAGCACCGGTTGGCTGAAGTCGATGCCGTCCGCGAGACGACGAGTCGTGACCGCCTCCCAGCCTTCTGCTTCGGCTATCTGGCGAGCCAACTCGACTATCTGCTGGCGACGGGCGAGTTTCCGGCGTTCGCGCGGTGTCGTATCGGTGCTGCGGCTATTCATCGGGACCCCACAATCAGGAGGGCGGCCCCGACAATCATGAGCAGAGCGGTCGGCGCGTGGATGCACCACGCTGCCAGCCGACTTCCTCCTGAGGCCAGTACCGTTGCTGCGTCTCCGAGCGGGATGAGTGCGAACGCGAGCACAGCCCATCCGATTGTCTCGAGGGGGGCGGTCAGCAGGAGCACCCCGGCGACGACTCCGCAGGTTGCATCGCGCACTCCTTTAATTCGCAGCCAGGGCGTGCTGCTGGACTCGGGGATATCCGTGAGTCCGAAGGAGGTGGCTGCGGCCCTGGGTGCGAGAAGGTACATCAGGCCGATGGCGGCAATGGCCAGACCGGATAGAGCGGTGATGGTGAGGCCCGTGATGATCATGGCACGATTCTATCTATGATAGGTTTTCTGTCAATGACAGGAACAGGTCCGTGCGGACATCGTAAGTGCGGTCCGGCCGGCGATCCTGAGGTTGCTCTGTTCCGGAACTCGGTGGAGTTCCGGTTCAACGTGTGATGTGAGCCGATCCTGCTCCGCGGGCCCCGTCGATCTTCGTGATCAGCGGGGCTTCGTTGGCTTGTTCTGGGCTGTCCGCATCCAGCCATCTGCGCTATCATGGTTGATAGCAGAAGGAGGTGGCCCGGATGTCATCCATCATCGTGCGCGGTCTCGATGACCACGTGAAGCAGCAGCTCGCATCGCAGGCGAAGGAGCACGGGCGGTCCATGGAGGCCGAGGTCCGCGACATCCTCACGAAGGCCGCTCGACGGCCGCACATCGGCATGGCTCTTCTGTCTGCGGCACGGGATGTCGAAGGGGTTGACGAGTTGCCGATTCCGACGCGCGATGATGTTGCAAGGGCGGCGGACTTCGAATGATCGTCCTCGACACGAACGTCATCTCGGAGATCTTTCGGCCCTCTCCGGAGCCTCGTGTCGTCGAGTGGCTTGTGTCCTTGACGGGCGACGTCGCGATCACTTCCATCACTCTCGCGGAGTTGCTTGCCGGTGTGCGCAGGCTCCCGAACGGCCAACGCAAAGACGAGCTGGCGCAGAGGATCGATGAAGCGGTAGCGCCGTATCGGGGGAGCCGGTCGGTGCTCGCCTTCGATACTGACGCGGCGGAGCGATACGCGGAGGTGCTCGCGTCGCGTGAGGCAGCAGGCGCGCCGGTCAGGACAGCCGACGCCCAGATCGCCGCGATCTGCCTGGCGCACGGGGCCACCTGCGCTACGCGCAATGTGAAGGACTTCCAGCACACCGGCGTCGAACTGGTGGACCCATGGAAGGTGGACGCGTGAAGCGTCATTCGATCGAGGTCCTCGCCCACCAGGAACTCACTGAGGCCGATCTGGGTGAACTTCGGCTGCTCTTCGACAACGAGTACCTCAAGGAGTTCGGAGAGTGGGATCCACAAGAGCCATACGGCTACGCGTCACATGATGTCCACATCATGGCGCGGATCGAAGACCGCGTCATTGGCCACGTGGGATGGGCGCACCGCGAGATCGCTGTCGGTACGGAGACCCTCGCGATCGCGGGAGTCGGCGGTGTCTTGATCTCCGCTGACGCAAGAGGGATGCGTCTCGGGCGCGAACTCATGAGCTGGGCAGCGCAATCGATGCGCGATCGCGGTCGCCTCGCGTTCCGCTACTTGGGCTGTCGAGAGCAAGTCGTCCCGTTCTACGAGTCATGTGGTTGGAAGAGGATCCTTGCTCGCGAGAAGTCGATCGGGCGTGATGGCGAATCTGTCGTGGACGAGCTCAGCCCGCCGATCCTCATCCTGCCAATCGCCCCGCTCGAGACATGGCCTGACGGAGACGTCGACCTGCGCGGGCGGGCTTGGTAGTCGCTGACTGCAGATGATTCTCCGTGCCGGAACGCGGTTGAATTCAGGTTCAACGTGTAGCACGGGTGCTACGCTTGGTGCATGGGTACGGCTGAAGCACACAGTGAGAGCCTCTCGCAGCGCGAGTTGCGCAACGAATCTGGACGCGTGCTGCGTGAGGTGAGCGAGGGGCATTCGTTCGTGCTGACCAATCGCGGTATCCCCGTCGGGCGCATCGTTCCGCTCGATGCCCCGCCGTCCGCGCTACCCATCTCGCGACCGGCCAAGCGAGTCGGTGGTTGGTCCGACCTGAAGCCTCAGCCGACTGACCGCGACCGGCCGATGAACCGAATCCTCGACGAACTGCGGGGAGACCGGGTGTGAGTACCGCTCCGCTGGTGTATGTCGATACGTCCGCGCTCGGCGCACTGCTTGTTGCTCAGCCCGAGACTCAAGAGTTAGTGAACTGGCTTGATCGCGAGGATGCGTGCCTTGTCTCGAGTGATCTTCTTGAGACCGAACTGCGTCGCATGGCGGTCCGGGAAGGCCGGGACCAGTCGAATGTGAGCGCACTCTTGGAGGGTGTGTCGCTGGCGGCCCTCGACCGCGCAACGTATCGATCCGCTGGCTTCCTGCCGATGCAGTATCTGCGTACTCTTGATGCCTTGCATCTGGAGGCTGCCATTCGTCTTGACGCTGATGCTGTCTTGACCTATGACCGTCGGCTTGGGGAAGCGGCCGAGACGGCTGGGCTCGATGTCATCTCCCCTGGCGCGGTCGGGTGATCCGAGTGAACGAATTCGTGGACCGTGCGCGTTCATTTGTCGCGGCAAACTATCCGCAGGCAGATGCGGCATTCCGATCCGAGGAGAGCCGATACATGATGCATCGCACGGACTGTCATTCATGAAACTGCGCCTGCGGCCGATGGACGTGTCTGATGCCGACACGTTCGCCGATTGGGGATCTGATCCGGTGTTTCTTGCTCATGCGGGTGGAGCGGCCGTGCGACGGTCGAGGAATTGACTGTCTGGTGGGTAGCATCCATCGCGGCACCAGATCCCCAGCTCGTCCGGCTGTCCGCTGTAATGGGAGATGACGTCGTGGGATATGTGGACCTCCATGGGGACGAGCGGAGTACGCGCGAACTCGGCTTCGTCATCGGNCGAGGCTTGGGGACAATGGCGGCCTCGGCGGGGCTCGAGTATGGGTTCGATGTGCTCAAGCTCTCGTCCGTATGGGCGGAGGCGGTCGACGCCAACGTCGGTTCGCTCCGGGTGCTGGAGCGGATCGGCATGACGCGCACCGGCGCAGGTGATGACGACATGTTTCTCGGGGTGACTTCCACGTACTCACGCTTCGCGTTGTCCCGATCAGACTGGGAACAACGCTAGGGTGCACTGCCCGGCGTTTCCCACAGGTCCGGGGTCGTTCCTATCTGTGGCGATGCGGTGGAGTTCCGCTTTAACGTGTGACCTGCCGCTTCTGCGTGCATCGCCCCGGTCGTCGATGACGGCCGGGGGTGTTCGCCTTCTACCAGGCCCGCGGGTAGTCGAGCGTCAGCAGCATGTCGTCGCGGATGTCGCGCAGAGTCGTCTCATCGAGTTCGCCGATCCGGATGCCGCGTGAGCGCTGCGGGGTGACGACATCGTCGTCGGGGCTCCACGCGCGGAGGACGGCGATGCGGGAGACGTGTGGGACATGATCGGGCAGTTCGCGAAGCCAGCCGAGCCAGCGTTCCGCGCTGATCTCGTCCTCGCGCGCAGGATCGGCCCGCCGGCCGATCAGCGAGTCGCAGTCGCACATGCGTGTTGTCAGGGTGAAGACGCGCGAAGAGCCGCGCACACGGCTCGAGCCGATGCTCATCTCTTCGGCGACGGGCGCGACGCCGAGCCGTTCCGTGGTGAATTGCTGGAACTCGCTGGTGAAGGCCGCGGCGTTCACCGCCCAGAGATTGATCGCGCACATGGACGTTCAC
>NZ_JACXJG010000002.1:247-321 GCF_014904065.1 Gulosibacter sediminis | reverse complement strand
GGGGGGGCGTGGCCCCACGATAAGCGCGCCGCGGAGCTGGACAGCGAGTCGGGATACTGAGACCTGATGAAGGG
>NZ_JACXJG010000019.1:48118-55609 GCF_014904065.1 Gulosibacter sediminis | reverse complement strand
CCTATCCGTGCAGCAGACCCCTTTGCCCCCGCCAGAAGGCTCAGTACTCACGCTAGACCCCAAAATCACGCGAATCACTTCGACGTATGCGGCTGGCGTGCGCTCTGCATGCCACTGCGAAGCAGACGATGCTGCCTCAACTTTCCGGTAGTCGCAGGGACATTCCTCCGGTGGCTGCGACTGGAGGCACGGAGCGAAGCCCCTTCAGCGGAAAGCGAGTTATGCCGTACTGCCGGGGAGCTCGGCGCGCACGATTTCTGCGCCCGCGTTCAGGGCACTCAGCTTCGCGAGTGCGACGTCGCGCGGGAAGGGGGCCATGCCGCAGTTGGTGCTGGGGATGAGCTTGTCCGCATCCACAAACTGGAGCGCTGCCCGAAGCGTCGCGGCCACTTCTTCCGGCGTCTCGATCGTTTCGTTCGCGACATCTATGGCCCCCACCATGACCTTCTTGCCACGGATGAGTTCGATGAGGTCAAGCGGGACGTGGGAGTTGTGACACTCTAGCGAAACGATATCGATGCTGGACTGCTGCAGCAGCGGGATGAACTCCTCGTACTGCCGCCACTCGGACCCTAGCGTCGCCTTCCAGTCGGTGTTCGCCTTGATGCCATAGCCGTAGCAGATATGCACAGCAGTCTCGGCGCGGAGTCCTTCGGCGGCCCGTTCCAGTGCCGCAATGCCCCAATCGCGCACGTCGTCGAAGAACACGTTGAACGCTGGCTCGTCGAATTGAATGATGTCAACGCCCGCCGCCTCGAGTTCTTTCGCCTCCTCGTTGAGGATCGTCGCGAATTCCCACGCGAGCTTCTCTCGGCTCTTGTAGTGCCGATCCGCAAGCGTGTCGATCATGGTCATCGGCCCGGGCAGCGCCCACTTGATCGGCTGATCAGTCTGCTGGCGCAGGAAGCGCGCATCCTCGACGAAGACGGAGGCGTCTCGGCTCACCGCACCCACCACGGTCGGTACGCTCGCGTCATAGCGGTTCCGGATGCGCACGGTCTCGCGGCGCTCGAAGTCGACCCCGCTGAGATGTTCGATGAATGTCGTGACGAAGTGCTGTCGGGTCTGCTCACCATCGCTGATGATGTCGATGCCGCGGCGGGCCTGCTCATGGGCGGCGATCCGCAACGCATCCTGCTTGCCCTCGGCCAGCGCATCCCCCTGGAGATTCCAAGGCGACCAGAGCGTTTCCGGCTGTGCGAGCCACGACGGCTTTGGCAAGCTGCCGACGGTTGCGGTGGGGAGAAGCTTTGGCATATTCGAGTGAACTCCGGCGGTCATTACACGAGGACAGGGACGTTGGCGGCAAACTGTTCGAGCGCCGCTCCGTGCGGCTTCATGAGGTGTTCCTCGGTGAACTTGCCCTGCTTGGTCGCCAGCTCGCTCCGCTCGACGCGATCGTAATCAATGAGCGTCTTGGAGAAGTCCTGCGAATCCAGCGACGGGCGGTAAATTCCCGCGGCGGCCGAATTCGCGTTGTAAATCTCTGGGCGATAGATCTTTTGGAAAGTCTCCATCGTGCTGATCGTGCCGATGAGCTGCAGGTTGGAGTAGTCGTTGAGCAGGTCGCCGCGGAAATAGAACGCGAGCGGGGCGACGGTGCCTCGCGGCATGAAATACCGCACCTGCAGGCCCATCTTCCCGAAGTAGTCGTCGGTCAGGGAATAGTCGTTCTGCTGATACTCGACGCCGAGAATCGGGTGGTGATTCTCGGTGCGGCGATATGTCCTGCTCGTCGAAACGCTGATGCAGATGACGGGCGAGCCGAGGAAGCGCTCTTGGTAAACCGCGGAGTCAAGGAAGTGTTGGAAGAGCTTGCCGTGCACATCGCCGAAGTCATCGGGAACGGTGAATTCCGTTGCACCCTTGTTGGCAGCCGGGAGCCGCACGCTGAAGTCGTAGTCGCGAATGTAGGAAGAGAAGTTATTGCCAACAATCCCCGGGTGCCGAACGCCAGACAGCCGGTCGAGGATTTGGACATCGAGGATCTCCAGAAATGGAAACTGCTGGTCCTGATCGGCTGCAGTGAACTGCAAGTCCGCTGACACGATCTCCAACTCAACCTCGTAGCGATCCTGGTTCCCGTTGTCCCACTCCGCAAGATCATTGAACCGACGGTTGATCATCGTCAATGTGTTGCGGAGATTCTGATGCCGGTGCTCGCCTCGCGCCAAATTCGCGAAGTTCGTGGTGATCCTCGAGTTCTCCGACGGAGCGTAGTCCTCGTCGAATCGGGTGGTGGAAATCTTGAACGTGAACTCGTTCGTCATGTCCGTCCAATCTGGGCGCGTGATCGGCCGGGCTCGGCCTTGCGGAAGTCGATGCATCCATACTGCAGGCACAAAGGTGCCATCAAGTAACTTGCGGCACCTATGGACTCCTATAGCCTTTAGCTATGACCACGAGTTCGAAGGGCATCACGCTGCAGCAGCTGCACTACTTCATCGAGGTCGCGGCCGAGGGATCGATCACCGCTGCCGCTGACTTGCTCTATGTCGCGCAGCCAACGTTGTCAGCCGCGATGAAGGATCTTGAGTCGCGAGCGGGGCGCCCATTGCTCCTCCGGTCGACGCGCGGCGTGACGCTCACCGAGGATGGCGCGGAGTTCCTCGGATACGCCCGGCAGGTTGTCGAGCAGATGTCACTCCTCGAGCAGCGGTACCTCGGGCGGCCGCCGTCGCGGCGGTTGCTCGGAGTGTCGGCGCAGCACTACTCGTTCGTGGTTGACGCGTTCGTGCAGATGGTGAAGTCCACCAGCGCTGCCGAGTACGAGTTTTCGCTACGTGAGACACGCACGTGGGACATCATCGAAGACGTCCGGACGCTCCGAAGCGAACTCGGGATTCTCTATCGGAATGACTTCAACCGGAAAGTCATTGAAAAACTGCTGCGGGATTCCGGGCTCGCGTTCCATCCGCTCTTTCTTGCCACGCCGCACATCTTCATTGCGCGGAAGAATCCCCTCGCATCCCGCGATCGCGTGACCCTCGACGACATTGCTGATCTGCCACGGCTCACCTTCGACCAGGGCGCGAACAACTCGTTCTACTTCGCCGAGGAGATCCTCTCGACGCTATCGAGCAAACAAGATATTCGGGTCTCTGATCGCGCAACGATCTTCAACCTCATGATCGGGCTCGACGGGTACACGATCTCGACCGGCCTCATCAGCGACGACCTCGACCCGGAAATCGTCGCCATTCCCCTCGCCGTTGACGAACGAATCGAGATCGGCTGGATCAGCCATTCCTCGATCCCACTCACCGAGCAGGCACAGCGGTACCTCGCAGAACTACGAAACGTCGTCACCCGCTTCGGCGTCGAGCTGCTCGGCTAAGCGCACACCCTCCCCACGCATCCCCGACCACAGCCCGAAGANAACTGACCACTCAACTGTGTTTCGGGAAGGGTTAGAAGGCCCAGTCGTCGTCTTCGGTGTTTTCGGCCTTGCCGATGACGTAGGACGAGCCCGACCCCGAGAAGAAGTCGTGGTTCTCGTCGGCGTTCGGCGAGAGCGCCGACAGGATCGCCGGGTTCACGTCGGTCACGGTCGACGGGAACATCGCCTCGTAGCCGAGGTTCATCAATGCCTTGTTCGCGTTGTAGTGGAGGAACTTCTTGACATCCTCTGACCAGCCGACCCCGTCATAGAGGTCGTGCGTGTAGGCAACCTCGTTCTCGTAAAGCTCGTACATGAGCCCGAAGGTCCAGTCCTTGAGCTCGTCGCGACGCTCCTGCGATTCGCGCTCGAGCCCCTGCTGGTACTTGTAGCCGATGTAGTACCCGTGCACGGCCTCGTCGCGAATGATGAGGCGAATGAGATCGGCCGTGTTCGTGAGCTTCGCGTGCGACGACCAGTACATCGGCAGGTAGAAGCCCGAGTAGAAGAGGAACGACTCGAGCAGCGTCGAGGCGACCTTCTTCTTCAGCGGGTCGTCACCGTGGTAGTGGTCGAGCACGATCTGCGCCTTCTTCTGGAGCAGCGGGTTCTCACGCGACCAGCGGAACGCGTCGTCGATCTGCGGCGTGTTCGCGAGCGTCGAGAAGATCGACGAGTAGCTCTTCGCGTGCACCGACTCCATGAACGCGATGTTCGTGTAGACGGCCTCCTCGTGCGAGGTCACGGCGTCGGGAATCAGTGAGATTGCACCCACGGTGCCCTGCAGCGTGTCAAGCAGGGTGAGCCCCGTGAACACGCGCATCGTGAGGCGCTGCTCGTCTTCGGTCAGCGTCGCCCACGACTGAATGTCGTTCGACAGCGGCACCTTCTCGGGCAGCCAGAAGTTGTTGGTCAGCCGGTTCCAGACCTCAAGATCTTTATCATCCTGGATCCGGTTCCAGTTGATTGCCTCCACGTGCGTGAGCAGGTGATCACCCATAGAAACGCTCCTCCTTGTCGCGACGAGTCTAGCCCGAGTGGAGGGCCGACCCGGGTGTAAACACAGGCCCCAGCCATTCGATTCCGCCCGCGGTGAACACACTACGAATCGAAGCCGAGCCCGACCGCATCCATGGTGCGCAGCCAGAGGTTTCGCCGCCCCGTTTCATCCTCGCGCGCCATCGACCGGCGCGAAATGTTCACGCCCAACGCGCGGGCGGGCTCGGGCGGGAACCGCAGCGGATGCTTGCGCACGAGGTCGAGCGCGAGGCGGTCGGTCTGCTCCCCCGCCAGCTGGTCGAGCATGACCTGCGCGCCGAAGCGCGTGGCCGCGACGCCGAGGCCCGTGAACCCGACCGCGTACGCGATCCGCCCGCGCGAGACAACGTCACTCGTCACGCAGAACTGCGTCGAGGTGTCGATCATGCCGCCCCACTGATGCGTGAATCGCACCCCGCGCAGTTGCGGGTAGGTCGCGAAGAAGTTGCGCTCGAGCGTCGCGAACGTCTCGGCCCGCTGCGTCAGTGCCTCGCTGCGGCGCGAGCCAAAGTAGTAGACGGCGTCGTAGCCGCCCCAGAGGATCCGGCCGTCGTCGGTCTTGCGGTAGTAGTGGAACTGGTTGCCCGCATCCGAGAGCCCCTCCTGCCCGGTCCAACCGATGCTCGCAAACTGCTCTTCGCTGAGTGGCTCGGTCATGAGCGCGTAGTCGTACACCGGCACGGTGACACCCGCGAGTCGGCGCAGGAGCGACGGATACGCGTTCGTCGCGAGCACGACCTGCTTCGCGCGGATGCTCCCCCGTTCGGTGTGCGCCCGCAACTCGCTCGCGTGGTCGAGTCGGCGCACGACGCTGTGTTCGCAGACCTCGACACCCGCTGCGAGCACCGCATCCAGCAGTCCAAGCGCGAGCTTGTACGGGTCGACCGTCGCACCGGCCGAGGTGTGGGTCGCCGCGACGTACGCCGGCGACTTCGTGAACTCGCCGATGCGGTCGGCACCGATGAAGGTGGTCGGCTCGCCGTGGGCGGTCGCCTCGGGCGCGAACTCCTCAAGCGCATCCGCTTGCCACTGGGTGCGGGCAAACGTGAGGTTGCCTGCCTCGGACCAGTCGCAGTCGATGCCAAGCCGCTGGATGTCGGCTCGCATGGCCGCAAAGTTGTCTTCGCTAATGCGCGCGATCTCACTCGCCTGATCTGGCCAGCGTTCCAGCGCATTGCCGATGCCGTGACTGATGCTCGGCTCGACGAAACCGCCGTTGCGGCCACTCGCAGCATGGCCGATCGTGCCTCCCTCGAGCAGGGTGATGCGGCGGCCAGGCTCGCGTTCGGCGGCGAGCAAGGCCGTCCACAGGCCGGTGTAACCGCCGCCGATGATGAGCAGGTCGGTGTGCTGATTGCCGTGCAGCGACGGCTGCGCGACGCGCTTCGGTGCGCGGTCGATCCAGAATGAGCGAGCTATACGGTCGTGCATCGGTGTCACGGGTGCATCCCGGCAAGGGGCCGGACGGACGACTGCACCCTCTCCCTACCGTCCAGACGGTACAGTATGAGGCCGGGAGTTCGCCACCCCCACGCCAGTAGACTGTCGCAATGACTTCGCCAGGAGCAGCACCCGCAGCCGGCACCGAGCGAAACCGACGTCGCGACCTCCTCATCGCCTACACCGATCTCGTACTCGAAGAGGGCGAACGCGCCGCTACCCTCGATGCCGTAGCCGCCCGCGCCGGCGTCTCGAAGGGTGGGCTGCTCTATCACTTTCCTAGCCAGCGCAAGCTTCGGCACGGGCTCGCCGAGTTCTACCTCCAGCAACTCCATCTCGAGATCGAAGAGCTGCAGGCCTCCGGCGAGTCGCCCGCGCGCTGGTACCTTCGCACCTCATCCGACTATCTGAGTGAGCTCGAACGCATCACCGCCGCGCTGGTGGCGATCGAGAACACGAGCACCGACGAAATTCGCGAGACGCTGCAGCGCGGGCGGGACCGCTGGGCCGACCTCATCCGTGACGAACTCGGGGATGATCTCACGGTCGTCGTAATCCANGCTCGGCGACGGCATCGCCTATAACGCACAGGTCGACGGCACCGGAGATGCGGGCGTCAGCCCGAGCGAGTTTGGCACCTCTGCGCGCGCCGAACGTCTACTGGATGCGCTGCACGAGTATCGTGCAAGCGAATCCGCGACCTAGCCGACAACACAGGCACCCTGGCCAGTCACACGCTCACCCCGCGCATCCGCTTGCGCACCCCAGGCGACGCTACTGGTCGCTGACCTGCTGTCACTCATCATGACCGAGACGAGCAAGACCAGCTTGGAGGTGCGGTTGCTCCACGCATGCGCGGTGCCTCGCCGCCCGGCCGAGTCGCCCGGCAGCAGGCACACCCATTCATTCCTGCGCACGAGGTGCAGCTCGCGGTCTTCGACGGTGATGATATCGAGCGTCTCGGCGCCCGCGATACCTTGGATGAGCCGAACACCTGCGGCGCCGTTCGTGCACGGCTCGTTCGCTAGTACCCGGCTGCGGCGAAGGCGCGCGCGTAGATGTCGCGGATGCACGCCTGCTTGCGGGCGTTGTACTCCATGACCGTTTCGGCGCCGGCGGTGGCGATGCGCGACGCCGCACGCTTCACTTCGGCGTAGCGCTCCCGGTCGACGTCGTCGCGGCGCAGGTGGTCGCGAAAAATGCGATGCTTCCACGGTTCGGGTGAGTCCGGCGAGAAGACGTGCACGTTCGCCACCGGGTTCGCGTGTTTCACGAGGCGATGCTCGTGCCACCAGGGTTCGCGCACGGTGAGCACGAATCCGGCACCCTCGAGCGCTGGCAGCCAGCCCGCCTCATCCCCCGGATCGGCCACGATGAGGTCGGCGTCGATCACCGGCTTCGCGGGCAGCTCCGGCACCGAAGTCGACCCGACGTGCTCAAGCGCGAGCACGCGCCCGCCAAGAGCAGTTCGGATGCGCGCGGCGAGTTCGTCGAACCGTCGCGGCCANGGGTCGGGCTCGGCGACGACGATCGGATCGCGCGTCTGCGGCACCACCCACGGCGACTCCCCCGAGGGCGGCTCGTCGTCGGCAAACTCAAGAATCTCAGCAGCACTCGGCACCCGCTCACCCTAC
>NZ_JACXJG010000019.1:10608-48095 GCF_014904065.1 Gulosibacter sediminis | reverse complement strand
AAAAACGACCACTCAACCCCCCCTCGGCGGCATCTCGTTGCGGGTCGGCACCGTGTGAGGGCGGAAACGGAGGACGGCCGAGCCCCGAAAGGGGTCCGGCCGTTCTGCGAGTTGGGGTGAGAAGAGGGCTAGAGCATGCAGCTGACGCAGCCCTCGACCTCGGTGCCCTCGAGCGCGAGCTGACGGAGGCGAATGTAGTAGATCGTCTTGATGCCCTTGGTCCACGCGTAGATCTGCGTTTTGTTGATGTCGCGGGTCGTCGCGGTGTCCTTAAAGAAGAGCGTCAACGACATGCCCTGGTCGACGTGCTGCGTCGCCTCGGCATAGGTGTCGATGATCTTCTCGGGGCCGATCTCGTAGGCGTCCTCGAAGTACTCCAGGTTGTCGTTGTCCATGAACGGCGCCGGGTAGTAGACGCGGCCGATCTTGCCTTCCTTGCGGATCTCGATCTTCGAGGCGATCGGGTGGATCGACGAGGTCGAGTTGTTGATGTACGAGATCGAACCGGTCGGCGGCACCGCCTGCAGGTTGCGGTTGTACATGCCGTGCTGCTGGACGAGCGCCTTGAGTTCGCGCCAGTCATCCTGCGTCGGGATGTGGTGCTCGGCGAACAGCTCGCGCACGCGCTCGGTCTTCGGCGCCCACTCTTGTTCGGTGTACTTGTCAAAGAACTCGCCCGACGCGTACTTCGAGTTCTCGAAGCCGCGGAAGCGCACGCCGCGCTCGCGCGCGATCTCCATCGACTCACGGATCGCGTGGTACACGACCGTGTAGAAGTACATGTTCGTGAAGTCGAGACCCTCTTCGGAGCCGTAGTGGATTCGCTCGCGACCGAGGTAGCCGTGCAGGTTCATCTGACCGAGGCCAATCGCGTGCGAGCCGTCGTTGCCCTCGCGGATCGACGGGACCGAGTCGATGCTCGACATGTCGCTCACTGCGGTGAGCGCGCGGATGGCCGTGCCGACCGCCTTGCCGAGGCTGTCCGAGTCCATCGCGAGCGCGATGTTCATCGAGCCGAGGTTGCACGAGATGTCCTCGCCGATGTGGTCGTACGAGAGGTCGTCGTGATAGGTGGACGGCGAGTTGACCTGGAGGATCTCGCTGCAGAGGTTCGACATGTTGATGCGGCCCTCGATGGGGTTCGCACGGTTCACGGTGTCTTCGTACACGATGTACGGGTAACCCGACTCGAACTGAATCTCGGCGAGCGTCTGGAAGAACTGGCGCGCGTCGATCTTGTGCTTGCGGATCTTCGCGTTGTCGACCATCTCGTAGTAGTGCTCGGTGATCGAGATGTCGCCGAAGGGCTTGCCATACTCGCGCTCTACGTCGTAAGGCGAGAAGAGGTACATCGGCTCCTTGCGCTTCGCGAGCTGGAACGTGATGTCGGGAATCACGACACCGAGCGAGAGCGTCTTGATGCGGATCTTCTCGTCGGCATTCTCGCGCTTCGTGTCGAGGAAGCGCATGATGTCGGGGTGGTGCGCGCTGAGGTACACCGCGCCGGCGCCCTGGCGAGCGCCGAGCTGGTTCGCGTAGCTGAAGCTGTCTTCGAGCAGCTTCATGATCGGGATGATGCCGCTCGACTGGTTCTCGATGTGCTTGATTGGGGCGCCAGCCTCGCGCACGTTGCTCAGGCTGAAGGCGACGCCGCCGCCACGCTTCGAGAGCTGCAGCGCCGAGTTGATCGAGCGACCAATCGACTCCATGTTGTCCTCGATGCGCAGGAGGAAGCACGAGACGAACTCGCCGCGCTGCTTCTTCCCGACGTTGAGGAAGGTCGGGGTGGCCGGCTGGAACCGACCCGAGACCATCTCGTCGACGAGGGCGGTCGCGAGCTGCTCGTCGCCCTGCGCGAGGCCGAGCGCCACCATGAGCACGCGGTCCTCGAAGCGCTCGAGGTAGCGCTGGCCGTCGAACGTCTTCAGCGCGTACGACGTGTAGAACTTGAACGCGCCGAGGAACGTCGGGAAGCGGAACTTCGCCTTGTAGGCGCGCTCGCGCAGCTGCCCAATGAACTCGAGCGAGTACTGCTCGATGACGCCGCCCTCGTAGTACTCGTTGTCGACGAGGTAGGTCAGGCGCTCCTCGAGGTCGTGAAAGAACACGGTGTTCTGATTCACGTGCTGGAGGAAGTACTCGCGTGCGGCCTCACGGTCCTTGTCGAACTGAATTCGACCGTCGGCGTCGTAGAGGTTCAGCATCGCGTTGAGCGCGTGATAGTCGATGCCCGAGCTCTGGCCCTTCTTCGGGGCTTCGATCGTGATCACGTCGTCGCGAGCGTCGGTTGCTGTTGCCAAAACTGGTCCAATCCCTTGTTGACGTTCTGCACATCTTCTGGAGTGCCGAAGAGTTCGAAGCGGTAGAGCACGGGTACCTGGCATTTCGCCGCGATGACGTCGGCTGCCAGACCGTATGCCCGACCGAAGTTGGTGTTCCCGGCGCCGATGACGCCGCGCAGCAGTTCCCGATTCTCTCGGAGGTTCAAGAACTTAATGACCTGCTTGGGTACTGCGGTTTTCGGTGTACCCCCGCCGTAAGTGGGAATAATGAGCACATACGGCTCACCGGCGAGGATCGTGGGTTCGTGGGTATAGAGAGGGATGCGCCTGGCCTCGCGCCCCAGCTTGGTCAGAAACCGGTGCGTGTTTCCCGAAGCACTCGAGAAATACACGAGGCCAGACATGCCACCTCCCGAAGTTACGCGCTGCGCAGCTGCGCGAGTTCGGTGATCTTGTCGGGGCGGAAGCCCGACCAGGAGTCGTCCTCGGTCACGACGACCGGTGCCTGCAGGTACCCGAGTGCCTTGACGGCCTCGAGCGCCTTGTCGTCAGCCGAGACGTCGAAGACTTCGTACTCAATGCCCTGGTTGTCGAGGGCACGGTAGGTCGCGGTGCACTGAACGCAGGAGGGCTTGCTGTACACGGAAACGGTCATGCTGCTGCCTAACTAAACGAGATCTGACTGGGGTAAAACTTTGCGATCGTCATGGTGTCGCCGAAGCGGTGGCGCCACTAGATGTTGTGTCCAAGGAATCTAGCACCACTACATCTCGGATTACAAGCGTGTAATTATCCACATGAACATCCACAGGTTCACGGCGTGTCTGCACAGTTTTCGGGGTGTTATCCACACCGCCTCCACAGCTCGATGCACACTGACAAGACAAGTCGACCATGCGCCTCCGACATGCTTTGCCTGGCGCGAACGACCCGGCAAATCTGCGGCCGCTCACCGTGTCCAAGTGCCGTTCCGGACGCCAATCCACTAGCGTTCGTACCGGCCCTCAACCCGTCTTACGGAGCACCCATGAGTTACAACCCCGCACGCCCCGAAGGTCTTCCCGCGACACACCTCGAATCGATCGCCCAGACCGTCGGTGCGACCTTTGCCGACACCACAGCCACCAACGGTGACGTCGAGGTGAACGGTGTTTCGAGCTCGACCAACACTGTCGTCGCAGGCTCGCTCTTCGTCGCACTCCCCGGCGCACGCACGCACGGCGCCAAGTTCTCGGCCAAGGCGGCCGCATCCGGTGCCACCGCAGTGCTCACCGACCCGACCGGCGTCGAGCTCGCGAGCGAGGCGGGCCTGCCCGTGCTCGTGCATCCAGACCCCCGCGCGGTACTCGGCCAGGTCGCCGCGCTCGTCTACGGCACGCACCGTGACTCCCCCGTACTCATCGGTGTAACCGGCACCAATGGCAAGACCACCACCGCCTACCTCGTCGACGCCCTCCTACGCGCGCTCGACGTTCGCAGCGGCCTCTCGGGCACGGTCGAGCGCCGCATCGGCGACACGAGCATCACGACCCGCGACTCTGGTCGCCTCACGACGCCCGAGGCCGACGACCTGCACGCGCTGAACGCCGCCTTCCGCCTCGCCGAGGTTGAAGCTGCCGCGATCGAGGTGTCGGCGCAGGCGATCACGCATCACCGCATCGACGGCCTGTTCTTCTCAAGCGCCATCTTCACGAACTTCGCCCAAGACCACCTCGACGACTACGGCACGATGGACAACTACTTCGCGTCGAAGCTCGCGCTGTTCACCCCCGACCGGGTCGGCCACGCCGTCACGCTCGTTGACGACGAGTGGGGCGCGCGCCTCGCGAACGAGGCGAAGGTGCCGGTCACAACGATCAGCACGGATGCGCAAACCGCGGCCGACTGGCACGTCACGACCCGCGAGGTCGAGCTCGACCGTACGGAATTCACGCTCACCTCGCCCGATGGCCGCTCGCTCACAAGCTGGGTGAACCAGCCCGGCTCGTTCGTCGCGGTCGACCTCGCGCTTGCCGTCGTCGCCCTCGTCGAGGCGGGCTTCGCCTTCGACCGCTTCCTCGAAGCGCTCGACAACGAGCGGGGCCTCGAATTCACGCTGCCCGGCCGCCTCGACCCCGTCAATGCCGGCGGCTCCGGACCCCGCGTCTACGTCGACTACGGCCACACGCCGGCGTCGTTCGCGGCCGTACTGACGACGCTGCGCCAGTTCACGAAGGGTCGCCTGTTCATGGTGTTCGGCGCCGACGGTGACCGCGACCAGACGAAGCGCCCCGACATGGCTCGCTCGGCCGCGATCGCCGACGTCGTCGTGGTCACCGACTACAACCCCCGCTTCGAAGACCCTGCGGCGATCCGCAAGACGCTCGTCGATACGCTCCACACCGAGTTCCCCGACCGCGAGGTCTACGAGATCGGTGACTCGGCCGAGGGCATCGCGAAGGCCGTTTCGCTCGCGAACGAGAACGACATCATCTTCGTCGGCGGCCACGGCCACCGCCAAGACGTCGAGGTGCTGGGAACCCTCGTCCCCTACTCAGTCAAGGACGCCGTGCGCGAGGCACTGCGCGCATCCGGTTGGGACGCCTAAGCCGAACGCATTCCGCGTCACGCACGCCACGAGCCCTCAACTAGGCTCGTGGCGTGCGTCACTATTTTGAGGTGCTGCGGTCGCGGGGAGTTGCCCGACTCCTGTTCTCGCAGCTTGCTGCCCGCTTCCCCACCGGCATGCTCGCGATTGGCCTGCTGATCCACGTCGAGCAGCGCCTCGGCAGCTACACGGCCGCCGGCATCGTGCTCGCCGCGTTCGGCATCGCCGAGGGCATCGCCGGCCCGCTCGGCGGCCGTCTCATGAGTCGATTCAGCATGCGCGGCATCCTCGTGCCGACCATGGTGGTCTGTGCCCTCGCGCTCGGTGCGATCGCACTCGTGCCGATGACCACCTGGCTGACCGCCGCCGTCGCGTTTGTCGCCGGCATCACGGTGCCCCCGGTGTCGTCGGCCGTGCGCACCGTCTACCCCACCCTCGTGCGCGGACCGAAGCTCGTCACGCTCTTCTCGTTCGACGCGACGCTGCAGGAGCTCATCTGGATCCTCGGCCCGCTCGTCACGATCGGCATCGGCGCGATCTGGGACACGAGCATCACGATCCTCATCGCCGCGATCGTGCTGCTCGTCGGCAGCGTCTGGTTCGCGAGCGCGCCCGAAATCGGCATGGTGAAGATTCCGCCCTCACCTCGGCGCATGGGCGCAGTGCTGCGCAACCCCGTCGTCGTCATCATGTGCGTCGTGCTTATGCTCACGCTCAGCATCTGGGGCGCCATCGACGCGTCGATCGTCGCGCACTACGGCCACGACTCCCCCATCACCGGTGTGATCCTCGCGGTCTCGGCGGTCGGCTCGTTTGCCGGCGGCCTGCTCACCGGCAACCTGCCGATGCGCCGTAGCTCGCTCACCTCGCGGGTGTTCCTGGCCGTCGTCGGCACGATGCTCGCGCTCCTCGTTGCCGAAAACCCGTGGCTGCTCGCGATCGGTCTGTTCGTCGCCGGCGCCTCTTGCGCGCCCGTCATTGCAGTGGCGAACGCGAGCGTCAGCGCGAAGGTGCGCTTCAGCGACACTGCCGAGGCCTTCGGATGGCTCGCGACCGCGATCATGTTCGGCTCATCGCTGGCGAGCAGCCTCGCGGGTATTGCGATTGACCACCTCGGCTCGCGCGGCGGCCTCTATGTCGCCTCGGCCCTCGTCACCGCAGCCTTCCTCGTCGCAGTCTCGACGATCCGCTGGCACCCCGACCTGCGTCAGGCAAGCCTCGAACCGAAAGCCGATACTGGAGCAGCACCCATCATCGATCTCCGGCAGGAGATCTAGCCGACCGGATGCGCGGGTCACCGCCGAGGGATATGGTCGAGGGCGTGAGTGAACTTTCGCCTACACGTGAACTGCGCCGCGGCAGTCGCATCCCACTCCTCGGCCTCGGCGTCTACAAGATCAGCAACGAGGATGTGCCCGGCGCGATCGAGTCTGCGGTCGAGATCGGCTACCGCCACTTCGACACGGCCACCCTCTACGCGAATGAAGCGGGCGTCGGAGAGGGCCTTCGCCGCAGCGGCATCGACCGCGACGAAGTGTTCCTCACGACGAAGATGTGGCAAGACAGCCACGGCTACGACGCCACCCTGCGCTCGTTCGACGACTCGCTCGAGGAGCTCGGCGTCGAGGAGGTCAACCTCTACCTGATCCACTGGCCGTCGCCCGCCCAGAACAAGTTCGTCGAGACGTGGGAGGCCCTGCTCCGTCTGCGCGACGAGGGACGCGCGCACGCCATCGGTGTCGCCAACTTCACGCCGACCCACCTGCAGCGTCTCATCGACGAAACCGGGGAGACGCCGGCGGCCAACCAGGTCGAGCTGCACGTGCGCTTCCAACAGCCCGAGCTGCGCGCGTTCCACGACGAGCACGGCATCGTGACCGAGGCATGGTCGCCGCTCGGCCGCGGCATCGACCTCGAGAACCCCACGGTGCAGGTCATCGCACAACAGCACGGATGCACGCCCGCGCAGGCGATCCTCGCGTGGCAGCTCGCGATCGGTAACGTCGTGATCCCGAAGTCGGTGCACCCCGACCGCCAGCGGGAGAACTTCGAGTCGCTGCAGGTGCGCCTCAGCGATGCCGACCTCGCGGCCATCGCCGCGCTCGACACCGGCGAGCGCGCGGGCAAAGACCCGGATCTCTTCGGCTAGGTACGCCGGGCGGAAAGTTCCCGCCCGCAGCGAAAATCCGCCCTGCGTTGCGTGTCGCCAGGGTCACGATCTGACGTGAGGGTGACGATTTCACTCCCCGAAGCGCGGAGACTGAGGGCATGACTCCGACACGACGACGCCTCCTTGCCTCCCTCACGGGTGGGCTCGCTCTTGTGGGCCTGCTCACCGCCTGTGCCGTCGGCCCCGGTGCCTCCTCCAGCGCCGGCGACCAGCAGGTCTCCGATCCACAGCAGGACTACGCGCCGAGCGACGGCGGCGCGCAAGATGAGGCCGCGCCCCAGGAACAGACCGGCGATTCGGGCACCACCGCCGAGCGCGCGGTCATCACCACGACCTCCGCCTATGTCACCGTGACGGATGTGCCCGGCGCCGTCTCGGCGCTGCGTGGCCTCACCGACAAGTACGGCGGCTACATCGAGGCCCGCGACGAGTCGCTCGACTCGAGCCGCCCGAGCTCCAATGTCACGGTGCGCGTGCCGGCCGAAGACCACGACGCCTTCGTCGCCGAGCTGAGCGAGTTCGGCGAGGTGACGAGCCTGCAGTCGAGCGCACAGGACGTCACGATGGAGAAGGTCGACCTCGAGTCGCGCATTTCGGCGCTCGAATCGTCGATCACCTCGCTCGAGGCCATGCTCGAGGCGACCGACAACGTCACCGAGTTGCTCGAGGTCGAGGAGAAGCTCAGCGAGCGTCAGGCCGAGCTGCAGAGTCTCGAGAGTCAACTCGAGGTGCTCGACGACGACGTCGCGATGTCGACCGTGACGGTGAACTTCAGCACCGAGTACACGTCGCCCGACGACGACAACGGCGGCACCTTCCTCGACGGCCTCGCCCAGGGCTGGCACGACTTCGTGTCGTCGCTCGGCCGCTTCGTGCAGGGCCTCGGCTACGCGATTCCCGGCCTCGTGATCTTCGCGCTGATCATCTCGGTGCTCTGGTTCGCGGTCATCCGTCGCCTCATTCGCCGCGCGCGACGCGGCCGAGGCGATGCCCGCCCTGGCCGCGCCAACCCCGGCCCGCAGGGGCCGTCCTGGCCCGCGGGACCGAGCGAGCCCCAACAAGCCGGTCCGCAACAGTCGGCACCTCAGCAGCCAACGCAGCACCCCCAGGCCGAGGGGTCGACGGGCCGCCCGCAGGCGGAAAGTAGCGTATCCGCCCCGACGAACGACGGTGACCGCCCTACCGACGCAGAGACCGGTGCGGCGCCCACTGAAACTGCAGCGCACCGCGACGACGATGCGACCCCGCAGCAACGGCTCGCCGATGGTTTGCCGCCCTTGCCGCCACCCGGTGACCGCTAGCGGGCAGCGTGCGCTCTGCGTGATTGGATAGTCTGCACAGTGCGTGTATTCGCGCGAAGTCCAACCGCAGAGGAAAGCAATGGCTGATTCGAACGACTTTCAGGACGACGCCGTCGATCCGACCAGCGACGACGCAGCGTCGGTGCCCGCCGACGCCGTGAGCCCCTCCGATGACTCCGGCGACGCCTCGATCGAGACACCCGAGGTCGGCGACGACGAGATCTCGGTCGCCCCGAGCGAGGTCGAGAACGCCGCGCCGAGCGAGGAGGAGCTCGCCGCCCGCGAGGCCGAGGCCGCGCTGCTGCTCATCTTCCAGTCGACCGTCTTCGATAAGAACGGGGCGAAGATCGGCCGCGTCGGTCAGGTCTACCTCGACGACCAGACGCAGGAGCCGAACTGGGTCACGGTGAAGACTGGCATGTTTGGCACCAAGGAATATTTCATTCCGCTCGACGAGTCGGAGCAGACTGAGAAGCGCATCACGGTGCCCTACGACAAGGCGAAGGTGCACAGCGCACCGTTCACCGAGATCGACCAGAACCTCTCGCCCGAAGAAGAGGACGAGCTCTACAACTACTACGGAGTGCCCGGCCGCACCACGGCCGAGGGCAGCCTCAACGTCGCCGACCCCGACGACGACGCGCCGAAACAGAAGGCCGAGCCCGAGACCATCGCGCCCCTCGGCGGCGGCGTCTCGAGAGAGGACGAGCCGCTGAGCGCGTCCGACCTCCTCGGCGACACCACGGACTCGGGTGCGGACGCCCCCGCGACCTCGTCGGCGTTTGATGACATCGTTGCGGATGCGCCGAGCGAGTCGGACGCGCAGGACGCGACGCCCGCGAGCGACACCGGCGATGCGTCGCCGTTCGACGCGTTGGCGGCCGACGCCGAAGCCGAGACACCGCAGCGTGGCGACTCGGATGCGCTGAGCTTCGACGCGTTCACCGACGACGGCGACGACGCGGAGAATGGCGACGCCTCGCCGTTCGAGCGCCCCGACCGCGAGAACTGATACCCACGCACACGGCCCGGTGGAATACGACCACCGGGCCGTGTGTTCTCTCAACTATCGATTGGACTCCGCACCGAGGGTGCGGCACGAGGAGGCGTTTATGGCAACCACTGAGCTCAACGAGCAGAACTTCATGGAGACCGTGACTGGCGAGGGCATTCACCTCGTCGATTTCTGGGCCGCCTGGTGCGGTCCGTGCCGCCAGTTCGGCCCCATCTACGAAAAGGTGAGCGAGTCTCACCCCGACATCACCTTCGGCAAGGTCGACACCGAGGCGAACCAGCAGCTCTCGGGTGAACTCGGCATCCGCTCGATCCCGACGCTCATGGCGTTCCGCGACGGCGTGCTCATGTTCAACCAGGCTGGCGCGCTGCCCGCGGCCGCCGTCGAGCAGGTCATCGAGGCCGTTGCCGCCGCCGACATGGACGAGGTGCGGGCCGAGATCGAGAAGCAGCAGTCGGCCGCCGAGGCCGGCGAGGCCGCGCCGCGCACCGACGGTGCGCAAGTCTAAGCAAGCGCACCAGCTCAGCAAACGGGGCGTGGTCGCGAGAGAATTCTCGCGACCACGCCCCGTTCACGTTTGGTCTATGGGCTAGAACCGCTGCGCGAGCAGAGTTGCGAGGTGCACGCCTTCCTTATCGGCAAGCTGCTCCGCCTGCGTGCGGCACGAGAACCCGTCGGCGAGGAAGACCGCGTCGTCGCTCGCCTGGCGCAGCGCCGGCAGCAGCGCGTTCTCGGCCACCGCAACCGAGACGTCGTAGTGGCCCTTCTCGAGACCGAAGTTGCCGGCGAGGCCGCAGCAGCCCGCGAGCTGCGTGAGCTCGGCGCCGAGCGAGGTGAGCAGCTGGCGGTCGGGCGCGAAGCCCATCACCGAGTGCTGGTGGCAGTGTGGCTGCACGACGAGTTCGAGGCCGTCGAGGCGCGGCAGTTCGACCTCGGAGTCGGGCGTCACCGGCGAGCGGCCCATGAGCACCTCCGAGAGCGTGAACGTGTTCTCGGCGATGAGCTTCGCGCGCGGGTCGTCGGGAAACAGCTCGAGCAGGTCGCTGCGCAGCACCGCGGTGCAGCTCGGCTCGACGCCGACGATCGGCACGCCCGAGTCGACAATCGGGGCAAATTCGTCCATGAGCTGAGCGAGACGCTTGCGGGCACCGTCGAGCTGTCCCGTCGAGATCCAGGTGAGGCCGCAACACACGGACCGCGCCGGCGTGACCACCTCGAGGCCGACGTGCTCGAGCACGCGCACGACGTCGTGATCGACGCCGGGTGCGAAGCCGTTCGAGAACGAGTCGGCCCACACGAGCACGCGATCAGTCTTGGTGCGGGCAGCGGTCACCCGCAGGGCGACGCCAGCCTTCTCGGCGCGACGACGGTCGGCCGCAAAGCTGCGGCGGGCGACCTTCGGGATGCGGCGGCGCGAGTCGACGCCGGCGACCGGCAGCAGCAGCTTGCGCAGCCAGTCCTGCCCCATCACGCCGTTGACGACCGGTGCGAACGGCACCATGAGCTTCTCCCACCGTGGCAGCTGCCCGAGCACGTAGTGGTTCATCGGGCGCAGCTTGCCCTTGTACTTGCGGTAGAGCGACTCCGACTTGTAGGCCGCTACGTCAACGCCCGCGGGGCAATCACTCGCACAGGCCTTGCAGCTCAGGCAGAAGTCGAGCGAGTCGGCGAGCTCGTGCGAGCTAAAGCCACCCTTAATGAGGCCGCCGTTCGTGACCTCCTGGAGCACACGAGCCCGGCCGCGGGTCGAGTGCGTTTCGTCCTTCGTCGCCTGANGCTCGGGCACATGAAGCCGCCCGCGGCCGAGTTGTCGGCGCGGCACTTGCCCATACCGACGCAGCGGTGCACGGCGCGGGTGAAGTCACCACCGTCCTCAGCCCACGAGAACCCACCGCGGATGCGCGGGGTCGGCAAGGCCTGCGGGCGCCGCAGGTCGGCGTCGAGCGCCGCGGGCTGCACGAGCACATCGGGGTTCAGCACGTTGCGGGGGTCGAACAGTGCCTTCACCTCGCCAAACGCAGCGATCGCCTCGTCGGAGTACATGAGCGGCAGCAGCTCGCTGCGGGCACGACCGTCGCCGTGCTCACCCGAGATCGAGCCGCCAAAGTCGGCGACGAGGCGTCCGGCGTCGAGCATGAAGCGGCGCATCACGGCACCGTCGCGCTCGAGCGGGATCGACAGGCGCACGTGAATGCAGCCGTCGCCGAAGTGGCCGTATGGCATGCCCTCGATGCCGTGCTGCTCGGTAAGCTTGTCGAACTCGCGCAGGTAGTCACCGAGGCGCTCCGGCGGCACCGCAGCATCCTCAAAGCCGGGCCAGGCCTGCTCCCCCGCCGGCGTGCGGCTCGCGAGGCCCACACCGTCTTCGCGCACGCGCCAGATCGGGCGCGCCTTCGCCGGGTCGGCGATGACGTTCGACGAGATCGCCGCCGAGGCGCGGATGAGCTTGTTCGCGCGGTCGAGCGCGTCGGCCTCGTTCTCGCCGGGCATCTCGATGAGGAGCCAGCCGGCGCCCTCCGGCAGCGCCGAGACTGCCTCGGCGCCGTGGCTGCGCCGCACCGCGTCGACGAGGCGCGCATCCATGCCCTCGATCGCGCCTGGGCGCTGCTCGAGCAGGTTCGGGATGTCGTCGGCGGCCGCGTACATTGACGAGTAGCCGAGCGCGATGGTCACCGGCGCCGACGGCACATCGACGAGGCGCACGGTGGCGCCAAGCGTGACGCCGAGCGTGCCCTCGGAGCCGACGAGGAACTGCGCGAGGTTGTGCCCGCGTTCAGGCAGTAGTGCCTCGAGCGCGTAACCCGACACCTGGCGGCCGAAGCGGCCGAACTCGGTGCGGATCAGCGCGAGGTGACGCGTCGTGAACTCCTGCAGGCCCGGCACGACACTGAGGTCGTCGGCCGCGGTGAAGCGGCGTCCCTGGCCATCGACGACGTCGAGGTCGATGACGTTATCGGCGGTGCGGCCGAAGCGCAGCGAGTGCGAGCCGCAGGCGTTGTTGCCGATCATGCCGCCGACGGTGCAGCGCGTCCAGGTCGAGGGGTCGGGCCCGAAGCGCAGGCCGTGCGGCTTCGCGGCGTCCTGCAGCTGGGCGACGATGACGCCCGGGTCGATGCGCGCGATCTTCTCGACGGGGTCGATCTCGTGAATGCGGTTGAGGTAGCGCGAGGTGTCGACGACGATGCCGGGGCCTATCGCGTTGCCGGCGATGGAGGTGCCCGCGCCGCGCAGGTGCAGCGGCGTGCTCGTGGCGCGCGACACGTCGGCGATCGCGACGAGGTCGTCGGCCGACCGCGGGAAGGTGACGACCTTCGGCACGATGCGGTAGTTCGAGGCGTCGGTCGAATACTCGCCGCGACGCAGCGTCGACGAGTCGACATCGCCCTCAATCGCGTCGCGCAACATGCCCGCCAGTTCACGGGCTTCGTCGTGCTGAGTGCTCGTCAGGGTGTCGCCGACCGTCACGTGGAACCTTTCTTCCGCACCGCCGCCGCGGCCTGGGGACGCCGCGCAGAAAGCGTGTCTTCGATCGTACCGGCTTCCACGCAGCCGACTTTCGGATGCGATTTTTACACTGACGCTGCGGGCGCCGGAGCCCGCGCGCAACCGCTCGTGCGCCACCCGAGCACACCCGACCACCAGGAGCCAGCATGACCACGAACGAGTCCCAGCAAACCCCCGACGACGATGCCCTGAGCGCCGCTCTCGCGCACTCCGATGAAGTCCGTCACGAGCATCACAGCGACGGGCAGCTGGATGCGCCTGCCGCGGGCACGACGAACGCCGACGACACTGCAGCCGAAGCGGCCCCAACCGCCGAACGCCGCGACGCCCCAGCCGAGGAGTGGAGCACGGGCCGCCCCGTCCACTTCGAGATTCACGCCGCCGACCCGAAGCGCGCCGCCGAGTTTTACTCGGCCGCGTTCGGATGGAAACTCGAGGACTGGAGCGAGTACGCCGGCATGCCCTACTTCGGTGCCACGACCGGCGTCGGCAACGGCATCGACGGCGCGATCATGCAGCGCCAGGGTGAGAACCCGCCCACGGGAGGCCCCGTCGCCGGCGCCGTGATCACGATCGGCGTCGCCGACTTCGACGCGGCCGCCAATTCGATCCAGGCGGCAGGCGGCACCGTGGCACTGCCGAAGTACGCGCTGCCGGGCATGGCGTGGCAGGGCTACTTTGTCGACACCGAGAACAACGTCTTCGGCATCCACCAGGCTGACCCGAACGCCGCCTAACCGCGCGGGGCAGCCCGGAGCGGGCGCTTAGGGTTCGTCGCGGTTGCGGCGGTTGCGGAGAAGAATGAGTGCCGTGCCCAGCACGAGCAGAGCAGCAACCACGCCCGCGGCGATCCCGAAGCCGCTCGCGCCGGTGACGGCGAGGGGCATGGCGGCGATCGGCGTGATGTCGGCCGCGTGGGCGACGCTCACGCCGGTAAGAATGAGGACGAGGCTCAGCATTGACGTCAGGACACCGATAACGACGTTCTTGATCTTGTGCATGGCATCTCCTCCCCGAGAAGCCGGCGGCAGCGCCGGGCCCTACCCACAACCCTAGGCGCAATCGGCAGCGAATTGTCGCGCTGACCCGAGATATTGATCAGCGTTACGCCGACGGCGTAGCCACGGTCGTGACCCCCGCGAGGTCGGTCACCTCGAGCGTGATGTCGGCGGGCTCAACGCCGTCAGGAACCGCGAGTTCGGTCGTGAGCCGGCCCCGAGTATCCCGCCACGCGCTCGCGAGGCGCAGGTCGCGATACCGCAGCGCCCAACCACCGACGCCGGCAAGGCCGTCCGCGCCGACGCGCGCCACCGCATCCGTCGGCCCGTTGCGTGCCGCGCGAAACGCCCCGAGCGCCGTGCCTTCGAAGGCCTCGAGGCGCACCGTCGCGCCAGCAAAGTTAGCGCGGATGCTCGCGTCGCCCCAGGATTCGCGGCCGACGAGATACGCGTGGCCGGCCCCGTCGAGCCGCGCCTGCGTCGTCGCGACCGCCTGCGCGTTGCTGTCGACGCTCACCCACGCTCGCCCGAGGCCCGCCGCCGCGAGCGCGGTCGTGCCCGAGCCGCCGAACGCGTCGACAACGAGGTCACTGCCGTCGGTGGTCCATCGCAGCAGCACCTCGAGCAGGCCGAGCGGCTTCTGTGTGGCATAGCCGGTGCGTTCGGCCGAGACGTTGAGCACGGGCCGCACGCTGACCGGATGCACGCCACCCTCACTCACAAGGTTGAAGGCGCCCTCAAGCACGTCGCGCAGCAGCGTGTCGACGTAGTGGCGACCCTCGTCGTCGATCTTGCTGCCGATGAACGGCCGCTCGAGGTATTGCCGCTCGGTGAGCGGACGAATGCGAAACGCGTCGCTGCGGCGGTAGAGCAGCAGATCGTCGTGTTTGCGCGGCACCGAGCGGGTGCGCGACGCACCGCCCGAGCGGTAGCTCCACACGAGGGCGTTGACAAAGTTGTCGGCCCCAAACACCTCGTCGAGCACGACCCGCACCCAGTGCGACGCATGCCAGTCGACGTGCACGCACACCGCGCCGTCGGCNGCGAGCAGCTCGCGCACGAGCACGAGTCGCGCGGCGAACATCCGCAGATAGTTGGGTGTGCCGCCGCCCCAGCGGTCGGAGTACGCGAGGTGTTCAAGCGAGACCGCTTCACCGTCGGTGAGCGAGGTCGTCACCCGCGAGCGATAGTCGGCCTTCGAATCGAATGGCGGGTCAAGGTAAACGAGCGCCGGCCGCCGCTCGCCCGCCTCAGCTTCGACGACGAGTTGTGCGAGCGCGCGCAGATTGTCGCCGGACACGAGTCGGCCGGGCACGGCGTGGGTGTGCGGCACGAGCGGCGCCTCGCCGGCGCGCGCCCGCTCGAGTGCGGCCAGCGCATCCGCCTCGGCCGCTCGCAGGAGGTCGGGCAGCCGACCGAGCACGCCGGTCACGCGCCGACGTAGGCGGCGAGGTGCTGCCCGGTCAGGGTGGAGCGGGCGTCGACGAGCTCGCGCGGCGTGCCCTCGAACACGATTTCGCCGCCCTCGTTGCCGCCGCCGGGGCCGAGGTCGATGATCCAGTCGGCGTGGGTCATGACGGCCTGGTGGTGCTCGATGACGATGACCGACTTACCGCCGTCGACGAGGCGATCGATAAGCCCGAGCAACTGCTCGACGTCGGCGAGGTGCAGGCCGGTGGTCGGCTCATCGAGTACGAAGATCGCGCCCTTCTCTGTCATCTCGTTCGCGAGCTTGAGCCGCTGTCGCTCGCCGCCCGAGAGCGTGGTGAGGGGCTGGCCGAGCGTGATGTAGCCGAGCCCGACATCGACGAGGCGCAGCAGAATCTTGTGCACGGCGGGGATGCGCGCCTCGCCCTCGGCGAAGAACTCCACGGCCGCCGCGGCCGGCAACTCGAGCACCTCGGCGATGTCCTTGCCGCCGAGGGTGTACTGCAGCACCTCACCGTCGAAGCGGTGGCCCTGGCAGACCTCGCAGGTCGTCGTCACGCCCGAGGCGATCGCAAGGTCGGTGTAGATGACGCCCGCGCCCTTGCAGTTCGGGCAGGCGCCGTCAGAGTTCGGCGAAAACAGCGACGGCTTCACGCCGTTCGCCTTCGCGAAGGCCTTGCGGATGCCGTCGAGCATGCCCGTGTAGGTCGCGGGGTTACTGCGGCGCGAGCCGCGGATCGCCGACTGGTCGACGAGGATCACGCGGTCGTCCTTGCCCACCACGTCGCCGAGCNGCGAGCTCTTGCCCGAGCCCGCGACACCCGTGATGGCGGTGAGCACGCCGAGCGGAATATCGACGTCGACGTTGTTCAGGTTGTGCGCGTTCGCGCCGCGCACCTCAATCGCCTCGGTCGCTACCCGCGTCGTCTCCTTGAGCTGGGTGCGGTCGTCGAGGTGCCTGCCGGTGAGGGTGTCGCTACGGCGAAGTTCGTCGACGGTGCCCTCGAACGTGATGTTGCCGCCCGCCGTGCCTGGGCCGGGGCCGATGTCGACGACGTGATCGGCGATCTGGATCGTCTCGGGCTTGTGCTCGACCACGAGCACGGTATTGCCCTTGTCACGCAGCTCGCGCAGCAACTCGTTCATGCGCTCGATGTCGTGCGGGTGCAGGCCAACCGTCGGCTCGTCGAAGACGTAGGTGACGTCGGTGAGCGAGGATCCGAGGTGGCGAATCATCTTCGTGCGCTGGGCCTCGCCACCCGAGAGCGTGCCGGAGGCACGGTCGAGCGAGAGGTAGCCGAGCCCGATGCGCACGAACGACTCGATCAGGTGCAGGAGCGAGCGCAGCAGCGGCGCGGCCTCGGGCGCATCCAGCTCGCGCACCCACGCCGCGAGTTCGGTGAGCTGCATCGCGCAGAGCTCGCCGATGTGTTTGCCCGCGATCTTCGACTGGCGCGCCGGCTGCGCGAGTCGCGTGCCGCCGCACTCGGGGCACGGCTGAAACGCGACCGCGCGGTCGACGAACGCGCGGATGTGCGGCTGCATCGACTCGCGGTCTTTCTGCAGGAACGACTTTTGGATGCTCGGCAGCAGCCCGTTGTACGTGATGTTGATGCCGTTGAACTTGATCTTCGTCGGTTCTTTGTCGAGGAAGTCGTGACGCTCCTGCTCGGTGAAGTCCTTGATTTTCTTGTCGGGGTCGAAGAAACCCGAGTCAATGAACATCTTCACGTTCCAGCCATCCGCCGTGTAACCGGGAATGTTGAACGGCCCCTCGCGCAGCGACTTGTTCTTGTCGAAGAGCTCATCGAGGTCGAGGTCGCTCACCTGGCCCATGCCGTCGCAGCTTGGGCACATGCCGCCGAGCACCTCGAAGCGCCGTACTTCTTTTTTGCCACCCTGCACTGACACGGCGCCCTGGCCGGACGCCGATGCGACGTTGAACGAGTACGCCTGCGGCGAGCCGAGGTTTGGCTCGGCGAGGCGGACATAGAGGATGCGCAGCAGCGCGTTCGCGTCGGTCACGGTGCCGACCGTCGAGCGCGAGTTCGCCCCCATCCGCTCCTGGTCGACGATGATGGCGGTCGTGAGCCCCTCAAGCAGATCGACCTCGGGGCGACCGAGCGACGGCATGAAGCCCTGCACGAACGCGCTGTAGGTCTCGTTGATCATGCGCTGCGACTCGGCGGCGATGGTGTCAAAGACANGCGAGCTCTTGCCCGAGCCCGACACCCCGGTGAACACCGTGAGCCGTCGCTTCGGCAGGTCGACCGACACGTTCTTCAGGTTGTTCTCGCGCGCGCCGTGCACGCGAATGAGGTCGTGCTGGTCGGCGGGATGCGGCTGGGTCGCAGTCATGCGCCCAATCTTGCCACTGCGTGCGAGCCTGCTACCGAGCCCTGGCAGAATAGATACGACTAGTCGTCGAGGCAAAAGAGGACCCCAGTGCAGTTCGTATCCACGCGCGGCGGCATGCAGCCCGCATCCTTCAGCGACATTCTTCTCGAGGGGCTCGCGCCCGACGGCGGTCTCGTCGTTCCTCAGGAGATTCCGCAGGTGTCGAGCGAGCAGCTCGAGTCGTGGCGCGGGCTGAGCTACCCCGAGCTCGCGGCCGAGGTCATCGGCCTGTTCTGGACCGACATTCCGCGCGAGGATCTCGACGCGATCTGCGCGCGGGCCTACGGCGAACAGTTCTCATCGATCGTGCCGATCACGAAGCTCGACGAGCAGCTCTCGCTCGTCGGCCTCTCGGAGGGCCCGACGCTCGCGTTCAAGGACATGGCGATGCAGTTCCTCGGCGAGGCGATCCCCTACGTGCTCGAGCAGCGCGGCGAGGCCCTGAACATCCTCGGTGCGACCTCGGGAGACACCGGCTCGGCTGCCGAGTACGCGTTCCGCTCGAAGCCGAACATCGGCGTCTTCATGCTCTCGCCCCAGGGCCGCATGAGCGAGTTCCAGCGCGCGCAGATGTACTCGCTGCCGGACGAGAACATTCACAACATCGCCGTCGAGGGCGTCTTCGACGACTGCCAAAACCTCGTCAAGGCGCTCAACGGCGACCTCGAGTTCAAGGCCGAGGTCAGCCTCGGCACCGTGAACTCGATCAACCTCGGCCGGGTCGCGGCGCAGGTCGTCTACTACTTCTGGGCCTGGCTGCGAGTCACTGACACCCTCGCCGAGAACGGCGCGGATGCTGCGACGCTCGCTGGCTCGCAGGTCTCGTTCTCGGTGCCGTCGGGCAACTTTGGCAACATCTTCTCGGGGCACCTCGCGAAGCAGATGGGCGTACCCGTCTTCCTGCTCGTGCTCGCGACGAATGAGAACAACGTGCTCGACGAGTTCTTCCGCACCGGCATCTACGCGCCGCGCTCGCGCGCCGAGACCCTCGCGACCTCGAGCCCGTCGATGGACATCTCGAAGGCGTCGAACCTCGAGCGCTTTGTCTACATGCTGCTCGGCAGCGACCCCGACAAGCTTCGCGCCGCGTGGGAGGAGCTCGACGCCACGGGCACGCTCGACCTCTCGGCCGAACAGCCGCGCTTCATGCCCGAATTCGGCATCGTCGGTGGCATGAGCACGCACCTCGACCGCATCGCCGCGATCCGCGCGAGCTACGAGAAGTCGGGCTACATTCTCGACCCGCACACCGCCGACGGCGTCACCGTCGCACGCGGCTTCCACGAACCCGGCGTGCCCATGCTCGTGCTCGAGACCGCGAAGCCGCAGAAGTTTGCCGAAACGGTGCGTGAGGCGATCGACCGAGACCCCGAGGTCTCTGAAGAACTCGCCGACCTGCTGCAGCGGCCACAGCGCACCGTGAGCATGCCTGACGACGCCGAGCAGCTGCGCGCATTCATTCGAGCGCACGCCGTCCGCTAGCTACCCGAGAAAGCGACGACGGCACCCTCCGGAAGCCGCTGCTCGACCGAGGCAAGATGGGTCGTGCCGGCCGGCGCGTGCTCTACGCGCTCGCCATCCTCGCTGGCATCGCCATCGCGGTGCTGCCGAACACCCGCTTCACGAGCTACACGGCGCTCGCGCTGCAGCAGGGACAGCTCTTCCTTGACAACTGGGACTCCGACTACCTCGACTACCTCATTCCGAAGCTCGAGGGCGAACTCGGGCACAACCCCGTCGAGGCGGTCTACATCGGCTCCGCGGTCATCGGCGTGAATGCGCCGATCGGCATCGACACGACCGACTCGGACAGCTGGACGATCCGCAACGGCGGGTTCGAGCACGACGGCCCGTACTCGGGCCTGCCGGAATCGAGTGCCGAGTTCTTGTCGCTCGACGACGTCAACTGGGCGGGCATCGAGCCGTTCGTCAAGCACGCCCTCGACGAGGCGAGGCCAAAAATCGGCGAGGTGAGGGAGGACAACATCTCGGTCTCGGTCGACCGGGCAACCAACAACGATGTTGAGTCCGATCAGTTCGGCAGGCCTGTCGGCGACGTTGAAATCCGCATCGGCCTGACCGGCGACTACTCGGGCGCCAGTTTTGTCTCTGACAGCGCCGCCGAGAAACTCGAGCTGATCTCGGTCCACTAACCAGGGGCGAGTTCCACGGCGCCTAGCCAGCGGCCGGCCGCGCCGTCACCGTAAGCACGGCGAAGGGCACGAGCAGCGCGAGCGCAACGATCGCCANGCACCGAGAAGCTCGTCACCGCCATGAGCGGGCCGGACGCGAAGGCCGCGACCGCGGCGCAGAGGTTCGCGAGCGCATCCGCCCCACCCTGCGCCTGCGCGCGGTGCGCATCCGCCACCACCCCGCTGAACAGCGCCGAGGCCGCGACGTTGACGAACGACCAGCCCACCCCGAGCAGCACCAGCGACACGACGACCCAGCTCGTGTCGCCGGGCCGCAGCGCCCCGACAAGGCATGACGCGGCGAGCCCCACCACCCCGATGCCAATCGTGCCGCGGTGGCCGAGCCAGCCGACGCACCAGCCGACGACGGGCGCGAGCACATACATCCCCGCGACGTGCAGCGAGATGGTGATGCCGATGATGGTGACCGAGTCGCCGAGGTGGGTGAGATGCACCGGCGTCATCGTCATCATCGCGACCATGACCGACTGGGCAACCAGAATCGCGACGAGCGCGTAGCGGGCCGGCGGGTTGCGCCGCATTTCGGCGAACGCCAGGCGAAGGCGCGAGCCGCCGGATGCGGTGGGCCGGGGCGGTGCCGGGGCGAGCGCTTGCAGCGTTCGCAGCGGGTCGGGCCGCAGCAGCAGCCAGACCACGACGCCGGCGGCGGCGAGACAGACAGCGGCGATGAGAAACGCGCCCGCGAACACCGTCAGGCCGAGCTGATCGCCGAGCCACTCCCCCGGCATACCAAGATTGGGGCCGAGCACCGAACCTAGGGTGCCCACCCAGACGACGAGCGCGAGCGATCGAGCTTTGGCGGATGCGGGGGCCAGGTCAGTCGCGGCGAAGCGAGACTGCAGGCCAGCAGCCGTGCCCGCACCGATGCCGAACAGCCCAAGAAAGAGCGGTACGACGAACGAAAACTGTGCCGCCAGGACGAGCAGGCCAGCACCCGCGGCCGCGACGAACCAGCCCAGGGTCAGCGCGGTGCGGCGGCCCGCGCGGGCCGCGAGGTTGCCGAGGGGGAGGCCAAAGAGCGCGGCGCCGAGGGTGGTTGAACTGCGCGCGAGTCCCGCAATGGCCTCGTTCTCGGTCACCTCGTTCGCGAGCAGGATGCCCACCGAGGGCGCGGCGCCGACACCGATCATGCCGATCACCTGCACGGTGACGAGCACCCACATGGTGCGCCGCTGCACCGCGGCCGCGTCGAAGTTCTGCCCCAAGGTCACCCANCCAGGGCGCCAGTAGTGTGAGCCGCACGAGTTAGCGCAGCTGGGTACGCCGCACGAGAACGAGCCAGGCCACGCCGGCGACCACCGCCACGACCCCGAGTGTGGTCATGTAGGCCCACCAGTCGAGGGCGAACAGGCTGCCGAACCACGTCGCGAACTCGAACGACCGCATCGACAGGATCGCGACGGCGAGGCCGACCACCGCCACGGTGATGAAGAAGCTCCAGATGAAGGTCTGGCGCCAGCGGAAGTAGCCCGAGATAAAGGCCGCGCCCACGAGCATCGCGCTCATGGCGATGAGGAAGGTCTGAATCGCCGTCTGCCACAGCGGGCCAAAGCCGACGTACGCGACGTCAAAGAACCGAACCCGCAGTCCGTAGCCGTCCGTTGCGAGCTCGATGCTCTTGCCGATGAGCACGATCGCGGTGAACACGACGGCGTAGCCGAGGAACACGAGCGAGGTGCCGAGCACGTATTCGCGTCGGGTTAGCCCCAGGCCGAGGGCGAGCGGGAAGTACTGCCCCATCGAGATGAAGCCGAGCATGACGATCGGGCCGAGCACGGTGAAGATCGCGCCGTTGAAGCGCATGCCATTGTTCATGCCCTCGACACCCTCGGCGTCGGACACCGAGTGCACAGTGAGGCCGATCGCGATCGCGATAGTGAAGGCGATGGCGATCAGCATGATCACGAGCGGCCAGCCGTACGTCTGCATGCGGTTGACGGTGTGCATCGTGACGACACTCTTGTAGCGCATGGCTACTCCTTTCCTGCCGTGACGGCGCCCGGCGCCGCCGAGGTCGTGAGGTGAACGATGTAGTCCTGCAGCGACACGGGCGCGGTGTCGAGCCCGGCTGCGGATGCCGCAGCGACGATCTCGGCGCGGTCACCGAGCACCGCGGCCGTCGCGAGACTGCCGAGTGTCTGCAGCTGCAGCGTCTCGCGGTCGGCGGCGAAGGCGCGCACGTCGCTGGCCCGCCCCGAGACCTCGGTCGCCGCGCTGCGCAACTCGTCGACCGAGGCGTCGGCGAGCACGCGGCCCTCGTCGAGCAGCACGACGTGCTCGAGCAGCTTCGAGACCTCGTCGATGTGGTGAGTCGAGAGCAACACGGTGCGCGGATGCTCGCCAAAATCGGCGAGGAGCCGGTCGAAGAACAGCCGGCGGGCCACGACGTCGAGGCCGAGGTATGGCTCGTCGAAGATCGTCAACGGCGCCCGCGAGGCGAGGCCGATGATGATGCCGACGGCCGAGAGCTGGCCGCGCGAGAGCTTCGGGATCACCCGTTTCACGGGCAGGCGGAAGTCGTCGACCAGCTGCGCCGCGAAGTCGGCGTCCCACTCGGGGTAAAGCCCCGCGGTGATGTCGAGCAGGTCGCTCGCGCGGAACTGTTCGGGGTATTTCTGGCTCTCTTGGATGAACGAGGTGCGAGAGAGCACGCGCGCCGACTCGACGGGGTTCTCGCCGAACACCCGCACGCTGCCGGAAGTCGCGAATTGTTGCCCCGTCAGGAGCTTCANGGTCTTGCCGGCACCGTTGCGGCCGAGCAGCCCGTAGATTCGGTGCTCGTCGAGGGTGACGGAGACGTCGTCGAGCGCGTGGACGTCGCGGAAATGCTTGCTGACGTTGGTGAGTTCGATGGCGTTCATGAGGTGGTCTCCTCGGTGATCATGGTGGCGATCTCTTCGGGGCGGATGCCGAGCTGCGCAGCTTCTCGCAGCAGCGGCCGGATGTACTGCTCGCGAAAGCCGTCCTGGCGACGGCGCCGGAGTCGGTCGATGGCGCCGGAGGCAACAAACATGCCGATGCCGCGGCGCTTCGTGAGGATGCCTGCGTCGACGAGGCGGTTGAGCCCCTTGCCGGCGGTGGCCGGGTTGATGCGCAAAAACGCGGCGAGTTCGTTGGTCGAGGGAACGGCGCTGTCTTCGGCGTAGGTGCCGTCGAGAATGCCATCTTCGATCTGTTCTGCCACCGCAATGAACAGCGGTTTGGATTCGTCGAGCATGTCACCTCCGGTTGGTCGTGGCGACGGGTTCACTACCGCCGTGGTTCATTACTCAGCCAACTAACCATGTAACTACGGTCGAGTCAACCCCGAGCACTGCTGCCGGCGTCACTAAGCTGGGAATGGCCGCCCCAGGCCCGACCCGAGGAGATCGCCATGACCGAGCACGTGCCCGAGCTGCTCGCCGAATTCGACAGCATCAGCGACCCGAAGATGGCCGCGATCAATGCGAAGCATGGCGACGCGGACGCTATCGTCGCGAGCGCCGGCTGGGCGCTCACGAGCGAGCGCGTCGTGAAGCGCCCGGAGGGCATCGACGAGCCGGCGCTGCTCGACCAGATCGAGCGCGAGATGCGCGACGCTCCCGAGCGCCTGCAGTGGGCGATGAATCAGACCCTTGCCGAGATCGGCATCGCGAACCCCGAGCTGCGCGACCGCGCGATCGACATTGGCGAACGCCTCGAGGTGCTCAAGGACTACCCGACTCCCCCGAACTGCACGTCGCCGTTCGCGCCGATTTGGATCGCCGAGATCGTTCGCCGTAACGAGGCCAAGGCGTAATCGACGCCGCGAACCACTCCGCTTCGCGAAAGGGGCGATGCGGCTTGTGTATCGCTGCGGTCGCATTTCTGCCGTCGCGGCCCCAAGTTGGCTAGGCTTGCGAGTCGGGCCACTCGCACGAAAGGGAATGCATGTCGAACTCGCCGAAGCAGAAACTCGAGGTTCCTCCGGAGATCTCGCGGTCGTGGCTACTTCTCTCTGCCCGCTCGACCGACAAGTTTGACTCGGCCCGCGCATCCCGCACCGACCAGCTCATCCTCGACCTCGAGGACGGCGTCGACCCGAACTACAAGAACGAGGCGCGCGAGGATGTGCTCGAGTGGTTCGCTGGCGGCGGCTCGGCCTGGGTGCGCATCAACCCCCGCAGCACCGAATTCTGGGCGGGCGACGTCGACAACCTTGCCGGCGTGAAGGGCCTGCAAGGCGTCATGCTCGCCAAGACCGAGTACCCCGAAGAAGTCTCGGAGACCTTCGAGCGCCTCGGCGGGAACACCCCCGTGATTCCCCTCATCGAGTCGGCGCTCGGCATCGAGTCGGCCGTCACGATCGCGAAGGCGAAGGGCGTCTTCCGCCTCGCGTTCGGCTCGGGCGACTACCGCCGCGATACGGGTACCGAGGCCTCGGACCTCGCGATGGCGTACCCCCGCTCGCGCCTCACGACGGCGAGCGCGATCGCCGGCCTCACCGGCCCGATCGATGGCCCGACCGTGAGCAAGAGCCACCCGGTGATTCGTGAACAGTGCGAGACCGCCGTGAGCCTCGGGCTGACCGGCAAGCTCTGCCTTGACGTGAACCAGCTGCCCGTCATCAACGAGTGCCTGAGCCCGCCTCCGGCCGACGTCGGCTGGGCGCGCGACTTCATCGCCGAGTTCGACGCGCGTGGGCGCATCGTGCGCGACGGCAGCGATCTGCCCCGCCTCAAGCGCGCTGAGCGCATCGACCACCTCGCCCGCGCGTTCGGCATCGAGCCGGTTCGCTACTAGCCTGCCGCCGAGCAACCGAAAACGGCCCCGGAGCCCACCATCGTGGGCTCCGGGGCCGTTGCCGTGGTGCGCTACTTCTTCGCGGCGAAGCGGAAGAGCTTCTTGTTCGCGAACTCAAGCATGCCGACCTTGCCGAGCTCACGACCGTAGCCCGACTTCTTCACGCCACCGAAGGGCACGTCGGCGCCCTCGAGGCCGGTGGCGTTGATAAACACCATGCCGACGTCGAGCTGGTTGCCGACCGCTTCGGCGTGCGCCTCGTCGTCGCAGAACACCGTCGAGCCGAGCCCGTACGGCGACGAGTTCGCGAGGCTGATCGCCTCGTCGTCGGTCGAGAACTTGTAGAGCTGCGCGACGGGTCCGAACAGCTCCTGGCTGTAGACGTCCATCTCGGGCGTGATGCCCGTGATCACCGAGGGCGTGTAGACGTTGCCCTCGGGCGTGTTGTCACCGACGAGCTGCTCGGCGCCCTGGTCGAGCGCGCCCTGCACCTGCTTGGTCAGGGTGCTCGTTGCACCGGACGACGAGAGCGGACCAAAGTCACCGTTCTCGTACGATTGGCCCGCGATGGCCTCCTTGAACTTCTGCGAGAACTCCTCGAAGACCGACTCGTGCACAACGATGCGCTTCGAGCCGTTACAGGCCTGACCCGTGTTCTCCATGCGACCACCCACAGCGTGACGCACGGCGCGGTCAATGTCAGCGGTGCCCTCGAGCACGACGAAGACGTCGGAACCACCGAGCTCGAGCACGCACTTCTTGAGGTGCTTGCCCGCCTGCTCAGCAACGATCGCGCCGGCGCGCTCCGAGCCCGTGAGCGAAACGCCCTGGATGCGGTCGTCGGCGATGATGTCCGAGAGCTGCTCGTGGGTCGCGAAGACGTTAACGTAGGCACCCTCGGGGAACCCGGCGTCAAGGAAGAGCTGCTGCAGCGCGAGCGCCGATTCGGGGCACTGCGCCGCGTGCTTGAGGATCACGGTGTTGCCGAGGATGAGGTTCGGCACCGCGAAGCGGGCGACCTGGTAGTACGGGTAGTTCCAGGGCATGATGCCGAGGATCACGCCGGTGCCCTGGAAGCGGAAGAACGTGCGCAGGCCGTCCTCCACCTCGAGCTCCTCGTCGGCGAGCCACTTCTCGGCGTTCTCGCCGAACGCCTTCGAGATGGCGCCCGAGAACTCGGCCTCGCCGATCGACTGGTCGAGCGGCTTGCCCATTTCGCGGTTGATAATCGCGCCAAGCTCCTCGCGACGCTCCTCGAACAGCTCACCAAGACGCACCGCGAGCTTCGCTCGCTCGGCGACCGTGGTCTTGCGCGACCACTCCTGGTAGGTCTGCTGCGCCGATGCGAGCGCCTGCTCGATCTCGGTCGAAGTCGCGTCGGGGTACTCGGCAAGAGTCTCTCCCGTGGCAGGGTTAATAACAGCGAAGGTGGTCATTCTGGACTGCTCCATTCTGGATTCGGCGTTGAAGCGGTAAATGGCGTTCAATTATTGCAGCACGGGGCTGAACGCGACCACAGCATGCGCAAATCGGACGCCTTCGCGCGGACTGACGCGCCGCTCGGAGCGCTGCTGGCCTCCACTCCCGCCACGAAACTGGCCGGGCGCTAGCCGTTGTTCCCGGCCACGTTGTGAACGGCTGGAGTCGCCGAAGACTTGCCTTCTCCTCGAGGGCGTCTCGCGTCGACCCACTTGGGTCCGCTCACACGTGGCGTCGCCGTGACCGCCACGGCGTTCGCGGCCACGATGACGAGCATCGCGATCCACGACGTGAGGTCGAGGCGTTCGCCGAGCATGAGCATCCCGACGAGCGCCGCGAGGATCGGCTGCACGCTCATGAAGACACCGAAGAAGTGGGCGGGCACGAGGCGCAGCGCGATGACGTCGACGAAATACGGCACACCCGACGAGAGCACGCCGGCGAGCAGGGCGTAGACGACGACCGGCAGCGTCAGTTCGCTGTTCACGAGCACGAAGATGCCGGTCGGCAGGTAGGCAAGCCCCGAGATGCCGGCGGCGGTCGCCGAGCCTTCGACGCCCGGCAGTCGCTGCCCGACGGCGCGATTCGCGAAGATGTACACCGCCCAGCACACGGCAGCGACGAGGGCGACGGCGACGCCGAGATAATCGTCGGTCGCTCCCGGCCGCACGAGCACGACGACCCCAACGCCCGCGGCGATGCCGCAGAGCACGGTGCGCAAGCGCTTCGAGCCGAACAGGGCAATCGCGAGTGGGCCGAGGAATTCGAGGGTGATGGTGAGGCCGAGGCCGATGCGGTCGATCGCGACGTAGACGCAGAGGTTCATGAGCATGAACGTGAACGCGAGCACGAGGATCGGCCGCCACTGCGAGGCCCGGAACCGCCAGAACTTCGGCCGCGCCGCCGCACCGAGCACGATGGCCGCGACCCACTGGCGCACCGCGACCACGCCGACCGGGCCGATCGCGGGGAACGCGAGCGCACCGAACGACGCACCGAACTGGGTCGAGGTCGCCGCCGTGAGCATGAGGCCAACACCGACGGCTCGATCACGCCCGGTGCCCTCGATCGGGGCGGGAACCGGCGCGGTCGGCAGGTGCTGGGCGAACAGGTTGCGGGCCATGGATCAAAGCTACGATCGCGCCATCGTTACGCAAAATGCAATTGACGGCCTATTGATACGCTGAGCGTATGGATGTGTTTGGCCCCGACCGCCTCGAACTGCGGCACCTGCTGCACTTCGTGGCCGTCGTCGACGCCGGCAGCTTCACGAGCGCCGCGCATCAGCTCGACGTGTCGCAGGCCGCGGTGTCACGCAATGTCAGCGCGCTCGAGCGAGCCCTCGGGGTGCGGCTGCTCGTGCGCAACAGCCGATCGGTGCGCCTCACGACCCCAGGCTCGCGCATCCTCACGCGGGCCCGGGCCACGCTCGCGTCGGTCGATGCGCTGCTGCGCGAGGCGGAATCCGGCGCCGACACCGTGCTCCTGGGTCACGCGTGGTCGTCGTTCGGCGCGCGCACCCAGACCTTCCAGCGGCGCTGGCAGCGCGAGCATCCCGGCAAGACGCTGCGTTTCGTACACCACAACCTCGCGAACGGCGGACTCGGCGAGGGGCTTTGTGACATCGCGGTCGTGCGCGACCCGGTTGGCTTCGGGCCATGGCCGCACGCCCTCATCGGGTACGAGCGGCGCTTCGCCGTGCTGTCGTCTGATGATCCCTGGGCCCGGCGGCGCAGTGTGAAGTGGGATGAATTGCGCGAGCGCACCCTGCTCGTCGACCGAGTCTCGGGCACGACGCGCACCGGGCTCTGGGATGGTGAGCCGAAACCCCGCGTGCTGCCCACCGGCGGCATTGACGACTGGCTCGCGATGATCGCGGCCGGTGAGGGTACCGGGGTGAGCTCCGAGGCGACGGCCGCGCAGTATCGGCGCGAGGGCATCGCGTATCGGCCGATTCGTGACGCGCCGCCGATCGGCGTGCACCTCATCTGGGGCGCGCAGGATGCGCATCCGCTCACGCCGGCGCTCGTCGCCCTCGCGATCGACCTCTACCGCGACAGCCTCGCGCTGCAGCCCGGCGCGCACTAATGGGGCTGCTCCCCCAGCGTCGACGTCACGGCTGCGGGCAGGCCTCAAAGACGTAATCGGGGTCGCCCGCCGCCACGAGCTTCGGGTCGCGCAAGATCATCGTCGTGGGGCGCTCGGGCGCCTCGCATGCTGCCGCGAATCCGGCCTCGCCGAGTTCGTCGGTGTATTCGATGTCGAGCACCACGGGGTACGCCTCGGCGTAATCGGCGCACTCGTCGAACTGCACGCACGACTCGGTGATCGCAAAATCAAAGCCGGCATCGCGCAGCTTGCTCGCGAGTTCGACGGCGTTCTTCTGGGCGACCGCGAGGCCCGCGTCGTGGGTGAGCTGCGCGTACCTGGTCGCGAGGGCGACGTTGTCGGCCTCGGCGAGCGCGCCGTCGGACCGCAGATAGGAGTCGAGATTGTCGAACTCGACGGCGTCGTAGCCGCCGCGCTGACAGTCGAGGATCTCGTCGCCCACGAGCTCCTCGATCGCCGCGCGGTTCGCCTCGGTCGACGTGTCGTAGATGAATTCGTCGGGCCAGCCGGGGTCGACGAGCGGCTCACCACTCGCGGTCACGAGCAACTCGGGGTGCGCTTGGGCGAACGACGCGGAGGCCTCGGGTTGGGTCTGAAAGCCGTTCACGTAGCAAATGTCATAGCCGAGATCGGCGGGGGCGGCCGTGCGGTCGCGCTCGACGACGGTCACGCCCTCGGGCGGGTCGTACGCGCCGCCGAGCTGATAATCGAATCCCGCGTCTGCCGGAGGCTGGCGCACCTGCGCGACCGAGTCGGCCGCGCATCCGCTCAACGCCAGCGTCACCGCCAGCGTGAGCAGGCCGGGAGCGGTGAGTGTCGGTCGAACCATGCCTACCTTCCGATGTCGCGACGCCGGAAGCCGACGACGCCGACCAGGGTGAGCGCGAGCGTCACGAGACTGATCCAGAGTAGTTGCCATCAGTCAGCGCTCGTGTCGGACACGGTCGGCACATGCCAGAACTCACTCATCGCAGCGCTCAATCGCAGAGCTTGAACGTAGGCCCGAGCAGCGTCAGCACGAACGAGAGGAGCACGCCCGCTGAGGCGGCACGGGTGACGGTGAGGATCGTGCCGAGGGCACGCCGAAATCGCACCCTCGTCGGAAGAGGAAGCTACATGCCATGAAGATCGTGTAGACAAGAGCCAATTCCGGTACCGCGAGAGGATGCACCATGCTGACAGAATTCTTGCGGGATCAGGCCTTTGCGGTTGCTTGGCTGTCAGTCATGGCTGCGGGCTGGTTCGGCTGGTCCCAGGAAGACCCGAGGCCGAAGCTCCGAGGCTGGTTGGGAGCAGGCTCGGTGGTCTCGATGCTCGTCGCGATCGCATTTGGGATTTTGGTGTGGCGCAATTGGTCGACGTCGACCGCGCTCGAGGGCCGCTACTGGGTGTTCGGCCTGGTGGTGCTCGCCGAGGTCGTGCTCATCGGCGGCGGCTGCATCGTGCTCGCGCGGCAGAAACAGACGCGATGGTATGGCTGGTGGATCGGCCTATGCGTTGCCCTGCACTTTGTCGCCCTCGTCTTCGTGTTCGAGGACTGGTCATATCTCGTACTGACGGCCGTGCAGGTCACTGGCCTGATGCTGTTGCTGCCAACGCTCCGACGTGGCACCTATCAGACGAGCCGATGGGCCTGCCCATGGATCGCCGTGACGTTTCTGCTCTTCGCGGTAGTCTCCGGCGTCAGCTTCTTGCTGAAACATGGCTATCCGTTCTGAGGGCAAAGGGCGCTGCAGCGGGAACGCAGCGTTGTTCGTCGAGTCGAGTTCGGCCGCGGCGCCTTGGACAACTTGGCCCTAGTCTCGCCCTAGGCTGAGGGAATGACCAACCCCGCGGCGCCCTCGCGCGAGCCACGAACTCCTGCCGGGCCCGACCGCACCTCGGTGCTGCGGGCGCTCGGACTCGTGCTCGTCGGTTCGCTCGGAATTCAGACCTCGGCCGCGATCTCGTCGGGACTCTTCGGCGACTACGGCACGTACGGCACCTCGGCGATGCGTATGCTCATCGCCGCCGTGCTCATGCTCGTCATCGTGCGGCCTCGCCTGCGCGGTCGCGGCCAGCGCGAGTGGCACGGCATCTGCGTCTATGGCGTCGCGATGGCCGCGATGAACCTCTGCCTCTACAACGCGATCGACCGCATCCCGCTCGGCGTCGCCGTGACCCTCGACTTCCTCGGGCCGTGCGCGATCGCGCTGCTCGGCTCGCGGCGGCTGCGCGAGGGTCTCTGCGCGCTCGTCGCCGTCGCCGGGGTCGCCCTCATCTCGGCAGGCCCGCTCGGCTACTTCGACCTCGCCGGGTACCTGTTCGCGCTGGCCGCCGCGTTCTTCTTCGCGGTCTACACCGTTGGCGCCGACCGCATCGGCAAGGCGAGCAGCGGGCTCGACGGTGTCGCGCTCTCGGTGACGATCGCGGCGGTCGTGACCCTGCCGATCGCCGTGCCGCAGTTGCCCCGCATCGACGGGCCGGACTGGTGGTTATTCACGTTCTCGGCGGTGATCGGCGTCGCGATTCCGTTTTCGGTTGACACCATCGCCGGCCGTATCACCTCGGCGCGCATCATCGGCGTGCTCTTCGCGGTCGACCCGGCGCTGAGCAGCCTCGTTGGCTTCGTGCTGCTCGGCCAGGCGATGTCGCCGCAGGCGATCGCGGGCATCGGCCTCGTCGCCGTCGCGGGCGCGCTCATCGTCTGGTTCGCGAAGCAACCGAACCCGGTCGGCGCGCATCCGTTGCCGCCGGAATAGCTCGGGTCGACGGCTCAGGCGGGCTCGACCAAGTTTGACCGTGCGCTCGAGGCATACCGGGCGCTCGGCGCGACGTTGTTGACGGAGTATGTCGCGTCGGCGTCACATGTGACGCCTCGTGAATCATCGTGACGCGGCTCGCTTCCGTCCGCCGCCCGCCGCGCCTAACTTGGCTGCACGATCACACGACCGACCAAGTGAGGGGCCATGACCACGACCAAGCAATTGCACGACCACTTCGCGCCCGTGTTCGCGAGCATCGCGGCCGGCGCCGTCGNAGCGCGAACGCGAGCGCGCCCTGCCGGTCGCCGAGGTGCGCGCGCTCGCCGAAGCGGGCTTCGGGCGGGTTCGGCTGCCCGAAGCGGCCGGTGGCTTTGGTGCCACCGTGCCCCAGCTTGCCGCGCTGCTCGTCGAGCTCGCCGCCGCCGACTCGAACGTCGCGCAGATCTGGCGGGGCCACATCGCCTTCGTCGAGGACGTACTCGTGTCGCGCCACAGTGACTTCCGAGCGCGTTGGCTCGCGCGGCTCGCCGAGGGTGCCTTGGTCGGCAACGCGTGGAGCGAAATCGGCTCGGTCGAGCGCGGCCAGCTCGGCACGAAGATCGACTTCGTCGGCGACGCGGCGAGCGTGACCGGCGAAAAGTTCTACACGACCGGCTCGATCTACGCCGACTACTCCGACACCACGGTGCAGGCCGACGACGGCACGCAGTACATCGCGGTCGTGCCGCTTGACCAGGACTCGGTGACCATTAGCGACGACTGGGACGGCTTCGGCCAACAGCTCACCGGAACGGGCACGATCGTGTACAGCGGTGCCGCGGTCGAGCGCGCCGACGTGATTCCATTCGACGACCGCTTCGCCTACCAGACCGCGCTCTACCAGCTCGTGCTGCTCGCGACACATGCGGGCATCGCTCGCACGGTGCTGCGCGACGCCTCGTCGGCGGTCGCCGCCCGCGAGCGCACCTACAGCCACGGCAACGCCGATCGGGTGCGCGACGACCCGCAGATTCTGCAGGCGGTCGGCGAGATCGGGGCGACCTCGTTCGCGGCCGATGCGCTCGTGCAGCGCGTCGCCGAGTCGATCGAGCACGCTTATCAGACGGCAGCCGCCGTGCGGGGCGGCCTCGGCGGCGACGACTCGGTGGCGGCGGCACAGGCCGCCGTGGTCGCTTCGGAGCTCGATTCGGCGCGCGCCCAGGTGACGCTGTCGCGCCTCGTGCCCGAGGCCGCGACCCGCCTGTTCGACGCGCTCGGCGCATCCGGGGTGCGTGCCTCGGCCGCGCACGATCGGCACTGGCGCAATGCCCGCACCGTCGCCTCGCACAACCCCTGGCTTTACAAAGCACGCACCGTCGGCGACTTCGAAGTCTCCGGCACCGAGCCCGCGTATCAGTGGGCGATCGGCACCGTGACGCGGCAGGCAACGGCGACCGCACCGGTGTCGTAGCGCTCGCGNGCTGCGCGGCCCGACCTCGTTGCTGGTGCTAGTCGCGCCGCGGGCGCACCGTGAGCGTCTGCGCCAGGGTGCCGATCGGCCCCTCGGCGTCGTGCAGGATGCTCTGCGTGAGCCCCGCGCCGCGCGGGCCGATCGAGACGTGCGTGTCGAAGCCGAGCCACTCCCCGACCGGCACGCGGTAGAGGTGCGCGGTGAGGTCGAGGTTCGGGAACGCGACTTCGTCGGGCGACACGAGCGTCGCTGAGCCGTTCGCGAGGTCGGCGACCGAGAGCAACCGGGCTGTGTTGCTCACCGGCTCGCCCGTCAGGAGCGGCCGCTGGGGCCGGATCCAATACTGGGCGACGCCCGGGCCGCTCGACTGACGGCGCACGTCGAGCGTCTCAACGAAGGCGCCGTCCCAGGTGTCCCCCATGTCCCAGCTCGGCAGTTCGTCGACCGACGGGATGCGAGGCACGGTCGTGCCCGCGATGTCCTCGGTGTCGAATTCCTTCGTGAGCCAGGCCCGCGCACTCACCGCGGGCCGGCCACCATGGGTGAGGATCGCCTCGACGAGTTCGATGGTGCGGCCGGGACGCACGACACGCAGCTCGACATCGAACGGTTCGATCGGGATCACGCCGAGGATGTCGCACGAGAGCCGGCTCATGCGCAGCGTGCTGTCGCCATGGCGCTCATCGCGATCGGTGAGGATGAGGTGGCTGATGAGCCCGACGACGGGCGCGATGTGCTGCTCCTGGTTGTTCCAGCTGCCGCCCGTCTCGAGGCTCGGGCGGTACTGCGTCGCGGACTCGCGGACGAAGTAGGGCGAGTCGTGGGAATTGCGATCGGGAGTCATCATGCCGTGGGACCTACGCTTCGCGAGCGAAGGCGGCGGCCCTGCCGATCTGATCCTGCGTCAGCTCGACGCCGGTGTAGCGCTTGAACTGGCCTGCGGCCTGCAGCGCGAACACCTCGGAACCCGAGATCGTCGGCACGTTCGCAGACTGCGCGGCGCGGATCAGCGGTGTCTCGGCGGGCAGCGCGACGACGTCGAAGACCTGCTGAGCCGCGCCAATGTGTGCCTCCGAGAACGACAGGGTCTGGGCATCCGCCCCCTGCATGCCGAGCGGCGTGACGTTGACGAGCAGGTCGTGGCCGGGCGCAGGGTCGTCGGTGACCGCGCGGTAGTCGTAGCGGTCGGCGATGGCCTGGCCCGCCTCGGCATTGCGCGCGACGATCGTGAGGTCGTCAAAACCGGCGCCGCGGAACGCCGCGATGACGGCCTTCGCCATACCCCCCGAGCCGCGCACGAGCACCGACATCGAGGTGTCGAGCTGGTGGTTCTTGAGTAACTGCACGACGGCTTCGTAGTCGGTGTTGGCCGCGGCGAGCCGACCGTCGGTGTTGACGATCGTGTTCACTGAGTCGATGGCCGCAGCCGACTNTCGAGCTCGTCGACGAGCGGGATCACGGCCTCCTTGAAGGGCATCGACACCGAGCAGCCGCGGATACCGAGGGCGCGCACGCCGGCGATCGCGTCGATGATGTTCGTCGTCGTGAATGCCTTGTAGATGAAGTTCAGGCCAATTTCGTCGTAGAGGAAATTGTGGAACCGCGTGCCGTAGTTCGACGGCCGAGCAGCGAGCGAGATGCAAAGGGACATGTCTTTGTTGAGTATCGGCACACCGTCATTATGTACCTCGTAGGCTGGGCCCGAGCGGCGGGATTCGCTGCGGGAGAGCCGAAGGAGCACCGCCCATGAGCACTGGATCGACCGGCGAATTGCAGCTCGAGAACGACCACTTTCGCGTGACGAAGTGGACGATCGCGCCGGGCGGCGTGATTCCCATGCACCGTCACGACTTCGAGTACGTGGTCGTGCCGATGGTGACCGACCGCATGCACGTCGTCACCTCCGAGGGCAACGAGATCACCGCCGAGCTCGTCGCCGGCACCAGCTATACCCGTGCGGCTGGGTCGGAACACCGGGTCGAGAACCGGGGCAGCGCATCCGACATCGTGTTCGTCGAAATCGAGCGACTCGCGTAGGCGGTCGTTCGGCGCGGGGCGCTACGCGTCAACCCAGGACTGGCTCGCGGCCGAGGCAAGGACGCGCTCGGTGAGTTCGACGGCCCGGAGCCCATCGCGCACCGTCGGCAGCCCGTCGGGAAGCACGCCGCTCGACATCGCCGCGTAGCTGTCCCCGACGAAAGCTGCGAACGCGTCGAGGTAGCCGAGCGGATGCCCGGCCGGCACGTTGCTGAGGCGGGCGACGTCGCCACCGATGAGCTTCGGGTCGCGCTGGAGCAGCACCGAGCCGCCACGGTGGCCGATCCAGAGCGTCTCGGGGTTCTCTTGCTCGAAGCGGACCGTCTCGTGGGCGCCGCCGATCTCGACGCTGAGTGAATTCTTGCGGCCTGCTGCCACCTGCGAGATCGAGAGGGTGCCGAGTGCGCCCGATTCGAACTCAACGAGCAACACCGCGAGGTCTTCGGTGGTGACCTCGCGGCCGGAGCGCTCGGCGTGCACCGTCTGGGTGCGCGCGGTGAGCCGCACGATGCGCTCGCCCGCGAGGAACTCGGTAAGGTCGGCCAGGTGTGAGCCGATGTCGGCGAACGCGCGGGACGCGCCGCCCGCCTTGGCGTCGACGCGCCAGTTGTCGTCGCCCGGCTCGAGCAGCCAGTCCTGGTGATAGACGCCGGTAACGCCAGTGAGGTGGCCGAACGAGTGGGCGGCGATGCGGCGCTGCGCCTCGCGCGTCATCGCGTGGAAGCGGTAGGCGAAGGGCACGGTGAGCAGCCGGTCGCTCGCCTCGACGTCGGCAGCGAGCTGCGTCGCCTCGTCACGGCTGACGCCGATCGGCTTCTCGCAAACGACGTGCTTACCCGCCGCAATGGCGGCCCGAGCGAGCGGCACGTGGCTCGCGTTCGGGGTGCAAACGTGAATGACGTCGATGCGTGGGTCGCCGATAAGTTCCTCGGCGTTCGCCGCGCGGTCGACGCCGATCGTCGCCGCCGCATCGCGGGCGCGTTCGAGACTTGATGAGGCGATGCCGGCGATCTCGCCGTCGGCGATGCGGATCGAGCGCGCATGCACCTCCCCCATGAACCCGCCACCGATGATGCCGGCGCGAAGTCGAGTCGTCATGAGGTTCTCCTTTGAACCGGTCCCCGTGGGGCGAGGGTGTGCTGGTGCGCGGGGCGCGCGGCTCGCGCGTAGCACCCGGCGGGCCCGACCTCNCGTCGCCCCATACTGCCACCGCTTCTGCAACACTGGCCGGAAGCGCCCGGCCGATCGGCCGTTAGCGAATGCGACCGCGCCGCCGCGTGACGCTCTGCAGGGTGTCGCGAATCGGCGCGCCGAGGAACAGGCCGAGCGACGCCCCCGACGCGAGGGCGAGGCCGATCGCGCCGGCGCTGACGAGTTCGGCGAAGCCGACGATGAGGCCCTGCGGGTCGTTCTCGGCCGCGACGATCGCGAGGATGCCGCGGAAGACCATCGAACCGGGCACCATCGGCACAATCGCGGCCGTGGTCACGGCGATCGACGGCACGTGCCAGCGGTGCGCGATGAGCGTGCCGAGGAAGCTCGCGAGCAGTGCACCGAAGCCGCTCGCGGGGGCCATGCCTATGCCGCCGAGCAGCGCGATGCTGTAGCCGCCCCAGGCGGTCGCGCCGAGCGCCGCCGAGATCGCGATCGTGCGAAGGCCGGCGCCGTTCCAGACCGCGACGGTGACGGCGATGAGGATCGCTCCGATGACCTGCATCCACACCGAGCCGAGCGCGGGCGGTTCGCTCGCGAGCGGGATGCCGATGCCCAGCGACTGGGTCAGCGCTACCCCGCCGACAATGCCGATGACGACGCCGAGGGTAAGCAGCGCGAGGTCGAGGATGCGCCCGCCGGCCGTGAGCGAAAAGCCGTCAATCGCATCCTGTGCGGCCGCGACCACCGACATACCCGCGAGCATCAACACGATGCCGGCCGCGACGATGACGGTCGGCCGCACCTCGTCAAACAGCGGCACGCCGAGGTCGCGGAGCCAGTTCGAGACCGCGGCGATCGCGACGACCACGAGGGCGCCGGCGGCCTGCGAGAAGAAGAACGGCACGTGCCATTTCCCGAGCAGCCGCTGCGTCATCGCGGCCGAGCAGGCGGCGAGCGCGATGATGAGCAGCACAAACCAGTTGGCGCCGTAGAGCACGCCCACGCCGAGGGCGAGGGTGCCCTGCGCAAGCACGATGACGGCGGGGCGGTACGGGAACGGCCGACGGCGGATCTTGTGAAAGCGCACGCGTGCGTGATCGAGCGTCACGCTGCCCGACTCGATGTCGGCGACGAGCGCTTGTAGCTGCTGGAGCTTCGTGTGGTCAGGCACGGGCGCGCGCACCACACGGATGAGCGTGAACGGCAGCTCGGTCTCGTTGCGGTGGTAGGAGACGCCGATTGAGTTGTAGGTGATGTCGACGTGCACGGGCTTGATGCCGAGCGCTGCCGCGACGCGGATCACGGCGAGCACGACCTCGTTCGCGGAGGCGCCGACGGCGATGAGCGCTTCGGCGATGCGCATCGCGAGGTCGATGACCTTGCGGGCGTACACCTCATCGATCGACAGCAACGCCTCGGTCATCGGCCTCGACGCGGGGTCGGTGCGGATGACGTTTTCGATGCGAGTTCGCCACTGCCTCCGAGAATTCACGGCCCCATCGTCCCACGCCCCTTTCCCCCATCGTCCAGCCNACAAAAAACGACCACTCAACTTTCTGCGACGCCGAACGGTTGTGCGGGTCCCGGGACAGTCGTGATGGAGCATAGAAGTTGGAATGCTGGACATGAGGGCTCGGTTATACCCCTCAGGGGTATAACCGATTCGCGGCCCGGGTGGTCGCGCGAAAGGAACATGAGGCAGACACGATGGCGAATCACACGCACGACGAACACCACGAGCTGGCAGGGCACGAGGGTCAGACGAACGCCGAAGAGCACGCCGGGCACGATCTGCATTCAGGGCACGACGCTCATGCAGGGNACGAGGCTCATGCGGGTCACGAGGCACATGCGGGT
>NZ_JACXJG010000019.1:9718-10567 GCF_014904065.1 Gulosibacter sediminis | reverse complement strand
ACGAGGCTCATGCGGGTCACGGATCGCACGACATGCACGGTGGCCACGGAGGCCACGCGGGTCACGCGGGTCACGGCGATCATGTCGCCCAATTCCGCCGACTGTTTTGGATCATGCTCGTCATCGCAATCCCGGTCGTCGCGACGAGCGCGATGTTCGCGAGCCTCGTCGGCTACGAGCTGCCAGAAGTGGCATGGCTCGGATGGGTCTCGCCAGTGCTCGGCACGATCATGTACGTGTGGGGCGGCCGCCCCTTCCTCACCGGCGCGGTGAGCGAGATCCGCAGCCGTAAGCCGGGCATGATGCTCCTCATCGGCCTCGCAATCACGGTCGCGTTCCTCGCTTCGTGGGGAGCGAGCCTCGGCCTGCTCCACCACGAGCTCGATTTCTGGTGGGAGCTCGCGCTGCTCATCGTGATTATGCTGCTCGGCCACTGGGTCGAGATGCGCTCGCTCGCGCAGACCACCTCGGCCCTCGACTCGCTCGCGGCCCTCNCAGACGAGGCCGAGCGCGTCGTCGGCGACGCCACCGAGACGGTCTCGCCCGCTGCCTTGACCGTGGGCGACGTCGTGCTCGTGCGCCCCGGGGCAACCGTCCCGGCCGACGGCGAGATTGTCGACGGCGCCGCCGCCATGAACGAGGCGATGGTCACCGGCGAATCGACGACCCAGCGCCGAGGCGTCGGCGACCACGTCGTCGCGGGCACCGTCGCGACCGACTCGGCCCTGCGCATCCGAGTCACCGCGACCGGCGACGACACGACGCTCGCGGGCATCCAGAAGCTCGTGGCCGACGCGCAGGCCTCGTCCTCGCGCGCGCAGCGCATCGCCGACACAGCGGCCGGCTGGC
>NZ_JACXJG010000019.1:9633-9706 GCF_014904065.1 Gulosibacter sediminis | reverse complement strand
GTTCTGGTTCGCGCTCGGCGCCGCGGCCATCACCGCGGTCGCCTGGTCGCTCTTCGGCCTGCCCGACGAGGCG
>NZ_JACXJG010000019.1:9412-9557 GCF_014904065.1 Gulosibacter sediminis | reverse complement strand
CGTGCTCGTCATCGCCTGCCCGCACGCACTCGGCCTCGCGATTCCGCTCGTCGTATCGATCGCGACCGAGCGCGCGGCCCGCGGCGGCGTGCTCGTCAAGGACCGCCTCGCGCTCGAGTCGATGCGCTCGGTCAACGCCGTGCTC
>NZ_JACXJG010000019.1:9270-9376 GCF_014904065.1 Gulosibacter sediminis | reverse complement strand
GACAAGACCGGCACCCTCACCAAGGGCGAGCCGACCGTCACCGACATCGAGCCCACCTCGGGCCTCGAGGCGGATGCGGTGCTCGCGTTTGCGGCCGCCGCCGAGT
>NZ_JACXJG010000019.1:8942-9263 GCF_014904065.1 Gulosibacter sediminis | reverse complement strand
GACAGCGAGCACCCGCTCGCCCGCGCGATCGTCGGCGCCGCCGAGCACCGCGGCCTCGCCCTCGCGGCCGCCACCGACTTCTCAAGTTCGCCCGCGGTCGGCGTGCGCGCCTCCGTCGAGGGCCGCACCATCGAGGTCGGCGGGCCGTACCTGCTCGAGCAGCACGGCCTCGCCGAGGCCGCCCCGGCCGCGGCCTGGCACGCCGAGGGCGCCATCGTCCTGCACGTGCTCGCCGACGGCGAGATCGTCGGCGCGCTTCGGCTCGCCGACGAGGTGCGCGCCGAGTCACGCGACGCGGTGGCCGCGCTGCACGCGCAGAGC
>NZ_JACXJG010000019.1:0-8937 GCF_014904065.1 Gulosibacter sediminis | reverse complement strand
GGTCGTCATGATCACCGGCGACGCGCAGGCGGTCGCCGAATCGGTCGCGGCCGAGCTCGGCATCGACCGCGTGTTCGCGGGCGTGCGCCCCGAGGACAAGTCGGCGAAGGTCGCCGAGCTGCAGCACGAGGGTAAGCGNNCGCGATCGGCGCGGGCACCGACGTCGCAATCGCCTCCGCCGGCGTGGTGCTCGCCTCGAGCGACCCCCGCTCGGTGCTCTCGGTCATCGAGCTGTCGCGCGCGAGCTACCGCAAGATGCGCCAGAACCTCTGGTGGGCGGCCGGCTACAACCTCATCTCGGTGCCGCTCGCGGCGGGCATCCTCGCGCCGATCGGCTTCGTGCTGCCGATGAGCGTCGGCGCGATTCTCATGTCGCTCTCGACAATCGTGNGCTCAACGCCCAGCTGCTGCGCCGCCTCGACCTCACGCCCGAGGCGAGCACGAGGCGGATGCGCGCCGGCAGCTAGGCGCCCGTCACGGGTACACGAGCACAAACGCCTCACACACGACGGGCATGTCGGGCGCGAAGCCGCGCGGGTTCTCGGAGTACTCGCGCCAGAACCGCTCGTGCGCCTCACGCCAGTACGCGAGCGTGCGGTCGCCCTCACCCTCCGCGTGCGCATGGTGCGCATCCACCTCGGCAAACGGGCAGATGCGCACCCGCGTCGTTTCGATGACGGCGCGGGGCTCGCCGGCTCCGTCGAGCAGGATGCTGTGCTCCCCCTCGCGCGGCACGGCCTCGCCGGTCGACTCGGAGTCCCAGAGCGACGAAGCCGTCGCGGTCTTCGTGCCGACGAGCACGAACGCGAGCAACTCGTCGGCGTGCTCCGCGGTCGCACCGAAGGCCCACGCCTCGGGCGCCGCCACGGGAAGTTCGGGCTTCGCCTCGCGCACCTGGCGCCAGAATTCGGCGGGTGTTGTCATTCCGCCAGGATAATTGGCCGCACCAGGGCCGCCGCCCGCGCCACCACCGCACGCTAGGAGCATCCGTGCCGCACTACGACCTCATCCTCACTGAAACGCGCAACCGCGTCGGCTACATCACGCTGAACCGGCCCGAGGCGCTCAATGCGCTCAACCTGCAGCTCAGCGGCGAGATCATCGAGGCCGCGCTCGCCTACGACACCGACCCTGAGATCGGCGCCATCGTCATCACCGGCTCGGAGCGCGCGTTCGCCGCCGACACGGCGAAGTTTGGTCAGCCCGAGATCAACCTCGGCGTGATCCCCGGCATGGGTGGCTCGCAGCGCCTGCCCGCCGCGATTGGCAAGTACAAGGCCGCCGAGATGCTCTTCACAGCGCGCGTCATGAACGCCGACGAGGCCGACCGCGCGGGCCTCGTCTCGCGCGTGGTGCCCGCCGCCGAGCTTCTCGACGAGGCGACGGCGGTCGCCGAGACCATCGCCGCGAAGTCGCTACCCGTGGTCTACGCAATGAAGAACGCGCTGCGGGTCTCGCAAGACTCGGGCATCACTGACGGTGTGCGGTACGAGCAGCAGGCGTTCACCTCGGGCTTCTCGCTGCACGACCAAAAGGAGGGCATGGCGGCATTCCGCGAGAAGCGCGACCCCGAGTTCCGCAGCGAATAGCGGCCGCGCGTCGCCGCCTCCATGAACTCTTGCGGTGACGTGGCTACGGTTGGCACAAGGCACGCGACCGCCAACGCCGGCGGGCGGCGGAAAGGTCGACATGGATGTCACTGACCAGGTTGCGGTCATCACCGGGGGCGCCTCGGGCCTCGGCCTCGCCACCGCAAGACGGCTGCGCGATCGCGGCGCCCGGGTCGTGGTCGTCGACTTGCCGGGCACGCCGGCGACCGACGCGCTCGCGACCGAGCCCGACCTCACGTTCGCGGGCGCGGATGTGCGCAGCGAAGACCAGGTCGCCGCCGCCCTCGATGCCGCGGCCGAGCTCGGCGACCTCCGCGTCGTCGTGAACTGCGCGGGCGTCGCCGAGGCGCTCAAGGTTGTCTCGAAGCACGGCCCGAACCCGCTCAACCGTTTCGAACGCGTGCTCGCAATCAATGTCGTCGGCACCTTCAACGTGATTCGCCTCGCGACCGAGCGGATGCTCCGCCTCGCCCCGCTCGGCGAGGAGCGCGGCGTCGTGGTCAACACCGCCTCGGTCGCTGCGTTCGACGGACAGATCGGCCAGGCCGCCTATTCGGCGTCGAAGGGCGCAATTCACGCGATGACGTTGCCGATCGCGCGCGAGTTGGCCGAGTACCAAATCCGCGTCGACACGATCGCGCCCGGCACGTTCGACACTCCCCTGCTCGCGGCCCTGCCCGAGGCGGCGCGTGAGTCGCTCGGCAAGCAGGTGCCGCATCCGGCTCGGCTCGGCCGCCCCGAGGAGTTCGCGCTCCTCGTCACCCAGATCATTGACAACCCCATGCTCAACGGCGAGACGATTCGGCTCGACGGCGCGATCCGAATGGCTGCGAGGTAAGCACGATGCGTTCCACGTTCCATATCGACGACCGCCAGGAGTTCCGTGAGCTGGTGCGCGAAGCAGTCATCGTCGACGCCGTACGGACCGCGTCGGGTCGCGGCAAGCCTGGCGGCGCGCTCTCGGGCGTGCATCCCGTCGACCTGCTCGCCTCGGTGCTCGAGCAACTCGTCACGCGCTCAGGCCTCGACCCCGAGCTCATCGATGACGTTATCGCCGGCAACGTGAGCCAGGTCGGCGAGCAGGGCGGCAACATCGGCCGCACCGCGGTGCTCGCGGCCGGATTCCCGCACACCCTGCCCGCGACCACGATCGACCGGCAGTGCGGCTCGAGCCAACAAGCCGCCACGTTCGCCGCGCAGGCGATCATGTCGGGCAGCCAAGACATCGTGATCGCCTGCGGCGTCGAGTCGATGAGCCGCGTGCCGCTCGGCTCCTCGACAGCAGGGCAGGATGCGCTCGGCTCGCGCATGCGCGCCCGCTACCCCGAGGGCATGGTGCACCAGGGCGTCTCGGCCGAGCTCATCGCCGCGAAGTGGGGCTTCTCGCGCGCTGAGCTCGACGACTTTGCGGCCCGCTCGCACGCGCTCGCCGCGGACGCCGCGAGCGCGGGCGACTTCGCGGCCGAGCTCGTGCCAATCGAAACCGAGGCGGGTGCCCACCTCATCGACGAGACGGTGCGGCCCGGCGCAACCGCCGCATCCCTCGCCTGCCTCTCGCCCGCGTTTGCGACGCCCGAGTACACAGCGCGGTTCCCCGAACTCGACTGGAAAGTCACGCCCGGCAACTCCTCGCCCCTCACCGACGGGGCATCGGCCGCGCTCATCATGTCGCGCGAGCGAGCGGATGCACTCGGCCTGCACCCCCGCGCCCGCTTCGTTGCGTTCTCGGTCGTTGGCGACGACCCGATGCTCATGCTGACCGGCCCGATTCCCGCGACCGAACGCGTGCTCAATCGTGCGGGCCTTGGCATCGACGACATCGACGCCTTCGAGGTGAACGAGGCCTTCGCTTCGGTGGCGCTCGCCTGGCAGCGCGAGACCGGCGCACCGCTGGACCGGCTCAACCCGCGCGGCGGCGCGCTCGCGCTTGGCCACGCGGTCGGTTCGTCGGGCACCCGCCTCCTCACAACTCTCGTGAACCAGCTCGAGGCCAGCGGCGGCCGCTACGGGCTGCAGACGATGTGCGAGGGCGCGGGCATGGCGAACGCGACCGTCATCGAGCGGCTCTAGCAAGCGGGCCACAGACACTCGCGGAGGCGCCCAGGCCGCTCTGGGGTGCCCCCACAGCGCACATGCGGTGGCCCAGCTAGCTGCGTTGGATTTTCGTGGTTCTCGTGGCTGCGCGCACCACCAAGTGCTTGAGCCCGCCGACCTCGCCCTTGGCGGCAGGGGTGGTGCTGGTCGACGTCGTCGGCGCCGCGACGCTCGTTACCCGGGCGATCGCCGGCAACGTCGTGACGCTCGCCGCGAGCCTGATATCGGCCGGTTTCGAGGTCGAGTACGGGCGTATTGAGGTGCTGCTCCGCGTCCTCGGCACGCTCGATGCCTTCCGCTCCGTGCCGTGTTTTCCAGCTCGGCGGCGATGACGCAGGTCGACAGCCACCCTCCGAAAAAACCTATCCACAGGGCTCACGTCATACCGTGCTGGTGCGTCTACCCTGCGTGAGCAAGAATCACCCCTCCGACCAGCCGTCGAACGTCATGGCGTCACGGTGCTGCGCTGATGGAACTCTCGGCGGCGACATCGGCGACCTCGACGCCAAATCCACCCTTCTCGAACTGGAGCAGACGACATGAGCGACCCCACCCCCACCGCAACCGAGCAGTCCGCCCTCGAACTCACCACCCCCGACCTCATCATCGGCGACGACGGTCTCGCGCGCCCCGTCTGGGCGAGCAGTGACGACGTGCTGCGCGACTACTACGACACCGAGTGGGGCATGCCGGTGCGCGACGAGCACGGCATGTTCGAGCGGCTCAGCCTCGAGGCCTTCCAGTCCGGGCTGTCATGGGCGACCATCCTGCGCAAACGGCCAGCGTTTCGCGCGGCATTCGACGACTTCAACCCCGACTTCGTGGCCGAGTACGACGAGCGCGACGTCGAGCGGCTACTCGGCGACGCGGCGATCGTGCGCAACCGCGCGAAGATCATGGCCACCATCGGCAACGCCCGCGCCACGGTGCAACTGCGCGACAAGGGCGGCCTGAGCAAGTTTGTTTGGTCGTTTCAGCCTGCCGTTACGCCGGCACCACGGTCTGCCGAGGAGGTACCGAGCCGGTCGGCGGAATCGGTCGCACTCGCCAGGGCACTGCGCAACGAGGGCTTCTCGTTCGTCGGCCCGACCACCATGTATGCGCTGATGGAGGCCGTCGGCATGATCGACACCCATCTCGTTGGCTCCCACCGGCGCGGGAGTTCCGGGGTTTGGCCCGAGTAGCTGTGCTTCGCTGGGCGCATTCGTTCGATCGCAGGAGCTGACATGTCATCGCAGAACGCACCCGCCGCCCCAAGTGCCGTCGACTACGACCTCATCGTCATCGGCGCCGGCCCCGTCGGCGAGAACGTCGCCGACTACGCCACGAAGCAGGGCATGCGCACGGCCATCGTCGAGTCTGAACTCGTCGGCGGCGAGTGCTCATACTGGGCCTGCATGCCGTCGAAAGCGCTCCTCCGAAGCGGCCAGGCGCTCGCCGCGGCGCGGCGCGTCGATGGTGCCAAGCAGGCTGTCGGCGAGATCGACGTCGAGGCCGTTCTCCGACGCCGCACGGCGTTCACCAGCAACCGGCACGACGATGGCCAGGTTGCCTGGCTCGAGTCGGCGAGCATTGCGCTGATCCGCGGCGCCGGGCGGCTCGTGGGGCCCGGTCAGGTGCGGGTCGGCGAGCGCACCTATACGGCCAGCACCGTCGCGCTCGCGACCGGGTCGGTACCAACCCTGCCGGGCATCCCTGGTCTCGCCGAGGCCGACCCTTGGGGCACGCGGGAGGCGACCTCCGAAACGTTGATCCCGCCACGGCTTGCCGTGCTCGGCGGGGGCGTGACGGGGGTTGAACTCGCGTTCGCTTATGCGTCACTCGGGTCGAAGGTCACGGTGCTCGCGCGCAGTGGGCTTCTGGGCAGGGAAGAACCGTTCGTCGGCGAGCTTGTGGCGGATGCGCTGGTCGAGGCCGGCGCCGACGTGCGCGTTGGCGTCTCGCCGCGTCGCATCGACCGGCTCCCCACCAACGATGCGGGTCGCGGTGCGGTCCGCATCGACCTCGACGACGACACGACGCTCGAGGCGGATGAGCTGCTCGTCGCGACCGGTCGACGCACCAACACCGAAGGGCTCGGGCTTGAGGCCGCCGGCGTCGACGGCCTCGAAGTCGATGACACCATGCTCGTGAATGGCACCGACTGGCTCTACGCGGTCGGCGACGTGAACGGTCGCGCTCTCCTGACCCATCAGGGCAAATATCAGGCTCGGGCCGCTGGCGAAGCAATCGCCGCTCGACTGCGAGGCCAGCCTCTCGACGCGGCGCGCTGGGGGCGTCACGTCGCTACAGCCGACCATGATGCAGTGCCCCACGTCGTGTTCAGCGACCCCGAGGTCGCGAGCGTCGGGCTTACCGAGGCACGCGCGCGTGAGCGAGGCCTGCGCATCCGTGCCGTCGAGTACGACCTCGGCGCGGTGGCCGGCTCGGCACTGCACGCCGACCACTATTCCGGCCAGGCAAAGCTTGTCGTCGACGAAGACCGACGCGTCGTCATCGGCGCCACCTTTGTCGGCTACGGCGTTAGCGAACTCCTACACTCCGCCACCATCGCAATCGTCGGCGAGGTGCCGGTCGACCGGCTCTGGCACGCGGTGCCCTCCTACCCCACCATGAGCGAGGTGTGGCTGCGCCTGCTCGAGGCCTACTTCGGATAACGAAGGTTGACGCGAAATCGCGTCCCAGGCACATCTTTACTTCACGAACTCTTCGATTGCACTTTGACTAGCAATAGTGCAGAATTGCACTCTGTGATTGAGAGTGCAAGCGATGCCCGGGAGCTGCGCAAACGCGAAACTTCCCGGGCATTGACCTGTCAGGCCCGCAAGCTGACCTCTGAAGTTGGCTTCGCCGGCTTCACGATCGAAGAGCTCTGTTCCTCAGTTGGCGTCTCCCGGCGCACCTTCTTCAATTACTTCGAGTGCAAAGAAAATGCGGTGCTCGGCTACGGCTCCGCCACGACCGACCCCCGCGAACACGCGATCTGTGAGGAGTTCGTTGCCGCCCGCGGCGACCTGATCGACGACTTCGTCGAGATGATCATCGCCCGATGGGAGATCGCGAACCCCGTCGAAGACACCGAGACGATGTTCGCGGCCATCGAGGACGAGCCTCGCCTCATCAAGGCCGCTTTCAACGAACTCCACAAGAACGAACTCCGCGACGTCGAACTCATCACCCGGCGCCTCGGCGACGTCAGAGATGCCCAGCTCCGGGCCGAAGTCATCGTGCACGGCATCGGCGCACTCATCAGACTGACCCTTCACCAGCTCATCCACCACCACTCGACCGAATCACCGCGCGAACTGCTCCTGCAGCGCGTGCGGCTCGCCCGAGCCGAATTCTCCCCCTCACAGAAAGCCAGCTAATGCCAAGCTCCGCAACGCAGGGAGCACCATTCCTGCTCACTCGGCGTCGAATCTGGCTCATCTTCGGCGCCCTCATCGCGGGCATGCTGTTGTCGAGCCTCGACCAGACGATCGTGTCGACCGCCATGCCGACAATCGTCGGCCAACTCGGCGGCGTCGACCACCAGGTGTGGATCACGACCGCCTACCTCCTCGCGAGCACGATCGTCATGCCCATCTACGGCAAGTTTGGCGACATTCTCGGCCGCCGCAACCTATTCCTCATCGCGATCGCGATCTTCACGCTCGCCTCGATTGGCTGTGCCTTCGCGGGCAGCTTCTGGGCATTCGTCATCTTCCGCGCCGCGCAAGGGCTCGGCGGTGGCGGCATGATGATCCTGTCGCAGGCCATCATCGCCGACATCGTTCCGGCGAACGAGCGAGGCAAGTTCATGGGCCCGCTCGGCGCCGTCTTTGGTCTCTCGGCCGTCGCCGGCCCACTCCTCGGCGGCTACTTTGTCGACCACCTCACCTGGCAGTGGGCGTTCTACATCAACATCCCGATCGGCATTGCGGCGTTCGCGATCGCGTATTTCGCGCTCCAGCTGCCGTCGCGCAAGCCCGAGAAGCGCATCGACATTCTCGGCGTCGTGTTCATCTCGATCACCACGGTCTGCCTCATCTTCTTCGCCGACTTCGGCGGCGACACCGCCTTCGGCTGGGGCTCCCTTGCGACGTGGGCGTGGGGCGCCGGCCTCGTCGTGGCCGCGGCCGCGTTCATCTTCACCGAGGCGCGCGCCGAAGACCCGATCATCCCCCTGAGTCTGTTCCGCAACCCGGTCTTCATCAACGCCACGGCGATCGGCCTCATGCTCGGTATCGGCATGTTTGCCGCCATCGGCTTCATCCCGACCTTCCTGCAGATGGCCTCCGGCACCTCGGCCGCGGTCTCGGGCCTGCTCCTCGTGCCGATGATGGTCGGCATGATGGGCACGTCGATCGCCTCCGGCCTGCTCATCACGAAGACCGGCCGGTACAAGATCTATCCGATTCTGGGCACGATCGTCACGGCCCTCGCGATGGTCGCGTTCACCACCCTGACCGCCGAGACACCGATCTGGCTCATCTGCGTGTTCCTGTTCGTCTTCGGCGTGGGCCTCGGCCTGATCATGCAGGTCGTGGTGCTCGTGGTGCAGAACGCGGTACCCGCCGACGAGATCNAGCACCGCGACGAGCACGAACAACTACTTTCGTGAGGTCGGCGCATCGCTCGGCACCGCGGTGTTCGGCACGATCTTCACCACGCGGCTCACCGAGAACCTCGTGAACGTCTTCGCGACCAGCGGCGCTTCGGCCGATGCGGCCTCCCAGGCCGCCTCGACGATCGACCCGGAGACCCTCAACGCGCTTCCCGACGACGTTCGCACGGGCATCATCTCCGCCTACGCCGACGCGCTCGCGCCCGTGTTCTGGTACCTGCTGCCGTTCATCGGGCTCGCGTTCATCCTCTCGCTCTTCCTCAAGCAGATCCCGCTCTCGGATCAGGCCGGGCTCGTCGCGCGCGGCGAGGCCATCTGTGGCGCCGAGGCCGAGCAGCTCGAGGCGCAGCGACACGAGAACGCGCTCGTGGATGTCGTCACCGGGCCGACCACGACACTCGAGTCAGGCGACGCCGAACCCGATCGCCTGTCTTCGTAGCGTTCAATCCTGATGCGAAGGCCGCTGCCGCCCGTCATGCACGGGCGGCAGCGGCCTTCTTCGTGTCGCTGGCCGGTCGGCACGGTTTCGATCCACCACCGCTTGTGTCCGATCCTTATGCGTCGGGTCCCTTTGCAACGCATGCGCGATCGCGCTCAAGGAGTCGATCGGGACTGCCGAAGGTTTGG
>NZ_JACXJG010000018.1:146541-149918 GCF_014904065.1 Gulosibacter sediminis | reverse complement strand
CCCCTACCCGGCCACCAACGCGCTCAGCCGACTACACCCTCGTTCACGAAGAGCCGGTTTACGGACGCGCAAACGGTCGATGCGTATCGGTCCTTCAGCAGCTTCCTGCTCGGTCAACTCTTGCTGGAATCCGCGGTTCGGGGAGCTGAGACCGGCCCGGTGGAAGAACCGCTCGACGAAGGAAACGCGGATATACCCGAGCGTGACGGGAGCATCGGCTTGGATGACGCTCCGGAGGTCCGTCGGCTACGGGCTCTTCTGAGCGAGGACCATTCCGACGAAGAATTCGAAGTATCGCTGGAAGTACTCCTCGACCGTTTCGCCGGGGAGCTGTCCCAGTAGCTGCGGCGTGAGCGCCCCGAGCGAGGCCGTCCGTCAGTGTTCTCTGGCAGGACCGGGGGTGGTCGCGTCCTTGGCTGTGTCGTCGGGGTCGGCATTCTGTCGGATCTCTCGGCCCTTCTCGATGTCCTGCCGCTCCTTCTCGGCGGCCTTGTCGCTCTTGCGGGTGTCGCGCGAAGGTAGCTGGATGTCCTCCTCGGCGGCGATGCCCGCCTGCAGCTGGCGACCTCGCTCGAGCTCAGCATCGAACTCCGCGCCGAACAGCAGCGCGAGGTTCGCGATCCACAGCCAGAGCAAGAAGATGATGATCCCCGCAAGGGATCCATAGGTGCGGTCGTAGTTCGAGAAGTTTCCGACGTAGAACCCGAAGGCTGCGGTGGCGAGTGCGAGCACGATGATCGCTAGCAGGGCGCCCATGCTGATCCACCGGAATTTTGGCTGCTTCGCGTTCGGGGTGGCGTAGTAGAGGATGGCGACGACCAACACCACGATGAATATGAGCAACGGCCACTTGGCGATGGACCAGACCGTCTGGGGTACGTCGCCGATGCCGAGGGCGTCGCCGATCGCTTTGGTGACGTTGCCGGAGACGACAAGAATGATCGCGGCGATGACGAGCAGCACGATCGTGATCACGGTGACCAGCAGCTGGACGGGCTTCAGCTTCCAGAACGGCCGCCCCTCCTCGATCTCGTAGATCCGGTTCATCGCACGGCTGAACGCTCCCACGTACCCGGATGCTGACCAGATGGCCAGCAGGATGCCGGTGATGAGAGCGAAACCGGCACCCGGAGACTCGGCGATCTGCTCGATCGGCCCGCGGATTGTGTCGACCGTGTCGCCGGGAGCGACCTGCTCGATGATTCCCAGGACCGCATCGCTGGCGGCTTTTCCCTGCCCGACGACACCCAGTAGCGAGAAGATTGCAATCAGGCCGGGGAACAGCGACAGCACCGCATAATACGTCAGGGAGGCGGCGATGTCGGTGCACTGGTCCGAGGAAAACTCGCGAATCGTCTTCCGCAGTACGTATTTCCAGGACCTCTTGTGCAGATCGTCTGGGGAATCGGGCTTGCCTGATGCTTCGGGGTCTGGGGCGTTGCGCGGGGTGGAGGGGGCTGTGCTGGTCATTGCAGGTTCCTTCGTGAAGGGGCGGGCCCGTCGTATGACGGGCCCGCCCGATTCGCGCGGGTTCAGCTGTCGGAGATGTTATCGCGAGCGTGCTGAGCCTGGTCTCTCACGTCGCTGGCCGCGCCCTGGGCTTCGTCCTTGACTGTGGCGACGGAGTCCTGCGCCGACGACTTCACGGATTCGACCGACGCCTGCAGAGGCTCCTTCAGATGATCGCCGACTTCTTTCGCAGCATCGGTGACCTCGTCAACCAGCGGCTGCGCCTGCTCCTTGACGGTTGCAGCGAGGTCTTTCTCCTTCGATGATGCGGGGATCAGCGAGGCGATGACCAAGCCGGCGCCGAAGGCGATCAAACCGACGGCGAGCGGGTTCCCTTCCGCCTTCGCGACGGCGCGGTCTTTCAGATCTCCCGCGTGAGAGCCCGCATCCGTCAGCGACGAGCCGGCGTCATCCGCTGCGCCCATCACACGCTCCCGGACGGAGGTGAACGCACCGCGGACCTTGTCGACCTGTCGGTCCACGATCTTCGACGGGGAGACCTTATCGGCCAGGGCGTCCACGTCCATGTCGAGGTCTTGGCGGGTCCGCTCGATCTCGGCGCGGATCTCGTCGGGTGAATCGCTCATCGGTTCTCCTCATTTCTCTTCAGCGTTTCGGGGATCTCTTTCAGGGTGTCCACGGTCTGCGGGATACCCTTCACTTGCTTGATCTGGCTGCGCCCAACCAGGAACAGGATCAGGGCAATGAGTGCCCACAGGACCGCGACGACAACGCCGGACCAGCCGCCGCCCATCAACGTTCCCAGAGCCCACCACAGCGCGACGGACAGGAAGAACACCGCCATCAGTGCGCCGTAGCCGGCGGCACCCATCAGGCCCGCACCCTTGGCGGACTTCGTGGCCGACTCCTTCAACTCTGCTTTGGCGAGGACGACCTCCTGGCGCATCAGCGTCGAAATGTCACGGGACACTTCCCCGAGGAGATCTCCGATCGAGGTGGATGCGGCTTTCGCTTCAGACGGTGTCGGGTCGGTCATAGCCGTCCTCCCCGAGAAGGTCCGGACGGCTAGAAGCCGTCTGTGAGTAGACGGAGGTGCCGCCCGCGCCGAGGTCGTTCACAACAGGGACAGGTACCGAAGGGTCCGGGTGCACCTGCTGAGGCGGCGACACCGGTGCCGGTGAGGCGTTCTTCTCGTCCGACGCGTTCGGGGCAAGGGCACGCGTCAGGCGGCCGACGACGATTCCGCCGATCGCTGCGGCGAGGATGAACGTGCCCGGCTTACGACGGGCATAACGCTTGACTTCGGTGAGCACGGAACCGGGATCGCGGTCACCGAGCCACGTCGCGGCTGCGGACAGACGACCCGAGACCTGCTGGACCAGATCGCTGGCGACGCCGCTGCCCTCGGAGTTCGTGGCCATGGAACCGAGTTCATCACTGACCGAGCGAAGACCTCCCGCGAGGCGCTGCTGCTGCGTGTTGGCCTGCTCCGACAGCTCCCGCTGGGTCTGCGCGTACAGATCCTTCGCCTGAGTCTTCGCCTCCCCTACGACAGAAGCCGCTTCATCCTTGGCCGTACCCAGAACATCCTTCGCCTGCGACGCGGCCGTGTCTTTCAGTTCAGAGGCTTCCTGCTTGGCAGCGTCCACCTTGTCGGAGGAATCCGGGGATCGCACGCCCGAGCCGCTCGGGCTGGTCGTCTCATAGTTGTCCGACATTAGTGCTCCTCTCGCTGACCGATCAAACCGATCGATGAAACCGATTATGGACCCCGCACCCGACTTCATCAAGACCCTTGCGCCGAACAGCCTTACGGGGCTCATCACAATCCAGGGTGTAGTCGGGGTCTGAACCCTCCGGCCTCGAGTAGCGATCGCGTGATGTAGTGCGGCAGGTTCCGGAATCCT
>NZ_JACXJG010000018.1:146220-146323 GCF_014904065.1 Gulosibacter sediminis | reverse complement strand
GGGCCGGTCGAAGAACGCGAGAATGTCAGCGGCGCGCTGCTTCAAGGTGCGGCCGAGCCGACGGATTTCGACCAGCGCGGCGGGAACGCCCGTGCTGACCGAT
>NZ_JACXJG010000018.1:145816-146018 GCF_014904065.1 Gulosibacter sediminis | reverse complement strand
CGCTTCGACCTCGACGTGCTCGTCGGCGGCGAACAGCACCTCCAGTCGGGTCCTTTGTCGGTCAGTGAGCAGCTTGTCGCCGGTATGCAGGGTGCGTCGGGCCTGGTAGAGCGGGTCGCCCTTCATCCCGCGCCGGCCGAACACGTCCTGCTGGACGCGACGCCGGCAGACATCGAGCGCGTCTCCGGCGAGACGGACCACA
>NZ_JACXJG010000018.1:145086-145275 GCF_014904065.1 Gulosibacter sediminis | reverse complement strand
GGTGAGGTCGATGATCACCGTGACGTACTTGTCGCCGAAGCGGGTATGCCGCCAGACATGCTCATCGACGCCGACCGTGGTGGCCCCGTCGAACCTCGTCGGGTCGTCGATGAGACGACGCTTGCCCTCGGTGAGGATCGCAGTGTTCGCGGTATGCCAGGACACCCCAAGGCCTGCGGCCGCCCGGGA
>NZ_JACXJG010000018.1:144939-145043 GCF_014904065.1 Gulosibacter sediminis | reverse complement strand
CGCCACGGGAGATCTTCGCCCGCGTGGCGGCGGCCTTCGTGGTGTCCTCCCGCCACGTGCGCCGGCAGTGATCACACCGATAGCGGCGGACCCGGACCAGCAGG
>NZ_JACXJG010000018.1:144563-144810 GCF_014904065.1 Gulosibacter sediminis | reverse complement strand
GGGCCGGTGCCCGAACGGCTCGTGCGCAAGTCGGCGGGCGACCGTGTCTCGCACGACGCCTTCGGCGCCGCACTTGCGACACCACGGGTCCGACTCGATGACGCGACACTTGATCACCGCCCGATCCGGTTCGAGACGTTGCCCGACGGCCTCAAGACCGAGCTCGTCGAGTCGGCAGAACGTCGTGAGACAGGGCGCGGCGAAGGTAGCGTTGAACACGTCGAGGTCTTTCAGATGGGCAGTGTAG
>NZ_JACXJG010000018.1:66624-144473 GCF_014904065.1 Gulosibacter sediminis | reverse complement strand
CCCTCAACTGCGAAGAGCCGTCAATGAGTGCAATGTTCATTTGGGGTAGCTCCGTTGCTGCCTAGTTGCCGGTGACGAACTCGTCGCGGTACTGCCGCACGACATCGGTGAACTGCTCGTCCTTGATGAAGCCGAGCGCGAGCGGGCGGGCGACGTCGAAGTCACCGGGCCACGAGCACACGATGTCCATGACCGCGGCGTCGTGCTCCTCGGTGACGAGCGCGCGAGCCTCCTCGCCCCCGACGGTGCGCAGCGCATCCAGCATCTCGGCAACCGTGACGCTGATGCCGGGCACGTTCACGGTGCGCCACGAGCCGAGCTGCNCGCCGGCGAGGTCGAAGCCGTGCACGAGGTTCGTTACGGCCGAGTCGGGCGACGAGAGCCACATGCGGGTGTCCTGCGGCACCGGCAGCGCCGAGGCCTCGCCGTTGAGCGGCTCGCGCAGGATGCCGCTCGCGAACGAGGATGCGGCGGAGTTCGGTTTGCCGGGGCGCACCGAGATCGTGGGCAGGCGGAATACACGGCCGTCGACGTAGCCCTTGCGCGAGTACTCGTTCACGAGCAACTCGCCGACTGCCTTGAACGAGCCGTAGGTCGACTCGGGCATGCTCGCGAGCGTCTCGGGCACGACGGCGGGCATCTCGCCGCCGAACACGGCGAGCGACGAGGTGAAGACGAAGCGGGGGCTGGTGCCGCCGGCGCGCGCGGCCTCGAGCAGGGCGCGCGTCGCCTCGACGTTGACGGGCATCGCGAGGTCGAAGTCGACCTCCGAGCCGCCCGAGAGGATCGCGGCGAGGTGGAACACGCCGGCGGTGTCGGTGCCGACCGTCTCGCGCAGCAGCTCGACGTCGCCGATGTCGCCGACCACCGATTCGACCCGGGGGTCTTCGATCTTCGACGCCGCGAGGTCGAGCGACACGATGCGATCGAAGTCGACCTGCAGCGAGCCCTCGTCGGCTCGGCGAAGCAGTTCGCGGATCACGCGGCTGCCGAGGAATCCGGCGCCACCGGTAACGATGATTTTCATGGAGTGCTGGCCTTTCAGCGGGTTGATAAGGGTTACGCCGGCGCGCGGGATGCGCTAGCGAACGGTGGATGGGGTTTGGAGCACTTCGAGGCCGGCCTCGACGAGCGCGTCGTGGGCCGACTCGGGCAGTTCGGCGTCGGTCACGAGCCCGTCAAAGCGCTCGAGCGCGATCGACTTGAGCGGCATGACGCGGCCGTACTTCGTGCTGTCGGTGACGAGGAAGACGCGACGGGCGTTGTCGGCCGCCGTGTTCTTCACGATGTTCTTCGCCTCGGTGTGCACCGAGCTGCCGCGCAGGTCGAACGCCGGCGTCGAGATGAATGCGACGTCGAAGTTGAACTCGCGGATCGCGTCGGCGGTCGCCCGGCCCTCGGCCGAGAGATTGGCCCGGTCGATGATGCCCGCGGTGAGGTGCAGCTCGTTCGTCGAGCGCTCGGCGAGCCACTGCGCGATGACGAGGTCGTTCGTGACCACGACGAGGCCCTCCTTCGCGACGAGCGCCTTCGCGATCTCGAGGGTCGTCGTGCCCGCGTCGAGGAAGATGACGTCGCCCGGCCCCACGAGGGTCGCGGCGAGCGCGCCGATCTCGGCCTTCTCATCCGGCCGCAGGGCGGCCTTGTCGGCGTGCGCGAGGTCGAGCGACAGGCGCGACGGCAGCGTGACACCGCGCGCCACCGAGCTCACGCGCCCGGCCGACTCAAGCGCGGCGATGTCGCGGCGCACCGTCATGTGCGAGACGTCGAGCGCCTCGACGAGTTCGGCGATCGTGAGGCTGCCGCGCTCGGTGAGCAGCCGCATGATCGTGCGCTGCCGTTCGACGGGAATCATCGCTCGCCCTGCCAGTTCTCGTAGGCGTCGAGCCAGCCGAGCCCCTCGGTCGTGCCCGCCGCCGGGCGGTACTCGCAGCCGACCCAGCCGTCGTAGCCCGTGCGGTCGAGCGCCTCGAGCACGAACGGGTAGAACAGTTCGCCGCGATCGGGCTCGTTGCGCGCGGGCACCGAGGCGAGCTGCACGTGCCCGATCAGGCCCGCGACCCGCTCGACGAGGTGGGTGATGTCACCGTCGGTGAGCTGTGCGTGATAGAAGTCGAACTGCAGCCGCACGTTGTCGCGGTCAATCTCTTCGATGAGGTCGACCGCGTGCGCAACCGTCGGCAGGTAGTAGCCGGGGTTGTCGTACTCGTTGAGCGGCTCGAGCACGAGCAGTCGCCCCGCATCCGCCGCCTGTTCGGCGGCCCAGCGCGCGTTCTCGACGTAGTGGGCACGCAGCTCGGCGTCGTGAATGTCGCCCGCAAACCCCGACATCAGGTGCAGTTTCGGGCAGTCGAGCGCCTCAGCGTACTCAAGGGCCTGGAAAATGGATGCGCGGAACTCGTCCTCGCGCCCGGGCAGGGCCGCGAGGCCCTTCTCCCCCGCGGCCCAGTCGCCGGGGTAGACGTTGAACAGCGCCATGGTGAGCCCGTGCTCGTCGAGGCGGGCGCGAAGTTCCTCGGCCGGCCACTCGTACGGGAAGAGGAACTCGACGGCCTTGAACCCTGCGTCGGCCGCGGCCGCAAATCGATCAAGGAAGTCGAGCTCGGTGAACATCATCGAGAGGTTGGCGGCGAACTTCGGCATTAGCGTGACTCCCTTGTCGTCTGGTCGGTGAGGCCCTGGGCTCGCGAGAAGAAGTCGACGTCACCGAAGTTGCCGCTCTTCAGCGCGAGCTCGAGGGTGCCGTCGAGCGAGCGCACCCACGGCACGCCCGGCGCGATCTGGGGGCCGATGTGGAAGCCCTCGACGCCGAGCGCGGTGGTGACGATGCCCGAGGTTTCGCCGCCTGCGACGATGAAGCGCGTCACCCCGGCGCCGCGCAGCTCGGCGGCGAGCCAGGCGAACAGGCCCTCGATGGTGGCCGAGGTCGTTTCGGCTCCGTAGCGCTGCTGCAGCCCGCGCACGGCTTCGGGGTCAGCGGTTGCGTAGACGAGGGGCGCGGGGGCGGCCGGCTGCTCGAGCACCCAGGCGAGCACCTCGTCGCGGTAGGCCGTCTGCTCGGCAGCGGCCTCGGTGAGCAGGCGGTCGACGTCGACCGCGAGCGACGGTGCGACCTCGCGGTAGGCGGCGACCTGCTTGTTCGTCATCTCGCTCGCCGAGCCCGAGAACACGACCGCGCGGCCCTCGATGGGTGTCCAGTCGCTCGCCGCGCTCTCGCTCGCGCTCGCGGCATCCCGGCCGCTCAGCGCGCGGGCGAGGCCGCCGCCGATGCCCGAGCCGCCGGTCACGAGTGGCAGCTCGGTCGTCGCCTCGCCGATCGCGGTGAGGTGCTCGGCGGTGAGCGTGTCGGTCACGGCATAGCGGATGCCCTGCTCGCGCAGCTGCGCCAGGGCCTCNGCGAATCGCCTCGGCGCCGAGCTCGATCACCGTGACTGGAATGACCGCAGCCTTGCCCTCCGACTGCGCCTCCATGAGGCGTACGAGGCTCGCGTCGGTCATCGGCGTCACCGGGTGGTTGCGCATGCCCGACTCGTCGAGCGGCACGCCGTTGACGAAGAGGTAGCCGTTGTAGACGGTGCGGCCGTTCACGGGCAACGCCGGGCTGACTACCGTGATGTCGGCGCCCGTCGCCTGCATGAGGGCGTCGGTCACCGGGCCGATGTTGCCCTCGGGCGTGCTGTCGAAGGTTGAGCAGTACTTGAAGATGATGCGCTCGGCACCGGCGNGCAGCGCCTCGCGCGCCGCGAGCGATTGCACAACCGCGTCGCCTGCGGGGATCGATCGGCTCTTCAGGCTGATCACGATGGCGTCGACGTCGGGCAACGGGCCGGTGGGCACCCCGCTGAGCTGCGCGGTGCGCAAACCGCCCTCAACCAGGAAGCCGGCAATGTCGGTCGCCCCGGTGAAGTCGTCGGCGATGACTCCGATCTGTAGAGCCACGTGTCCTCCTCATTGATCGACACTGGGCGCACCAAAATGCACCACAATTTCACATATCTTCACAAGATAGCACTCTGTGGCACGGCGCATCGCGTCTATGGATTTGTGACGCCGGGCTACGCGCGGGGAAGTTTCGCCCAGTCGCGCTCGTTACGTTGCCGATAGGAGGTACAACATGACCGAGTACTTTGACCGCAATGACCGTGACTACACCAAGGTGTACAAAGAGCACACGCCCGACATCTTGAAGAAGTTTGGCGAGTTCGACGCCGCCGTCTTCGCCAAGGAAGGCCGCGAGATCCCGCTGAAGTACCGCGAGCTCATCGCGCTCGCCGTGGGCATCACGACGCAGTGTGTCTACTGCATCGACGCGCACTCGCAGAACGCCGTCAAGGCCGGCGCGAGTGAGGCCGAACTTGCCGAAGCCGCGTGGGTCGCGACCGCGATCCGCGCCGGTGGCGGTTACGCGCACGGCCGTCTCGCGTTCAAGCTCGCGGGCGACGCGGGCCACACGCACTAGTCGCGCGACACCGCCTCACCGGGTCGCGCTCGGGAACCCCTCGGGCGCCGGCGTGCTCGTCGCGGCCCGCCCATCCGCCTAGCCCGCGTCACACGGCGACTCGCAAGTTGAGCGAGTCGCCGTGCCGGCGTGAACTTGAGGCATGAGCACCACCGACAGCGCGCGACCCGGCCGCCTCGCGGGCAAGGTCGCCTTCATCACCGGCGCGGGCGCGGGCATCGGCCTCGCCACCGCGCACCGCTTCATCGACGAGGGCGCAGTCGTCGCGGCCGCCGACCTCACGCCGCCCGACGCGAACGACTCGCTGCTGCCGCTGCAGGTCGACGTGCGCGACCAGGCGAGCCTGGATGCGGCGGTTGCGGCCACGCTCGAGCGCTTCGGCCGCATCGACGTGCTGTTCGCGAACGCGGGCGTGCTGTTGCCCGAGGCCCCGGCCGAGGAGCTCGACGAGGCCACCTGGAACACCGTCATCGACATCGACCTCTCGGGTGTCTGGCGCACCGCCAAGGCGGTCTTCCCCGCCCTGAAGCAGAACCCGAACGGCTCGAGCGTGATTCTCGCGTCGTCGACCGCGGGCATTCGCGGCGGCCCGAGCACGAGCGCCTACACCGCGGCAAAAACCGCGCTCGTCGGCCTCGCGAAGGTCTGGGCACACGAGCTCGGCGCGTTCGGCGGCCGCGTCAACACGACGCATCCGACCGCCGTCGGCACCGACCTCGTGCTCAACGAGGGCAACCTGCGCCGCTACCGGCCCGACCTCGTCGACCCGACGCCCGAAGACGTCATCGAGCCGTTCAAGCGTGGCAAGCTGCTCGACGTGCCGTGGATCGACCCCGTCGACGTCGCGAACGCCGTGCTCTTCCTCGCCTCCGACGAAGCTCGCTACATCACGGGCGCGAACCTCACGATCGACGCCGGCTCCACCACCAAGTGGGGCTAGGCAGACAGGACTCTCATGACGCTCACGGCCCAGGACCTCCTCGACCGCGCCGAGATTCTCGACGCGATCAACGCCTACTCGCACGCGCTCGACCAGCGCGAGTGGGGCATCCTCGCCGACGCGTTCACGCCCGACGCCGACATCGTGCTCATCGACCGCGACACCCACTACACGCCGCAGTCGCTGCAAGATGCGCTGAGCGGGCAGAACGACTCAACCCGCCTCTCGGGGCAGCACGTCAACGGCAACACCCGCTTCGAGATCGACGGCGACACCGCGCACACCGTCACCGAGGTGCTCTGGGTGACGCTGCAGACGACCGACGATTCCGAGTCGTTCAAGCACATCCGCGCCGGTGGCATTTACGTCGACGACCTCGTGCGCACCGAGGCCGGCTGGCGCATCGCACGCCGCGAGCTCGCGCTGAAGAACCGCGTCATCGAGTACCTGCCCTACGACGCGGTCGACGTCGAGAACATCCGTTACACCCTCGCCTCGAGCTGGTACAAGACGGCCTAGCGCCAGCGTGCGGCGGCGCTTTCACGCATCCTGAAGCTTGCCGCCGCACACTGCTGTCGTGGCCGGAATCACCGGCCCGCGCAAAGGAGCAACCATGTCGAAAGTCCTGATCATCGCCGGCGATTTTTCCGAGACCCTCGAAGTGTTCTACCCCTACGAGCGACTGCGCGAGGAGGGCTACGAACCCGTCATCGCGTCGCTCGAGAAGAAGCGCCTCCAGTTCGTGGTGCACGACTTCGAGCCCGGATATTTCAGCTTCACCGAAAAGCCGGGGCACGGCTGGGACGCCGACATCGCGGTCGCTGACGTCAACCCCGACGACTACGTTGCGCTCGTGATCCCCGGTGGCCGCGCGCCCGAGTACCTGCGCAACAACGCCGACGTGCAGCGCATCGTGCAGCACTTCTTCGGGGCGGATGCGCCGGTCGCCTCGACCTGCCACGGCCCGCTGATCCTCGCGAAGTCGGGTGTGCTCTCAGGCCGCACCTCGTCGGGCTTCCCCGAGGTCGCGCCCGACATCGAGTCGGGCGGCGCGACCTACCAGGGCGGCGAGGCGGTTGTCGACGGCAACCTCGTCACCTCGCGCGCATGGAACGACAACGGCCCCTGGTTCGGCGCCTTCATCAAACTGCTGCGCGAGAGCGCGCCGCTCGACTAGCGAACGAACGAATCGGCCCCGGCCGAACGCACCGGGGTGAGGCGCTCGAGCTGCGTCACATGGCGCGGCTCGAGTTCCTCGACGCTCGCGACGCCAAGCAGCGCCATGGTGCGCTTCACCTGCGAGCCGAGGATCTCGATCATACGGTCGACGCCCTCGCGGCCACCAGCCATGAGGCCGTAGAGGTATGCACGGCCGACGAGCGTGAACTTCGCGCCGAGCGCCATCGAGGCGACAATGTCGGCGCCGTGCATGATTCCCGTGTCGATCATGACGGTGGCGTCGGCACCGACCTCTCGAACGACCTCGGGCAGCAGGCGGAACGGAATTGGCGCGCGGTCGAGCTGACGGCCGCCGTGGTTCGACAGGATGATGCCGTCGACACCCTTATCGATGAGCCGCACCGCGTCGGGCACGTTCTGCACGCCCTTCACGACGAGCTTGCCCGGCCACATCTCGCGGATGATCGTGAGGTCGTCGTCCGAGATCGTCGGGTCCATCGCATAGTTGAGCAGCTCGCCGACGGTGCCGCCGGTCGTCGAGAGCGAGGCGAACTCGAGCTTCGGCGTGGTGAGGAAGTCCCACCACCACCACGGGCGCGGAATCGCGTCAACGATCGTCTTCACCGACAGCTGCGGCGGAATCGAGAAGCCGTTGCGCGAGTCGCGCATGCGGTTGCCCGCGATCGGGGTGTCAACCGTGAACATGAGTGTGTCGAAGCCGGCCTTCGCGGCGCGCTCGACGAGGCCGTACGAGATCTCGCGTTGGCGCATGACGTAGAGCTGGAACCAGTTGCGACCGGTCGGGTTCGCCGCCTTGACGTCCTCGATCGACGTCGTGCCGAGCGTCGAGAGCGAGAAGGGGATGCCCGCGGCCGCGGCAGCGCCGGCGCCGGCGGTCTCGCCCTCGGTCTGCATGAGGCGCGTGAAGCCGGTGGGCGCAATGCCGAACGGCAGAGCGCTGCGCCCGCCGAGAATATCGACCGAGGGGTCAACCTCGGGTGCCGGGCGGAGGATGTCGGGGTGGAACTCGACGTCACGGAACGCCTGGCGTGCGCGACGCATCGAGATCTCGTCGTCGGCCGCACCATCGGTGTAGTCGAACGCGGCGGCGGGCGTGCGGCGCTTCGCGATCTTGCGCAGGTCGGCGATCGTCAACGCTTGCGACAGTCGACGGCGCTTGAGGTTGAAATCAGGCTTCTGCAAATGCAGATACTCGAAAATCTCCGACGGCTTTGGAACCTGACGCTGCACCATATCTTCGTCCTCTTGTTCAGTAGTTCCCGTTGCTCGACACCCGCGGAGTGAAGCGGCGCAGGTCAACGGTCTGCGCAATCAGCGCTCGCAGGGCTTCCAGGTCGCCACGCACGGCGCCAAGGGCCCGCGCCTGCACAACGAGGTTGCCGAGCGCGGTCGCCTCGACCGGCCCGGCGACAACCGTAAGTACAGCACGGTCGGCCGTGAGTTGGCAGAGCAGGGTGTTGAGCGAGCCACCCCCAACGAGGTGGATCGCGCCCACCCGCTTGCCCGACAGTTCGGCAGCGCGGTGTACGGCATCCGCGAACGCCGCGGCGAGCGACTCGAGGATGCTCCGCACCAGCTCTGCGCGCCCGCTCGGCACCGCGAGGCCGCGGCCCGCGAGCCACTCGGTGATGCGCGCGTGCATCTCGCCCGGGGGCGCGAACACGGGGTCGTTCACGTCGAACACGGGCTGCGGTGCCGTGACGTCGGCCGCCGCGGCGAGCAGCTCGCCGAGGTCGATCGACTCGCCGTCGGCGCGCTCCCAGCCGCGGATCGTCTCGGAGAGCACCCAGAGCCCCATGACGTTGTGGAGGAAGCGGGTGCGGCCGTCGACGCCGCGCTCGTTCGTGAAATTCGCAGCGCGGGATGCCTCGGTGACGACAGGCGCCTCGAGCTCGACGCCGACGAGACCCCAGGTACCGCAGCTGATGAACGCGACGTCGGGGTCGGTCATTGGAATACCGACGACCGCCGAGGCGGTGTCGTGTGAACCGACCGCGAGCACCGGCACGCGCGTGTCGAGACCGGTGGCCTCGCCGACGCTCTCGCGCAGTGTGCCGATTTCGGTGCCGGGGTCGACGAGCGGCGGCAGAATCTCGGTGGGAATCCCGAGCTGCTGCGCGAGGTCGAAGTCCCACTCCCCCGCGAGCGAGAGCAGCCCGGTCGTCGAGGCGTTCGTGCGCTCGGCCACCTCGGCGCCCGTGAGCCAGTATCCGAGCAGGTCGGGGATGAGCAGTGCCCGGTCGGCCTGCGCGATCCGCGTCTCGTCGAGCACCTCCGCGACGTACTGGTACACCGTGTTGAAGGGCAGGTACTGCAGGCCGTTGCGGGCGTACAGCTCGGCGAAGGGGATGCGCTTGTGCGNTGAGCTCGGCCGCCCGCGCGCCCCGCGCATCCCGGTAGTGGAAGGGCACGCCGAGCATGCTGCCGCGGCGTAGCAGCGCGTAGTCAACGGCCCACGAGTCGATGCCGATCGACTGCAGCTGGGCGCCCGAGCGCCGCTGCGTCTCGCGGCCCGCGTCGCGCAGGCCGTCGAGGATGCTGCGGTAGAGCTCGACGATGTTCCAGTGCAGCCCATCGGGCAGCTCGACGGGGGTGTTCGGGAACCGGGCGACCGTGTGCATCCGGAGCTCGCCCGGCCCGACTTCGCCGACGATGACCCGGCCGCTTGTGGCGCCGAGGTCAACCGCAGCGACGTGTGCGCTCATCGCCGCGCCTATCGCAGGAACGCGGCGGCGACGCCGGAGTCGACGGGCAGGTGCACGCCAGTGGTGCGCGAGAGCTCCGGGCCCGTGAGCACGCAGACGGCGTCGGCGATGTTCTCGGGCACGACCTCGCGCTTGAGGATCGTGCGGTTCGCGTAGAACTGGCCGAGGTCTTCCTCCTTCACGCCGTAGGTCGCGGCGCGCTGCGCGCCCCAGCCACCGGCGAAGATGCCCGAGCCTCGCACGACACCGTCGGGATTGATGCCATTGACGCGCACACCGTGCTCGCCCAACTCGACCGCGAGCAGTCGCACCTGGTGCGCCTGGTCGGCCTTCGTCGCCGAGTAGGCGATGTTGTTCGGGCCCGCGAACACCGAGTTCTTCGAGGCGATGTAGACGATGTCGCCGCCGAGCTGCTGATCGATCAGCACCCGCGCCGCCGCCTTCGCAACGAGGAACGAGCCCTTCGCCATGACGTTGTGCTGGAGGTCCCAGTCGCGTTCGGTGGTCTCGAGCAGCGGCTTCGAAAGTGAAAGGCCAGCGTTGTTCACGACGAGGTCGAGGCCGCCGAACGCAAGCACCGCTTCGTCGACCGCGGCCTGCACGGCGGCCTCACTCGAGACGTCGGCGGCCACGCCGATCGCGACGTCGCTTGAGCCGAGCTCGGCGGCCGTGGCCTGCGCCTTCTCGAGGTCGAGGTCGGCGATGACGACACAGGCGCCCTCGCGGGCGAGTCGGGTCGCGACGGCCTTGCCAATGCCCGAGGCGGCGCCGGTGACGATGGCGATGCGGCCCTGGTGCGAGCGCGGCTTCGGCCGGCGCTGCAGCTTCGCCTCCTCGAGCGCCCAGTACTCGATGCGGAACTTCTCGGACTCGTCGATCGGCTGGTACATCGACAGCGCCTCGGCGCCGCGCATCACATTGATGGCGTTGACGTAGAACTCGCCCGCGACGCGCGCCGTCTGCTTGTCGGCGCCGTACGAGAACATGCCGACGCCCGGCACGAGCACGATGAGCGGGTCGGCCCCGCGCATCGCGGGCGACGCCTCGTCGGCGTAGCGCTCGTAGTACGCGGCGTAGTCGGTGCGGTAGGCCTCGTGCAGCTCGCGCAGGCGCGCGGTCTGTTCCTCGACGGATGCGGTGGCCGGCAGGTCGAGCACGAGCGGCTTCACCTTGGTGCGCAGGAAGTGGTCCGGGCAGCTCGTGCCGAGCTCGGCGAGGGGCGCGAGCTTCTCGCGCTGGAGGAAGTCGAGGACCTCCTCGGAGTCGGTGTAGTGGCCGACCATGGGTTTGTCGGCCGAGGCGATGCCGCGAACCACGCCCGCGAGCGCGGCGGCCCGCGCATGGCGCTCGGCCTCGGGCAGCGGCTCGAAGCCGGGCACGACGGGGCCGAAGGGCTCGGCCGCGCCGTTCGCGGCGATGTACTCCTCGGCGGTGCGGATGATCCAGAGCGAGTGCTCCTCGGCCTCGGCCGAGGTGTCGCCCCACGCGGTGATGCCGTGGCCGCCGAGGATGCAGCCGATCGCCTCGGGGTTCGCCTCCTTGATGGCAGCGATGTCGAGGCCGAGCTGGAAGCCGGGGCGGCGCCAGGGCACCCAGACGACGCGCTCGCCGAAGATCTTCGCGGTAAGTGCCTCGCCGTCGGCGGCGGTCGCGATGGCGATGCCGGAGTCGGGGTGGAGGTGGTCGACGTGCGCGGCGTCGACGAGCGCGTGCATCGCGGTGTCGATCGACGGCGCGGCGCCGCCCTTGCCGTGCAGGCAGAAGTCGAACGCGGCGACCATCTCGTCCTCGCGCTCGACGCCGGGGTAGACGTCGCGCAGGGCGCGCACCCGGTCGAGGCGAAGCACGGCGAGGCCGGACTCGGTGAGGGTGCCGAGGTCGCCGCCCGAGCCCTTCACCCAGAGCAGCTCAACCGCATCCCCCGTCACCGGGTCGGTGTCGCTGCCCTTGGCTGAGGTGTTGCCGCCGGCGTAGTTCGTGTTGCGCGCATCGGCGCCGAGCCGGTTGCTGCGGGAGAGAAGATCGGCGACGGCCGGATTCGTGGTGGTCATGCGAGTGTCGTCTGCTTTCTACGCGCCCCAGGAGGCCTGCTGGCCCCCGACGCGTTCCTGGGCGATCAGCTGCTGGTAGCCCGACGCGGCGTAGGCGCGCATCGGATTGGCGGCGAAGCCGCGCGACTCGCGCCAGGCGGCGAGCTGCTCGCGGACATCGATTTGGTAGGCGTCCATGAAGATTTCGTTCGCCTCGAGCACGTCGCCCGAGCGCTGGGCCTCGCCGAGCGCATCCCGGTCGAGCAACAGCGCGCGGGCCGCCATCTCCTGCACGTTGAGTACCGAGCGGATCTGCCCGGGGATCTTGTCTTCGACGTTGTGGCACTGGTCGAGCATGAAGGCGAGGTTCGGGTTGTTCCAGCCGCCGCCGCGGATCACCTCGGCAAGGATGCGGAACAGCTGGTACGGGTCGGCCGCGCCGACGATGAGGTCGTCGTCGGCGTAGAAGCGTGAGTTGAAGTCGAACGAGCCGAGCTTGCCGAGGCGCAGCAGCTGCATCACGATGAACTCGATGTTCGTGCCGGGCGCGTGGTGGCCGGTGTCGAGGCAGACCACGGCCTTGTCGCCGAGCGCTGAGACCTGGGCGTAGCTCGTGCCCCAGTCGGGCACATCGGTGTGATAGAACGCCGGCTCGAAGAACTTGTACTCGAGCACGAGGCGCTGCGCGTCGCCCAGGCGGGCGTAGATCTGCTGCAGCGAGTCCTGCAGGCGGTCCTGGCGGCCGCGCATGTCGGCCTGGCCGGGGTAGTTCGAGCCGTCGGCGAGCCAGATCTTGAGGTCGCGCGAGCCCGTGACGTTCATGATGTCGATGCACTCGAAGTGGTGGTCGATCGCCTTCTGGCGCAGCTTCGGGTCCTCATGCGTGAGGCTGCCGAACTTGAAGTCGTCGTCCTGGAACGTGTTCGAGTTAACGGTGCCGAGCTCGACGCCGTGCCGCTGCGCGTGCTCGACGAGGGTGCCGTAGTCGTCAACCTCGTCCCACGGGTAGTGGATCGCCACAACCTGACCGAGACCGGTGTACTTGCTCACCTGCGCGGCGTCGGCGATCTTCTCGAACGGGTCGCGCGGGGTGCCGGGTGTGCCAAACACCTTGAAGCGCGTGCCCGAGTTGCCGAACGCCCACGAGGGCAGTTCGATGACGAGCTGCCCGAGGGTGTCGAGCTGCTGCTGCGTAAGGGTGCGGGTCATGGTCAGCTTCCTGTTTGCGTGCGGGTGGCCTGCAGTTGGTCCCCGAGGTGAAAGATTTCGATGAGTGGTGGAGTCTGGTCGGCGCGGCCGTCGACATCGTCGAAGAACTCGGCCATCTCCGCCTCCCAGGCGGTCGCGACGTCGCTCGCGGCGAGGTAGTCGCGGGCGGCCTCGTCGTCATCGGTCTCGTAGTAGCCGACGAGCAGGCCGTCACCCGCGAGAAAGAGTGAGTAGTTGCGGCGACCGGCCCGGGCGATCTCTTCGAGCATCTCGGCGCGCACGGGAGTGTGGCGCCGCAGGTACTCGTCGAGTTTGTCGGGGCGGATGCGCAGGGTGAAGCACACGCGCTGTGGCTGGAGCTCGGGCATCCGGGCTGGTCTCGCTCTCGCCGCTACGCGGCATTGATTCGATTCAGGTGGTGGGGCGGATGCGCCCGCTCGGCCGAGCGTGTCGGCTGCGGCCGAGCGGGCGTCCGGTGGCGACTAGAAGTCGAAGTCGCCGATGTTGTCCTTGTTGAAGACGAACGGGTCGCCGAGCAGGACGGTGCCGTCGGCGCCGACCGTGTACTCGCCGAGCTTGCCGGCCTCGAAGGTGTCACCCTCGGCACCCGTGATGGTGCCGTCGATCAGGGCCTGCGCGGTGTACGCCGCAAGGTAGCCGAGGTCTTCGGGGTTCCAGAGGGCGAACGACTCAACCGTGCCGCTCTCGACGTACTCGCGCATCTGGTTTGGCGTGCCGAGACCGGTGATCGCAACCTTGCCCTTGTACTCCGATGTGTCGACGTAACGCGCGGCCGCGGCGATGCCCACGGTGGTCGGCGAGACGATGCCCTTGAGGTCGAGGTAGGTCTGGAGCAGCGACGAGGTCTTGTCGAACGAGGTCTGGTCGTCGTCGTCACCGTAGACGACCTCAACGAGCTCGATGTCGGGATAGTCCGACTTGAGGTATTCCTTCATGAGCTCGATCCAGGCGTTCTGGTTCGTCGCGTTGGCCGAGGCCGACAGAATCGCGATCTGGCCCTTGCCACCGATCTGGTCGGCGATGAGGTCGATCTGCGTCTTCGCGATGCCGTCCGCGTCAGCCTGGTTCACGAACACGTCGCGGCACTCGGGGTCGGTGTCGGAGTCGAAGGTCACGACCTTCACGCCCGCGCTCTTCGCCTCTTCGAGTGCCGAGCAGATCGCACTCGGGTCGTTCGCCGAGATCACGATCGAGCCCACCTGCTGCTGGGTGAGCGTGTTGATGTAGNGGGGGGGGCCTCGGCGGGGCCGACCTCGTTGAAGGTGCCACCGAACTCCTCAACGGCGGCCTTGCCACCGGTCGACGAGGCGTCGAAGTAGGGGTTACCGAGGTTCTTCGGCACGAAGGTGACCGACAGGTCGTCTGAGCCTTCGGCTGCAGCATCCGTCGAGCCGGTCGAGCCGCTGCCGGTGTCGGCGCAGCCCGCGAGGGCAATTGAGACGGCCGCGGCGGCCGCGATCAGTGCGCCGATACGACGCTTTCCAGCAAACTTCATTGTGTTGCCTTTCGTTGGGTGGGTGGCTAGTTCGGCGATGAGGTCGAGGTGGTGGGGATGGTCTGGGTGCCGACTCGGGCCGCCTTCGCCGCGGCGAGGCGGGCGCGGCGAAGCTGCACCCAGTCGATGACGCTCGCGAGCACCACCGAGAGCACGAGCAGCACGCCGGTGATGATGTTGATGACGTCGCTCGTCACGTTGGCGAGGCGCAGCGCGCTCGACAGAGTTCCGATGAGCAGCGCGGCGGCGATGACGCCGTAGATCTTGCCGCGACCGCCGAAGACCGAGACGCCGCCGAGCACGACCGCCGCGATCACCTGCAACTCGAGGCCGGTCGCGTTGTCACCGCGGGCCGAGCCGTAGCGGAGGGTGAAGAAGATGCCGGCGAAGGCCGAGACGACACCCGCAAACACAAACAGCAGGAACTTCGTGCGCTCAACCCGCACGCCCGAGAAGCGCGCCGCGTCGGACGACAGGCCGATCGCGTAGACGCCGCGGCCGAAGGTCGAGAAGTGCAGCATGACGACGAAGATCGCGAGCAGAATCACGAAGGGCAGCATGATGTAGGGCAGCGGCGTGCCCGAGATCTTTGCCTGGGCGAGCGCCGTCCACTCCTCGGGGAAGCTCGTCACGGCGGCGGTGCCGAGCGGGCCGACCGCGAGGCCGCGGAACAGCGCCATGGTGCCGATCGTGACAGCGAGCGAAGGCAGTCCGACGACGGTGACGAGAAAGCCGTTCACCGCACCGCCGAGCACACCAACGAGCAGGGCGATGGTTGCCGCCACGCCAAAGCCGACCCCGGCCTGCACAAGCACGCCCGTGACAACCGACGAGAGGCCGACCATCGAACCGACCGACAGGTCGATCTCGCCCGTGATCATCACGAGCGTCATCGGCAGCGCGATGAGCAGAATCGGCGCGATGTCCATGAGCAGGTAGGTCAGCGTGATCGGCTGGGCGAAGCCGCGCACGGCGGTCATGGCGACGAGCGCGACGNCGACGAGCAGCAGCACGATCGCCATCTCACGGCTGATCAGGAGGCGCTTCCACGCGGGGCGCCCGAACGGCGCAATCACGCGGGTGGGGGCACCGACGGCCGCCTCGGCGGGCGTCGGTTCGCGAGTGGTGTCGATGGTGGTCATGCGGTGCTCCTGGCCGTCTCTGGTTCGGGCACTCCGGGCGGGGGTGGGGCATCCTCCCGGCCGCGAGATTCGATGAGTCGTCGTTTCTGACGCAGCGCGACCGCGCGGTCGAGCACGATGGCGCCGAGGATGAGCAGGCCGACGACGAAGCGCTGCCAGAAGTCGGGGATACCGAGCACCGGAAGGGCGCGGTTGATGGTGGCGAGCAGCATGCCGCCGATTGCGGCGCCCCAGAGGGTGCCGACGCCACCGGTGATCGCGACGCCGCCGATGACGGCCGCGCCGACCGCGTCGAGCTCCCAGCCAGAACCGGCCTGCGAGTTCACGGTGCCGTAGCGCGCCGCGTAGAACACGCCGGCGAGGCCCGCGAGCGCACCCGAGAGCACGAACGCCGTCAGCACGCGGCGCGTGGTCTTGAGGCCGTAGAGCTCGGCAGCGGCGGGGTCGGAGCCGATCGCGTAGTACTCGCGGCCGCCGCGGGTGTTCTTGATGAGCCAGGCCGCAATGAACAGCACGATGAAGGCGATGATCGCGAGAACCGGAATTGAGAGCACCTGGCCCGTGCCGAGCGAAAGGAAGTCGCGGGGCAGGTCGCTCGCGTTGATGCGGTCGCTTCCGGCCCAGAGCACGTTGATGCCGCGGTAGGCGTAGAGCATGCCAAGCGTGATCACCATGGCCGGCACCCGCGCGAAGGCGACGAGCGCGCCGCTGATCAGGCCGAGCACGCCGCCGAAGATGATGACGAGCACGATGACGAGCAGCATCGGGATGCCCGGCAGGTCGATGAACAGGCGGCCAGTGAGGTAGGCAGACAGGCCCATGACCGAGCCGACCGAGAGGTCAACGTTGCGGGTGATGAGCACAATGCCCTGGCCGACCGCAACGAGCACGAGGATCGACGGGGTGAGGAACAGGTCGCGCCAGCCGTCGGCCGAGAACGTGAAGTTCGGGTTCTTCGCGGTCGCGGCGACGATGACGATGAGCAGGGCGAGCAGGATGCTCAGCTCGCGCACGCGGCCCATGAACGAAATGCGTCGGCTCACCCGAGAGGTCGGGATCGCGGTGGTAGCGACGGGCTTCAGCCCGGGAAGATTGCTGGCTCTTCACAGATGAGGGTGTAGCTGTGGTGCGACCTGGGGCGGCGCGTCGGTGTCGGGGTGAGGGTCGAGGTCTTCCGATGATGGGAGTTCTCACACAACCCGTCCGGAAGACCTCGACGTGCCTGACGCTACCTTCACGCGCCCTGACCTGACTACCTTCACCCGCCTCGACGGCCTCGGTCTGGAGGTCACCGGCCAGCTGCTCGAGCCTGACCGGTCCGTGCTGGCGTGCCGGGTCGTGGAGCCGGACGACTGGTGCAGGCGGTGCGGCTGCCAGGGCGTGCCCCGTGACACGGTGAGCAGGGAGTTGGCGCACGAGCCGTTCGGGTGGCGCCCTACCACGCTGGTGCTCACCGTGCGCCGCTACCGCTGCAAGGAGTGCTCGCACGTGTGGCGTCAGGACACCACCGCTGCGGCGCCGCCGCGGGCCAAGATCTCCCGCGCCGGCCTGCGGTGGGGTCTGGTCGGGATCGTCGTCGGCCACCTGTCGATGGCCCGAGTTGCCGAAGGACTGGGCGTGGCGTGGAACACCGCCAACGACGCGGTCCTGGCTGAGGGCCGGCGTCTGCTCATCGAGGACCCGACCCGCCTGGACGGTGTCAAGGTCGTCGGGGTCGATGAGCGCGCGTGGCGGCACACCCGGCGCGGTGACAAGTACGTCNCGTGATCATCGACCTCACCCCGGTCCGGGACGGCACCGGGCCCTCACGCCTGCTGGACGTGGTCGAAGGTCGGTCGAAGAAGGCGTTCAAGGACTGGCTGGCCGAGCGGGACCAGGCTTGGCGCGATGGGATCGAGGTCGTGGCCATGGATGGGTTCGCGGGCTTCAAGACCGCCACCACCGAGGAGCTGCCGGACGCCGTCACGGTTATGGATCCCTTCCACGTCATCCGGTTGGCCGGGGACGCTCTCGATGAGTGCCGCCGCCGAGTCCAGCAGGAACTGCACGGACACCGCGGACGCAAGGGCGACCCGCTCTACACCGCGCGGCGGACCCTGCACACCGGGGCTGACCTGCTCACCGACCGCCAGCACGAGCGCCTTGACAAGCTCTTCGCTGGGGACCGGCACGTGCAAGTCGAGTGCACCTGGGGGATCTACCAGCGCATGATCTCCGCCTACCGTCACCCCGACCGGGCAGCCGGCCGCGTCGAGATGAGCTCCGTGATCGACGCCCTCGCCGACAGTGTGCCTGAGGCGTTGGTAGAACTGCGCAAGCTCGGCCGCACCCTGACCAGACGCGCCTGCGACGTCCTGGCCTACTTCGACCGGCCGCGCACGAGCAACGGACCTACCGAAGCCGTGAACGGTCGCCTCGAGCACCTGCGTGGCCTGNCTCGGCTTCCGCAACCTCACCAACTACATAGCCCGCGCACTCCTCGAAGCCGGCGGATTCAGACCACACCTACACCCCGAACTGTGAAGAGCCGGTTTACCAAACTGTGGTGGACGATCATCACGCTGGTCAGCGGCGCGATCGCCACCTTTTTCCTCAGCCTCGCGCTGCTGACCTTCGATGTGGGCGTCAGCTACGCCCTGTGGACCTCGCTCGCAGGTGTCGGGATCGTCGTCGTCGGCGCCCTCTTCCTCTCCCAGCACCTGACCTGGAAGAAGCTCGCGGGTATCGCCGTCGTCATCGCTGGTTTCGTCGGACTCAACCTCGCCGGAACCGCCTGACCCGCCCCGACCGACCACTCTGAAAGGACACACGGCATGACAACTTCGTCGCACACCTCGACACCGAACGCCACTGAGAACAAGACCGGTCCCTGGCTGGCCCTGCTCCTCGCTGGAGCATTCGAAGCTGGCTACGCACTCAGCGTGAACGGAAGTGAGGGGTTCACCAACCTCGTCTGGTCGCTCGTCGCCATCGTCTTCTTCTTGTTCACGCTGTTCTTCCTCAGCGTCGCACTCAAAGCCATCGACGTCGGGATCGGCTATGCGGTGTGGGCCGGTACCGGCTCCATCGGGGCCGCGCTCCTCGGACCGGTCTTCTTTGACGAGACCCTCACCCTGGCTAAGGCGTTCTGGCTGACCGTCATCATCGGCGGCGTCGTCTGGCTCAAGCTCGCCGACAGCCCCAAGCTTGCCGCCACGCAGCACGCGAGACAGCCAGAGACTTCCGGCACGCAGTCCTAACCACGCTCGGGACTGGTGCACGTGTAGGTGACAGTCTTCGTCACGCCGCGTCTGCGGTCGTGTGGTCCATGATCAGCTCGTACTCGATGGGGGTCAACCGAACCTTCAGCAGTCCCAGTTTCATCGTGTCCAACGGGTGGAAGGCGGGACAGCAAGTCTTCACGCAGGGCGTGCAGTCCACTACGCGCCGCAGGACCGTCGTGCCGCGGTGAGACCGACGCCGCCAGATCCTTGGTTGGGTTTCCGCAGCCGAAGAGCGGACGTCCGGGCGACCTGTCAGTCCGGCAGCACCGCGTCGAGCCACGCGGTGACGGTGCGGGGCGTGAGGCCCAGCAGGGTCTGGGCGCTGTTGGTCACGGCGATGGTGTTGTCGTCCTGGGTGTTCAGTGCCTGATAAAGACCGACGACGGGGGCCGCGGCATCGGCGCCGAACAGCGGGCTGATCAGGTCCCCGAACTGGTCCGGGGTGATTGCTTCGAACCGGATGTCACGGCCGAGACGCTCAGTGAAGCCCTTCGCGAGGTCGGGGCCGGTGAGGCCGGGGAGGTGTCCGATTGCGACGGTGCCGGTCACGGTGGTGTCGGTGAGGAGGCGGACGACAACGTCGGCGACGTCGAGGTGGGAGCTCCACGACACCGGGAACGACTCGGGCAGGGGGTAGCGGAGCACGCCTTCTTCGCGGGCGGGCCCGGCGATGACGGGCAGCAGAAGGTTCTCCAGGTACAGGCGTGGTGCGACCACGGCGGTGGACACCCCGGTGTCGGTGATGCCCTGGATCAGGGTGGCGATCGGGCTGTCGGCAGGGGCCTGCAGGGGGCTGCCGGGCTGATCGACGATCTGCCCACTGGTGGAGATCACCACACGACCAGGCTTCGCGGCTGCCACAGCCTTCGTGATCGCGTCGACGTAGGCGGGCGCGCGGCCTGAGCCGTCCATCGGCAGGTGCACGAACACGCCGTCTGCTCCCGCGTAGAGATCGGTGAGCGTGTCGACGTTGGCGAGGTCGACCGACGCGGCGGTGACGCCGTCGGGCAGGCCGGTGGGGGTGCGGACAGCGGCGACGGCCTGCTTGCCAGCGGCGGTCAGAGCAGAGAGGACGGGGGAACCCTGGGCGCCCGTGGCGCCATGCACGATAAACGTCATGCCTCTATTAGTGCATACGGTGCATCGGTTACGTCAACTGCACCAACGGCGCGTATGGTGACAGGTGTGAGTGACGTGGATCTTCCCGAGTGCGGTGTCGCCAGGTTTCTGATGCTGTTCGATGGGCCGTGGGCGACACTGATCGTACGCGAGCTCATGCACGGGCCGCAGCGCTTCGGCGAGCTACGCGACGCGTTGGAGGGCATCAGTGCGCACACGCTGACGAACCGGCTGCGCCTGTTCGAGACCCGGGGCATCGTCACCCGTACCGCGTACGCGGAGATCCCGCCGCGCGTGGTGTACGAGCTCACCGAGCTGGGCTGGCAATTGCGGCCCGTGCTGGATGCGATGTACGAGTGGGGCATGGCCGCCCCCGCGTCAGCCTTCACCAACGAGGCCCCGGAGCCTGGGGGTAGCCGATCGGACCGGTGAGGCCGCTCGTCCGCTCGACATCTCGTGCCGGGGCCTCGGTGTTGTGGTGTGTCCCTGCCGGTGATGGTTTCAGGCCGTCGAGGGCTGGTCGGGGTGGGGCAGTGAGGTGGCCCAACCGTTGAGGGTCTGCAGGATGGGGCGCAGTGTGTGCCCGGTGGGGGTGAGTTCGTAGACGACTTTCGGGGGGATCTCGTCATGGGCGGTGCGGGTGAGTAGCCCGTGTTCTTCGAAGCGGCGGAGCCTGGCCGCGAGGGTGTGTGCGCTCATGCCCGGCAGTGCGGTCGCGATCTCGGTGAATCGCCGGGGGCCGTCGAGCAGTTCCCTATTGACCCGCGGTCGACCTGGATGGTGCCCGAACGCAGCGCGACGACCGACCCGAAGGTCTTTCGCACGTCGCGAAGTTCTAGGGCTGCAGGGGCGGACATGCTCCGTCCTCTCATCATTGCGAGGCTCACGCCAGAGGGAGTGGGATGCGGTCGGCGGGCACCGACTGCGGGCGGAAGTTCCAGGAGCCGCTCTGCTCCTTCTTGAAACGTTCCAACCAATTGCTCTGAACCTATGACACCACCGCACGCATGTCAAGCAACGCATTCATTTTGGATTCGGACCAACTTGGATATGATTCGGTTCAAGGAGTTCAAGGAGCTCAAATCAGACGGTTCATCGGCGAACCCTGACCCGTGGAGACCACCGATTCCGGCGTGATCAGAGAGGCGGAGGCACTCATGGGTGTGAACATGCGCGACATCGCAACCGCCGCTGGCGTGAGCATGGGCACCGTGTCGAACGTGCTCAACCACCCCGAGCGCGTCTCGCCGAAGCTCGTCGAGCGCGTGCAATCGCACATCCTGCGCCTCGGTTACGTGCGCAACGACGCCGCCCGGCAGCTTCGCGCGGGTCGCAGCGACACCGTCGGTCTCGTCGTGCTCGACCTGCGCAATCCCTTCTTCACCGAGGTCGCGCGCGGCGCCGAGCTGCGTGGCGAAGAGCACGGGCTCAACCTCATGGTGACGAACAGTGACGACCGCACCTACCGCGAACTCACCCACATCGACCGCTTCGAGGAGCAGCGCGTGCGCGGCGTGCTCATCACACCGACGCCCGGCGGTATGGAACGCCTCCACCGACTGCGCGACAACGGCACTCCGGTCGTGCTCGTCGACCGCGAATCACGCGACCTCTCGTTCCCCTCGGTATCGGTCGACGACGTCGCGGGAGGCTACCTCGCAACAAAGCACTTGCTCGACTCGGGCCGCCGCCACATCGCGTTCGTCGGCGGGCCGCTCTCGATCCGCCAGGTCGCCGACCGCCTCGAGGGTGCCCAGAAAGCCGCGGCCGAGGTCACCGGGGCGACCGTCGAGTTTCTCGGCACGCCCGGCCTCACGGTCGGCGCGGGCCGCGACGTCGGACGGACGCTCTGCGAGCGCGACGCGGCGACACGCCCCGACGGCGTGTTCTCGGCGAATGACCTACTCGCCGTTGGCCTGCTGCAGGCGTTCGTGATGATCGGCAAGCTCGCGATTCCCGACGACATCGCGCTCGTCGGGTACGACGACATCGACTTCGCAGCCTCGACCGTGATTCCGCTCACCTCGGTGCGCCAGCCCGCTGAGATCATCGGCGCGACGGCGGTCGACCTGCTCGTCGAAATCGCCGACAACCCCACGGGAACGCACGACCGCGTCGTGTTCCAGCCCGAGCTCGTCATTCGCGACACGGCGTAGCCGCCGCGCGCATCCGGCCCGGGCCTGCGCATCCAGCCCCGCGCATCCCTGCTACGGCGCGAGCACCAGGCCGATCACGAGAATCGCGGGGAACGCGAGCAGCGACGTCGCGAAGGTGATGTCGCGCACCGCGAGTTTGACGAGCGTGCCGAGCACCACATCCGCGAGAATCTCGCGCGTTCGGAACGGCGTCTGCCCGATCAGGCTTATGCCGAACATCATGAGCAGCAGGGGCACGGATGCGTGGCCCAGCATGTCGAGCGGCTCCCAGATCACCGCCGGCACCTGCCACTGCGAGAGCGAGAGCACGGCGCCGATGAGCGCGCCGATCGTCACCGGGTTCGCGACGGACTTGAGAATCAGCTTGCCCGTCGAGGTGTCGCCCGGCTGCGCGCTGCGCGAGATGAACGAGAAGATCGTGAGGTAGACCGGCGCGATGATGAGCAGCTGCGACGCGAGCACCGAGATCGCCGGCACGGCGCTCGACACCGAGAACAGCGCGATCGGCAGGCCGATGTTGCCGGCGTTCGCGTAGGCCGAGGCCATCGACGCGGGCACCGCCTCGATGACCTTGCGGCGCAGCACGAAGCGGGCGATGAGGAAGAACAGCGCCGCGCCGGCGAATGCGCTGATGAGCGCGATCGGCACGAACACCCCTCCAACAATTACTAGGGGCAAGTCGCATCTCCATCGGTGCGGAATAGGGGCTTATTTTGCGGGGCTGTGGCAATCGTTGCCACGGTGTCGAAAAACGACTTCGCTCACAGTAAGACCGCGGAATCATTTCCGCCCAAGACTCGAAATGCATGTATTCATGCCCGGAGAGTATCGATGGCCGAAACGGCCCACTTTGCGTCGCTACGCGGCGCGGGACATCCGCACGATGCTCGCGAAGATCACGACGAGCAGCGCTGCGAGCCCCACCCAGAGCAGCCAGGTAACGGCGCCGTTGAGCAACACCGCCTGAAGTACCGCGAAGAAGATGAGCTGCAGGGGCACGAGCAGCCAGACGAGCATCCGTTCGCCCTCGCGGTAGAGCCGCGAGGCGTTCTCGTCGGTGACCGGCACCGGGTAGTTAAAGAGGCGCGGGTGCCGTGACATGACGGCGATGCCGACCGCGAGCACGACGAAGACGAGCGCGAGCCAGAGCACGCTCGAGCGGTGCCCATACGCATCCGGCTGCCCCGAGATGCCGAAGTGCACCGGAATCACGAGCGGCAGCGAGAAATACGCGACGACCGCCCACGCCGCGAGCCCGAGCGCGGCGAGCACGCCGGCGTGCCGAATCCACTTGATCGTGGCGTCGGTGGCTGGCGCGAGGCGGGGGCGGTCGAGCGGCATGGTGCTGCCCACCATATCGGGGGCGGTGACTGGGCCTGATGCGGGGCCTGCGGCGCGACCGGATGCGGGACCTGGTGGCAGGGGCGGCGCGCGGCCTGCGGACACCTGCGCCCAATAGGATTGGCGCAAGGCTCAGGAAGGACCCCGCAATGACTGAACCCACCGTTGCCGGCGCGCTGTCGGCCGCCTCCGATCAGGAGCTGATCGAGTTCGTGCGCCTGTGCGCCGACTTCGACTGGCGCAACTCCGAGATCCAGACTCGACGCGTGCTGCGCGAGCAGCTCGGCTGGCGCGGTGGCGCCGAGGACGACGAGATGGTGACACCCTCGGGCGCCGTCGCGCAGATTCTTGGCGACGACGAACAGACCGACTCGGTCTCGCTCGATCACACCGACTGGCAGGAGGACCTGCCTGAGGAGATCGACGACGACCACCCCATCTCGATTCGCTTCGACGAGCTCGCCGCCGTCTTCGATGACGAGTTCGACACGGTCGCGGTCGAGGGCACGACCTTCGACGGCGAGCTCGGGCTGTTCTGGATGTACGAGGACGGCACCCGCATCTGGCTCACCGACTACTCGGTCGTCGTGGTTTCGCCGTCGCTCGCCTCGGCCGAGGACTACCTCGAAGACAACCCCGACGCGTTCGACGAGCTGCTCGACGACGGCGACGACGAGCCCGGCGTGAGCTTCCTTCGCCAGTAATTCGATAGCGGTCTTCCCATGCAGGTCACGATCACGTCCCTCGAGATGCTCGCGCCGCCGGCCGCGATGCCACGCGCCGTGCCGGCCGACGTGCGCATCGACCGGGCTGTTGATGTGTCGCCCGAGTTCGCGCGGTACTTGTATGGCCTCGTGGGTGGGCCGTGGCACTGGACCGACCGGCTTGGTTGGGCGCGCGAGCAGTGGGCCGAGGAGCTCGCGGTGCCGGGCACCGAGTTCTTGGTGCTCGTCGGCGACGGCCAGCCGCTCGGCTACGTGCACCTGCAGCCGCAGCCCCGCGAGGTGGATGCGCAGGTCGAGGTGCGCTACTTCGGCCTCGCCGAGGATGCGATCGGGCGTGGTCTGGGTGGCCTGCTGCTCGAGCACGGTGTTGCGGCGGCGTGGACGATGGGCGAGCGATTCTCGCTCGCCCCGATCACTCGGGTGTGGGTGCACACCTGCTCGCTCGACGGGCCGGCGGCGCTCGCAAACTATCGGGCGCGCGGCTTTGTCGAGTGCGGCACCGAAACCGAGGAGCCGGTGGTGGCGGATGCGCCGCTCGGCTCCTGGCGCTCGCTCGGCGGCCCGGTCGCCGGCCGCCCCGAGAGCCGGCACCTCAGCGAGATCGTGCACGCGAGCCCGCGCGCGGTCTGGAACTTCGCATCCGACCCCGACAATCTGCCGCGCTGGGCGGCCGGACTCGCGCAGGCGCCGGTGCGCCGCCGCGGCGAGCAGCTCGTCGTCGACTCCCCCATGGGCGAGGTGACGGTCGAGTTCGTCGGCGCGAACGACCTGGGCGTGCTCGACCACGTCGTGACCCTGCCGAGCGGCGAGGCCGCGCTCAACCCGCTGCGCGTGCTCGAGCATCCGGCCGGCGCCGAGCTCGTGTTCACGGTGCGCCAGCGCGACATGACCGTCGCCGAGTTCGACCGCGACTGCGCGGCCGTCGCCGCCGACCTCGCCCGCCTCCGCACCCTCGTCGAGTCGTCCGACTAAAGATCAGTGACGCAGTTTTCTACGATCGCCGCACTTACAACCACATCCCCCGTAGAAAACCGCACCACGACGTCGGTACGCACCCACGATCGATGCGGTTTTCTCGCAGAGCTGCACTTACAACCGCATCCCACCTAGAAAACCGCACGACGACCGGCACCGTGGCCACCAATAGATGCACTTTTCTAGGATCGCCGCACTTACAACCGCATCATCCGTAGAAAACCGCACGGGCACGGATGCGCCGAGTCGCGCGATCCCGCCGGGCACGGATGCGCCGGTGCGCGAACTACAGGTCGGCGACGCCGCGCACGCGGTGCCCGAGGGCGATCGCCTCGCCCGAGATACCGCCCGTGAGCTGCGAAACCAAGAACGCCACCAAATTCGCGGTGTCGTCGGGCGTGCTCTGCCCCGGCTTGCCGGCGCCGATNGGGTCGGGCTCGGCGACGACGTTGCCGGGGTTCACCGTGTTCACCGTGATGCCGCTGCCCGCGACCGAGTCGGCGAGCGTCTTCGCCGCCACGTTGAGCGCCGCGTTGCGCACGGCCGCGCTGACGTTGCCGGTGAGGCGCGCGTTCTGCCCCGAAATGCCGACGATGCGGCCGTAGCCGGCCTCACCCATCACTTCGAGCGCCGCATTCGCGACGCGCAGGAACGTGAGCGACTTGCCCTCGATCGCCTCACGCACCTGATCCGGGTCGGCGTGACGCGCCACGTCGAGCGTCTTCGCGGGCGGCGCCGCGGTGATCACGACGCCGTCGAGCCGGCCGTGCTCCGCGAGCACCGACGCGAAGCCGGCGCGCACCGACTCGTCGTCGCTCGCATCCAGCGTCAGCCCGCCGGCGCCGCTGCGCGAGGCCGAAACAACCGTCGCCCCCTCGGCTTCGAGGCGGCGCACGATGACGCTGCCGAGGGTTCCATTGCCGCCAACGACGAGCACAACGCGGTCAGTGAGTTGCAGATCCATGGGCACACGGTAGCGAAGCGCGGTGAGCCAAGCCACGGATGCCGTAACTAAGGTCGCAGCATGCGTCACACTCCGCACTTCCTGCTCACCGACCCCGCCGAAGTGAAGCGACTCATCCGCGAGAACCCGTGGGCAACGTTCGTGTCGAACACCGCGAACGGCCTGCTCGCGTCGCACTATCCGGTGATCCTCGACGAGTCTGCCGACGACATCGTGCTGCTCTCGCACTTCGGCCGCCCCGACGACGAGGCACTCGAACTCGGCGAGCACGAACTACTCGTGATCATTCAGGGCCCGCACGACTACGTCTCGCCCAGCTGGTACGACGAGGGCCAGGTGGTGCCTACCTGGAATCACGTCACCGCCCACCTCTACGGCGTGCCCGAGATCCTCAGCGACGAGGAGAACTACGAGGTGCTCTCGAACCTCACCGACCACTTCGAGCGGCATTTCCCCCACGGCCGCAGCCTCGCCGACAACCCCGAGGGCACTCGGCGCATGGCGAAGGGCACGACGGGCCTCCGGATGCGCGTGACCCGCTTCGACGCGCGGGCCAAGTTGAGCCAGAACAAGGCCGAGCACGTCGTCGAGCGCGTCACGAACGAGCTGGATGCGCGCAACCCGCGGCTCGCGCGCGAGATGCGGCAGGCGCGCGAGTAGCGCCAGTCCCGCATCGCGCGAGCGACACTGGCTGCACATCACCTGACAATCCACGGACAGGCGTGAGTACAAACCTTCGTTTGTGTTAGCTTGAGGTCGTTCGAGCGAGGAGTGCCGCGATGACCACCGAAGCCGAAGCAGACCTTGACCTGGCGTTGCGCGCGCTCGCCGATGGCAACCGGCGCGCGATCCTGCAGGTAATCCGATCCGCGCCGCAGCCGGTCGGGACAATCGCAGAGCAGGTCGGGCTCTCGCAGCAGACCGCCTCGCACCACCTCGGAGTGCTGCGCAAGGCAGGCCTCGCGGTCGGCACCCGCGAGGGCACTCGGCATCTCTTCGCAGTCGACACCGACGGGCTGGCCGCGGTGCGCTCGTACCTCGACGACTTCTGGCCGGCGAAACTCGCTGCCCTCAAGACCGTCATCGAAGCGCGACAGGAGGGGCCTCGTGGCTGAGTTCCGAGACTCCATCTCGATCGAGGCTCCGCCCGAGACGGTGTTCGAGTACCTGATTACCAACGAGGGCATGACGGCTTGGATGGGCCAATTCGCCGACCTCGACCCGACGCCCGGCGGCAAGTTCGCCGTCGACATCGCCGGCCATCCGGTGCGCGGCGAGTACCTGCGCGTCGAGCCGCCGCACTTCGTCGCGATGAGCTGGGGCTTCGCGGGCAGCGAGGACCTGCCCGCGGGCGCATCGACGGTCGAGTTCCGACTCACCGCGATCAGCGGCGGCACCCGCGTCGACCTGCGCCACTTCGACCTGCCCGACGCCAGCGTGCGGGGTCACGCCGACGGCTGGGCAAATTTCTTGCCCCGCCTCGCCATCGTCGGAGCCGGCGGAGACGCCGGTCACGATGCCTGGCAGCCCCTCGCCGACTGAACATCCACGCCGCTTCCACGACACCAACCCAGGAGGATCTCATGGCCAACGACAACGCCCAAACCATCGTGCAGCAGTATCATCGCGCTTGGACGAGCGGGGATATCGACACCGCAATGGACCTCGTTGCCGACGACATCGCCTGCCGCGCACCCGGCGGCGACCTGCACGGCAAGGAGGCCTACCGCGGGTTCATCGGCGGTTTCGCGCCGATGCTCACNCGGCACCGGCGACATCGCCGAGTTCGTCGACGGCGACCGCGTGGCGCTCTTCTATTACCCGCAGACCGCCGCAACCTCGACCACGCCAGCCGCTGAGTTCTTCACCATCGAGGACGGGAAGATCGCGCAGAGCGTGCTCATTTTCGACCGCCCCTCTTACGGCCCGCCACAGCAGGCCTGAGCCGCCACGAAATCATGACTCCCGAGCAGACGGCGCTCGTCGACCGCATTCGCGCCCTGATCACCGATGAACTAATCGTGCGCGGGGTCTCGATGTTCGGCGGGCGGTCTGTCATGGTCAACGAGAAGATCCTGGTCAGCGCGCTGAAGGGCGGCGGGCTCCTCGTCCGAGTGGATGCGCGGCAGCACGACGCGCTGCTCCGCAAGCCGGGCGCAACTCAGGCGACGATGGGACCAGGCCGAGACATGGGCCCCGGCTGGCTCGAAGTCGCGGCCGACACGATCAGCGAAGAAGAACAGCTGTCGTCGTGGATCGACACCGCACTCGACTACAACCGAGCCGTGGCCGGCGGGCGCTCGTAGTCACTCCCGCCGGCCTTGCCTGCCCTAGCCGAGCGCCGGGCGAATCTCGCGCGAGATGACGTCGAGCTGGCGCAGGTTGAAGTCGACGCCGAGCGCGTTCGGCACCGTCACGAGCACCGTGTCGGCCTCCTGCACGGCTGCGTCCTGGCGCAGCTGCTCGACCAGCGCATCCGGCTCGCCGATGTAGCTGCGGCCGAACCGGGCGATCTCGCCGACGTCGATGTAGCCGACCTGGTCGACCGACTCGGCTTGCGCGCGCACGCCGAAGTAGCGGCGCGACTCGTCGTCGATGATCGGGATGATGCTGCGCGAGACGCTCACGCGCGGGGTACGGGCGTGCCCGGCCTCGCGCCACGCGTCGCGGAACTGGCGGATCTGCTCGGCCTGCGCATCCCCCATCTCAGCCCCGGTGTCTTCGGTGAGCAGAGTGGAGGACATGAGGTTGAGGCCCTGCTCGGCAGCCCAGACGGCCGTCTTGCGCGAGCCGGCGCCCCACCAGATGCGGTCGCGCAGGCCAGGCGACTGCGGCATGATCGGCTGCGCGTCGACCGAGTGCGAGCGGCGCGGGTCGGGGTTGGCGACGCCGGCACCGTCGATGGCGCGCAGGAAGACGTCGGTGGCGTGGCGGGCCATGTCGGCACCGTCGGTGTCGCCGTCGTCGGGGATGTGCCCGAACGCGCGGTAGCCCGCGATGACCGGCTCGGGCGAGCCGCGGCTCACGCCGAGCTGCAGGCGACCGTCGGCGATGAGGTCGGCGACCGCCGCGTCCTCGGCCATGTAGAGCGGGTTCTCGTAGCGCATATCGGGGTTGTAGCGTTGGAGTCATTGGCTACCGTCGTCTACAAGTACCTACACACTTGATCGGTGCTGCACGTTTCAGGGTCCGGGTGCGCGGCGTCCTGTCTGAGGTCCGCGATAGTGTCGCGCAGCACGGAGAGCTGCGCGATCTGCTGCTCGATCTCAGCGAGGCGCACGTCAAGCAGGTCGCGCACGTGCTCGCAGGGCGCATGGCCGCCGTCGCGGATGTCGAGGATCTGGCGGATCTGGGCGAGGGTGAGGCCCGCGGCCTGGCCGCGGTGGACGAAGTCGATCCGGGCGACCGTCTCGGGTGCGTAGTCGCGATAGCCGGACTGCGTGCGCTCGGCCGGCGGAAGCAGCCCCTGCCCCTCGTAGAAGCGGAGCGTCTTCGCCGTGGTGCCCGCGCGTTCGGCGAGTTCTCCGATGCGCATCGCGGCCTCCGATCGTTCGGCAGGAGCAGGCTTGACCTTCCCCTGCACTGGAAGGTCCAGTATGGCTGAGACAGAGCAGAAAGCCAAGGACTGACAGGAGCAGCGATGCCTACCAAGTACGACCTCGCCATCATCGGATCCGGAGGCGGAGCATTCGCCGCCGCCATCCGTGCGACCACGCTCGGCAAGTCGGTGGTGATGATCGAGCGCGGGACGCTCGGCGGCACCTGCGTGAACACCGGCTGCGTGCCGTCGAAGGCCCTCATCGCCGCTGCCGACACCCGTCACGTCGCCGCCGACGCTTCAGGCCGGTTCCCGGGGATCGCGGCGACGGCTGAGACAGTGGACATGCCTGCGCTGATCGCCGGGAAGCAGGCGCTGGTCGAGTCGCTGCGCGGCGAGAAGTACGCCGACGTCGCCGACTCCTACGGCTGGCAGGTCCGCCGCGGCGATGCATCGTTCGCCGGCGGCCCAGACGCCCCGGTACTGGAGATCATCGCCGGCGACGGGACGGTCGAGACCATCGAGGCCGACCACTTCCTGGTCGCGACTGGTTCTCGCCCGTGGGCTCCGCCGATCGACGGCCTGGAGGAGACCGGGTACCTGACCTCGACCACGGCAATGGAACTCGCTGAGGTTCCTGAGTCGTTGCTGGTGCTCGGCGGCGGCTACGTCGCCCTGGAGCAGGCGCAGCTGTTCGCTCGCCTCGGCTCGCAGGTCACGCTGCTGGTGCGGTCCCGGCTCGCCTCGAAGGAGGAGCCGGAGGTGTCCAAGGCGCTTCAGGAGGCGTTCGCCGACGAAGGCATCCGCGTCGTCCGCCGCGTGGTGCCCACCCGGGTCTCCCGCGGCACGGGAGGCGAGGCCGTCGTGACCGCCGACGTGTCCGGCGACTCGCAGGAGTTCCGCGCCGAGCAGGTGCTCGTCGCCCTCGGACGCCGTCCCGTCACCGATGGCCTGAACCTCGATGCGGTCGGGGTGAAGACCGGGGACTCCGGCGAGGTGGTCGTCTCCGACCGGCTGCGGTCCTCGAACCCGCGGATCTGGGCCGCGGGCGACGTGACCGGGCACCCCGAGTTCGTCTACGTCGCCGCCCACCACGGCACCCTCGTCGCCGAGAACGCGTTCGCCGACGCCGATCGTGCCGTCGACTATTCCCGCCTGCCGCGGGTGACGTTCACCGGGCCCGCGATCGGAGCGGTCGGGATGACCGAGAAGGAAGTGCTTGCTGCGGGGATCCGCTGCGATTGCCGCGTCCTGCCGCTGCACCACGTGCCCCGCGCGCTGGTCAACCGCGACACCCGCGGGTTCATCAAGATCGTCGTGAACGCCGACACGAACGAGATCCTCGGCCTGACCGCCGTCGCCAAGGACGCCGGAGAGCTCGCCGCCGCCGGTGTCCACGTGCTCGGCAAGACCGTCGCCGAGATCGCCGACGCCTGGGCTCCCTACCTGACGATGGCCGAGGGCATCCGGATCGCCGCGAAGGCCTTCACCACCGACCCGTCGCTGCTGTCGTGCTGCGCATGACCGGCAGCGCAGGCAATCGGGGAGATCTCATCCTGAAGAGGTGCAGACGACGAGCGCCGATCAGGACCGCGACGAACGGCGCGCCGGTCCCGTCGTCGCTGCAGGGACCGGACTGCTCTTGCTGGCATGCTGCGCGCTTCCGTTGCTGCTCTGTTGCGGCCTGCCGCTCATCGCGGCGGGCGGAGCACTCGCGGGCGTCGGTGGGCTCCTCGGTAACCCCTGGATCATCGGTGCCGGGATCGCCGTCGTGATGGCCGTCACGGCGGGGATGCTCGTCAGGTTAGGGCGGCGGCACCGAGGCCGCAGGACCGGCTGCTGCGAAAATCCTTCGACCGCTGATCGGAACCGGTAGCTCGAGCGGATCCAGCCATCATCGCCACCTCGGCCACTTCGGCACCCCGCGACCCTTCCACGTCTCCACGAGACCGGCGGCCGAGCGGACGGACGCGAAGAGCCCGTAGCCGGCCCCGGCGAGACCCACGGAGACCACGAGCCAGCGCCCGATGCCGAGCCAGATGCGCCCGTCCACGTCGAGCGCCCACTGAGCGCCCGTGATGAGACCGGCGATGCCCATCCAGAGCCCGGCGACGACCACGACCACCGGCAGCAGGGCGAGGCACATCGCAGCGGCGGCCGACCAGAGCTGACGCGCTTCGAGCTTCGCCGTCGCCGCCATCATCCGCTCGGCGCGCTCGTTCGAGGCGTCGAGGTTCGCGGTCATCGTGGCCGAGGCCTCCCCGGCGACCTGCTCGACGGCCTTCTCGACCCGCTCCTCAGTACGCTTCTCGATCCGCTGCACCGCGCCGCCGACCTGGCTCACAAGCTTCTGGTTCGTTGTGGCCTGCACCTTCAGACCCTCAATCGCCGAGGCCGTAGCCGCGCGATTCTTCTGCGCCTCCGCGACCAAGGTTCGCGACGCGGCGTTCAAGCTCTCGCCGTTGAGACTCTGCGCGAACTCGCCGAGCGTGCTCGCGATCTCGTTCTGCCTGCTCTCGATACTCGCGATCCTCGCGGACACGTCGCTGGAGGGCGAGGAGGTCGACGCCGGGGTCGTGATCCGCTCCAGCCGCCTCGTCGTCTCCTCGTCCATGACCTTCACGAACCCCGCGAGCTTCTTCTGCTGCTCGGTCAGCGTGGCAATCCTCGTATTCTGCGCCTCGACGGCGGCGAGGATCGAGGTCAACAGCTCCATCGTCTCCGGACTGCCGAGCGGCTGCGGCGACTGCACGGGCCCGTTCTGCTGCTTCAGCCTGTCGAGCGCTGCGCTCATGTTCCTGCTCCTTCTGCTGCTGGTGGTAGTCGAAGAACGCCTGCGCGCCCTCCGGGGTGAAGTCCGCCGAGAGCGCGCTCGCGCGTTTGCGGCGATCGGCGCGGCCGGACTCGCCGCGGCGGTCCTCGATGTAGAGCGTCCAGGTCTCCTGCCCGGCGCGCTTGCCCTTCTTGCTGACGGGGCTGTGCAGCCGCATCCTCGGCACACGTTCCCCGGCGTCGTCGAGCTGCTGGTTCTGCTCCTCGATCACCGCTTCGAGACCGGCCTTGTCCACCACGCGGGGGTCGGCCAGTGCGGCGCTCATCCGGTCACCCATCTCGCGGTCGAGCCCGCCCTCCGCGAAGTCCTCGCGGCGCAGCTCCCAGTCCTTCGGCGCGTGCTCCAGCCGCTTCACGACCGAGAGCCCGTGCTCTCGCATCAGCTCGTCGTTCGCCGACTGCACGCCCCGCTGGTTCCCGGCCTTGCGATCGTGGAACGTCCGGTAGTCCGAGAGCGCCTTTCCGGTCCGGTTGCTGTGATTGATGACCAAGATGTGGTTATGCGGCTTTCTGCCCCGGCCATCCACGTGACTGACCACGAGGCAGTCCGAGTCGGGGTGCATCCTCTTCGCGAGCTGATAGCCGAGATCGTTCACCCGCTGCACGTGCTCCGGGTTCTTCGGGTCGAACTCCTCGTCGCTGAAAGACTGCCGGTAATGCAGCGCCTCGACCTCGCGCGTGGTGTTCTGCGTGAGCGCCCGTGCGCGCGCCGAGAATGCGCCAGGGCCTCCCGGCACTTCGCACGTGATCGCGACGCCCCGCTCGTCCTCCTTCCCGCGGATATAGCGCTCGGTGTCGGCGGCGCTGGTGCTCGGGCTGTAGTGGGTGGTGCTCATGCGGCCGTCCGATCCCCGAGCAAGGCGCGGACCTCGCGCAGCAGCTCGATCAGCTCGGGCACCTCCGACGACAGCGCCACCGCCTCACCGGCGCGCGCGCGGCGATCCAAGTCGTTGACGTTGATCGCCAGCGGGCGCACCTGGGCAGCCAGCTCACGAGCGTCCGCCGACGCCTGCACACGCGCCTCGACCCCGAGCAGGTGCGCCGCCACGGCGGCGTCCAACTCCTCCGAGCGGGAGGCGTGGAGGGCATCGCGTACGACGGTCCGTACCCACGTGCTCGGAGCCAGCCCGAGCCGCTTCGCACGAGTGCGAAGCGCCGCGAGCGTCTCCTCCCCGAAGTCGGTATCGAGCTTCGCGCGGCCCCCACGACGACGCTTCGCGCCGCCGTGACTCTGACGCACAGCCTCCGCATCAGCCCGACCGGTGTTCACCTGGGAGTCGGTCTGCTGCTCCACCTGTACGCCAGAGTGGCAAGCAGTAGGCCTGTCGGACACATCGCTGACGCTCGTGTCCTCCAGCCCTGCTTGCGAGGGGCCTCCGGCCCCCTCGACCCCCTGGAAGAGCGAATGCTGATCGGTGCTCATGCGGCACCTTCGATCAGCGCCAGCGGCACGTCCGGACTTCGCACCGCGAGCCCGCTGAGCAGCTCCGCGACCGCACCGTCCGCGTCGTGTTCCGCCGAGGTCTCCGGACCGTACGTCAGTTCCCGCGACCCGGCGTTCTGGTGGTACGCGTTGCCGTACATGCCGGGCGTGTGCGCGGCGGTCGGGATGCTGCACTGGTGCCACTCGTAGGGCTCGATCTTCCCGATGTGCTGCACGAGGTAGCGGTTGATGTCGTCGGCGCGGTAGACCTTCACGACCGACGCCAGGCGGCGGATGAACTGGTCCAGCGCCTCGTCCACGTTGCCCTTCTGGCGGGCGTAGTAGAAGAACTCGACCGGCTCGATCGTCGCCGTAATCACGATGAGGCGCGGAGCCACCTCGCCCTTGTTCTTGTACCGAGCCTTCGCAGGCGAGGCGTTATACGGATCGAGCAGCAGCAGCCAATCGTTCGCGTCCATCGCCGAGGCCCGCAGATCGTCCAGCAGCAGCACCTCCTCGCCCCGCCAGTCATCCAATGGGTTCCCCGTCGCGGCACGGTAGACCTGCCACCGCTCGCCATGTGCATTGGCCGCGCTAATCGCCTCGGTGATGAAATCCGTTGCGAACCGAGTCTTGCCGATCCCGGCATCCCCGTGGACGAACACCACGTGCGTCGAGAAGGCACNGCGCGCAGCTTCGCGGCCGCCCGGTACGCGCGGCGCTGGCCGTAGGCCGACAGCGCGTCGTCGATCTCCCGCTGATGCCGCGAGTAGATGTCGAACAGTTCGTCCGTGAGCATGATCTGATCCCGCGTGATTTCGCCCTGCAGCACCCGCTCCCGCATGTCCTCGAAGTTCTCCGCGACGACCTTCTTCTTCACGTGGGCGCGCCCCTTGAGCCAGGTCTCCCGGCGCTGGGCGTCGATCCCGAGGTAGTCCGGCCCGCGCACCGTGGCGACCTCCGACGGCGCGTACTGATGCTTGTCCGCATACTTCACGTGAGTCAGGTACGACAGCATGTTGTCGAAGGCGTACCGACCGCGGCCCGGCTTCTCGACGTACTGGGGCTCGACGCCGATGCCGAACGCGAGCCGATCCAGCGGCGCGCTCTTCGCACGGCTGGCGAACTTGATGACCGCGTGCAGGTGATCGGGCTTCGGCTCGACCACCAGAGCCTTCTCCGTGTCGCTCCAGACCTCGCGCTCATCCTTGTCGTGCACGATTCCGTAGGCCTCGATGACCTCGCAGCCGATGGCCTCGAGCCGCTGCGCGACGTAGGCGAGGATCGCCCCGGCTCCCTGCTCGAGCAGCGCGGCCCCGTTCGGGTCCTCGGCAGCCCAGGTCCAGTACGACGGATCGAGGTACTGCGTGAGCCCGATGCTCGTCGGGTTGTTCTCCTGCTTAGCCACGGCGACCACCCCCGTCGCAGGCGGCGTGGAGGGCCGCAGAGGGGGTGCGGCGCCTAAATGACCCCGTATTGACCCCCAAATGAGACCTCAAATGAACCCGCGAGGCGACGCGACGCAGCGAAGACGGAATCGGCTTCTGACCAGGCGCGTTGTTGCAAGGCGCGGCAATCGACAAGCCCTTGCCGCGCCCGTAGGAACGAATGAGGCCCCCGAAACTCTTGGAGTGCGAAGCACGGCTGCGGACCGTCATCACGGCGATGGGCAGCCCGCCTTCGGCGGGTGCCAGGCCAGGCCCTCCGGGCGGGGTCAGGTCGGCGGGTGCGGTGCTGAGGTTGCGTGCGTCGGCGTGCATCAGCGACCACCGCCCCGGCCGTAGCGCTTGATGACAGCCTGATGCGTGACGCCGAGGGCGTCGCCGATCCTGGCCCAGGTCACCCCGTCGGCGCGGGCGTCGGCGACGGCGATCTCGACGGCCTCCTCCAGCACGGAGCGGAGCACGCCGAGGTCGTAGAGCTGGGCCTCGCCATCGGCGAGGGACGGGTCGCCCTGTCGCCAGCGGAAGCTGGTCAGGTGATCGAAGGCGGCGGAGTTCGCGCTCATCAGCGACCACCGCCCATCACGGCGGCGACGGCGGCGCGCTGTCGCGGCGTCAGCGGAGTGAGTGCCAGGCGCTCACCGGCTCGGCGACCGGCGGCGCGGGCGGCGGCGATGACGGGATCGAGCCCATCAGCATGCGGAACGGGAGACGAGTCCTGATCGAGAGCAGGGCAGTCAAGCGCGGATGCGCGGGGAACGTCGATAACGACAGACATCGGAAGTCCTCAGATATGAGTATCTTCCGGTTCCCCGCCACGGTAGTTGGGCTGTTTGACCGGCTACTCATCCGGGAGCAGAACCCCGCGCTTCTAAGTCGCGGCCCCGGTGGGATCTTCTTGTCTGCAACCACTCTCCCACGAGTCGACTCACCATTGCAATGACGAGTTGACTCATGAGTCAGTCGCGACGCGGCTCTATGCGAATGAGGTCGGGGTCGAACTTCACGTGACCGGGCGCGATGGGCTCGATGGTCACAGTCACCAGCTCGTCCACGAGCATCCGGCGGCGGTCTATGTCCAACGCCTTCCACTTCGACTCGACAACCTCGCGACGCTCCGCGGTGCCGACCGCCTCCTCCACGTCTGCCAGCAGCTTCGCCGCCACGGATACCGAGCGGTCGAGCAGCTCCGCGTCGATCTCGTCGATGCGGACCTTCACGTCGTTGATCGCCGCGGTGATCTCCAGGACCGGCTGATGGATGTCGCGCAGCAGCGGGCTCAGCTCCTTTACGCGCTCGACCAGGGCGTTCCGCTCGGTCAGCAGCTCCTCGCGGTCCGGCCCGTCGTCCTCCTGCGGCATCACGAGGTCGTGCACGTCCACCGACGACAGGCGGGTGAGCACTGCCTCGGTGACCATCGCATCGACGGGCTCGCGTTGGCGGGTGAGGTGGAACTGCTCGCCGCAGCGATACGTCGGCTGCTTGCGGCTGTTCGTCCCCGAGACGAGCGTCGCACCGCACTTCCCGCACAGCCCGATCGTCGACAGGAGGTATTTCGGCTGGTTGCCCTGCCTGGCCGACCTCCGCACGTTGTCCTCCAGCTTCGCCACCGCGGTCCGCCACGTCTGCTCGCTGACGATGGGCGGGAACGCCTCGCCCTGCACCGGGTACAGCTCGCCGGATGCGTAGTGCTTGATGTAGCCACAGTAAAGCGGGTTCGCGAGCAGGTAGCGCACGGCATCGACGGAGAATTCCGAGCCGCGGGCGGTGAGGTGACCAGCGCTGTTCAGGTCCTCGCGGATGCGCCGGATCGACAGCGACGGCTCGCCGAGGAACGCGTCGAAGGCCCGCCGAACCGCGTCGGCCTCTTCCTCGATCAGCTCACCCTCCCTCGACCATCCGAACGCCTTCCAGGCGGACGTGGGGATGCCCTCGGCACGTCGGCGCTCGTTCGACCTGATCTGTCGCTCGGCCTTGCGACGCGCCTCGAACCGGGCGAGAGCGGCGAGCATCGTCGCCCGGAACTCGCCGTCCGCCGTCGAGAGATCGATCTCGCCGTCCACGGTGACGACGCGCAGACCGAGGTCGATCAGCGTGTTCAGGTCCTTCGTGCTGCGCAGGAGCCGGTCCATGTCCACGGCGACCACCATCGAGAACCGGCCCGCGCGGGCGTCGTCCAGCATCTCGGCCCACCGGGTGCCAGCGCGGCGCTTCTTCGTCGCCGACACCGCGTTGTCCTCGTAGACCTCGACGACGTTCCAGTCCTTGGCCTCGGCCAGCGCCCTGATCTTCCTCAGCTGCGTATCGACCGTCCAGCGGTCGCCCTTGCGGTCCATGGAGGCGCGGACGTACGCGGCCACCTCGTTCGTCTTCCTCAGCGCTACCAGTTCGACCATGCAACCAAGCTTACGTGAACGGGCGTTGCAACCACGATATGCGGTAGCGCATGTCGATGACGCCCGTGCCGAGTTCGATCTTCGACGTGCGCGCGCCGATCGCGCTGAGCAGCGGGAACGGCGCCGAGTGCTGCTGCGCGAAGTGGTGCACGCGGAAGTACGCGCCGTCGATGCCGACCTCCTCCGCGCCGACCGCGAGGTCGATTGCCTGGTGCAGGACGTCGCTTGCGGTGCGCACCTGCGAGCCGGGCACGTCCATCCAGTGCCCGAACGAGAGAAAGCCGATCTTGGTTGCCATGTTGATGCAAACGCATTCGCCGCGCGGGTATTCCAGGTTACGTACCCCGCGTCAGGGCCGCCATGACTCGAGGGGCGAAGAACCGTCGTCCGTACGATTGCTCAGGCATCTGCTCCAGTACGCCAATTTCGATGAGTTGTCCGATGAGCTTGTTTACTCGTTGATATGACAAGTTGAGTGCATCAGTGGCCCGCTTTGCCGTGAACGACGGGTTCGCGACAGCAAAATCGACTAAGGCATGCGCTGAGTCGGCCCGGATACTCGAGGCACGGATCTGGTCCTTGAGCTCGGATTGCACCTGCACAAGCTCGTTCATTTGGCGCAGTGTCTGGTCGGCAGCCGCCTGGAGGCCGCGCGCGAAGAAAGCTATGAACCCATCCCAATCACCGTCGGTGCTCACTGCGAGCAAACGGTCGTAATACTCGGCACGTCGCGCCTCAAACCATGGCGAAACTGTCAGTGTCGGTTCGGTAAGCACGCCAGCATGTAAAAGCTGCAACACAATCAAGAACCTGCCAAGTCGACCGTTTCCGTCACGGAAGGGGTGCAGTGTCTCAAACTGATAATGCGCCATCGCAGCAACAACAACCGGGTCGATTTCACCAGCGTGATCTGTCTGCATCCAATCGGCCAAGTCCCGGAGACTCGCTTCAAGAGAGAGCCCCGGCGGTGATGGAACGAACCTCGCTGCATGCACAGGGAAACCACCGATCGGCGCATCCGCCCGACGTCCAATCACGACCTGCCTCTGACGAACTCGCCCTGACTCTTCGGCAAGCGGCGTGCCTTGCATCAGGATGCCCTGCATCGAGCTTAAGAAACTGACCGATATTGGTCGCCCCTGTGTGACTTCATGAAAGCCGCTGTTCGCCATCAGTACATAGTTGAGGACTTCCATGAGTTCGGGCGTACGTGGGCGCTCCTCGTCGGCGGTGAGCACCGCTTCCAATGGTGCGTAAGTGCCCTCGAGCGCCGACGTACTTTGGGCTTCGCGTTGGAGTGCTGGGTAGCGCAGGAGCTGCGGATTGGGCAGCTGCCGCGCTGTGCTGTCGAGTGCCGCGAGGGAGGCGCGAGCATCGGCGACCGCGAGAAACGTCTTCCCCTGGAGACTCGGTGACTGCGAGGGGAGCGGCGCTGGCACAAACGCCTTGTGCGCCCAGTCACCCAACAAGGCATCAGACCCTTTGATGGGGAGTAGTGCACCCATGTGCTCGTTTTGGAACAATGTCAGATCCACAACGCAACCATACGGCCTATTAAGTTTAATTTCACGAACGCAAATGCAACTTTTAGAACTCGCGCGTGACAGTGGAGTAACTGACAGCCACATGCAGTTATTCTCTCTTCACTGCCTCGACAACAAGTGCCGCAGCATGCTCATCCGTGAGTTGATACAGCACGCTGGTGCCCACCTGGCGGGTCGTCACCATGCGCGCCATGCGCATCTTCGCGAGGTGCTGCGAAACACATGACGGCTTCTTGCCCACCGCATCCGCGATGGCATTCACCGACAGCTCGTGGGCCCCGCGCAGGGCAAGCACGATACGGATCCGTGTGGGTTCGGCCAGGATGCGCAGCAGCGCAGTGGCAGACTGATCGCATGACAACGGTGTATCTCTCGACCGACCCCAAGGCCGACGAACTGCTCGCGCACGACCGTTTCGCGCTGCTCGTCGGCATGCTCCTCGACCAGCAGGTGCCGATGGAGACCGCGTTCGCCGGGCCCCAGAAGCTGGTCGAGCGGCTCGACGAGTTCTCGCCGGGCGCGCTCGCGGCGCTCGACGAGGATGCGCTGCTCGCGGCATTCAAACTGACGCCGGCCGTACATCGCTTCCCCGGCTCGATGGCCACCCGCGTGCAGTCGCTCGCCCGCGCGATCGTCGACGACTACGACGGTGACACGGCCGCAATCTGGACGACGCCGGGCAAGGACGGCGGCGCGCCCACCGGCGCGGAGGTGCTGCGTCGGCTCAAGGCACTGCCCGGCTTCGGTGAGCAGAAGGCGAAGATCTTCCTCGCACTGCTCGGCAAGCAGTTCGGCCTCGAGGCAGCTGGCTGGCGCGAAGCTGCGGGCGACTACGGCCCCGAAGACGCGTTCCGCTCGATCGCCGACGTCGTCGACGAGACCTCGCTGCAGCGCGTGCGCGAGACGAAGAAGGCAATGAAGGCCGCCGCGAAGGAGGCAAAGTGACCGCTTCGATTCGGCCGTTCGCCNCGCGCCGACGCCGAGGCCGTCGTTGCGCTCTGGCGCGAGGTGGGGCTCACCCGACCCTGGAACGACCCCTTCCGCGACATCGAGCGCAAGCTCACGCAGCAGCCCGAGCTCTTCGTCGTCGCCGAATGCGAGGGCGAGATTCTCGGCACGGTCATGGCCGGCTTCGAGGGCCATCGCGGCTGGATGAACTACCTCGCGGTGTCACCGGCGGCGCGTGGCACCGGCCTCGGGCGCCGCCTCGTCGAGCACGTCGAGGTCGCGCTCGAGCGCGTCGGCTGCCCCAAGCTGAGCCTGCAGGTGCGCAGCAGCAACGCCGAGGTGCTGAAGTTCTACGAGCACCTCGGTTACGGCGTCGACGACGTGATCTCGATGGGCAAGCGGCTCATCGCCGACTAACCACGCGAGGCGAGCTACTCCCCCGCGCGTATCGCCTCGAGGGCCCGCTCCGACACATCCGCGTCGCGCTCCGAGAGCGTCGTCACGAGCTGCCGCAGCCCAGCAACCTGCGCCTGCCACTCGGGCCCGCGCTGCATCGACCGAGGCAAGCTCTCGAGCGCGCGCGCCTGCCGCCACGCGGTCATGAGCGACATCTCGAATAGGCGCTGCTCGGCCTGCGCCGCATCCCCGCGCTCGCCCGTGCCGGCGCCGAGCACGGCCACCATGTCGAGCTCCGACAGGTCGAGGCCGAGCGCGAGCCGTTCGAGATCGCCCCGGATGTCCGCGAGCGCCCGGCGCGCTGCCAGACTCCCGCGGGCGTTGCGTACCGCCTCCACCACCGCGCCGCCGAGCACGAGCAACAACTGGAGCGCCGACCAGACAGCGAGAGAAAGCGCCCAGAACACCCCGCCCGCGTCCTCATCCACGGTTTCGAGGTGGTTGTACTCGAGAGTGCGGCCAAGCTCGAGCAGTTGGCTGGCGACCGCAGCGTCGATGCCGGTCGGGTAGTCGTTGTCGGCCGGCCGGATCGGCCGCAGCTCGGTCGCGGTGAAGAAGTAGGCGCCGAGGCGGCTGTCCACGCCGGTGCTGATTTCGCCGGTCAGCGGCAGGCCAATCGTGTACTGCTCGCCCTCAAACACCCAGATCGGCAACACGACCTGACCCACACGGACCTCGCCCGTGTCCGGGTCGAAAACGTCGGGGTAGTCGGCGCCGATGTCGGCAAACATCTCTGGGTACGCCGCCAACAGGTCGGCGTAGTCGATGACGTATCGGTCGTAGCCCGAGTCGGCCTCCTCCGTCCATTTCATGTCGGGGAAGTAGTCGGCCGCCGGCAGCACCGCCACCGTCAGATCGATGTCGCTCGGCAGCAGCGCGAGGTCGTCACTATTCCGCAGCATGGCGTTCATCCACGTGCGCACATTGTCGAGCGTCAGGGCGGTGCGGTTCGTGGTGGCGTTCGACACCGTCGACTCGATCTCATATTCGGGCAGCAGTTCGACGTCGCCGTAGATCTGCAGGCTCGCGAGCTGCCGGTCGCCTTCGAGTCGTTGACCGTACCCGGGGTGCTGCGAGGCCTGCACTCCGGCCGCCACCCCGCCGACGGCGAGGGCGACCACGACCGGCCCGAAGATGGTGACGGCACCGAACCACGCGAACGAACGCTTGGCGGTCTGGGGCGCCTTTCCTCGGCTGCCCTCAAGCGACACGAGCACGCGCTCGGCGGCCAGCAGCGGCCCCGCACCCTCGGCTTCCCCGAGCCCAAGCGCCGACCGGAGCTTCGACTGCGAATCGCTCTCGCCGCCGCTCGCGGCCCGGATGCGCTGGGCCGCCCGCTCGCGCGCCATCCGCTCGCGCTCACCCTGCGGCGCTCGGGTGAGGTGGCCCAGCGTCGCGGTCATGCGCGTCTCGATGTCGTTCCATTGGTGCAGCAGTTCGGCCTGCTCGCGCACCGCCTCCGGGCTGGGGTCGTCGCCCGCTACTCGTTCGGCTTCGCGCACGAGTGCCAGTAGGGCCGCGCGCTGCGACTCGAGCCGTGCGACATCGCGATCGCGCAGGTACTCGCGTTGCCGCAGCACCTCGCCGGTCGCCTGAATCGTGGGCAGGGCAAGGCTCGCGAGGGCGGCCCCCGAGTTCGCATGGCCGACTCGCACTGAAGAGGCGGCGGCCAGCGAATCGGCGAGACTGTTCAGTGCGGCCACGTCACGCTCGAACTGGTCGAGATCGGCGGGTTCCTTCGGCACGCTCGAGTGCGTGGGTGCGGCGGGGTTCACGAGATCGCGTTCGAGCGCCTGCTCGATCCGGGCGAGCTCGAGGCTTTCGTCGCGCACCGCTTTCCAGTCGCGTCGCAGCTTCTTGCGTGCCGCTTCGGCCTGCCGCTTTTCGCGCTTGCCCTGCACGCTCGCGAGCTCCGCATACGCCGCCGAAAACTGCACCTCGAGCGTCTCGAGCTCGAGCACCACGCGCGCGAGCTGCAGGCGGGCGCGGTCAAAACGACGTCGCCGGGCGCGGTGCTCGCGCGCTTCCCGGGCGTAGGCCGAGAACAGCCCACAAGAGGCCAACAGCGGCAGCGCCGCGAGCGACCCCCAGAGCAGCGGATTGCGGTTGCCGCCGTCATAGAAGTTGCTCGCGGCCGTGAGCGCGGCGCCGACGACGGCGCTCGGGCCGTGCCCCATCGTGAGGTTGTTGAGAAAAGTCTCTCGGATGCTCGTCGCGTCCGAGTAGTCGATGTCCGTGGACTCGGCGTCGGCAATCGCGACGGAGTTGCGGCTCGGAAGCGAGAGGTCGACGTCAGTGGGGTCGATATAGACCGAGAACAGCACGTCGACGCCCTCGGGTAACTCGCCGTGCTGATGCTCGATCCATTCGAGCGGGCGGTCGACGATCTCTATCGTGAATGGCTCGCGGCTCAGGGCGCCGTGCGTCTGCGCGGCCGCGTCGACCGACTCCTGCGTGATACCGTACGGCAGCTCGCCCTCGACGATGAAGGTGATCGGAGCATCCGGCTGCGAGTTCACGCGCGCCGCCCCGAACTGCGCCATCAGCGCGCCGACAAAGGCGAACGCGATCGCGAGGGCGAGCCAACTGCGTCGCCGACGCGCCGCCCGGGTCACTTCCGAGGTCGCGACTCGCGGTGTGGCTGGCATGCCGTTGAGTTTATGTGCCCCGCGCTAGTACGTGACGGGGTTGCCGAGCTCGGCGAGCGGCGTGCGGTAGGTCTCGCGCGCGAGCAGCGAGCCGACGAGCGCGAGGCCGGCGCCGATGGCCGCCACGGCGGCGGCGAGCATCCAGCGGCTGCCGTCTCCGTTCACGAGGGCCGTGCCGATCGTCGGCGAGAAGCCGGCGATGAGCGCGCCAGCCTGCAGGGCGACGGCGAGGCCCGAGTAACGCACGCGCACGTGGAACTGCTCGCCGAACCAGCTCGTGAACAGACTGTTGGCGGCCGCATAACTCAGGCCAACGATGAGGCCGGTCGTGATGAAGATGAGCGGCACGTTGCCGACCGACAGTGAGTAGAAAAAGGGGAACACGAGCACGCCCGACAACGCCTGACCCGTCATCGCGACGGGTTTGCGGCCGATGCGGTCGGCGAGCAGCGCGAGCCAGGGTTGCGTGCCGATCGCGATGAGGTTGCCCACCGCGAGTGCCCAGAGAATCGTCGTGGGTGCGACGGTGCCGATCTGCGTCGCGAACGCGATGCCGAAGCCCTGCAGGTAGGTGTAGATGAGTATCTGCACGCTCATGAGCGCGACCGACACGAACGCGACCGGGTGCGTGCGAATCATGAGCAAGAACGGCACGCGGCCGGTCGAGCGGAACGATCGCTCCTCGCGCTGCTGCGCGAACTCGCTCGACTCGTCGAGAGTGCGGCGCACGAGGTACGCAACGATGAGCACCAGCATCGACGCGAGGAACGGAATTCGCCAGCCCCACGCATCCCGCGCCGACGCATCCATCGCCTGAATCGGAATGAACGCGGCGGTTGAGAGCACCATGCCGGCGCTCACACCGGTGGCGGTAAAGCTCGAAAAGAAGGCGCGTCGGCCGACGGGCGACTCCTCGATCGAGAGCGACGAGGCGCCCGCGGTCTCGCCGCCAGCCGAGATGCCCTGCAGAATCCGCAGCAGCGTGAGCAGGATCGGCGCCCAGATGCCCGCCTGCTCATACGTCGGCAGCAGGCCGATGCTGAAGGTCGCGATTCCCATGAGCGCGAGCGTCGCGACGAGCGTGTTGCGGCGCCCGATGCGGTCGCCGAGGTGCCCGAAGAGGAACGCGCCGAGCGGCCGGAACACGTAGCCAACCCCGAGCACGGCGAACGACTGGATCAGCGCCACCGTGGGGTTGTCGGAAGTGAAGAAGACGTGGCTGAACACCAGCGACGCGGCGGTCGTATAGATGAAGAAGTCGTAGTACTCGAGGGCGCTGCCGAGAAAGCCGGCGAGCGCGGCCTTGCGGGCACGGCGGTTCGGATGCGGTGCGTGGGTTTCGCGCGCGGGCGCGCTGGCGAGGTTGGTCACGGGGAGGTCCTTGATTCGGGGCTTCGGTCGCGACCGCGAGGAACCAGGGCTGTGGCGGTGCTGACGTTGAAAGTAACACCGGGTCGGCGCGCTGAACAGGGTCAGCGCGCGTTTGTTACGTCGCGGGATNCTCGGGCTCGGGCTCGGGCTCTGGGTCGGCGGGATGCTCGGGATGCTCGGGCGCGTGCGGCGTGACCCAGCGGCCGAGTCCGGGGAAGAGTCGCTGCCAGAGCTTGACGAAGTTGCCGACCGTGAGCGCGCCGAAGACCGTGCCCTCGCGCACGCCGACGAGTCCGTGGAACAGGAACAGCGAGACGACGGTAGCGAGAGTGACGAGCGTGACGTCGAAGGCCACCTTGATGTTGCCGAAGCGGCGGTGGCTCACGTCGGCGATTGCCTGCACGAGCCCCTCGCCGGGCACCATGAGCACGCGCGGTGTGACTTCGATCCAGACGCCGATTGAGAGCACGATCGTACCGACGATCGTGAGTAGCGCCTGCTGCCAGTACTCGGCGGGAGCGAGCTCGCGGAACACCCAGAGCCAGCCGTCGATCGCGACGCCGAAGAGCATCGCGGCAGGCAACTGGAGCAGCTGAATCCAGCGATAGCGGCGTCGCAGCAGCGCGATCTGCAGCACGATGAACACGGCGTTCATGATGATTGTGAGGCTGCCCACGGTGCCGATACCGGTGAACGAGAGCACGGTCGGCAGCGTCGAGATCGGCGCGGTGCCGAGGCTCGCGCGCACCGACAGCGCGACGCCGAACGACATGATCACGACGCCGACTGCGAAGACCAGGTACCTCGCCAGCAGTGACGCCCGTGCTCGCTCGTTCATCGCACCTCCCCCGCAAGTTTAGGCGCCACGATCGGGTGGTTTCGCTGCTCGACTGGGATGCGTCGAACTATGTCGGAGGCTCGAGGCAGGATGTTTTTGAGGCAGCGAGGTGCAGATTTGGCCGCCTCAGAGTTATCCACAGAACTCGTAATTATGTTCCCATTGCTCGCATTTTAAGCTAGAATTAATGTAGCAACTAGCATCCGGGAGGTGACCCGCATGGACATGTCCGCACCCGACAACTCCGAACAGCTCGACGCCTCGATGCAGCTGCTCCTTGACGCGTACTCTGCGTCGCACGTCCAGCGGGCCCGCCTCGATGCCCAAGACATTCGCATCCTCGCCATGGCTTATGCGGTCGCCGAGCAACGCACCGCGCTGAGCGCTCCGTTTCGGTCGGCACCGACGTCGTCGCAGGAGTTCACGTGGAACCTCCGCTCGGCCATGGGTGAGTTCGGTGCCGAGGTTCGCGCGTCCGACCAGCTGCTCATGAACAAGGCTCATCACGCCTATCGCCTCATGTGCGACTTCGAGGAGTTCTGGGTGGCGCTCAACGTCGGCGAGATTGACCACGGCCACACCCGCGCGGTCGTGCGCCACGCGACCTCGCTTGAAGAAGACCAGCTCGCCGAGTACTCGAAGCTGGTGCTCGACTACGCCCGCGACCACACGGCGCCGCAGACCGATCGCTTCGCGAGCAAGTGCGCCGCCAGGCTCACCGCGGCGAAGTTCGAGGAGGCCCACGCGCTCGAGCGCGAGCAGCGCCGCGTCGTCATCGAGCACGGCGAGCAGGGCATGTCGACGCTCTGGGCCTACCTTCCGACGGTCGAAGCGACGATCATCGACGACCTGCTCACGCAACAGGCCCGCGCGCTCAGCAGCAGCGCTGGCGACGACGGGGCCAACGCTGCCGAAGGCGAGGGCGACACTGCCGAAGGCGATCTCCACGAGGGCAACGTCTACGAAGACACTCGCACGATGGACCAAAAGCGCGCCGATCTTCTCTGCGACACCCTCATCACCGCCACGCCGCAGCAGATCCTCGAGGGCGAGGCCAAGGGCAAGCCGCGGGTAACCGCGAGCGTGAGCATCGTCATCCCCATCATGTCGCTGCTCGACAATCCCGAGCTCGATTGCGACGTCGCGACCGTCAACGGCATGTCGCCCATCAGCGGCCCCGTCGCGCTCGACTGGGCGCGCAACGCTCCGCACCTGTTNGCATCCTCACCGACCCCATCACGGGGCACGTCGTGACCGTCGACACCCGCATGCCCGATGCCTCGCTCAAGCGTTTCCTGCGCGCCCGCGACGTGCACTGCCGCTTCCCGGGCTGCCGCCGGCCCGTCGAGCGCTGCGATATCGATCACACCATCGCGGTCGAGCACGGCGGGCCGACCAGCCAGCCGAATCTTGGGCATCTTTGCCGACGACATCACGTGCAAAAACACGAGAAACCGTGGCAACTCATGCAATTGCCCAACGGGGACTACGTCTGGATCACCCCGGGCGGCAAGGTCGTGACCACCAAGCCCGAGCCGCCGGGTCCAAAGTTCGATCCGCCGCCGTTCTAGGCTGCGTGTCTAGCCTGCCGGTCTAGCCGGTCGCGCTGACCTGCCTCACTCGCGGGCGCATTGGCCTGCCTCACTCGCGAGGTCGGCGTAGTACTCGCGCTGCGCGGGGTAGTAGTCGTTGAAGTCGGGGAGCGCAGCGCCTGTTTTCGACGCGACGAGCTGGTCGAGGTAGTACTCCCAGCCCGGGCCGATCTCGCNCGAGCTGCTCGAGCTCGACGCCGTACATGATGAAGCGCAGCTCGGTCGCGACATCCTCGGGCTCGAGCTCGAGGGCGACGTCCCAGCCGCCATCCTCGCCCACCGAAAGTAGGCGAACGCGGCGCGGGCGCTCGCACTCGAGAATCCGCATTTCGGCCCACTCGGAGCCCTCCTCGAAGCCGAGCTGCACGCGAATTGTCGCGCCGACCTCGGCCTCGCCCTCCCACGCGCCGAACCACTTCGCGGTGCGTTCGGGGTCGGTGATCTCGGCCCAAGCCTCGGCGAGGGATGCACTGAGCAGGCGGGTAAGTACGAGGTCGTGGCCGGTGTCGCTCGCGACGAGTTTGCCAGTGGGGTTCGGCGCCATTGCCGTGTCCTTTCATCGTGGGGGAAAAGACACCAGCGCCCTGCCGGGTTGGGGGAGGTTGGCAGGACGCTGGTGGATTTTGGGGCGAGGAATCTCGCAGGTCAACTCTGCACGATCAACCTCAAAGGATTGCCGAGAGTTGACTCAAAGTGGGCCAGAGCCCAGGATGGCGTTACGCGCCGAGACCGAGCTGGCCGTCGACAGTGATCTTGACGTCGTCGCCAAGGGTGAGGCCGCCAGCCTCGGTGGGGGCGTTCCAGTTCACGCCGAAGTCCTTGCGGTTCACGGTCGTGGTGGCCTCGAAGCCAGCCTTCTTGTTGCCATAGCCGTCGACGGTCTCGCCACCGAGCTCGACCTTGAATTCGACGGGCTTGGTCACGCCGCGGAGGGTGAAGTCACCGGTGACGATGACGTCGTCGCCGTCGAGACGGACGGCGGTCGACTTGAAGGTGATCTGGGGGAACTCGTCGGCGAGGAAGAAGTCGCTGGTGCGCAGGTGCTCGTCGCGCTGAGCCTGCTTGGTGTTGACCGACTTGACCTCGACGGTGCCCTCGACGCTCGACTCGGTGGGGTTCTCGGCGACCACGACGGTGCCGGCGAACTCTTCGAAGACGCCCTTCACCTTCGAGATGGCGAGGTGGCGAACCGAGAAACCAATCTCGGTGTGTGCGGGGTCGATGGTCCAGGTACCGGGGGTGATGGTGGTCATGCGCTGCTCCTTTGGATTTACTTGCAGGTACAACCTATGCGCCTTCATTTGAATGCGCAAGGGGCAACCGGAAGATTCTCAGCAATCCGACTGGCCGCAGCCTTGAGAGCAGCTATGTGTGTCCGGGGCCTTGTGCCCAGCTCCTTGTGTCTGAGCCCTCGGCAACCTCACCCCGGCATAATGAGCGGCATGTTTGCTCGTCGCCTCCGCCGCGCGGTGGCACGACGGGCCCGGAAACCCGAGGTCGAGCGCTACACCGAGGCCGAGCTTCGCCGGCGCAAGGTGCGACCGAACTGGTGGGGCATCACGGGCGCGCAGGTCACCTCGTGGATCGCCCTCGGCCCGAGCTTCCTCCCCCGCACCTGGTGGATGACCGCCGGCAGCCTCGCGTTCTCACAGCTCTACGGCTACGGCATCGGCAGCTCGCTGCGCTGGCTGCGGCGCGCCATCATGCCGTTCCTGCGCCGCAGCTTCCCGGGCACCGACTTCGCGCGGGTCCCCGACGCCCTCGCGCAGGCGTGGCGCATCTCGGTCGTCACCACGCTGGTCGGCGGCACGATCTGGGCGTTCGGCGCATCCGTGCCCCGGCAGCGCGAGATCGCGCGCCTCGTCGACCGCCTGCCGCCGGATGCGCGCACGCAGCTCGCGGGCATCACCGCCGGTACGGGCTTCACGACGCTCGCGCTCGGGGTCATCGCGCTGTTCCGGCTGCAGTCGCGCGGCACGCGCCGCCTGCTGCAGCGTTTCCTCCCCGCACTCGCCGCACCGTTCTCGGGCGCTTTCGTCACGTTCGCGGCGACCTACTACCTCAACCGCTCAGTGCTCTGGGACCGCCTCATGGCGATGCTCCGCGGCCGGGCGGCCGAGCGCAACCTGCAGCCGCTGCCGGGCCGCACAGCGCCCGAGCAACTCGAGCGCAGTGGATCAAGCCCCTCATACGAACCGTTCAGCACGCTGGGCCGACACGGCAAGGCGATCGTCAGCGACGGCCCCCGCCGCGCCGACATCGAACGCTATTGGCGGGCCCGCGACAATGGCTCGGGGCCGAGCGACGAAGAGATTCTCGAGCCCATCCGTGCCTACGTCGGCCTCCGCGCGCAGGTTTCGATTCCGGATGCGGCGAAGCGCGCCGTCCGCGAGCTGAAGCGGGCGGGGGGTTTCGAGCGCGAACACCTCTGCATCGCCGTCGGCACGGGCACCGGCTGGCTCAGCGACTGGTCGATGGGCTCGTTCGAGTACCTCACGCGCGGCAACTGCGCGACGGTGAGCCTGCAGTACACCGTGCTCACGAGCGCGCTCGCCATCATCGCCGACCGCAAGTCGCCGCAGCTCACGGCCCAACGGCTCTACCGCGAGGTGATGCTCGAGCTGCTGAAAATCCCACCCGAGCGCCGACCGAAGCTCTACATGCAGGGCGAGTCGCTCGGCGCGTTCGGCGCACTGTCGGTCTTCAGCGACGCCGCGGACATGGTCGAACGCCTCGACGGCGCGATCTGGGCCGGCACGCCGCAGTTCTCGCCGATCTGGCAGGAGCTCGAGGCCGAGCGCGCGCCGGGCTCGCCGCAGATCCTCCCGCGCATCCGCGACGGCGTGAACATCCGCTTCTCGAACCGCAGCGAGGATCTCACCGGCCCCGTCGGCGGCGAGCCGTACGAGTCCTGGAACGCCCACCGCTTCTACTTCCTCCAGCACCCGAGCGACCCGGTCGTCTGGTGGCACCCGAACCTCATCTGGCAGGAGCCGGAGTGGATGCGCCAACCGCACGGCCACGACGTCACGCCACGCATCAGCTGGTGGCCGTGGGTGACGTTCTGGCAGGTCGCGGCCGACATGCCGAACTCGATCGGTTCGAAGGGCGGCCACGCCCACCGCTACTTCGAGGAATACGTGCCCGCGTGGGCGCAGATCCTCGGCCGCGACGAGGAGATCGCGCCGCTCACCGCCGAGGTGGCCCGGAACATCCACCCGCATTAGCGTGCGGGCACGACCGACCGAGCGAGGTCGCGCGGCTACGCCTCGACCGCGGCCTTCGCGGCGCGCTGCGCCTGCGCGACCTCGTCCATGAACCGCATGACGTCCTTATCGACGAAGATGTCGCCGGGCGTGAGTGGGCGGTTGAGGTAGAGCCCCTCGAGCGAGCGGATGCGCGACAGTGCGACGTAGGTCTGACCCGGCGAGAATGCGCGCGCCCCGAGGTCGACCACGGCGCGGCCGTAGGTCTTGCCCTGCGACTTGTGGATGGTGACGGCCCACGCGAGGCGCAGCGGGAACTGGTGGAACTCCCCCACCACCTCGCGCGAGAGCTGCTTCGACTCGGGGTCGATCTGGTACTTGAGCTTCTCCCATACGATCGGCTCGACCTCGTGCTCTTCGCCGTCGATCTCGACGTAGACGGTGCGACTGATGCGCGACACCTCACCGACCGAGCCGTTCACCCAGCGGCCGTCGGAGTCGTTGCGCAGGAACATCACCTGCGCGCCCTCCTTGAGCACGAGCTCGGTCTCGGCGGGGAACGTGCGGGCGCCCTCGAAATCCCCATGGATCTCGGCGGCCGCGGTCATCGCGCGGCCGGGCAGCTGCTCGAGCTCGCGGGCGTTGATGCGGTTCACGGTCGCGTTCTTCGAGGCGAGCGTGATGATGCCGTCGTTCGGCGCGGGGCGCGCGCCGACCTCGTTGAGGCGGGTCGCCATCGGCGCGGTCACGCGGCCGTAGCGCACGGCGGTGAGCAGCGAGCGGAACTCGTCGTCGTGCTGCCGGTGAATCTCGCGCAGGGTGTGGATGCGCAGCTCGGCCTCGCGCCAGACGTGCGCGTCGAAGAACCACATCGAGCGGTAGTTCTCGCGCAGCCACGAGCGCTCTGTGGGGTCGCTCGGCGGCACCGGGGCGAGCTGGAACGGATCGCCGAACATGACGACCTGCACGCCGCCGAAAGGCTCGGATGCGCGCTCGCGCGCCTGGCGCAGCGAGCGGTCCATCGCGTCGAGCAGATCGGCCGACACCATCGACACCTCGTCGATGACGAGGGTGTCGATCTGCTTGAGCAGCCGCTTTACGTCGCGGTTCTGCTCGATCGGCTGGTTGCCGATGATGCCGATCGGCAGCTTGAACAGCGAGTGGATGGTCTGGCCGCCGACGTTGAGCGCGGCCACGCCCGTCGGGGCGCAGATCACGAGCTTCTTGTCGCTGTGGAACGAGAGGTGATTCAGCAGCGTCGACTTGCCGGTACCGGCGCGGCCGGTAACGAAGAGGTGCTCGGTCGTCTGCTCGATCGCGTCGTAGACGGCCTGCTGCTCGGCGGTGAGTTGCAGCGTCACTGTCCCACCCCATCCTTCTCGGCCAATCGCTTGAAGCGCTCATTGTAGGCACGCAGCTCGGCGTCCTCGTCGCGCAGCGCCCGGCGATCCTCGCGCGCGGCACGGCGCTTGTCCGACCTGAACCACTGCAGTCCGACGAGCAAAGCGAGGATCACGGTCGGGAACTCGCCAATGCCCCAGGCGATCGCGCCGCCGATCTGCTGGTCGACGATCGCCGATTCGGCGCCCCAGTCGCGGCCGGTCGCGCCGTACCAGTCGGCGACAAGCAGGCCTGTGCCGGTCATCACGGCGAGGCCGAAGAAGGCGTGGAAGGTCATGACGAGCACGAGCGAGATGAGCCGCATCGGGTACGAGGCCCGGGTGCGCGCGGGGTCGTCGCCGACGAGCGACTCGACGAAGAGGTAGCCCACGATGAGGAAGTGGGCGATCATCCACATGTGCCCGACGTGGTCGTACGTCGCCCAGCGGAACAGCGGGGTGAAGTAGAACATGAGCAGCGCAATCGCGAAGTTCACGCCCGCGACGATCGGGTGCGAGAAGAACTGCGCCCACTTCGAGTGCACGATGTGCAGCGCCCACTCGCGGCCGCCCATCGAGCCGTCCTTGCGCGCCTTGACGCTGCGCAGCAGCAGTGTCATCGGGGCGCCCATGACGAGGAAGATCGGCACGATCATCGAGAGGATCATGTGCTCGGTCATGTGGAAGCTGAACAGGAAGCGCCCGTAGACGTAGAGCGGGCCGTTGACGTTGTAGAGGAAGATCGCGACGCCGACGGTGACCGAGACCGCGCGCCAGATCGGCCACGCGTCGCCGCGGCGGCGCAGGCGGGCCACGCCGACGTAGTAGTAGATGAGGCCGATGACCGCGAGGGCGGTCCAAACCGGGTTGAGGGTCCACTCGGTGAACAGTCGCGAGGCGTCGAACGGCGGGGGCAGCTCGTCGCCCGAGAGCAACTGCGCTGGCGACGGCTGCGAGAGCTGGTCGGCCGTCACGGGCGACTGCGGGCTCGGGGTGCGCCCGAGGGCCGCGGCGGCGCCGGAAACGGCGCCCATCACGAGCAGTTCGATGCCGAGCAGCCACGCGAGCGGAGCGGCGGTCGACGTGCCCTGCGCGAGCCGGGTGCGCATCCGGTTGATGAGGAAGCTGCGCTGCAGCACGCCGAAGCCGCCGAGCACGACGAGTAGCACGATCTTCGCAAGCATGATCAGGCCGTAGCTCGTGGTGAACAGCTGCGAGAAGTCAGACATGTTCACGAACGCGGTGACGATACCCGAGAAGGTCACGACCGCAAACGAGATCAGCGCGAGCTGCGAGAAGCGCTCGACGAGCGCGAGGCGGCGCGCATCGCGGTCGGCGTCGGCGCGCGCGGCGACCGCGAGTACCGTGACGACGACGAGGCCGCCGACCCACACGGCCGCGCCGGTGAGGTGCACCGTGAGCCCGCCAACCGCGAGGTCGTGGGAAGCGGCGCCCACGGCATGCCCCATGGTCGCGATCGGCCAGAGGCAGAGCAGGGCGAAGCCGGTGGCGAGCAGCGTGCCCCAGCGCGAGCGCACCGCGAACACGACGGTCGACAGCATGATCACCATGACGGTGGCCATGAGCCACATCTGGCCGAGCTCGAGGTTGGTGAGGAAGTACCACATGCCCTGGCCGAAGCTCGCGTCGAACGAGAACGGCACGGCCGAGACGTCGAGGTAGGTGAGCATCGAGGTGAGGATGCTCGAGAGTGCCCAGGCGACGCTGCCGCCCTGCGCGAGCGTCATGGCGCGCTCAAACTCGGGCTTGTCGCGGCTGCACGCGAAGACGGCCATGCAGAGGCCGCCGATGGTGAGCGAGGCGGTGAGGTCGAAGCTCAGACGAAGGATCGGCAGACCCCAGCGCACGATTGGGCCCGGGTCGCCGATGGTGAGCGGCGCGGCACCGCCACCGAATGCGAGAGCGGCCCACGTGACAAGGAGTGCGACCAGGATGAGGCCGGCCGGACCCCAGCGCAGCAGCTGCAGCGTGGCGGGCGACCAGCCGGTGCGACGATCGGATGCTGGCATGGTCCTTCAAGGGTACTCGGCTGCCTCGGGCGGGACCGCGTGACGCGGGCGGAAACGCGGAACGCCGCCCCGTGGGGCGGCGTTCGCGGGGTTGGGGAACCCGGGGGTGCTACTTGACCGCAGCCTTGAGCTTCGATCCAGCCGAGATCTTGACGCCCTTCGAAGCGGCAATCTCGATCTCTTCACCGGTCTGGGGGTTGCGGCCCTTACGCGCGGCGCGCGAGGTCTGCTCAACCGAGAGCCAACCGGGGATGGTGACCTTGGTGCCCTTCGCGGCGTTCGCGGCGAGCTGCTGGAACAGGCCGTCCAGAACAGCGTTCACGGTCGCCTGGCTCTGACCGGTCTCGGCCGCGATGGTCGCGACGAGTTCGGTCTTGTTCACGGTGTTGTCTGCCATGTGTGCCCTCCTACGGACGCAGGTGCTCGCGGGCGCGAGCGCAGTCATTGCTTATCGGTCGCCGCCGTGCGGGGAGGCCCGGCGTGCGGCAACGTCGCCAAACTAACACCCACGCGGCGTGTTCGTTGAATTTACGCGGGTTTTGGCGTGTTTTGCCCAGGATTCCCATGCGATTGGGAGCCTTCCTGACCCCGATGGGGTAATGAACTTTCGCGGCAAACAACGACGACCAATGGCAAACAACAACGCGGGCGTGCACCGAAGTGCACGCCCGCGTCATGAAGTACTGCGGTGTCAGCTAGTGACTACCAGCTCGACTTGCGGATGCCGGGCAGCTCGCCACGGTGCGCCATCTCGCGGAAACGGACACGCGAGATGCCGTACTCCGAGAGGACGCCACGGGGGCGGCCGTCGATCGAGTCGCGGTTGCGCACGCGCACCGGCGAAGCGTTGCGGGGCAGCTTCTGGAGACCCACGCGGGCCTCCTCGCGCGACTCGTCGGTGCCGTTGGGGTCAACGAGCTGCTTCTTGAGCTGCAGGCGACGCTCGGCGTAGCGGGCGACGATCTCCTTGCGCTCTTCGTTCTTTGCGATCTTGCTCTTCTTCGCCATGTTTAGCGCTCCTCACGGAAGTCGACGTGCTTGCGAATCACCGGGTCGTACTTCTTGAGCACGAGGCGGTCCGGGGTGTTCCGGCGGTTCTTCTTGGTCACGTAGGTGAACCCAGTACCGGCGGTGGAGCGGAGCTTGATAATCGGACGGATGTCCTGACCCTTCTTGGCCATTAGAGCTTCACTCCCTTCTTGAGGAGGTCGGCGACAACCGCGTCAATGCCGCGGGCGTCGATGACCTTGATGCCCTTGGCCGAAAGCGTGAGGGTCACGCTGCGGCCGAGCGAGGGCACGAAGTACTTCTTCTTCTGAATGTTCGGGTCGAACCGACGCTTGGTGCGTCGGTGCGAGTGCGAAATGTTGTGACCGAACTGCGGTGTAGCACCGGTCACCTGGCACACTGCTGCCATTGCCTTCTCCTTCAATACCGCAACACGCATGAACGTGCTGCCCAAGATCTCTTGTCGGCACCCGAGCGAGCTGTCAGTGATGAACCTCGTCCGAGCACGGTTACGCCGGAGGGGAACCCCAAGCGCACCAGCGACTTACTCTACCGGGCAGGATGCGGTACGGCAAGCATTAATTGTCTGCGGCAGCACCAGTCTTGGCGGCAACTTCGGCGCCAGCAGCGGCGCGGCACTCGGCGCAGATGCCGAAGACCTCGAGGTCGTGCGTGATCGCGCTGAAGCCGTGCTGCTTCGCGACCTTCGCGGCCCAGGCCTCGACCTCAGGGGCCTCGACCTCGACGGTGCGGCCGCAAACGCGGCAGACAAGGTGGTGGTGGTGCTGCTCGGTATCGCAGGCGCGGTAGCGCTCGCCGTCGGGGCCAAGCATAGTGTCGGCCTCGCCGTNCCTCGGCGAGCTGCGCGAGGGCGCGGTAGACGGTCGCGAGGCCGATGCGCTCGCCCGCGTCGCGCAGCTTGTGATGGAGGTCCTGCGCGCTCACGAACGCGGGTTCTACCGCGAGCGCCTCACGGATCGCTTCACGCTGCTTCGTCGTGCGACGAGGCACGACGCGCTCCTGCTCAGACATACTTCACCTCGCCGCCAGTGTAGCCAGGCGCCAGGCGCCGCGCCCCGCGATTGACTGCGAGTGCGATGAGGAACACCAAGGTCGCCGCCAGCGCCATCGAGCCGCCGGCGGCGATCGAGAACCACTGCGAGGCGTAGAGGCCGAGCACGGCGCTACCCGCGCCGAGCAGGCTCGCGACCGGGATCATCCATTCAATGCGCCGCACGAGCAGCTTGGCTGCGGCGGCCGGTGCCGCGATCATCGCGATTGCGAGAATCGAGCCAATCGCGGGCATGGTCGTGACGACGGTGCCGACGATGAGCACGAGTGTGAGCGCCTCGACGCGCGACTCGCTGCCGCCGCTCGCGACGAAGCCCTCGCGGTCGAAGGTCGAGAAGAGGAGGTCTTTCCAGCACGCGGTGACCGCGACGATGGCGACCACGAGCATCCCGGCGATGAAGAGGATGCTCGAGGTTGGGATGCCGATGATCGAACCGGTGAGGAACGAGTCGACGCGCGACTGCAGGCCGGGCACGAGCGAGTGCATGAACACGCCGAGCGCGTAGCCGAACGAGAGCACGATGCCCGCGGCCACCTGGCGCCCCTGGCGGCGAATGCGCCCGAGCAACAGCATGAACCCAACGAGCACGAGACCCATGACGAAGGCACCGAGCACGATGTGCACGCCAAGGATCGCGGCGAGCACGCCGCCCGGGAACGTCGCGTGGGTGAGGGCGACCGTGAAGAATGCGCGCTGGCGCAGTACGACGAGCGAGCCAACGATGCCGCAGAGCAGGCCGACGAGGATGCCCGTGACGAGTGCCGAGGCGAAGATGGTCATGCGCGCACCCGCTTTCGCCGCGTGATGGCGGTCACGCCCGCGACCACGAGGTAGAGCGTGACAAGCACGAGCACGAGTACGGCCGAGGGCGAGACGTTGAGCCGCGCATCCACCGACAGCCAGTAGCCCGAGACGAGGCCGAGGAACGAGGCGAGGAGCGCGGCGCCGGCGGCGATCGGCACGATCAGGGCGAGGCGGAAAGAGATGAGCCGACCGACCGCGGCGGGCACGATGAGCAGGGCGAGGACGAGCAGGTTACCGACCGCGCGGGAGGCCGCGACGACCGTGAGCGCGATCGCGACGTTGAGCAGCAGCTCGTATCGGAGCACGGGCATCCCGCTCGCCTCGGCGGACTCGCGGTCGAAGGCGACCGACACCTGCTCTTTCCACGTGAGCCCGACGATAAGCAGGGCGATAACGCCGAGCACACCGATGACGAGCAGGTCGTCGTGCGAAATCGTGAGCAGTTGGCCGAACAGCAGCGTCTCGAGGCCGGTCGCGTAGCTCGTCGAGCGCGACACGATGACGATGCCGATCGCGAAGGCGCCGGCAAGCAGCACGGCAGTGTTTGCGTCGGTGCCCGCGCCGCGGCGTGACGCGAGTGTCAGCAGCACGGTCGCGATAAGCGCGGCAATGACGGCGCCGAGGTACACGGCCGTGCCGCTCCCCTGCCCCGCGACGAACCCGATGACGACGCCCGGGAACACGGCGTGCACGAGGCCGTCGCTGACAAATTCGAGCTCGCGCAGGTTCAGGGCGACGCCCACGACGGCGGCGACCACCGCGAGCGCAGCGAGCGCGATCGCCGCGGTCTGCATGAACGGCGCGCCAAAGATGACGTCGACCCCGGTCACAGCAGTGGCTTGTCGGGGGTCGCGACGGGGTGCGGGTGGGCGACGAGGTCGCTGTGCGTGTCGAAGTGGTCGTGCGATTCGCCGAAGGTCTCGGCGATCGCCTCGGGCTGGAGTACCTCGTGAATGTCGCCGTAGGCGATCTGGTGCTGGTTGACGAGCAGCACGTGCGTGCACACCTGGTGCGCGAGCTCGAAGTCGTGCGTCGACACGACGATGCCCATGCCAGCCTCGCGCAGCTCGCGCAGGGTCTGCATCAGCGCCTTGCGGTTCGGGGTGTCGAGGCCGTTGAACGGCTCGTCGAGCAGCAGGATGCGCGGGCGGGTCACGAGGGCGCGCGCGAGAAAGCCGCGCTGCCGCTGGCCACCCGAGAGGTCGCCAAAGCGGCGCTCGGCCACGTCGACGAGGTTGACCCGTTCGAGGGCCTCCTGCACCGCATCCCTGTCGGCCCGGCCTGGCCACCGCAGGGGGCCGAGCGCGCGGTAGCGGCCGAGCATGACGACCTGGCGCAGCGAAATCGGAAACTCGAGGTCGATGTGATCGTGCTGCGCGAGGTAGCCGACGTGCGCCGCCGCAGCGCGGGGACGGCCGCCGAGCACGGCCAGTTCGCCGGTCGTGGGGGCGACGAGGCCGATCATGCTNCGTCGACTTGCCCGAGCCGTTCGGCCCCACGAGCGCGAGCGCCTGCCCCTGCGCAAGTTGCAGGTTCAGGCGCTCGGCCGCTGGCGTACGGCCGTCATAGCTCAGTGTGACGTCGCGGTAGCGCAGGAGTTCGTCGGTCAATTGGTCTCCGTGAGCGAGGCGGGCACCTCGGCCACCGTGGCACCCCAGGAGTCGAGGATCTGCTCAGTGTTGTGGATGGTCGAGGAAATGTAGGTAGCGCCGTCGCTGTCGGCCGCACCGAGCGAGTCGGTGTAGAGCGCGTCATCGCCTGAGTAGACCTTAACGCCGGCCTGCTCCGCGATCGCCTCAGCCGTCGTCGGCTTGAGCTGCGACTCGGTGAAGACGGCAGGCACACCCGACTCCTTGATCTTCTTCACAAGGTCGTTCACCTCGGCGACCGACGGCTCGGCGTTGTCCTCCCAGCTCGGCATGACCGAGCCGATGAAGGTGATGTCGTAGGCGTCGTTGTAGTAGGTGAGGGCGTCGTGGTTCGTCGCGAGCAGGCGATCGGCTGCGGGCACCTGGTCGATGCTCGTCGAGATCCACTCGTCGAGGTCGGCGAGCTTCGCCTCATACGCCTCGGCGTTCGACGTGATTGTCGCCGCATTGTCGGCGCTCGCCGTCTCGAGGCCCTCGGCAACGTTCTGCACCATGATCTCGGCGTTGGCCGGCGAGGTCCAAATGTGCGGATTGCCCGCAGCGTGGTCGTGCTCCTCGTGGTCGCTGTCCTCTTCGGCCGCATGGTCGTCGTCGTCATCGGTACCCATCGGCGTGATGCCCTCCGAGGCGTCGATGACCGTGCCGTCGAAGCCGGCCGAGGCGAGGGTGTCGTCGATCCACGGCTCGAGGTCCATGCCGTTGATCACGACGATGTCGGCGGTGCGAATCACCTCGAGATCGGCGGCCGTCGGCTCGAAGCTGTGCACCGACGAACCGGGCTGGAACAGGCTTGTCACCTCGGCGTCGGTGCCCTTGGTGAGGTTGAGGGCGAAGTCGTGCAGCTGCGTCGTGGTGGTGACCACGTTGAGGCCGTCCGCCGGGCCGCTTGCCGCGGTGGCGCATCCAGTCACGCCAATCGCGACGATCGTCGCGCCGGCCGCTCCGAGCAGTGCGCGCGTGAACTTCCGCAAGGCTGGTTCCTATCTAGCGAGCGTCGGCGACAAAAGAGGGTGGCCGCTCGACGCTTGCGCAGCTGCGACCGAGCTAAACGATAACCGTTCTCATTGCGGCTCGCAAGAATGGTCAGCCTTGCCACTCGCTCGCGAGCAGGCCGTAGCAAACGAGGTCGTGGCGGCGCTCGCCAACGCGCAAGGCACTGCGGCGCGTGCCCTCCTCGGTGAACCCGAGCCGCGTCGCGAGGGCCCGGCTGCGGTCGTTGCCGACCGCGACCTGCAGCTCGATGCGCACCTGTTCGAGCGGGCCGAACGCGTGCGCGATGAGCGCCTCACATGCCCGGCGCACGAGCCCCTGGCCTTCGAACTCGGCGGCGACCCAGTAGCCGATCTCGCTGACGCGGTCGTTGGCGTTCACCTGGCGAAGTTCGATCGAACCAGCGAGGCGGCCGTCGACCTTGATGAAGCAGGGCAGGCTCGTGCCCGCGACGTACTTCTGCAGCTGACCGCGCAGGAACTCGCGCTGCTGCTCGAGCGGCTGCACCTCGCGCGCCCAGTTCTCCCATTCGCCGATGCGCCCTTTGTTCGCTTCGAGCACCTCGGCGAGCGCCTCGGCATCGCCGACGCCGCACAGGGTGAGGGTGGCGCGGTCGTCGAGCGGATGCGTGAAGAACGTCATTGCGAAAGCCTACGGCGTGTGGGTGGGGCAGGCGTGACGTTCCGAGCTCGCGTTCCCGGGCCACGCCAAGCCTTCAGTGCTTCGCTCGAGCCATGACTACGACAGTCGACCGCATCGCCGAAGAAGCCGAACGTTTGACCACGACCATCGCCGCCACCGATCCATCCGCCCCGGTACCAAACTGCCCGGGATGGACCGCACAAGACCTCCTCGCCCACGTCACCGAAGTGCATGAGTTCTGGGGGCAACTGCTCGCCACGGGGGCGCGCACCGACGAAGATTCCGAGTCGATCGAGGCCGCCAAGGTGCCCATGCCCGAGGGCGACGGCGCCGTCGAGGCCCTCGTGCCGCGTCGCCAAGCGGCCACCGCGACGCTCGTCGAGCAACTCACCGCCCGCGACGAAGCCGAACCCCTTTGGACCTGGTTCTCGGCCGATCAGTCGGTCGGCTTCGCGCGCCGCATGCAGCTGCACGAGGCGACGATGCACCGCGTCGACGCCGAGCTCGCGGCCGGAAAACCGCTGACGCCGATCGACCCCGAGGTCGCCGGCGACGGCGTCGCGCAGGTCATCGAAGTGATGCACGCGAGCGCCTACGACTGGATCCCCGAGTGGGCCACGGTCGAGCAATTAGCCACGCTCACGCTCACGCCGACGGATGCGGGGCAGCCGGTCGAGGTCGNGGGGGGGGGCACTCGGCCGCGCGACGGCAAGGAGATCAGCTCCCTCATCGCGCGACCGCTGCAGGCCGACACCGACGCCGGGAGCCTGCCGCACGCCAGCGCATCCGCCGACGCCGCCGCGCTCTACCTGTGGCTCTGGGGCCGCGGCGAGCCGGTCGAGGTGACCGGCGACGCCGACGCGGTCGAGATCGTCACGGAACTCGTCGCGCAGGGGATCGACTAGCTCACACTAATCGAGCAGCAGCGCCGGCTCCTCGACGATGCGCGCGACATCGGCGAGGAAGCGCGAGGCGACATCGCCGTCGACGAGGCGGTGGTCGAAGCTCGCGGCGAGCGTCGTGACCTGGCGGACGCGCACCTCGTCGTCGACCACCCATGGCTTCGGGCGCACGGTGCCGAACGCGAGGATGCCGACTTCGCCGGGATTGAGCACGGGCGTGCCCGAGTCCATACCGAAGACGCCGATGTTCGTGATGGTGAACGTGCCGCCCTGCTGATCGGCGGGCGGGGTCTTGCCGTCGCGCGCCGTGATGGTGAGCTCCTGCAGCGATTCGGCGAGCTCGCGCATCGACATCTCGTGGGCGTTCTTGATGTTCGGCACGAGCAGGCCGCGGGGCGTGGCAGCGGCGATGCCGAGGTTCACGTAGTGCTTGATGATGTATTCCTCATCAGTCCACGTGGCGTTTGTGGTGGGGTTGCGCTGAATCGCCCACATGACGGCCTTCGCGATGAGCAGCAGCGGCGACACCTTGATGCCGGCGAAGTGGGGCGACTCCTTGAGCCGCTTGACGTACTCCATCGTGCGGGACGCGTCGACATCGACAAACAGCGTCACGTGCGGCGCCGTGAACATCGACTGCACCATGTTCTGCGCGATCATCTTGCGCACGCCCTTGACGGGGTGGCGCTCCTCGCGCTCCTCGTTCCAGTTCGGCGTCTCGAGGTTTGTAAACAGCTTCGCCTGCTCGGCGTGACGAATCACGTCGTCGCGGGTGATCTCGCCGGCCTGGCCCGTCGCGGTGACCGATGAGAGGTCGACCTCGAGGTCCTTCGCGAGCTTGCGGATCGGCGGCTTCGCGATGATCGGGAACGCGGCTGCCGCGGGCACGGATGCGGGCAGCTCGGGCTTCTTGCGGCGCTCCGCGGCGGCCTTCGCCGCGCGGCGGGCGTTCGAGGCGTGACGCGCGCTGCGGCGCGAGCTCGCGGCCGGTGCCGAGCCGTAGCCGACGAGGCTCGCACCGACCTCGGCGTCGCCCTCCTCGCTCACGCTCTGCGCCGCATCCTGCTCGGCCTCGGCCACTTCGGGGGTCGTAATGCCGGGGTGGCTGTCGCCATCAGGGTCGGCCGGGTCGGTCCAGGTGAGGATCACGCTGCCGACCTCCACTTCTTCGCCCTCGGCGGGGATCAGCTCGTCGATCACGCCGGCAAATGGGCTCGGCATCTCGACCAGCGACTTCGCGGTCTCGACCTCGACGAGCACGTCGTTGACCGCGACGGTGTCGCCGGCCCTGACGTGCCAGTTCACGATGGTCGCTTCGGTCAGGCCCTCACCGATTTCCGGCAGTTCGAACTCGATGCTCATGGTCGACTCCTAGTACTCGAGCACGCGGTCGACGGCGTCCAGCACGCGGTCGACGTCGGGCAGGTAGACGTTCTGCAGGCGGGTGGGCGGGAACGGCACGTTGTACGCCGAAACGCGAAGCACTGGCGCCTCGAGCGAGTAGAAGCAGCGCTCAGTCAGGGTGGCGGCGAGCTCGCTGCCGAGCGAGACGTTGCCCGGCGCCTCCTGCGCGACGACGACGCGGCCGGTCTTGCGCGCCGACTCGATGAGCGGGGCGTAGTCGATCGGCGCGAGCGTGCGCAGGTCGACAACCTCGATCGACACGCCATCCTTCGACGCGAGGTCGGCGGCCTGCAGGTTCATCGCGGTCTGCGCGCCGAAGCCGATGAGTGTCACGTCCGTGCCCTCGCGGGCCACGCGGCTCTCGTGCAGCGAGACGGTTTCGAGCGCGGTGTCGACCTCGCCCTTCGGCCAGTAGCGCGACTTCGGCTCGAGGAATACGACCGGATCATCGCTGCGAATCGCCTGCTGGATCATCCAGTAGGCATCATTCGGCGTCGACGGCGAGACCACGCGCAGGCCCGGTGTGTGGGCGAAGTAGGTCTCGGGGCTCTCCTGGTGGTGCTCGACCGCGCCGACGTGCCCTCCGTACGGGATGCGGATGACGAGCGGGAGCTTCACGTTGCCGTCGGTGCGGGCCGGGATCTTCGCGAGCTGCGTCGTGATCTGGTCGAAGCCTGGATAGACGAAACCGTCGAACTGAATCTCGCAGACGGGCCGGTAGCCGCGCATCGCGAGGCCAATGGCGGTGCCGATGATGCCCGACTCGGCGAGCGGGGTGTCGAACACGCGGTGCTTGCCGAAGTCACGCTGGAGGTGCTCGGTGATGCGGAAGACGCCGCCCAGCGGGCCGATGTCTTCGCCCATGAGCAGCACCTTCTCGTCAGCCTCGAGCGCGGCGCGCAGGCCGGCGTTCATGGCACGGGCGAGGGGCAGATTCTGTCGCTCGTCGGTCATTCGTTCTCCTCCAGCGACGCCTCAAAGCCCAGGAACTCGCCGATCTCGGCCTCGATGAGCGGATGCCGTTCGGCGTAGATGCCGGTGAACATCGCCATGGGCTCGGGGTTGGGCAGCGCGAGCGTACGGCGGCGCACGTCGGCGGCGTAGTCCTTCGCCTCGGTCTCGATGCCGTCGAAGAAGTCGTCGCCCTCACCCTCGGCGCGCAGGTAGGCGACAAGGCGAGTGATGGGGTCGCGATCGCGCCAGAACTGCTCTTCTTCGCGGGTGCGGTACTTCGTCGGGTCGTCGCTCGTCGTGTGCGCACCCATGCGGTACGTCAGCGCCTCGATGAACGCGGGGCCTTCACCAGCGCGGGCGCGGTCGAGGAACTCGAGCGACACGGCGTAGCTCGCCATGACGTCATTGCCGTCGATCTGCACGCCGGGCATGCCGAAGCCGTCGGCGCGGCGGTAGAGCGGGGTGGGCGACTGCACCGAGACTGGCACCGAGATCGCCCACTGGTTGTTCTGCAGGAAGAAGACCTGCGGGGTGTCGTAGCTGCGCGCGAACACGAGCGCCTCGTTGAGGTCACCCTGGCTCGTCGAGCCGTCGCCGAAGTAGACGATGGTCGCCTCGTCACGCTCGGGGTCACCGGTGCCGACGAGACCGTCGAGTCGCTGGCCCATCGCGTAGCCCGTCGCGTGCAGCGTCTGCGTCGCAATGACGAGGGCATAGTTGCGGAAATTTCCGCTCGTTTCCGGTTCCCAGCCCGCGTTCGTCACACCGCGCAGCAGCGCGAGGATGTTCACCAGGTCGAGACCGCGCACGAAGCCAACACCGTGCTCGCGGTACGACGGGAACACCGTGTCCTGCGGTTTGAGCGCGAGCGCCGAACCGATCTGCGCGGCTTCCTGCCCCTCGGCCGGCACGTAGAGCGCGAGCTCGCCCTGACGCTGCAGGTTCGTCGCCTCGCGGTCGAACGCGCGCACGAGCCGCATCGACCGGTACGCCTCGCGCCACAGGGCAGGGTCGGCCTGCTCGAGCCGCGCGAAATACGGCTCAGCCGCCTCGCTGCGGGCGAGCGTGCCCTCGGGGGTGAGTAGCTGCACCGTGGCGGTGCTCGGGTCAGTTGGACTCACGTTCGACGTGCCTCCTCGAAGCGGATCAACCTTGCCAGTCTATGACCGAGTCAGCCGCGAACGCTGGAGGATGAACACAGCGAGTTGCCGGAATCCACTGTGTTTTTCCACAAGCCTCCGGTGCCCGGCGACTACTCCGCGTCGGTCTGGCGCAGGTCCGGGTACCGCTCGATCGCCTGCCAGCAGGCTGCGAGCAGCGGCGAGACCGAGGCCTCTTCGCCGATCGACACGCGCAGGCCGTCGCCCGGGAACGCGCGGGCGACGATGCCGCCCTCGAGCAGAATCTCGTTGACGCCCTCGGTCTGCTCGCCGGCCGGCAGCCACACGAAGTTTGCCTGGGTCTCGGGCACGCGCCAGCCCTGGTCGATGAGCGCGCGGCGCACCTCGTCGCGGCGCGCGGTGATCTCGTTAACCCGCTCGCGGATCGCGTCGGCCTCCTGCATCACCGCGAGCGTCGCGGCCTGCGCCTGCTCCGAGATGGTGAAGGGGATGGCCGTGGTCGCGAACGCCTGCAGCACCTGCGCGTTGCCGAGCATGTAGCCGACGCGGAGGCCGGCGAGGCCGTACGCCTTCGAGAAGGTGCGGGCGACGACGAGGTTCGGGTAGTCGCGCAGCAGGCGGGTCGCGTTGAGCACGGCGGGGTCCGTGACGAACTCGATGTACGCCTCGTCGGCGATGACGAGCAGATTGCTCGGCACGCGCTTCATGAACCGCTCGAAGTCGTCCTGACGCACGGCCGGGCCGGTCGGGTTGTTCGGGGTGCAGACGACCACCATGCGCGTGCGCTCGGTGGTCGCGTCGGCGAGCCCGTCGAGGTCGATCGAGGAGTCGGCCTTGAGCGGCACCTGCACGCTCGTCGCGCCCGCGACGGTGACGATGCCGGGGTACGCCTCGAAGCTGCGCCACGGGTAGAGAATCTCGTCGCCGGCGCCCGCCGCCGCCTGGACAGCCTGGTAGAGCAGTGAGACCGAGCCGGCGCCGATGAGCACCTGCTCGGCGGGGAGGCCGTAGTGCGCGCCGAGCGCCTCGCGCACGGCGGTCGCCCGAGCATCCGGATACCGATTGAACGCACTCACGCCGTTGACCGCCTCGAGCACGGCGTCGAGCGGCTCGAACGGCAACTCGTTCGACGAGAGCTTGAACGCCGTGGCGGCTGCGGGCTTGCCCTGCTGGTACGCGCGCTGAGCGAGGATTTCGGGACGTAGCTGCACCGGTGCATCAGTCATATCCGAATTCTAGCTTCGGCCGGCGGTCCGGCTGACGCACCTCAAGCAATGTGCGAGCCTCGGGCCACGCCGCGCGCGGCGAAACCTACCGTTCTGCAGCGAGATCCGCCACAATGACGGCATGCGCTTTCTCGCCTCGATCGTTCTCAACGCCGTCGCACTCTGGGCCACCGTGTGGGTCCTGCAGGGCGGCCTGACCGTCACGGCTTACGACGACTCGCAGGGCTCGCTCGTGCTCACGTACCTGATACTCGCGGTCGTGTGGGGTCTCGTCAACGCCGTCATCGGCTCGGTGGTGCGCGTCGTCTCGATGCCGCTGTACTGCCTCACACTCGGCCTGTTCGCCCTCGTCGTCAACGGCTTCCTGTTCTGGCTCGTCGGCTGGGTGAGCGGGCTGCTCGGCTTCGGCCTGACCATCGACAACTTCTGGTGGGCCATCGGCGGCGCGATCATCATGGGTATCCTCTCGGCGATCCTCAACGGCATCTTCCGCACGCGCAAGCGCGACAATCGTCGCCGCGAGGTCGAGGACTAGTCCTCACCAAACCGGCCGAACTCTTGGAGGCAGTCGAAGACCTCCTCGGGAGTCATCGGACGGATGCCCCCGCCGCTCGCGTAAACCGGCTCGCGCTCGAAGCGGAAGTCGGTGGTCGTGACCGCCGTCGCACCGTGCACCGGCGCGAGCACCTCGTCGCGTTGCGCGGCGACCTGCGGGTCGTCGACCTCGTCGTAGCCGGCCGCGGTGTGCTGATACTCGGCGAGCGCGTGCGGCGCGAGGATGCCCTCCCCCGCCGGCACGCCACCCGGGAACGGGTCGCGCCGCACGATGGACACGTCGCCCTGCGCGCCCGGCGTGATGCCCTGGAGGCCGGTGATGAGGTCGCCGTCGTGCTCGAGCTGGGTGACGGGAATCTCGCCGCCGAGGCTCGTGCCGTGCACGGGTGAGCCCGCGAGCACGACCGACGCGACGTCCCACGTGCCGGTCTTCGCGAGCTCCGACACGACGAGGGCGCCCTGCGAGTAACCGACGAAGACGACCTCGTCGCCCGCCGTGATGCCGGCCTGGCCCATAGCGTCCGACACGGCGCCGACCGATTGCGCGTCGCTGCCTCCGTAGGCCGCGAGGTTCGAGAGGTTGTCCATGCCGTTCTCGTCGCCGAGCCCGGGCGAACTCGTGCCGGCCACGCTGACGACGTAGACGGTGCTGCCGTCGGGGCGCACGTACTCGGTGATCGTCGCGTTCGTGCCCTCGGGGTCGGTCGGCGGAATCGCCTCGACGAGGTCGGCGATCGACGACGGCGCCGACGCGGCCTCGTCGCGCTTCGCGCCCGACACGAGCATCGGCCCGGTGCCGAGCGCGAACGCCGCCGCGAGCGCGCCCGCGACCTCGTTCGGGCTGTTGAAGAGCGGCACGCCGGTGAGGCCGTTGACGATCTCGTCGCCGGCCGAGACGCCGCTGCGCACGAGCAGCACACTGAGCGGGTTCGCGAGCAGGTGCTGGTTGTCGGCCCACCAGGCCACGATGTCGTCACCGCCCGGCAGCACGCCGGCCTGCTCGAGCGCGCCGGCGGTGGCGAGCGTGCCGAGCACCAGCGGGATGCCCGCGGGGCTGAGCAGCAGGGGCACGGCCGCGAGCGCGCCCGTCGCGGCAACGCTCACGACTGAGAGCACGACGGTCGAGACCACGGCGTCGCTCACCGCGGTGAAGGCCTCGACCGCCGCGCGGTCGGCGGCCTCGTACCAGGCCTGCGCCTGCAACAGGTGCTCGGCCGCCGCCCCGGCGAATGCGGCGGCCGACTGCATGCCGCCGGCAAGCAGCTGCGCCTCGAGCGAGATCACTCCGAGCTGCGGCCCCGAGATGGTGAGCCAGCCGTTCGCGGGGAACCACGCGGGCGTGCTGAGCCGGAGATTGAGCCCAGCCATGCCCTCCTCAATGCCGTCGAGCTTCGCCGCGGCGGTGCCGAACTGCGAGGTCTCGACGCTCACCTGCACCATCGCTAGATCACCTCCGCGGCGACAATCTGGCCGTCGAGCAGCGCGAGCTGCGTCTCGTACTGCCAGGCGACGGCAGTGCACGCGGCGGCGGCCGTCTCGAGCATCCCGCTCAGGGCGAGGCGGGTAAGGGTGTAGCTGAGCTGCGCGACCGACACCCAGTCGGCGATCGCCGCGTCGTCGACGGCGGGCAGGTGCACCGAGCGCACCTCGCTCGAGGCGTCATGCAGCAGCTGGGCAAGGTTGCCAACGTCGGTGCGCACCTGCCGAATCATCGCGGCGTCAAGCGCGTCGGCGGGATTGAACCCGGAGTCGGTCGTCGGGGTCGCGGTCATGGGCACTCCTCGCGCTCGGGCACCCCGGGGCGGATGCGGTGCTGCGAGTCTCGCGCGGAGCCCGTCCACCCGCTCGGCGCGCGCCCGCCGCTGTGGATGGACGCACATCCACAAGCGTCGCGGGAGGCGCACAACGTGGGCGTGTCAATCCCGTTGCACTCGACGGTTGTCGGCGTTACGCCGGTGCGCCACAATAAGCGCATGTCTGCAGTCGACGGCGCGGGGCCGATATTTCGCATCTGTTTCGTCTGCACGGGCAACATCTGCCGCTCCCCGATGGCCGAAGCCATCAGCCGCGACATGGCCGTGCGGGACGGATTCGGCGACTCCATTGAGTTCGACTCCGCGGGCACGGGCGACTGGCACGTCGGCGAAAAGGCTGATCCGCGCACCCTGAACTCGCTGCAGCGCGCTGGATATTCGGTCGACGGGCACCGAGCCAAACAGTTCGACCCGGACTGGTTCGGCAACTACGACCTCGTCGTCACATTCGATCCGAGCCAGGACCGCATCCTAAAAACCTGGGCCGAGACCCCCGAGCAGCGCGCACTCATTCGCCCGCTGCTCTCATTCTGCGACCTCCACGAGGACGCCGGCGATGTGCCGGATCCCTACTATGGGAGTGACGAGCTGTTCAACGAAGTGCGAGACCTCATCGAGCACGCGTGCGAAAAGCTGCTCGCGCAGGTCGAGCCCGTGACGCGGGCGGCTCGCGAGACCGCAACCCCCTAGAACGGAGCCCCGATGAGTCCTCTGCCGCCGCAGCTGATCAGCCCCCTCGACAACCGGTACTACAAGGCGGTGGCGCCGATCGGCGAGCACCTCAGCGAAGCCGCGCTCAACCGCGCCCGCGTGAAGGTCGAGATCGAGTGGCTCATCTTCCTCACCGACCGCGAGCTGTTCGGCGCGAGCCCGCTCACGGCCGAGCAGCAGGCGAAGCTGCGCGCCGTCGTCGATACCTTCGACCAGGAGGCCATCGACGCGCTCGCGACGATCGAGGCGACGACCCGGCACGACGTCAAGGCCGTCGAGTACTACGTGCGCGACCAGCTGCGCGCCCTCGGCCTCGGCGCGGTCGAGGAACTCACGCACTTCGGCTGCACCTCGGAGGACATCAACAACACCTCCTACGCGCTCACCATTCGCGACGCCGTCACCGAGGTATGGCTGCCCGCCGCGGCCGCGCTCGTCGNAGATCGCGACGCTCGCCCGCGAGCAGCGCGAGCAGCCGATGCTCTCGCTCACGCACGGCCAGCCCGCGACGCCGACGACGCTCGGCAAGGAGCTCGCGGTCGTCGCCCACCGCCTCGGCCGCGTCCTGCGCCGCATCGAACAGCAGGAGTACCTCGGCAAGTGGGCCGGCGCAACCGGCAACTTCGCCGCGCACCTCGTGGCAGGCCCGGAGCTCGACTGGGAGCAGGTGGCTGACGAGTTCACCGCATCCCTCGGCCTCGTGTGGAACCCGCTCACGACGCAGATCGAGTCGCACGACTGGCAGGCCGAGCTCTACTCGGACATCGCCCACTTCAACCGCGTGCTGCACAACTTCTGCACCGACGTGTGGATGTACATTCAGCGCGGCATCTTCAAGCAGATCCCGCAGCCAGGCGCGACCGGCTCGTCGACCATGCCGCACAAGATCAACCCGATTCGCTTCGAGAACGCCGAGTCGAACCTCGAGCTCTCGTGTGCGATCCTCGACTCGCTCGCCGCGACCCTCGTCACCTCGCGCATGCAGCGCGACCTCACCGACTCGTCGTCGCAGCGCAACATCGGCGTTGGCTTCGGCCACTCGCTGCTCGCGCTCGACAACGTGCGCCGCGGCCTCGGCGAGCTCGCCGTGAACCCCGACACGCTCGGCCGCGAGCTCGACGGCAACTGGGAGGTGCTCGCGGAGGCGATTCAGACCGTGATTCGCGCCGAGATCGTCGCCGGTCGCTCGCACATCGAAGACCCGTACGCGGTGCTCAAGGAGCTCACCCGCGGCCACTCGGTCGGCCGGGATGAGCTCGTCGCGTTCGTCGATGGCCTCGAGATCGGGGATGCGGCGAAGGCGCGGCTGCGCGAGCTCACGCCGCAGACCTACACAGGTCGCTCGGCGCAGCTCGTTGACCGGCTGGGCTAAACCCGCCGGTCAGGCCGCTCGGCCCTACTTCTCGTCGGCGTCGCCGGGTTCGAGGTCGTCCGCTTCGGCGGCGGCCTCGGCCTCGACGTCGCCGTCGAAGGGGCGCAGTGCCGCGCCCTTCGCACCCGGGTCGTCCGACTCGGCAAGCTGGCGGTCGAGGTAAACCGGGGCCTCGGCGTTGGGCTTGTAGTTCAGCAGCAACAGCGACATCACCACGAGTACGACGACCATCGCAACACCCGCGAAGATCAGGCCAAGCACGATGTCCTGCACCGTCAGCAGCACGATGAGCAGCACGAAGATGCCGGCCGCTGCGGCGATAATCACGACCTCGAAGGGTTTCATCAGCGCCTTGCGCTGCTGCTTGCTTCCGTGGTCGTTTGAGTCCGCTCCGCTCACGCGGCGGCTCCTTCCTTGGGCCCCTCTTGGGCACGGCGGCGCAGTGCGGCGCGGAGGCTGATTGCTTCGATGACCAACAACACACCGAGGATCGCGAAGTAGGCGCCGACGAAACCGATCGACTGCACGTCGGCCGTCAGCGACCCCTCAACGTTCTGGATGCCACCGTACTGGTCGTTGAGCTCCGGCGGCACGAACGCGACGATCACGCCGAGCAGCGTGGTCAGGGCGCCCGCGATGAGGATCTCACTCGAGTACATGGAGTGCTTTCGGCTCATGAAGGCCGCGAGCAGCTCGACGATGCCGGTGATGATGCCCCAGGTGGCGACGGTGATGATAAAGCTCTGGGCGGTGGCCCAGTCATGCCCACCGGTTGCCATGAACAGCGAGAATCCGCCAGCGAGCACGTTGAGCAGGCTGCGGATCAGCACGTAAACGCGCGCCGGGTGCCCCTTGACGCCGATGCCCTCGAAGCCGACGATGATGCCGCTCCAGAGCACGACCGCGCCGAACACCGCGAAGCCGAAGCGGGCGTTGTGGTCTTGAGTGAATGTGATGACCAGCGCGCCGACGATGGCCGGCACCGCACGGAACAGTAGCGATATCCAGATGTTCTCCGGGAGGTTCCGAAGTGTGTCGGTGCCAGTCGAAGTGGCCGCGTTGTGTGACATGCGATCCTCCCAAAACGTAACTGCCCCTGTGGTTCTAGTCTACCCAGCAGGAGCAGTCGCGATTGCCGACAGTATCGTCGGCCCCGGAAGGTTACTACTCCGTGATCGTCGTCTCGGTCNTGCGCGATGAGCTCGTCGAGCTCGCTCGCCGAGGGTTCGCGGTCGAAGCAGGTGATCTGGTACATGAGCAAATCGTCGCCAAACACGTGTGCCGTGAGCAGGCCGGTCGTGTCGTAGGTGTCCTCGGTAAATAGCACGGTGCCGAGCTCAACCTCGAGGCCGTTCGTGTCGGTCACCGTCGTGCTGCCGGCGTTCGAGAGCTGGTAGCCAGTCGTGTCGGTGTTGAGGTAGGTGTTCAGGCTGCCTGCCGGGTCGTCGGGGTACCACGTGCCGCCCGACGCCGCCGCCGGCACGAACGAGGTGAGATAGGTGCAGGTCTGGTCGGGGCTGTAGAACAGCTGCTGGCCGTTGAGGTCCTGAGGGTCCCAGTCGCCCGTGTAGTCGAGCGCGATGTCGCTGACCTCGTCGGTGTTGTCGATCGGGTAGGCGGCGTCGGCCGGTGCTTCGGCGCCGTCGCCAGAGTCGCCCGAATTGCCGCTCGTGCTCGTGCCGTTGCCGCCGTTCGCGGTGGTCTGGTTCGAGTTGCCTCCGCCGAACAGGGCGATTCCGCCCCAGATGCCGCCGCCGACAAGAGCGACCGCCGCCACGGCAATCACGATCCACGCCCAGACGGGGATGCCCTTCTTCTTCGGCGCGCCGCCGCCGGACTGACCGCCCTGGCTACTGCCGTAGCCGCCGTATGCCGCGGCCGATTGAGGCTGGTACTGCTGTTGGTTCTGCTGCCCGTACTGCTGCTGGTCACCGCCATACTGGCCGCCGCCGTACACCTGCTGCTGGTTCTGCTGGCCGAAGCCGTCGCCCTGGCTCGCGTACTGCTCGCCCTGCGAGGCGTACGAATCACCCTGGCTCGCGTACTGGTCGCCGCCCGCCGAGTAGGAGTTGTAGTCGTTGCCACCCGAGTGCGCGTCGCCGTACGAGCCGTAGCTGTTGTAGTCGTTACCGCTCGAGTTGTAGTCGTTACCGCCGCCGAAGACCTGCTGCGCGTCGCGGTCGGGCTGGTCTGACTCGCGGTCACCATAGCCAGAAGGCGGGAACTGATTCGACATGGGCGTCTCCTTCGGCGCGGTGGCGAGCGGTAATGGCCACCATTGTTGCAGGTACTGGGGGCGGATGCGTGCGGAAAGCAAGCGGGTGGGCCCGGCAGAGGCGCCGAACCCACCCAAGCAGCGTGGCCGAAGCCGCGCTGGCTAGTTGTCTTCCGGAGTAATGGTGAACGAGGTGTCCGCCATCTGGTCCTTGAAGCTGTCTTCGTCGACACCGTTGCTGCCGTCGCAGACCGTCGCCATCACGAGGATGTCGCCCGAGTCCGAGAACGGGTGCGCGGCGATGTAACCGATGCCCTCGCCCGAGGTCGGCTTCATTTCGTAGATCACGAACTCAACGTCTTGGCCCTCGGAGTCGGCCATCGTGACGTTATCGAGCTTCGTGTAGGTGACGTCGCTCGAGCCGCTCTGGCCCGCTGCCTCGGCGACCGAGTCCTCCATGCTGCCCTCAACGTTGTCGGGGTCGATGCCCGTGGCACCGCCCTCGAAGCTCGCGAGGTAGTAGCAGGTGTAGTCGTCGTTGACGTACATGCCCGAACCGTAGTCGCTCCAGCTACCGGTGTACGAGATATCCACGTTCGACACGGTCTTGTCGGACTCGATGTCGTAGCCACGACCACTTTCCGCTAGCGAACCCGAACCGTCACCACCACCGTCCGGGGACGGTACCGAATCGTCATCCCTATTGACCGCGCTGTGGCTCGAATTATCACTGTGACCGGAGAGCGCGATACCGCCCCAGACACCGGCACCAACGAGGGCGACGGCAAGCACCGCAACCATCGCCCAGCCCCAGCCGGGAAACCGCTTCTTCGGCGCATGCTGAGGCCACTGGCCCGGTTGGCCACCATTGTTGTTGCCGTTGCCTGCCACGGGCGCGGGTTGATATTGCTGCTGGCCGTGGAATTGCTGGCCTTCGTTGCGATACTGGCCTCCACCGTAGTTGTGCTGTTGTTCACCGTGCCCCGTGTGCTGGTCGCCTTGGGTCGCGTACCGGCCGCCCTGCGTCGCATACTGATCACCCTGCGTCGCGTACTGCTCGCCACCGGAGTACGAGTTGTAGTCGTTGCCGCCTGCGCCGTCGCTGCCGTAGGAGCCGTAGCTGTTGTGGTCGTTGCCGCCGAAGACCTGCTGACCGTCACGGTTCTGGTTCTCGGCGTCGCGCTCGTCAAAGCCGGAGGGCGGGAATTGATTCGATATGGTCGTCTCCTTTGGCGCGGCTCAACTCTGTTCCCTCATTGTTGCAGGTGGCCGGTGCTGATGTGGCGGAAGTTGCAGAAAACGGTGGGCCCAGCGCATACGCCGGGCCCACCGTCAGGATGCGCCTCGAGCCGCTGAAACCTAGTTGTCCTCGGGCGTGAGGGTGAATTCGGTGTCGGCCATCATGTCCTTGAAGCCCTCCTCGTCGATGCCGTCACTACCGTCGCAGAGCACCAGCATTGAGAGCATGTCACCCGAGTTCGAGAACGGGTGCGCGGCGAAGTAGCCGATGCCTTCGCCCGTGGTCGGTTTAATTTCGTAGATGACGAACTCGACGTCAACGCCCACAGTGTCGGCCATCGTGACGTTGTTGAGCTTCGTCATGTCCACGTCTCCTACGCTGGTGGAAGTCAGTTCCTCCTCAACTGCCTCATCCAGGCTGCCCTCGATGTCGTCGGCGTCAACACTGGGTCCGCCGCTTGAGAATCCCACATAGTAGTAGCAGGAATAGTCGTCGTTGACATAGCTACCACCACCGTAATCCTCCCAGTCGCCGTTGTAGGTGACCTCGACGTCCGACACGGTCTTGTCCGACTCGATGTCGTAGCCGTTGCTGCCGCCGAAGAGCGCCATGCCGCCGAAGATACCGCCGACGACGAGGCCGATGACGACCACCGCGATGACGATCCAGGCCCAGACGGGGAAGCCCTTCTTCTTGCCGCCCTGCGGGGGCTGCTGGCCGTAGCCGCCGTAGTTCTGGTTCTGGTCCTGACCGGGCCGACCGTACGCGCCGTAGACCTGCTGGCCCGACTGGCCCAGGCCGTAGCCCTGNNCTGCTGCTGGCCCTGACCGTAGCCCTGCTGCTGCGAGGCGTCCGAGCCGTAGCTGCCGTAGGACGACTGCTGGCTCTGCTGGCCCGACTGGCCCTGGCCCTGTCCCTGCTGGCCGTAGCCCTGGTAGTTCGACTGCGACTGGTAGCCCTGGTAGCCGCCGGTCGACGCGTCGTAGCCGCTGTTCTGCTGGCCCTGGGCGCCGTAGCCCTGTTGGTTCTGGTTCTGCTGGCCGGGGTTCTGCTGACCCTGGCCGTCACCCTGGCCATTGCCGGAGGGAGGGAACTGGTTCGACATGCGATTCCTCACAAGAGTTGCGATGCTCGGAAAATACGAGTGCTGGCACCTTCGTTTATATCAACCGCGTCAACGCAGAAACTATCCGCCATGCGGGCGACATTCCGCACCGCGAATCTGGAACCAGCGGATGAGCCGGGCTCGGCCGGACGCGGGGGTGCGGCTCAGTGCGCGGGTTCGATGTCGAGCTGCACGTCGTCGAGCACGCTCATCATCAGCCCCGGATCGAGGGCCGACGCGTCCTCGCAGGTGAGCAAGAACACGATGTAGTGCTGCGAGCCGGTGAAGGCGCGCACGGCGCCCGCCACCGTAACGCCGTCATCCATCGTCTCCTGCGCGTAGATCAGCTCGACGGTGAGCTCGCCCGTGGTCTCAACCTGCACCGAGGTGTCGTCGACCTCGGTGTAGCCGAGCCGCTCGACGAGGTAGTCGCTCGCCCCGCGGTCGTTGAGGTCGTTCGGCACATCGACGAGGTCGCTGTCGTACTGGCCCGCCTCCCACGAGAAGATGCAGGGCGTCTCCTCGTCTTCAGTCACATTGAGGTACTGCGGCGACTCGTCCTTGGCGTCGGGGTTCATGCGCTCCCACCCCTGGTTGACGCCGTCAAAGCGCACCTCCGGCTCGGCCTCGACCGCGGTCTTCATCTCGATGTCGAGATCGGCCCGCAGCCGCGAAAACCCGAGCGAGAACGACAGCCACACGACGAGGGCGAAGATGACGACGCCCGCCGCGATGATGAAGCCCGTGCCGATGCGGCGGCGGATCGACTTCTGTGGTCTCTGCGGATACGGCGCCGGAGCCGTCACGCGCCGTCGTCCTTGGTGCGCTTCGAGTGTGGCGCTTCATCGGGGTCGGGCCGGAAGATCGGCCGCGACGCCGTGAGGTCGGGACGCGCATCCACGAGGTAGTTGATCCAGCGGTTGCGCGGGTCGGCGTCGACGAGGAGAGCCTTGACCAGCAGGGTCGCGGGCAGCGCGAGCAGCGCGCCGACCGGGCCGAGCGCAAACGCCCAGACGAGCAGCGAGAGGAACGAGACCGTTGGCGTGACGCCGACCGCCTCGCCCGCGAACTTCGGCTGAATCAACGACTGAATGACGAAGTTGATGACGCTCCAGACCGCAAGCACGATCAGCGCATTGACCCAGCCGTTCGCGAGCAGGGCCATGAGCACCGGCGGGATCATGCCAATGACGAAGCCGATGTTCGGGATGTAGTTGGTGAGGAACGAAAACACGCCCCACACGAGCGCGAGGGGCACGCCGAGCATCTCGAGCGCGACCACGTCGAGCACCGCGACGATGAGGCCGAAGACCGTCGTGACGATCCAGTAGCGGGCGACGCCCTGCGAGAACGAGTCGAGGGCGGTGCCGAGACTCGGGCGGTCGTCGCGAATCTTGCCGACCCGCTGCTCGAAGCTCATGGCGTCAAAGAGCAGGAAGAAGATCATGACGACGAGAGTCGCGAGCAGCGACAGCAGCCCGCCGACGTTGCTCGCGAGGCTCTGCAGCACCGAGACAATCGCCGAGGGGTTGAACACGCCCTGCAGTTGCGTGATGACCTGCTCCTGCGAAATGCCGAAGCTCGTCAGCCAGTCGAGCAGGGTTGAGTAAAGGCCCTGGAACTCCGCCCCATATTTCGGCAGCTCCTGGATGAGCATCATCACCGACCAGGCGAGCAGCCCGACGAACGCGAGCAACAGCCCGTAGACGAACACGCCCGCGATAATCACGGCGAGCAGTCGCGGCACGCGCTTGCGGATCAGCCAGTGCATGAGCGGCGCGATCGCGAGCACGAGGTTGATGCCGAGGAAGATCGGGGTGACGAAGCTCGCGACCTGTTGCAACAGCACGAGGCCGATCATCGAAAGTACGACCACCGCGATGGTGATCAGTGCCCGGCTGCCGGCGCCTGTCGCGCGCGCCGCGTCCCCTGGGGTGGTGTCCTGCATCCTCGCCCTCCTTGCTGCTGCGAGTTTACGCGGCGCCCCCTCGCGCTCATTGAAAGCTCATAGCTTCGGCATCGAGGTGCCATAGGGCACATTCCTAGCGTTGCGGCGTCACTTCCCCCACCTAGGAGCCCAATGTTTTGGACATACCTGCGGCGCGAACTGCGTGGCCGCAAAAAGCAGACGATCATCGTCAGCATCGGTCTCGCGATCGCGGTCGCGCTCGTCATCGTCGTGAACTCGCTTTCGTCGGGCGTGCGCGCGGCGCAGGCACAATCCCTCCAGGCCGTCTACGGCATCGGCACCGACCTCACCGTCACGGGCGCGCAGGCCGAGCCCGGGAGCGACGGCGGCGGCCCACAGTTCGACTTCGGCAGCGAGGACTCGACGACGAGCGAGGACGGCTCGACGACGCTCGACCAGTCGCAGTTGCAGACCGACATGATGCGCGGCACGCTCGACGCGTCGACCATCGACACGGTGCTCGGCATCGACCCCGCCTCGGTGATCGGCCCGATGAGCTCGGTCTCAGTGACCGACGGTCGCCTCCTCACCGCCGACGACAACGGCACGAACGTGGCCGTGCTCGACTCGACCTACGCGACGAGCGCCGAGCTTGCCGTGGGCGACACCTTCGAGGTTGGCGGCGACGACTTCGAGGTGGTCGGCATCGTCTCGTCGACGAGCTCCGACGCCGACACGGCATCGAACGTCTACATTCCGCTCGATGTCGCGCAGGACCTCTCGGGCGCCGGCGACGTCCTCTCGACCGTCTACGTGCAGACCACGTCCTCCGACAACATCGCGAGCGTGCAGACCGCGCTCGAGACCGAGCTGCCGGATGCGACGGTCAGCTCGCAGTCCGACCTCGCGTCGACCGTGTCGGGTTCGCTGAGCACTGCATCCAACCGCATCTCCAACCTCGGCACGTGGCTCTCGATCATCGTGCTCCTCGTCGCGGTCGGCCTCGCCGTACTCTTCACGACTTCGGGCATCGCGCGCCGCACCCGCGAGCTCGGCACGCTCAAGGCGATCGGCTGGTCGAACGGCCGCATCGTGCGCCAGGTCGCGGGCGAGTCGATGGTGCAGTCGCTCATCGGCGGCCTCGCTGGTCTCGTCGTCGGCCTTATCGGCATCCTCACGATCAACGTCATCGCGCCCACCATCTCGGCCGGCACCGAGGCGCAGGGCGCCATGGGCGGCGGCGACGCACCCGAGGCCATCGGCCAGGCAGTGAACAACGCGACGAGCATCGTGCTCCAGGCCCCGCTCAGTGTGTGGGTCATCGTGCTCGCCCTCGGCTGCTCGGTCGCGGCTGGCGTCATCGCGGGCATCTTCGGCGGCTGGCGTGCCGCCCGTCTCAGCCCCGCCGAATCGCTCCGCGCGGTCGGCTAACGGGCATCCTCCCCACTACTTAGGAGTTCTCATGACTATCACCGAAGAACAGCACCTCGGCATTGATCCGCTCTCGGCTCCCGTCGCGTTCCGCCTCGAGAACGTGAGCAAGGAGTACAAGCAGAAGCGCCGCACCGTCACCCCGCTCAAGGCGGTGGATGTGCAGATCGACGCGGGCGAGTTCGTCACGATCCAGGGGTCGACCGGCGGCGGCAAGTCGACGCTCTTGCAGCTGCTCGGCGCCCTCGACCGGCCGAGCGGCGGCCACGTCTACCTCGGCGACATCGACCTCGCGAACGCGACGAACGCCCAGCTGCAGTCGCTGCGGGCGACCGAGA
>NZ_JACXJG010000018.1:66495-66608 GCF_014904065.1 Gulosibacter sediminis | reverse complement strand
CGTGTTCCAGTCGTTCAACCTGATTCCGACCCTCACCGCGGCCGAGAACGTCGACATGGGGCTCGAGCCGCTCGACCTCGAGTCGGGTGAGCGCGACCGCCGGGTTGCGGAGT
>NZ_JACXJG010000018.1:29553-66287 GCF_014904065.1 Gulosibacter sediminis | reverse complement strand
AGCGCGTCGCGATCGCCCGCGCGATTGCGAAGCAGCCCCGCGTGCTGCTCGCCGACGAGCCGACCGGCAACCTCGACGAGCGGATGCGCGACGACATTCTGCAGGTGCTCGAGGAACTCAACGCCGAGGGGCTCACCCTCGTCGTCGTGACCCACGACTCGGCGGTCGCGAAGCGCGCGCGTCGCCGACTGCGCCTCGCGAAGGGGCAGCTGCGCGACGTCGCCTAAGTCGCGACACCATCGGAACGGCTCGTCACCGCACCCGTTCGGCAATGTGCCGGGCGGCGGTGACGAGCCGTTCGACGATGGCCTCCTGGTCGATCGGGCGGGCGACGAACAGGGCCGCGAGCGCTGCCGGGCGTCCCTGCGGCAGGGCGATCGGCACCGCGATCGAGTTGAGCCCGTCGATGACTTCCTCGTGGCTCAGCTCGAAGCGGGCCGGCGGGTACGCCACGGGGTCGAGTTGCGAGCGGATGACCCGGCCGGGGGCGCCGACGTCGACGGAGTGGCGACTGCCCGGGCGCTGCACGACCATGGCATCGAGGTCGCGGGGCTGCGCGCTGAGCAGCGTGACCGCCTCCTCGCCGTCGTGGGTGACGAGGAACGTGGTGAGCTGCAGCTCGTCGGCGACGCCGTCAAGCACGGGTGCCGCCGCAGCCTGGAGGTCGCGGGCGACTCCACGGGCAAGCGCGACGAGCCGGGCGCCGAGCTCGATCTCGCCGGCCGCCGTGCGGGCAGCAAATCCGTGCGTCTCGAGCGTCGCGAGCAGGCGGTAGGCCATCGAGCGGTGGATGCCGATCGCCTCGGCGAGCTGCGCGACCGTCATCGGCCTCGGCGAATCACCGATGATCTCGAGCGCTCGCAGGCCGCGGGCCAGCGTCTGGGACCCCCGCGTCGTTGCCTCATTCGCCACGGCGCACTCCTTCGAACTCTTGCGACCACACCGGTCTCTGCATAGCATTGTTCTATATTTACGACAGTGTCGCAAATAGCGAGACACTGGCCCGCACATTGGCAACGCCGCCACAAAGGAGCTCCACCGATGCAGATCCACTACCGAGGCTATGAATCGGGCGACCCGCGAGTCCGCCCCGCCGCCGGATACGGCGTCGACCGGCCCACCGAACTTCCCGACGAGATGGACGTCCTGATCGTCGGCACCGGCCCCGCTGCGGTCGCCGTCACCGCCCAGCTCTCGCGCTTCCCATCCATCAACGCGCGCGCGATCGAACGCCGCCCCGGCCGCCTCGAGGTCGGCCAGGCCGACGGCATCCAGGCCCGCTCGGTCGAGACGTTCCAGGCCTTCGGCTTCGCCGACGAAGTCATCGCCGAGGCGTACCGCAACGTCGAGATGTGCTGGTGGAAGCCGTCGAAGGACGACCCCTCGAAGATCGAGCGCGTCTCGCGCGACCCTGACGATGCGAGCGGCATCAGCGAGTTCCCGCACATCTACGTGAACCAGTCGCGCATCCTCGACTACTTCCTCCGCGACGCACAGCGGGCGCCCGGCCGCATCGAACCCGACTACGGCATCGAGTTCCTCGACTGCACGATCGACCCCGGGGCCGAGTACGCCGTCACGGCGCGCGTGCGCTACACCGCCGGCCCGCGCGTGGGCGAGGAGCGCACGGTGCGCGCGAAGTACCTCGTCGGCGGCGACGGCGCCCGCAGCTCGGTGCGCTCGGCGCTCGGCCACCGTCTCCAGGGCGACGCGTCGATGCACGCCTGGGGCGTCATGGACGTCATGGCGAACACCGACTTCCCCGACTTCCAGGTGAAGTGTTCGATCCAGTCGCACGACGCGGGCAACATCCTGCTCATCCCCCGCGAGGGCGGCTACCTCTCACGTCTTTACGTCGACCTCGGCGTGGTTGAGGAGCACGACGCGGGCGCCGTGCGCGCGACCCCGCTCGAGGCGATGATCGAGCGGGCCAACCGCATCCTCGCCCCCTTCACGCTCGACGTGCGCGCCGTCACCTGGTGGTCGGTCTACGAGGTCGCCCACCGCATCACGAACGGCTTCGACGACGTGCCTGCCGAGCACATCGACACCCGCACGCCGCACGCCTTCATCATGGGTGACGCCTGCCACACCCACTCGGCGAAGGCCGGCCAGGGCATGAACGTGTCGATTCAGGACGGCTTCAACCTTGGTTGGAAGCTCGCCGCCGTGCTCGAGGGCCGCTCCCCCGAGGCATTGCTGTCGACCTACGCCTCCGAGCGCAAGGANCAGAACCTCATCGACTTCGACAAGGAATGGTCGACGATGATGGCCCGCCCGGTCGACGAGTGGGAGGACCCGGCCGAGCTCGAGCGCTACTACGTCAACACAATGGAGTTCCCCGCGGGGTTCATGACCGAGTACGCGCCGTCGATCATCACCCTCGACGCCGAGCACCAGGCGCTCGCCGCCGGCTTCCCCATCGGCAAGCGCTTCAAGTCGGCCGAGGTGATTCGCCGCGCCGACAACCGCTGGCAGCACCTCGGGCACCTGCACGAGGCCGACGGCCGCTGGCGCGTCTACGTGTTCGCCGACTCGGCCGCGCCGGCGCTCGAGGGCACCCCGACCGCCGACTTCGCGAACTGGTGGGCGAACGACGCGGCCTCGCCGCGCGTGCGTTACACGCCCGGCGATGGCGACGACGACGCGGTATTCGACACGAAGGTGATCTACCAGCAGGAGTACACCGAGTTCGACCCGAAGGACGTGCCAAACGCGTTCAAGCCGCTCAAGGTGCCGTTCGGGCTCGAGGACATCAACCAGATCTTCGCGACGGGCCACGGCCGCGACATCCACCGCGAGCGCGAGGTTTCACGCGACGGCGCGATCGTGATCGTGCGCCCCGATCAGTACGTCGCCGGCGTGCTGCCCCTCTCAGCCCGCGACGAGGTCGCCGAGTTCTTCGCGCAGCACCTGCTCGAGCCAGCCCCGGCCGAGCGGGCGGAGTTCATCACAGAATTCCACGAGCGCATCAAGCTGTAGCCGCTTCGCGTTGCAGGAGGTCGTGCTCGCCCAGGTCGGAGTCGAGGACGACGCGGAAGAGCTCATGAGCTGGATGGACTTCAGCACCGTGCCGCGCATGGCCGAACTCGCGGGGCACTACGCCGAGGCCGAGGACTCCCCAATGCGGGCATCCTCGGCCTCGAGCTGCTACTCGACGCGGTCGAGCGGCTGCGGGGTGGAGAGCTAGCCCATCGCGGGGGCCGGGGCCATGCCCGGCGCGTAGTCGACGAAGCGCGAGAGGTGACCCTGGAAGAGCACCGTGACGGTGTCGGTGGGGCCGTTACGGTGCTTCGCCACGATGAAGTCGGCCTCGGAGGCGCGGGGGTGGTCTTTCTCGTAGGCACCCTCGCGGTGCAGAAGGATGACCATGTCGGCGTCCTGCTCGAGCGAGCCCGACTCACGAAGGTCGCTAATGGCGGGCTTCTTGTCGGCGCGCTGCTCGGAGTTTCGGTTGAGCTGCGAGAGGGCGATGACCGGACACTCGAGCTCCTTCGCGAGCAGCTTGAGCGCACGCGAGAACTCCGAGACCTCTTGCTGACGCGACTCGACGCGCTTACCCGAGGTCATGAGCTGGAGGTAGTCGATGACGATGAGCTTGAGGCCGTGCTTCTGCTTGAGGCGGCGGCACTTCGCGCGGATCTCGACGAGGGTCATGTTCGGCGAGTCGTCGATGTAGAGCGGGGCCTCGGCGATGTCGCCCTGTGTGCGGGCGATTTTCTGCCAGTCTTCGTCGGACACCTTGCCGGTGCGCATGTGCTGCAGCTTGACGCTCGCCTCGGCCGAGAGCAGGCGCATGGCGATCTCGGAGCGGCTCATCTCGAGCGAGAAGAAGATCGACGGCATGTTCGCGTGGATCGACGCGTAGCGGCAGAAGTCGAGCGCGAGCGTCGACTTACCCATACCGGGTCGGGCGGCGACGATGATCATCTGGCCGGCGTGGAGGCCGTTCGTGAGGCCGTCGAGGTCGCGGAAGCCCGTGGGCACACCAGTGAGCTCGCCGTCGCGGTTCGCAGCCGCGTCAATGTCGTCCTGCGCGACCTTGAGGGCCTCGCTGAGCGGCACATAGTCTTCGGTCTCGACGCCGCCGGTGACGGCGTAGATCTCGGCCTGCGCCTGGTTGACGAGCTCGACGACCTCGCCCTCGGCGCCGTAGCCGATCTGCACGATGCGGGTGCCTGCCTCGACGAGGCGGCGCAGCACGGCGCGCTCGGCGACGATCTCGGCGTAGTAGCCGGCGTTCGCGGCGGTCGGCACGAGTCCGACGAGCGTGTGCAGGTAGTCGGCGCCGCCAGCACGCTGGAGGTCGCCCGTCTTCGTGAGCTGGTCGGTCACCGCGATGACGTCGGTGGGCTCGCCAGCCGCGTAGAGCGTCTGAAGGGCGTCGAAGATGATCTCGTGCTTCGGAATGTAGAAGTCGATGCCGCGGACGCTCTCAACGACGTCAGCAACGGCATCCTTCGAGAGCATCATGCCGCCGAGGGCCGACTGCTCGGCGAGCAGGTCGTGCGGCGGGGTGCGGGGGCCGTCCTGCGCCGCCCGGCTCGATTCGCGGCCTTCAGTACCGAGATGCGTGAGAGTCATTCGCGTCCTTTCCACAGCCGTTGTATCGCGAGCCTCCGACACGGAGGTGCCGGTACGCAGCGACGATGATTCACCCTAGTGCTCCCCAGAGTGCCCCAACACCACCCACCAAGCTGCCTGTGGATAACTTGTGGAGCGTTGGTGGACGACGCGCCGTGCGAATGTGCACGACAGTGTGGATAACTGTGGAGAACTCGGGTGGAGAGTTTCGTGATTACGACGCTGATCTGGTGTTTTGTTCGTTCACACCCGGTGGATAACAAGCCATCTAAACCACAGCTTGAAGGTTGTCGACTTGCAAAAGTATCCACAGGTGTGGTGTGGGCAACGCCCGTGAACGGCCGTCGTTCGCACGACAAAACGCCGCGCCACCGGGTGGAAAACCACCCTGGTGACACGGCGTCTTGTGCGTGGGTGCCCTAGCGGGCAGCGATGACCTGCACCTTGAGGGTTGCCGTCACGTCGTCGTGGAGACGAACGAGGGCCTCATGGGTGCCGACCTGCTTGATCTGCGTCGGGAAGACGACCTTGCGCTTGTCGATCGAGCCGAGCCCCTGGGCCTCGACCGCGTCGGCGACGTCGGCGGTGCGCACCGAGCCGAACAGGCGGCCTTCGGCGCCCGACTTCACGTGTACGCGAATGAGGGCGGCCTCGAGGCTCTGCTTGAGCGCCTGGGCCTCCTCGACCGACTTGATCGCGCGGGTCTCGCGCGCCTTCTGGATCTGCTCGACCTGCGACTCGCCACCGCGAGTCCAGTTGACGGCGTAGCCCTTGGGAACGAGGTAGTTACGGGCAAAGCCGTTCTTCACCTCGACGACATCGCCAGCCGAGCCGAGCCCGGTGACTTCCTGCGTGAGAATTACCTTAGCCATGCGTGAACTCCTTAGCGGCCCGAGCCTGCGTAGGGCAGGAGCGCCATCTCGCGGGCGTTCTTCACCGCGCGAGCGATGAGGCGCTGCTCCTGCACCGAAACACCGGTGATACGACGGGCGCGGATCTTTCCACGCTCTGAGATGAACTTGCGGAGAGTGTTGACGTCCTTGTAGTCAATGACGCCGACCTTGATGCTCTTCGCCGGAGCGACAGGCTTACCCTTGCCCCGGTGAGCGTTGCGGCGGTTGCCGCTCGACTTTCCAGCCATGAGAAATGCTCTTTCTGAAATCTACGAAAAAGTGATGTGCGGTGAGAGCTGCCGGTTTAGAACGGCGGCTCTTCGTCGTACCCACCACCGGCGCCCGGCGTTGCCCAGCCACCCGAGCCGCTGGACGAGTAGTCCTGCTGCGGTTGCTGACGGGGTGCGCTGTTGCCCCAGGGCTGCTCGGCCTGCGGACGCTCGTTCTGCTGCACAGAACGCTGCTGTCCGCCACCGAAGTTGCCGCCCTGGCCGCCCTGACCACCCGAGGTGCGCTGCACCTGAGCGGTCGCGTACCGCAGCGACGGGCCGATCTCGTCAATCTCGAGCTCAACAGTCGTTCGCTTCTCGCCCTCGCGGGTTTCGTACGAACGCTGCTTCAGCCTGCCCTGCGCAATGACGCGCTGGCCCTTGGTGAGGCTCGAGGCAACGTGCTCGGCGTAGTCGCGCCACACGGATGCTCGCAGGAACAGCGCCTCGCCGTCCTTCCACTCGTTCGACTGACGGTCGAACGTGCGCGGTGTCGATGCGATGGTGAAGTTCGCTACGGCCACACCCTGGGGGGTGTAGCGCAGTTCGGGGTCGGCGGTGAGGTTGCCCACCACGGTAATGATCGTGTCGCCTGCCATTTCGCGCTCCCTACTTGTCCCGGTGATTCGCTACGTTACGTGTGCGGTGTTGGGGTTTGACTTGTGTGACTTACTTGGCCTCGGCCGCGTCGTCTTCCGACTTCGCGTTGCTGAGACGGAACGATGCCTCGTCCGCGCGCAGGACCTTGGTGCGCAGCACGGCCTCGGAAAGGCGCAGCTGGCGGTCGAGCTCCTGTGCGGTTGCCGAGGTCGCGGTGAAGTTCACGACGGCGTAAATGCCTTCCGACTTCTTCTCGATCTCGTATGCGAGCTTGCGCTTGCCCCAGATGTCGGTGTTCTCGATGGTTCCGCCGTCCTTGGTGATGACTGCGAGGAACTTGTCGAGGCTGGTGGCGACGGTGCGCTCGTCGATTTCTGGCGAAATGATCACCATGAGTTCATACTGATGCACGATTAACCCACCTCCTTTGGTCTCGAACGGCTGCAGACGGTCTGCAGCAGGAGGGTTCTGCATCGTGCCGGTTGCCCGGCACTGTGAATTGCGGCCAGTGGATTCGGCCACGCAACCTCCATATCTTATGCGCACTCGGGGCCACCGCGCCAGTGCCGGATTCACTCGCGCGCGCGATGCCGCATCAGCCCGGTTCTGTCAGCATGGAGGCGACACCGCGAGCGTAGGAGAGATCGAGCATGACGAATCCCCCGGAAAACCCGTACGAGCAGCCGAACCCCTTCGCGCAGCAACCACCCCAGCAGCCGTACCAGCAGCCGTACCCAGCCTCTGCATCCGGGCCGCTGCCGCCGCAGCCGACGGGAGAGTTCAATGTGATGGGCCTCGTCGCGCTCATCTGCGGCATCATCGCCATCGGGGTGAGCTGGGTGCCATTCCTCGGTTGGTTCGGGATGCTCCCGGCGCTCGCCGCGGTGGGCTTCGGCATCGCTGGCGTCGCGGCGCAGCGCTACCGGGGCAATCGCGGCCTCGCGATCGCGGGGCTCATTCTTGGTGGCGTCGGGTTCATTTTCTGCCTGATCCTGCCGATCTTCACCGGCGCGTGGTTCGTCTTCGACCAGGTGATCAGCTACGACAGCTCGCTCGGCCTTTAACGCAAACGACGGCGGGCGGGTGACCAGAAATGGTCACCCGCCCGCCGTTGTTATTGCGTGGAGCTACGACACCGCGTTCGCGGCATCCTCGGCCTGCTGCAGGCCCTCCTCGACCGGCGTCGCGCCAGTGAAGACGTCGTTGAGGATGGGCGTGAAGGCCTCGGCCTGCGCGTTGAAGTTCGCGCCGATCACGGGCTGACCGGGCTCGGTGCCCTCGAGCACGCTGAAGAAGGGCGTCGTGTCGACGTCCTGGCCGGCCCAGTACTCGTCGTAGGCGGCGCGCGCATCGGTCACCGCGGGCACCGCGGCACCCTCGGCCCCGATGTACTCCGCGCCCTCGGCTGAGCCGAGCCACTCGAGCAGTACCTGCTGCTCTTCGGGGTGTTCCGAGTTCGCGTTGCCCGCGACGATGATGCCCGGGGAGGTCGTGCGCTTCCCGTCGGGACCAGCGGCGATCTCGGTGAGCGACCAGTTAAACTCGGCGCCGCTCTGCACGTTCGCCAGGTTGTAGGTGCCCGACTCGAACACGGCGATGTTGCCCTGGAGGAACTCGTCACGCGTGTAGTCGCCGTTACCGTTCGTCGCTTCGGCGGGCGGGGCCACGTGGTACTCGTTGATGAGGTCAACGAGGTACTGGTAGGCCTCGACCGTCTTCTCGTTCGTGAACGTGAGGTTGCCCTCGTCGTCCTGGTACGTGCCGCCGTTCGAGTAGATGAAGTTGAGCTGGATGTTCTGGAGCTCGGCCGCGGCGTTGAGGCCGTAGGTGGCCACGTTGTCGGGGTCGAAGTCGGCCGAGGCGGCGTTGTTGCCGTTCTTGTCGATGGTCAGCTTCTGCAGCAGCGGCAGCAGGGTGTCGTCGTCGGCGTTCGGGCTCCAGGTCGCGTTGGAGAGCTCCTGCGCCGTGACACCGGCCTCATCGAGGAGGTCTTCGTTCACGTAGAACGCCGAGCCGCCGTCGGTGAGTTGGGGCACGCCCCAGAGCTGGCCGTCTGTCGAGTACTGCTCGACGACCGACTCTTCCCAGCCCGAGATCGCGTCTGCACCGAGGGTCTCGGTGATGTTCACGAGGTTGCCGTTGTCGATGTAGTCGCCGACGCTCGCGCCGTTGATCCAGAACAGGTCGTCGCCAGCGCCGCCGCCGACCTCGTTGCGCAGGGTGTTGAAGTAGTTGTCCCACGGCACCACGTTGAGTTCAACCTTGATGCCCGGGTTGGCGGCCTCGAACGCTTCGATCGAGCCCTCATAGGAGGTCGCAACGTTTTCGTCCCACAGGCGCAGCGTGAGCGTGACGTCGCCGTCACTCCCCGCGTCGGCCGAGCTGCAGCCAGCCAGCGCCACTCCCGTGAGCACGGCGGCCGCACCGGCCAGAATCCGGCGATAGGTCATGATTCTCGTCTCCCAAAAATCGAGCCGCGCCGATCCATTACGGCGCATACTTCTTGACCATTCTTGCAAGAATCCGCGCGCGACCGCGGGTTGTGTGCGTTCTCACGTAACTGGTGACGAAGCGTGACGCCGCCGCCCGGCCCTGCTGCGCGACGAGCCGCGCGGCGCTAGCGGAAGCTGGAGATGCGGATCGACCGCACGATCTGCTTCTGAAAGATGACGAACAGCACGATGAGCGGCAGCATCGCGAGCACCGATGCCGCCATCACGAGCGTGATGTTGTTCGAGTACTGCTCCTGCAGCGACGCCGTCGCGGTCGTGAGCACGTGGATGCGGTTCTGGCCGATCATGAGCGGCCACATGAAGTTGTTCCAGTGCGACACCACGGTGATGAGCAGCAGCGTCACGATCGTCGAGCGCGACAGCGGCACGACGAGACCAAAGAGGATGCTCCAGGTGCCCGCGCCGTCCATCCGCATCGCGTCGATGAGCTCCTGCGGGATTTGCCGGAACTGCTCGCGCAACAGGAACACCGCGTACGGCGAGCCGAACATGAACGGCAGCACGAGGCCGAGGAACTCGCCGCCGAAGCCGGCCTCGCTCATCATGAAGTAGAGGGGAATCACGGTGACGACCTGCGGCACCATGAGTGTTGCGAGGAACACCCAGAACAGCAGGTTGCGGCCGGGGAAGCGCAGGCGCGCGAACGCAAACGCGGCCATCACCGAGAACAGCAGCTGCCCCGCGGTGACGAGCAGCACAACGCCGACGGTCACGAGCGCGGCCTCGCCGAAGTCGACGCGCCGTTCGCCGAGCGTCGTGAAGTTCTCGAGCGTCGGCGGCATCGGCAGACTCACGCCCTGCGAGGCGAGCTGGCGCGGCTCCATGAACGCGGCCATGATCGCGAGCAGGAACGGCGTGAGCGTGAGCAGCGCTGCGCCGATGAGCACGACGTAGGTGCCGACGGCGCCGAGTACGCGCACGCCGCGGTTCGACCCGACCGGCTTCGCCTCAGCGCTCATAGTTCGTCTTTCGCGAGAAGTAGGCGTTCTGAATCAGCGTCACGACCACGAGCAGCGCGAAGAGAATGAGCGCGAGCACCGAAGCCTGCCCCACATTCGAGAGCGGCACGGCCTGCTGGTAGATGCGCGCCGCGATGAGGTCGGTGCTGCCGCCCGGCCCGCCGTTCGGTGAGAGCGTGTAGACGAGGTCGAAGGTCTGGAACGCGGCGATGACGCCCGTGACGAGCACGAAGAACGTCGTCGGGGTGAGCAGCGGAAACTTGATGCGCCAGAAGATGCGCCACTCGCTCGCGCCGTCGATGCGCGCGGCCTCGAGGATCTCGTTTGGGATGTTGCTCAGGCCCGACATGAAGAAGAGTGAGACGTAGCCGATCTGCGTCCACGCCTGCACGAAGGCGACGGTCGGCAGGGCGAAGCGCTCGTCGGTGAGCAGGCCGAGGTTCCCGCCGAGGAGGTCGTCGGCCACGCCGCCATACTGCAGCAGCCAGCGCCAGACGATGCCGAGCACGACGGGCGCGCTCACCCACGGCAGCACGAGCAGCGTGCGCAGCACGGCCGAGCCGGGCAGGTTGCGCACTAGCAGCACGGCAAGCAGCAGTCCAGCCGCGAGCTGCACCGGCACGACGAGCACGACGAACAGGGCCGTGACGCCGAAGCTGTGCCACATGACGCCGCTCGACAGCGCCCACTCCCAGTTCTTGAACCCGACGAACTCGATCGGCGAGAGCACGTTCCAGTCGGCGAACGAGAGCACGACGAGCATGATGATCGGCACGATTAAGAACGCGAGCACGCCGAGCAGCGCGGGCGTGAGCAGTCCGTATGCCGTGACGGCCTCGCGCACGGCGAGGCCGCGGCGAACGTGCGTCTTTGCCGTCGTCATTACTCGGCCTCTCGCTCGCTCCACCAGGCGCGTAGGCGCCGCTCGGCTTCCTCGGCNCCGAGCGGGCCCTCGTCGAGGCGCAGTTCAAGCAGGAAGTTGCGCGCCTCGCCGACGGTGCGCGACGGCCGGATGTCAAGGATGCGCATGATCTCTTCGCCGTCGAGGTCGGGGCGGATCGCGTCAANGCCTCCTGCTCGCGCAGCTCGTCGAGGCGCTCCTCGAGGCTGTCGATGCCGAATTGCAGGCGTTCGGACTTGCGCTTGTTGCGCGTCGTGATGTCGGCGCGTATGAGCCGCAGCAGGCGATCGAGCAGCGGGCCCGCGTCGCGCGCGAAGCGGCGCACGGCCGAGTCGGTCCAGCCCGCGTCGCCGTAGTTGTAGAGCCGCATGTGCAACTCGACGAGGCGGGCCACCTGCTTGATCGTGTCGTTGTCGAAGCGCAGCGCGCCGAGTCGCTTCTTCGTCAGCTTCGCGCCGACCCAGTCATGGCCGTGGAACGTCACCTTGCCGCCGGGCGCGAACTCGCGCGTCTTCGGCTTGCCGATGTCGTGCAGCAGCGCTGCGAAGCGCAGCACGACGTCAGGCGAGGGCAGCTCGGGGTCGCTCTCGTGCGCCGCCCGCTCGAGGTCGATCGCGTTCTCGAGCACCTTGATCGAGTGGTCGAAGACGTCCTTGTGCTGGTGCGCGTCGTCGCGCTCGAGCTGCAGGGCCGGCAGTTCAGGCAGCACGAGCTCGGCGAGGCCGCTCTCGACGAGCAGCTCGATGCCCGCGCGCGGGGATGCGGTCGACAGCAGCTTCACGAGCTCGTCGCGCACGCGCTCGGCCGAGATGTCGAGAATGCGCCGACGCAGCTCGCCAACCGCCTCGAGCGCGGGGAGGTCGAGGTAGAAGCCGAGCTGCGAGGTGAAACGCACGGCCCGAAGCATCCGTAACGGATCGTCACCGAACGACACCTCGGGCTCGATCGGGGTGCGCAGAACGCCCTCCATGAGGTCGTCGAGGCCCCCCGTCGGGTCGATGAGCTTGAGGGCGGGCAGCGAGAGCGCGAGGGCGTTCACCGTGAAGTCGCGGCGCAGCAGATCGCCCTCAAGCGAGTCGCCGAACGCGACGACGGGCTTGCGCGAGGTGCCGTCGTAGGTGTCGGCGCGATACGTCGTGATCTCGACCTGCTCGCCGTGGATGCGCGCGCCGATCGTGCCGAATTCGCGACCGATGTCCCAGTGCGCCTCGCTGATGGGGCGCACAATTTCGAGGATGCGCTCGGGCCGCGCGTTCGTCGCAAAGTCGAGGTCGTGCACGGCGACCCCGAGGAACGCGTCGCGCACCGGGCCGCCGACGAGGGCAAGCTCGACGCCGGCGTCGGCGAACGCCGCCGAGAGGGTCGCGACCGGGCGCGACTCGGCAAGTTCGGAGAGCCGTTGGAGGGCGGTCTGGACGTGCTGCACCGGTCCAGTTTACGAGGAAGGTGCCCCACAGCGGCACGCCGAATCGATGCCGCCAGGGTCGCGCTCGTACACTTGCGGCATGTTCGATGNGGCTCGAGGCGCCTCGAGCCGGTCGTTTGCGCGATTGTGCTCGGGCGCCCTGGCGACCATCGCGCTCGTCACCACACCGCTGGTGGCGACCGCCGAAAGCGCGAGTGCCGCGACCGCGACGACTGACTTCGGCGAGCAGGTCACCGACGAGGTAACCACCTACGTGTCGACGACGCCGCTCACGACGGAACAGGTGGCCGACGACATTGCCGACGACGGCATCCTCACCCTCACGGGCACCGTCGTCGTCTCGAACGGCACGGCCGATGAGCTACCCGCGGGCGAAGTCGACATCGCCTTCGACGACGAAATCATCACGACAACGACCGAGCGCGATGCGTGGCTCGGCGACAGCTACGCCCCCGACGCCCCGGCGTCGGACGTCACGGTCGCCCAGCAGTCGGTCGGCGCGATGGCCGCAGGTGACAGCGTGAGCCTGCAGTTCTCGGCCGACATCGAGGTGTCGACCGGCGAGACCTTCGCGGCGCAGGTGCACGGCATCGCGGCGCAGTACCGCAGCGACGGCGCCGCCACCGAAGGGCGCAGCGTCGTGCTGCTGCCCGGCGAGCGCGACGACGAGCCCGTCGACCTCACGACGATCGTGCCCGTCACCGCGACGATCGGCACGACGGCGCTCATCTCGTCGAGCGACCTCGAGATACTCACCGCCGCCGACGGCGACCTCACCCTGCTGCTCGACGCCGTCGAGGGCACCGAGGCGACCCTCGCGATCGACCCGCGCGTGCTCGCATCGATCCGCGCCCTCGGCGTCGACGTGCCCGAGAGCGCCGCCTCGTGGCTCGCGCGGCTCGAGTCGCTCGACAATCCGAGCTTCGCCCTCGAGTTTGCCGACGCCAACACCTCGCTGCAGGCGCAGGCGGGCCTCGACGAGCCGCTGCAGATCGAGAGCTTCGCGTTCGCGACCGACGACCACGAGTTCGACGGCTCGCTCACGCCGCCGGCCGCGACCGCGACCTCGACGCCGACGCCCGGTGCATCCGACTCGCCGACACCGACCCCGACCGCCGAGGACGACCCGACCACGCCGCCCGATGCCGAGGCGCTGCAGCAGGTCTCGGCGACGCGCGCCGACCTCGTCTGGCCGTACGCCACGACGGCGGCTAACCCTGCCGCGCTCGCCGACGGCGGCACGGTACTCGTCGAGTCCGACCAGCTCACGCATGGCAGCGGTTGGTCGACCGCCTCGGGCACCCAGCAGCGCATCGGCGATACCGAGGCGCTCGTGATCAGCAGTGCGCTGAGCGACCTGCTCGCCACGGCGGTCGAGGCCGAGACCGACCCGGCGCGCGACGCCGCGATCGCCGAGCTCACCGCATCCCTTTCGCTCGTCGCGGGCACGGACGGCACGCAAGTCACCGTCGCGATGCCCCGCGTCGCGACGAACGGCACCGCCTATGCCGCCGTGGTCGACGCGCTCGACGGCGCCGGCGTCGCGAGGGTGGCCGCCCCGCCCGCCGCGAGCGCCGACGTCGCCTCGCTGCCGGCGGTGAAGACCACGCCGGGCGAGTTCAGCGACGAGACCGTGCAGCGCTTCGAGCAACTGCGGCAGCAGGAGGAGACAGGCCTCACCCTCGTCGACCTCTACGAGGACCCCGAGGATGTGCGCGAAGAGTTGCGCGTCAACCTCGTCAACGCGCTGAGCAACCAGCACTTCGAGGCCGGCGACTTCCCTGAAACCGTCACGAGCTACACCGCCTACGCGACCAGCGCCTACAACGGTGTCACGGTCGAGGCCGGCAGCGAGGTGCAGCTCATCGGCCACGAGTCGTCGGTGCCGGTGTTCGTGTCGAACTCGACCGACCGCACCGTCACGGTCGAGGTGCGCGCCCGCGCCACCACCGGCCACCTGCGTGTCGGCGACGTCACCTCGGTCACGGTCGAGCCGAACTCGGTCTCGCGCGCGCAGATTCCCGTCGAGGCCATCGCGAACGGCACGAGCGGCATCGCCGTGACGCTCTGGGCTGGCGATTCAGTGCAGCTGCCGAGCACCGGCAAGTACGTCGTCAACGTCAACGCCGACATGGAAACGGTCGCGATTTGGCTCGTCGGCATCGTCGTCGTGCTGCTCATCGGCTTCGGCAGTTGGCGCATGCTGCGCCGTCGCCGCCGCGAGGCCTCCGGTAGCGTTGCTGAGCACGACCCGTCCCCGACCTCCTAGGTAGCACCACACCAGCATGGCAACGTCTCTCGGCCGTACCAGCCTGATCCTCGCCTCCGGCACCCTCGTGTCGCGCGTGCTCGGCTTCATCAAGGCGATCGTGCTCGCGGGCACGATCGGTCTGGTCGGCTCGGCCTCGGCCGACGCCTTCGCGAACGCGAACTCGCTGCCATCGAACGTCTACGCGCTCATCTCGGGCGGCCTGCTCAACGCCGTGCTCGTGCCGCAGATCATCCGCGCGACGAAACGCGAAGACGGCGGCCGGGTCTACGTGAACCGCCTGCTCACGCTCGCGATCACGGGCCTCGCCGGGCTCACGCTGATTCTCACGATCGGCGCGCCCGTGCTCGCGTGGATCTACGGCATCACGCTGAGCCCCGAACAGCTCGGCCTCGTCATCGCGTTCGCGTACTGGTGCATCCCGCAGGTCTTTTTCTACGGCCTCTACGCCGTGCTCTCCGAGATCCTCAACGCCCGCAGCATGTTCGCCCCGTTCGCGTGGGCGCCGGCGCTGAACAACGTCATTGCGATCGGCGTGCTTGCACTGTTCAGCGTCGTGTTCGGGGCGGATGCGACCGGCGCGCGCGAGATTTCCGACTGGACCCCCGACATGATCGCGATGCTCGGCGGCGGCACGACCCTCGGCGTCGTCGTGCAGGCCCTCGTGCTCTTCCTGTTCCTGAAGAAGGCGGGCTTTGCCTACCGCCCCGACTTCCACTTCCGCGGCACCGGCCTCGGCCGCGCGGGCAAGCTCGCCGGCTGGTCGTTTGGCGTGCTCATCATCGTGCAGCTCACGGGCTGGATCGAGACCCTCGGCGCGAACGTCGCGTTCGGCACCGCCGCCTCGCTCGCCGCGCTGCAAAACGCGTGGATGATCTTCATGCTGCCGCACTCGATCATCACGGTGTCGCTCACGACGACGATGTTCACGTCGCTGAGTCACAAGGCGGCGGCGAAAGACACCGACTCGGTCGTCGACGACTTCTCGCGCGGCGCCCGCTCGATCGCACTGTTCATGGTGTTCTGCGCCGTCGCGCTCATCATCATCTCGCCCGCATTCGCGCGCATCTTCGACTCGAGCGAGGAGGGGCTCGAGGCGCTCGCCCTCGTGCTGTCGGCAGCGCTGCTCGGCCTGCTCGCCTACTCGCTCCTCTATTACGTGCAGCGCGTGTTCTACGCGTTCGAAGACACGAAGAGCGTGTTCCTGCTCTACGCCTACACCTCACCGCTGCAGCTCGTGCTCATCGGCCTCGTCGCCTGGCTCGTGCCGATCGAGCACATCGTGGTCTCGCTCGTGCTCGTGCAGTCGTTCATCACCTGCATCCGCTTCGTGATTCAGTCGCTCGCCTTGCGCCGGCGCCTCGGCTCGATCGACGGCCGCAATATCGCGACGTCGGTTGGCAAGTTCGTCGGCCTCGCCGTGCCCGCGGCCGTAGTCGGCCTGCTGCTCGTGTGGCTCATGGGCGGCTACACGGTCGGTGGCTTCGCCCGCGACGGACTCATGCCGGCCCTCATCACCTGCGCCGTCGCAGGCTTCGCGATGGCGGCGATCTACTTTGGCCTCGCACTGCTGCTGCGCCTGCCCGAACTCGAAACCTTCGCTGGCCCGCTCATCCGCCGCCTCGACGGCGTGCGCGGCCGCCACTCAAACGAGCTCCACCGCCACGCACGCCGCGCCGCGGGCGCCGACCGCTTCGCGCAGGAGTTCGGCACCCTCGTCGACGAGGTGCAGACCGACCTCAGCGGCTCGGTCGCCTCGACCTCGCAGGCCGCCCCCGAACTCGAGCTCGTGCAGTCGTCGATGCAGAACTCGACTCGCTCGCTGCCCTCGCGCCGCGAGCTGCGCCAGTACGAGGCGAAGATGCGCCGCGAAGAGTACGAACGCCGCGTCGAACGCGACGACGAACCGCTCATCTAACGTCTCAGCCCGTCTCGTGGCGCCGCGCGGCACAATGGAATACGCTGCGGCCGCCAGGCGTTGTCGGCTACAGGCGCGAAGCCGAAGATTTCTCACCAACCAGGAGCACCTATGAGCACGCGAAACGTTGCCATCATCGGATCCGGCCCCGCCGGGTACACCGCGGCGATCTATGTCGCCCGCGCCGGTCTCAAGCCCATCATGTTCACCTCGGCCGTCGAGGTCGGCGGCGAGCTGATGAACACGACCGACGTCGAGAACTTCCCCGGGTTCCCCGAGGGCATCATGGGCCCCGACCTCATGACGAAGCTGCAGCAGCAGGCCGAACGCTTCGGCACCGAGCTCGTCTACGACGACGTCACCGAGGTCGACCTCGACGGCGACATCAAGCACATCAAGACCGCCTACTCAGGCGACTTCGAGGCACTCACGGTCATCTTCTCGACCGGCTCGGCGTACCGCCGCCTGGGCCTCGAGAGCGAAGACCGCCTCGCCGGCCGCGGCATCTCGTGGTGCGCCACCTGCGACGGTGCGTTCTTCAAGGAGCAGCACATTGCCGTCATCGGCGGCGGCGACTCGGCGATGGAAGAGGCGACGTTCCTCACCCGCTTCGCCGACCGCGTCACGATCATCCACCGCTCCGACAACTTCCGTGCGTCGAACATCATGCTCGAGCGCGCGCGCCAGAACGAGAAGATCGATTGGCTGCCGTTCAAGACCGTCGAGGAGTTCGTCGGCGAGCAGACCGTGTCGGGCCTCAAGCTGCGCGACACGCAAACCGGCGAAGAGTCGCTGTTCGACGTCACGGGCGTGTTCGTCGCGATCGGTAACGACCCGCGCACCGACCTCGTCAAGGGCAAACTCGAGCTCACCGACAAGGGCGTGATCGCCGTGGATGGCCGCAGCTCGCGCACCTCGGTGCCCGGCGTCTTCGCGGCGGGTGACGTCATCGACGATCACTACCGCCAGGCGATCACCGCCGCTGGCTCCGGGTGCACGGCGGCGCTCGACGCCGAGGCGTACATCGCCGGCCTGCCCGCCGAGCTGCTTGCCCGAGTTGAGGCCGAGCCCGCCGAAGCCACCAACTAGAACCCCCACAATTCGAAGGAGCTGTCATGGCTACTGATGTCACTACCGCCACGTTCGACGCCGAGGTGCTCGAGTCCGAGCAGACCGTCATCGTCGACTTCTGGGCCGCCTGGTGCGGCCCGTGCCGCCAGGTCGCGCCGGTGCTCGACCAGCTCGTCGAAGCGCACCCGAACGTCAAGCTCGTCAAGGTCGACATCGACGCCGAGATGGACCTCGCCATGAAATACCAAGTCACCTCGATCCCTGCGATCAAGGTGTTCCAGGGCGGAGAAATCAAGGCCGAGACGCTCGGCGCACAGCCGCGCGGCGCCCTCGAGAAGAAGTTTGAGGGCCTGCTCGACTAACTCGAGGCCCGCTGGTTTCCTTTGCCCCCACGCGGCCCAGCTGCGTGGGGGCAAAGTTCGCTCGGGCGTAGGATGGCATTTCGACCTATTGCAGAAGGATCGACGTGTCAGAACAGCAGCCCACAGCCTCGAGCGGCCGAAATCTCGACCCCTGGTACTCGAACTATGCCCGCCGCACGGCCGGGCTCACCGTGAGCGAGGTGCGCGCCCTGTTCGCCGTGGCGTCGCGCCCCGAGGTGGTTTCGCTGGCCGGTGGTTCGCCGTACGTCGCCGGTCTGCCCGAGGACTTGATCCGCGCAGCCTTCGACCGGATGCTCAAGGAGCACGGCCCCGAGGCGCTGCAGTACGGCGGTGGCCAGGGCATCCCGCAGCTGCGCGAGGGCATCCTCGAGCTCATGGCGATCGAGGGCATCACCGACGCGAGCGCNGACGACGTCGTCACCACCACCGGCTCGCAGCACGCGATCGACCTCATCACGAAGCTGTTCATCGATCCGGGCGACGTGATCCTCGTCGAGTCGCCCACGTACGTCGGCGCCCTCGGCACGTTCAAGTCGTACGAGGCCGACGTGCGCCACGTCGAAATGGACGAGGACGGCCTCAACCCGACCGCGCTCACCGAGGCGATCCACACCGCGCGCGCCGAGGGCAAGCAGGTGAAGTTCCTCTACACCGTGCCGAACTTCAACAACCCGACCGGCGTGACCATGCCGATGTCGCGCCGGCGCGAGATTCTCGACCTGTGCATCCGAGAGGATGTGCTCATTCTCGAGGACAACCCGTACGGCCTGCTCTACTTCGAGGAGCCCGCACCGAACGCGCTGCGCTCGCTCGACGCCGAGCACGTGCTCTACATGGGCTCGTTCTCAAAGATCCTCTCGCCCGGCGTCCGCGTCGGCTTCGTGCTCGCGCCGCACGGCGTGCGCGAGAAGCTCATCCTCGCCGTCGAGTCATCGATCCTCTCGCCCTCGACGTTCAACCAGTGGCTGGTCGCCGAGTACCTCGACACCGCCGACTGGCGCGGGCAGATCGACACCTACCGCGGCATCTACCGCGAGCGGCGCGACGCCATGCTGAGAGCCCTCGAGGAGTACCTGCCACAGCTGAGCTGGACGGTGCCCACGGGCGGCTTCTTCACCTGGGTGCAGCTGCCCCCAGGGCTCGACTCGAAGCAGATGCTGCCGCGCGCCACGACCGAGCTCGTCGCGTATACCCCCGGCTCGGGCTTCTACGCCGACGGCCGCGGCCACGACAAGATGCGCCTGTCGTTCTGTCTGCCCNAGCCCGAGCGCATCCGCCTCGGCGTGCGCCGCCTCGCGAACGTCATCAACAACGAGCTCGAACTGCTCGAGACCTTCGGCGACGTCACCGGCGCGGGTGAGATCGACACGCGCTTCTCTTCGGCCCCGCCGAACCTCCAGTAGCCAGCCCAGACCTCCGAACCGGTAAGGAGCATCCGGATGACCATCAATGGACAACACGTTGTGATCCTCTCGGGCGGAATCTCGCACGAGCGTGACGTTTCGCTGCGCTCTGGGCGGCGGGTGGCGGATGCGCTCACTCGCGCCGGCGCGAAGGTGACCGTGCGCGAGCCCGACCAGCTGCTGCTGCCGTGGCTGCTCGAGCACCGCGACGACGTCGACGTCGTGTGGCCCGTGCTGCACGGCGCTTCCGGCGAGAACGGCGCGCTCTACTCGCTGCTGCGCGCGACCGGGCTGCCCTACGTTGGCTCGCGCCCGACGGCGGCGAAGCTTGCGTGGAACAAGGCGACCGCGAAGGCGCTCGTGAAGCGTGCGGGTATGGCGACGCCGCAGTCGATCGTGCTGCCGAACGAGACGTTCCGCGAGCTCGGGGCGACGAGCGTGATTCAGGCGATCGCGCGCGGCGTCGACTTCCCGGCCGTCGTGAAGCCGACCGAGGGCGGCTCGTCGCAGGGTGTGACCTTCGTCGACAACATCTCGGAGTTCGGCCGCGCCCTCGTCACCGCGTTCACGTACGGCGACTCAGTGCTCATCGAGAAGCGCGTACTCGGCACCGAGGTGACCGTCGGCGTGCTCGACTACGGCGACGGCCCGTTCACCGTGCCTGCGGTCGAGATCGTGCCCGCGAATGGCGTCTACGACTACGCGGCGCGCTACAACGCCGGCGAGACGACCTACTACGCGCCCGCGCGGTTGAGCGACGAGGTGGCGCAGCGGGTCGCCGAGCAGGCGCTGCTGGCGTACGAGACGATCGGCCTCGCCGACCTCGCCCGCGTCGACTTCATCGTCGACGAGGCGGGCACGCCGTGGTTCATCGAGGCCGACCCGATTCCGGGCATGACCGAGACCTCGCTCGTGCCGCTCGCGCTCGAGGCGGCCGAGCTCGCCGCGCCCGAGGTGTACGCGAAGCTCGCCGAACACGCGGCTCGGCGCGGGGCGCGCACCTCGAACGAGGCTGTTGTTGCTGAGGCTGACGCTGCGGTGGATGCTGCGGCCGACGCCGGTGCGCAGGCCGACGCCGACGAGACCGAGGGCGCCGAGGCGTAGGTCTCGTCGGCTCGGTTCGTCGGTCCAGCCGCTAGCTCTCGTCGGCCTCGTCGAGGTCTTCGAGGATGCGGTTGAGGTCGGCCATCGACGCGAAGTCGATGGTGATCGTGCCCTTGGTCTTGCGCAGCACGACCTTCACTCGGGTGTTGAAGCGGTCGCCGAGGCGCTCGCTCACCTCTTCGAGGTGGGCGCTGAGCGAGTCGCTACCCGGCGCATCCTGCTGCTTGGATGCGCGCGTGCTGCGCCCAGCGCGGGTCGCGAGCGTCGCGGCCGCGGTCTCCGACTCGCGCACCGAGAGCTGCTCGTTGACGATGCGGTCGGCGAGCTGCGTCATCGCGGCGGGCTCCCCCACCGAGAGCACGGCGCGGGCATGGCCGGCGCTGAGGACGCCCGCAGCGACGCGGCGCTGCACGTCCACGGGGAGGTTGAGCAGGCGCAGCGTGTTCGAGATGCGCGGGCGCGAGCGACCGATGCGCTCCGCGAGCTCGTCCTGCGTGCAGCCGAAGTCGTCGAGCAGCTGGCGGTAGGCCGACGCCTCTTCGAGCGGGTTGAGCTCAGCGCGGTGCAGGTTCTCGAGCAGCGCGTCGCGCAGCATGTCCTCGTCGTCGGTGTCGCGGACGATCGCCGGCACCTCGGTGCGGCCCGAGGCCTTGGTGGCGCGCAGACGGCGCTCACCCATGATGAGCTCGTAGTCGCCGTCGGCCGCGCGCGGGTCGCCCTCGGGCAGCGGACGCACGACGATGGGCTGGAGCACGCCGAACTCGCGCACCGAGATGATCAGCTCGTCGAGCGCATCCTGGTCGAATTCGTGGCGCGGCTGGCGCAGGTTCGGCACGATGCGCGCCGGGTCGAGCGTGCGCAGGGTCGCGCCGGGCACCGGGATGAGCTCGGGCTCGCTCGAGTCGTTGTCGTCGGCCGAGTCGTCGATGGATGCGCTGCCCGCGGTCTCCTCGGCCGTGTCGACATCGGCCGTGGCAGTGTCGGCGGCGTCGGGGATCTGGCTCGCCGCGCGTTGCTCATCGACCGCCGTGTCCTCGGCTGCAACCTCGGGCTCTACATCGATGTTCTTCGATGCGTTCTTCACTGCATCGGTCGTCTTCGATGTGCTCTTCCCTGCAGCGGTCGACTTCGATGTAGTTGAAGTGGTCTTGGCCTTGCTCGGGGCCTTCGAGGCGGTTTTCGCGGGAGTTCTTGCCGGCGCCTTGGCAGGTACCTTCGCGGGCGCCTCGGCGGTGGCCCCGGGTTCGGCCTCGAGCGTGGCCGTTGCCGGGGCTCGACGGCGTCCCGAGGGTGCCGAGCCGTCGAAGAAGACGTCGATGTCTCGATCTTCGGTACCCGAGCCGCTCGGGATGAGCGCGCTCAGGCCGCGGCCAAGGCCGGTGCGCTTCTTGGATGCCATTAGCGGTGTGCTCCTTGGTTCGCAAGCTCGTTGGCGGCCTCGCGGTACGCAACCGCGCCGGTGCCTTCGGGGTCATAGGTGATGATGGTTTGGCTGTAGCTGGGGGCCTCTGAGATGCGCACCGAGCGTGGGATGACCGTCGAGAGAGTCTGCTCGGGGAAGTGCTGTCGCACCTCGTCAGCAACCTCGCGGGAAAGGTTCGTGCGGCGGTCAAACATGGTCATGAGGATCGCGCTGACCTGCAGGTTCGGGTTGAGGTACTCACGCAGGCGGTTGATCGAGTTGAGCAACTGGCTGAGGCCCTCGAGGGCGTAGTACTCACCCTGGATCGGAATGAGAACTTCCTTCGCCGCCGCGAACGCGTTCATNGTGAGCAGGCCGAGCGAGGGCGGGCAGTCGATGAACACATAGTCGAGGGGGTCGGATGCGGCCTCACGCTCGCCGAGGTACGTCGTGAGGGCCTCACGGAGCCGCGTTTCGCGCTGGTCTACGTCGACGAGTTCGATCTCGGCTCCCGCGAGATTCAACGTCGCGGGGCAGCACTCCAGTCCTGCGATATCGGGCGACGCCTGCACCACCTCAGCGAGCGGAACGGAGTCAATGAGCACCTCGTACGTGCCCGCTACGTCACCCTGGCGATCTACATTGAGCGCCGTCGATGCGTTGCCCTGTGGGTCAATGTCGATCACCAGTACCTTGAGCCCGGCCTGCGCGAGGGCGGCGGCGATGTTCACGGTGGTCGTCGTCTTGCCAACGCCCCCCTTCTGGTTCGAGACCGTGAAGATGCGGGTTGTTGCCGGTCGAGGGGTCTTGACCGTCTTGAGTGCTCGCTTCTTCGCGGTGAGCACAGCAATCTGCCGCGCAATCGGTGACTCGAACGCGTCGCTCATAGAGGTGTGGTCCCTTCGCCTTGAATTGACCGGACTTCGCGGTCTCTCGCACGCTCTATTGTCGCCCACCGAAGCTGCATCGGCGGGGAGCGCTCTCGGAGTTGTGAAGAACTCGTGCCTGTGGAGAACTAGAACTACTCGGTTACGCGATCGTGGCGCGCACAACGCGCGTTGGCTCAGTGTCGAGTTCGGTACCGACCTCTTCCACGCGAATGTCCTCGAGCTGGAAACGGCGGATCTGCTTCGCCGCCTTCTGGATCTCCGCTTCGGCCGAGCGACCCTTGAGTAGTACGAGCTCGCCCTCGTAACGGACGAGGGGTGCGGTGATGGGGATGAGCTTGCTCAGCGCCGCGACGGCCCGCGCGGTGACCTGGTCGAAGGAGTGCGTGTCGGCGACCTCCTCAGCGCGAGCGCGCAACGGAGTGACGTTGTCGAGGCCCAGAGCCTCGACCTGCTCAAGCAGCCACGTGTGCCGACGCTCCATCGGCTCGATCAGGGTGAACTTCACGTCGGGACGTGCAATCGCCAACGGGATGCCCGGAAGGCCGGCTCCCGACCCGACGTCGCCGACGCTGCCAGCGAGGAGAGGGGCGATGAGGGCAGAGTTCACGATGTGGCGGGTCCACAGGCGCGGGTACTCGAGGGGGCCGAGGAGTCCGAGCGTCTCGCCGTCATCGGCGAGCGCGTTGGCGTAGGCCTGGGCGAGGTGCACCCGGTCGCCGAAGATCTCCGCCGCGACGTCAGGGCGGGGTTCAACCTCGACCGATTCATCACCAAGCTGTACCTGGGTCACGGGCTCGGGAATTGCCGCCGCGTCGCTCATGGGGAGTCCTTTCGTAGAACCCCAATTGTTTCACGTGAAACGTAGAGCGGCGACGCCGTCGCGGGGAGGGCGGTGATCACCTCTTGACCTGGTATTTTCATTCGCTCATCAGCGCTTTTCCCTGGTCACAGCGCAGAATCGGGTTCCGGCTTGGCATTGGTGCTCGGTATGAATAGCCAGTATCGATGTCGTTTCACGTGAAACGACTGGTCTAGGTGCGTTACAGAGTCGGCACCGGAACCTTGCGTCCTCGGCGAGTTTCCCATTTCACGCCTGCTCCTGAGCTTGTTCCTGGCCTGCTCCTGGTTTTGCTCAGATTCCCAGTCGTGTCTACGACCACGCCTTCACGGGCGCCCCCAACTGCGAGCTGCGCACCAGCGAACGCTGCCCTCTTGTTTCACGTGAAACATGACAGCGATGCTTCCATCATCAAGCCCAGTGACAGCCACTCACCGCAGCGCCAACACTCCTCGGTACAGGCACGCTCAACCGCGTCACTAGACGACGACAACGGGGGCGCACATCCTTGCCCACATGAATCACCAGGATGAGCAGCCAGAGAGAGACGTAGTCTGCGGGCGGAAGTCTGCGCGAGCGTGGCTGCAGTGCGAACGGCCCATTCCACACCGGGGAGTTCGGTTGCGAAGAACGCGCGTGTCTGGTTTCACGTGAAACGTGCGAGTCCCCGCCTGGCTCGCCGCTACCAAGTGGCCGCCCTCGCCTCGGCGGAAGCGCGAACTGCATGGCCTCGTCCACCTCAACGATCTCCGTCGCAGGAACTACGAGCTATGGCTGGCGAGAAGCGAGGGTGGGCTTCTTACACGAGCGTGCCGCTCGTCAGTCAGTGATCGGCGAACCGAAGTGTCTAGGGCCGTGCGTCATCACTGCGAACGCGGGCCGGATTGCACCGGCCGTGGAGATGACGTTTCACGTGAAACACAAGCTTGCGACTCCGAACCGCGACTTCTCATGGGGACCATGACGAGCAAACGGCCGACACCGGCACCGCCCCACCTTGAGGCGGATCGGTCGCGCCCGCAGAAACACTCCTCCAGCACGCAGCGGTAGTGCAGAGTTTCTCGTCCCCTTCGAGAGCTGCCATCGCCTCAGCAAGCTATTCCGCAGTCCAAGGTCGTCCGATCGGTCGACGATCCTGTTGAAACCGTCTACTGCGCTCTCGTTGCTAGACCCAGGGAACACCCATCACCGGTTTCACGTGAAACAAGAGGCTCCGCAGAGGGCGACTCCCGGCGTATCGTCACTCCGCCTATCGACATTCCGGTTCGAAACCCGTTGCCATAAGGTGAGACCCACTTCTCGTTGTTTCACGTGAAACGGATTAGACATCCTTGCAGCGGTTCCGGGGCATCGCTTACCTTCTCTGATCACGGTTCGACAGCCCGTAGCTCGCGCCCGCCAACAGCACCTACATCCCGTTGTCGAGGAAGCGGGCGTTATTCGCGAGAACGAATTGGCGTGACGAATGCGGCCCATGGAAGTCTGAGGCTCAGGCAATGTCAATCGCGCGTTTCATGTGAAACCAACACCACTTCAAGCAATGCAATCGATCCATCGCTAATCGGCTCGACAACCCAGCCGCCTCGATCAAGCTGGTGACCCAGGGAGCTATCGCGGAGCCACTCAGAATCCAGTCCTCGCCCGCGCAGCGCAGTATTCACGACCCCACCGACGCCAAGCCCCGGGGTAGTGGATTGGCGTTTCACGTGAAACAACGCTCATCCGCGATGAATCAACCCCCGCCGAGTAATCGAAGCTCGCAGGACGCGGCATATGTGCGCCCTCCCTCCAGCTTCGCGAGTCAGGGAGCACGGGACATGGCCGTCCTCTCACCACCACCTCATACCGACTCCACGATTCCATCACTCTTCAGCCGAACCCGTTTCATGTGAAACCCAGGACCTTCACGACATAGAACAGCACCAGCGCCACGAATCGCCGACGTTTTGGTCTCCGCTGGAGCACCGAATCACGGCTCACGAACAACACACTCCGTAGGCACGCCAGTTGCCTTGTCCATCAACTATCAGCCCGACGAAGCGCAGTTCTATCGAACCGATGATGGCCCCGTTTCACGTGAAACTAGCCACCCTCCTCGAGTTGAATCCAGCTTGCCGTTCCAACGCCCGCTCCTACAGCGGCTGCTCCTGTGCATGTCGTCGGAATAGCCCTTCCTCCCCCCGCGAGCTTCGCTGCGCGATGAGGGTTCAATGTCAACGGAGTCAGTCTCCGTGAAACGCCCATCCCGATGATCTCACGCTTCGCGGCGCGTGAGATTGCCCGCGTTTCACGTGAAACCGAGAGAATGTTTCGCAGAATGGCCAGTCCCACACCCGCCACTCCACGTTCAAACTGCCCAGTCAGTTCCCAACCCACCCTCGATAACGCGTCTGCCACGATTTCGACGCAGCCCAACTCGCTGCAGCGTCTATCACCCGCGCAGATGAGCGCAGTTTCACGTGAAACGCAGCACGAACTTGGAGATGGACATGAGTCACCTGGCCCACTACCGCGGGATCTGCAAGCCACTTCAGTGCTCATACGGCTCTCGCAGAACCTTGACCCCACAGTTTCGACCCAGCCTCACTCACTGAGAGTACGATCGCCGACGCGGATCGACCCCGTTTCACGTGAAACCAAGCACGCGCTTCGTATCAGCATCAATCGTCAGCCCCAGCACCGCAGCTGCTCGCCGGCTGCGATGCCTAGTGTTCAACAAGTTGTCTCTTCATATGTGCGAACCTCCGTTTGCGCAGCGCTGCCCGGACCGAAATCCAACACTCGTGAAACTCGCGAGCACGGGCAATTGATCACCCACGCCTTCGCACTGCCGCATCCGCCTCACTCGAGCTCGACGCGCGAACACGGGGCCGCCTCGAGCCGTTTCACGTGAAACCGAACTGCCGGCCAAGGCGGGGACGCGGGTCAGACCCGCTGACGAACGGGCCACGACCTTCAGCCTCCCCAAGAGTGGTGTGCGAGTCCCTGAACACTGACGCTCCGCGAGACTGAGCCACTTCGCCTGCACCAGTGTCCTCGTTTCACGTGACACCAGGGCAAGCTCCGATAGCGAGGTACCGGAAGTTCGATCGTCTCCCTGGGGGCGGGGAGACCGACACACTCACTATCAGTTTTGGGGTATTCAAGCGCCCCAAGCCGGCAAAACTGACCTAGAACCGGCATCGTCAGAATCGCATCAGCGTAATTTCATGGATGTCGCTCCGACGCGAATTGCGACTGTCCACCACTACTTGGGCACGCACCGACCAACTTCCGCGCCAGCACGCCGATGTCGGGGCATTCCCACCCCATCCCAGACTGACAGCAATGCGTAACGCATCCCAATCTGAGCGCTCCTGGGTGATGCAACAAATCTACATCGATACTCATTTATGCAGCGCAAGAATTGTACGGAAAACAAGTACGCGGGCCGCCGACCAACGTCGACGACCCGCGTCTGAAAAACTCGAACAGCCTAGTTCGCGCGCAACACCGTGTGACGCTTGCGACCTTCGCCCTCGCTCTCGGAGTTGTAGCCGCGCTCCGATGCAATGTCATGCACGATCTTGCGCTCGTACGACGACATCGGCGGAAGGGCTGCCGAAGCGGCACCATCCTCGATTCGCTCGATCGCGCGCGAGACCAGGCTCTGCAGCTCGTTGCGACGCGCATCCCGCGAGCCGCCCACGTCCAGAATCAACCGTGAGAACTCACCGGTCTCTGCCTGCACGGCGAGGCGGGTGAGCTGCTGCAGCGCATCCACCACCTCGGGGGATGCGATGCGGTCGAGATTGCTCTCACCGTCGGCGGTCACCGAAATGTAGGTGCGGCCTCCGGTCACGTCGATGTCGAGGTCGCCGTCGATGTCAGCGATGTCGAGGAGCTCTTCGATAAAGTCCGCAGCGATGTCGCCCTCGTCGCGATCACCCTCCTCGGTGGCGTCGTCANGTGACGGCCTCGTCGGTGACGTCGTCGTCAATCACGTCTTCGTCAACCGTGACGGATTCGACACGCTCGTCTTCGACGACGTCGTGGTCAGTCATGTCATTGGCGCTCATTGCATTCCTTCTCTCAGCACCCCAGATTACCGGTAATCGCGCATCCGCCCGTACATGTGCAAACGGGCACCGAACCTCGCTGGCTCGGTGCCCGTGCACCGTATCGCTACTGCCTACTTCCTCTTTTTCTTCTTGCGATTCTTCGACACCGGCTGCTGTCGCTGCCCGCCGTTTTCCTGCGCCTCGAGCTCGAGCTGACGCTGCGTCTTACCGTCGCGCACGATGCGGTTGGCGGGGTTGTCGGGGTGGTCGTCCCACTTGCCCTTTTCCTTGAGACGCTCGACGCGCTTCTTGTACGCGTCCGAACCAGGAGTCGGCATGTTGCGGATGGTCCACCACTGCTGACCGGTGGTCCAGATGTTCGTGAGCAGCCAGTAAACCATGAGGCCGATCGGGAACATGAAGCCCGAAACCGCCATGACGAGCGGCAGCAAGTACATGAGCATCTGCTGCTGACGGAACATCGGCGAAGCCTTCGCGGCCTCCGAGATGTTCTGCGAGGTGATCTGGCGCTGTGTGAAGAACTGCGTACCGACCATGAGCACGATGAGCACGATCGCGACGACGATGATGTTCGTGTTGCCGTTGGCCTGCGACAGAATCGAGCTCAGCGGTGCCCCGAAAATTTCGGAGTTCGCGAGCAGCACGGCGTGGTCCTGGCTCATAAGGCCAACGCCGGCCTCACTGTGGTTCGCGGTGTTCAGCACGCGATACAGCGAGAAGAAGATCGGCATCTGGATGAGCATCGGCCAGCAGCTCGAGAGCGGGCTCGAGCCGTGCTTCTTGTAGAGCGCCATGGTCTCTTGCTGCATGGCCTGCTGCGAGAACTGGTCGCGCTTGCCCTTGTACTTGTCCTGAATCTTCTTGAGTTCAGGCTGCAGCTCCATCATGCCGCGCATCGACTTGATCTGCCGGACCATGAGCGGGATCATCGCCGAGCGGACGACAAGCACGATGATCATGATCGACAGCACCCATGTCCAGCCGCTGTCCTCTGGCAGGCCGAGAGCTGTCCACGCGGTGTGCGCACCGACGAGGATGAGCTCAATCACCCACCGCAACGGCCAGATAATAATGTCGAAGATGTTCATCGAGCGTCTTCGCCTTTCATTTGCAAATCAGACACGACGAACCCAAACTTGGTGCGTCGAATCGGGAAGGGTCGTTTGGGCTCCGGGACGTAATCAAAGTCCGGCTTCGCCCAGGGGTGGCATCGCATGATCCGACGAGCCGCCATCCAGCTCCCTCGCACCAGGCCATACACCTGCACTGCCTCTAAACCATACGCGGAACAGGTTGGGTAGTACCGGCAGACATCCCCGTAGATCGGCGAGATGAAGCGGCGATAGAGCAGGAGCAGCACGATCCCGAGATTGCGTGGGATGAGTGCAATGTTGTGCAGGACTCGTCGCATCATTGACGGTCGATCAGTCGGCGCCATCGGTGCAACTGCAGAATTCGGCGTCGTCAGTAACGTCCGCCGCAACAAGGCCAAGCTTGTCGGCCGCATGCAACACCGCGCGCCGAGTTTCAGCGCGCAGCTGCTCGTAGCTGAAGCTCGAGGCCTCGGGAAAAACGCGAATCACGAACGAAGCCCCGGTGGGGACCAGGGTGAGGAGCTCGAGTGCAATGCCCTTGAGCCGGCGACGCGTGTGATTGCGTACAACAGCGACACCCACCCGCTTGGTGATGATGAAACCAAAGCGGGTGGGTGAGGCTGCGTCGCGGTTGGCTTCGCCAATCGCTATAAGTCCGGATGCGGCAGCTCGACGGCCACGGCGGGAGATGCGACGGTAGTCGGCTCCGCTAGTGACTTTGTTCTGCCGAGCAAGCACCGGGGACTACGCCGAGAGGACCTTGCGGCCCTTCGAGCGGCGTGCCGCGACAATGGCACGGCCGGCGCGGGTGCGCATGCGGGCGCGGAAGCCGTGCTTCTTGGCGCGGCGGCGGTTGTTGGGCTGGAAAGTACGCTTCGACATAAAAAATCTCCTGATCGAGGCCCTAGGCTGTGGGGCAGCGAAACAAGGCCCGGATGCGGGCATAACTGGATCAGATTACGCCACGTTCAAGCCTCAGGTCAAGGTTGATCTCGCCACGTATGTAGGCGAGCTACCACGTTGACCGGGTTTGCCTGGGGCGACTCGCCGGAAATGACAATATCCTGGTAGCCCTGGTTCGCCTCGGTGTCCATTCGTGGTTTAGAGTGGCGTATCTGTCGCGCACGATTGCGCACCGGCCTCATAACTCACAGTTTTCCACACAGCCTGTGGATAACTTTGCAAATGCGGGTCCCGTGCGAGACGATCGAGGTGCAGGGTGGCACGGCGCGCACAGAAGGTGCAGTCGTGCGGCAGCATGCCCGCTGTTCTGTGAGCCATGAAGTAGTCGAGATCGATCACCGGAAGGAAGTCACACGTGACGCAAGCTGTGACGGAAGTCTGGACAGACCTCTTCACGACGCTTCGAGGCAACCTCGACATGCCCCAATCCATGCGCGGCTACTTCGGCCTGGTGCAGGCAAAAGGCGTGATGGACGGCACAATTTACCTCGAGGTGCCGAACGATCTCACTCGCTCGCAGATCGAACAGCGCGGTCGCGCCTACCTGCTCGAAGCCATCGCCGCCACTCCGGCAGCCGAGGGCGTTCGCAACTTTGCGATCGTGGTCAATCCGAACTCGGAGCCGACCCCTCCGGCCGACACGACGGTCTATGAAACCCCGCTCCCCGCCGAGGCGCCTATGGAGCAGGCCGCAACGATGCAACGAACGGCGCCGTATGAGGACCGATTCTCGAGTTTCTCCACCGGTTATCCACAGGCTGAGGCGACGCCCGCGATCAGCCACGGGATCGAAGCCGCTGCCCCGTATCACGACCCTAACGCGACCCAGCCCGACGGCGACTCGCGCCTCAACCCGAAGTACATCTTCGAAAACTTCATCATCGGCGGATCAAACCGATTCGCCCACGCGGCGGCCGTGGCAGTCGCCGAGACTCCGGCTCGGGCATACAACCCCCTCTTTATCTACGGTGATTCCGGGCTGGGCAAGACCCACCTGCTCCACGCCATCGGCCACTATGCCCAGGACATGTACCCCGGCATCAAGGTTCGCTACGTGTCGAGCGAGGAATTCACGAACGACTTCATCAACTCGATTTCGATGAACCGCTCGGCAGAGTTCCACCAGCGCTACCGCAACAACGACATCCTGCTCATCGACGACATCCAGTTCTTGCAGGGCAAGGACTCGACGATGGAGACCTTCTTTCACACGTTCAACACGCTGCACGAGCACAACAAGCAGGTGGTCATCACCTCCGACGTGCCGCCGAAGCAGCTGACAGGCTTTGAAGATCGGATGCGCTCCCGCTTCGAGTGGGGCCTCATCACCGACGTGCAGTCGCCGGATCTCGAGACGCGCATTGCGATTCTGCGCAAGAAGGCCGAAGCCGACCAGCTCGAGCTGTCGAATGAGGTGCTCGAGTTCATCGCAGTGCACGTCACGAGCTCCATCCGCGAACTCGAGGGCACGCTCATCCGCGTCACGGCCTTCGCGAACCTGAACCAGCAGGCGATCGACCTGAATCTCGTGACGACAGTGCTCAAGGACCTCATCACGAACCGAGAGCCGAATGTCATCTCGCCACAGGACATCATTCGAGAGACTGCGGATTACTTCCACCTCACCGTGGAGGACCTCTATGGCTCGAGTCGCTCGCAGGCCATCGCCACGAGCCGGCAGATCGCTATGTACCTCTGTCGCGAGATGACGAACCTCTCGCTTCCGAAGATCGGTCAACTCTTCGGCGGCCGAGACCACACCACCGTGATGTATGCCCACCGCAAGATCACGAAGCTCATGACCGAAGACCGTTCGATCTTCAACCAGGTCACCGAACTCACCTCGAGGATTCGCCAACCCAACGCACGGTAACTCCACGCTCAATGCGCTCGATCGCGGTGACCTCAGATCGAGCGCATCGTCGTTTCCATAGCCTGTGGATAACTCTGTGGAAAAGCCCGTGAATAGTGCGTGGATAAGCCGTGGACAATGCAATTTCCACGATCTGTGGATAACTTGTGGAATTCGCCATCGTGGCAGTGGACAAACTGTGCACGCAGCGGACGGGCCTGTGGAGATCCGCGTCAGGACGCGACAATCTGGGGATGCCGTCCACTTTCCATCCACTCGAGAATCACAAGTTTCAGCGATGTAGTTCCCTACGGAAATCAGTTGACCACAGAGTTATCCACATTCTCCACAGCTGTTAAGAGTGAGAAGACAGATCTCTCTACCTAGAAAAATCCGCTCGTGACATTTTGTCGTTCGGGCCCTCGAACCCGAAGAGCCGCTGAGGAGGAAGACGCCACAGCAACCCGCTAGCATTGAATCCCCGCCGAGCCATGGAGGAATCGCCAGTGAAGTTTGAAGTCAATCGCGACATGTTCAGCGACGCCGTGTCGTTTGTCGTCAAGCTCCTCCCTCAGCGACCCACTTTGCCGATCCTCAGCGGTGTCGTGCTCGAGACCAGCGGCAGCACGCTGCAGCTTTCGACGTTTGACTACGAAGTTTCGAGCCGCACCTCGATCGACGCGACCGTCGACGAGTCGGGCGCAGTGCTCGTGCAGGGTCGCCTTCTCGCCGATATCGCCAGCCGACTGCCGGATGCCCCGGTGCAAGTCGAGCGCGACGACCGCGGCATCACGATCACCTGTGGTCGCACAAACTTCACGTTGCCGACGATGCCGATCGAGGAGTTCCCAGCACTTCCGACGATCGAGGGCACCTCGGGTGTCGTCTCGGGCGCCGACTTTTCGGAGGCCATCAGCCAGGTCGTCGTCGCAGCATCCCGCGAAGATGTCGCCCCGGTTATCACCGGTGTGCACCTCACGTTCTCGCCGACGCAGCTGCAGCTCGTCGCGACCGACCGCTACCGCGTAGCGGTACGGGAAATCGAATGGCAGAGCAACTTTGCTGAGGGCGACCAGGCACTTGTTCCCTCGCGCACCCTCGGCGAGGTCGGCAAGTCGTTCGCGCACGCCGACGAAGTGGTCATCACGCTCGTGAGCGAGGGCGACCGCCAGCTCATCGCATTCACCGCCGATGGCCGCACCGTCACGTCGCTGCTCATCAAGGGCAACTTCCCCGCCGTATCGCGACTCTTCCCCGCCGAAACCCCGCACTTCGCGGTGTTGCAGGGCAGCGATGTCATCGACGCGGTTCGTCGCATGCAGCTCGTGCTCGAGCGTGAGCAGGCCCTGCGCTTCAGCTTCTCGGACGAGGGCCTCAAGCTTGACGCGGTTGGCGCCGAGCAGGCCGCCGGCGCCGAAGAGCTCAGCATCAACCTGCAGGGCGAGGGAATTGTCGTTTCACTCAAACCGCAGTTCCTGCTCGAGGGCGTCGGCGCGATCCACTCGGCGTTTGTGAAGATTGCCTTCACGAACAACGACAACCCGAACAAGCCTGGCCCCGTGCTGCTCACCGGCCAGACCTCGCTCGACGAGGCCGCCGCCACCGACACCTTCCGCTACCTGCTGCAGCCGAACCTGCTCATGCGCTAACGGCGCATCGTGCACGTCACCCACCTGAGCCTGCGGAATTTTCGGAATTACCGCACCGCCGAACTCGAGCTGCACCCGGGTATCCAGGTGTTCGAGGGCGCGAACGGCCAGGGCAAGACGAATCTGGTCGAGGCCATTGCCTACCTCGGCACGCTGAAGTCGCACCGGGTCTCGTCGGATGCGGCGCTCGTGCGTTTCGGAGAGGACGGTAGCATCGTCCGCGCCGAATTGCGTCACGGTGAGCGCGAGCTCAGCATCGATGTCGAGATCGCGAAGTCGGGCAGCAACAAGCCACGAGTGCGCGGACATGCGGTGAAGACCCGTGAGCTCGCACGATTCTTTACCACCGTTGTGTTCGCGCCCGAGGACTTATCGCTCGTGCGCGGCGACCCGGGTCAGCGCCGGGAGCTGCTTGACCAGCTCCTCATAACGCACTCCCCGCGGTTCGGCGAAACGATCTCGAAGTACGAGCGGGTGCTGCGCCAGCGCAATTCGCTGCTGAAATCGGGCCGGCAACAGCGGCTCGGCACCGAGCAGCTCACGACGCTCGACATCTGGGACGACCAGCTCATCGAGCTCGGCACAAAAATTGTTGCCCAGCGGCTTGCCCTCGTCGACCGGCTGCGGCCCCATCTCGCGAACGCCTNACACGACGCTCGTCGAGGCCGACCACGGCACGAGCATTTCGATGCGTGTCAGCGCGCTCGCCGACACGGGCCGCCACATGGATGGCGACGGCGAGGGCGAAGAGATCGGCGGCGTGCTCACGGTCGACGACATCGCCGAACGCTTCCGCCAGCGGCTGATGGATGCGCGCCCGCGCGAGCTCGAACGCGGCGTCACGCTCGTGGGCCCGCACCGCGACGACGCAACGTTCTGGCTCAATGGCCTGCCGGCGCGCATCACCGCGAGCCACGGAGAATCGTGGTCGTTCGCGCTCGCGCTCAAGCTCGCGGCGGCCCAGCTCATCCGCGAGGAATCGAAGACCGGCGACCCGGTGCTGATTCTCGACGACGTGTTTGCTGAGCTCGACGGCGCCCGCCGTTCGCGCCTCGCAAACGCGGTGCACGACTTCGAACAGGTGCTCATCACCTGCGCCGTCGTCACCGACCTGCCCGAGGCGCTGCGGCACGACACGATTCGCATCGAAGCCGGCACGATCGCGAACGGCGAAACCGATGGCTGAGTTCAGCGAATCGACGCTCGTCTGGCTGCGCTGCAAGGAGGTCTTCGGAGGCCACAAGATTCCCCGCCGTCTGCTGCGCGGCCGGGGCGCGTCGACGCCCGAGTCGAAGGATGCGCAGGCCGAGCAACTCCCCTTCGGCCCGAAGCGCGACCCGCAGTCGACGAGTGCCGTGCTGAGCCAGCTCTTCGCGCAATTTGATTGGCAGACGCCCCTCGCTCAGGCTCGGCTCATCGAAGAGTGGGAGAATTTTGCTGGTCAGCGCACAGCCGCGCACACCAAACCGCTGTTCGTCGACGAGGGCGTGCTGCTCGTGCAGTGCGATTCGACGGCCTGGGCCACGCAGTTGCGATCGATTCGCGGCGAACTGCTCGGGCGCATCCGAGCTGCCGTGCCCGAGGTCGAGCTCACCGATATCAAGTTTTTGAACCCCGGGGCGCCGTCTTGGCGACACGGAAATCGTTCTGTGCCGGGTCGAGGGCCTCGAGACACCTATGGGTAGGTGACCACGAGCGTGGGGGGAAAAGCCCGCAGATCGCCAAATAACGGCGAATCCGGCAATCCCTTGCTAGAATGGAACGTCTGCGAAGTAAAAACTGAGGAGTCCGAATGACGGATACTGGGGCAAACCAGCACGGATCCACGACCGGCCGCGTCGAACACGACTATGGAGCTGGTCAGATCCAGGTTCTCGAGGGTCTCGAGGCGGTGCGGAAGCGTCCGGGTATGTACATCGGCTCGACGGGCCCCGACGGACTGCACCACCTGGTGTACGAGATCGTCGACAACTCCGTTGATGAGTCGCTTGCGGGCTACTGCGACGACATTCAGGTCACGCTTCGCGCCGACGGCGGTGTCACCGTTGTCGACAACGGCCGCGGTATTCCGGTCGAAACGCACCCCGTCGAGGGCGTTTCGACGCTCGAGGTCGTGCTCACGAAGCTCCACGCCGGCGGCAAGTTCGGTGGCGGCGGTTACGCCGTTTCGGGCGGTCTGCACGGTGTCGGCTCGTCGGTCGTGAACGCGCTTTCGACGCGCTTTCTCGCCGATGTGTCGCGTGATGGCCACGAGTGGCACATGGAATTCGCAAACGGTGTGCCGCAGGGCGCCATTCAAGAGGGCGCCGAGACCGACGTCACCGGCACCCGCATCACGTTCTACCCGAACGGCGAGATTTTCGAGACGACCGAGTTCGACTGGGAGACGCTGCGCACGCGCTTCCAGCAGATGGCGTTCCTCAACCGCGGCCTCAGCATCACGCTCACCGATGAGCGCGACCCGGCCACGCTGAACGAGGGTATGACCCAGGTGCACGAGGTGCTTGAGCCGAGCGACTCGGATGGCGCTGAAGAAGCTGTCGTGCAGGCTCCCGACGAGCCCGACGCTGAGACGACGCCGGTGGAGACTGAGCACAAGCACCGCAAGCAGGTCTTCAAGTACGACCGCGGCCTCGTCGACTACGTCGAGCACCTTGTGAAGCGCAAGAAGGTCGAGGCGGTGCATCCCGAGATCATCGACATGGTCGAAGAAGACACCGAGGCGACCATCTCGGTTGAGATCGCGATGCAGTGGACCGAGGCGTACAGCGAGTCGGTGCACTCGTTCGCGAACACGATCAATACTCGCGAGGGCGGCACGCACCTCGAAGGCTTCCGCGCCGCGCTCACCACGGCGATGAACCGCTACGCCCGCGACAAGGGCCTGCTCAAGGAGAAGGACGAGAACCTCTCCGGGGAGGATGTCCGCGAGGGCCTCGCCGCGATTATCTCGGTGAAGCTCGGCGAACCGCAGTTCGAGGGCCAGACGAAGATGAAGCTCGGCAACACCGAGGCGAAGTCGTATGTGCAGCGCGTCATGAACCAGGGGCTGCAGGAGTGGCTCGATCGCAACCCGCAGCAGGCCCGCGAGGTCATTCGCAAGGCGACTCAGGCATCCGCTGCACGTCTCGCTGCCCGCCGCGCGCGCGAGCAGACCCGCCGCAAGGGCCTGCTCGAGTCGAGTGGCATGCCCGGCAAGCTTCGTGACTGCACCTCGCGCAACCCCAACGAGTCCGAGATCTTCATGGTCGAGGGTGATTCGGCAGGTGGCTCGGCGGTGCAGGGTCGTAACCCGCGCACGCAGGCGATTTTGCCGCTGCGCGGCAAGGTGCTCAATGTCGAAAAGGCGCGTCTCGACCGCGCGCTGCAGAACACCGAGATTCAGTCGATGATCACGGCGTTTGGTACCGGCATCGGCGACGACTTTGACGTCGAGAAGGCCCGGTATCACAAGGTGATTCTCATGGCCGACGCCGATGTCGACGGCCAGCACATCACGACGCTGCTGCTCACGGTGTTGTTCCGGTTCATGCAGCCGCTCATCGACGCCGGCTTCGTCTACCTCGCCTCGCCGCCGCTCTACCGCCTCAAGTGGACGAACGCGGCGCACGAGTACGCGTACTCCGACGAAGAGCGGGATGCGCTCATTGCGCAGGGCCGCGCCGGCGGCCGCCGCCTGCCGAAGGACAACG
>NZ_JACXJG010000018.1:29436-29545 GCF_014904065.1 Gulosibacter sediminis | reverse complement strand
TACAAGGGCCTCGGCGAGATGAACTACAACGAGCTCTGGGACACGACGATGAACCCTGGGACGCGCACCCTGCGCCAGGTCACGATGGCCGACGCGGAGGCTGCTGACG
>NZ_JACXJG010000018.1:374-29424 GCF_014904065.1 Gulosibacter sediminis | reverse complement strand
GTGTTCTCGACGCTCATGGGCGAGGACGTCGAGTCGCGACGCACGTTCATCCAGCGCAACGCGCACGACGTGCGCTTCCTCGACATCTAAGCGCCTCGCGCTCTTCACATATTTAGGCAGCGAAGTGAGAACGAATGGCTGACGAAACCAATACCACCAACGAGACTCCGACCACCGGCGGCCACGTCGAGAAGGTCGATCTCCAGCTCGAAATGCAGCGCTCGTACCTCGACTACGCGATGAGCGTGATCGTGGGCCGCGCGCTGCCCGAGGTGCGTGACGGCCTCAAGCCGGTACACCGCCGTGTGATTTACGGCATGTACGACGGCGGCTACCGCCCCGACAAGTCGTTCTCGAAGTGCGCTCGCGTTGTCGGCGACGTCATGGGTCAGTACCACCCGNGGCGACTCGGCGATCTACGACACCCTCGTGCGCCTCGTGCAGCCGTGGTCGCTGCGCTACCCGCTCGCGCAGGGTCAGGGCAACTTCGGCTCGGCCGGTAACGACGGCGCCGCAGCGCCCCGGTACACCGAGACGAAGATGGCGCCGCTCGCGCTCGAGATGGTGCGCGACATTGAAGAAGACACCGTCGACTTCATGGACAACTACGACGGGCAGACGCAGGAGCCGACCGTGCTCCCCGCGCGCTTCCCAAACCTCCTCGTCAACGGCTCCGAGGGTATTGCTGTCGGAATGGCGACGAAGATTCCGCCGCACAACCTCCGCGAGGTCGCCGACGGCGCGCTCTGGGCGCTCGAGCATCCCGACGCCACGCGCGAGGAGTTGCTCGAGGCGCTCATGGAGCGCATCCAGGGCCCCGACTTCCCGACCGGCGCCCAGATTCTGGGCACCAAGGGCCTCCAGGAGGCGTACCGCACCGGCCGTGGCTCGATCACGATGCGTGCGGTCGTCAACGTCGAGGAGATCGGTAACCGCACCTGCCTCGTCGTCACCGAGCTGCCCTACCAGGTGAACCCCGACAATCTCGCGAACCGCATGGCCGAAATGGTGCGCGAGGGCAAGCTGCAGGGCATCGCCGACATCCGCGACGAAACCTCGGGCCACACCGGTCAGCGCCTCGTCATCGTGCTCAAGCGCGATGCCGTTGCGAAGGTTGTGCTCAATAACCTCTACAAGCACACGCAGCTGCAGGACACCTTCGGCGCGAACATGCTCGCGATCGTCGATGGCGCGCCCCGCACGCTCTCGCTCGATGGGTTCATCCACCACTGGGTGGCGCACCAGGTCGAGGTCATCGTGCGCCGCACCGAGTACCGCCTGCGCAAGGCCGAAGAAGAAGTGCACGTGCTGCGTGGTTACCTCAAGGCGCTCGACGCGCTCGACGAGGTCATTGCGCTCATCCGCCGCTCGGCTACCGTTGAGGTCGCGCGCACCGGCCTCATGGAACTGCTTGACGTCGACGAGATTCAGGCGTCGGCGATCCTCAACCTCCAGCTGCGTCGCCTCGCCGCGCTCGAGCGCCAGAAGATCAACGATGAGGCCGAGCGCCTCGAGAAGATGATCCTCGAGTACAAGGCCATTCTTGCTTCGCCCGAACAGCAGCGCCAGATCATCTCTGACGAGCTCGGCGAGATCGTGCGCCGCTACGGCGACGATCGCCGCACTGAGATCATTCGTGGCTTCAACGGCGACGTGACCGATGAAGACCTGATCCCGGTTGAGGAAATGGTCGTCACCGTCACGCGCGACGGCTACATCAAGCGCACGCGCAGCGACAACTACCGCTCGCAGCGCCGTGGCGGCAAGGGCGTGCGCGGCGCGCAGCTCAAGGCCGATGACATCGTCGAGCACTTCTTTGTCACGACGACGCACCACTGGCTGCTGTTCTTCACGACGTTCGGTCGCGTGTACCGCACGAAGTGCTACGAGCTGCTCGAGGCCGGCCGCGACTCAAAGGGCCAGCACATTGCGAACCTGCTGCCGCTTCAGCCCGACGAGCAGGTCGCGCAGATCCTCGACCTGAGCAACTACGAAGAAGACGACTACCTCGTGCTTGCGACGCGCAACGGTCTCGTCAAGAAGAGCGACTTGTCGCTCTACGACACGAACCGCCAGGCTGGCATCATCGCGATCAAGCTGCGCGACGGCGACGAGCTCGTGTCGGCCATGACGATCAAGCATGGCGACCACATCTTCCTGTTCTCGCACGAGGGCCAGTCGCTGCACTTCATCGCCGATGATGAGCAGCTGCGCCCGATGGGCCGTGACACCTCGGGCGTGAAGGGTATGTCGTTCCGCGGCAGCGACTACCTCATCAACGCGGCGGTCGCCGCCGACGAGGATCTCTTCGTGTTCACGATCACCGAGGGCGGCTACGCGAAGCGCACCGCGGTGAACGACTATCGCATCCAGGGCCGTGGCGGCCTCGGCATCAAGGTGATGAAGCAGTCGGACGATCGCGGTCACCTCGCCGGCGCCATGCTCGTGCACGAGAACGACGAGGTGCTCGTCATTCTCAACTCGGGCAAGGTCGTGCGCTCGAACGTGTCGGAGGTGCCCGCGAAGGGTCGCGACACTATGGGTGTCGTGTTCGCCCGCCACGGAGCCGGCGACCACATCCTCGGCATGGCGCGCAACTCCGAGCGCGACCTCGGGCTCGACGCCGACGCTGAGGACGCTGAGGGCGAGAACGACGAGGCACAGGCGGATGTTGTGGCTGAGTCGGATGCCGTAGTTGCATCGGAGGACTCAGACACCAATGCGGCGCCTGAATCCGACGAGCAGTAGGATCGGACATCATGACCTCAGTCGCAGACAAGCTGGCCAAGAAGTCCGAACGCCGCACCTCGAAGAAGCAGGTCCGCCTGCGTCTGATGCAGGTCGATGTTTGGTCGGTCGTTAAGCTCACCTTCCTGCTGACCCTCTGCCTCGGCATTGTCACCATCGTCGCCGCCGTGCTCGCGTGGACCGTGCTCGCGAACACCGGCGTGATGGAGTCGATCAACAACCTGCTCAACGACGTGACCGGCAGCGAAAAGGTCACCGTTGAGACCTTCGTCAACTTCGGTGGCGTGCTCGGGTTCTCAGTCGTGATCGCCGTGCTGCAGGTGGTCGTCTTGACGGCTCTCGCGGCGGTCGGCACCCTGTTGCTCAACCTCGCGTGCCGCCTTACCGGTGGCATCGTGATGGGTTTCACGAACAACTAGGTTTGTGGTAATGTCGTTGTTCGTGCCGGGAACCCGTTGAGGGTTCTGCGAGCAAACGGGGCTATAGCTCAGGCGGTTAGAGCGCTTCGCTGATAACGAAGAGGTCCAAGGTTCAAGTCCTTGTAGCCCCACCGGTGTTGTTGATCATCCCAACACATCCGGGGCCTTAGCTCAGTTGGTAGAGCGCCTGCTTTGCAAGCAGGATGTCAGGAGTTCGAATCTCCTAGGCTCCACCCGCGGAAGTCCGCTTCAAATTGCTGAAGCGGACTTCTTCTTTCACCAGCCAAGCCGTGAGACGCGGTGTGGCGCCGTGTTCGCAACCCCCAGAGAGGACACGAATAGCCCGGACAACATCGCGGGGCCGGAGCTCGCGCGAGGTTGCCTGACGGAAGTCATTGGCTGGGCATGTGCTCGGGTTGGACATGGTTGCCCACGACGATTCCACCTCGGTTCGTAACGTGATCGGGCAGAGTTCGATGGGCCTGCAAAAGGGTCAGCCCGACCCCAAAACGCGTTCATGATCACGTCGCTACCCGCATCCCAGGACCGCATGGTCTCGCCGGGAGCCTCGCCACGTGGAGATAGCAATTAAGTACGTCGTGCCAGGCGTCGAAATCACTCCGCAACACTCGCTCTCAGGGGGACCCGCCGGGTGAGCTACACCTTGACCGCGTCAACCCACTCACTCGCACGGGGGCCGGCGCCCTACTTCCGCCCGCCCCCGAGCAGCCCACCGAGCGAGTCGAGGATGCCGCCGAGCCCTCCGCCCGACGAGCCCGAGCCGCCGCCAAGCACCTGGCCGAGGATGTCGCCGAGGCCGCCACCCGACGACTCGGTCGAGGCCTCCTTCTTCGCGTCGTTGGCCTTCGTGAAGCGGCTCGCGATCCACGCCATCACGAGGGGCGCGACGAGCGGCAGCAGCTTCTGAATGAGGCCCTTGTCGTTACCGGAGTGCTCGGCGACCTTGGCCACCACCGCATCCTGCTCGCCGCCGAAGACGTGCGCGGCAATCTTCTCGCCGTCGGCTTCGTCGACGTCGTCGACTGCCTGGGCGCCGTCGACGTGCTGCTCGAGGGCCGAGGCGAGGGATGCGGCGCCCGTGGGCGCCTGCGCGTTTGCCTGCATGCCGCCGACGAGTGAGGGCAGCAGGTCGCCGAGGGCGCGCTGTACGTCGTCGGGCGATGCGCCGACCCGTTGGGCGATGTCGTTGACGGGAAGATCGTTGAGGATCGCGGAGATATCGGCCATGATCATGCTTTCTCTCGAGGGGTTCAGCCAGAGTCTGCACCGCGCGGCTGAGAACAGCTCGCACTTGCGCCGAGCACCACATCCGTCGTTTGATCAATAGCAAGACGGCGAAGGAGACACGTTCATGACCGGCTTGCGCATGGACCCGGCCTCGCGGCGCGATGCCATCGAGGCGCTCAGCGAATCGGGCGCCGGCGGCGACGAACTCGACATCCTCGTGATCGGCGGGGGCGTGACCGGCGCTGGCGTTGCCATGGATGCGGCGAGCCGCGGCCTCACGACCGGCATCGTCGAGGCACAGGACTGGGCCTCGGGCACGTCGAGTCGCTCAAGCAAGCTCCTCCACGGCGGCCTGCGCTACCTGCAGATGCTCGACTTCAAGCTCGTGCACGAGGCCCTCACCGAACGCGACCTGCTGCTCACCAAGCTCGTCCCACACCTCGTGCGGCCGGTGCCCTTCCTCTACCCGCTCAAGACGCCCGTGCTCGAGCGCGCCTACGTTGGCGCGGGCATCATGCTCTACGACCTGCTCGCGATGCTCGGCCCGGGCCGCCGGCGCCTGCCGTGGCACCGGCACTTCAGCCGAAAGGGCCTGCGCAAGCGCTTCCCCTCGTTGCGCCGCGATGCGCTGGCTGGGGCGATTCAGTATTGGGATGCGTCGGTCGACGACGCGCGTTTGGTCACGACGCTGATGCGCAGCGCCGCCGGGCACGGCGCCCACGCGGCGTCGCGCGTGAAGGTGACCGAGCTCGTGCAGAACGAGGCCGGCGCGGTTGTCGGCGCCAACTTGATTGACCTCGAGACGGGGCGGCACTTCACGGCGCGCGCGAAGAAGGTCATCAGCGCGACCGGCGTCTGGACCGAAGAAACGCAACAGCTCGCGGGCGCAGGCGGGCTGCGCGTGCTCGCCTCGAAGGGCATCCACATCGTCGTGCCGCGCGATCGTCTCAGCGGCAAGTCGGGGCTGATTCTGCAAACCGAGAAGAGCGTGCTGTTCGTGATTCCCTGGTCGCGTTATTGGCTGATCGGCACAACCGACACGCCCTGGAACGAGGACCGCCGTCTGCCCGTGCCGACGAGCACTGACATCGACTACGTCATCGCCGAGGCAAACAAGGTGCTCGAGCAGCCGATCAGCCGCGCGGATGTGGTGGGCACGTGGGCGGGCCTGCGGCCGCTGCTGCAGCCAGGCACGAAGGTCGGCACCTCATCCGCAAAGGTATCGCGCGAGCACACTGTCGCGTCGCCGACCCCGGGGCTCGTGTCGATCGCGGGCGGCAAGCTCACGACCTATCGCGTCATGGCCGAGGATGCGGTCGACTTTGCCCTCGGCTCAGCGGCGAAGACGCCCCCGAGCGTCACGGCGACGACGCCGCTCGTTGGCGCGGTCGGCAGCAGAGTCGCGATCGAAACCGCGCGGGCGCTCGCCCGCAAGCACGGCCTCGCCCCGGCGGTCGCGAAGCACCTCGTGCACCGCTACGGCGCCGAGATCAATGTCATCGCCGCGATCTGCGACGAGGTAGCCGGCGCCGCTGTGCCGGTCGCGGGCGCGCCCGCCTATATTCGCGCCGAGATCATCTTCGCGGCCCGCTATGAGGGGGCGCTGCACCTCGACGACGTCATGGAGCGTCGCACGCGCATGAGCTACGAGTTCGCCGAGCACGCTGGCCGCGCCGCGGAGGAGGTCGCCGAGATCGTCGCGGCCGAGCTCGGCTGGTCACCCGAGCAGATGGCGCAGGAGCTCGCGGCATACCGCGCAAACGCGGCGGCCTACGACCTCGCGACGCACGAGGCGACGGATGCGGCGGCCGTGGCGCGCTACGCCGAGGCAGTACCGCTCGCCCAACCCTGAGAATCGTGAGACCCGCGGTTCGCAACTTGCTCGGGAGGTTGTCGAAGTGGTCACCGTCCTGTACCGGCGGGGCGCGCAGAACCCGAACGTCGCTCATGACGTCCTTTCGCTGCCACCCTGGCGCGCAATCAACTTAGGTAAGCCTAACTTTACGCGCGCAAATATTACGGCGCGTGAACCGAACGCCATTCAGGGAACACTCAGCCAGTAGGCTCGGTACCAGACCTCCCGAAAGGACTTCTCCTCATGGCACGACTTCGTAACTGGATTGCCGCCGCCGGTGCGCTCGCCCTCGCCGCTAGCCTCAGCGCCTGCGCGGGTGGCAGCGACAGCCCCGCTGCGTCGGGCGATGACCCCTACGCAGGCCAGACCGTCAAGATCGGCGTCGTCGGCGCCTCCGATGAGTACTGGCAGACCTACGTCGATGCCGCCTCGGCCGAGGGCATCGAGGTTGAGCTCGTCGACTTCACCGACTACAACCAGCCGAACCCCGCCCTCTCGGCGGGCGAGGTTGACCTCAACCAGTTCCAGCACATCCTCTACCTCGCGAACTACAACGTCGAGGCCGGCGACGACCTCGCCGCCATCGGCGCAACCGCGATCTACCCGCTCGGTCTCTACTCCGACAAGTACGACTCGGTCGACGCGATTCCCGAGGGTGGCACCGTCGGTGTGCCGAACGACGAAACGAACCGCGCCCGCGCGCTGCTCGTGCTGCAGTCGGCCGGCCTGATCGAGCTCAAGGACGGCGGCAACGCCTTCTCGACCCTCGACGACATCGTCACCGAGAACTCGAAGGTGTCGGTGAAGGAGCTCGAGGCCTCGCTGCTCGCGAACTCGCTGCAGGACTTCGACGCCGCCATCATCAACAACGACTTCATCGCTGACGCCGGCCTCAACGCCGACGACGCGATCGCGCAGGACGACCCGAGCGACCCCGCCGCCCTCGCCTACGCGAACATCTTCGCGTCGCGCGCCGACGACGTCGACAACCCCACGCTCAACAAGCTCGTTGAGATCTACCAGACCAACGAAGACGTGCAGCAGGGCGTGCTCGACAACTCGGGCGGAACCGCCGAGATGCTCACCACCTCGAAGGAAGACCTGCAGACGCAGCTCGACCAGGTCGAGGAAGACATTAAGGCCGAAGGCTAGCCACAGGCTTGCGACCGTGAGCGCGTACCTCTAAATTTCAGGGGTGCGCGCTCACGCGCGTTTCGGCCTGTCGGCCACGGAAAGGACGAAGCATGTCGATGATTCGCTTGCGTGACGTCGTCAAGGAATACCCCGCGGCCTCGCGAAAGGATGCGCCGGTGCGCGCCGTCGACGGCGTCAGCCTCGATATCGAGCGCGGCAGCATTTACGGCGTCATCGGCTANCTCGGGCGCCGGTAAGTCGACGCTCGTGCGCCTAATCAACGCCCTCGAGCCGACGAGCTCGGGCTCGATCGAGATCGACGGCGACGAGATCGTCGGGCTCTCCGAGAGCAAGCTGCAGAAGGTGCGCACCGAGATCGGCATGATCTTTCAGCAGTTCAATCTCTTCAACTCGCGCAACGTGGCGGGCAACGTTGCGTTCCCGATGAAAATCGCGGGCATCGAGAAGGAGGCGCGCGACAAGCGCGTCGCCGAACTGCTCGACTTCGTCGGCCTCGGGGCCCGCGCGAAAGCGTACCCCGACCAACTCTCGGGCGGACAGAAGNCGTCGGCATCGCGCGCGCCCTGTCGACCTCGCCGAAGATCCTGCTCGCCGACGAGTCGACGAGCGCCCTCGACCCGCAGACCACATCCGATGTGCTCGATCTGCTCGAGCGCGTGAATCGCGAGCTTGGCATCACCATCGTCGTGATTACTCACGAGATGGACGTCATCAAACGCTTGGCTACCCACGTCGCGGTGATGGAGCACGGCAAGGTCGTCGAGCACGGCGAGCTCTACCGGGTGTTCTCGAACCCGGAGTATGCCGCCACGAAGAACTTTGTCTCGTCGGTCGTGCCGCAGGTGCCCGAGGGGAAGGAGCTCGATGCGATTCGGGCCCGTCACCAGGGCAAGCTCATCACCATCTCGGTGACCGACGAGCGCGCCTCGCAGCACGAGGTGCTTGGGCGGCTCGTGCGCGCGGGCGTCGAGGCCGAGCTGGTGTTCGGCGGGATGCACGAGATCACGGGCCGCCTGTTCGGTCACCTCACTTTCGCCCTGCACGGCACGGATGCGCAGATCTCCGCCGCGATCGCGGGCGTACGCGAACTCGCCGAGGTGACGGAGATTCCCGACGCCCCGGCCTCGAACGAACGGGTGGGTGAGTAGACATGCTGCATCAAGATGCCGACATCGATCGCCTCATTGAGCTACTGCCGGATCTGCCGGAGCAGCTCGCGCTCACGCTTTTCCTCGTTGCCGTCGCGATGGTCGTCGGTGGCATTTTTGGCCTGATCATCGGCGTGTTCCTCTACGCGACGCGACCGGGTAACATCCTCGCCCAGCGGACCGTGTTCAACGTGCTGAATCTGCTCGTGAACTTCTTCCGGCCCATCCCGTTCATCATCTTGCTCGCGGCGCTGCAGCCGCTCGCTCGCCTCACCATTGGTGTCGGCATCGGTGAGCCGATGGCGATGTTTGCGATGGCCTTCGCCGCGACCTTCGGCATCGCCCGACTCGTCGAGCAGAGCCTCGTGACGGTGCCACCGGGCGTCGTCGAGGCCGCGCGCGCCTCCGGTGCGAGCCGCATGCGCACGCTACTCACGGTCGTGATTCCCGAGGGCCTCGGTCCGCTGATTCTCGGCTACACCTTCGCCTTCGTCGCCGTGATCGATATGTCAGCGATGGCCGGCGTCGTCGGCGGTAGCGGTCTCGGTAACTTCGCACTGCAGTACGGTTATCGTCAGTTCAACCCGCTCGTGACGTGGGCGGCGGTGATCGTCATCGTGATTGTCGTGCAGATTGTCCAGATGCTCGGCAACTGGCTCGCCCGCCGCGTCATGCGCCGGTAGTGACCTACTCGGAAGGAGCGATATGACTTCGCAACCCACCATCACCCTGAACAACGGTATCGAAATGCCAACCCTCGGTTTCGGCGTGTTCCGCTCGAAGCCGGAGGAGACGCAGGAGGCCGTCGAGACGGCGCTGCGCACCGGCTACCGCCTGCTCGACACCGCGGCGATCTACGGCAACGAACGCGAGGTCGGCGCGGGTCTCGCGGCCGCGGGCTTGCCCCGCGACCACGTCTTCGTCACGACGAAGCTCTGGATCAGCGACTACGAGGATGCCCAGAACGCCTTCGACGCGAGCCTGCGCCGCCTCGGCACCGACTACGTCGACCTCTACCTGCTGCATTGGCCCGGGCCCGACGAGTTCGACCGCGCCATCAAGGCCTGGCAGAGCCTCGAGGGCATCCTTGAGTCGGGTCGAGCCCGCGCCATCGGTGTCTGCAACTTCAACGGCGAGCTGCTCGACCGCCTCGGCGAGCACGCCCAGGTGACGCCGGCGCTGAACCAGGTCGAGCTGCACCCCTACTTCTCGCAGCCCGAGGTGCGTCAGTACGACGCGCAGCACGGCATCGTCACGCAGGCCTGGTCGCCGCTCGGTGGCGCCGACCGCTACGGCGAGAAGAATTCGACCGGTCGCGACATCTTCACCGACCCCGCCGTCACCGCGGCCGCCGAGGCCCACGGCAAGACGGCGGCGCAGGTCGTGCTGCGCTGGCACTTGCAAGTCGGCAACGCTGCGATTCCGAAGTCGGTCACCACGAGCCGCATCGCCGAGAACTTCAACGTCTTCGACTTCGAGCTCTCCGCCGACGAGGTTGAGTCGATCAACGCCCTCAACACCGGCGAGCGCGGCGGCGCTGACCCGGCCACGTTCGACACGACGACGGTCACGGCGACGATCGACAACTCGTAGCTCGGGCTTAGCGGCCCAAGGTCGAGGCGCGATACTCGACCGAAATAGGCAGGGGGACGCTGGCGCCATCACGGGGCCGGCGTCCCCTTACTAGTTCGACGAGCAGGTTGACGCACCCGGAGCCCGAGAACCATACGAACGAAGCAGCCAACTGATGCACATCCACGAACTGCGGTTGCTTGCGACCGAACCATTCGCCCGCGGTGAGGAGTATGGCCGTGCGCTCGCGGACGCGCCGAACGACGCGCTCGAATGCTCGACCCTCGTGTGGCTCGCTGCGACCGGTCCGTCGGGAGTGCAGACGTGGGACTGGCATGCCGAGCTGGTGCCCGGCGCGGCGGGGAACCTCGCGCTGTTCTTCAACATCCTCAGCCACGAGTCGGATGCCCGCGGACGAGGCGTGCCGGTGCACGCGGTCGCCAGGCGCATCCTNGAGGAGGCCGACACCGTCGAGCAGGCCCTCGCCCGCGCCGAGCGCGGCGAAGCCCGAGGGCGGGCTGCTCGCCCACACGAACCACTTCCTCGACCCGGCGCTCGCCGCCGCCGACGCGGCCTCCACGCAGTCAACGACGGGTGTTCGACTCGCCCACCTGCGTTCCGTCGCCCCGGGCGGCGGCTCCCCGCACCTCGCCGACCGCTGGGAAACCCTGATCACGATCGCCATGGTGCCGGGAGCCGGCGAGCTGCACTGGCAGACGGGGATGCCTGCGGGGGTGACGGAGGGCACGTTGCGGGTGTTCGGTGGGTAGATCGACTATCCAAAAAACGAACTCCGCCGCAAACCGCCTCCGCGGCAAATAGCTTGAGAGCACGTCGACCCGCGCACCGCAGGGTGGCCGGCCTGCACCTCGGGCTGCACCTGCTGCAGCAGGGCAAAGAGGTGACGATCTTCACGAATCGCACATCGCAGGACGTCTTTGACGGCCGCATCATGAACAGCGTCTCGCACATGCACGTGACGCAGGCGATCGAGAATCAGCTCGGCATCGGCGACTGGCCCGACGTGGACGGCTACTACTACCGCCACTATCACTACAACGGTTGGGGCGAAGACCGCGAGTTCTATGGCGACTTCACGATGCCCTCGCGCGTCATCGACTACCGGATCTACCTGCCCCGCCTCATGCGCGAGTTCGAGAAGCGCGGGGGAGAACTCATTATCCGCGAGCTCGACCGCCCCGACATCGAAGCCCTGACCGAGCAGTACGACCTCGTCGTCGTCTCGACTGGCAAGGGCGAGATCGGCGCCATGTTCCCGAAGCGCGAAGACAAGTCGCCGTACGGCAAGCCTCAGCGCCATCTCACGCTGAGCCTGTGGCGTGGCGTGCGCGAGCTCGATCCGGCTGGCGTCGCGGTCAACATCGTCCCTGGCGTCGGCGAGCTCCTCGTCATTCCGATCTGGAGCCACGCGGGTCGCGTGAGCGCGCTACTTTCTGAGAGCGTGCCGGGTGGCCCGCAAGACGTGCTCAACTCAAAGAAGCAGCACGAAGACCCGGAGGGGTTCCGCGAGCGCATCCTCGACGTGCTCGAGACCCACTACCCGCCCGTCTTCGACCGGGTCGACCACGACAAGTTCGAGCTCACAAGCGACAAGGATGTGCTGCAAGGCGCGTTCGCGCCGTCGCTGCGCGAGGACTACATTCAGCTCCCGAACGGTAAGTTCCTCCTCGCCCTCGGCGACGTGCACCTCACCGTCGACCCGGTCACCGCGCAGGGCGGCAACGCCGCGGCCAACTCGGCAAAGGACACGGCGGCGGTGTTCGCCGAAGACGACGTCTACGACGAGCATTTCCTACGCAAGGTGGCGCGCCGTCGTGCCGAGCGCGTCGAAGGCGTGAACGACTGGGTGAACATGATGATCGCGACTCCCGGCCACGAGCGCATAGGCCAGTTTTTTACGGCGATGGCCCACGACAAGGCGCTCGCCGACGAGTTCACCGAAAACTTCAACTACCCGACCCGACAGCTTGATCTGCTTTCGTCGCAGGAGCGAGTGAATGCTCGCACTGCAGCGATCCTGCAAGCCGCGTCCCAGCCCGCGTAAAGGACACCATCATGTACAAGCTTCTCGTGCTCTATCCCGAACCCGCCGACCGGGCCGGGTTTATTCAGTACTACGAGTCAACCCACCTACCGCTCGCCCGCAAGCTGCCTGGCCTCCGTTCGTGGCGTTACACGACCGAGGTTGCACCCCAGGCAGACGGTAGCGCCGCCCCCTACTTCGCGCTGTTCGAGGCCGAGTTCGATGACGTTGACGCGTTCCGGGCCGCCATGTCGTCGCCCGAGGGTCGCGCCGTCGGCGCTGACGTGCCGAACTTCGCCACAGGAGGCGCAGTCGTGCTCGATTATTCCGTGAGCGAGGGGGAAGTCTCATGACCGCGACCGACCCGATCCGCGAATTCAAGCGCGCGATGTCGAACCTCACATCGGCGGTGAACATCATCTCGACCGACGGGCCGGCCGGCAAGCTTGGCCTCACGGTGAGTGCAGTATGTCGAGGCTCGGATGACCCCGCCACGGTCATCGTCTGCATCAATCGAACGAGCCGCGCTCGCGATGTGTTCGTCGACAACGGGCGCCTCGCGGTCAACGTACTGACCGGCAACCAGGAATTGCTCGCGATGCACTTCGCAGGCCTGACGAGCGCATCCATGGACGAGCGTTTGACCTGGGATATCTGGAGCGAGCTCGACGGCCTGCCAACCCTGCGCGACGCTCGCGTCGCGATCGCCGGCACCATCGTGGATCGCGTCGAGCACGGCACTCACTCGGTGCTGTTCGTCGCCGTCGACGAGCTCCGCACCCGTTCGGGCAGCGGTGGCCTCGTATACGATTCACGCAACTTTCACCAGGTCGGTGCGAGCGCGTTCTAGAGGAGGTCGCAGATGACCGGGTCGACCTCGTTGCCGCTCGAGGTACGCAATACCGCATCAGACGTCGATCACGCCCGGGCGATCGGCGAACAGATTTGGTACCCGCACACCCTCACGCCGCTGCGTGGCGGGCAGCAGTTCACGATGAACTACAAGTCGATGCTGCTGCCCGGCACCACGGTGGGCACGCTGCGCTACTCGACTGGAATCGTGATCGAGACACAGGCCGAGCACCAGAACGACTATCAGGTCAACGCGTCACTGCTCGGTAACCTTCGCATCTCCGTTGGCGGTGACGACCGGGTGCCGGTCACTTCGGCGCGGGCACAGGTGAACGGCCTGCACGTGCCCGTCGCGATTCACGGGTGGCATCGACCGAGCGTCATGCTCGGCGTCAAGATGCGTCGCGACATCGTTGAGCGCGCCGTGGTGCGGTACTGGGGCGACGTGCCCTTCGACCCCGAGGGCGTGCCAACCTCGCTCGACGTTGGTGATGGTCCGGGCCGCAGATGGCTCGAATTCGTGCGCGGCGTAATGCGCCTTCCGACGACGGGGCACGAGGTGGATGCTGGGCTCGCCCGATACTATTCCGAGCGCACGATCGGTGGGTTTATCGCGCTCATGGTGCGCGACACCTGCGACGACGCCGAGTCGCGATTCCCCATCCCCGCCGATATCGTCGACCAAGCGCGCGAGGCTATCGCTTCGATGGTTGGCGCGCCCCTCTCGGTCGACGCGCTCGCGGCCATCACTGGTGTGACAGGCCGGGCGTTGCAGCTCGCGTTTCGGCGCCGCCTCGGTGTCACTCCGCTCGTGTACCAGCGCATCGATCGGATGCACCGGGTGCGTCGTGAACTCGAGGCGGGATCGAGCGCCACGGTACGTGACGTCGCCATCGCGAACGGCTTCGTGCACCTTGGGAGGTTTGCGCAGCGGTACCGGGAAATCTTTGCCGAGGCGCCCTCTGAGACCCTCGCGCGGGCCGCCCGCACTTAGTCGACGAAGGCGTCGGGGTGCAGTTCGACCTCGTCGGTGCCGGGGGAGTACTGCGAGAAGTCGGTAACGCCAGCCGCCTCGAGCACGTCCTCGCAAAGTAGCGCCTGGCCAGCCACCGTGTCGCCGGGTGCCGTGAGCACCGCGTGCGCCGCGTCTGAGTAGAGCTCGACGGTGCGCGAGCGGCGGTAGACCTCTTCGCCGCCGAGAATGTTCAGCACCGCGGCGGTCTGAATCGTCGTGCGCGGCCACAGGGCGGTGGCGGGGATGTGCGTCTCGGCGCCGATGCCGAGCGTCGCGAGGGTCATGCCGTACTTCGCGAGCATGTAGGCGGGGTAGGCGCCGAGCCACTTCTCGGAGAGATTGAGGGGCGGCGACAGGGTGAGGATGCGCGGGTCCTCGGAGGTGCGCAGGTACTGCAGCGCGGTGCGCGTGAGCAGGAACGTGCCGCGCGTGTTGATGTCGTGCATGAGGTCGAAGCGCTTCATGTCGATTAGTGCCGAACCACCAAGATTGATCGCCGAGGCGTTGTTCACAACGATGTCGATGCCACCGAATTCCGCGACGGTCGCGCTCACCGCATCCTGCACCGACGCCTCGTCGCGCACGTCGCCGACGATGGCGAGGGCCTTCGCCCCGGCCTCGGCGCCGGACGCGCGAATCTCGTCGGCGGCCGTGTGCACGGTGCCCTCGAGCTTCGGATGCGCCTGGTCGGTCTTCGCGATGATGGCAACGTTCGCGCCGTCCTGGGCGGCGCGCTTCGCGATCGCGAGGCCGATGCCGCGGCTGCCGCCGGACATGAGGATGGTTTTGCCTGCGAGGGTCGTCGTCGTGGTCATTGCGTCTTTGCCTCCATGAACTCGTGCTCGTCGGTGAGCTGCTGCGGGGAGTCTAACTTTGCGTGCGAGTTCGAGTCTTGCACCCTGTAGAGTCCCTCAGGTCGTGGTTGCTGCGCGCCACGTAAACTTGCAAGTTGTACCGCAGAGGGCTGCGGGTGCCATGTTCGCGTCGAAAGGAGTCCAGGTGCGATTCCGAGTCGGCGCATACGGCGTGATTGTGCGTGACGGGCAGATTCTGCTCGCACACTGGAATTCTCGCGGTCGTTCGGGCTGGACGCTGCCCGGCGGAGGCATCGAGGCGGGCGAGGATCCGCACGACGCCGCGGTGCGCGAGATCTGGGAAGAAACGGGCTACCACGCCTCGATCGACCAGCTGCTCGGCGTCGACTCGATCATCGTCAACGGCCGCAACAAGCGCCGCAAGGGCCGCCCGACCGAGACGCCGCTGCAGAACGTGCGCATCGTCTACCTCGCGACCGTCATCGGCGGCGAGCTGCGCGCTGAAGAGAACGGCACGACTGACGAGGCCCGCTGGTTCGACCTGCGCGAGGTGAAGTCGTTGCAGACGGTGTCGCTCGTGCGCGTCGCGATGCGGCTTTACCACGAGCGCCCCCGCAACGGGCACCTCGAGGGCCTCGGCGGGCCGAAGCGCAAGGCGGCGACGCCGATCGAGGTCGACGACGACGCGGTCGAGCAGTCCGAAGAAGACTAGGCCTCANAGTGGGCGGCCGCGTTGCTGTGTTGAGCGACTAGTCGTTCGAGACCGTCTTCACGGGAGCGTCGAGCTCCTCGTCGGCGATCCAGAGGTCGTCGTCAGCGCGGAAGGTCTGCCAGAGCGCGTAGCCCACCGCGGCAACGGCGGCGACGCCGGCGCCGATGAGGAACCAGCCGCCAACACCGGGGCCCGACTTCGCATCCTTCTTCGCCTGCTTCTCGAGCTTCTTCTGTTCCTTGGCCACGCGGGCCTGCACCTTTTCGACGTTGGCCGCGGCATTCTTGCCGAAGTCCTGGGCCTTCGCCTGCACGGTCTGCAGGGTCTGGTTGTTGTCGACGAACTCGCGCACGGCGCCCGTCACGTTGCCGCCCACTTGGGCGACGGCGGGGAGCACCCGGTGTTGGAACTGCTCGTTCGCACCCGACAGTGCCCGGCGGCCCTGCTTCACGCCGCGGTCAAATGCCGGGCGGAGGTCCTTGTCGACCTTCTTGCGAATGACGGGAGCGATCTCTTTGTCGGCATAGACGCGGGCTTCGTCACCCGCGCGACCAGCCAGGTCGCGCACCTTGGCAAACACTGCCTGCTGCTCCGACCAGAGGCGGTCGGCGTCCTTACGCAGTCGGTTGACCTTGCGCTTGTTCTTGCGAGAAAGTGCCATTTTTATCCTCCGGCGTTCACGATTACGCGTTCGCACGCATCCTGTGCGTTCCTAGGTATCTTGTCATGCGTTGGTCGCTGTTTCCTGAGTCGGCCCGACCACACACCCAGGCCAAAGGCCGCTATGAAAAGATGAACGCATGACGAACGCAACCGCAGTCATGACGCTGCACACCACCCTCGGCGACATCAAGCTGAACCTCTTCGGCAACCACGCGCCGAACACGGTCAAGATCATCACCTCACTCGCCACCGGCGAGCTCGAGTGGACCGACCCGGTCACCGGCGAAACCAAGGAAGAGCCCTTCTACGACGGCGTGGCCTTCCACCGCATCATCAAGCAGTTCATGCTGCAGGGCGGCGACCGCACCGGCACCGGCAGCGGCGGCCCCGGCTTCAACTTCGACGACGAGATTCACCCCGAGCTCGACTTCACGAAGCCCTACATCCTCGCCATGGCGAACGCCGGCAAGATCGCGGGCCGCGGCACGAACGGCTCGCAGTTCTTTATCACCACGGTGCCCACCACCTGGCTACAGGGCAAGCACACCATCTTCGGTGAGGTCGCCGACGATGCCTCGAAGCAGGTTGTCGACGCCATCGAGGCCGTGCAGACCGACGGCCGCGACAAGCCGCTCGAGGACGTCGTGATCAACTCGGTCGACATCGAGAGCCTCTAGGCTCCCGAGTCGCCTCCCTCCCCAGGCATTTCATGACCTCAACGCCGGCCGGCGCTCCTGAATCCGGCTCCGACAACTGCTGCTACCGCCATTCCGATCGGCAGAGCTTCGTGCTCTGTCAGCGATGTGGCCGCACGATTTGCCCGGAATGCCAGACTCAGGCGCCGGTCGGCGTCATTTGTCCCGAGTGCCTCGCCGAGCAGCATGGTCGCGTGCGCGAACAGCAGCGGATGCACTCGAAGCAGCGGGTGCGAGCGGCCGGCGGCCGCTTCGGCCAGCTCCGCAGCCGCCTCATTGGCAGCGGCAGCCCTGTCACATACACGCTCATGGGCCTCATCGTCCTGGTCGGCATGCTGCAGTGGCTGACGCGCCAGTTCGGCACCGACTTCATTGACACATACGGCTCGTACTCGCCGCAGTTCACCGACGGGCGGCACTACTACCCGAACGGCCAGCTCGCCTTCGAGCCCTGGCGGATGCTCACCTCGGCATTCCTGCACGGCTCGTTCCTCCACCTCGCGATGAACACGCTGACGCTGTGGATCTTCGGCCGCGCCCTCGAGCCGCTTATCGGCTCGCTGCGGTTCGCGACGCTGTATGTGGTGTCCGCCCTCGGCGGCTCGCTCGCCGTTGCACTGCTTGCCCCGAGCAGCTGGGTGATTGGCGCATCCGGCGCCGTCTTCGGCCTGTTTGCGGCGTGGTTCCTCGTGCTGCGCAAGACGGGCCAGGACGTCACGTCGATGCTCGTGCTCATCGGCATCAACGTCGCGATCTCGTTCATTAATCCGGGCATCTCTTGGCAGGCGCACGTCGGCGGGCTCGTGGTTGGCCTCATCTGCGGCTCGCTCACGCTGCTCGACATCGATCGCGGCCGGAAGAAACCCGGCAAGATTAAGAACGGTCGGCGCCAATGGCCGACGCTCGGCCTCTGGTTGCAGCTCGTCGTGGGCGTGCTCTGCCTCGCGATTCCGCCGCTCGTCGGCATGCTGCTCTAGCGACTTATCCCCAGATCAATCCACATCTTGGGGATAACTACAGTCATGTAGTTACAACCGTGTAATTCTCCACACCGGTGCATAAGCTGTGGATAACTTCACAGGTATGGATGCGCCCGGGCAGCTATTTCCAGTTCGACATCATCAAGAAGCCCACAAGCGCGATGCCGAAGCCGATGAGAATGTTCCAGTCGCCGAGCGCGCCGACGGGGGCGCGGCCCGAAGACATGTAGTACACGAGGATCCAGATAAAGCCGAGCAGTAGGAAGCCGAACATGATCGGCTTGAACCAGACGGGGTTGCCCTCGGCGGCACGGCTCTGGGCCGCGGCGGCGGTGCGCTCCTGCTCCTTCGTGAGCGGCTTGCCGTCGCTGGGCTTCTTCTTGGCGGAGCCTTTCGGCTCGTACTTCTTGCCGCGGGCCTCGGCAGCGATCTGCTTCGAGCGCTCGATGCGCTCGCGCTCGGCGCGCTTCTTGCGCTTCTCTTCGGCGCGCAGCTCGTCCTTCGTCAGCGGCTTCTTCGCGGCCTTCTTGCGCTTGGTCGCACCCGCCGCCGTTGCAGCGTCNGTCGTCGTCTTCGTCGTCGTCTTCAGCTTCGTCGTCCTCAGGCTCATCTGCCTCGTCGCTGCCAGCAGCGTCGTCGACCTCGTCCTCGAGGTCTTCGTCGTGAACCTCGATGATGTCGTCGGTCAGCTCGTAGTCGTGACCGGCCTTGGGAGTCTCGTTGGGCATGATGGCATTCTAGCCGTCTAGAATTGCGCGCATGACTTCGCCCGCACCTGACGCCACGAGACGTTCACGCAAGGAGCAGCGGCGAAAGCGAGCGCAGCGCATCACCGTCACCGGAGTGCTTGGTGAGCTCTTGCTCACGGCCGGCCTCGGCACGCTCGCGTTCATGGGCTGGAAGTACTGGCTCAACGACGTCATTCAGGGCAACGAGCAGAACTCGGCCGGTAGCGAGCTCAGCCAGGAGTTCGAGAAGAACTATACCGACGCGCCGGCGCCCGACGACGACCAGGGTATTCCGGTGCGCACCACGCCGACTGACTCCGCCGAGCCGTTCGCGGTGCTCTACGTGCCGGCCTTCGGCGCCGACTACTCGCGCACGATCGCGACCGACATCACGCAGTACGGCGTGCTCGACCAGTATGTCGGCTACTACATGAACTCGGATGCGCCGGGCGCGATTGGCAACTTCGCCGTCGCCGGCCACCGGCTCGCGTACGGCGCGCCGATGCAGAACATCCCGAACCTGCAGGTCGGCGACCACGCCTACGTCGAGACGGTCGACGGCTGGTACGAGTACGAGTACCGCTCGGGCGAGTACGTCGACCCGTACGAGGTGTCGATCCTCTCGGACGTGCCTCGCTACCCCGACGAGCAGAGCGACGACCGCATCCTGCTCATGATGACCTGCAACCCGATCTACTCGGTCGCGGAGCGCGCCGTCTCGTACTCAGTGTTTGTCGAGTTCACGCCGCGCGCCGACGGTGCGCCCGACGAGATCGCCGACGTCGTGAACGCGCGAAACCAGAACGACGGCCAAGACACCGGCCGCGAATAGGAGACGGAATTGTACGGAGCGCTCTGGCGAGCATTTCCCGGCCCGTGGCCGGTGAAACTGCTGTTCATGCTCGTGGTCATCGCCGCGGTGCTCGCGGCGTGCGTGCTGTGGCTGTTCCCCTGGATCGACCAGACCTTCCTGACGCCGCAGGACGTTACGGTCGGCCTCGGGGTTCTAACCGGCAGTTAGCGGCGACCTAGCGGTTGCCGATGCCGTTATTGTCGTTTCCGTTATTGCCGTTCCCGTTGTTGCCACTGTCGTCGGTCGTGTCGCCCGAGTCCCCGGTGTCGCCGCTGTCGTCGCTCGGTTCGGGTTCAGGCGCAGGGGCGCTTCCGGTGCAGTAGCTGAGGCTGACTTCGCTGCCCTGGGCGACGGGGCCCGGAGCTACCGACATGTTCACGACGGGGCTGCCGTCCTGCGCCTCGCAGGTCGGGAGTTCCTGGCGCACCGGGGTGAGGCCGAGGTCGGTGAGCTGCGTCTCGGCGTCGGCGAGCGACTGCCCGCGCACGTCGGGCAGGCTCACGTTGCCGCTCGAGACGTAGACGTTCACCTTCGAGCCGGGCTCGACCTCGGTGTTCGCGCTCGGTTCGCTGCGGATGACCTGGTGGGCGGGCACGTCGGGGGAGTCCTCGTTAATGATGGTGCCGAGCGTGAGCCCGACGTCCTCGAGGGCCGCCTTCGCCTCCGACTCGGACATGCCCTCGAGGGAGGGCACGCCGATCGCATCTGGTCCGGACGAGATCGTGATTGTCACAGTGGTGTCGAGCGCGACGCTCGAGCCCTCGGGCGGCGACTGCGAGATGACCTCGCCCGCGGGCACGTCATCGCTCGCGGCATGCTCCACCCGGGCGGTGAGTCCCACGTCTTCGATCGAGGCGGTGGCCTCCTCCTCGGTCATGCCGACGACGTTCGGCACGGATGCGCTGGTCTCGGGCAGCGTCATGGGCTGCAGCAGCAGCACCCAGAGCAGCACGCCGATGAGGACGGCCGCCACGAGGGTGACGGCGCCCCAGATCCACATGGCCGGGGGACGGCGCTGCACCTGCGGGGCGCGGTCGTCGTCCTCGTTCATCGAGTTGAGGGCCGACTCGGTCGCGTCGATCGCGGTCGGGCCGGCACCGAACAGCTGCGTGGTGGCCGACTCTTCGGCGGCCGAGCGCGTGTACGCGGGGGCGATGCCCTTGAACGCGTTCTGCAGGTCGGTGCGGAACTCGGCGGCGGTCTGGTAGCGGTCGTCGGCGCGCTTCGCGAGCGCCTTGGTGACCACCGCATCCAGCGCCGGGGTCACGCGCGAGCTTAGCTCGCTCGCGCGGCGAGGCGGCTCGGTGACGTGCTGGTAGGCGACGGCCACAGCCGAATCGCCCTGAAATGGCACGCGTCCCGTGAGCATCTCGTAGAGCACGATGCCGGCCGAGTAGAGGTCGCTGCGACCGTCGACGGTCTCGCCGCGAGCCTGCTCGGGCGAAAAGTAGGATGCGGTGCCGAGAATCGCGGTCGTCTGCGCGATCGTTCCCGCGGTGTCGGAGATGGCCCGGGCGATACCGAAGTCGGTGACCTTGACCTCGTCGGCCGTCGTGACCATGACGTTCGCCGGCTTGATGTCGCGATGCACGACGCCGGCGCGGTGGGAGTACTCGAGCGATGTGAGCAGCCCCGACATGTACTTCTTGACCTTTTCGTCGCTGAGGGGCTCCTCGGCCATGATGTCGCCGAGCTGCTTGCCGTCGATGTACTCCATGACGATGTACGGCACGACGATCTCGAAGCCGTNGCGCACGAAGGTGTCCTCGCCCGCGTCGAACACGCGCACGATGGTCGGGTGCGTCATGCGCGCCGCTGCCTGCGCCTCCTGGCGAAAGCGGCTCCGGAACGAGGATTCGCCCGCGAGGTTCGTGTGGAGGAGTTTGACCGCGACGTGCCGACCGAGGCGTTCATCAGTCGCTGCGTAGACCTCGGCCATTCCGCCGCGGCCAATGCGCCGTCCGATCTGGTAGCGGCCAGCGAGAGTGCGTTCTCCCTGGATCACTTGCTGAACTCCTCAGTATTGGTGGCACCGGGTTACCGGTGGAACGGCTGCCGCCGATCTCTACAGACTGCCCAGTGTATCGACCCCGCGCATCCGCCGGGGCCGCGCAGCACGATCGGGCGCTTAATNCCGTTGCCGTTGCCGTTGCCGGGCGTCGGATCGGTGGTCGGCAGCTGCTGCTGCGAGTCATCCTGCTGGTCAAGGTCGAGCGACGTCTCGGGAGAGGTCGGCACATCCGACGACGAGCACTCGGGCTGGTACGAGGCTGTCACCGCCGTCGCTCCGCTCGGGATAGTCGTGGTCATTGATGTCGACGAGGCACCCTGGGTGTAGGGGGTCGCGCCGGCGTCACCGCCGGTCCAGGTGAGGGTCACGGTGTAGCCCGAGACCGACTGGCCGGGAGGGCACTGACCGTCGAACGAGCTCCACTCGACGACGAGGTCGGTGCCGTTCTGCGTGAGGGTGGGGCCGTTCGAGGGGCCGCTGTCGACCGCCGCGACGTCGGTGTAGACCGTGACCTGCACTTCGTCGCCGACGGTGAGGTTGCCGGTCGGGTTAACGCTGATGACGGTGTCGACATCGCTCTGGCTCTGGGCAGACTGACCGTCGACCTTCACAGGGTTGAGGCCGAGGCTGGTCAGTTCGGCGGCTGCGTCGTCATAGCTCATACCGACGAACTGGCTCGACGAGATCGAGACTGTCTCGGCCTCGGCCTGGGTTTCGGTCGGAGTCGGCTCGGGCGTCTCACTCTGCGTCGCCGTGGACGTCGGCGTGGTCTCGTCGCCGTTGTTCTGCAGCAGCGCGAAGCCGAGCAGGCCGAGCGCGAGGGCGAGCAGCACGAGGGCGGCGATGAGGATCCAACGCCAGTTGCCCGGCTTCTTCTCCTTCTCCTCCTTGTTCTCGTCCTCATCAGAATCGGTCGTCGCGACCTGCGAGCCCTGAGCGTTCTGGCCCATGAGCTCGTCGAAAGGGCTGTATTGCTGCGTCGACTGTTGCGGCGCGCCAAGCACCGTCGTCGACTGCTGGTCGTTGCCGAGCAGCTGGGTCTGGTCGAGCGGCGCGGTCGCGGTGCCGACGCCGAGCACGGCGGGAACGGCCTGGGCCGCGCGCTGCACGTCGCCGTCGCGGAGCGCGGCTGAGGCACGCGCGAATGCGGCCGCCGACTCGGGGCGATCCTTCGGATCCTTTGAGATCGCCGAGATGACGAGGTTGCGCACCGGCTCGGGCACCGTCACCGGCAGGGGCGGCGGCGCGTCGTTGATGTGCGACATCGCGATCGCGACCTGCGATTCACCCGTGAACGGGCGGCGGCCGGCGAGCGACTCGTACGCGACGATGCCGAGCGAGTAGATGTCGGTCGACGGCGTCGCCGCGTGACCGGAGGCCTGCTCTGGCGAGAGGTACTGCACCGTGCCCATGACCTGGCCGGTCGCGGTGAGCGGCACCTGGTCGGCGATGCGCGCGATGCCGAAGTCGGTGATCTTCACGCGGTGGTCAGGCGTGATGAGCAGGTTGCCGGGCTTGATGTCGCGGTGCACGAGGCCGGCGCGGTGCGCGGCACCCAGGGCGGCCGCGGTCTGCGAGACGATGTCCATCACCTGGTCGGGCGGCAGCACGCGCTCCCGCTCGAGGATCGTCGAGAGCGCCTCGCCGGGCACAAGCTCCATGACGAGGTAGGCCGAGCCGTTCTCCTCGCCGTAGTCGTAGACGTTGGCGATGCCCTCGTGGTTCACGAGCGCAGCGTGCCGCGCCTCGGCGCGGAAACGCTCGAGGAAGCCGGGGTCGCCCATGTACTCGTCCTTGAGGATCTTGATGGCGACTTGGCGACCGATGACGAGGTCGGTGGCTTCCCACACCTCGCCCATACCGCCGATGGCAATGCGGTTACCGAGTTGGTACCGATTACCGAAGGTGACTCCGTGTGCAGGCCTCATACCCCAAGCACCGCCTTAATCACTGCTGCTCCAATTGATGCCGCCAGTCCGTTTCCGGTCCCGCTTTGTCCCATGCCGCCGCCGTCTTCCAAAACGACCGCGACCGCTACCTGCTGTCCATTCGATTCGGCGAAGCCGGTGAACCAGAGCGAGTACGCCTCGCCCTCACCGTTCTGCGCCGTACCCGTCTTGCCCGCCACGTCGATGCCCGCGATCGCCGCGTTGGTTGCGGCGCCTTCGCTGACGCTACCCTGCATCATGTCGGTGAGCTTCTCGGCCGTCTCTTGCGAGATCGGCGTGCCGTAGCTGCTCACCTGCGGCCCCTGAATCTCGTCGAGGTTCGGCGTGAGCACGCTGTCGACGACCGTCGGGTTCATGAGTTCGCCGCCGTTCGAGATGGCGGCCGAGACCATCGCCATCTGCAGGGGCGTTGCGCGCACGTCGAACTGGCCGAAGCCGGTCAGCGCGGTCTGCGCGTCGTCGAGCTCTTCGGTCGGGTACTGCGACGGTGTCGACTCCATCGGAATCTCGAAGCTGTCGTTGAACCCGAACGCCTCCGCCATGTCGCGGATCTTCTCGTCGCCGAGCTTCACCGCGAGCTGCGCGAACGGAATGTTGCACGACAGCTCGAGGGCGGTCTTCAGGTTGGTCTTCTCGCCGCTGCCGCACTTGGCGCCGTGCGAGGGGTTGTAGATGACCGAGCTCGACCCGGGCAGCTCCCACTCGGTGGGGTTGTCGAGGTCGGTGTCGGGTTCGACGATGCCCGCCTCGAGGGCCGCCGCCGCGACGACAATCTTGAAGACCGAGCCGGGCGGGTTGAGGTTGCCGGCGATCGCGCGGTTGAAGAGCGGGTTCGAGGGGTCGTTGAGCAGCGAGTTATACGCGTCGATGACCTCTTGGTCGTCGTGTGTCGCGAGCGAGTTCGGGTCGTACGACGGCTTCGACACCATCGCAAGAATCGCGCCGGTTTCGGGGTCGATGGCGATGACCGCGCCCTGCATGTCGCCGAGCGCATCCCAGGCCGCCTGCTGCGCATCCGGGTCGATCGTCACCTCGACGGCCGCGCCGGCGGGCGAGCTGCCCGTGAACATCGCCTGCAGGCTCGTGAAGAACTGCGAGTCGGAGCGGCCCGAGAGTTCGGCGTTCATCGCCGACTCGAGGCCGGTCGCGCCCTGGTTGGCCGAGTAATAGCCGGTGATCGGCGCGTAGAGAGGGCCGTTCTCGTAGACGCGCTGGTACTTGTACTGCGTGCCGTCGGCCTCCGACTGCACGATCGGGGTGCCGTCGATGAGGATCGGCCCGCGCTGCGTCTCGTAGCTCGCGAGGAGCACGCGCGTATTGCGGCCGTCTGCGGCCAGCTGGGGGGCCTGGAAGACCTGGATGTACGTCGACGAGCCGAACAGCGCGAGGAACATCGCGAGCAGGATGATGCCAATGGCGCGAATGTTCTTACTCATGCGGATGCCCCCTCTCGGTTTGGTATCTGGTTGTTGGCGTACATCTCGGTGGCGGTGGCGCCGACCTGGCTGCTGCGGATCGTGTCGCTCAGCCGGAGCAGGATCGCAATGATGATCCAGTTGGCCACGAGACTCGAACCACCCGCCGCGAGGAAGGGCGCGGTGAGACCCGTGAGCGGAATCACACGCGTCACACCACCAATAACGATAAACACCTGCAACCCGATGACGAACGAAAGGCCCGTCGCGAGCAGGCGACCAAAGTCGTCGCCGCCGAGGTGGCCGATGCGCAGGCCGCGGGCGACGATGATCAGGTACATCGCGAGAATCGCGAAGAGGCCCGCGAGGCCGAGCTCCTCGCCGAGCGCCGAGATGATGAAGTCGCTCTCGGCGAGCGGGGTGAGGTCGGGGCGCCCCTGGCCGAGGCCGGTGCCGATGATGCCGCCGTTGCCGAGTCCGAACAGGCCCTGCACGAGCTGGTAGCTGCCGCCGTCGGCTTGGTAGAGCGCGTCGTCGAACGGGTGGAGCCAAGCGTAGATGCGATTGCCGACGTAGCTCATGTTCATGGCCGCGACGGTGCCGCCGCCGAGGAACAGCAGCAGGCCGATGATGACCCACGAGATGCGGCCGGTCGAGACGAAGATCATCACGAGGAACAGACCGAAGTAGAGCAGCGAGGTACCGAGGTCGCGCTGGAACACGAGCACGCCCATGCAGAAGGCCCAGACGATGAGGATCGGGCCGAGGTCGCGCATCCGCGGCAGGCGCAGGCCGAGGAACTTGCGGCTCACCATCGAGAGCGAGTCGCGCGCCGTGACGAGGTAACCCGCGAAGAAGATTGCGAGGGTGATTTTCGCGATTTCACCGGGCTGGAAGTTGAAGGGGCCGACCGAGATCCACACGCGGGCGTTCGCACCGGTGGCGGCGAGGCCGGGGATAAGCGGCAGCACAAGCAGGATCAGCGACACAGCGCCGAACAGGTAGGTGTACCGCTGCAGGACGCGGTGGTTGCGCAGCGCGATGAGCACCGCGATGGCGATGGCGATCGCGAGGCCCGTGTAGACGATCTGCGAGATCGCTTGGGTGCCCGGATGCTCGGGGTTATCGGCAAGGTCGAGCCGGTAGATCATCGTGATGCCGAGGCCGTTGATCGTCGTTGCAAGCGGTAACAGGAACGGGTCGGCGCGGGGTGCCCGGAAGCGCAGCACGATGTGCACCCCAAGCGTCAGCACGAGCAGCGCGCCGAACAGTGTGACGACGTGCCAATCGAACGTGCCGTTGACGCCGAGCTGCACCTGCAGCAGCGCGCCGAGCACGATGATGTAGGCCACAACGAGGAAGCCGAGCTCCATGTTGCGCAAGCCCTGGCGTCGTTCGCGGCGGCCGGTGGTCTGGGTCGGTGCGGTCATCGCTACTCACCTCCGGACGTGGCGGATGCGGTGGCGGAGGAGGTCGGGCTTGGCGGAGGCGTGCTCGTCGGAACCGGCGTCGCCTCCTCGTCGGGCTGGGTGGGGGCCGTGCCGTTGCTGAGCCGTTCGACGAGGTCCTGTGCCTCGGCGAGCGTGGCGAAGGCGATCGTGCCGGTAACCTGCGAACGCTGGTAGGGGTTCAGGTCGTCGACCGAGAGGTCGGTTTCGTCGATGACCTCAGAGAGTTCGAACGAGCCGATGTTCGCGTTGACCCCCTGGTAGATCGCGACGTTGCCGTTGTATTCGCCGACGTAGTAGCGCGTTTGCGTCCAGCTGTACACGAGGGCGCTCGCGCCGACCATAACCGCGATGAGCATCACGACCGCCGCCGACCAGGTGATGCGCCGCATCAGGCGGAAGCGCTTTTCCTCGGCGAGGATGCGGTTGAACATCTCGTCGGTCGGGGCCGCGAACTCTTCGTTCTCGGGCCGGGCCGCGAGCTTGCGCCGCGACTGCAACACGTCGGGCAGCAGTCGCTTGACGCGCTTCGGCGCGTTCGAGGCGTAGCGCATCGGGTTGACGGCGGCGCCGACGACCTTGGGCTTGATGCTCTCGAGCGGCTTCTCGCCGATCTCGAGCACGACGACGGTGACGTTGTCGGGGGCGCCGTTGTCGAGCGCGAGCTGCACGAGGTCGTCGCCGACCTCGCGGGACGATTCGACCTTGCGCGCGAGCACCTCGGCGATCTGGGTTTCGTCGACGTAGCTCGAGAGGCCGTCGGAACAGAGTAACCAGCGGTCGCCGTCGACGGCCGGCACGACGTAGGTGTCGACGTCGGGCGCCGTCTCGACGTCGCCGAGCACACGCATGAGCACCGAGCGGCGCGGGTGCACGAGCGCCTCTTCGGGCGTGATGCGGCCGGCGTCGACGAGGCGCTGCACGAAGGTGTGGTCGACCGTCACCTGTTTGAGCTCGCCCGAGTGGTAGCGGTAGACGCGCGAGTCGCCGATGTGGCCGATGACCATTTCGTCGCCGATGCGCGTGATGACGTCGGCGGTTGTGCCCATGCCCTTGAGTTCGGAGTGGGTGCGTGCGGCGTCGACGATGAGCTCGTTCGCCTCGTGGAGGAGTGCCGTCAGGCCCTCCTGTGCCTCCGAGACCGAGGTGAACTGCACGTCGTGCTCGGCGAGGAACTTGACCGCGATGGAGGACGCGACGTCACCGCCCGCGTGGCCGCCCATCCCGTCGGCAACGCCGTAAATGTGCTTGCCGATGAGGCCCGAGTCCTGGTTGTTCGACCGGACTCGGCCCACGTGCGACACCGCGCCGGCGCGTACGATCTGCGGCATTAGCGAAGCTCAAAGGTGGTCGTGCCGATTCGCACAACGGTGCCCCGGCGAATTTCTACGGGCTGGGAAACGCGCTCGTCGTTGACGTACGTGCCGTTGGTCGAATCGAGGTCCTGCACCATCCACGTGTCGTTCCACTTGAGCAGGCGGGCGTGGCGGGTTGACGTGTAGTCGTCCTGGATGCGCAGGTCTGCGTCGGGGGAGCGGCCGATGAGCAGCGGCTGGTCGCTGAGCTTGATCTCGGTGCCGCGGCGCGGGCCGGAGGTGAGCACGACCTTCTCGAACGCGATCGGGCCCTGCTGTTGTGGCTGCTGTTGTGCCTGCGGGGGGCGCTGCTGCTGGGCAGGAGCGGCCTGCTGCTGCGCGGGCGCGGCTGCGGGAACGGGCTGCGGCTGCGGGGCCGTGCCCTGCTGCCGCGACTGCTCCATCGCGCGCTGGTAGTCGCGCGAGCGCGAGCCGAAGAGGTCGCTGCGCAGGGCGTAGATGATCGAGAAGATGAAGATCCACATGATCGCCAGGAACACCAGGCGCAGCACCAGCAGGGTAAGTTCGCCGCTCATTGCATGCCTCCTGGTCGTTGCAGATAGCCCGTGTCATCGCTCGGTGAGGCTTGTGGCACCACCTGGAAATAGAGCTGGGTGCGGCCGATCTCGATGAGCGAGCCGGAGTCGAGTGCCGATTGCGAGACACGTCGAGCGTTGAGTTTGGTGCCGTTGGTCGAGCCGAGGTCGCGCACGCCGGCGCGCTGGCCGTCCCACACCACTTCGGCGTGGCGGCGCGATGCCCCGCCGTCGTCGATCGTGATGTCGGCATCGCTGCCGCGGCCGATCACGTTGCTGCCCTGGTGCAGGGTGTAGCGGCGGCCGTTGACGTCGAGCACGGGGGTCCAGTCGACGCGGCCCTCGACGCTGCGCGACTCGATGTTGAGCTGGCCCTCGCTGAGCGTGTCGTCTTGCAGCAGCTTCACCGAGAGGCCGCCCGCGAACTGATAGTGCTGGCGGCTCGCGTGCTGCTCAATCTCTTGCACGAGGGTGCCGGTGAGCGAGTCGCCGAGTCCCCCGAGGCGGTCGTAGTCGGCGGGCGAGACGATGACGTGAAAGCGGTTTGGAACGAGGATGCGTTCGCGCGACACGATCGAGGCGCGCGTGTCGCATTCGCGCTTGAGCGCGGCGACGATTTCGACAGGCTGCAGGCCAGATTTGAACGTCTTGGCAAACGCGCCATTGAAGGCGCGCTCCAGCCCCCGTTCAAATTTGTCAAGAATTCCCACACTGTCTCCTACGTACGAGGTCTACCGTTGGCATAGTAGTGGCCGAGTATGAGTTGCGTGTGCCGTCTTCGCCCACTCGTGACGATTGCGCCCGGATTATGGTAGGGTCGTTCCTTGCGCGCGA
>NZ_JACXJG010000018.1:0-270 GCF_014904065.1 Gulosibacter sediminis | reverse complement strand
TCAAGTCCCCCCTCGCGCACCAGATAAAAGTCGCAAGGCATCGTTGATTCGGTGGCTTGCGACTTTCTGGTTTTCCTCCCGGATGCGCGCCCATGCCCCGTTCTCGCCCCGCGCTCGACGACAGCCTGCGTGCCCGTCAGCGGGGTACAAGTTAGGCGCGATGGCATGGGGCCGCTAGAACGGAGTGGGATCGTTGACCGCGTCATAGCCCTGGTCGTCGACTGGTTTGAAGATGGGCCCGACTCTTGTGGGTTCGACCGTCACCCGTTC
>NZ_JACXJG010000017.1:169178-173091 GCF_014904065.1 Gulosibacter sediminis | reverse complement strand
CCTATCCGTGCAGCAGACCCCGCAGCTCGAATCGAGCGTGATCTTGAAAGTGCCGAGGCCAGCTGAGCTCACGCCACCCCAACCTTTTTCATCGAAGGCCGCCGCCTATTGGGCGACTATGACGCCCGGACGTTAACTGCGGCGCTCGAATCAAGCAGGCGCGGCACACGAACCCGGGAGACATCCAGCGGAAAGGGTTGAGAGCGTCGGCGTCGGGCGCGGAAAATCTGTCGTGACCTGCCGGCCGTTCGGCACTGCTGTTGATTGGCCAGGTTGCAGAACCTACTCGTTGATAGCGTTGGCTAATGAACAGGCCCTCCACACCGACTCGTGAAAACTCCGCCTTCATCCAACCGGACGTTCGAGTGCGAGGCGCCCGCGAACACAACCTCAAAGACATCGACTTGTCGGTACCGCGTGACGCCATGGTGGTCTTCACCGGTGTCTCTGGCTCAGGTAAGTCCTCGCTGGCGTTCGGCACCCTATATGCGGAGTCCCAGCGACGCTACTTAGAGTCGGTGGCACCGTATGCGAGGCGCCTCATCGACCAGGCGGGAGTCCCCGACGTCGATTCCATTACCGGAATGCCGCCCGCGGTGGCACTGCAACAACAACGCGGCGGGAGCAGCACTCGGTCAACGGTCGGAAGCATCACGACGCTCTCCAGCTTGGTCCGCATGCTGTATTCCCGCGCGGGTCAGTACCCAGATGGGCAGCCGATGCTCTATGCGGAGGACTTCTCGACCAACACGGTCCAGGGCGCATGCCCGGAATGCCACGGGATCGGACGCGTCTATGACGTGCCGGAGGAAAAGATGGTCCCCGATCCGACACTGACTATCCGAGAACGCGCAATCGCCGCATATCCCACGGCTTGGCACGGTCACCAGCTGAGGGACGTCCTCGTTGCGCTTGGCTACGACGTCGACATTCCGTGGAAAGACCTCGCCAAGAAGGACCGCGACTGGATCCTGTACACGGACGAAACGCCCTACGTCCCGGTTCACTCACGACTCACCCTCGCTGAAGCACGTGAAGCCATAGCCGCGGGCGTCGAGCCCACCTACTCGGGAACCTTCGTAGGGGTGCGACGCTATGTGCTTGACACATTCGCGAACACGAAGAGCAGCTCGATGAAACGCCGTGTCTCGGAGTTCCTCACAGTGGCCCCGTGCCCCGCATGCCATGGCAAACGGTTGAAGCCTGAGGCGCTTTCGGTGACATTCGAGGGGCTCGACATCGCCGACTTTTCACAGATGCCCTTGCGTGAGCTCATGTTGTTGATCCAAGCCGCAGTCGCTGAGGCCGCAGACGCAACTACTGATGCCCGTGATGGGGTTTCCTCATCGGGTGAGGCCCTCGACGAGGCCCTGCGTCGCGAAGCGGATGAACAGCGCGTGGCAGCCGGAGGGTCGGCCCATTCCACGGCCCCTGATGTCCGCCGAACTCCGAACCAATCGGTCGAAAAACTTGCGGCAACCATCCGCTTAGGGTCTGGACTCATCGATCGCATTCGTCCGATCATTGATCTCGGTCTGGGCTACCTGTCCTTGGATCGCACGACGCCGACGCTCTCAGGTGGAGAACTTCAGCGTCTGCGTTTGGCAACCCAGCTCACTTCCGAACTCTTCGGCGTCGTGTACGTGCTGGACGAACCCTCTGCCGGGCTCCACCCGCAAGATGTCAGTGCACTGTTGGACATCCTCGACGGGCTCAAGGAAAGCGGCAACAGCCTCTTCATCGTCGAGCACTCCGTCGACGTGATGCGCCACGCGGATTGGCTTGTCGACATCGGGCCGGCCGCAGGTGAACGTGGAGGTCGTGTCATCTATAGCGGGCCCACCGAAGGTCTGGCCGAAGTCGAGGAATCCGTCACTCGAGGTTATCTCTTCGGCGGCAGCGGGCTCCCTCCTCATCAGCCAAGGAAGCCACAAGGATGGTTGCGTTTTGAGAATATCGGACGCAACAACCTGCGGAACATCTCAGTCGAGATCCCGTTACACGCATTCACCGCAGTCACAGGTGTGTCGGGGTCGGGCAAATCCAGCCTCGTCAGCCAAGTTGTCCCCACTTTGGTCAGCGAGCATCTCGGACGCCCCATCAAGACTGACGAGCCAGTGCTCGACGGCGATGAAATGCTGCTTTCTGATGAGCCTGAAGAGCTCAAGGGTTCTGTCTCGGGAGACCTCAGTGAAATCCGCCGCGTAGTAAGCATCGACCAGAAGCCGATCGGACGAACACCTCGGTCGAACGTCGCAACGTACACAGGTCTGTTCGACCACGTGCGACGTCGATTTGCCGAGACCCCGGAAGCTCGTGCACGCGGCTACAAGCCCGGAAGATTCTCATTCAACGTCGCTGGTGGCCGGTGCCCGACTTGTGAGGGAGAGGGATCGGTCATGGTCGAGCTGCTCTTCCTCCCCTCCGTTTACACAGAGTGCCCTGACTGTCACGGCACCCGCTACCAGTCGAGCACACTCGAGATCCTCTGGCACGGACGCAATATCGCGGAGATCCTCGCAATGAGCGTCGCGGAGGCGCACGAATTCTTCGAGGGAGAGTTTGACATCATGCGCTCACTCACCGCGCTGGTCGACGTTGGACTCGGTTACCTGCGTCTGGGGCAACCCGCAACTGAGCTGTCCGGTGGTGAGGCCCAGCGAGTCAAGCTTGCCAGCGAGCTGCAGCGCGCCCAAAGCGGCGACACACTCTACGTGCTCGATGAACCGACTTCCGGATTGCACTGCGCCGACGCAGACCAACTCCTTACGCACTTACAAACGCTCGTCGACGCGGGGAATACCGTGGTCATAGTCGAGCTCGACATGCGAGTCATCGCACAGGCCGATCACGTCATCGATCTCGGGCCCGGTGCTGGGGACAACGGTGGACAAGTCGTCGCGACCGGCACTCCAGCAGAGGTCGCGACATCATCCAAGAGCGCGTCGGCACCGTATCTGGCAACTGCGCTCGAAGAGGCTGCTGCCGTGTAGGGGGTGGAAACAGTCGTTTCCTGAGGCAGCTGAGCGTGTGATCACAGCTAGCGACACTCAGGCGTCAACGCGGCGTCGTTCACCGCCCACAGATTGATGGCGCGCATCGCGTCTGGCTCGCACCAATCAGTGCGTCAAGCGATCAGCGGCCCAGATAGAACAGCGCCGCGTTGCCCCAAAACACGGCGTCGAGCTGCTCGGGTGAGAGTGCATCCGCGACCGTGTTGAAGTCGCCGTTCTCGAACGGGCGGCGCGCGCGGGTCGAGGGCAGATCGGTGCCGACCATGAGGGCGGTCGGGTCGACCGACATGATTGCCTTGATCGTCGNGGGTCGAGCTCGACCCGGCCGAAGCCGGTCGCCTTCACTTTGACGCCCTGCTCGACGAGGCGCAGGAGGTTCGCGAGGCCGTCCCCGTGCATTCCGAGGTGGTCGATACTCGCCGCTGGCAGCGAGGCGATGCGGCGCGAGAGCTCGTCGTCGATCGTGCGGGCGTCGATGTAGAGCTCGGCGTGCCAGCCGGCAAGGTCGTACACGCGGCGGGCGAGCAGCTCGAGTTCATCGAGGTCGGCCGAGCCGCCGCGCGCGACGTTAAAGCGCACGGCGCGCACGCCGGCCGCGTTGAGCTCTCGGATGCGCTCGTCGCTCGTGTCGCTTGGGATCTGGGTGACGCCGACGTAGGTGGGGCCGAGGGCGGCGAGCGCGTCGATGAGATAACCCTGGTCGAACGCCTGAAACGACCCCGACACGACCGCGCCGCCGGCGATGCCGAGGCCCTCGATGCGCCGCTGGTAATCGGCGACCATGAACGGCCCGGGCATGAAGCCGTTGTTCTCGACGAGGGGATGCGCCGGGTCGACGATGTGCAGGTGCGCGTCGAACACTGGCTGGGTCACGGTCGGGTTCCTTCCGCGCGAGGGGA
>NZ_JACXJG010000017.1:42329-169091 GCF_014904065.1 Gulosibacter sediminis | reverse complement strand
GGGGGGTTCCGTGAAACCGAAATCGTTGGGGTCGGTGTGGTCGGGGGTCGAGGTGGGGCCTTCGTAGAAAATCTCCGAGAAGAAGGGCGTGAAGATGCAGCCCGACAATATCAGCACGCCGACGAGGGCGGCAGAGGCCGCAAACAGTCGACGGGAATTGCGCATACCCCCGAGCCTAAGCGCATCTGGCGGCCTGCTGCCACCTAAACTAAGGGCCACCACGCCCCGATCGAAAGCCGCCGCATGCACCTGAAGCGCCTCACCCTCAAGGGCTTCAAGTCGTTCGCGAAGCCCACCACCCTCGAATTTGAACCCGGCGTCACCTGTGTCGTCGGGCCGAACGGCTCGGGCAAATCGAACGTCGTTGACGCGCTCGCCTGGGTCATGGGTGAGCAGGGCGCGAAGTCGCTGCGTGGCGGCAAGATGGAGGATGTGATCTTCGCCGGCACCGCCACCCGCGGCCCCCTCGGCCGCGCCGAGGTGACGCTGACGATCGACAACGCCGACGGCGCGCTGCCGATCGAGTACAGCGAAGTGACGATTCAACGCACCCTGTTCCGCACCGGCGGCAGCGAGTATGCGATCAACGGCGAGGGCGTGCGCCTGCTCGACGTACAGGAGCTGCTCAGTGACTCGGGTCTCGGCCGAGAGATGCACGTCATCGTCGGCCAGGGTCGACTCGACACCGTGCTGCGCGCGACTCCCGAAGACCGCCGCGGCTTCATTGAGGAGGCGGCGGGCGTGCTCAAGCACCGCCGACGCAAGGAAAAGACGGTGCGCAAGCTCGAGGGCATGGAGCAGAACCTCCAGCGACTGCGCGATCTCGTCGCCGAGGTGCGCCGCCAGCTCAAACCGCTCGGCAAGCAGGCCGAGGTTGCCCGCCGCGCCCAGGGCATCGCCGCGGTCGTGCGCGACGCGAAGGCCCGCATCATGGCTGACGACGCCGTCACGCTGCGCGAGCAACTCCGCGACGCCGGCAGCACCGAGCAGGAGCGCACGACCGAGCGCATGGTGCTCAAAGAGCAGCTTGACAGGGCGGTGCTGCGCATCCAGAACCTCCAGGAGGCGCAGCGCGGCGACGCCGTCGACCAGGCCCGCCGCGTCGCCTTCGACCTCGAGAGCGTGCGCGAGCGCCTCCGCAACTTCCTCATGCTCGTCGGCCAGCGCGAATCGATACTGCAGGCCCGCCTCGACGAGCCGGCGCTCACGGTCTCGGTCTCGCAGCAGGCAGTGGCCGATGCGCGCACCGAGGCCGAGTCGCTCGAGGAGCGCGCAGCCGAAGCCGAGTCGGCCTGGCACGCGGCGCAACAGACGACGGCGCGGGCGCGCGCCGACCTCGATGCGCTCGACCGCGAACTCGCGGCCCAGTCGGCGCTGCTCTCGCAGCACGAGCTGCGCACGACCGCGCTGCAAGGCAAAGCGGATGCGGCGGCTGGCCGGCTTGCCGCCGTGCGCGGGGAGGTGCTCCGCGGCGAGAACTCGCGCCGCTCGGCGGCGGACCGACTTGCCGCCGCCGAACGCGAGCTCACCGAGGTTGAATCACAGGCCGANGGCCGGCGAGGCCGACTCGAGCGGGCTCGACGCCGACTACGCGACCGCCCAGCAGCGGGTCACCGCGGCGCAGACCTCCGTCGACGAATTGCGCGACGAGGTGCACGGTCTTGAGCGCGAGCGGGATGCGCTCGACGCACGCCGCAAGGCCCTCGCGCTCGCGGCCGAGGTGAACGACGGCGCCCAGGCCCTGCTCGCGAGCAATCCCGACGGTGTGCGCGGCCGCGTCAGCGACCTGCTGCGCGTCGAGCCGGGCGACGAGCGCGCGATCACCGCCGCGCTCGGGGCCTTTGCGGATGCGATCGTCGCCGACAGCGGCGGCGCCGCGCTCGACCTCGCGGCGGCGGCGAAGGCGTTCGGCAGTGTCCACCTCGTCGCCGAACTCGCTGAGCCACCGGCCGAAGGCGATCTCGCGGAAGTCGCCGCGCGACTCGGCGCCGACGCGGGTCTCGTGCTGCNGCCCGGCCACCGCATCCGTCTCGGGCGACGCGACGATCGCCCGGCTGCTCACCCGCACCCTTATCGTCGACGAACTGCCCGACGCCGACCGCGCGGCGCGCCTGCTCGCCGCGCTGCCCGCCGGCACGCGACTCGTGAGCCGCGCGGGCGCCACTATTGACGCATCCACGCTCATCGCCCCCGGCGGTGACGCCGGCTCGGGCGCGAGCCGCCTCGAGCTCGTCGCCGAGCGAGACCGCGCGGCCGCGAGCCTCGAGCGGGTGCAGCAGGCGATCGACACCGCGTCCCTAACGCTCGCCGAGCACCGCGCGACGCTGAAGTCGGCGAAGGACGTCGCCGCCGCGGCCCTCGCGAAGCTGCGCGGCTTCGACGCCGAGCTCGCCGCCCGTCGCGAGGCGCTCAACCGGGCCAAGGCACGCGTCGAATCGGCGACCGCCGAGCTCGCCCGCGCCGAAAAGTCGCACCAGCTCGCGAGCCAAAACGTCGACGAGGCCGTCGCGAAGGTCGATGCCGCGAAGCGCGAACTTGAAACCCACGAGTCGCAGCCGCGCCCCGTGTTCGACGCGTCGAAGCGGCAAGAGCTCGCGGATGCGGTCGAAGCTGCCCGCGAGGCCGAGGTCGAGGCGCGCCTCAGCCTCGAGACGCTGCGCGAACGCCTGCGCAGCGAACAGCTCCGTGCCGCCGAACTCGTGAAGCAGCGCGATGCCGAGCGCGAGGCCGCCGAGAAGGCCGCGCGCGAGACGGTGCTGCGGCGCGCCGAACTCGAGCGCACAGCGGCGGTGCACGCGCGCATCCCCGCCCTCGAACGACAGGTCGACGCCTCGCTCGAGCAGGCCCGCGCCGAACTCGTCGAGCGCGAGCGCGAGCGAGCCGAACAAGACCGCGAGCTCGTNAGCTGCGCGAGCAGGAGGCGAAGCTGCGGGCCCGCCTCAACCAGATCACCGAGGACGTACACGCGCTAGAACTGCAGATCTACGAGCGCAAGCTACAGCTCTCGAATCTGCTCGAGCGCGCGGCGAGCGAACTCTCGCTCGCCGAGGCGGTGCTCGTGGCCGAGTACGGTCCCGATCAGCCGGTTCCCACCGGCGACGGCGACGACGAGCACGAGCCCTACGACCGCGATCGCCAGAAGCAGCGCCTCGCCCGCGCCGAGCGTGAAATGTCGCAGCTCGGCCGCATCAACCCGCTCGCCCTCGAGGAGTTCGCGGCGCTCGAGCAGCGCCACACCTACCTCGGCGAACAGCTCGAAGACCTCGTGCGCACCCGCACCGACCTGCTCAAGATCGTCGACGACATCGACGTGCGCATGCGCGAGGTGTTCGCGGCGGCGTTCGAGGACACCCGCGCGGCGTTCCACGAGGTGTTCCCCGTGCTGTTCCCGGGCGGCAGCGGCGACATCTCGCTCACGAACCCCGACGACCTGCTCACGACCGGCATCGAGGTCGCCGTGAAGCCGGCGGGCAAGAAGATCGACAAGCTCTCGCTGCTCTCGGGTGGCGAGCGCTCGCTCGCGGCGGTCGCCCTGCTCGTCGCCATCTTCAAGGCGCGGCCGAGCCCGTTCTACATCATGGATGAGGTCGAGGCCGCCCTCGACGACGCGAACCTCGGCCGCCTGCTCGAGGTGTTCGAGAGCCTGCGCGAGTCGAGCCAGCTCATCGTCATCACGCACCAGAAGCGCACGATGGAGATCGCCGACGCGCTCTACGGCGTCTCGATGCACCGCGACGGCATCTCGACCGTGGTCGGTCAGAGGGTTCGCGAACTCGCCGAGACGTAGAATGAGTCGACATGTTCTCGACACAGGAGTCGCCATGTCTGACGCCCCCAAGCTGACCCCCGAATTCGTTCACCGCAAGCCGCAGCACGCGGCCGTGGTGCGCGGCGAGGGCGTGCCCGTCGAGCAAATGATCGCCTTTCTCGACGATGCCTTCACTGTGCTGCGCGCCGCCGTCGACGCTGCGGCGATCGCGCCCGATGGCTTCGCGTTCAGCCGCTACGACACCGAGCTCGTCGGCAACGTCACCGTCGAGGCGGGCATGCCACTGCTCGCGCAGCTCGAGTCGCCGCTCGAATTCAACGGCCTGACAATCGTGCCAGGAGAGCTGCCGGGCGGCGAGCTCGCGCAGGCGATGCACGTCGGCCCGTACTCCGAGCTCGCTGACGTCTGGCAAGGGTTCCTTGCCGAACTGCGGGCGGAGGGCCGCACACCCCGCAAGCCATACTGGGAGTCGTACCACGTCACCCCAGGCCCCGGCTCCGACCCGCAGGCACTTCGCACCGAGCTCGTCGCCGTCATCGACTGACCTATCCAACAACTCCCGCACGCGAAGGAGCACACATGAGCACGCAGCAGCTACCACCTGACCTCGCCCGGGCGGGCCGAGCCCTCGCCCAGGTGTCGCGCGAGACCATCGCCTCGGCTACCGGCCTTACCGTCGAGCAGCTTCGCCAGTTCGAGCTTAGCGAGGTGTCGGTCACCGCCGACGAGAACCTGTCGCTGCGCCGCGCGCTTGAGCGGTATGGCGTCGAGTTCTTCCCTGACGACGAGCACGGCGGCTACGGCGTGCGTCGCAAGTTCGGCGTGACGAGCTCTACCCGTGTTGAGAACTGGGAAGACGAAGGCGGCATGCCCGGCGAGGACGACATCTAGGCGCCTAGAGCGCGAAGAACATCTCGTTGTACAGCGCGGCGACATGCGCGCGGGCCACATCGGCCGCGAGCGCGCGGTCGCCCGCGACGATGGCCCCGAGGATGCGCCGGTGCGCGTCGTTCGACGCGTGCAGGTGCTCGATCGGGTAGGGAATGAAGTACGCGTAGAGCGACTCGAGCGCCGCGAAGTAGGTGTCGAGGCGTTCGACACCGGAGGCGTGGGCGACGGCGTGATGGAACGCGCGGTCGGCCGCGTGGAACTCGGCCCAGTCGGCGGCGGCCTCGCCGCGGTCGACGGCGTCGCGGATGCCCGCGATCGCCGCGTCGTCGGCCGCCTGCGCCGCGAAACCGGCGAGCGCCGACTCCATGAGCACGCGGCTGTCGACGAGCTCGCGCGCGGTTGAGCCGGCGGCGAAGAGTGCCTCGACCGCCGCATCCGCCGGGATCGTCGGGGAGTCAGCGACGAAGGTGCCGCCGCCCGCGCCGCGTCGGCGCACGAGCGTGCCGTCGGCGACGAGCGATTCGAGCGCGCGCCGGGTGGTGATCTCGCTCGCGTCGAGCCCCGCGGCGACGACGTGGGCTGAGCGGATGCGGTCGCCCGGCCGCAGCGTGCCGAGCCGCAGCGCCACGAGGATGCGCGCGCGCACCGACTCGAGCGCGCTCACCGGGCGCAGGCTCGCTACGGCGGGCGCCGGCTCTGGCGCGGCGGGGGTCGAACGGGGCATGGCCTCAGCGTAGCGATGCCAGCCAAGCGGGGCGGCAATCGCGTGGGGGCGCACGCAATTGCGCTCGCGGCGGGTGGGGTGCATACTGACTCGTATAAGTGATCAGTATGATCAATTCGCGCGGCTGGCACTCGAGTCACCGTGCGGCGCCCGAAGGAGGGACCGTGCCACGTCACATCCGCATCGCCGCGGTGCAGGCAGCACCGCATCCGATCGGCACCCCGCTCGACGCGTTCGAGCGGGAGGTTGGCGAGCTCGTCGCCGAGCATCGACCCGACCTCGTCGTCTACCCTGAGCTCCACCTGTTCGGCGCCGACAATGCCGACCCCGATGCGCAGAACGCGCGCCTGCGCGAGGGCGCCGTCGACGTCGACGAGTTCGTCGCGCCGCTGCAGGCCCTCGCGCGGGAGCTCGGCATCTGGCTGCTGCCCGGCTCGCTCGTCGAGCGCGCCGACGGCGACCCATTTAATACGGCCGTGTTGCTCGCCCCGAGCGGCGAGATCGCCGGTCGCTACCGCAAGGTGTTCCCCTGGCGCCCCTCCGAGCCGTACGCCTCGGGCGAGCGCTTCGAGGTCGTCGACCTTCCCGGCCTCGGCCGCGTCGGCATCTCGATTTGCTACGACGCCTGGTGGCCCGAAGTCACCCGGCACCTCGCCTGGATGGGCGCCGAGGTCGTGCTCAACATCGTCAAGACGACGACGCCCGACCGCAAGCAGGAGCTCGTGCTCGCGCAGGCGAACGCCATTGTGAACCAGAACTTCACCGTGAGCGTTAACACGGCCGGGCCGATTGGCCGTGGCCGCAGCATCGTCGTCGGCCCCGAGGGCACCCCAATCGCGAGCGCCGGCGAGGCGCCCGAACTGCTCGTCGTCGAGCTCGACCTCGACGCGGTCGCGCGCGTGCGCCGCGATGGCACCGAGGGCTCGGTCGTACCGTGGCGCCAGTTCGCCGACGACGACGCAGCGGTGCCGCTGCCGCTCTACCACGGCCGGCTCGACCCCACGACTTGGCGACCCGGCGCCGGCGCATAGCCGCGCATCCGGCCGCTCAACCACATCCGCCTCATCGCTCGAATGGACCAGCAATGACCGATACCACCCACCTCAACCGCACGCTCGGCCTGCGCTCGCTCGTGCTGTTCGGGCTCGCCTACCTCACCCCGATGATCGTGCTCGGCATTTTCGGCGTCATCGCCAGCGCGAGCGCCGGGGCGAGCGCGTCGGCCTACCTCATCGCGCTCATCGCGATGCTCTTTACCGCCGCGAGCTACGGCCGCCTCGCCGCCCGCTTCCCGGTTGCCGGATCGGCCTATACCTACGTCGGCCGCTCGATCGACGGCCGCGCCGGGTTCCTCGTTGGCTGGGCCGTGCTGCTCGACTACCTGTTCTTGCCGATGGTGATCTGGCTCATCGGCGCCTCGTACCTCTCGACCGCGGTGCCGGGCGTGCCGAGCTGGGTGTGGATCGTCGCGTTCATTCTCGTCACGACCGCGCTGAACATCATCGGCATCAAGGTGGCCGACCGCGTGAACTTCGTGCTCATGGCGTTCCAGTTCCTCGTCATCGCGATCTTCGTCGTGCTCAGCATCGCGAGCGTCGTCGGCACGGATGGTGCGGGCGCGCTCGTGAGCTCCTCGCCGTTCGTGGGTGAGGACGCCCAATTCTCGAACGTCATCGCGGCGGCGGCGGTCGCGGCCTACTCGTTCCTCGGCTTCGACGCGGTCACGACGCTGACCGAAGAGACGAAAAACCCGCAGAAGGTCNGCGCTCATCGGCGGCGGCATCTTCATCGTCGTCACCTACTTCACGCAGCTCGTGCACCCCGGCGGTAGCTTCACCGACGAGTCGTCGGCCGCGTTCGAGATCGCGCAGACGATCGGCGGCAACGTGTTCTCGGCAGTCTTCGTCGCGGGTCTCATCATCGCCCAGTTCACCTCGGGCCTCGCCGCGCAGGCCTCGGGTTCGCGCCTGCTTTACGCGATGGGCCGCGACGGCGTGCTGCCGAAGCGCATCTTCGGCGTGCTGCACCGCGGCTTCCAGACCCCGTGGGGCTCGATCGTCGTCGTCGGCGTCGTGGGCCTCATCGCGATGTTCCTCGACGTCGCCACGTCGACCTCGTTCGTGAACTTCGGCGCGTTCATCGCCTTCGCGATGGTGAACATCTCGGTCGTCGTGCTCGCCGTGAAGGCGCGGCGCGAGGGCAAGCGCGTCAACGTGCTGCTCGACTACGTCGCGCCCTCGATCGGCGCGATCGTCATCATCGGGCTGCTTACGCAGCTCGACTCGAACGCGCTCATCATTGGCGCCGTCTGGCTTGTGATCGGCATCGTCATTCTTGCGTCGCTCACGGGTGGCTTCCGCCGGCAGCCGCCGCACGTCGAGGGCGAGGCGTTCGCCGGATAGCGCGAGCGCCGCGCCGCGGCGCAAACGACAGTGGCGCTGTCAGCGCCTTGCGTGCGACGAGTGGGCCGATGGGCGGCGCATGACGGCCTCGGGGAGCGGAAATGCCTTCGCCGGCCCCAGACGTTCACGACGTGCCAGGCAACCACCTAGACACCGGCCTTGCGGAGCATCTTGCGGGCGCCGGGGTCGGCCTGCTTCACGGCCTTGAGGATGCGCCTGCGCCGGTGAGCGCCACTCGGCGGGCGACTCCGCCGGAATCCGGCACTGACCGGGGGCAGCGCCCAGAGGATCGCGGAGAAGCGTTGGATGCCCGCCTGCTGGACGGCATCATCCGGCTCGCTGGGCTCAGCCTCGCGGGTACTCGGCGAGTGCCGCGACGGTCGCGATCGCGGCCTGCGCCGCCTCGGCACCCTTGCGCTCGAGTGAACCAGGTAGCCCCGAGCGCTCAAGCGCCTGCTCGACGGTGTCGCAGGTGAGGACGCCGAAGCCGACGGGAATGCCGGTGTCGAGCGCGACGCGACCGAGCCCATCCGTCGCCGCCTGGCAGACGTAGTCGAAGTGCGGGGTACCGCCGCGCACGACCACACCGAGGGTGACGATCGCGTCAGGCGCCTGCGGGCTTCGGGCAATGCGCATCGCCGCGACGGCGAGCTCGAAGGTGCCGGGCACTCGGATCACCTCGGCGGTGCCGCCGGCCGCCTCGACGACGGCGACCGCGTCCGCGAGCATCGCGTCGGCAATGTCGCGGTGCCAGCTCGCGACGACGATGGCGACGCGCAGCGCGCCCGCCTGCGAGCCGAAGCTCGAGAGGTCAATGGTGGGGGCGCCTTCGCGGCTCATGCAACGGTCCTTTCGTGGGAGCGGCGGTAGGCCCGCAACTCAGCAATGGTGATGAGGGGCAGGCCCTCGCGTTCGGCGAGCGCGGCGGCCTCGGGGTAGCGCATGACCTCGCCGCAGTCGTGCACGAGCTCGGCGATCGCGCCGACGTCTCCGGTGCCCGCGAGGCGCATGAGGTCGACGGCGGCCTCGGTGTGGCCGGCGCGGGCGAGCACGCCGCCGGGCACGGCGCGCAGCGGCAGCACGTGACCGGGGCGGATGAGGTCGCCCGGCTTCGAGTCAGGGTTCGCGAGCGCGCGAAGCGTCGTCGCGCGGTCGGCGGCCGAGATGCCCGTGGTGACGCCGACGGCGGCATCGACCGAGACGGCGTAGGCGGTGCGCAGCGAGTCCTGGGTCTGCTCGACCATGAGCGGCAGTTCGAGGGCGTCGGCGCGAGCGGCGGGCAGCGGCGCGCAGAGGTAGCCGGAAGAATGGCGCACGACCCAGGCGACCCACTTTGCGCTCGCGCGATCGGCGGCAAAGATCGCGTCCACTTCGTTCTCGCGGTCGGCCGCGTCGGCGACGAGCACGGGGAGGCCCGCGCGGAGCGCGTTGAGCGCCGGGCCGATGGCGGGGGAGTCGGGGGCGCTCATCGTGCCTCCTCCTCACGCCACTGCAGCATGCGCTCGACGTATTTCGCGAGCACGTCGACCTCGAGGTTCACGCTGGTGCCGACCTCGAGGGCGCCGAGCGTCGTCTCGCGCGAGGTCGTCGGAATGATCGACACACCGAAGCCGCGCGCCGTGACGTCGGTGACGGTGAGCGAGATGCCGTCGACCGCGACCGAGCCCTTCTCTGCGACGTAGCGCAGCAGCTCGCGGGGCGCCTCGAACACGAGGTCGTCCCAGCGCTCGCCCGCGTTGCGCGAGGCCAGGGTCGCCACGCCGTCGACGTGGCCCTGCACGATGTGGCCCCCGAGGCGGGCCGATGCGGCGAGCGCACGCTCGAGGTTCACGGGCGAACCCGGCGCGAGCTCGCCGAGCGAGGTGCGGCGCAGGGTCTCGGGCAGCACATCGGCGGTGAAGCCGTCGTCGGCGATCGTGACGACGGTGAGGCAGACGCCGTTCACGGCGATCGAGTCGCCGGGCGCAGCGTCGTCGGTGACGCGAGGTGCGCGGATCTCGAGGCGAGCATCCGCCTGCCCCGGCTCGTGCTCGAGGCGCAGCACTTCGCCGCGCGCTTCGATGAGTCCGGTAAACATTTCAGGCTCCTTCTGGGGTGGGGTTGGTGGTGCGGCGGGCGCGCAGGAAGACATCGGGGGCGAGGGGCTTGGGTGCGTCGAAGCGCCAGCGACGGGCCTCGGCGAGCGTGCCGACGCCGAAGGGTGCGACGGCGGCCGTGCCTTCGCCGAGGAGCAGCGGCGCGAGGTAGATGTGGAGCTCGTCGACGACGTCGGCGCGCAGCAGCACGGCGGCGACGGTCGCGCCGCCCTCGACGAGCACGTGATGGATGTTCCGCTCGGCCAACTCGCTGAGGGCGGCGGTGACGTCGTGGGTGCGCAGCTGCAGCAGCGGCGCGCGGTCGTCGCGGAGCTGGGCCGAGGCGGGCAACTCACGGTCGCCGAGCACGACTCGCAGCGGCTGCTTGGGCAGCAGCGCGCCATCGGGCGTGCGGGCGGTGAGCGCTGGGTCGTCGGCGAGGGCGGTGCCGGTGCCGACAGCGATCGCGTCGACCTGGGTGCGGACGCCGTGCGCGTGGGCCTGGGCGGTGGGGGAGGTGATCCACTGGCTCGTACCGTCGGCCGCGGCGATCTTGCCGTCGAGCGTCAGCGCGAGCTTGAGCGTGACGAAGGGGCGCCCGAGCCGGGCGGGCGTGGCCCAGGCGCGGATGAGCTCGCCGGCCGCAGCCTCCTCGAGACCCGAGTGCACGGTGACGCCGGCGGCCTGCAGGCGCACGGCGCCACCGGCCGCGGCGGGATTCGGATCGTCGACGGCATAGATGACCTCGGCGACGCCCGCGTCGAGCAGCGCGTCGACACACGGCCCGGTGCGGCCGGTGTGATTGCAGGGTTCGAGGGTGACCACGGCGGTGGCGCCGCGCACGTCGATGCCGCGAGCCCGTGCATCCGCGAGCGCCGCGACCTCGGCGTGGGCCGTGCCCGCGCCGCGATGCCAGCCCTCGCCGAGCACCTCGCGCGGCGCCGACGCCGGGCCGGCGGCGAGCAGCACGGAGCCGACGCGCGGGTTCGGGCCGAGCTCGGGACCGCGGGCGGCGAGCTCGATGGCGCGCCGCATCGCGTCGACGGGGGTGAGTTGCACTGCGTTTCCTTCCGGTGTGGAACACCACCGGGGAAACGAGACGCGTGCACGCAATCACGCCACTGCCGAGGAAACCTCGGCAGCCATGCACCTCCCATCCAGACTTTGACTGTCGGCTCTGGAATTCCACCAGATCAGCGCGGCTCGTACACGACGCCGAGGCGTCAGGCACAGGCTGCGGTCGCGGGCTATCACCGCCGGTTCGGACTTACACCGACCCCGGAGCATGTTGCTGGCGGTAACCATACGCACCCGCACCCTGTGCCACAAGATCACCGTCGTCACATTTCGCCACGCGCGCTACGCGTCGAACAGCGCCTGCCCAGGGAATTCCCTGGTCGCCGGCGGGATCGCGAACACCGCCGAGCCGATCGGCGTCGTCCACGTGTTGAGCAGGTCGGCGTCCGCGAGGCGCTGCTGAATCGGCACGTACTGCAGCGTCGGATTCGCCTGGAACGACGCGAACAGCAGCCCCGAGTTCGAGACCTGCGCACCCCGGCCGCCCACCGCGTCCTCGCCCGCCGCGGGTGAGACGGGGAGGTCGTAGTTGTAGGGCTGGCGGAAGATGCGCTGGCTCGGGTCGTCGGGGCGCGAGCGCCGCACGTGGCTCGCCGCGTTGATCACGGTGAAGCCCTGCGGGGTGACCGCCTCAAAGTCGGGCTCGTCATGTTCGTGCGTGCCGGTGAGCGGCGCGCCCGTGTCGAGACGGCGCCCCACCGAGGCCTCGCGGCCGGGCCGGTCGACCTCGTCCCACGTCTCGAGGTTCATCTCGATGCGGCGTAGCACGAGGCTAGTGCCGCCCTGCAGCCACCCGGGTTCGGTGATGCGCACGACCGTCTCGAACTCGGTGGTGCCCGGGGTCGGGTTCGAGGTGCCGTCGAGCTGCCCGAACAAGTTGCGCTGCGTCGTGGCGGGTTTCGCGACGCCGTGGGCGTTGCGAAACCCGTGCTGCTGCCAGCGAATTGTCGTGTACGCCCGCGCATCCTTGAGCAGCATGCGCTGCGCGTGCGCGACGGCGAGCGGGTCGTCGCCGGTCACGAGCAGCAGCAGGTCACCCTCGCTCCAGTGGTCCTCGAGCGCGTCGATCGAAAAGGCCGGCAGCTGGGCGAGCCACTCGGGCCGCGCGGCGGGATTCACCCGCTCGACGAGGCCCGGCCCGAAGCCGAACGTCACCGCGAGGTTCGCGGGCTGCTCGGCGAGCTCGGGCTCCTGGTCGCCGATCGGCGCGGCACCCCGGGTGAGGCGCGCCGCGTCGTCGTGGAGGAGCCGCAGCAGGCTCGCGATGCGGTCGCGCTCGAGCCCCGGTGCGAGGTCGAGGCCGAGGAACACGGCGTGCGCCGACTCGACGCCGAGGCCCGGTGGCAGGGATGCGTCGTTCGCCTCGCGGCGCTGCTGGCCGAGCGGCGCGGCCTCGGTGAGACGCTCAGTCAGGCGCACCCCGGCCACGCCCGCGGCCGCACCGACGCCGACGGCCGCGGCGCCGACGAGCACGTCGCGGCGCCGCGGCCCCCGAACGGCGGCCACGGCTAGTGCCCCTCGTGCCCGGACTCGGGCGCGTAGCTTTCCTCGGCGCCGGTGTACTCCTTCGCCGTCGCGGTGAAGTCGACCTCGGTGCCGTCGTCGAGCGTCAGCGTCACCGCGACCTCGTCACCGGGCTCGATCGCCGAGTCGAGGCCCATCGGCATGATGTGGTTGCCGCCCGGCTGCAGCTCGAGCGTCTCGCCGTCGGCGATCGCGAAGCCGCCCTCGATTTCTTGCATGAGGCTCGAGCCATCCGACTGCACGATCGTCTCGTGCAGCTCGGTCATCGAGGCGCCCTCGACGGTGGCCGACTCGATGACGACATCGTGGCCCGACGTGTTTTTGATCGACGCGAACACGCCGGTCATGTCGGTGTCGGTCGCCTTCACCCACGGGTCGGTGACGGTGAGGGCCGCGTCGGTGGCGCCGGCCTCGGCCTGGCTGCAGCCGGCGAGGGTCAGGGCGATCAGGCCCGCCGCGGCGAGCGCGGTGAGGGGGCGGATGGTTGTGGTGGTGGCACGGAAAATAGACATAGGGATGCTCCTGAGTGCGTAAGCGATGCGGCAGCGCCGGGGTCGTCGCGCACAGCGAGCACCCCGTCTGCCGGGGGAGCTACGCCAAGGTGCAGTGCGCGAGGAAATCGCGCGACGGCGGCCCTCGTCGCGGTGCCGACGCCACAGCGCGAGCCGCGAGCCGCGGCACCCACGGCAGCGACAGGGTCGCCGGTGCCGCGCTCGGGCGCGGCGTGAGGGCCCGCACGAGCACGAGTACGAAGGCAAAGAATTCACCGAGCGCGTCGCGCACGCGCGAGAGCCGGCGCAGGATCGCCTCGCCGAAGAACAGTACGAGCGTCGTCACGAGCGCGGCGACCCCGTGCATCGCCCACATGAACGGGGTGTCGTGGCCGAGGTGCACCGACGCCGAGGCGGAGCCCGTGTGCGCGGCGATCGCGCTCGCCATCTCGGAGTTCGACGCGTGGTGGTGCGGGTGCGCCCCGCCCCCGAACGCCGAGGGAGCGCCGAGCGTGAAGATCGCGTGGAACGCGAACTGGCTCAGCGCGACCGAGAGCCCGAGCCGCAACCAGCTCGAGCGAATCGGGGTGAGCCAGAGCGAAAACACGTAGGCGAGGCCGAGCGGCACGAGGATGCCCGCAAGGGTTGGCAACTCGCCGCCCGCGGTGAGGTGCGAGGTGAGCGCCACGAAGGTCGAGAAGGACGCCGCGACGAGCGCGAGGCGAAGCCGGCGACGGAGGATGGCGGCGCGCACACGCGAGTCGGCGCCCGGCGCGGGCACGTTCTCGAGGCGCAGCAAACTCACAGCTCTACGATACGTCGTAACCGCGTCGGGGGCGCGTGGGATGATCGAGGGGATGCCTACCCTGCCCGAGCTCATCCCCACCCTCGCTGACCCGGGGGCACCCTACGACCCCGACCATGTCTACGACGCGATTCTCGAGTGGACGAGCGGGCGCGGAATCGACCTCTATGACGCCCAGGACGAAGCGATCGTGCACCTCGTCTCGGGCGCGAACGTCGTGCTCGCGACCCCAACCGGCACCGGCAAGTCGCTCGTCGCCATCGCGGCGCACGCGATCGCACTCGCGGAGGGCAAGCGCAGCTACTACACGGCGCCGATCAAGGCGCTCGTGAGCGAAAAGTTCTTCGCCCTCGTCGAGATCTTCGGCGCCGAGCGCGTCGGCATGGTCACCGGCGACAGCTCGGTGAACCCCGACGCGCCCATCATCTGCGCGACCGCCGAAATCCTCGCCAACAAGGCCCTCCGTGACGGCGAAGGCGCCGACGTCGACCAGGTCGTGATGGACGAATTCCACTACTACGGCGACCACCAGCGCGGCTGGGCGTGGCAGGTGCCGCTGCTGCTCCTGCCGCGGGTGCAGTTTCTGCTCATGTCGGCGACGCTGGGCGACACCGACGCCCTGCGCGAAGACCTCACCCGCCGAACGGGCCGCCCCACCGAGCTCGTCGCCGGCGCGACGCGACCCGTGCCGCTGAGCTACGAGTACGTGCTCACGCCCGTGCACGAGACCGTCGAGCGCCTGCTCGAGGAGCACGAGGCGCCGATCTACGTCGTGCACTTCTCGCAGAAGGAGGCGGTCGACCGTGCCCAGGCGCTCTCGAGCATCCGCGTCGCCTCGCGCGAGCAACGCGACGAGATCATCGCCGCGATGGGCGGCTTCAAGTTCACGACCGCGTTTGGCCGCAAGCTCTCGGGCTGGCTGCGGCAGGGCATCGGCGTGCACCACGCCGGCATGCTGCCGCGCTACCGGCGCCTCGTCGAGGTGCTCGCGCAGCGCGGTCTGCTCCGCGTTATCTGCGGCACCGACACCCTCGGCGTCGGCATCAACGTGCCGATCCGCTCGGTGCTCATCACCTCGCTCACGAAGTTCGACGGCACGAAGCAGCGCCATCTCTCGGCGCGAGAATTCCACCAGATCGCCGGCCGCGCAGGCCGCGCCGGCTTCGACGACCACGGCACCGTTATCGTGCAGGCCCCCGACCACGTCGTCGAGTACGAGCACGCGATGTCGAAGGCCGCTGGCGACCCGAAGAAGCAGCGAAAAGTCACGCGCCGCCAGCCGCCGCAGGGCTTCGTCAACTACACCGACAAGACCTTCGAGAAGATCGTCGCCGCCGAGCCCGAGAAGCTCTCGAGCCACATGGAAATGACCTCCTCGATGCTCATCAACGTCGTCGCCCGCGGCGGTGACGTGTTCGCGAACGTGCGTCGGCTCTGCTTCGACAATCACGAGTCGCGCTCGCGGCAGTTCGAGCTCGCGCGGCGAGCCCTCGCGCTCGGCCGCACCCTGCTCGACGCGGGCATCATCGAGGTCGATTACCTCGAGCCGGTGCCCGGCACCTCGCGCCCGAGCCTTCACCTCACCGTCGATCTGCAGCCGAACTTTGCGCTGAACCAGCCGCTGTCGCCGTTCGCGATCGCGGTGCTTGACGTGCTCGACCCGGCGGTCGAGACCGACGGGAAGACCGACGAGGTCGGCAGCGGCCACTACGCGCTCGACGTCGTCAGCGTCGTCGAGTCGATCCTCGACGACCCACGCCCGATTCTCATGGCGCAGCAGCGCAAGGCCCGCGGCGAGGCGATCGCCGCGATGAAAGCCGATGGGCTCGACTACAACGAGCGGATGGAGCGGGTCGAGGAGATCAGCTGGCCGAAGCCGCTCGAAGAGCTGCTCGAGCAGAGCTACGAGCAGTTCGCCGAGGGGCAGCCGTGGGCCCGCGACTTCGACCTCGCCCCGAAGACCGTCGTGCGCGACATGTACGAGCGGGCGATGAGCTTCGCGGAGTTCACCGGCTACTACGACCTCGCCCGCGCCGAGGGCGTCGTGCTGCGCTACCTCAGCGACGCCTACCGCACGCTGCAGCACTCGGTGCCGTCGGATCGCCTTACCGACGAACTCGAATCGATCATTGAGTGGCTCGGCGAGCTGATTCGCCAGGTCGATTCGAGCCTCGTCGACGAGTGGGCCGAGCTCGTGGCGCCGACGGATGCGCAGGGCCAGCCGGTGCTGCCGCCGTCGCCACCGAGCGTGGTCGCGAACCGCCGCGCGTTCACCGTGCTCGTGCGCAACGAGCTCTGGCGGCGCGTGCAGCTCGCCGCCCTCGAACGCGACGACGAACTCGAGAAGCTCGACCCCGAGCTCGGCTGGCCCGAGATCCTCGACGACTATTACGACACGTACGACGACATCAATATTGATGGCGCCGCACGCTCGCCGCAGCTGTGCCGCATCGACACGAGCCGCGAGCGCGAGGGCATCTGGCTCGTCGAGCAGACGATCGATGACCCTGAGCACCACCACGACTGGCGCATCCGAGCCGAGGTCGACCTCACCGCATCCGCGGAGGAAGGCGAGGCCATCGTGCGCCTAACCGAGGTAGTCGAGCTGTGAGCCTGTTCGCGGAGCCGCGGCAGCGCATCCGAACCTGCTGCGAACGCCGAGCGGCCCGCGCAAACGCGGGGGCCGCTCGGCGTTCGGGCCGCTTGCCGAAGCAAGCCGGCTAGCTAGTGGTGCACGGGCGGCTCAGCGCCGTGGCCGGTGAGGGCGCGCACCTCCATCTCGGCCGCAAGGCGAGGGTCCTCCCGCTGCCGCGAGGTGACCGAGCCGAGCCAGCCGAGGAAGAAGCCGAGCGGAATTGAGATGATGCCCGGGTTCGACAGCGGGAACCACGCGAAGTCGACGCCCGCGCCGAGCAGCGAGGTCTCGGAGCCCGAGACGACGTGCGAGAACGTGATGAGCACGAGCGCCGAGATGAGGCCGCCGTACATGCTCCACACCGCGCCGCGGGTGGTGAAGCCCTTCCAGTAGAGCGAGTAGAGGATCGTCGGCAGGTTTGCCGACGCGGCGACCGCGAAGGCGAGGGCGACGAGGAACGCGATGTTCTGCCCCTGCACGCCGATGCCGCCGGCGATCGCGACGATGCCGAGCACCACCACGGTGACCTTGCCGACGCGCACCTCGTCTTCGGGTGCGGCCTTGCCGCGCTTGATGACGTTGCCGTAGATGTCGTGGGCGAAGGAAGCGGCGGCCGTGATGGCGAGGCCCGCGACGACCGCGAGAATGGTCGCGAACGCGATCGCCGAGACGACGCCAAGCAGGATCGGCCCGCCGAGCTCGAGCGCGAGCAGCGGGGCCGCCGAGTTCACCTTGCCGGGCGCGGCCGCGATGGTCTCAGGGCCGACGAGCGCCGCGGCACCGTAGCCGAGCTCGAGCGTGAAGACGTAGAACGCGCCGATGAGCCAGATGGCCCAGACGACCGATTTGCGGGCCTCCTTCGCGGTGGGCACCGTGTAGAAGCGCATGAGCACGTGCGGCAGGCCTGCCGTGCCGAGCACGAGGGCCATGCCGAGCGAGAGGAAGTCGAGCGGGTTGGTGCCGTACTGGAGGCCCGGCGCGAGGATCGCGGCACCATTCGATGATGCCTCAATGGCGCGGTCTAACACGGCACTGAGGTTGAAGCCGTTGAGCACGAGCACCCAGATCGTCATCGCGAATGCGGCGCCGATGAGCAGCCATGCCTTGATGATCTGCACCCAGGTGGTGCCCTTCATGCCACCGATGAGCACATAGACGATCATGAGCACGCCGACAACGGCGACGACGATGCTCTGGCCGAGCCTGTCGTCGATGCCGAGCAGCAGCGAGACGAGACCGCCCGCGCCGGCCATCTGCGCGAGCAGGTAGAACAGTGTCACGGCGAGCGTCGTGATCGCCGCCGCCATGCGCACAGGACGCTGCTTGAGTCGGAACGAGAGCACGTCGGCCATCGTGAACTTGCCGGTNGTTACGCATGAGCTCAGCGACGAGTAGCAGCGCGACGAGCCACGCGACGAGGAAGCCGATCGAGTAGAGGAAGCCGTCATAGCCGTTGATTGCGATGGCGCCGACAATGCCGAGGAACGACGCGGCCGAGAGGTAGTCGCCCGAGATTGCGAAGCCATTCTGGGTGCCCGAGAACGAGCGGCCGCCGGCGTAGAAGTCGGCCGCCGAGCGGGAGTTGCGGCTCGCGCGGATCACGATGAACAAAGTGATGCCCACGAACACGACGAAGATCGAGATGTTGAGCACCGGGTTGTTTTCGACTGCGGTCACGGTGTCGGCGAGCACAGTGCCGACGTTGCTGAAGAACTCATTCATCGGGCGTTCCCTTCGATGGTGCCGGCGCCAACCTCAATGTCTTCGAGCTCGCCTCGGAGGTCCTCTGCGACCGGGTCGAGCTTGCGGTTCGCGAAGCGGACGTAGAGCGTCGTGATCGTGAAGGTCGTGACGAACTGCAGTAGACCGAGGATCAAGCCGACGTTGATGTTGCCGAACACGGGCGTCGCCATGAAGTCGTGCGCGTAGGCGCCGAGCAGCACGTAGACGAAGTACCACACGAGAAAGAAGATCGTCATGGGGAAGACGAAGGAGCGCTGCCTCCGCCGGTGCCCCTGGAATTTTTCGGACGCTTGCACGGCGACGTAGTCGACCGGCGATGGTGTTGCCGATTCTGGATGGGACACTGATCCTCCTAGTTGTCGTCGTCCGCCTCGTTGCGAACGACTTCGATTGGTGTGGTAAACATGTCGGTGGCGGCGCCGGACGGGTCGGCGAGGCCGAGGGCGCGCACGTCGTCGAGCACGCTCGCATCCTCGATCGTCGCGGGCACGCGGATCTCGGCCTCGCCATCGAGAATCTGCCGGATGGTTTTGCGCAGCACCTTGCCCGAGCGGGTCTTCGGCAAGCGCGGCACGACGGCGACCTCGCGGAACGCGGCGACGGGGCCGATGTGCTCGCGCACGAGCGCAACGAGCTCGCGGCGGAGCGCATCCGGGTCGATGTTTGTGCCGTGCTTCAGTGTGACGAGGCCGTACGCGCGCTGGCCCTTGAGCGTGTCGGTGACGCCGACGACGGCGGCTTCGGCGACCGCCTCGTGGCGCGCGAGCACCTCCTCGAGCGAGCCGGTCGAGAGCCGGTGCCCGGCGACGTTGATGACGTCGTCGGTGCGGCCCATGATGAAGACGTAGCCGTCGTCGTCGACATAGCCCGAGTCGCCGGTCGCGTAGTAGCCGGGGAACGCGTCGAGGTACGAGGTGCGCATCCGCTCGGGGTTGCCCCACACGCCGCGCAGATAACCCGGCGGCAGCGGCAGGCGCAGCGCGATGTTGCCCTCGACGCCGGGTCGATCGATCTCGTGGCCCTGCGCGTCAAGTACCCGCAGCTGCACGCCGGGGCTCGGCAGCGCGGTCGAGCCGGGCTTTGCCGGGAGGAGCTCGGTGCCTCGCGGATTCGCGCAGATCGCCCANGCCCGTTTCGGTCTGCCACCAGTGGTCAATGACCGGGCAGTCGAGCCCGTCGTTCGCCCAGTGGTAGGTCTCGGGGTCGAGGCGCTCGCCGGCGAGGAAGAGCGCCTCGAGGCTCGTGAGGTCGTGGCGTGCGGCACCCGTGAGTTGCGGATCCTCGCGGCGGATCGCGCGCACGGCGGTCGGCGCCGTGAAGAGCGCCTTGACGCCGTACTGCTCGACGACGCGGAAGAACGCGCTGGCGTCGGGCGTGCCGACGGGCTTGCCCTCGTAGAGCACGGTTGTCGCGCCGACGAGCAGCGGAGCGTAGACGATGTAGCTGTGCCCGACGACCCAGCCGACGTCGGAGGCGCACCAGAACACGTCGCCCGGGCCGATGTCGTAGATCGCGCCCATCGAGCGCGCGAGCGCGACGGCGTGGCCGCCGGTGTCCCGCACGACGCCCTTCGGCGTGCCGGTGGTGCCGGAGGTGTAGAGAATGTAGGAGGGATGCGCCGACGGCACGAATACGGGCTCGGCGGGCTCGGCGGCAGTCTCGGCCTCGACCCAGTCGAGGTAGCGCACGGCTCCACCGTCGTAGTCGGAGGCCGAACCGGGCACGCTCGGGCGGCGGGTGACGATGACCGCTTCGACCGAGCCGCCGGCGAGTTCGAGCGCGCGCTCGACGATCGGCAGGTACTCGATCGTCCGGCCCGGCTCGAAGCCACCGTTCGTCGTCACGAGCAGCTTCGGCTGCGCATCCGCGATGCGCAGCGCGAGCTCGGGCGCCGCGAAGCCCCCGAACACGACCGAATGCACGGCGCCGAGGCGAGCGCAGGCGAGCATCGCGACGATCGCCTCGNGGAATCATCGGCAGGTAGATGAGCACGCGATCGCCTGCGGTGACGCCGTGGTCGCGCAGCACGCCCGCGAACTTCGCGGTGCGCTCGAGCAGTTCGGCGTAGGTGAGCGAGCGCTGGCTGCCGGTCATCGCCGAGTCGTAGATGACAGCCGTGCGGTCACCGTGACCGGCCGCGACGTGCCGGTCGAGAGCGTTCACGCTTGCGTTCAGGGTGCCGTCGGGGAACCAGGTCCATTCGTCATCGCTCGGCTGCTCGAGGGCGACGGTTGGCGGAGTCTGCCAGTCGAGCAGCTGTGCGGCCTCGAGCCAAAATTGGTTCGGGTCGTCGATGCTGCGCTGCCGAGTGGCGCGGGCTGCTCCGGGGGTTTCGGCTGCTTGGTTTCCGTTGTCCGGGGTTGCCGGCGCGGTCGGAATAGGGGGATTGGTCATCCAGAACTCCTGACGATGCGCGTCATTGCGAAATATGTAGGCGCATCGGTACGCAACGTCGACATCAAACTAGGCATTCGGTACGCTGCCCACTACCTCCGAAAGTTGGTAACGAACGATGAACATGCAACGGCGCAGTGTTGTCTCCGAATACGAACTCCTCGAACAGGCCCTCGAGGAATTTCAACGCAGAAGTGGCCTCTCGCTGGTCTTTGGGGGCATTGCGAGCGAAGACGGGGTGCAGGTGACGGCACTGCGCGGCCAGCTCACGGGCACCATGGCCGGGCTGCACGTGCGCACCGAACGCGGCCTCGGCGGCCGCGTCATCGCCGAACGCCGGCCGCAGCTCACGACGCATTACGGCAAGTCGCGCTCGATCACGCACGACTACGACCGTGCAGTGCTCGGCGAGGGCGTGCGCTCGTTGCTCGCGGTGCCCGTCGAGGTTGACGGCGCGATGCGGGCCGTGCTCTACGGCGGGCAACGGGCGGATGCGCCGGTCGGCGACGTCTCGATCGTGCCGGCTGAGCGCGCAGCGGCCGAGCTGCGGCGCAATCTCGCGGCGCGAGATGCGGTGCGACGGGCCCGCGAGCAAGCCGAACTTGCGCGCGCCGCCGAAACCAAGCCCATCCCGCTGCCGATCGCGCAGCTCGAACAACTGCGGGAAAGCTACGCCGAGCTGCGCGCGATCAGCGCCGACGTCACCGATGCACAGCTGCGACACCGGCTCGAGGCGCTCGAACACCAGCTGCTCGGCATCGCTCACCCCGAATTCGGGGCCGACTCCGCCGACCNGCCCAACGCTCTCGCCGCGCGAACTCGATGTGCTCGGCTACGTCGCGCTCGGTTGGCGCAACGCCTCGATTGCCGAGGCCCTTGGGCTCACGCAGTCGACGGTGAAGAGCTATCTGGGCTCGGTGATGCAGAAGCTCGGGCAGCCCTCGCGCTCGGCCGCCGTCACCGCGGCGCGGCGGGCTGGGCTGTTGCCGTGATCCACTAGTGCATGCACAGTATGAGAAATTATGTGGTGCACTTCGGAAAATCGCGGTTAATGTATACATAAACGGAGTGAGGGGGTGTGGTGCGAGCGAGTGAACGCGTGTATGCAACGCTGCGCGAGGAGATCCTCGACGGCGTGCTCGAGCCCGGCACCCAGCTCGCCGAGGTCGAACAGGGCAAGCGCCTCGGCGTGAGCCGCACCCCCGTACGCGAGGCGCTCAACCGGCTCAACTCCGACGGACTCGTGCAGGNCGCTCTCGCCGCGCGTCCTCGTCGTCGCCGAGCTGAGTGAAGCGCGCATCCGCACGCTCTACGAACTGCGCCGCGTGCTCGAGACGAGCGCCGCCGCGCTCGCGGCCGAGCGGGGCGACGCCGCCGTGTTCACCGAGCTGCGCGCCCGCATCGAGGCGGCGCCGCGGCTGCTCGACGCGGGGGAGTCCGGCATCGCGCCGTACTTCGAGGTCGTCGACGCGCNACGAGGCGATCGCCGACGCCCTCGACAACCCCTATCTCGCCTCTGCGCTCGCGAGCGCGCGGCTCCACTCCGCGCGCATCCGTCGCCTCGCGAGCCACGACCCGAACCGCCTCCGCGAAGCCGCCGCCGAGCACCTGCTCGTCGTCGACGCGATCCTCGCGCGCGATGCGCAGCTCGCCGCGCACGCGACCCACGTCCACCTGCACCGCAGCCTCAATAGCGCCCTCGCGCGCAGCACCGACCGAAAGGACACCAGTGCGTAACCACGAAGTTCGCGTCCACCGATCCGAAGAGAACCTCGCCCGCGAAGACCAGCTCGCGTGGAAGCTCGCCGAAGTCGCCGCCGACCCCGTCGAGGTGAGCGAGGAGGTCACCGACATGGTGATCAACCGCGTCATCGACAACGCCTCGGTCGCCGCCGCCTCGCTCAACCGCGCGCCGATCGTCGCCGCACGGGGGCAGGCCACCGCGCATCCGGTCTCGCGCCACGGCGAGGGTGCGACCGTGTTCGGCCTCGACGCGGGCGAACGCACGAGCCCCGAGTGGGCCGCCTGGGCGAACGGCGTCGCCGTGCGCGAGCTCGACTTCCACGACACCTTCCTCGCGGCCGAGTACTCGCACCCGGGCGACAACATTCCGCCGATTCTTGCGGTGGCGCAGCACCTCGCGGCTGACCGCGGCCTCACCGGGCGCGACCTCGTGCGCGGCATCGCCACCGGCTACGAGGTGCAGGTCGACCTCGTGCAAGGCATCTCGCTGCACAAGCACAAGATCGACCACGTCGCCCACCTCGGCCCGTCGGCCGCGGCCGGCATCGGCACCCTGCTCGGTCTCGACGCCGAGACGATCTTCCAGGCCGTCGGCCAGGCGCTGCACACGACCACCGCGACGCGGCAGTCGCGCAAGGGCGAGATCTCGACCTGGAAGGCGCACGCGCCCGCATTCGCCGGCAAGATGGCGGTTGAGTCGGTCGATCGCGCGATGCGCGGCCAGACGAGCCCGACGCCGATCTACGAGGGCGAGGATGGTGTCGTCGCGTGGCTGCTCGACGGCCCGGAGGGGCGCTACACCGTGCCACTGCCCGAGGCGGGGGAGGCGAAGCGCGCGATCCTCGACACCTACACGAAGGAGCACTCGGCCGAGTACCAGGCGCAGGCCTGGATCGATCTTGCGCGCAAGCTGCACCACGCGCATCCCGAGCTCGTCGAGCACCCCGAGCGCATCGAGTCAGTGCGCATCGAGACCTCGCACCACACGCACTACGTCATCGGCTCGGGCGCGAACGACCCGCAAAAATACGACCCGACGGCGTCGCGCGAGACGCTCGACCACTCGATTCCGTACATCTTCACGGTGGCGCTGCAGGACGGCACGTGGCACCACGTCGACTCGTACTCGCCCGAGCGTGCGGCGCGTCCCGACACCGTCGAACTGTGGCAGAAGGTCACTACGGTTGAGGACCCGGAGTGGACCCGTCGCTATCACTCACTCGACATCAGCGAGAAGGCCTTCGGCGGCGCAGTCGTAATTCGCCTCGCTGACGGCACCGAGATTCGAGATGAGATCGCGGTCGCCGACGCGCATCCGCTCGGCGCCCGGCCGTTCGCCCGGGAGCAGTACGCGCAGAAGTTCCGCACGCTCGCCGCTGACGTGCTCGAGGCGAGCGAGATCGAGCGCTTCCTCGACGTCGCGCAGCGCCTGCCCGAACTCGGGGCGAATGAACTCGGTCTTCTCACGATCGTGGCGGCGCCGGGCAAGCTCGTCACCCCGCCCGACACAGGCATCTTCTAGGAGGCCGACGTGCTCTACGCATCCACCTCGCCCGCCGACAAGCGCGCGGCGTTTCGCGAGCGGCTCGCCTCGGGCGAGCTGCTGCAGTTTCCCGGCGCCTTCAACCCGCTCTCGGCGCGGCTCATTGAGCGCAAGGGATTCGACGGCGTCTACGTGTCGGGCGCCGTGCTCGCGGCCGATCTTGGGCTGCCCGATATCGGCCTCACGACCCTGAGCGAGGTCGCGGGCCGGGGCAAGCAGATCGCCCGCATGACCGAGCTGCCAACGATCATCGATGCCGACACGGGTTTCGGCGAGCCGATGAACGTGGCGCGCAGCATCCAGGAGCTCGAGGACGCGGGGCTCGCCGGCGCCCACATCGAGGACCAGATCAACCCGAAGCGGTGCGGACACCTCGACGGCAAGCANGGTCGTCGACGACGACACCGCGATCAAGCGCATCCGCGCCGCGGTCGACGCGCGCCGCGACCCGAACTTTCTCGTCATGGCGCGCACCGACATCCGCGCCGCCGAGGGGCTCGACGCGGCCCTCGACCGCGCGAAGGCGCTCGTCGATGCCGGCGCTGACGCGATCTTTCCCGAGGCAATGCGCACGCTCGACGAGTTCGCGGCGATGCGCGCGGCTGTCGACGTGCCCCTGCTCGCGAACATGACCGAGTTCGGCAAGAGCGAGCTGTTCTCGGTCGACGAACTGCGCGACGTCGGCATGAACCTCGTGATCTGGCCCGTGTCGATGCTGCGCATCTCGATGGGCGCGACCGAGCGTGCGCTCGACGAACTCAGGCAAACCGGACATCTGCGCGGGAAGCTGGGAGAGATGCAGCACCGTGCGGAGTTGTACGAGCTCATCGATTACGAGGCGTACAACCACTTCGATACGTCGATCTTTAACTTCCGCGTCGAGCGGTAGCCCCGAACGCCGCGAAGGAGCGAGCTATGGAAGCCAAGGAAATTTACAAGGGTCTCGCCGGTGTACCGGTCGACTACACCGCCATCTCGAAGGTGAATGCCGAGACGAATTCGCTGCTCTATCGCGGGTACCCGGTGCAGGAGTTGGCCGAGCGCTGCGCGTTCGAGGAGGTCGCGCTGCTGCTCTGGCACGGCGAGCTGCCGACCGCGGATGCGCTGGCCGAGTTCACCGCCTTTGAGCGCGCGAACCGCGCGCTCCCCGAGCGAGTCCAGCAGCTCATCGACGATCTGCCCGTGACGTCGCATCCGATGGATGTCGTGCGCACGGCGGTGTCGGTGCTCGGGGCGCTCGACGAGACGACCGAAGACAACTCCGAGGCCGCGAACCTGCTCAAGTCGAAGCGGCTGTTCGCGGCGCTGCCCGCGGTCGTCGCGTACGACCAGCGGCGGCGCCGCGGCGAGGCGCTCGTCGAGCCGCGAGATAACCTCGACTACGCGCAGAACTTCCTCTGGATGACCTTCGGCGAGGACGCCGCGCCCGAGGTGGTCGACGCATTCCGGGTGTCGATGGTGCTCTACGCCGAGCACTCGTTCAACGCCTCGACGTTTACCGCGCGGGTGATCGCGTCGACGACGGCCGATCTCTACAGCGCGGTCACCGGCGCGATCGGCGCGCTCAAGGGCGCGCTACACGGTGGGGCGAACGAGGCCGTGATGCACGCGTTCGACGATATCGGCTCGGCCGACAACGTCGTGCCGTGGCTCGACGACGCGCTCGCGAACAAGCGCAAGATTATGGGCTTCGGTCACCGCGTCTACAAGCACGGCGACTCGCGCGTGCCGACGATGCAGGCGGCGATGGAGCGCATGATCGCGTACTACGGACGCGACGACATGCTCGCGCTCTACCGCACGCTCGCGGGGGAGTTCCTCGAGCGCAAGGGCATCTACCCGAACCTCGACTACCCGGCTGGGCCGACGTATCACCTCATGGGCTTCGACACCCAGACGTTCACGCCGCTGTTCGTCGCGGCCCGCGTCACGGGCTGGACGGCGCACGTGCTCGAGCAAAACGCGAACAACGCGCTCATCCGCCCCCTCTCGGTCTACAACGGCCCCGAAGAACGCCACCTCTAACAGCCAAANAACGACCACTCAACCCCCTACTTTGTGGGCTATTTGGTGTCGATTTCGTCTGCGGCCGGGGTGGCCTCGACGGCGTCGTTCTCGTCTTCCGGGTTGAGCTTCGAGTAGATCAGCGACGCGATGACCGCGATGAGCAGCACCCCGAAGATATAGATGAGCGAGAACCAAGTTGGAATTTCGGGCACCCACATGACGGGCTCGCCGCCGTTGATGAACGGCACCTCGTTGACGTGCAGCGCGTGGAACACGAGCTTCACACCGATGAACGTGAGGATGAACGCGAGGCCCAGATCGAGGTACTTGAGGCGCGCGAGCAGGCCGTCGAGCAGGAAGTAGAGCTGGCGCAGGCCGAGCAGCGCGAGCGCGTTCGCCATGAAGACGAGGTACGGCTCCTGCGTGATGCCGAAGATCGCGGGAATGGAGTCGAGCGCGAACAGCAGGTCGGTGAATCCGAGCGACACGATGACGAGCACGAGCGGCGTGAAGACCTTCTTGCCGTTCTCGACGACGGTCCACTTGTCGCCGTTGTAGTGCTCCGAGGCGGGGATGACGCGCTTCACATGACGCACCCAGCCGGGCATCTCGGGGTCGGAGTCGTCGAACGAGTCGATGAACTGCTTGACGCCGATGTAGAGCAGCCATGCACCGAATAAGTAGAACACCCAGGCCCAGGCCTCGAGCACCCAGGCACCCGCGATGATGAAGATTGTGCGCAGCACGAGGGCGATCGCGATGCCGATTAGCAGCACCTTCTGCTGGGCGATCTTCGGCACCTGAAAGCTGATCATGATCAGCAGGAACACGAAGAGGTTGTCGACGCTGAGCGCCTTCTCGGTGAAGTAACCGGTGATGAAGTCGCCCGCGTGCGCCCAGTCCCATTGCCAGGCGACGAGGAACATGAAGCCGATCGAAAGCACGATGTAGAAGATCGACCAGAAGCCGGCTTCCTTCATCGAGGGCACGTGCGCGTGCCGCACGTGCGAGTAAAAATCAAAGAAGAAGAACCCGATAACGACCGCAATGCTGATCGACCAGATCAAAATATCGACGTGATTCATGAAGCCTCCAGAAGGTTCGTTGAACGTTCTGAAGGTCTCTTCCGCCGCGATTGCGACCAACGTTCCCGGATGAAACTCCGTGTTTCACCGTGATGACGAGAACGTTGAGGAGGAATACTCCCCTTCAACACCGCACTAGGTTACACGCTGTGGGTCAATTCCGCTGCCACGGGGTACCCGTTCGCGAGTCGCACGCGGAAGCCGTGTCGCGCATCCGGGTCGGTCTCGAGCACCGTGAGCGCGAGGTTATTGATCGCGGGCGAGGCGACCGTGAGCAGGTCATTGAGCAGCAACCGCACGACGGTGCCGTGGGTCACGATGAGGGCATCGGATGCGCAGGTCGTCGACACCTGCTCGAGGGCCCGGTAGGTGCGCTCGAGCACCGCCGCAACGGGCTCGACGGTGGGATGGTCGGCGAGGCGTCGCGTGCCGTCGGGCAGGAACACGCTTTCGCCCTCGAGTTCGCCGAAGCTGCGCTCGATGATGTCGGGGAGCGGGGTGGGTTCGCCGAGCCCGCTGATGCGCCCGAGCTCGGTCGCGGTCTGCGTCGTGCGCGTCAGCGGTGAGCAGAATAGCGCGCTCCACCGCTGTCCCTCGAGCAGCACTGCAGTGCGTCGGGCCTGGTCGTAGCCGGTGTCGTTGAGCGGGACGTCGCTCGTGCCCTGGAACAGGGCCTTTCGGTTCCACTCGGTTTCGCCGTGCCTGATCAGCCCAATTCGCATGCCTCAAGGGTACGGCCCGCCCGGCTAGGCTTGGTTCCATGGCGGAACGCACACCCTGGTCTCTCGGAAGCGCCCTGCGCGGCATGTTCGCACGACGCACGATCGATGAATCCACGTGGGAAGACCTCGAGGATGCGCTGCTCACCGCCGACTTCGGGCCCGACATCACCGACGAGATCGTCGACGAGCTGCGCGCGCAGGTCGCGCACCACCAGACGACGGATGCGCGCGACCTTCGCCGCATGCTCAGCGAGGTCATCGAGGAGCGCCTCTCGAAGTTCGACACGACGCTGAACCTCTCGGCGCGCCCCGCCGTCACGCTCATGGTCGGCGTCAANCGGCGTCGGCAAGACGACGACGATCGGCAAGTTCGCGCGCTTCCTGCGCAACTTCGACCGCACGGTCGTGGTCGGTGCGGCCGATACCTTCCGCGCCGCGGCGGTCGAGCAGCTCGACACGTGGGCGATGCGCGCCGATGTGCGCATCGTGCGGCCGCAGCAGTTCGGCCAAGACCCGGCATCCGTCGCCTACCAGACCGTCGAGATCGCGATGCGCGACGGCATCGAGATGGCGATCATCGACACTGCCGGTCGCCTGCAGACGAAAGCTGGCCTCATGGACGAGCTCAAGAAGGTGCACCGCGTCGTCGAGAAGCTCACACCCGTGAGCGAGGTGTTGCTCGTGCTCGACGCCACGACCGGCCAAAATGGCGTGCAGCAGGCCGAGGCCTTCATTGAATATGCCGGTGTGACGGGCCTCGTCATCACGAAGCTCGACGGTTCGGCCAAGGGTGGATTCGTGCTCGCTGTGCAGGAGCGCACCGGGCTGCCGATCAAGCTCATCGGCACGGGCGAGGGCATCAACGACCTCACCGGTTTCACTCCGCACGTCTTCGCCGAACAGCTGCTCGCCGACGCGTAGCGTCACCGAGCGCAGAAACGAGCGGCGGCTCCCGACCGAAGCCGCGAGCCGCCGCTCGTTGATCGGGGCCGGGGAGCTATTCGCCCATCGGGGCCTCGACGGCCTCGGTGATCGGCTTACCGTATTGGCCCGACTTCTTGAGGTTGCGGCGCACCAACGGCCACACGGCCACGAGGACGACGACCGAGATCAGGCTCGTCCACACCTGCACCTGCGTGTTCGGTCCGCTCACGAGCATGATCACGACGACGCCAGCGACGGCGGCGACGGTGAGGTACGCGAGCCACGGGTGCAGCCACATCTTCAGCTTGAGCTCCGCCTGCTCGTCCGGGGTCATCTTGTTGCGCAGGCGCACCTGCGTCAGCGCGATGAACACGTACACGAACAGTGCGACGAGGCCCGAGCTGTTCATGATGAAGTCGAAGATGCCGCTGTCGGGGAACAGGAAGCTCACGAGCACCGCGGCGAAGCCGCCGAGCGTCGAGGCGATGACGGCCGCGACCGGCACGCCGTTCTTTGCCTTGCGGGCGATGAACTTCGGGGCAAAGCCGCGTTCAGCAATCGACGCGAACATGCGCGACGCCGAGTAGATGCCCGAGTTGAGCACCGAGCAGACGGCGGTGAGGATCACGGCGGTCATGATGAGGTCGGCACCGGGAATGCCGTACTGCGAGAACAGGTAGGCGAATGGGCCCTGGTCGTCGGTGTCAGGCAGGCCGTTCCACGGCACGATCGCGACGATGAGGAACACCGAACCTAAGTAGAAGAGCAGGATGCGCCAGACGATCGTGTTGGTGGCCTGCCGCACGCCGCGGGCCGGGTCCTCCGACTCGGCCGCCGCCATAACGGCGATCTCGGTGCCGAAGTACGAGAAGATCACGATGGCGACACCCGAGAGGATTGGCCAGACGCCGTTGGGTGCGAAGCCACCGTGGCTCCAGAGGTTGCTGATGCCGGGCGTCGCGTTCGGCCAAAGACCGAAGATGAACAGCGCGCCGACAGCGAGGAAGACGATGATCGCGGCAACCTTGATGCTCGCAAGCCAGAACTCAACCTCGCCGAACGAGCGCAGCGAGACGAGATTCGTGACGATGAAGATCACGAGCAGTGCGACCGCGAAGACCCACGAGGGAATAACGGGGAACCAGCCGTTGAGGATCGCGCCACCGATGACCGCCTCGTAGGCGACGACGCCGACCCAGAAGTACCAGTAGAGCCACCCGACGAGGTAACCGGCCCACTCACCGAGGCCGCTGCGGGCGTACTCCATGAACGAGCCGATCGACGGCCGAGCGGTCGCCATCTCGCCGAGCATCCGCATCGCGAGCATGACGAGCAGACCGCCGATGGCGTAGGAGAAGAGGGCGGCGGGGCCGACCTGGGAGATGACGTTGGCCGAGCCCACGAACAGGCTCGAACCGATGATGCCGCCGAGCGTGATCATCGTCACGTGGCGATTGCGAAGCTTCTTCGCTGGCTGTGCGTCGGTGCCAGCCTGGGCGGTGTGTTGTGACATTTCGCGTTCCGGGTTGCGCGCGCGGGGCGCTAGGTTAGGGGTCCCGCTGGAGGTCGGCGTCCGGGCTCACTGCGCTGTCACTGTGTGCCGTACAAACGTGCATCCCGCCATCGGGGTGTCTCGGCGGCGGTGCATGAAGCGTCGTCGTTGGCGATCAGTGATTTTACTCACTGTGCAAACCCGATATCATATCGACGCATAACTGGTTCATAGCTGTCCCATGCCCGAATCATCGCGAAGAGGGGTGATATCAGGGCCATGAACGACTCAGCACCCACTTCTCGGAAACCTCGCGTTCGGCGCGGTCTGACAGCAGTCGCTGCCGGCTGTGGCCTCGTCGTCGCCGGCGCGTTCGGCGGCTTCGCCATCACGAGTGGCGCCACCACCCACAGCGCCTGGCAGGGCGCGGATGCGTCGGCCCAGACCACGCAGAACCTCAGCCCCGCCTCCCAAGCACTCAAGCAGCAACTGCTCGACCTCGTGCCGTGGGTCGACGAGGGCACGTCGAGCGGCGGGTTCGGCCAGGGCACGGATGGGCAGAGCGGCGGCTCGCTTGGCGGTTCGACGCAGGAGTCGACCGACAGCCTCGACATCTCAGCCGCGAGTGCGGATGAGTCGACCGGCGTCGTGCTCATCGACACGAAGCTCGAATATCAGAGCGCGGCGGCGGCGGGCACGGGCATCGTCCTGAGCTCCGACGGGCTCGTGCTGACGAACAACCACGTCGTCGAGAGGTCGACCTCGGTGCAGGTCACGACGACTGACGGCACCACGTACAACGCGACCGTCGTCGGCACCGACTCGACGCAGGATGTTGCCGTGCTGCAGCTTGAGGACGCGAGCGGGCTGACCACGGCGACGATCGATCAGGACGATGACCTCGCGGTGAGTGACGCCGTTACCGCGATCGGTAACGCCGAGGGAGGCGGCGAACTCATGGCCGCCGACGGCGTCGTGACGAATCTTGATGCGTCGGTGACACCGTCAAACGAGGCGGCAAGCGGCGGCACGACCGGCTCGAACACGCTTACCAACATGATTGAGATCGACGCCGATGTGGTAACGGGCGACTCGGGTGGCGCGGTGCTCGACGACCAGGGCGAGGTCGTCGGCATGACGACTGCGGCCTCGAGCGGTGGCACGAACATCTCGGGCTACGCGATCGAGATCGACACGGCGCTCAGCGTCGCGCAGAACATCATCGACGGCGTCGAGACCGACACGAACACGCTCGGCACGCCGGCGTTCCTCGGTATTGCGCTCGCCGACTCGACGTCGGGCACGAGCTCGAGCACCGTCGCGGGCGCCACGGTGGCGGGCGTCTACGACGACACCCCCGCGGCCGAGGTCGGCCTCGCGGCCGGCGACACGATCACCGCGGTCGATGGCATTGCCGTGGGAAGCGCATCCGAGCTGCAGGGACTTATCGCCGAGTACACGCCTGGCACCGAGGTGACCCTGACGTGGACGACGTCGTCGGGCGCCGAGCAGAGCGGCACGACGACCCTCGTCGAGGGCCCGGCCAACTAGGAGGAAAACGAGTGCGGGGCCGGTCACGATCGTGACCTGCCCCGCTGTCGTTGTTCGCGGCTTACTCGAACCAGCAGGTGTCGAGCGAGAGCGCCTCGGGCAGCGTCGGCTGGCCCTTCGACAGGTCGACGTAGCCGCCGGCATGGGGGATGAACCCAGCCGACTCCTCTTCGGTGAGCTCGCGGCGAATCTTCGCGGGCACACCGGCGGCGAGCACGCGGTCGCCGATCTCGAAGCCCTCGAGCACGACGGCGCCGGCCGCGATCAGCGAGCCGGTACCGATGACCGAGTGGCTCAGCAGCGAGGCGCGCATGCCGACGAGTGTGCCGTCGCCGACGGTCGTACCGTGGAGCATCGCGGCGTGGCCGACCGTGACGTCATCGCCGAGGGTGCAGGGCGCGTCGGCATCGACGTGCACGACGGTGCCGTCTTGCAGGTTCGTGCGCGCGCCGATGCGGATCGCGCCCGAGTCGCCGCGCAGCACGCAGCCGTAGAAGACACTTGAGTCGGGGCCGATCTCGACGTCGCCGATGATCGTGGCGTTCGGCGCGATCCACGCCGAACGGTGGATGCGGGGGCTGACGCCATTGAAGGGGAGCAACAGTGGTCCTTGCATGTTGCCCAGTGTATTGGGAGCCGCCGACACCGGGAGGCGCTACCTTGACTCTGTGACCCGTCTAGATTTGGATTCGCTCGAACTGTTCGTGTGTGTTGTCGAGCGTGGCAGCATCAACGCGGCCGCAGCGGCCGCCGACCGCTCGCAACAGGCGGTGTCAGAACGGATGCGCAAACTCGAGCACGAACTCGGCCTCGACCTGCTCGAGCGCGGTGCCCGCGGCTCGCAGCCCACCGAGACCGGCCAGGTCGTGGCTGACTGGATCGCCGAGCTGCTCGTCGCGACCGACCGCTTTCAGGAGCGGCTCACCTCGCTGCGGGCCGATCGCACGAGCACGCTGCGGGTCGCGGCCTCGCAGACGATCGCCGGCTACCTGCTGCCGCAGTGGCTGAGCCAGCTCGAGCAGGCTGGCACCGCGACGAGCCCGCACGTGCACGCGGTGAACTCGGTCGAGGTGATTCGCGAGGTGCACTCGGGCGCGGCCGTGATCGGCTTCATCGAATCGCTCGACGAGCCGAGCGGCTTGGAGCACCGCGTGGTCGGGCACGACGAGCTCGTCGTGGTCGTGGCGCCAAGCCACGATTGGGCCTCGCGCGATTTCATCACCGCGCAGGAGCTCGCGGCGATGCCGCTCGTCGTGCGCGAGTCGGGCTCGGGCACGCGTCAGGTACTTGAACAGTTGCTGGGGGAGCAGCATCCGCAACTCGTGGCCGCCGAGCCCCGGGCCGAGTTCTCGGCGATCCTCTCGGTGCGAGGCGCCGTCACGGCGGGCATAGCCCCGGCGGTCATGAGCGCGCTCACCGTCGCCGAAGACCTCGCGGCGGGTCGGCTCCGCCGCGTCGACGTCGCCGACCTCGAGTTGCACCGGCCACTTACCGCGATCTGGCGCGAAGAGCCCGAGCTACCCGCCAGCGCGAGCGAGCTCATCCGGATCGCGGTGCAGCACGCCGCCGACTGACTCGGCCCGCCCGGTAGTCCCGGCCGATTGCCGGTAGAATGGCCGACACTATGGCCTTGTTCGGGAACCTTTCAGACCGCCTTGTCGACGCGCTGAGCAATCTGCGCTCGAAGGGCAAGCTCACTCCAGCCGACGTCGACGGCACCGTCCGCGAGATTCGTCGCGCCCTGCTGGAGGCCGACGTCGCGCTTCCCGTCGTCAAGGACTTCGCCGCGCACGTGCGCGAGCGCGCCCTGAGCGACGAAGTGAACCGCGCGCTCAACCCGGCGCAGCAGGTCGTGCAGATCGTCAACGACGAGCTGGTGCGCATCCTCGGTGGGGAAGAAGCCCGCCAGCTGCAGTTCGCGAAGCGCCCGCCGACGGTGATCATGCTCGTCGGTCTGCAGGGTGCTGGTAAGACGACGCTCGCGGGCAAGCTCGCGAAGTGGCTCGTCGGGCAGAAGCACTCGCCGATGCTCGTCGCAGCCGACCTGCAGCGCCCGAACGCGGTGCAGCAGCTGCAGATCGTCGGCGACCAGGCCGGCGTGCCAGTCTTCGCGCCCGAGCGCGGCAACGGCGAGGGCGACCCGGTGCGCGTCGCGCGCGAGTCGATCCGACTCGCCAACGAGAAGCTCCACGACGTCGTCGTCATCGACACCGCCGGTCGGCTCGGCGTCGACGAGACGCTCATGCAGCAGGCCCGCGACATCAAGCAGGCGACGAACCCCGATGAGGTGCTGTTCGTCATCGACTCGATGATCGGTCAGGACGCGGTCGCGACAGCGAAGGCGTTCCAAGACGGCGTCGACTTCTCGGGCGTCGTGCTCACGAAGCTCGACGGTGACGCTCGCGGTGGTGCGGCGCTCTCGGTCGCGCAGGCCACGGGGCGCCCGATCATGTTCGCGTCGACCGGTGAGCGCCTCGACGACTTCGAGCTGTTCCACCCCGACCGCATGGCAAACCGCATCCTCAACATGGGTGACGTGCTCTCGCTCATCGAGCAGGCGCAGAAGGCCTTCGATGAGGAGGAGGCCCGAGAGGCCGCCGAGAAGCTCGCGGCGAACGAGTTCACGCTCGACGACTTCCTCAAGCAGATGCAGCAGCTGCGTCGCGCCGGCAACTTCAAGAAGATGATCGGCATGATGCCGGGCGTCACGAAAGAGATGCGCCAGCAGCTCGACGACTTCGACGAGTCGAGCATGGTGCGCATCGAGGCGATCATTCAGTCGATGACGCCGCTCGAGCGCAAGACGCCGAAGGTGCTCAACGGCTCGCGCCGCTCGCGCATCGCCCGCGGTTCGGGCACGAGCGTGAGCGAGGTCAACGACCTCATGAAGCGCTTCGAGCAGTCGTCGAAGATGATGCGCCAGGTCGCGCGCGGCGGCATGCCGTCGATGCCCGGCATGCCCTCGTCGGGCGGTGGCCGCGCGGTGGCAGCCAAGCAGGCGAAGAAGAACGCCAAGAAGGGCAAGAAGTTCTCGGGCAACCCGGCGAAGCGGGGCGTCGAGGCACCGGCGCAGAGCGCGCCGAGTGGCTCGTCGTTCGGTGGCGGCGCCTTCGGTGGCGGGGCCGGCGGCGCTCAGCCGAGCCCCGAAGAGCTCGAGAAGCTGCAGAAGTACCTGCGCAAGTAGGCGCGGCGCCCGAGGCGCTCATTTTCGTCCACGTTTTGCGTCGCAACCCGTCTCAGTGACGAGGTGAAACGTAGAGCTACGCGTCGTCGCGTGCTTGGAAGGCCTCGTAGAGGTCGGGGCGCACGCGCTGGGTGCGCTCGAGTTGCTGCTCGTGGCGCCACTTCGCGACGTTGCCGTGGTGACCGCTGAGCAGCACGTCGGGCACGTCGAGGCCGCGCCACTGCGCGGGCTTCGTGTAGCTCGGGTATTCGAGCAGGCCGTCGGAGTGCGACTCCTCGACGAGCGATGCCGGGTTACCGACGACGCCCGGAATCAGCCGGCCGAAGGCCTCGATCATCGCCATGACGGCGACCTCGCCGCCGTTGAGCACGTAGTCGCCGATCGACACGAGCGAGACGCGGGCGTGCTCGGCGGCCCAGTGGAACACGCGCTGGTCGATGCCCTCGTAGCGGCCGCAGCCGAACACGATGTGTTCCTCGCCCGCGAAGTCATGCGCGCGCGCCTGCGTGAACACGTCGCCGGCGGGGGAGGGGAAGACGATGAGCGGGCCGTTCTCGGCGGGCGAGGCCGCGAGAATGCCGTCGAGCGTTTCGCCCCAGGGCTCGGGTTTCATGACCATGCCGGCGCCGCCGCCGTACGGAGTGTCGTCGACGGTGCGGTGACGGTCATGCGCCGCGTCGCGCAGGTCGTGGATGTGCAGGTCGATGATGCCCTGCGTGCGCGCCTTTCCGAGCAGCGAGAGATCGAGGATGTCGAAGAACTGCGGGAAGATCGTGACGATGTCGATGCGCATCGCGGGCTACTCGCTCGCGTCGTCGAACAGGCCGCCGGGCGGGGTCAGCGTGACAACGCCGACCTCAAGATCGACTGCAGGCACGATGTCCTTCACGAACGGCACCATGACGTCGCCCTTCGGCGTCTTCACGACCAAGAGATCCTGGGCGGGGAAGTGGTCGACGCGCTCGACCGTGCCCACCGAGGTGCCGTCGATCTGCACATCGAGCTCGACGAGCTGGTGGTCGTACCAGGTGTCGGGTGCGAGCTCCTCCGCCTCGTCCTGGTCGACCCAGAGGATCGCCTTGATCAGGGTCTCGGCGGTGGTGCGGTCAGTGACATCTTCGAAGAACGCGACGGGCGACTCGTTGAACCAGCGCAACTCGCGCAGGGTCACGTTCTTGCCGCGCCACGGCGACGTCGTCGGCACCTGAAGCGAGAAGGATGCGCCGGGTACGAAGCGTCGCTCGGGCTCGTCGGTGTAAAGCTCGACTTTGAGGGCTCCCTTGAGCCCGTGTGCCTTGACGAGGCGTCCGACGCGCAGCTGGGTAATCCCGCTGCGGCTGCGTGCGGACAACTTAGTTATCAGCCACGTCAACGCGGACGCGGCGGCCGTCGGCAAGTGCGGTGATGAGGGTGCGCAGCGCCGTCGCTGTGCGTCCCTGTCGACCAATGACGCGGCCGAGGTCCTCGGAGTGCACGTGCACCTCGAGGACCTCGCCGCGGGCGGAGTCGATTGCGTCCACGCGGACGTCGTCCGGGCGATCAACGATGCCACGGACGAGGTGTTCAAGCGCGGAAGCAAGCATTGGGACTCCTTCTTGGGATTATTCGGCGGATGCCTCGGCCTCGGCGGCCGGCTCGGCAACCTCAGCGTCAGCCTCTGCCTCAGCCTGCGAAGCCTTCGGCTCCGACTTCGGCTTGAGGACGGGCTTCTTGTTCTCGTCGGCCTGGAAAGCTTCCTTGGCCTCGGGCGACTTGACCTGCGACTCGGTCGAGCCTTCGCCCTTGAACTTACCCCAGTCACCGGTCAGCTTGAGCAGTGCGAGGACGGCCTCGGTGGGCTGTGCGCCGACCGAAAGCCAGTACTGCGCGCGCTCCGACTCGATCTCGATGAGCGAGGGGTTCTCGGTGGGGTGGTACTTACCGATCTCCTCGATCACTCGACCATCGCGCTTCGAGCGCTCGTCGGCGACCACGACGCGGTAGAACGGTGCCCGGATCTTGCCCAGGCGCTTCAGACGAATCTTGACAGACACGTGTCTCCTGCTTGTTGAAACTAGTTAACGATCAAAGACTGAGCGGTGATATGCGTGGGGCGCACTCGCCGACGTCCGGATTCGCTGCACGCTGCGGATAGAGGGTCGCTGGCACAGACTCAGCTGACTATTCTTGCAGATTTCTCGGCCCCGCGGGAGTCCCGCTCGGAATCAGTTCACTCAAATAATCGACTCCGTGCCCCGCGTACGATGTCATCCATGGACTTCACCCTGTCCGAACGCGCCACCCTCGGGGTCGAGTGGGAACTCGCGCTAGTTGACCGTGCCTCCGGCGATCTCGCCGGTCGCGCCGGTGAAGTAATCGCCGCGGTGAACGAGCCCCGTTGCGTCGGCGAGTTCCTTACCAATACGGTCGAGCTCGTCACCGAGGTGCACCGCAATGTGCCCGGAGCAATCGCCGATCTGCGCACGCTGCGCGACAAGCTTGCCGCAGCCTGCGACCCGCTCGGCGTCGCCGCGATCGGCGCCGGCACGCATCCGTTCTCCGACTGGCACGTGCAGACCCTCGTGCCTGAGGATCGCTACCTGCGCGTCGTCGAGCGCTCGCGCGACTGGGGGCGACAGCTCTCGATCTGGGGGCTGCACGTGCACGTCGGCCTGCCCTCGTCGGATGTGGTGGTGCCGGTGATGAACGCGGTGCTCGCGAACTTCCCCTGGCTGCTTGCCCTGTCGAGCTCGAGCCCGTTTTGGGGCGGCGTCGACACGCAGTTCGCCTCGCACCGCTCGATGCTCTTCCAGCAACTGCCCACGGGTGGCATTCCGCCGCAGCTGCGCGACTGGGACGACATCAGTGACACCGTCGACGCGATGGTGCGTTCGGGCACGATCCTCGACGCGAAGGAGCTCCGCTGGGATGTTCGTCCCGCGCCGCGCTTCGGCACGATCGAGGTGCGCATCGCCGACTCCGCGCCGTCACTCTTCGACATCGGCGCCGGCGCCGCGCTGACCCAGTGCATCGTCGAAGAGGCCCTGCGCGCGCTCGACCGGGGCGAGGAACCGATGCACCTGCCCGACTGGGTCGTGCAGGAGAACAAGTTCCGCGCTGCGCGGTGGGGCTTCGACACGAACTTCATCGTCTCGGCTGACGGCCGCGAGGAGGCCGCCCGCGGCAGCTTCGCCCGCCGCATCGACGAGCTGCTCGAGATCGCCCGCGACCTCGGCTGCGAGGGCGAGCTCGTCTCGGGCCTCGTTATCGTCGACTCCACCCCGGCCGACCGCCAGCGCGCCACCATGCGCTCGGGCTCGGCCGTTGGCGTGGTCGATACGCTGCGCGCGGAATTCCTGCGGTGATCCGGCGTTTGCGGAGCAAGTTTCCGTAATTTATGGGTATGCCCAAGCGGATCCACCGAATACTCAGCACGCTCCTCGCACCCGCACCTTTCCTGGTCGGTGCCTGGACCGTCATCGCGTGGATTGTTTTCCAGCGTTCGGTGAGTGGCTTTCTCGGCCTCTTCATTCTGATTCCTGTCTCGTTCGCGCAGATGGCGATCCTCGGCCTCGCGCTCTGGCTGCGCCCGAGCTTCCGCATCTCGAAGAAGGCGACGGCGATCGACGCGGGCTGGTACCTCGGCTCGCTCGTGTTCTGGCTCGCGGCCGTGGCCATCCCCGGCACCTGGGGCGCGGTCGCGCAGGTTGCCGCGGCCGTCTTTGCCGGCGTAGCAATCGCCCAGCTCTGGCGCCGCAATCGCAAGGAAGCCGAGGAGCAGCTGCGGCAGCGTGCCGAGCGTGCCGCCGGCGCATCCTCGAATTCCGACTTCGGCCGGGCTCGCGGGCCGCAGGCGGGCCGGGTGATCATCGTCGACACGAACGAGACCTGGCAGGAACAAGAGGGCGGCACGGTACGCCGCGAGTCCGAGGCGATCGAGGCCGAAATCATCGAGGAGCCGAGCGGGCGTGACGATGACGAGCCCGATGAGTGGACCGCGCGGCCGCACACCAGCTAACTTCCGCGCAACTCGAGGCTTGTCGGCGGGGCTGATTGCCCGCTAAGCTTGTCGTTTGTGCCGCGGCGTGAATCTGCCACAGGGGACACTCTGCCCGCGGAATTAAGAAAACTTACTTCTATTGCGTTCGACCTGTGGCGGCGCAGAGAGTGATTGATCATCATGACCAACCTCATCGACCAGATCGACGCACAGTCGCTGAAGGACGTCCCCGACTTCCGCCCCGGCGACACCGTCAAGGTTCACGTCAACATCGTTGAAGGTAACCGCAGCCGTATCCAGGTGTTCCAGGGCGTCGTTATCGGCCGCCAGGGCGCTGGGGTCAAGGAGACCTTCACGGTCCGCAAGGTGAGCTTCCAGGTCGGCGTCGAGCGCCTCTTCCCGGTGCACTCGCCGATCATCGACCGCATCGAGCTCGTCAGCCGCGGTGTCGTTCGCCGCGCGAAGCTCTACTACCTGCGCGACCGTCGCGGCAAGGCCGCGAAGATCCGCGAGCGTCGCGAAAGCTAACTCGTTTATCACGATTTGATTGACCCCGGTGCGTTCACGCACCGGGGTCAATCTCGTTCGTGCTTAGATCAACAGACCACAACCGACGAGGAGCCCATGGGTGCGTGACGACGCCGAGTATCAGTTGCCGAAGTTGAGTGGCAACGCCGGCGCCGATGGCCAGGACGATGCTCTCGTCTACGAGGTATTTCGGCATGCCCACGCCCCGCGGCACCGGCTCAGAAACGACATCGCGGTCGACGACCGGGGCAACGTCGTGGCCCGCGGCGCGACGCTCGGGATGTTCATCCGCGACGTCGTCGTCATCGTTGCGATCGCGCTCGTGGTCTCGATCGTCGTCAAGACGTTCTTCCTCAAGCCGTTCTATATTCCGTCGGCTTCCATGCACGAGACGCTGATCGAGCAGGATCGCGTGCTCGTGAACCAGCTTGTGCCCGACCTCGTACCGCTCAACCGCGGCGACGTCATCGTGTTCGAAGACCCGGGTGGGTGGCTGCCGCAGCAGCCCGCCGTCGACAAAGCGCCGCTGCAGGCGTTCACCGACGGCACGCTCGAACTCATTGGCCTCAAGGCCGAAGAGACGAACAGCCACCTCATCAAGCGAGTTATCGGCCTGCCGGGCGACCACGTCGAGTGCTGCAACGCCTATGGCCAGATCATGATCAACGACGTGCCGATCAGCGAGCCGTACGTCGAACTCGGCGACAACACCGCAGCATCCGGCACCGAGTTCGATGTGACCGTGCCCGCCGACGCGGTGTGGGTCATGGGCGATAACCGCTACAACTCGGCCGACTCACGGGCGCATCAGGACACCCCGACCGGCGGCTTCGTGCCGTACGAGAACATCGTCGGCCGCGCGTTCATGATCAACTGGCCCTTCGACCGGCTCCGCTTCCTCAGTAACTACTCCGAGGTGTTCGCGAGCATCCCGACTCGGCAGCCGTGACCGCCGTCTCGCCGACGCTCGAGGTTGAGCGGGTGCTGTTTGCCGACACCGAATTCGTGATCGGCATCGACGAGGTTGGCCGCGGTGCGATCGCCGGGCCGGTCGCCGTCGGGGCGTGCGCGATCCGCGACGTCGAGGCGCAGCAGGGGTTCCCTGAGGGGCTGCGCGACTCGAAGCTGCTCACAGCGAAGGCGCGCGAACGCCTTGCGCCCGCGTCGGCGGAGTGGGCGTTCGCCACCGCCGTCGGCTGGGCCTCCGCCGCCGAAATCGACGAGTTCGGCATTACGCAGTGCCTCGCCGCCGCCGCGGTGCGTGCGCTCGGCGAACTCTGGCAGCTCGGCGTGCCGGTCGACTTCGCGAGCGTGCTCCTCGACGGCAGCCACGACTGGCTCTCGCCCGCGCTCACGCAGCCGCTGCGCGTCATGGTGCAGCCGAAGGCCGACCGCGATTGCGCGAGTGTCGCGGCCGCGAGCGTCATTGCGAAAGTGGCGAGGGACGCGCGGATGCGCGAGCTCGCGGCCGGCGAGGAGGGCCTCGCCGCGTTCGGGTGGGAGAAGAACAAGGGGTACGGCTCGCAGGGGCACCGCGACGCGATTCGGGCGCTCGGGCCGAGCTCTGAGCATCGGCGAAGCTGGCTCGGGAAGATCCTTGACGCGTAAGTCAACCGTCGGGCCTAGACTGGTGCGTTATGAACGAGGACGCCTTTGACGACTACGAGCGCAGCGTAGAGCTGGCACTGTTCCGCGAGTACCGTGACGTCGCGAAGCAGTTCAAATACGTCGTCGAGACGGAGCGCCGCTTCTATCTCGCGAACGAGGTCACCCTCGACCGCAAGGATGCGTCGAACGACTTCTACTTCGAGTTGTCGATGCGCGACGTGTGGGTCTGGGACATCTATCGCTCCGACCGCTTTGTCAAGGAGGTGCGCGTGCTCACGTTCAAGGACGTGAACATCGAGGAGCTCAACGTGCACGACTTCGAACTGCCGAAGGAACTCTCGATCGACGAGTAGCCCGCCTGCATCCGCGGCGGGTCGACGGCGCGAGGGTCTTCCCTTCTTCGACGTACGCGACGCGTCGGGGAACCACACCTAGCGCGCGGCGGCGGCCTGTCGCTTGAGGTTTTCCATGATCTCGAGCTGGTACGGCGCGATGACCTCGCCCGAGACGCGGCAGTCGAGCACCCAGGTGCCGTTCTCGCCAGAGGCGACCCACTCGGCCCACGCGTCGAGGTCATCGAGCGTGCGCACTTCGGTGCCGTGGGCACCGACGGCCTGCGCGAGGCCGGCGAAGCTCACCTGGTCGATGCGCATCGGGCGCTCGTCAAGGCCCTGCATGCCGTACTGCGTGATCTCGGCCGTGTACGCCGCGTCGTTGTAGACGATGACCGTGGCGCGTTCGGCGGTGCGCACGAGCGAATCGAGGTCGGCGAGCGCCATCAGACCGCCGCCGTCGCCGGTGGCGAGTATGAGCATCCGGCCATCAGCGTTCGCCGCGATGGCGGCGCCGGGTGCGCTCGAGAAACCGAGGCCGATGGATTGGAAAGCCGTGCCGACGAGCACGACCGAGTCGGGGCCCGGAACACTGAGGTACGTATTCGCCCAGCCGATGAAGTGGCCGCCGTCGGTCGCGATGAGTCGCTCGGCGGGCAGCTGCTCGTCGATCGCGGCGGTGACGGCACGGGGGTCGAGTTGGCCGTCCGCGGCGATCGGCGAGGGATCCTCAGCGTCCGTGCTCGTGCGGCCGAACGGGCGGTCGAACTGGGCCGCCGCGACGGCGTCGCGGTCGAGCGACGGCCAGGTCGCGTGCTCGGGAGCGGGCGTGTGCGCGAGAAGTACGGCAGCCGCGTCGGCCGCATCCGTGCGAATGAAGGTTTCGACGGCCGGGTGGGTGGCGGTGTCGGCGAGGTCGAGCTGCACGAGGCGGGCCTGCGCAAACATGCGGCCGAAGCCCATCGTGAACTGGTTGAGGCCTGCCCCGAACGCGACGATGAGGTCGGCCGCAGCGAGGTAGTCGGCGGTGGGCTCCGACGAGAAGCCACCGCAGATGCCGGCGTCGAGCGCGCGCCCCGTGAACAGGCCGCGTGCGGCCGCCGTGGTGACGGTGATGGCGCCGAGCCGGTCGGCGAGTTCGGCGAGGTCGCCGCGCGCGCCGAGCGCGCCGCGGCCGGCAAGGATGACCGGGGTGCGGGCCGCGGCGAGGTCGCGCGCGAGCGCCTTCAGCGCCACGGCGTCGGCCTGCGGGCGCTCGGAGGCAAGCACTTGGTCGAAGTCGATCGGCGCGACGTCGCCCTCGTCGCTCGTCACGACGGGGAGGTCATAAGGCAGCGAGAGTACGACCGGGCGGCGCTCGATGAGCGCGAACCGCACCGCGTCATTCACCGCGGCGGCGACGTAGTCGGCGCGCACCGTGACGTTCTTCACACCGACGGCGCGGGTGATGGCGTCTTGGTCGAGGTCCCAGGGCCGCAACCCAGTCGTCGGCGCGTCGCCGACGAGCACGAGCATCGGGATGCGCGCCATCGACGCCTCGGTGAGGGCCGTGATCGTGTTCGTGAACCCGGCACCGTACGTCGCGGTAGCGATCGCGAGCTTGCGGGTAGCGCGGTAATACGCATCCGCTGAGGCGACAGTCGCGACTTCGTGGCGCACCGCGGTGTAGCGAATCGGGGTGAGGCGCAGCATCGCGTCGACGACGAAGGCGTTGCCGTTGCCGAGCAGGCCGAACATCTCGTCGGCGTAGGGGGCGAGGGCGGTGGCGAGTCGCTCGGCGACGGTGGTCATAGTCACTCCTTGGCACGTGTGGGTGCGGGACGTCGGTGTCTCCGGATACCTGCAGACGGTACTCGACATGTGCTTTATGCAACATCGACAGCGAAAAGGCATTACAAATTGTGCAAATGCTAGCGGGTGACGTGGCACTTCTGGGCGCTGCCAGTGCGCGAATGATAAGTCGCTTGGTTCGGGACTGCGGCATGGGAATCATGGTGCTCGCGTCGCGAATTTGACTCGTTGCCAACCACGCGAAGATCATGAGGGTGCTGCTCATCGTGCGCTCGACCCAGAACATCGGCGCCGCACTCTCGCCCTTCTCACAGCCCTTGCGCGCGTGTCGCGGCGCCTCCCGCGACGCCTGTGGATGCGCGACTTTCCACCGTTGGCGCCCACGACCGGGCGTGCGCCAGCGCGCTTCTCCAAGATGACTGCATTCACCGCAGTTTGGGGAGGCGCACATGGCACGGCACATCACGCTCGGTCGCGAGGGCGAGGACCTCGCCGTGAAGTACCTCGCCGACGCGGGCTTCGAGATCATCGACCGCAATTGGCGCTGCAGCGCGGGTGAGGTCGACATCGTCGCGCGCGGCGAGGGGTACCTCGTCTTTATCGAGGTCAAGACGCGCAGCTCGATCGGTAGCGGGCACCCGCTCGACGCCATCACCCCAACGAAGATCGCGCGCATGACGCGGGTCGCGTATCGCTGGCTCGACGAGCACCCTGGCCCATTTGTACCGATTCGCCTCGACGTGGTGTCGATCGTCATGCCGCGCTTCGCGAGCTCGAGCCTGCTGCACGTCGAAGGGGTGGGCGAGTAGATGGCGCGCAACGCCCGAGCCTGGGGCATCGCACTCGCGGGGCTCCGCGGCGACGCGGTGCAGGTCGATGTGCAGGTCGCGGCCGGCGTGCCGAAGCTGCTCATCATCGGTCTGCCCGACGCGACCANGCGAGGCCGAGCACCGCATCCGTGCCGCCCTGCAGTCGTCGAAGCAGTCGCTGCCGCCGAAGCGCATCACCGTGAGCCTCGCGCCTGCCGAACTGCGCAAGCATGGCGCTGGCTTCGATCTGCCGATCGTCTGCGCGGTGCTCGCTGGCCTCGGCGTCATCGATGCCGAGGCGCCCGCCCGTAATGCCCACATCGGTGAGCTCGCGCTCACCGGGGCAATCCGACCCGTCGCGGGCATTCTGCCGGCGGTGCACGCGGCGAAGCAGCACGGCTTTGAGGCGATCCTCGTGCCCGCGTCGGCGCGCGCCGAGGCCGAGCTCGTCGAGGGCATCCGTGTCGTACCGGTCGCCTCGCTCGCCGAACTCGCCGAGTACTACGGGGCCGACTCGGAGGCGCTCGCGGCGCCCACCAGCGCCGAGCGCGAGTTTCTGCTGCCGGGGGCCGCCGAGGGGGTGGGCGGTGTCGGAGACCTCGCCGACGTCGTCGGTAACGACAGCGCGGTGCGGGCGGTCATAATCGCGGCGGCAGGCGGGCACCACCTCGCCATGATCGGGCCGCCGGGCTCAGGGAAAACGATGCTCGCGGAGCGGCTTCCAGGCATACTGCCCGACCTCGACGATGATGCCGCGATCGAGGTGGCCGCGCTGCGCTCGTTGCGTGGCCTGCCGCTCGGCGAGCGGCTCGACCGTCGCCCGCCGCTGCAGGCGCCGCACCACACCGCCTCGGCCGTCGCGCTCATTGGAGGCGGCTCCGGCGTCATCCAGCCCGGCGCGCTCTCGCTGGCGGCGCACGGGGTGCTGTTTCTCGACGAGTCCGGTGATGGAAAGTACACCTCCTGATCACAGGAGGCACCGTGACCATCACCGACCGACCCGCGAACCCACGTCCCGGACGCGCGACCCGAACTGTCGTGTACCCGGCATTCACCCAGACCGGTCCAGAGGAGCCTGTCGAGGGCACCCGGGGCATCTACCTCTACCTACGTCTGTCGAAGTACCACCGCGATGGCGCCGACGCGATTGAACGCCAGCGACTCGATCTGCTCCGCAAGCTGAACACTGAAGGTGGCTGGACGGTGCTGGGGGAGTACATCGATAACGATTCGGCAAGCGCTTCCGCGGTGCGCAACCGCAAGGGGTGGCGGCAGCTGAATCAAGACATACAGGCTGGCAAGGTCGAGGCGGTGGCGTTCTGGAAGCTGGACCGGACGAACCGCGTTGCCTCCAAGTGCATCGAGTGGATCGGTCAGTGTCAGAAGGCTGGCGTGTACTTGGTCTCACACCAGGACAGTGACCAGGAACTGAACACGGCGACAGCTGGCGCAAAGTTGATCACCGGGATCAAGGCTCTTATGGCGGAAGTCGAGACAGACTCGATGAGTGAGCGGCAGCTCGCTGCCAAGAGGCACCTGGCCGAGGCGGGCTTCCATCATGGCGGAAGGCCGCCACTTGGTTGGATACCAGGTCCCCGGGTGACCGATGAACAAGGCCGCACCGGCGTGCGACTTGTGCCTCATCCAGTAGAGCATCCAGCTCTCAAGCGTGCAGTGGAACTGGTGTTGGACGGCGTGAGCTTGGCACGCATCGCGGACTACTGGAAGGCCGAGTACGGCATCACTACAGCCAAGGGCGCGCCGATCTACGAAGCGACGATCTATCGTGCTCTGGTTTCGCCGCGCATGGTCGGCTACCGGATGCGGCAGGTGCCCGAGCATCAGCGCGGTGTGAAGCTCAACTTGCTTGACTACATCGCGCGTGATGCGAAAGGTGACCCGGTCATTTCACAAGAGCCCGTCTGTGACTGGGTGACTTGGCTACGGGTGAAGAAGCGTTTGGAGGAATCGAAGACCTCACGAACTCGTCGACCGTGGGGGTCGCATGAGTGGCTGCTGACGGGCTTGGTTTTCTGCCAGTGTGGTGATCGGTTGTACGGCCACAACAAGACGCGGAGAAGGGCCTCGGGAGAGAAGTATCAGCAGTACGCCTATCGGTGCATGGCGAACCGTAAGCGTGGTCGCGGTCACTGCGACATCGCGTGTGTCATCGACGCGGCACAGGGTGAAGCGCACGTGTTGGGTTGGTTCTTTGCGCAGCTCACTGACGAGTCCGTGGCCCGGGCTCGCGCACAACGCCGGGCCGCGAACTCCGATCAGGCCTTGAAGAGTCTGTTCACGTCTCTGGAGGAGGCCCGAGCTGAGCGTGATGAACTCCTGGCCCGCCAGGGGAGCCAGGAGTTCAAAGGCAATATGGTGCGGTTGTTGGTGTCGTTGTTGGGGGATGTGGAAGCGCGGATCGAAACACTGCAGCAACAGATCGATGCTATGGACCAAGACCCCACAGTGATCGACGACCCGGCGGGGCTGGTTGCCAGTTGGAACGAGCGCTCGCTGAGCCAGCGTCGGTCGCTGCTACGACGGCTCATCCGCCGCATCGACATTGCGCCTGGGCCAGGACCCGCTTCCGAGCGGATGACCATCACTCCGGTGGACACCTGAGTCTGCGAGTATCTCGACCGTACTGGCGAGCTCCATGAGAACCACTGGCGGTGGCTGCGCCACCTTCAGTGCCGTGCAACCGGCCTGCCAGCCGAGCCTAAAACTCTCACGGGCTGCCTCAGTGAAATCAAACGCCTCCAGGATCTCCTCTGCGGGGGAAGCCATCAGTCATCCCCGGTCATCCAGGCTGGCGTAGAAGGCGTTTTCGGCGGCTTGTCGTTCGTTGACTTGGCCGATGACGTGTTGGACGAAGTCGGCGTCTCGGTCGGTGATGACGGTCTCGTCGTGGGTGGGTTGGGGTTCTTCGCCGGGCCAGGTGGTTTGGCGGGTGGGTCGGTCGCGGTCGAGGCGGGTGCCGGAGGCGGTGACCCAGTCGCGGAGGCGGTGGCGTGCGTCGGCGAAGTCGCGGTGCCATCCCAGGGGTGCGGAGCCGTTTTGTTCGGGGTCGTAGGCGCATAGCCAGTGCAGGTGCAGGGCGGACAACTCCCACAGAAGTTCGGGGTGGCGGTGCCAGTAGGGCGGGATGACCGATGCGGGTAGGCCGTAGGTGTGGCGAAGCCAGTCGACCCACCGGTTCAGCTCCAGCAACTCGGCTTCCAGATCCTGCGCCGATAGCAGGTTCCAGTTGATCGGGTGCGGTGGTTCGGGCAGCGCGCTGGTGTCGGGGGCGTGGGGGTGGTCGTCGAGGATGCCGGGGTCCTCGTACTGGTCGTCGGGCTCGGGGCCGTGTGTGTTCATGTTCGGTCACCCCCGGGTCACATGCTGAGGCTGTCGGCAGCGGGCGTGGCCTGGTGGTGCTGGGGTGGTTCGAAGGCCTGCCCAGCCGCCTGGCGTTCGAGTGCTTGGCGGGGTGTGCGGTCGACGTCGTAGCGGGTGCGGGCGGTGTCGTGGCCGATCTTCTTGGCGACGAATTCTTCGCCGGCGATGGTCTGTCCGTCGCGTTCGTAGGTGTAGTCGTGGGCGTAGCCTTCGGCGACGAACTGGTCGCCTTTGGTGAAGCGTTCGAAGGCGCGTTCGGCGGTGGCTCGGTAGAGGACGAGGTTGCCGAAGGAGGGCTCCAGTTTGGTGAAGGTGCCGTCTTCTTCGCGCTGGAAATTCTCCTGGCCGAAGCGGGCGTAGAAGCGGGCATCGCCGCGTTCGGTGTAGGTCAGCTGCGGGTCGGATGCGATGAACCCGGACAGGGATTCCTGGGTGCGGATGGCCATGACGCGGTACCTCTCAACTCGTGGACTGCAGCCCGCTGGTGGTGTGGGCTGCTGGTACCGGTCAGGTGCACCCCGCAACCCCGGTCATGCACGGGGGTTCTGCAGGAGCTGTTCCAGTTCGCGGCGGTCGTGTTTGAGGGTGGCGGCGTCGGGGCGGGTGGGCCAGGCGGTCAGGTCGGTGATGATCGGTGGCGCGGAGCGGAGCAGGGTGACGCCGGTGCCGAAGGGGAGGGTGCGGATGCGGTCGGGTGGCAGGATCGGCACCCGCCGCACGGAGCGCTGGTTCGACCTGGTGCCGTGGTCACCGAGGGTGACGGAGTCGGTGTATTCGTCGCGTTCGCCGATGAGCGTGGTGAGGTCTTGGAGGTCGCGACTGTTCGAGGCGCCACCGAGGATGAGTTTGACGATGGCGGCGTCCCAGATCGCTCCGGCTTGGTGATCGGACCACTTGTCGCGCGCCTGAGCGAGCGATTGCAGGACGGGCAGTGTGGTGATCCCGGTGCCGCCACCTTCGGCCATCAACGTCGGCAGGGACGGCAGCGGAGCGAGGTTCCCGATCTCATCCAGGGCCAGCAGCAGGGGTGGGTCGAGGCGTGCGCCGGGTGAGCGGGCGGCGAGACGCCGGGCGCTTTCGATGAGGTCTTCGATGAACGCCGCCACCAGAGCGGCCGATGCCCCGGCACCAGCACCCGTGGCGAGCAGGTAGAGGGTCCCGGACTCTCGCAGGAAGGTCTCGGGGTCGAAGGGGGTCTCGTCGTCGCGGGGTGTGACTGCGTCGAGGACGCGGGGGTCGGCGAGGGCTCCGAGGGCGAGGGCGACGCCTTGCCAGATGGAGTCGCGGGTTTTGGGGTCGGCGTCGATCATCGCCCCGAGCGAGTCGGCCCATCCGGCGGCAGCATCGGGGTGNGTTGGTGAGGATCGCGACGGCTTCGGCTGCGGCGGCGGGGTCGAGGGTCCACCGGAACAAGTCCGCCGGCTTTCGAGAGTCCAACGCGGCGGCGTGGAGGAGGGATTGGAGGGCCGTGCGGGTCTTGCCTTCCCAGAACCCACCCGACTCCACCCCACCAGCCGACAACCCGGTGGCAGAAGCCAGCCCGGTCGCACGGATCATCGCCGTCAACGGGTCCTCACAGCCCCGGACGGGTNACCAGCGCATCCCCGCCGGGAGTCCTTCGGCCAGGTGCTGGGGATCGAACACCGCCACCGGGCCGCGACGTTGCCGGGCGCGCAGGGTGGCGGTGAGATTGTCGGGGCGCGTGCTGGTGGTGACTACGGGGCCGGGGGCGTCGAGGATGGCGGGGATGATGATNCAGGCCCTTGCCGGAGCGGGGCGGGCCGATCAGCAGGATCGAGTCCTCCACACTCGCCCACACCCCCTGCCCCTTCGACGTCCCGAGCCGATACCCCACCTCACCCGGCTTCGGGTCCTTCAGCGACGGCCGCAACGTCGAGGCCCGTTTCAGCAGCGCCTTCTCTGAGGCGACCTGGGCGACCTCGTGCCGCGTCGCCGTGCCCGCCAACCGATGCGGATCCACCTCCTGAGCATGGGAACGGCGCCGCCAGGCGACCCATCCCCAGTCCGCGAGTGCGACCAGCCCGCCCAGAGCGACGATGGTGGTGACCCAATAGGCGACGGGGCTGAGACCAGGCGCCCCCAATGCGACTGCGGGGTTACCGGGGTTGAACAACACCCCGGCACCGGCGGCCCAGCTCGCTGTGGGCTGGGGTGCTCCGGTGAGGAACGCGGCGACCGACCCGGCCGCGCGGAGCACGAGGGTGAGGAGGAACAGGGCGATGAGGCCGATGAGGGCGGCGTTGGTCAGTTCCTCACCCATCGACCCACTCTGCCGCTGCGAGGTACTCATCGCGTCTCCTGCACGATCAGGGTCCCGGAGGCCCGCCCGACCACCACCACCGGCGTCACGGTTGTGTCGGGTGGGGTGATGGTGCCGTTCTCATCCGCCGCGACTTCCTCGGTGATCTGGGCGAGGAGCACCGTCTCACCGGGCAGGAACCCCACCAACCGGCCCGGATCATCTGTCGGGGGTGCTGGAGTGTCCGTGGCAGCTTCTTCATCGGCAGTGGCTGGGATGTCTGGCTCGGGTTCGGGGGTTCGGCGTGGTCGGTGGGCGTGGATGATGTCGGTGAAGTGACTGCCGTCGGACTCATAGACATCCACCCGCACGGGAATACGGCGCTGCTCGGTGAGGTCATCAAGGATGGCCGCGAGGTCACCACGACCCCACACCTCACCGGCGGGAGGAAGATGCGGCTGTTGGTCGACGGTCACGGTCAGGGTGCCGGTGATGTCGACGGTGATGACCACGTGCCGCAGCACCACCGGCACCGTCTCGCTCGCGCTGTTGCGGCGGTGTCTCAGGGTGGGAAGTTTGGACATTAGTTGACTCCTGCGGTGAGGCGGCTGCTGGTGTCGAACAGCTCCAGCTCGCCGGGGTGGAGTTGGTGTTGGATCACGAACGAGCGGTTCTTGATCCGCCACAGTCCCTGGCCCACCCCGAGGTTCGGTAGCAGGGCTTGTTCGGTGCCGGTCAGGCTGAGGGCGGTGGCGGTGGGGCCGAGCTGGTCGGATTCTTGGCGGTAGACGATCCGTGTCTCCGCATTCGCCAGCAGACTGTTGGCCAGCGAGCGCATGGCGGAGCCTTCGTCGCCGACGTTGTCGAGGTCGGAGAGTTTGTGGAAGATCAGCATGTTCGCGATCCCGTAATGCCGGGCCAGACGCCAATGCGCATCCATCCGCTTCAACAACGCCGGGTGGGACATCAGTCGCCAGGCCTCGTCGTAGATCACCCACCGCTGCCCACCGTTGGGGTCCAGCAGCGCGGATTCCATCCATGCCGAGCTGCAGGTCATCAGCACGCTGATGAGGGTGGAGTTCTCGGTCACCCGGGACAGGTCCAGGCTGATCATCGGCAGATCCGGGTCGAACGCGACGGTGGAGGGGCCGTCGAACAGGCCGGCGAGGTCACCGGCCACCAGACGTCGCAGCGCGTGGCCGACCAGGCGTCCGTCCTCGGCCAGGCGTCCGTCGGGGTCGTGGCTGGGGGTGAGGATGTGGTCGACGACCATGGGCAGGATCGGTACCTCGTTTTCTGCAACCGTGGCGGTGAGGGCGAGGTCGATCGCGGTGTGTTCCAACGGCGTGAGCCCCCGCGCCAGCACTGTTTCGGCCAAGGCTCCGATCAGGTCACGGCGCCGGGACGCGACGGTGCTCGCCCACTCCTGGTCGGTGAGCCCACCGGGACGGTGTCCCTCATCCAGGGGATTCAGGCGAGTGTGGAGGCCGTGGCCGAGCACGATCGCCTTCCCACCCACCGCTTCGGCGACCGCGGTGTGTTCGCCCTTGGGGTCGCCGGGGACGTAGACGCGGCGTCCGAACGGCAACGACCGCGTATACAGCGACTTCGCCAACGACGATTTGCCCGACCCGACGATCCCCGCAAGCACTAGGTTCGGGGCGGTGATGATCCCGCGGGCGTAGAGGACCCACGGGTCGTAGACGAAACTGCCACCCGAATACAGGTCCTGCCCGACGAACACCCCATCCGACCCCAGGCCACCTTCGGCCATGAACGGATACGCCCCAGCCAACGTGGCCGAGGTGTCCTGATGCCGCGGCAACCGCAACCGGCCCGGAGACCGCAACGCCGCCGGCCCCGCCTCGCCCGCCGCCGGCAGAAACGTCGTCGCCTTCCGCTCCTCCCGTTCCGCCAGCGCTTTCGCCTTCGCCGCCTCACGCTCGACCCTGGCCCGCTCAGCCTGCAGCCGGGCCGCAGCCTGACGACGAGCCTTACGAGCTTTCCGCCGCTCCGCAGCTGGGGACACCAACACCGCAGCGTGCAGCCGTTCCTTCTCGCCACTCACAGCGACCGCCCCACCGAAGACGACGCTGCGCCGCCACCCACCTTGGGTGCGAACCAGTCCGTACCGTCAGCTGCTCGACGCGGAGACTCGGACGTGACCCCACTGAGAGCGTCCCGTGCCGCCACCACGTCCTCGTCGTAACTGGGGTCAGGGACGGTGTCGGGGTGTTCGCGGACCAGCCCGACATACCCCATCTGCGGGTTGTAGGTCAGCACATACCCGTCGGCCTCGAAGCTGCGATCCCACTGCCCGCCCGGCAGCTCTTCGTACACCTCACCGTTCACGAACGCCGCCGCGGTGGTTTCGTCGCCGAAGTCCCACTGCGCCAGATGCGCGATCCCCGCCTGCACCCCCTCCACATCAATCAGCTCCAGCACCTCATCGGCCTCGGGGCCCTGGAGGAACACCACATTCACCCACCGCTGTGAAGGCTCGGGCTCGGGGTTGGTGTGGGTGTGCCAGGCGATCCGACCGGAGGCTTCGTGCGCGCGCATCACCCGGTCAGCGACCTCATCCAGCCCGTCGGCGGCCTGATGCAACTCATCCGCCGCCGCCAACGCCACCGCCTCCGCCGGCGCGCGGTCGTCGGTGAACGCGATATCGCGGTGGTCAGCATGAGCGCGAGACAGCTGGTCCAGGACCTGCCGCAACAGCCGCACCGACCCCGACACTTCGCCCAACACTCGGTACGTGTCAGCCGGATCCTCGAAGGTTCGAGTCGCGTGCGCCAACCCACGCAACCCCTCATAGGCCTCAGCAGCATCCGCAATCGGATCAACAAACGTCGCCATCCCAACAGTCCTCTCTACGCAGCGGCGGATTGCCTACGAGGGAGGTGCGCGGAGCACCGCGAGACTTTGCTGAGGATCAGTGAGTCCTCGGTGCTTTACGCTGGAGTTGGACAACGATGTTCTTCGAGAGGACCTCGAGATGTTGACGTGCACGGGAAGTTCATGCCAGCACGCAGTGAGTCCTGGCTGCGAGTGTGGTTGCGGTGGTGGGAACCACGGAGCTCTTGCCAGGCTTGCCTGGGCTGCCGCCTTGACAGTTCCAGCCCCACAACGGACCCCTGCGCAAAACAAGCAGGTTGGAACGGCCACCACTCAGCGCAACCGTGCGAGTACGAAGGTGAAGAAGCAGGAGAAGACGCACCGGTCATCCCGCAAGACGCCGCGACGCGATGATGCAACCGCGTTCTTTGACTCCAGTCGCTCAGTCGATATTGTCGACTGGCTGGTTGCCAACCCCAGCGAGCGCGAGAAGATTGAATGGATGGCGCGGCAGGTGGGCGATACCTGCGAACAGGTTCTCAAGCAGCATCCGGGTACCCACCCGCGACTTGCGGATCATTTCTGGTGCGACGTGCTCGCTGCCCTGGTGCAAGTGTTCACTGAGGCGCTTGATGAGATCGACAAGTTCCCCAGCCGTGTCTCACAGTTCACCGTCGACCTGCTGGGGGCACGAACGTGGGAAGCGGTTCACGCCCAGCGTGCGGGGTCAAAAGGGAACGCACCGTGTCAGCAGAAGAAGACACGAAAGACGGTCTCCAGAGCAGACAACGATGTTGCGGCAGGGCTGCATGACGCGATCCTGGAAAAGGCCGTCAAGGACCTGGTTACGGCCCTGATGACCGGAGCAACCGAAGCGACCCACGGCGCGCTGGACCCGATCATCTTGCGGCTGCGAATCCTGGCCATCCTCTTTTGCCCCGACCCATACGCGCACAAAGCCGTATGGGACTACTGCGTCGTGCCCCTGTTGAAGCAAGGGATCGTCATCCGATCACAGAACTACCTTCAACAGTTCTATGACATGTTCAAACAGCAATGGACCTGGCCCACCTAAGATCGCGCTCAGACTTGGCGGCAGAGTGGTAGGGCTGCGGCGGTGAAGGCTTGGGCTTGTTGTCCGGCGAGGAGTCGGGTTTCGCAGTTGGCTTGGATGGCGGCTTGTTCGAGGGCGGCGACGTGGGCGTCGAGGTCTTCGATCGTGGTGGCGGTGATGGTGATCAGGCCGGTGTAGCGCAGGATGCCGTGGCCGGCGGTGAGGTCGGCTTCTTGCTGGAGGACGTCGTGGTATTCGGCGGTCTGGGAGGCGTCTTCGATCTGTCCGATTTTGGCGCGTTGGGCTTGGTCGGAGATGTGCTCGACTTTCTTCTTGCGGATGTCGCGGGCGGCTTGGTCGGAGCGCATGGGGGTGCAGATGAGGGAGAACGACCGTTGGATTCCGCTGGATAGCAGGATGGGTGAGAGGAAGCCTGGGTAGACCATGGAGCGGGGCCATTCGCTGATCCACAGCACGGCGTGGTGGGCGGAGTCGGTGCGGATACGACTCCAGGTTTCGTTGACTGCGACCGGTCCGGCGGTGGCGAGGTCGTGGCCGATCTGGCCGTGGCGTTCCAGGGTGGCGGCGATGGCGGGGTCGTAGGCCGAGCGCAGGATGACAGCGATCTGGCCGGGGGTGAGCCACCCGGATGGGGTGAGGTCGGCTGAGCGGAGCGCGGCGGTGAGGGTGTTCATCTCTTGGCGCAGGACGGCGGCGGCGCCGCGGATACCGCCGCCGGCGGTGCGGATCTGCCTTGCCGCGTTTCTCATGTCGAGGGATAGGGAGAGGGTGGTGGCGTGGCGTTCGCCGGCGGGTCCGGCGCGGTCGATGAGTTCGGCGTAGGTGGTGGCAGCCCAGCTGGTGTCATCGGGCTGGCCGTGGGTGGTCCACCATTCGGCCAGTCCGGTGCCGGAGTCGGGCAGGGTGCGTTCCAGGATCTGCAGGGTGGCGATCCGGCCGGAGCGGCAGACGGTGGCGAGGACGCGGCCCCAGGCGGTGACGCGGCGTTCTTGTTCGGCGGGGTCGAGGAGCACGAACGCGGGGTGGGTGATCTCGCACACCACCGTGAGCGTGTTCTGGTGGNGTCGTGGATCATGCCCGCCCCCGTGGTCGGATCCTCGTACTCGCGCAGCCGGGCTTGGTCGCCGGGCAGGGCGAGGGTTCCGGCGGGGCGTGGGGTGACGATGCGACGCCGGTAGAGGAGTTGGCCGATGGTGGTGCGGTAGACCCACCAGCCGGCCACGGGCACCCACTCGATGACCGGGCGTCCAGCGACAGGGACCCAGGTGAGGAGGACGGCGGTGGCCCAGATGGGGGCGGTGTAGGCCAGCCACGTCCCGCCCCCGGCATACAGGGCGGTGATGATGGTGGCGATCGCGATCCCGACGGTGACGAGCTGGGCCGCGGACAGGCCAAGCAGGATGCCGCGGCGGGTGAGCCGGGAGAACTTCACCGGCACCAGCTCCGAACCGGTCGCATCCGGGTCGTGGCTGTTGTTCTTGTTGCGGCGGCTCATGACTGCGGCTCCTTCCCAGCACTCGACGGCGGTGGCGGATTGTCGGCGGGCGGCGGGTTCGGCACCGGCGCGGACGGTGCCACCTGCTCACCCGCACCCGGTGAAGACGACCCCGGTGGCTGTGAGCTTGGGGTGCTGGGCGGGGTGGGCTCCCCGCTGGCAGGTGGTGTGCCCTGCTGTGGCGGCGTCTCACCGGGTACAGGCGCCGGCGGAGTATTCCCGCCATTGCCTCCGCCTTCGTTGTTGGCGGGGGTGTGGTCGGCGGCGTCGGCAGCGGTCTCGGCCTGCTGACCCACCTCGGCGCCGGCTTTCGGGCCCGCGGTGGCAGCGTCCTTGGCCACCTGCACCCCGACCACCGCAGCCGCAGCAGGACCCGCAGCGGCAGCAGACCCACCCGATGCCGCACCCGACCCGGAAGCCCCGGATCCAGCTGCTCCGCCAGTTCCAGCACCAGCTTCGGCACTGCCCTGGGAGGCCGAGGGGTTCGGGGCACTCGGTTTCGCCGGCTGCTTCCCACCACCACCGTTGCTGTCACCGCTGCTGCTGTTGTTGCCGTCGAGGACCTGCTGGGGGTTACCTGGCTGACGGTCGGGGAGGGGGATGGGGCGGTTGAGGGAGTTCTTGGCGTCTTGTTCGGCGCCGATCGCGTGGTACATGTCGAAGCCGACGAAGCTGATGAACCGGTAGGTCAGGTACGGGGCGAACGCGGCCATCGCCATCAGCACCACCCCGGCCAGCGGGTCACTGATCGAGGACAAGTCCCCATCGATCGGGGCGGCGACCTGGGTGATCGCGACCAGGAACATCACGACCAGCACGAGCTTGGAACAGATCAGCGCGACCACGAACATCGCCCACTTGCTGATCCACCCCCTCGTGGCGTCCCACGACGAGCCCGACAGAGCCAGGGGTGCGAACACGATCGCGACCAGCAGCAGCGCCTTGCGCACCAGCAGTGAGAGCCACACGATCGCCGCGGAGGTGATCGCGAGCCCGGCGAGGAAGATCGTGATGATCGCCCCCACCCCGGGGGCGGCGATGTTGATCGCGGTCAGTCCGCCGGCAAGGATCGTGATCTTCTCGCCCATCGATTCGGTGGTCTCCCCGGCGGCTTGGACGATCCCGACACACAGCTGGTCGACCACCTCCAACAGCAGCCCGGTCAGGGTGATCACCACAAACGACCCCAACACGCTCTTGGCGAGGCCGAGGGCGGCTCGGGTCAGGGCGGTGGGGTCACGCCTGATGAGGCCGGTGATGAGTTGGAGGCAGAAGAACAGCAGCATCACGAACACCGCGATGNACAGCAGGTTGTACACCGACAGGTATCCGTCACTGGTGATGTCGACCAGGGTGGTGGCGTCGAAGACGTTCCACACGGCCTCGAACAACCAGCCCGCGGCCGAGCCCATGGCTTGGGCGAGCCAGTCGAACGGGGCCGACACCAGCGAGGCGGCGGCCTCACCAGCGGTTTCGCAGACACCTGAGATGACGGGCAGATCACAGATCCCCACCGCAATCACTCCTCACACACGCGGGTTGGAACGGTTGGGTAGGGGTTAGACGGACTGGCCGACGTTCCAGAAGAAGNCGTGACCGCGGCACCGCAGATGATCGCCGCCCCGCACGAGACCAGGACACCGACCTTGCCGCGGCCGGCCAGGTGCGGGTTGGACGAGTTCGCGCCGAAGCCCCACACGATCGCGGAGATGATCAGCGCCAGCACCGACAGGATCAGCCCGATCGTCATCACCGCGCCCACGATGTTGCGCAGCTGCGCGATCCCCGGCAGCCCATCATCGTTCGGCGTGATGTCCACCTCCATCGGCAGCATCACCGGCAGAGACGACAGATTCGGCACAACACAGCTCATCAGATCAAACACAGCAAGCTCCTCACAGACAGAAGGACGAAACGGGTCTGCCCACCGGGATGTGACCGGGAAAGCAGGCAACCAGGAGAGGTCTGCCTGTCAGGTGCGCGCATGGGTCCGTCAACGCGCCGTAGTTCCGCGACGGAGGCTGGGAATGGTGCAGGGATTGCTGCCTCGTGACGTGTTTGATGGGGGACAATGAATCGTGGCGAATTACGGCGCGGATTACCTTGCGAGGCTGAAGACGGCTGTTGAGACCTTTGAGGCAACGTTTGAAGCGTGGATAGCCACGCAAGTTGAGTCTGATCACATGACAGCTCGTGGCCTCTTCCCCACCGTGTGGACTAAGGACGGGGTCGATGAAGTCGAGCTCCGGCGCCTGGAGTTGGCTGTTGCTGAAGCGGCGGGACCAGCCTCGACGGCGGTGGGCGTGACGGGCTGCTACATCATGGTTCAAGGCGTAGGACCAGTGGATCCCATCGCGAACTGGGCGATGATGCGGAATCCCAAAGCGCTGTTGAGTCCCCAGGATGTGCGGACCACCGCTGCGACGGTTCGCGGTCGGCTCCGAGCCATGATGGCGGACGCAGAGGCGGGCGCGATTGATGAGCTGCCCTCGTTCTCACCCGCCCTCATGCATCCTGTCGTGTGGGCCGGCGCTGCGGCACATTGGACAGCCCATCAGTATCGAGTGGCGGTGCGCGAAGCTGCTGAAGCACTCACCGTTCATTGGAAGGACCGCTTGGGACGAAACGACGTCGATGACACGCCTTTCTGGCAGCAGACCCTGTCCAGTGGCCCAGCGGAAGCTGGCCGTCCCAAACTGCGGTGGCCAGGCAACGCAGAAGACAAGACATCCAAGAGCATGCGCGGCGGGCTCGAACCACTTGTCAAGTCCCTCAACGGCCTCGCCACAGGACTAAACCTCACCGTTCGCAATGTCACTACCCACACCCGGGATGAGCTCAGTGAGCAAGAGGCGATGGAACGTCTCGCCGCCTACAGCTTCCTGGCTCGACTTCTGGACCAGTGCGACATCGACCAAGTCGAGTCGTAGCGCCTCGGCCATGGCCGAGCCCAATTGGCGTGAACTCGGAGCAAGACAGCCGAGCTTCAGGGGGAGGTACGTCTTAGTCAGGCAGAGTTCGCCCCACACGGGGCGCCGCATCTTCGTTCGCACGCCTGATAGCTGCGTGATCCACGTTCAATGTCACTGAGTGCACGAGAATCGCGAACGCTAGAGCTGGTCGCCGAGGTTGATGAGCCAGTTGAGCCAGGTGATGCCGGCGCCGGCGAGGGTGGCTGTGCCGAGGGCGACGAGGAGTCCGGTGCGGGCTTTGGTGGCGGTGGTGTGGTTGCCGTTCGCTGTGGCGATGGCCCAGGTGATGCCGGAGATGAGCATGGTGAGGACGGCGGTGACGAGGACGAACGTCAAGAGGGCACCGATCACCGTTTGGAGGGTGGTGTTGTCGCCGAAGGCGCCGAAGTCGGGGTAGATGTTCACGGGTATCAGCTGCCTTCTTTGACGGTGATGTGGACGTGGTCGTAGTGGCCGCCGGTGACGTCGTTGGGGTCGTGCATGCCGCCGCCGTTGTAGGGGCGCCAGCCTTCGGCGTCGCGGGCGAGGGACCAGATTTGGCCTTGCCAGATGAGGTACTCGACGCCGAGGGTTTCGGCGTTGTCTTTGAGCCAGTTCGTCAGCGCCCATCCGGATTCGAGTTGCTGGGGTGTGGGGCGGGTGCCGATGGCGTTGCCGAAGGTGACATCGCAGGCTCGTCCGAGGGGGTGTTCGGATTTGGTGCCGGGGCGGGGTGAGTAGCAGGCCCAGGAGGTGTCGGGGTAGGCGGCGAGGGCTTGGTTGTAGACGTGGAGCATGCGGGCGGTGATCTGCCCGTCGGTGGTGGGGTCATCGACCTTTCGGTCCGGGTCTCCGGCATCGGGTCCTTGGGGTGGCGCGGGCTGGGTCGCGGCCGGGTTGCAGCCTTCCTGCTCGACCGGCGTGGTGGGGGCTGGAAGGTTGCCGGTGGTGTGTTGGTCGAGCCAGGGCTGGGGGTCGGTGAACTCGCTGTCGCTGCCGCCTTGGCGGAGTTCGAAGTGCAGGTGTGCGCCGGTGGAGTAGCCGGCCGAGCCGACATCGCCGATGTGTTGTCCGGCGGTGACGTGGTCGCCGACGTTGACGTGAAAGCCGGTTTCCCACAGGTGGGCGTAGGCGGTGGCGATCTTCTGCCCGCCGATGGTGTGTTCGATGATGATCAGCCCGCCGTACCCGCCTGACATCGAGGCGTGGGTGACGANGTCGGCGGCGGCGAGGATGGGGGTGCCGTCGGGGGCGGAGTAGTCCGCGCCGGTGTGGAGCTTGTTCTCCCCGGTGATGGGATGGACCCGCATCCCAAACGGCGAGGTGGCTACCCAGGTGCCCTCAGGCAACGGGAAGACCACACGCCCGGTCTCCGGTAGCGATGGACTGGTGGTGCTGGGGGTGGTGAGTGCGGTCAGGATCTGTTCGGCGACGGGCTCGTAGTTCGCATACCGGTCGGGGTAGGCCGACACTTCGACGGCTTGCGCGGCTTCGCCTTTCGACAGGGTCTGCCAGCCGGGGATGTCGAGCAGTCCGCGGGGTGAGGGGTGGTTGGGGCCGGTAGGTCCGCCGAAGAACGCGCGCGCTTGGTAGACGGGGTCCATGAGGTCGGCGACGGTGCCCCACCCGGCCTGGGGTCGCATCTGGAACAGGCCGAGGCTGTCGTGGTCGGAGGCGTCCCCGTCGTTGGGGTAGGCCCCGGAGTCGGGGTAGACGCTGGTGTTGGCCAGCATCCGCAGATTCGACTCGGTGAGCGCGGCCATGAGCGCGATCTGCAGCCCGTCACGATTCACGCCTTCGATCTGGGAGCCGGTCCGGATGATGGTGGCAGCGTGGGCGAGCTGGGTCGTGTTGAGCGTGAAGGTCTGCCCGTCAGCGGTCGTCACCTCGAGTGAGTCAGGTACGGGCCCCACCACCGATGGGCCGCTGGTGCTGGTGGTGCAGGAGGCGTTGGCGCCGGGGCTGAAGATCATCCCGACCCCCAAGAGCAGGAGGGCGGGGCTGAACAGCACGAGCATGGCAGCGATGACGGCGAGTTTCTTCACGGCCAGGTCACCGCAGTGGGTTGTCGAGCTGTGACAGGCGCAGTAGGTGGCAGGTGTCGTAGGTCGGCGCGCAGACCACGAACACCGTGAACTCCACCTTGTGGGCCGAGGTGACTGGTTCGTCGTTCCAGGTTCCGGTGCGGTGCCGGGTGCCCTCGATGGTGTAGGCGACCGTGCCGGGCGCGAGCTGCCCCTCAGGTGCCTGGGCAACGGCTTCACCCCACTGGTCGGGGATGTAGGCGCGGTCGATCGTCAGATGCTGACTGGTGCCGTACTCACGCAGGTCCTGCCATGCGGTCCGCGAGGGCAGGTAGGCGGCGACGTCGGTGGCGAGGCCAGCTTGTTCGGCGCCGCTGGGGTCACCGACGGCGAGGATCGCCGAGGTGTAGTCCAGCGGTAGCAGCCCAGTGGTGGTGTCCCACGCAAACAACGTGGTCGCGACATTGCGAGCGAACTGCTCCGGATCAGCGCCCCGCGCCACCGGTCGCACCGACGGCGCCCCGGATGCTGAAGGACTCGCCGTGGCGGTGGTGGTCGAGGAGGGTGACGGGCCGGTGGTGATGGTCGGTGACGTGCTCGGGGTGCTGGTGGGAGTGTGGGGGCCGGTGGCCAGGCCGTAGATCCCGACCCCACACACCAGGGTCGTGACCGAGCCGGCAGCGATCAGCACGAGCCGGCGACGCGACGAACGATCAGAAGTGTCCATGCCCAGCAGGTGCACCCACCCACCCCCAACACCAGCAGGCAGAAGCTAGATGGCGCGCAGCTGCGGACGCCCACCCGCCGGTGCGTCATCCCTCTCATCGACAGGGTCGGAGGCGGCGGTGGTGTCGTCGGGGTTGGTGAGGGCGGCTTGGAGGGCGTCGGCGAACGCGATGGTGTGTTCGATCACGCGCAGGAACGTGGCGACCTGTTCGTCGGTGAGTTCGGCGGCGAGCACGGCCGGGTCGTAGTGGGTCCACCACTGATCCAGTTCGGTCCACGTCACCACGAACGCCCGCACTGGGTACTGCACCGGCACGCCCTCAGCGTCGTCCTTGGGCTTCTTGACCGAGGTGGGCTTCGGTCTGCCGGCGGATTGGATGCGGGCGAGGGCGTCGGCTGCGGCCTGATGCAACGCCTCATCGGCCGGGCTGGTGGCGTGGTTGCGGATGGTCTCGTAGATCGGATGGACCGGGCTGCCTGCGTCGATCTGCTCCAACCCCCGCTGTGCCGCGGCCCTCACGTGTTCGGGCAGCGTCTCATCGGTGGCGGCGTGTTCGAGGTAGCCGATCTTGTCCAGCGTCTTGTACGAGGCCCCACCGGGAATCATTCCGGCCGCTTGTTCACTGGCGCGTCCGGTGGGTGTTGACGGTGCGGGAAAATTTCCCACACCGTCGGTTCCGGGCTGGTTGTCGCTGCGGAACTGGGTCGCGGCCTTGCGACGCGCAGCATCCTCGGCCATGAGAGATTTCAGTTCGCGGTAGAGGGCGGCGGCTTCCAGCGAGGTGAGTGGCTTGTGTAGGACGTTGTCGTCTTGTTCGGCCAGCAGGTGCCCGAGACGGTCGGAGATGCCGGAGCGGACCCACACGTTGACGGTGCGCCAGCCGAGCTGCTTGATTGCCGCCAGCCGTCGTGCCCCGCAGATCAGGACCCCGTCGGGGCTGACCGTCAACGGTTGCAACAACCCGTCGCGCTCAATCGAGGCCGCCAGCGCGTCGATGTCGCCCAGGTCGGCGCGGTGACGTCGGCCCACATGCAGGGAGTCGACGGCGCGGTCCAGCTCGATGTGCCCCGGGGTACTCATGACCGCACCCGTTCCCGTCCCGGTGTGGCACGAACGATGGAGGCCACCAGGGCGTCATCACCCAACAGGTCCGCCAGGGACTCCCCGAGCAACAGACGCAGCAGGATCCCGCGCCCAGCCGTCGTGGTGGCGTAGGCAGGTTCGGGATGTCCCAGCAGAACCCTCAGCAGACACGTCCAGGCCGGGGCGGGGAGGTCGAGCAGGGCGCGGGCGTGTTTGTCGCGCCGCAAGGCTTCGTAGGTGCCGCGCCGGGACCCGATCCGGGCCAGGGCGTTGGTGACGTGATCCACGCCTGCCCGAGCGGAGGCTTCTGGCCAGCCCAGCAGCACGAACAACCGGGTTGCATCCGCGACTGCTGCCTGCACACTCGCATCCACATCCACGTCGCCCTGCTGGTCGTGGTGGTGGGGGTCGGTGAGCTGGAACGCGGGATGGTATTCGTACAGGGGTGTTTCGCGGTCGGAGAACCGTTCGGGGTCGTGGTGGGCGGAGATGTGGGCGCGGCGGGCTTGGTGGACTGAACACAGGAGCCCTTGGGCGCGTTCTTCGTANGATGCAGGTGATCCGCACCGCATGCGTGACCACCGCCCATGGGTCTGCGGCCTTCCTTGCCGCAGGCGTTCGCATCACATCAAACGCCGCCGACGCGGCCTCCCACACATCCAGGCCGTGCTTGCGCGCCAACGGTGCGAACCGCTCCGCCGCGAACTCCAGCAACTCTTTGGCTTGGGGATTGTTGCGCCATCCGTGCTCGGCCAGATGCTCCAACAGAGCCCGCAGCCCCTCGCTGGTGCGGAAGTCAGCCCTGTCGGGGTGCGGTGTCGACGGCGTTGTCGACGTTCTCCCGGTCTCAGCGGTGCCGGTGGTTGGTGTTGTGGTGTGGGTCATGGTGGTGCCTCCTGACAAGCAGGTGCGCACCCCCACCCCAGACAGCGGCGGCAGTGGTGTCGTGGTGGTGCTGGCGAGAGTCGTCATTGCTGGTCACCACGCTCAGCTCATCCCCACCGCGGACCGCCCCGGCACCGACTGGGCCTGGCCCCGGCCGAAGGCCGACAACGGCGCCAACCGTCCAGCCCGATCACCCACGCGCCGTGCACCCACCGTGATGCCGTGGCGGGTCTTCTGACTCAGCGCGGTCTGGAAGTGGATGCCGCGGCCAGCGACTGTGGCACCACGTCGGGCCATCAGATCGGTCGGACGCACCCACTCCACACCCCGCCCCACCTGCCGACCCACAGGACGGCTGGTGGTCCGGGCGGTGCGGGCCTTGACCGCCTCAGGCACCTCCTCCGCACCCCTACCCAGCCCCGGGGAGCCCGCGTCTGGTCCGTCGCTGTCGGGGGTGAGCTGTTCGTCGAGTTCCGCTGGCGGAGTCTCGGGCGGGACAAGATCGCCTCGCTCACTCACCGTCTCCTGGTCGAGGTTCTCCGCGTGGGTGCCGGGGGTGGTCAGGGCGAGTTCTTCGGGATCGGGTGGGCCGTAGTCGTCGTGGACCGGCGGCTCCACCGGGTGGTGCTCGTGTTCGTGGGTGCTCATGATTCCTCCTTCATCGATGGGCTGGTGTCAGGTTCAGAACTCCTCGTTGTTGGGGAGGTGAGCCAGCGGCCCACCGTGGACGGATGCACCCCCAGCTCGGCGGCAATCTGCTTGTTCGACCACCCCTGCCCCCGCAACCCGGCAGCCCGCTCCCGCCGACCCACCCCAGCCGTCTCGGGAACCCCTCGAACGGTCTCCCCATCAGAGGCAGTCGGAGTCGAGGCCTCGGGCGCGGGCTTCTCCTCGACGTGCTTCATCGGAGACGGACCGGATTCCGGCGCGGTCGGTCGTTCATCGCCAAGGCCGACGGTGTCGCTAGCGTCGGCCTGCGGGAGTGCCGCCGGCGGTGGGTTTGCCTCGATTCCCGTTGGTGGCTCGGGTATGGGCTCGTCATTGTGGTGGGGGACGGTTCGCCAGATCACCGGCTGTGAATCGGTGGTGTGGGTGAGGATGACGGTGAGGTGGGTGATTGCCAGCAGCACCACGGGCGGAACGGCGGCGATCGCTGCCGCCAGCAGGGCCGGGACGTCGGCGTCGGCGGCGACGATGGCGTGCAGGGCGTTGGCGGTGACCGAGACGATGGCGCCGCCGATCAGCAGGGCCCAGGGGTACCAAGCGGCCTTCTGGCCCGCGAGTGCGACGACGGCGACGGTGGCGACCACGATGATGCCGTCGACGATCAAGGGCCACGCCCACGCCTGACCTGCCCCGATGCCCGAACGGGCCGCGAGATCAGCTAGAGAGGTGAAGGACAGCCAGAATGCCCCGATCGCGATGAACACCGTCCCCGCCACCGCCGTCCGCACCGCCCACCGCCGCGCCCTCACGCCAGCCCCCGACCCGCACCCACCGGCACCCGCACCGGCGACACCGACGCTGGTCCAGCAGGCCTGGAAGATGTTGAAGCGGTCGGGTGGGTGGTGCGGTAGGCCGACCGCACGGTGGCAGCGATCTCCCGCGGCCCCAGCCCCGCCTCAGCGGCAGCTGCGCCCAGCACATCTACCGCCGTGGCAGGTGCGATGTCGTGTTCCGCGGCCCGGCACGCCGCCCAGAACAACCCCCGATTCCGCTCGCCCTCACCCAAACCCGCCACCCAGGCAGCCAGCCGCGACACCACCACCCCAGGCTCGCTTTGAGCCATGCCGCGATCAGCAGCGCGCGGCTTCAGGGCGGGCCGGGGGTCGAGGAAGTCCCGCAGCGCCTCACTGTCGATCCCGGCCGCCGCCCCTTGCCGGACCGTCGCCAATCGATACGAGCCGGCAGCGGTGTGTGAGGGTGGGATGACGATGTAGCCGCCATCGCCGCGGAAATCTACACCGGCCCGGGCAGCCTGCCACGACCGTTGCACAACATCCGGCGTGGCCGGGTAGTAGCCATGTCGACCACCCGAGGGGGAGACCACCGTGAACACCGGCACACCTGCCCGCCCCGCATTGAGGGCGCGGCGCATGCTTTCCCGGCCATCGACGTGCTCGCGGACATCGACATCCACGACCACGACACCGGAGACCGCCCCGGTGGGAAGCCCGAGATTCGCGTCCGGCCATCGCGTCCACCATTGCGTGATCTGGGCGANGTCGGTGGTGGCGTCGTGGAACCCCCGGGCCGTGAGAGGGCGCTTCTGCCCGGGCACGCACGGAAACACCGGCACACCCGCCGAAGCAAGATCACCCGCCACCCGCCCCAGCAGACGATCTTGGCGAGGGGCGAGAAGCCGGGCCAGGTGGAAGAGGTTCAGGCTCATAGCGCCACCGCCTCACGCCCCGACACCACCCGCTCAACCGACTCCGACACCGCCGGCGCAGCCGGGGCCTGCCGTGTCGCGGGTTCGCGAGCGGGGGTGTCGCGTTCCAAGCCGGGAGGTGTGCCGTTGCCGACCTGGGTGGTGTCGAGCTGCTCCAGAATCCCCAGCGCGGTTTTGCGGACCCGTTCCCCGGTGGTCTTGACCACCTCGACCGGGTCCTGGCCCTCCACTCGGGCTGCCCACGTCGACACGTACGGGACGGTGTAGCCGGAGGTATCCATGCCATGCGCGGCACCCACCATCAACGCGACCGATTCGGCCTCCACCTCACCGATCCCACGATGCTGTCGCGCCTCGCCCGCGTCCGGGGCATGCAACAGGACGTGGCCGAGTTCGTGGGCCAGGGTCTTCACCTGCGCGGCCGGGTCCATGTCCGCACGCACCGACACCACCCGACTGGCGTAATCGGTCAGCCCATTCGCCCCGAAAATCTCCGACGCATCCGCAACCAGCCGCAGCTCAAACCCAGCAGACTGGACTTGGGCGGCGAGGCCCTCCCACAACCCGGCAGGAGCCTGTCCCTCCAACAACCGCGGAGCAGGCGGCTCAGGGATCGGCTCGCCCGNGGAGGCGTCCCAGACGTAGGCGGGGCGGACGCCGACCATCTTCGTGCGCACCGTCTCACCCGCACGCGGCTTCTCACCCTTCCCAAGGCGTCGCCACGACTCAGCATCCTGCGGGGTTGCTGAGGCGAACCGTCCCGTCACCGGCGCCAGAATCTGATACCCCGGCTGCCCCTTGGAGACCTGGCGACCCAACTGCTGCCACTGCCGATACCCGGCGACATGCGAGGGAACCGGGTCCGGCACCAGACCCAACCCGTAGGCTTCCTGATGCTGGGTGAAGATCAGAATCGTGTTCGCGAACGACCGTGCTCGGAACCGGGCCGCGAACGCCAACGCCCGGGCCCAATCCTCACCCGAGACCAGCTGCTCGACCGCACCCGTCAGCCGCTCGTGCAGCGCATCAAGCTTCGCCTCCCGCGCCGCCCGAGCATCCTTGCCCGACGTTGCCATGCCGGCCTCCTTCCGCGAACCTATCCACCGGGTCGAAGAACCGACCCGGTGACCATCAGGTACGCCGGAACCACCAGCACTAGAAGACGGACAACAAGGAACCCTTACAGTGACCGTCAGGAACCCAACGAACCCGACGTGTCATACCCGGCCTAGCAGGTGCGCTGAGATCAGGCCATGCGTTGCTTCCGAAGATGAGCAGAATCGTCACAAGGAAGCGGCGTTTGGAATCATCAACACTGAAGCGATCTCGACTTCTTGGCCACAGCGCGGGCACTTGGCGTGCCCATCAGTGAGGGGTGTAACGGGCCGAGCGCGTTGCTGAGACTGGTCACGGTACTCAGTAGGAAGGAGGCCAGTGATGCGTCGAAATTGTCGCGCAGCATTGCCTCGGCTGCGCCATCCCACCTCGTGCATCAGTTCACCGACAGGACGTCGGCTGCGCGCGAGCAGTGTCGCGAGCTGAACGCAGCGAACCCGCGTCAGGTACTTCATCGGGCTGATCCCGTACCGTCGCGCGAAAACTCTACCCAACTGAGACGGCGAAATGTGCACCTCTCTTGCCAGTGAGTCCAGAGTCCATTGCACTTCCGGCCAGTCGTTGAGTAGTGATGCAGCAATCTCAGCAGGGTCAGGTTCCGCCACTTGACGTAGAGACCCCATGCGGTTGCGACTCATGGGAGCCTCCGAAGACCCATCCGCGTGGAGGTCGAGTGCTTAGCGCGACAGGGCTCGATCACTGCGCAAGAGGAGGGCGATGCCCATGAACCCGACAAGGCATGCAGCCGCTGCGAGCGCCAGCGAAACCTGGTACCCCTCAGTCCCACAGGAGGGTTCACGGGCCATGAACGCCGCGTAGATGCTGCCTAGCAACGTGACGGAGATCAGGCTGCCGAACTCGTATGACACTTCCTCGACGCCGGAGGCCATCCCGGCCCGATCAGCAGACACGTTGGAAATGATCGTGGAGGAAGCCACTGTGATCAGGACTCCAATTCCTGTGCCCGCGAGGAACAGGCTGACCGCGAACATCCACAAGTTCGCCTTCAGAACCAGGGTTGCCAGTGCATAACCCCCGCCCGCAACAACACAGCCAGCGCCGAGCAGGCGACGCGGCCCGACTCGGGAAAGCACTGAACCCGCAAGGAGGGAGGTCACCGTCGCGCCCGCCGCGATCGCGGCCAACAGGAGTCCGCTCTGCAGGGGTGAGAATCCACGAACCAGCTGGAAGTGCTGAGAAGTCACCGCCCCAACTCCGGCAAAGACGAATGTAGCCAGCCCTGCTGCCAAGACACCGGCAACGACCGATCGGCTGCGGAAGACCGAGAAATCCAGGAGCGGTGTTGGGAGTCTCCGCTGCCGTCGTGCGAACCACCAGAAGCAGACGAAACTCGTCGCAAGTGCCCCTGTAATGAACGCGCCGGAGGGGGCCGATACGGCACCCTGCTTGATCGCTGCGACTAGGCCAGTCAACCCAACGAGCGCCAGCACAGATGACAGCAAGTCCCAGGACGTTCTTGCCGATGCGCGAGCCGCTGGCGCGTACATGGCCGCCAACAGGAAGGCCACGAGGGCAAAGGGGACGTTGATGAGGAAGACCGAGCCCCACCAGAACCACTCCAGGAGCAGGCCTCCAACGAGCGGACCGAAGGCAATGCCACCGATCGAGACACTCGACCAAACAGCGATGGCGACGTTGCGCTCATCCTCGTCCTCGAACGTGAACCGGATGATCGCGAGTGTCGCGGGCAGCATCAGTGCTGCGCCCACCGCGAGTAGTGCCCGCGCGACGATCAGCACCCACGCGTTTGGAGAGAAGGCTGCGAGTAGGGAAGCTATCCCGAACGCGCTGATGCCAATCTGGAACACCAGCTTGTGTCCGAACCTATCCCCGAGCGTCCCGGTGCCCAGCAGTAGGCCAGTCATGACGAGGGGGTACATGTTGATGATCCACAGTGACTCACTTACGCTCGCCGACAACTCGTCCGTCAGAAGAGGCATGACCACGTAGAGAATCGAAGTGTCGACCGTTGCAAGCAGCAAACCGAGAGAGACGGCGGTGAGCACGAACCACCGTGTTCGCTGCGAGGCCGGCGCAGGGGGATCTTGAGTCATCTCAGCCTNTTCAATATGCCGATACGTCGTCAGAGCGCGGTAGATTGCGGTAGATTTGGGAGCCGCGTACACGGAGCATGAAAGTCAGACTCCCGATCATTGGCGCATGTGCTCGGAGGCAAGTCGCGCGAAGATGAGGGTGTCGGTCCATTCGCCCTTGCTGAACCAGTCCTGGACGTGATGTGCTTCGAGCCGNAGCCCGACACGACGAGCCAGTGCTGCCGAGGCGCTGTTTCGGGCATCCATCTGCGCGGTGATGCGGTGGAGCCGGTAGTGGTCAAACCCGAGGGCGAGCACTGCTCGGACGGCTTCGCTGGCGAAACCTTGCCCACCGTGCGCCGGGTCGAGAACCCACCCGATCTCGCCTTGACGGTGCTCGTGATCGGTGAGCCACAACGCGACGTCTCCGATCGGGACGCCGTCATGCTCGATGACCAGCGCAAGCGCGCCAGTCTCGCCATCGATGTCAGTCTTCGCTAGGCGTTCTGTGAGCTTGTCGTGGGTGACTTCCGCGGTCCATGGCTCGTCCAGCAGGTAGCGGGCAACGTCGGGTCGCGAGTACAGCTCGTGAAGCCATTCGGCATCGTCGGCGTTATGTGGACGGAGCCGAAGCCGCTCCGTCGCCAACGGCCACTGGGCGGTGGGCTTGAGGTCGCGCCGGTAATGGAATAGTTCCTCGCACTGCCCTGCGGGCGTGGTCCCGACGGCTCGCTCGACCTCACGGAACCCTGCGTTCGTCAAGCACCGCTGGGAGGCCTTGTTCTCCAGGAGCGTGCGTGCTGTCAAGGTTCGCAGTCCACTGTTGCGTGCGAAGCGCGATGCCAACTCCACGCCCCGACGAGCGTGCCCTGCTCCCCGCGCATCCGGATGAATCCAGAACCCGACCTCGGCAGCCTCGGAGCTGACGTCGAAGAGCACCAAGGAGCCCACAAACCGGTCCGTCTCGGCGTCGGCAAGTGCGAGGACTGCCAGCGTGCCGGACGACAGACCCTCAGCAACCTCGTCACGGATCATCCATCGCACGGACTCGGGGGTGTAGTCGGACTCGGGCAGGTGGCCGAAGCGCCGCACAGCTTCATCCTTGGTGCCGGCTGCATACGCGTCTGCGTCCAGCTCAGAGAGGGGGCGTAGGCGAGTGTTCTCAAAGGTGATCGGGAGGGTGGTGGCATCCAGCATGCGCTAAACCTAACATAGAATGGATAGCTAACTGAAGCGTGTTTGGTTAGGCTGGTGGGGTGAGCTACTGGGAACACCGCAAACCTGTGCGACGCCTCCGCGCAGTGGACATCGGGGAGGTTGCGAGGGCATCGGTGAGGCTGCTGGACGAAGGCGGGTTGAGGGCCCTCACCCTGCGATCTGTGGCGCAACAGGTGGGTGTCGCTCCAGCCAGCCTGTACTCGCGCGTCGAATCCGTCGACGATCTGTTCGACCTCGCCCTCGACACAGCGCTTGCAGACGATCCCGTGATGTCCGAGTCGATCCGCAACGCCGACCTGCCTGCCCTGATGCACGCCTTCTTCGCGCACCTCACGACCCACCGGTGGGCCGGTCAGGTCATCGGTATGCGCGCTCCCAGGGGCCCGGCGTACCTGGCCCTTTCCGAGCGGATGTGCGTCCTGCTCGAACAAGCGGGTACCCCGGATCCGCTGGGAACGGCCTACCGATTGTCCAACCTGGTGATCGGAGCCTCGCTGACCGCACCCATGGCGTCTGACGAGAAGCGCGTCGCCATCGACCCTGACCAAGCTCCTACCTATGCGCGGCTCCACGCGACGCACCACATCAGCCCACGCGAGATTCTCTCCGACGGCCTCACAGCACTCCTGTCGTGAGGGGGCCTTTTGATTCGGGGCTGCCCTGCGTTGCTGATGGCCACGGGCTGGTCTCCGTGAGAGTGCGCCCAATCGCAGTGCGCCGATATTCGGACGGGCTGATCCCGACGACGTCGGTGAACTGTCGTGCGGCATGCCCACGGCTGCGCCACCCGACTTTTGTCATGGCGACGCCGATTGGAAGATCAGTCTCGACCAAAAGGTGAGCCAGCCGATGGGCCCGAATGTGAGCCAGGTACCGCATGGGCGGCATCCCGAATCGTTGTGTGAACGCTCTGCCCAGCTGTGACACCGAGAGGTGAACCAGCGCGGCAAGGTCACGGAGTCGCCAATCCCGTTGAGGTGCTTCTGCGAGCAGCCGCGCTGCCAGTTCTGTGGAAGTTTCACCGGAACGGTGCTCCGTGGCACTCCTAGCTGTTGACGTGTAGCGGCAGGCCTGGCGCCGCGCTGCGATGGTCATCGACGGCGTCTCCTTGACTTCACCTGCTGCGTCTGCGCACGGTGTGCAGGCGGTGAAGAACCGGTGGTCTTGAACAAGTCCACCCATGCCTCGACGGGCAGGTCCTTCGGGAGTCCTGCAGCGGTCATGCCGTGGCGTGTCAGCCACGCCTGTGCGGTCTGTGGTGACCCGAGTGAGGTGGTGCGCGCGAGGATTTGGGCAAGCCCGCGGCCGGGGCCGGTGTAGACGCGGTGGACCAGGGCATGGAAGTGGCGTCGCCGTGTCGGGGACAGCAGCGGATGTTCGCGACGGTGGATGGTGAGGATTCCGCCGTCGACTCCCGGACGCGGGGTGAACGCGCGAGCGGGAACACGACTGTGCAGCGTGAACTCGAACCAAGGCGCCCATTGCGCGGTCATCATCGTGGCACCGCCGACGCCCGCTCTGCGCCGCGCGACTTCCCATTGCACGAGCACGATTGCATCGGTCCATGCCGGGGAGTGCAGGATGCGGCGCAGTATGGCCGTGGTCTGGTGAAACGGCAGGTTGCCGACGAGCACATGCGCAGATGTTGGAAGCCGGTAGGTCAGGAAGTCGTCGGCGACGACCTCCACGTGCGACGGGAGCCGTTGGGCCAAGCGTCGGGCGAGCCGGGTGTCGATCTCGACGGCTGTGACCGGTCGCCCGAGCTGGGCCAGCGGGGTGGTGAGTGCTCCATCACCGGGGCCGATCTCGATGATCGGGCCATCGGTGGCGGTCACGAGCCGTGTGATCGTGGCGATGGTGGATGGGTCAGTCAGGAAGTTCTGGCCGTGCTCATGACGGCCACCTTGATAGGTAGGCACTGTTTGCTCCGTGGTTGTTGCGGAGCCGGGCACGCTGAAAGAGCCGCCCGGCCGTGATCACCGGGGCGGGAGCAACAACCTGTGGAGGGTGCTCGCCGCTGTTAGCAGCTGCGCAGACGCAGCGAAGCAGTGCCGTAGAACAACATGCCCACCAGCGTAGGTGACCCCGCTGCCGGTCAGCGACTCAATATCCCGTCTCTGCTCAAAGACGCGGAGATCCGTATCAATGCTGGCCAGTACGAATCCCGAGCTAACCCACGGCCGCAGAGCCTCGGCATCATCGAGATTCGTTTCATGAGAGACCTCGACAGATCTGCCACGCGTCTTGCAGATCGAGGTTGGGAGGCTGCCAGCTCACCTGTGTGACGAGCAGGTGAGGGGTGGTTTGGGTGACGGTGTCGATGCGGGTGATGTCTGCTGGTGACGGCTACAAGTACCTGCTGCGCACCGTGGCGGCTGGCGATGGTGACCGGTCGCTGTCGACGCCGTTGACCCGCTACTACGCCGAGGCTGGAACCCCACCCGGACACTGGCTCGGCTCCGGCGTCACCGCTCTGGGGCACGGTGAACTCGCTCCGGGTGCGCAGGTGTCGGAAGCGCAGCTCCAGTTGTTGGTGGGGATGGGGCGGGATCCGATTACTGGTGTGCCGTTGGGCCGTGCTTATCCGGTGTACAGCTCGAGGGCGGAGCGTGTCGCGGACCGTGTCGCGCAGCTGGACCCTGCCCTGGGGGCGGTGGAGCGGGGGCGGGTCGTTGCGCAGATTGAGGCGGAGGAGGCTGCGCGGGGGTCGCGGCGTGCGGTGGCGGGGTTTGATTTCACGTTCAGTGTGCCGAAGTCGGCGTCGGTGTTGTGGGCGGTTGCGGACGCGGGGACGCAGGCGTTGATTGCGCAAGCCCATCATGAGGCGGTTGCGGCGGTGGTTGCGTTCGTGGAGCGCGAGGTTGCAGCCACCCGCACCGGTGCAACCGCTGGTGATGGCGCAGTTGCACAGGTCGACGTCACCGGTTTGATCGCGACGGCGTTCGATCACTTCGATTCCCGTGCCGGGGACCCGCACTTGCATTCGCATGTGGTGATCAGCAACAAGGTCCGCACGGTGTTGGATGGGAAGTGGCGGAGTTTGGATGGGCGTCCAATGCATGCCGCGGTGGTCGCGTTGTCGGAGCTGCACGAGGCCGTGTTCGCCGATCACATGACCCGCACCTTCGGCGTGAGCTGGGAGCCGCGGGAGATGGGCCGCGACCGCAACCCGTCCTGGGCAATCACCGACGTCCCCGAACAGCTGGTGGCGGAGTTCTCCACGCGGGCGCGGCAGATCGAGGTGGAGAAGGACCGGCTGGTGGCCGAGTACGTGGCCACCCACGGACGGCAGCCATCCGATGCCACCGTGATCCGGTTGCGCGCCCAGGCCACGCTCGCGACCCGCCCAGAGAAGCAGGTCCGATCCTTGGCGGAGCTAACAGCCGAGTGGCGCACCCGCGCCAGCCAGCAGCTCGGCACGGATGCCACCGCGTGGGCGCGGAGCGTCACGGCGGGGGAGCGGCAGTTGCTNGGCTGATGATGTGCCGTTGGATCTGACCGGGCAGGTGGGGCGGTCGGTGGTTGAAGTGGTTGGTGAGAAGCGTTCGACGTGGCGGCGCTGGAACCTGATGGCCGAAGCCGCGCGCCAGACGATGGGGTGGCGGTTCGCCACCGTCGAGGACCGCGAAGTCATCACCGCCATGGTTGCTGACGCTGCCGAACAGGCGTCCCTGCGCCTGACCCCACCCGAGCTCGTGACCAGTCCGGTGGAGTTCCGCCGTCCCGATGGCACCTCGGTGTTTCGGCCCAAGCACTCGACCGAGTTCTCCTCCGACACCCTCCTCGCGGCAGAGGACCGCCTCCTGCAACGGGCCCGCACCACCACCGGCCCGAGCATCGACCTCGCTATCGTCGAGACCATCACGAGCAAGCCTGATGCCGAGGGGCGGGTGCTCGGTCCCGACCAGGCAGCTGCTTTGGCGTCGGTCGCGGTGTCGGGCCGGGTGGTGGATGTGTTGGTGGGGCCGGCGGGGGCCGGGAAGACGACCGCGATGAACGCCTTGCGCCGGGCGTGGGAGGCCTCGCATGGTGCTGGGTCGGTGGTGGGGCTGGCGNGTCGGCGGTGGCGGCGCAGGTGCTGGCCGATGATCTGGGGATCGCCACGGAGAATACGGCGAAGTGGTGGACCACCCACCAACACACCGGCGCTACCTTCCAGGCCGGGCAGCTGGTCATCATCGACGAAGCCTCCCTCGCCGGCACCCTGTCCTTGGATCGGATCACGCAGGCAGCCGAGGAAGCGGGGGCGAAGGTGCTGTTGGTCGGTGACTACGCACAGCTCCAGTCCGTCGACGCTGGCGGTGCGTTCAGCCTGTTGATCCACGACCGCGACGATGCCCCCGAACTGGTCGATGTCCACCGCTTCACCCACGTCTGGGAGAAGACCGCGTCCCTGGAGCTGCGGCACGGCCGCACCCCGGTCATCGACACCTACCTCGACCACCATCGCATCCATGACGGTGACGCCGAGGCCATGACCGATGCCGCCTACACCGCCTGGCACCGAGACCGACAGCAGGGTTTGGCGTCGGTGCTGATCGCCGAAACCCGCGAGAACGTCACCGCCCTCAACGTCCGCGCCCGCGCCGACCTCATCCTCGACGGCACGCTGAAGCCCGGCCCCGAAATCACCCTGTCCGACGGATCGGCAGCGGGCGTGNCACCCGCCGCAACGACCGGCGGCTGCGGAACCGGCACGGCTGGGTCCGCAACGGCCAAACCTGGACCATCACCGCCGTGCATGACGACGGGTCGGTCACGATCCGCCCACCCGGGGCCCGGTTCGGCAACAGCATCGTCCTGCCCGCCGACTACGTGGCCGAGCACGTCGACCTCGGCTACGCCGTCACCGCCCACCGCGCCCAAGGCATCACCACCGACACCGCCCACGTCCTCGTCGAACCCACCACCACGAGGGAGAACCTGTATGTCGCGATGACGCGCGGACGCGAATCGAACCATGCCTACGTCATCCTCGACCGCTCCGACGACCACGCCACCGCGCATCCGGGCGACAACCCGGACGCGACCGCCCGCACGGTCCTCTACGGCGTGCTCCAACACAGCGGTGCTGAGCTGTCGGCGCACGAGACCATCACCGCCGAGCAGGACCGGTGGGGCTCGATCGCCCAACTCGCCGCCGAATACGAAACCATCGCCGCCGCAGCCCAACACGACCGCTGGACCACCCTCGTCACGACCAGCGGCCTGACCACCGACCAAGCAGACGCCGTGATCGACTCCGACGCCTTCGGCGCGTTGACTGCGGAACTGCGCCGGGCCGAAGCCAACCACCACAACGTCGACACCCTCCTGCCACGCCTCATCAAGGCTCGCGGATTCGCCGACGCCGACGACATCGCCTCCGTCATCCACCACCGCCTCACCCACGCCACCACCCGCCCCGCCGGCTCCGGCCGCACCCGCCAGGCCCCGCGCCTCATCGCCGGGCTGATCCCCGAAGCCACCGGCCCCATGACCCCCGACATGCAACAAGCCCTGACCGAGCGCCGACACCTCATCGAAACCCGAGCAGAAGCCGTCCTCGACACCGCCCTCCACACGCAAGAGCCATGGACAACGGCACTCGGTCCGATCCCAGCCGATGGGCGGGGGCGGCAGCAGTGGCGACGCCGCGCCCTGGTCGTCGCCGCCTACCGTGACCGCTACCAGATCACCGGCACCGAGCCGCTCGGAGCCCCGCCGCAAGGCACGGCGCAGAGAATCGACCACGCCCGGGCCGAAACAGCACTACGAACACTGACCCGCCCGACCACCGAGGACGTGCGTGAGCGCCCCGCCGTCCAAGCGACTCACCAACTCGGCCTGTAATGGCAGTGCACAAAGAACCGTAGTCGCGCCATCCTCGTGGTCAGTTGGATATCGCGAGGGAGCGTTGACCAAAATTGAGGTGATTGAGAGATAATAGAGATCGAACACCGCGGCGTCCTGGGACTCCGTTCAAGATCCCTACCTCGCTGCTATTGCGTTCCAATCTGCGTCGCGTAGCCAGTCCCAAAGGTCCTGCCCGCCAAGCGGTTTAGCAGCCGACAGTTCATTAAAATAAGGCGATGCGTTCTGAGATTTGCGCCACGTCGGCGTGATCTGAACCTCGTTGGCGTATGTGACGAATACTCCATGCCGGGCGCGGGAAATCATAACCGACAAAATTCTCGCCTCTTCGGCCCGCTCCTCTGCCGTCTTTGCGAGGTAAAATGGTATTGAACCGTCCTCTGCGCCGACGATCATCACCCAGTCGAACTGCTGCCCTTTACCTACGTGTCCATTGAGCACATGCACACCAGGTTTGGTGACTAGCGTGTCGCCATTGCCAACCTTGATGCGCGCGAGAATCTCGCTTGGAGGAATTCCGTCACGGAGTAGCTCGTAACACCAACCAAGCGCCTCGCCGAGACTTTGCCGCGTAGAGGACTCCGCGATCTCCTCTAGGCCGGACGATTCCCGGAGAAAAGAGATCTTGCTTTCTGCCCGCTCGTAGGCCGTCAGGTTGAAATGGCCGAGCAGCGACCTCATCGCCCGGGCTGTGTCGGTGTCGAGCACCCCATCGTCCCAGCGCATGTAGTCGACACCTATACCGTCCAGGGCCGCCTCAACGAATTTACGCCGCTTCTCGGTTCGCGCCATGATGCCGATTCGGTGGTGCGGAACCTTCGAAGTGAGCCTCCCAGTTAGGTTTGCGATCCAGTCGGCTTCATCCTCTGCAGTTTTGAATCGAGCAGTGGCAAACAGGCCACCACCGGGCCACGAAGCTTCGTCAGCAGCTGTAAGAGGAGTGCCGCCGGTCAGCGGAATTAGCGAGTTGACCGCGGCCAAAACGGCGGGCGACGAACGATGCGACTCGGCGAATGTCACTGTTGTCGTGCATTCTTCTGCGATACGCCGATGTATCTCGGTCGGTTTCGCGCCGGTGAAACCGTAGATGCCCTGCGCAAGGTCACCCGCATAGGTGGTGCGCCTGTATCCGATTCTGTTGACGATCCGGAGTTGCTGCGGTGTTAGGTCCTGAAACTCGTCGACGATGAGGGCGCCGAAGTGCTCTCGATAGAGGTCGGCGACGCGGTCGTCTGCCAATATCAGCTCGGCGACACGGGGCAGGTCATCGTACGTCAATCGAGCATCGGCGACCCGATCCCGCTCAATTTCCAGCGCGTTGATTTCGCGGTTCTGTACTAGGTATTCTTCGATGTCTGAATCCGTGCGGGGTTCGAGTTTCGCAGCGCGGAGTGCATCTTGAGCTCGCTTAGCTGCCGGGTATTCAAGGCCTTTGCGATTGCATTCTTCTCTTACCCAGTCGCTCTCGGGGAGAGTCATGCTCGGGTTGAGACCGATGGCGTTAGCGTGCGCTTTGAATATGCGAGCTGAAAGCCCGTGGAAGTTCACAACGGTGACGTGGTCACGGAGATGCGTCGCGCCGAGATAAGCACGTAGCCGATCGCGGATGTTGTCCTTTGCGCGGTTCGAGAACGTCACTACTAGGATCTTGCGTGGCAATTCCACATCGCCTCGCCGCAGGAGGCCATCGATGCGAAGCGCGAGTGCTTCGGTTTTACCGCAGCCCGCAGGCGCAACCACGAGGAGGTCGCGGGCCATGTGGTCTCGAATCTTGATTTGGGAAGGCGTGGGCGTAATCATCTATGACGTGATTTCGCTCAGAAGGGATTCAATGCTTTCGATCGAGGATGCGTTCTCCGTCGTCAGGAGCGGAAGTACAGCAAGAGCGGAACGCACCTTGTACTTGTTCTTTCGGCAGAATTGAGCAACGTCGGCATTGGTCGGCTTTCCGTCGGTGCCGGTTGCTTTGATGTTAGCGAGCTCGTTGCGGCTGAAATGGCCGCAACCTTCCAATGCGCTGTGCACGGCGGTTGCGCCGAGCGCTGAAACGTATTCGTCTTCAAGATCGATCATTGAGACGTGCACTGAGTGCTTGTCGAGGTCTTCTTCCGGCACCTCCAGTGCATCCGCAAGCTTGGCAGTCGCATCGTTATCAATGAGGCGGGAAACAGGAATCCGGAAACCATCTGGGCCGAATAGCTTCGCGATCGGCTTGATCTCAGCGCTACCATCCGTCTCGATTACCGAGATCCCTAGGCGATCCAAGTGGCGGTCAGTCAACTCGGCGACCCGTTCGACCAGAATCCGATCAGAAAGACCTTCTACCGTCACGATCCTTCTTGACGTCAACGGCTCCAATTTGTCTCGCACCCACCAACGGACCATCGTGCGCTCATCATCGCTGAGAAAGTCGCGGTTTGACTGCACGGCCTCGCCGCCGGCGCGCATAACGACGACATCTGAAACGTCGAATGCGCCGACGATGTCGGACGAGTGTGTCGCAATAACTTTCTGACTCCTGCTTTCACGGAGGAGTCGCGCCAAGCTACGCTGCGAAGTCGGGTGGAGATGGATCTCCGGCTCGTCAATTCCAACGACGTTCGCTCCGACGCTCATCAGGTCGTACAATGCAATGGCATAAAGTGCGCGTGATCCATCTGACTGCTCCGACAGATTATGCGGGGTTCCTGCCTTGGTTACCTGCAGACGGACATCACTCAGAACGTCGTCATCGGCTTCTGCGCCGCTAACAAAGGCGAGGCTATCCGTAGCTACTTTCTGTGGCAAGGCCTTTGAGAGTTGACCGGCGAGTTGCTCTCGGAGATTCTTCAGTAGCTCTGAACCATCCAGCTTCTGTTGGAATAGCTCTGCGACGGACGCGAAGGCCTCCTGTTCGTCACCGAGTTCGAGTGCCCCGAGCATCTCGTTGACTGGGTTTCGGCGATCGTCCCGCAGGTCGCGTGTCTGCGCTGTTGCGCTGAGGAATTTCCAACCTAGTGCGGCGAGCTGGTCACGAGAGAGCTGACGCCCGGTTCCACCTTCGGGAGCCACGCGGTCAATGCTGACCGTTTCCTTCTCGTCTACGTCTACGCGAAGCTGAATCATTAGGGAGTCCGTGACGGCGTTGATCTCATCGGGGAAGAGAGCGCGGTCGTCGGCGCTAAACCCGGTCAGCTCAATCTCGACTACCATGGGCTCCGTTGTATCGCGAAGATCGTCGACCGACAGGGATGCATAAAGTTGGGCGACACTTGCCCCGAGGGTCAAATCGATGATACGAAGCAGCGACGATTTACCGACATCATTGGCGCCAACCAGGACGAGATGAGAGCGGATATCGATCTCGAAATCCTGGAGGCGCCGATAGTTTTCGACCTTCAGCCGTGAAAGTTTCAATGGCGCGCTCTCTTTCGGTGCCGGATCTGAACGACGACCTTTGGCTGCGCCGCCCAAGCCCTACTGTCCCCAGCATAGCCGCCCCGCAAGGCTCTGGGTGTGCCGAGCGGGCGTGGGCCCAGCCGTCAGTCAGAGTGTGGTGGAACCGCTCAGTCTTGCCCTCGGAGGATGCATCCTGGCTTATCTGCGCAGTTCCGTTATAATAGACCCTTCCGTAGGGGTGTGCTTTCTATCCGGCGACGAGGCCCCCGAGTTTCCCCGCCGGGTGCTCGACTCGCTGCGACAGCCGCTCGAGTCGGGGTCGATCACGATTCACCGCGTGCGCAGCACTGTGACCTACCCGGCGAACCCGCAACTCGTGCTCGCGGCGAACCCGTGCCCCTGCGGCAACGCGGGAGTGCGCGGGCTCGAGTGCCACTGCACCCCGACGATGCAGCGCAACTACTTGCAGCGGCTCAGCGGCCCGCTGCTCGACCGCATCGACCTGCAATTGCGCGTCGAACGCGTCTCGACCGCGACGGCGCGACTGGCTGCCGCTGGCGAGCGCGGCAGCGTCACTACCGAATCGGCGGCGGCCGATGTTCGCGCCGCCCGCGATAGGGCTCGGCATCGTCTCGCCGCGTTCGGCGTGCGCGCGAACGCGCAACTCGACGGCGCGCTGCTGCGGCAGGCGAGCCTGCGCTGCGAGCCGGGTGCCTCCGAGCCGCTCGACCAGGCGCTGAGCCGCGGTCAGATCACGATGCGCGGTTACGCCCGCGCGCAGCGCGTCGCGTGGACCCTCGCCGACCTCGCGGGCGTGGCCCGCCCCGACCGCGGCCATATCGCCGAGGCCCTCTTCTACCGCACCCGCGTCGCGTCGTCGGTCGACGCGTAATCGCACGTCAAGGAGCCCCTATGTCCAATGCCTATCGCCGACTTGCACCGCTCGTGCGCGAACTCCGCTCCGCGCAGAACGATGACCTCGCCGACATCACGGCACGCATCTGCTGGAGCTGCATCGTCGAGCCGGGTGACGGCGACGCCGGCGTGCTGCGCGACACCCTCGGGGTCGAGTGCATCTTCGACCTCATCGCGGGGTGGAGCGACATGGTGCTGCAGCGGATGCACGCGGCCGACCCGCTCGAGGCCCGCTCGCGCAACTGGTCGGGCGCCATCGCCCGCTGGCGACCCCGGCTTACCTACGAGCACGTCGTGCCGCTCGTGCGCGCGGCGACCAAGGTCGGCGCCCGGTTCTTGGTGCCGAGCGACCCGAGTTGGCCAACGCAGGTCGACGATCTGGGCGTGCACACGGCTGTTGGGCTCTGGACGCGCGGCCGGCTCGACGCCCTGCACCGGGATGCGCGCAACCTCGCCGTCGTCGGCTCGCGGGCGAGCACCGAGTACGGCAACAACGTCACCGGCGAACTTGTCGTCGCGGCCGCCGGCGCCGGGCTGTCGATCGTCTCGGGCGGTGCCTACGGCATCGACGCCCAGGCGCATCGCGTCGCGCTCGCGAGCGAGGCCGACACCGTCGCCGTGCTCGCGGGCGGGGTCGACCGCTTGTATCCGGCGGGCAACAGCGAACTATTTCAACGGTTGCTCGCCCAGGGCGGGCTCGTCGTCTCGGAGGCACCCTGCGGCCAGGCGCCGACCAAGTGGCGATTTTTGCAGCGTAACCGACTCATCGCGGCGCTCGCACCTGCGACCATCGTCGTCGAGGCCGGGGCGCGCTCCGGTGCACTGAACACCGCGAACCACGCGAGCGCGCTCGGCCGCGAGCTTGGTGCGGTGCCCGGCGCCATCACCTCGGCGACGTCGGTCGGCTGCCACCGCCTGATCCGCGAGGGCGCCGCCACCATGATCTGCTCGGGCGACGATGCGGTCGAGCTATGGCGCCTCGGCTGCTCCGATGGTGGGCTGTTTCCCGGCGGCGAGAACCAAGTCGGTGCGTCGGATTCCCACGTGCCGCTTCTCGAGGTAGTCGAACTCTCACCGCGGCTCAGCGACGAGGCGGTACGGGTGCTCGACGCGCTTCGGCCCCGACGCGGCAACGGCGAAGCCGAGCTCGCGGCGCTCGCTGGCCTTAGCCTCACCGACACCCGGGCCGGTCTCGCGGAACTCGAGCTGCTCGGTCGCGCCGACCTCAGTGACACCGGCTGGCGGCGCGTGTCCTAGCCCCGGGCTGCCATGCCGCCACAACTACGATGGCGGCATGGCAGAACTCCGGGAGGCGATCGAGGACTACGTCCTCGCACTTGACCGCGAGTTTGGCCGGTCGCCAAACACCTGCCGGGCCGCGCACGGCGACCTCACTCGCTTCGCTGACTCCGTCGAGGCCGCGGGGCCGGTTGACACGAGCGAACTCACGCTCGAGGACTTTCGCGACTGGCTCTGGCGCGAGAATGAGCAGGGGCACGCCGCCGCGACGATCGCGCGCCGCGCATCCGTCGCTCGTCGGTTCACCGCTTGGTGTCACTCGACTGGCCGCGGCGACGACGTGGCCCGCCGGCTGAAGTCGCCGAAGGTGGGCCGCTCGCTGCCGCGTCTCGTCAGCGAGGGACAGATGGACGACATCTTCGCGTCGCTGCGTGACCGGGCCGACTCAGACGAGCCGAGCGCGCTTCGCGACCTCGCGATCGTCGAACTGCTCTACGCGACAGGCATGCGTGTCTCTGAACTCTGCGCCCTCAATCTCGACTCGCTCACCCCGTCGGCGAGCCTCGTGCGGGTCATCGGCAAGGGCAACGTCGAACGAGTCATTCCCTACGGACAACCAGCGGCCCGGGCCATCGACGCCTGGCTCGACCGAGGACGCGCTGCGCTCGCGGTCGAGTCATCGGGTGATGCGCTCTTTCTCGGTGCCCGCGGGGGCCGCCTCAACTCGCGCAGCGTGTACGAGCTGAGCCGCCAACTCTTACAGCTCGCCCCGGGCCAGGGGCCGTCGGGGCCCCACACGTTCCGGCATACGGCGGCGACCCATCTGCTCGACGGCGGCGCTGACTTGCGCGGGGTGCAGGAGTACCTCGGCCACGCCGATCTCGGCACGACGCAGATCTACACGCACGTCTCAGCCGAGCGACTCCGCGAGACCTATAAGCGGGCGCACCCTCGCGCCTAAGCGCAGGGGATGCACCCGCCTGGGTCAGTCGAACGCTGCTACCAGCTCGTCGCCTCGCGCCGCTGCCGGTCGCGGGCGATGAACCAACCACCGAGCCCGATCAGCGCGAGCCCGGCACCGGCCACACCGAACCAGATTCCCGGCTTCGTGCCGGTCTCGGCGAGCCGCGGTGTGTCGTCTTCGGGTGCGGGCGCTGGCGTTGTCGCGTCATCGTGAACCTCGGTCGGTGACGGCATGGGCGAGCCTGTCGGTGCGTCGCTTGGCGTTGGCGTCGGGGTGGCTGTCGGTGTTGGTGTTGCCGTAGGCGTCACCGTGGGAGTTTCAGTCGGCGGCGTTGCTGGCGTCTCGACCGGCGCGGGTGGCGCCGGGGGAGCCACCGGCGTCTTCGTGGGTGTTGGAGCTGGAGTCAGAGTGGGGGTTGGGGTCGCCGTGGGCGGCTGTGTGCCCGGCGCTGCGGGGGTCGGCGCAGGCGTGGGTGTGGCGGTGGGGGTTGGGGCTACCGTGCTCGGTTTGCCAACAAGCGAGGGCTTCGTCGTCGAACCGCCTGGGGCGGGCGAGGTCGTCTCGGGCACCCTGGTCTTGTTCGTAATCACGCCGATGCCGAGGCGGTCGCTCGCTTGCGGCCACGCGGCCTGGCTCGCCTGAATCAGCAACTGCCGGCCCTCGGTGACGAGCACACGCAACTCGGAGGTCGCGTAGCCCGCGGCGGGCGCGGTGCTCACGTCGGCGATTACCTCGGGTTTGCGGGTGTCGTGCTTGACGAGGAGGTCGTGCGATCGCCCGCCATCGAGTGCGACGACCGAGGCGCCGTCGACACTTGCGGCTTCGAGCGACAGCGTCACGTGCACGCCCGTGCCCACTTTCGGCACTTGCACGTGAACACCATCATCGAGGCGCACGACCGTAACCTGCACCGCTGTGGGGCGCTCGATCACCTGCACCTTCGCGAGCTCGGNCGAAGTTGCTCGAGCTGTTCGGCGACCGCGGCAGCGGTGGCCTGTGGCATCTTCGCGTAGTAGTGCTGGTCGCCGGGATAGTGCCTGTCGTCGGCGACCGACCACACGAGCATCGCCACTGCGGTTGTCACGGTCGGGTCGCTCGAGGTGCCGGAGTTGCTGACCGCCCAGTGCAGTTGGGCACGCTCGGTGGCCGAGAGTGACGAAACCGCAGCTGGCACAGGCTCGTCGCGTCCGAGCGGGCGCGTGGGCTTGCCGACTGGCCGGGGCTTGCTGAGTTCGATGCAGTAGGCATTTTCGTCGTCGTAGCGCATCGCGCCGATGAAGGTGCCGTTCGAATTGGAATACCCGGCGCCAAGTTCGGCGGCGGAGGCGGCACGCATGCCAAGGGGAATCAGCAGTGCGACGATCGCCGCGAGCAGCACGAGCGCGAGCCCGAAGCGGAGGCGGGGCGAGGGGAATTCGGGCGGGGACACGCGGCGCGCGAGGCTGCCGGGCGGCGGGGACGGAAGAGTGGGCATGAGCGGCCTTTCGTGTCAGGTGAAGATCGGCTGGAGTTACGGCGAGATGGGCAGGAGGATCGCGCGCGGCACCTCGCCGAGCAGCGCGAGCGGGTCGAGGTAGTCGTCGCCAAGCCGGGCGCCAAGATGCAGCCCGCCCGACGGTTCGTGCGCGGGGGAGTCGGCGACGTGGCCGATGAGTTGCCCCCGCGTGACCGCGTCGCCCTCGGCGACGGCAGCATCGACCGGCTCGAACGTTGAGCGAATCCCGTTCGCGTGCTGAATCGAGAGCAGGGGGCGGTCAACGACCCAGCCGACGAAGTGCACCGTGCCGTCGTCGGGCGAGTAGACGGCGGTGCCCGCGGGCACCGCGAGGTCGATGCCGCGGTGACCCGCGCTGTACCGGTGCTCGAGGTCGAACAGCCGACTGATCTCGGGCCGAGGCTGCACCGGCCACGACCAGATCGCGTCGCCCGGCGCATCCGACTCGACCGGCGCATCCGTCTCGGCGGAACGCGCCGGCGAAACGAGCGACGAGACCGCGCTGGCGCTTGCCGGGGCTGCCGACAGCGCAGAGAACAGCAGGCAGGTCAGCGCAAGAGCGGCCAGGATGCGCGGCCCGCGGCGTCGTGAAATCATGGCCCCAGCGTCGCCGGGTTGCGCGCGCGCCGCCCGGCGAAGGGCACGACCGGTGGACAGCCGCTCATCCACAGCCGGCGCGGTAGGCGCCTCGGGGTGCCGCGCAAGGGCAAAACGCGCTAGAGTTATCGATTGCAGTCCGTCACCGGGCTGACTTCGCGTGTCCACTATGCGATCAACTTCGACGGTCTCACCTGATCGGTGAGCGGAGTTGTGACCGGACACCAGGATTGCCGCCACGCGGCAGTAGTAACCAAAACCGCACGCCTCAGGTGTGCCCTACCCAAGGAGATACGACCATGGCAGTCGTCTCGATGCGTCAGCTGCTTGACGCAGGTGTCCACTTCGGTCACCAGACCCGCCGCTGGAACCCNAAGATGAAGCGCTTCATCTTCACCGAGCGTTCGGGCATCTACATCCTCGACCTCCAGCAGTCGCTCGCCTTCATCGACAAGGCCTACGACTTCGTCAAGGAGACCGTGTCGCACGGCGGTTCGGTGCTCTTCGTCGGCACCAAGAAGCAGGCGCAGGAAGTTATCGCAGAGCAGGCGCTCCGCGTGAACCAGCCCTACGTCAACCAGCGCTGGCTCGGTGGCCTTCTCACCAACTTCCAGACCGTGCAGAAGCGCCTCAACCGCCTCAAGGAGCTCGACCTCGTCGACTTCGAGGACACCTCAACCGGGTACACCAAGAAGGAGCTCCTCATTCAGCGTCGCGAGCGCGACAAGCTGGAGAAGACCCTCGGTGGTATCCGCAACATGTCGCGGACGCCTTCGGCGCTCTGGGTGGTTGACACCAACAAGGAGCACCTCGCCATCGACGAGGCCAAGAAGCTCGGCATCCCGGTTGTCGCGATCCTCGACACCAACTGCGACCCCGACGACGTTGACTACCCGATTCCGGGCAACGACGACGCGATCCGTTCGGTCGGCCTCCTCACCCGCATCGTTGCTGACGCTGCCGCTGAGGGCCTCATGACCCGCCACCAGAAGCCCGCCGAGGGCGCTGGCGAGACCGCTGAGCCGCTGGCTGAGTGGGAGCTCGAGCTGCTTAAGCAGGGCGAGGCCAAGACTGAAGAGGCCGCCGCCCCCGCCGCTGAGGCTGTTCAGGAGCCGGCAACCGACGCCGCGCAGACTGAAGAAGCTGCGGCTACCACCGCCGACGAGACCAAGTAACCAAGAGGAGACTCAGTCAATGGCAAACTTCACCATCGCTGACGTGAAGGCGCTGCGCGAGCAGCTCGGCACCGGACTCATCGACACCAAGAAGGCCCTCGAGGAAGCCAACGGCGACCTCGAGAAGGCCGTCGAGTTGCTCCGCCTCAAGGGCGCGAAGGGCAACGCGAAGCGCGCTGACCGTTCGGCTGCCGAGGGCCTCATCGCCGCCAAGGCGAACGGCAACGGCACCGCAACCATCGTCGAGCTCAACTGCGAGACCGACTTCGTCGCCAAGGGTGAGAAGTTCATCGCGCTCGCCGACGTCGTGCTCAACGCGGCCGCTGCCGCTGGTGCGACCAACGCCGAGGAAGCGCTCAAGGCTGACGCCGACGGCGAGACCGTGGCAGAGCGCATCGACGCTGTTGCCGCGGTAATCGGTGAGAAGTTCGAGCTGCGCAACGTTCGCCTCGTCAAGGGCGAGCAGTTCGACATCTACATGCACCTCACGTCGAAGGACCTCCCGCCGCAGGTTGGCGTTGTCGTCGGTTACGCCGGTGGCGACGAGGAGACCGCGCACGGTATCGCGCAGCACATTGCGTTCGCGAACCCGTCGTACCTCAACCGCGAGGACGTCCCCCAGGAGGACATCGACAAGGAGCGCAAGGTCGTCGAGGACATCACTCGCGCCGAGGGCAAGCCCGAGGCCGCGCTGCCGAAGATCGTTGAAGGCCGCCTCGGTGCGTTCTTCAAGCAGATCGTGCTCAACGAGCAGGAGTACGCGCGCGACCCGAAGCACTCGGTCAAGCAGATCGCCGAGCAGGCCGGTCTGACGATCGTCGACTTCGCGCGCCTCAAGGTGGGCGCCGGCGTCGAAGCAAGCGACGACGCCGAGTAGTCTCGCCGCGGATACGCGCAACTCACGCCGAGGGCGGCCCATGCACAGCATGGGCCGCCCTCGGCGCACTAGTGTGGATCCTCGACCCGTATCGACCTCGCCTCCCAAAGGAGCCAGATGACCTCGTCTGTCAGCAAGCCTCGCCGCGTTCTACTCAAACTCTCCGGAGAGGCCTTCGGAGGCGGCAAGCTCGGGGTTGACTCCGAGGTACTCACGAGCATCTCGAACGAGATCGCCCGCGCTGCCGAGAAGGTCCAGATCGCCGTCGTTGTTGGTGGCGGCAACTTCTTCCGCGGTGCTCAGCTCGCCAACGCGGGCATGGACCGCTCGCGCGCCGACTACATGGGCATGCTCGGCACCGTGATGAACGCCCTCGCGCTGCAGGACTTCCTCGAGCAGGCCGGCGCGAGCGCCCGCGTGCAGTCAGCCATCGAGATGCGCCAGGTCGCCGAGCCCTATATTCCGTTGCGCGCCGAGCGCCACATGGAGAAGGGCCGTGTCGTCGTGTTCGGCGCGGGAGCCGGCCTGCCATATTTCTCGACCGACACCGTTGCTGCCCAGCGCGCCCTCGAGGTGCACGCCGACGTACTCCTCGTGGCAAAGAACGGCGTCGACGGCGTCTACACGGCCGACCCGAACCGCGACGAAACCGCAGAGATGATTCACGGCATCTCCTACCAGGATGCGCTCCGCCGCGGCCTGCGCGTGGTCGACTCGACCGCGTTCAGCCTCTGCATGGACAACGGCATGGACATGCGCGTGTTCGGCATGAGCCCCGACGGCAACATCGAGCGTGCCATCCTCGGCGACGACATCGGCACGCTCGTCTCCAATAGCTTCCGCAGCTAGCGGCATCCGCCCGCATCTCAGCCCTGCGTAGGATGGGGCTGATACGCACCGAAAGGAACCCCTGTGATCTCCGACGTCCTCGACGACACCAAAGAGAAGATGGAAAAGGCGCTCGAGCACGCCCATGAGGAGTTCGGGAACATCCGAACCGGGCGCGCAAACCCGGCGCTGTTCACCAAGCTCCTGGTCGACTACTACGGCACCCCCACCCCGCTCGGCCAGCTCGCTTCGCTCCAGCAGCCCGAAGCCCGCATGCTCCTCATTACGCCCTACGACAAGGGCGCGCTGAAGGACATCGAGAAGGCAATCGTTGCTGCCCAGCACCTCGGTGTGACCCCCTCGAACGAGGGTCAGATCATCCGTGTCACCATGCCGGAGCTCACGAAGGAGCGCCGCCAAGAATACGTGAAGATTGCTCGCGACAAGGCCGAGGAAGCGCGCGTCGCCGTGCGCAACATCCGCCGCAAGGGCATGACCGACCTTTCCGCGCTCGAGAGCGAGTTCGGTGAGGATGAGGTTGGCCGCGCCGAGAAGGAACTCGACAAGATCACGAAGGCGTACGTCGACCGCGTCGACGAGGCATTCAAGAACAAGGAAGCCGACCTGCTCGAGGTCTAGTGCCTACTACCTCCAGCGAGCACGAGGACGGGCGGGACGCGCAACAAGGCGCTACCCCGCCCGCGTCGCGCTCCCTGGAAATCGAGGCGGCACGCATCCGTCGCCAGGTGCGGCGCATCAACGATCAGGTCAACGAACGATCGGGTCGAAACCTGCTCAGCGCGATCGGCATCGCCGTTGTACTCATCGGGGCCGTGCTGCTCTCGCTGCTCATCGACAAGCGGCTGTTCATCCCGCTCGGCATGGCCATCGCCGTGCTCGTCGTCATGGAAGTCACGATCGCCATGCGGCGCGTGGGTCGTCGCGTGCCGCGCGTGCCCTCGGCCATCGTCGCGCTCGCGACCGTGCCGATTGCCTACTTCTTCCCGCCCTCGGTGTTCTGGGTCGCGTGCCTCGCCGGCGTCATGTTCGTCGTCGGCTGGCGGCTCGTCGAAGCGGGCATCCACCGCCTACAGCGCGGTCACATCGTGACCTCGAAGCGGCAACTCGCCATCGATGCGTCATCGACCGCCTTCGTGCACTTCTACGTGACGTTCCTCTCGTCGTTCACCGTGATGCTGCTCTCGCAGCCGCTCGGCGAGTTCTGGGTGCTCTCGTTCATCGCGGTCGTGGTCGCGGTCGACACGGGCGGCTATGCAGCCGGCCTGCAGTGGGGCCGCACGAAGCTCGCGCCGCGCATCAGCCCGGGCAAGACCTGGGAGGGCATCGCGGGCGGTGTTGTGCTCGGCACGCTCGTCGCCATCGCGGCCTGCGTGCTGCTGCTCGGTCTGCCGTGGTGGTTTGGCATCATCATGGGCGTCGCGCTTACCGTGACCGGTGTCTGTGGCGACCTCACCGAATCGATGATCAAGCGCGACCTCGGCGTGAAGGACATGTCGAACTGGCTCCCCGGACATGGCGGGTTTTTCGACCGGGTCGACTCGATGATCCCCTCTGGAGCCATGGCGTTTGCACTCTATTTCTGGTCAACGCCGCTAATGGAGTTTGCGCAGCGGCTCGGCTGAGGCAAAATAGCAATGATGAAGACTGAGGCGCCTTTCCCCCGAGCCCCGCGAGGGGAGTACGGTTATGACCCTGAAGAGGTCGACCGGGCTCTGCGCGTCGCCCGTGAGCGGTACGAGAACTTTGACAATGGCTCTGAGGGCAAGCGCCTGACGGCCAAGAGCATCCGCCACACCGCATTCACCATGCGCAAGCGCGGGTACTCCGCACCCCACGTCGATGCCGCGCTCGAGCGGCTCGAAGACGCCGTGGCCGTGCGCGAGCATGAGGAGCGCATCGCGCACCGCGGCCGTGACGAGTACATGGCCGAGATCAAGGACGCCGCACGCGCGGTGCTGAAGCGACTCGAGCGCCCCTCGGGTGACCGCTTCCGCCGCGTCTCGCTGCTGCAGCGGGGCTACTCGGTGGATGAAGTGGAGTCGTTCTGCAATCGCGTTGACGACTTTCTTCGCGGCAAGGCGTCGATGACGCTGCGCGAGGCCCGGGGCGTCGCGTTCACGTCGAAGCGTCGCGGCTACGAAGAGGGTCAGGTCGACCTGCTCATCGACGCCGTGGTCGATGTCATGCTCGCGATTCGCTAACGATTCCTGACCGCAAGCTGAACGCGCTATACCATTCCGTTGTCCCTTCGTAACCAATCCGTTATCGTAGACGGGTGCCAGTTACGAATGGAGAGCAGCAGATGACGGAAATCACGCGATCGGGGTCAACCCGAGCCGCCGTGCCGTGGGCAGTTCGCTCGTCGCGTCGCAACCGCAAGGTCACCTCGGTGGTCGCAGGATGCGCGCTGGCCGCAGTCGCCGCAGTGGGTATCGCGCAGCCGTTCCTCGCGGCGCCCGCTGCCACGCAGGCCGCTGAGTCGTACCAGCCTTCGCTGGCCGACATCACGAAGGCGAACCCCCAGAGCTATGTTTCGGAGCAGCCGACTTCCGGCGACTCCACCGACAAGGGCGACGACGCCGGTACCTCGACGTCGATCACCTCGGGCCGAAGCGACGTCACCGTCGAACTCGAGCCCGAGCCAGAGCCAGAGCCAGAGCCCGAGGTCGTCGAAGAAGACACGACGACCACCGACACCACGACCGAAGACACCACGACGAACGACTCGACGTCGACCGACACCTCGGGCGCAAGCGCCGACTACGTCGCGCCGTCCGCGGGTTCGATCAAGGAGACCGCCGCGTCAATGGCCTCGTCGCAGTACGGCTGGGGTTCCGACCAGTTCGCGTGCCTCGACAGCCTGTGGACCAAGGAGTCCAACTGGAACCCGAGTGCGTCGAACTCCTCGTCGGGTGCCTATGGCATTCCGCAGGCGCTGCCCGGCAACAAGATGGCGACCGCCGGTTCTGACTGGGCCACCAACCCCACCACGCAGATCGCCTGGGGCCTCGACTACATCGCGGCGCGGCACGGTACGCCGTGTGGCGCGTGGGCTCACTCGCAGTCCGTCAACTGGTACTAAGCAGACATGGGGCGCCGCAACTCCCGGCGTGACCGGGAGTTCGTCCCGCTCGACCTCGACCGCATCCGGGGCGGCCTTCGCCGCACCGAGGCGCGGCGAGGTCGTGAGTACACCGTGCAACAGGTGAGTGCCGAGCGAGCGCTCAAGGTGTACACCTGCCCCGCCTGCAACCTCGAGATCCCCATTGGCCAGGCACACGTTGTCGTGTTCAGCGCCGACAACATCATGGGTGACGATGCCGCCATCGCCGACCGCCGTCACTGGCACAGCCACTGCTGGCGCATCGCCTAGCACTAGCCCCGTCGCGGCACTGCCGCGGGCGGGGCTAGCGCTCGTTCTGGCGGGGGATGAGCACCTCTTTGATGATGATCATCAAGCTGGCCGCGACGGGGATCGCGACGAGTGCCCCGAGCAGGCCGAGGAGCGTGCCACCGGTAAGGGCGGCGATGACGACGATGGCGCCGGGGACCTGCACTGCGCGCGACATGACGCGCGGGGTAAGGATGTACGCCTCGACCTGCATGTAGACGACGTAGTAGATCGCGGCAATCCACCAGACGGGGGAGCCGGGTTCGAGCAACAGGAGCTGCGCGAGCACGATGATTGCCGAGGCCGAGATCGTACCGATCATCGGAATCATCGACCCGATGAACGCGATGACCGCGAACACCATTGGCATGGCCGCGCCGACGATCGACAAGAAGATGAACGTCAGCACGCCATTGACGAGCGCGAGTGTGACCATGCCGAGCACATACGCACCCACCGAGCCCGTGATGCGCTCTGAGAGCTCCGCGACGCGCGGCCGCGACGATGCCGGGCTGAGCTGGTAGAAGGCCCGCTTGATGCTCGGAAGGCTCGCTACAAAGTAAATCGTGAGGATCGTCACGATCATGGTGGCAAACAGACCGTTCACGATGCCGACACCGACCTGAAAGACGCCACCGGTGATGGCGCCGAGGTTGCCCTGCAGCCACGACGCGGCCTGCGCCACCATCGCCTGCACGTCGAGCGCCGGGAAAGTGACGGTGAGCCACTCGACGGCGTTCGAGTTGACGATGTCGCCGATGATCGCGCCGTACCGGGTCGAAATCTCGTTGACCTGCGCCGTGATCGAGGGCACGATCGCCCAGACCACGAGCGCGGCGACGACGATGACTCCGACGATCAGCACAAGCACCGCGGCCCAGCGGGGCCAGCGGCGACGCTCGAGCCACGAGATCGCCGGGTCAAAGCCGAGGGCGAGGAAGAGCGCCGTCGCGATGTACGTGAGCACCGTCGACAGCGACTCGACCATGCCGCCGAGCGTGAGCGCAATGAGCGCACCGAGGGTGGCGAGGAAACCGATCTTGAACGGATTCTCGATGCGCATCGTCGTTAGCCGTTCTGCGAGCGCGGGGCGCCGGTCTTCGGCGCAGAGTTCTGCTTAGTGCCAGTGCCCTGCTTCTGGGTGTTGCCCTGCGCGGGTGCCTGCGGCTCCTGGTTCTTCGACGACATGAGCGGCATGCGGCCGACGAGCTCGCGCATCTGCTCAAGGTAGGCCTCGATCTGGTCGCGCTCATCGCGCACGGCTGTGAGGCGCTGCTCAGCGGCCTGCTGCTCGGCGAGCGTGCGGGTCTCGAGCTCGCGAGCGCGCTCGCGGGCCTGCTTGTTCGAGTTCTCGAGCAGGTTGGCGGCCTGGCGCTCGGCGGCCTGCACGGTCTCTTGGGCGCGCTTGCGTGCATCCGCCGTGATCTTGCCGGCCTCGCGCCGCACCTGCTCGCTGCGCTGGTTGAGGTCGGCGAGCTGCTCAGTGGCCTCGTCGATCATGCGCTTCGCCGCGGCTTCGNGGCCGGCGACGACGAGCTGCTGCTCGAACTCGTTGCGCTTGGTCGTGAGCTCGACCTCCTGCGTGCTGCGGGCCTCGGCCAGCTCGCGCATGGTGGTTTCGCGCAGTTCGGCAAGTTCGGTAGTGATGCGCAGGCGCTCGGCCTCGAGTTCGCGTCGCTGGATGCCGGCGAGCTCGGCCGCGGCCACCTCGGCCTCGGCGCGGGTCTGCTCGAGCTCGCGGATGTGGTTCTCGCGCGCCGTCGCCAGCTCACGCTGGTGGGCCGACTTCGTCGCCTCAATCGAGTCGGCGAGTTCGGCGCGCTGACGCGCAACCTCAGCCGAGAGCGACTCGCGCTCGGCCGTCGTTTCGCGTGCGAACTTCGCCCGGGCCTCACCGAGCTCGTTCTCCTGCTCGGCGCGCTGCTTCGAAAGTTCGTTCTCGAGCGCGCCGCGGCGCTCAACCATCTCGCGCTCGAAAGCCTCGCGGCGCTCCTCGAGGTCCTGCTCGGTCGCCGAGCGGTGCGCTTCGAACTCGCGCTGCTGCTCGGTGAACTTGGCGAGCGCATCCGCCAGCTCGGTCTCTTGACGCTGGCGCTTCGTCGCGAGCTCCTGCGCGACGTCGGCGCGGTTCGCCTCGATCTCGCGGTCGACCGCGTGTCGACGCTCACGCAGCTCGCTCGTGACCTGGTCCTTCACGGAGTCGATCTCGCGCTCCTGGTTGATTCGCGTGAGCTCGGCCTCCTGCTTGGCATTCTCGACGAGCTGGTCGGCCGACGACTGCGCCTCTTGTGCGACCCGCTGCGCCGACTGGTCGGCCTCGCGGGTGACGCGCTCGGCGTAGTCGTTCGCGTCTTCGTGGATGCGCGCGGCGTTCTTGCGGGCGTCCGACACGAGCTTCTCCGACTCGCGCTGCGCATCCGAAACGATGCGCATTGCCTGCTCTTCGGCGGTCGATAGCGTCCCCGCGAGCTTGGTGCCGAGCCCGGCGTAACTCGGTGCCTCGGCTTCAGCGAGGTCGGCTTCGGTCTTCTTCAGGCGCTGCTCGAGCTCGGTGGTGCGCTGCTGGGCACGCTCGTACGCGGCCTGCGCCTGCGAAAGCTGCTGCTGGAGGTCGTTCAGCGCCTGGTCCACCTCTTCGCGCTGGTAGCCGCGCATTGCAGTGGTGAAGTTGAACGATTCCACGTGCGTGATCCTCCAAGGAGTAGTGGGTGCTGGCCCGAACCAGCAAGCATGACGTGATGAAAGTCTAGAGCGGCGCGGTTGAGAGCTCTGCAGATTCGTGCGAGTTCATGCGCGTCGCGAGCGTTCGCCCTGAACGAAGCCTGGTAACAATAGGGTCACAAATTGGTGAATGCGCTAGGCTGGACGCTTGTCCGTTTGCTGATTGCTGGTAGTTCGCGCGTGGCGTGCCCTCTCCATGCCGCCCGCGCACCTACGCTGCCGATAAGCAGTGGGCAACGAACGTTATCCGTGTATCCGAGACCCGAGGAGCCTCTCCGTGCGCTTCATCCTTGCGGCCGTAGCCTTCGTGGCGAGCGTGGTCGCGCTTGTCGTCGGAGGAATTCAATTCGTTGGCGCCGCGCAGGCGACGACCGTGACTGCCGACGGCACCACCGACAGCGGTGCTCCCGTCATCGTCATCAACGACGACGTCTTTTCGTCACGAGCCGGCCTGCAGGACATCCGGATCGAGGGCGATGGCGCGATCAACGTGATCATCGGTCGCACGAGCGACATCGAGGCCTGGGTTGGTGACGCGCGGCACGACGAGGTGACGCTCGACGAAGATTCGACTCACTCGCGCGAACACATCGGCTTGAAGTTCACCGAGTCGGGCACCGAGGAAACGGTGCCGAATCCCATCGGCAACGACCTTTGGTACGAGGAGCACGAGGGCGAGGGCTCGGTGCAGCTCAGCACGGTCGTCGCGCCCGGCTACTCGATGCTGATTACCTCTGACGGCGACAATCCTGCGCCCTCGACAGTTTCGGTGACCTGGCCCCTCGGTGGCTACGCCCCGATGTCGGGTCCGCTGCTTGTGATTGGCGCCGTACTGTTTGTGCTCGCACTCGCACTGCTGTGGTGGGCACTCGCGCACCGCCGCCGCGTCAAGCGTCAGCTCGCGTCGGCGACGCGCAAGCGTGGTCGTTCGGCAGCGGTCGCGGCCGCCGGCGCGGATGCGAATGGTGAATGGTCGGTCGTGCCCTGGGACGACGAGGTTGCCGAGGCTGCGCAGCTTCGNCCGACAACGTCGCGGCCGGCGGTGAGCTCGTCGTCGACGAGGATGCGCCGATCGAGTTCCCTGTCGAGCCCGCGACCGCGCCGGTGCCGGTATCGCCTGAGCCCGTCGTGACGGAGCCGGTTGCGTCGGAGCCGGTCGTGGAGGCTGTTGAAGAGCCCCCCGTCGAAGCGACAGCCTTCGACGAGCCGTCCGATGTAGCAGCGTCGACCGAAGAAGTCCCCGTTGTCGAGGACACTGCGGAACCCGTCGAGCCGGTTGAGCCCGAGCTGGCCGACGCGCCGAACTCGGCGTTCGCGCCGCCGAGCGAGGCATCTTCGGATACTTGGACCGCCGCCGAACTCGGCGATGCGTCGGAGCCGGTGGTTNCGAGCCCGAGCCCGAGCCCGAATCGGCGCCCGCGCCGGAAGTGCCAGCGGCGCCCGCATCCGACGACGATTCGAAGTGGCGCCGCCCGCGCGGTCGCAACCGTTCGAGCGCGCCGCGGCGGTCATTCCTCATTGCGCCCGTCGCGATGGTGGTCGGCTTGACCCTCGCCGGTTGCGCGCCGCAGTACTGGCCCGCTGAGTGGACGAACGCCGAGCTGCAGCCCACTGGCACCGCGACGTCGACGGTCGACGCGGCCCTGCTCGACGAGGGGGCACATCCGCCCGCACTCAACATGGAGCAGATTCAGAACGTTGTGACGGAGGCGGCAGACCTCGCGAACCAGGCCGACGGCGAGCTCGACGCATCGGTGCTCGAGCCTCGGTTCGAGGGCGACGCCCTCGCCGAGCGCATTGCCCTCTACAAGGCGAAGAAGGCTGACAGCGAGCTGCCCAGTCCGGCAGCGTTCCCGACCGGAGATGTCGTGTACGCCGTGCCGGAGTCGACCGACGAGTTCCCGCGCACGATCTTCGTGGTCGTCAACGCGAACGCTGACGCCTCGGAGGCGCCGTTCGGTGTCATGCTCGTCCAGGACACCGCTCGTGACAACTTCAAGGTCGCGTCACTGACGCAGCTCGCGGCCAACGTGAGCCTGCCCGAGTCTGCCCCGACGAGCATCGGCTCGGCGAGCATCCGCGATCTGCCGGGCGACCTCGTCGTTGCCCCAAGCGACCTGGCGGGCGCGTACGCCGATGTGATCGCCAACGGCAGCGACTCGCAGTACGCGTCGCTGTTCTCGGCCGAGAACGACACCCTGCGCTCGCAGGTGAACCAGGAGTACCGCGACGCGCAGACCGAGGCACTCGACCCCGAGGCGACCGACGTTGAGTTCAAGTACGAGGGCACCGACACCGCGCCTCTCGGCATGGTGAGCCTCGACGACGGCGCGATCATCGCCGTGTCGATCAACGAGATCGAGACGGTCAGCGCGGCGAACGACCGCGCACGCATCACCGTGTCGGGTGCGACTGCCGCGTTGTCGGGTATCGAGACAACCGAGTACGGTTTTACTCGCACCTACACCGATCAGCTGCTGTTCTACGTGCCTTCAGCCGAGACCGGTGGCGAGGTGCAGTTCCTTGGAGTCTCGCAGGCGATGACCAGCGCCAGCGAGCTCAGTGAGTAGGAGGATGTAAATGACCCAGCCGAACGCCGCCTCGTCGCAACCCCAGCCCGAGATTTCGCTGCAGGGTGCCGTTGATCTGTCTGGCCTCGGCCAGGCACCGGGCGCCGCGCAACCGCAGCAGCAGGCCGGCCCGCCCGCGGGCGAGGCGCTGCTCTCGCTGCCGGACGCGGTCGTGAACGGTGGCGAGGCCGACCTCGAGCAGTTTGCGGCGCTATCGCAGCGCATGCCGGTGCTCGTCGAGATGCACTCGGCATCGTCACCCGACTCGCAGGCGCTCTCGCCGGTGCTCGCGGAAATCGTGCGGTCGGCGGAAGGCCGCCTGGTCTTGCTGCGGCTCGACCTCGACGCGCATCCGACGCTCGGCAACCAGGCGCAGGTGCTTGCGCTGCTCGGTGGCCGCCCCGCGCCGTTGTTCGCGGGAAACCCGCCGAAGGACCAGCTCGTGCAGGTGATCAGCGAGGTCCTCGCGGTCGCCGCGCAGCAGGGACTCACGGGCTACGTCGAGCTCACCGGTGAGGGGGAGGACGCCGCCGAAGAGGCTGCGCCAGCCGAGCCGCCGCTGCACCCGCTGCACCAGGAGGCGAAGGATGCGCTCGAGCGCGGAGACATCGCCACCGCGAAGGCGGCGTACGAGCGCGCGCTCGCGGACTCGCCCGCCGACGACGACGCCAAGGTAGGCCTCGCGCAGGTGAGCCTGCTCGAGCGATTGCAGGGCAAGACACTCGAACAGATCCGATCGGCCGCGGCCGAGAACCCGAGCGACATCGACGCGCAGTTCGACGTCGCCGACCTCGACCTCTCGGGCGGGCACGTCGACGACGCGTTCAACCGGCTGCTCGGCCTGTTCACCAAGGTCGACGCCGATGACAAGACGCGCGTGCGGGAACGGCTCATCGAGCTCTTCGACGTCGTCGGGGCTGACGAGCCTCGCGTCGTGCGCGCTCGCCAGCGGCTCACGAGCCTGCTCTTCGCGTAGTCGAACCGACACTAAGGCAGGAGGGTGTGGCCAGGAGGTCACACCCTCCTGCTCCGTTGATCGGGCATTTTCTGCAATTTCTGGCTGTGGGTAGCGGAAAGCGGATCAGTAATATATTATTCAAAGCGTTAGGTAATATATTACTGAGCGATGGTCGCCACGCGCCTTGACAGCTCGGAAAGGAACCCACATGTCTGAGAACAAGAAGCCATGGCACGGAGTGCTCGTCGCTTCGGCGCTGCCCCTCAACGAGGACCTTTCGGTGAACTACGACAAGTTTGCCGAGCACGTCCAGTTCCTCGCCGAAAACGGTTGCGATGGCATCGCGCCGAACGGCTCGCTCGGTGAATACCAGAACCTCACCGCGGAAGAGCGCGCAAAGGTCGTCGAGGTTGCCATCGACGCCGCTCCCGAGGGATTCGTCGTCATGGCCGGCACCGGTGCCTACGGCTCCATGGAGAGCCGCCGCTGGGCCGAGCAGGCCGCTGAGGCCGGCGCCCAGGCCGTGATGCAGCTGCCCCCGAACACGTACCGCGCCAACGACGAGCAGGTCTTCGCGCACTACGAAGAGGTCGCCAAGGCTGGCCTGCCGGTCGTCGCCTACAACAACCCGCAGGACACGAAGGTCGACCTCAAGCCGGCCCTCGTGGCTCGCCTCCACGAAGCTGGCTTCATCGTCGGCATCAAGGAGTTCACTGGTGACGCGCGCCGCTCGTACGAGATCAAGGAGCTCGCGCCCGAGATGGACATCCTCATCGGCACCGACGACTCGGTGCTCGAGGTTGGCATTGCCGGCGCCGTCGGCTGGGTTGCCGGTTACCCGAACGCGATCCCGCAGAGCACCGTTGAGCTCTACCGCCTCGCGACCTCGGGTAAGCCCGAGAATTGGGCGAAGGCCCGCGAGATGTACGTCGACCTCCACCCGCTGCTGCGCTGGGACACGAAGACCGAGTTCGTCGAGTCGATCAAGCTGTCGATGGATGTTGTGGGCCGCTACGGCGGACCCAGCCGTCCGCCGCGCCTGCCGCTCGCCGACGAGGTGCGCGCGAAGATCATCGCCGACACCGAGGCCGTGCTTGCCAAGGGGTACAAGTAAGCCCTGCCGCTTGACCTTTCGGAGCCCGTCAACCGCCTCGGTTGGCGGGTTCCGTTTTGTCGTTCGGCGAGGTGTGTGATGCAGTCAGTCAGAACAACCGAAGGAGAGATTTCACGATGAGCAGCATTCCCTATGTCTCGGGGCCGGATGTGCGCGAAGCGCTTCCCTGGGACGTCGCGATCGAGGGTGTCNAAGCCGCCCTTCGCGGCGGCGTTGACCCGGAGGCGGATGGGCCCCGCATCTTTGCTCCCACGCCCAACGGCGAGTTTTTGATCATGCCCGCGATCGCCCCCGAGGTGATGGGGGTGAAGGTGCTGACGGTGTCGCCCGACAACCCGGCACGCGGGCTCGAGAAGATTCAGGGCCTTTATCTGCTCTACGACGCCGACACCTCCGCGCCCCTGTGCGTCATGGACGGCATCGAGGTGACGGCCGTACGCACGCCAGCGGTCACGCTCACCGGGCTGCGCGCACTTGCGGCCGCCGCGCCCGCGGGTGACGAATTGCCCGCGGCGCCCACGGTGCTCGTGTTCGGGGTCGGCATCCAGGGCATCAACCACATCCGTGCCGCGAAATGGGCGTGGCCCGACGCCCGATTCCAGGTCGTCGGCCGTCGACCCGAGCGTATCCAGACCGCGATCGACACTCTCGCCACCGAAGGCATCGACGTAGCCGATGCGAGCGGTGACGTCGACCCCGCGGTGCGCGCTGCCGACGTCATTATCACGGTGACGTCGTCGAGCACTCCGGTGTTCGACGGCAGCCTCGTGCGCGGGGGAGCGCTCGTCGCCTCGGTGGGGCAGCATGGGCTCGATGCCCGCGAGGTCGACGCCGAGCTCGTGCGGCGGTCTGACGTCATGCTCGAGAGCCGCGCCGGCATGTTCCGCGAGGGCGGCAACATCATTCCGGCGCGCAGCCTCGACGAGTGGGAGCAGCTGCAGCCGAGCAACATCCGGGATGCGGTGCGGGGGGAGTTCACGCGCACGACCGGCAAGCCCGCGCTCTACACCGGAGTTGGAATGTCGTGGGAGGACCTCGTGCTCGCGGGCATCGTCTACCGCGGCCAGCAGTCCGAGTTGGCTGAGTAGCCAAGTCGGATGAACAAACGTAANTGGCCAACGCATCCGAGCCCCCTAATGTTGTTGTCGCTAGCTGTCGCCTGGCTTGCGGTCAGACAAGCCGGCCTTGCCCTGCTCGAGCTCGTCTTGCAGCTCCTTGGTGAGGTGCCGACGCTCTTCGGTCGGGATGGGGGTCGTGGCGCTCGGGGCCAGCCAGAAGTCGGCGCCGGTGATGCCGTGGTCCTCGGGGTGGAAGACCGGATCCTTGCCCGCCCTGCGCTGTCGTTCATAGTCGCGGTAGACCTTCCGCACGACGGGCAGCAGCAGGACGATGCTCGCCATGTTGATGAAGCCGAGCACGACGTAGCCGATGTCGCCCGCGGCCCACATCATGTCGGCGGAGATCACGCCGCCGACGAACGAGATGACGAGCGAACCGATCTTGAGTACCCACAGGGCAGCGTTGTTCACCTTCTCCTTCGTGAGGAAGATGAGGTTCGACGAGGCGATGTAGTAGAACGCGACCTGGCTCGTGAAGGCGAACAGGAAGATTGCGACGGCGACGAATGCCGAACCGAAGCCGGGGAAGACGGTGTCAATCGCGGCCTGCGCATTCGCGCCGCCGGTCACGAGGTCGGCCGGGATGCTGCCCTGGTGGATCAGCTCGCCGGCGGGGGTGATGACGTTGAACGAGTCGGTCGCGACGATGAGCAGGCCAGTGGCCATGCAAACGAACAACACGTCGACGTAGATCGAGAAGGCCTGCACGAGGCCCTGCTTGCCGGGGTGGCTGACCTTGGCGGCGGCCGCGCCATATGTGCCCTCACCGACGCCCGCGACCGAGGTGAAGATCGCGCGGCGGATGCCCCAAGTGATTGCGAAGCCGAGGATGCCGCCGAACACTTCGTGCGCGCCGAATGCGCTCGAGAGGATCACGCCGACGGTCTCGGGGATCGCCTGGAAGTTCCAGAAGATGACGACGAGCGCGACGATGATGTAGCCGGCTGCCATGAACGGCACGATGAGCTGTGCGACGTTGACGATCCGCTTCGTGCCGCCGATGATCACGAGGCCGAGCAGCACGGTCACGATTGTCGCGGTGATCCAGGGTTCGACGCCGAAGGCGTACTCAACGCTCGACGAGATGTTGTTTGACTGGATGCCCGGCACGAGGAAGCCATAGGCGAGGAACGCGACGAGGGCCGCGACGACCGCGAGCCAGCGCAGCTTGAGGCCGTGGTAGATGTAATACGGAATGCCGCCTCGGTGCTCGCCGTCAATGCGACGCTTGTACACCTGGGCGAGGGCCGACTCAGCGTAGGAGCTGGCCGCGCCGAGCAGGCCGGTCACAGCCATCCAGAAGATGGCGCCGGGGCCGCCGGCCGCGATGGCGGTCGCGACGCCCGCGATCGCGCCGACGCCGACGCGGCTCGAGAGAGTGAGCGAGAGTGCCTGGAAAGAGGAGACGCCGCCGTCCTCGTCCTTGTTTCCGCCGCTCGTGATGAGGCGGATCATGTCGGGGAAGCGGCGGACCTGTGTGAACTTGAAAACGATGGTGAATAGCAGGCCGAGCGCGAGCGCAAGATATGCGAGCCACTCCCAGCCGATATTGCCGATGGTCTGGAGTACGCCCGTGAGCGACTCCATGAATCCTGATAGCCCGTCCATTTGGTTCCTTCACGTCGTCGTGGTGTGCCTGGAGTCGGAGCCGTCATGCCACTGGGTGAGCAGGCGGCTTGCTGATTAATATGTGACATATTACAAGTGGCTGTCAAGTTGTCGAGGGTTTTTCCGTGAATTTCTTTACGTTCGAAATTGCTCGAAGTGGGCGGTGCCGTGTCACGCGGTACCATTGGGCAGCCGCGTGGACAACCTGAAGGAGCGTGATCGCATGGCCTTTTCTATTGCTGCCGATGTTGCGAGCCGCCCGAGTCTGCGCGCGCAGGTCGAGCGAGCGCTGTCGGCCGCGATCGTCTCTGGCCAACTGGCGCCGGGGGAGTTGCTCACGGTGCCCACTCTGGCGGTAAAATTCGAGGTCTCGGCGACGCCCGTGCGCGAGGCGCTACTCGATCTTGCGCATCGTGGGCTCGTCGACCCGGTGCGCAACAAAGGTTTCCGCGTTACTGAAGTGTCGGATGCGGAGCTCGAGTCGCTCGCGAAGATTCGCCTATTGCTCGAGCCGCCGAGCATGCGCGACCTCGCGCCGAAGTTTGACCTCGCGCGCGAGGCTGAGATGCGCGAGCTCGCCGACCGCATTACCCAGGGTGCGAAGGATGTCGACCTCAAGCTCTACCTCGAGGCCGACGTCGAGTTTCATTCGCGCCTGACGTCGATGCTTGGCAATGCGATGCTGACACAGCTCGTCGACGACCTGCGCACGCGCGCGCGACTGTCAAACCTGCAGCGCATGGCTGAATCGGGACACCTCGATGCCTCGGCCGCTGAGCATCACGAGCTCGTGGATGCCCTGGTCGCGCACGACATGGACCTCGCTGAAGAGATCATGCGCCGTCACGTCGGCCACACGGTCGGTATCTGGGCTGGGCGCGACGAAACCGAGTAGCCCTCTGCTCGGTGGGGCTGCTTGCGAAGCGTGCATCCCACGCTTTAATGTGTGACATATTACTCACGCAGAAGTGACATCAGGGAGCGAATATGGCTTTTGACGTCGTCGTCATTGGCGCGGGCATTGTCGGCGCTGCCTGCGCCCACGCACTCGCGACCCGCGGCGCATCCGTCGCCGTGCTCGATCGCTCGCTCCCCGCATCCGGCACGAGCAGCCACTGCGAGGGCAACCTACTCGTCTCAGACAAGGGGCCGGGTCCGGAGCTCGACCTCGCCCGGCACTCGCTCGCGATGTGGCCGACGCTTGCGCGCGAGATCGAGGATGAACTCGGTCCGGGCATGCCATCGCTCGAGTTCGAGCCGAAGGGCGGCATCGTCGTGACGACGACCGAGTCGGGCGCGCAGCCGCTGCTCGAGTTCGCGGGGGAGCAGCGTGCGGCGGGCATCGACGCGCGCGTGCTGACGATCGACGAGGCGCTCGAGCGCGAGCCGTGGCTCAACCCGGAGTGCACCGCCGCGGTGTACTACCCCGAAGATGCGCAGATCCAGCCGACCATCGCGACCGAGGGCTTGCTCGCGGTCGCGAAGAAGCACGGCGCGCAGGTATTCGCGCGCACCGAGGTGACGGGGCTCGTTCGCGACGCCGCGGGCGCGGTCGCGGGCGTCGAGACGAGCTCCGGCCAGATCGCCGCAAAGTCGGTCGTCGTGGCCGCGGGACCGTGGACCGGGCAACTCTCGCAGCGGCTCGGCGCGCCCGTGCCGATCGCGCCGCGTCGCGGCAACGTGCTCGTCACCTCGCGCATGCCGCACCGTGTGTTTCACAAGGTCTACGACGGCGACTACTTCGGCGCGACGCAGTCAGCCGACGCGGCGCTGCAGACGGCCGCGGTGATCGAATCATCGCAGGCCGGCACCGTGCTCATTGGCTCAAGCCGCGAGCAAGTCGGCTTCGACGAGTCGATGCGGGCCCGCGTGCTGAGCGAGATGGCGCAGAAGGCGCTGCGGGTGTTTCCATTCCTCGGGGAGGCGAGCATCATGCGCAGCTACGGCGGCTTCCGCCCCTACATGCCAGACCACCTGCCCGTCGCGAGCGACGACCCGCGCGTGCCGGGACTCTTCGTCGCCTCGGGTCACGAGGGCGCCGGCATCGGCCTCTCGGTCGTCACCGCCGAGATCNCTCGCCGCGCGCATCCTCGGTGGCACCCCGCGCAGCTCGTTCGGTCCGATCGAGACTGCGCCCTTCGATCTGCGCCGCCCCTCGCTCGCCAGCTACCTCAAGGAGGCCGCATGACCGCTCGGCTCATCCGCGCCGAAGACGATCCGATCGAGCGCCGTGCGTCCGCGCGCCTCACGGCGACGTTTGACGGCAAGCCACTCGAGGGTGAGGCGGGCCAGACCGTGGCCGGGCTGCTGCTCGCCAACGGCATCGATTCGTGGCGCACGACGAGCGTCAACGGCCGACCCCGTGGCCTCTTCTGCGGTATCGGCGTCTGCTTCGACTGCATCGTCACGGTGAACGACGAGCGCGACGTGCGCGCGTGCCAGCGCCGGGTGCGGGATGGCGACGTCGTCTGCCCGCAGCACGACGAACTTCCGGAGGTGAAGCACTGATGGCGGGGGAACACTCACGCAATCGGCACGTGGTGGTTGTCGGTGGCGGGCCGGCGGGTCTTGCCGCGGCCGCGGCCGCGATCTCGGCGGATGCTCGGGTCACCCTGCTCGAGGCGGGCGACGAACTCGGCGGGCAGTTCTGGCGGCACCTGCCCCAGGAGCGCGCCGGCGCGCAGGAGGCGCGGCTGCACCACAATTGGGCGACCTACACGCGGCTGCGCGAGACCGTGCTCGGCTCGGCGAGCTGCAAGGTGCTGACGAACGCACAGGTCTGGTCGCTCGAGCACGACCCGACCGGCCACATTGTGCTGAACATCGCCCGCGGCACGGTTGACTCCGGCAACCGAGAGACCTTCCAGTTGGAGCCGGATGCGCTCGTGCTCGCGACCGGCGCGCACGACCGCACGCTGCCGTTCCCCGGCTGGACGCTCCCCGGGGTTTTCACTGCGGGCGCGGCGCAGGCGTTCGCGAAGAGTGAGCGCATCGCCCTCGGGCAGAAGGTCGTCATCGCCGGTGCTGGGCCGTTCCTGTTGCCAGTGATGACCTCGCTCGTGTCGGCGAACGCGAACGTTGTCGGCGTCTTCGAGGCGAACCCGGTCCGCAACCTGGGCGGCTGGGTTGTCGACCGCCCCTGGAAGCTCGCTGGCGCATCCCACAAGGCGGGCGAACTGCTCGAGTACGTCGGCGCGCACGTGCGCCACCGTGTGCCGTACAAGACCGGCCGCGCCGTCATCGAGGCGCATGGCACCGACCGCGTTGAGGCCGTCACCGTTGCGAAGGTCGACCGTAGTTGGCGCCCGATCAAGGGTACCGAGCGGTGCTACGAGGCCGACGCGGTCTGCGTGAGCCACGGCTTCACGCCGCGCATCGAGCTCGCGATCGCCGCCAGCTGCGACATCTCGCCGCAGAAGTTCGTGCGCGTCGATGACACTCAGCGCTCGAGCGTCGACGGCGTCTACGCCGCGGGTGAGATCACCTCGATCGGCGGCAGCGACGCGGCCCTCTACGAGGGGCAGATTGCGGGCCACTGCGCTGCCGGCGGCGACGTCGTCGACCCCGAACTGCGTCGCGCGGTGCGACAGCGCGCCACCTTCACCCATTTCGCCGGCCGCCTCGAGGCCGCCCACGGTATCCGCCCCGGATGGACTTCATGGCTCAGTGACGACACGACGCTCTGCCGCTGCGAAGAGACGAGCGTGAAGAGCTTCCGCGACGCCGTCGCGGTGACGGGTTCGGCGGGCATCCGATCGACGAAGCTCACGACGCGGGCCGGCCTCGGCATCTGTCAGGGGCGCATTTGCGGCCGCAACGTCGAGGCGCTGCTCGTGGAGGCGACCGGCGATGCCGTCGGCGACGGCGCACGCACCGACCGGCGCCCGATCGTCGCGCCCATCCGCCTCGCCGACCTCGCCACCGCTGGCGCCGCGGCACCCACCAACAGCACCGAAGAAAGCGATAGCTGATGCGTTCGAAACTCCTGTTCTCTGCCGTTGACTCACACACCGAGGGCATGCCGACGCGCGTCGTCACGGGCGGATTTGCGCCGATCCCCGGCGAGACGATGAACGACAAGCGCCTCTACTTCCAAGAACACCTCGACCACCTGCGCCGGCTGCTCATGACCGAGCCGCGCGGCCACGGCGCCATGAGTGGGTCGATCGTCATGCCGCCGACCCGTGAGGACTGCGACTTTGGCGTGCTCTACATCGAGGTCTCGGGCCTATTGCCGATGTGCGGACACGGGACGATCGGTACCGCGACGGTGCTCGTCGAGACCGGCATGGTCGAGGTCGTCGAGCCCGTCACCACCATCCGCCTCGACACCCCCGCCGGCCTCGTCATCGCGCGCGTCGCGGTGTCCGACGGCCACGCCGACTCGGTCACGATCGAAAACGTGCCGAGCTACACCGAGCGGCTGGATGCGCAGGTCGAGNTGCCGGGGCTCGGCACGGTGCCGTACTCGCTCGCGTTCGGCGGGAACTTCTACGCGATGGTCGACCTCAACGACGTCGGCATCGAGTTTGATCGAAAGAACCAGCAGCAGATTCTGCAGGCCGGCCTGAAGATCATGGACGCGATCAACGCGACGCAGCCGCCGAAGCACCCGACGATCGAGGGTCTCGACCACGTGCACCACGTCGAGTTCATCGCACCCGGCTCGACAGCCGAGTACTCGCGCCACGCCATGGCGATCTACCCCGGCTGGTTCGACCGCTCGCCCTGCGGCACCGGCACCTCGGCCCGCATGGCCGAGCTCTACAGCCGCGGCGAGCTGCCGCTCGAAACCGACTTCATCAACGAGTCGTTCATCGGCAGCCAGTTCACCGGCCGCCTCATCGCCGAGACCAAGGTCGGCGAATACGACGCGGTCATCCCGACCATCACCGGCCGCGCGTGGGTGACCGGCATCGGCCAGTACCTGCTCGACCCGAGCGACCCGTTCCCCGAAGGGTTCGAGTTCTAGTTGTTCGTGTGCTGCGCGGCTATTCGTCGCGCAGCAGGAACGTCGCGCCCAACGGCGGGATGCGCAGTGCGGCCGAGTGCGAGAAGCCGTTGCAGCCGTCGGCCTCGAGGCGTACCTCGCCGTTCGTGACGCCGCCACCGCCGAACGCGATGTCGTCGGAGTTGAGCACCTCGCGCCAGTTACCCTCGGGCAGCCCGAGGCGGTAGTTCTCGAGCGGCTGGTTCGAGAAGTTGTGGATGCACGCGATGACGCCGCCCGAGCGGTCGCGGCGCAGGTAGGCGAGCAGCGAGTTGTCGCTGTCGCCGCCGCTGATCCACTGCAGGCCCGAGGGCTCGTTGTCGAGTTCCCAGAGTGCCGGCACGTCGCGGTAGAGCTGGTTGAGCTCGGCGACGTAGCGCTGGATGCCCGAGAACGTCGGGTTGTCGAGCAGCCACCATTCGAGGCCGCGGGCCTCGCTCCACTCCTGCGTCTGGCCGAACTCCTGGCCCATGAACAGCAGCATCTTGCCCGGGTGGCTCCACTGGTACGAGTAGAACGCACGCAGGTTCGCGGCCTTCTGCCAGTCGTCGCCCGGCATCTTCGTGAACATCGAGCCCTTGCCGTGCACGACCTCGTCGTGCGAGATCGGCAACACGTACTGCTCGCTCCACGCGTAGACGAACGAGAACGTGAGCTCGCCGTGGTGCCACTTGCGGTGAATCGGGTCTTTCTCGAAGTAGCGCAGGTTGTCGTTCATCCAACCCATGTTCCACTTCAGCCCGAAGCCGAGCCCGCCCATGCTTGTCGGCTTTGTAACGCCGGGGAAGCTCGTCGACTCCTCTGCGACCATGACGATGCCGGGGTTGCGCTTGTAGGCGGTCGCGTTGACCTCCTTGAGGAAGTCGATCGCCTCGTAGTATTCGCGGCCGCCGTCCTTGTTGGGTAGCCAGTCGTCGCGCGAGTAGTCGCGGTAGAGCATCGAGGCGACCGCGTCGACGCGCAGGCCGTCGATGTGGAACTCCTCGAGCCAGTAGAGCGCGTTCGCGACCAGGAAGTTGCGCACCTGCGAGTTGCCGAAGTCGAAGACGTGCGTGCCCCAGTCCTGCTGGTCTCCGAGGCGCGGGTCGGGGTGCTCGTAGACCGGCTGGCCGTCGAAGCGGGCGAGAGCAAACGCATCCTTCGGGAAGTGCCCGGGCACCCAGTCCATCAGCACGCCGTAGCCCGCCTGGTGCAGGCGGTCGATGAGGTAGCGCAGCTCGTCGGGCGTGCCGAGGCGCGACGTCGGCGCGTAGTAGCCCGAGACCTGGTAGCCCCATGAGCCGCCGAAGGGGTGCTCGGCGAGCGGCATGAACTCGACGTGGGTGAAGCCCATCTCGTCGAGGTAGTCGATGAGCTCGTCAGCGAGCGAGCGATAGCTCAGGCCCTGGCGCCACGACATGGCGTGCAGCTCGTAGACGCTCATGGGGGAGTTGTGGGGGTCGCGGGTCGCCCGCGAGGCGAGCCAGTTGTCATCGCCCCACTCATACTGCGAGGCGGCGGTGATGACGGATGCGGTGTTCGGCGGCACCTCGGCCGAGCGGGCGAGCGGGTCGGCCTTGTCGATCCACGTGCCCTCAGCGGTGCGGATCTGGAACTTGTACGAGTGCCCCGCGGTGACGTCGGGAATGAACAGCTCCCACACGCCCTGCTCGTTGAGCTTGCGCATCGCGTGTCGCGCGCCATCCCAGTCGTTGAATGAGCCGACGACGCGAATCGCCGCGGCGTGCGGGGCCCAGACACTGAACGCCGTGCCGCGCACCGCATCCATCACCCGCTCGTGCGCTCCAAACGAGCGCCAGAGCTCCTCGTGCCGGCCCTCGCCAAACAGGTAGAGGTCGGTGTCGCCGAGGGTGGGTAGGAATCGGTATGGGTCTTCGGCCACGTCGGTCGTGCCGCCGCCGTAGCGGGCCTCGATGCGGTAGGGCTGCAGCCCCTGCTCGTGCACGCCCGCCCAGATGCCGTGCGCGACGTGGGTGAGCGGCACGCGCCCACCGTCGGCGAGCAGCACCGTGACCGAGTCGGCGAGCGGGCGGCGCACGCGAACGCACACGCCGCCGCCGTCGAGCTCATGCTGACCGAGCACGCCGTGCGGGCCCGAGTGGCGCCCCTCCGAGAGTGCGAGCAGCTCCCCGTCGGGGATGATCGGCCCGAGATTCGGCTGGGTGGATGCGGTTGGCGTGCTCATGACTGCGGCGTCTCCTGTACGGGGTGGATCGGGCGAGATTCGGGTTAGCGCTGCACGTGCAGCACGTGCGCCTGGCCGGGGTCGAGTCGCACGTAGTTCGACGAGCGCCACGTCCACCGCTGGCCGCTGAGCAGGTCGACAACGCCGAAGGCGCTCGCGGCGGGCAGTCCGAGCTTCTCGAGGTCGAGGTGCACGTTCGCGATGTTCGTATTCGCGGTGTCGAGGTTCACGACGACGATGATCGTGTCGTCGATGCCCGTGGGCGTGTAGGTGCCGGAGAGGTGCTTGGAGAACGTGAGGATCTGGTCGTAGTCGGCGTCGTGCACCTCGAAGTTGCGCAGCTGCGCGAGAGCCGGATGCGCGTGGCGAATCTCGTTGAGCTTCGTTATGAGCGGGGCGAGTGACGAGCCGTCGGCCTCGCGGGCGGCCCAGTCGCGCTCCTTGTACTCGTACTTCTCGTTGTCGATGTTCTCTTCCGAACCGGGGCGCGCGACGTTCTCGACGAGCTCGAAGCCCGCGTACATGCCCCAGTTCGGGGCCGCGGTCGCCGCGATCACGGCGCGCGCCTCGTATGCGGGCCTGCCGCCGTGCTGGAGGTACTCGGTGAGGATGTCGGGGGTGTTCACGAAGAGGTTCGGCCGCATGAAGTGGCTCGTCTCGTGCGACACCGAGGTGAGGAACTCCTCGAGCTCCTCGCGGGTGTTGCGCCACGTGAAGTATGAGTAGGACTGCTGGAAGCCGGCCTTCGCGAGCGAATGCATCACCGCGGGGCGCGTAAACGCCTCGGCGAGGAAGATCACCTCGGGGTGGCGTGCGTTGATCTCATGGATCAGCCACTCCCAGAACTGCAGCGGCTTCGTATGCGGGTTGTCGACGCGGAAGATGTGCACGCCGAGGCCGATCCAATACTCAACCGTCTCGAGCACCTCGCGGTAGATACCCGCACGGTCGTTGTCGAAGTTGATCGGGTAGATGTCCTGGTACTTCTTCGGCGGGTTCTCGGCGTAGGCGATCGTGCCGTCGGCGAGCGTCGTGAACCACTCGGGGTGCTCGGCGACCCACGGGTGGTCGGGCGTCGCCTGCAGCGCGAGGTCGAGCGCGACCTCGAGGCCGAGCTCCTCGGCGCGCTCGACGAACGCAGTGAAGTCATCGATCGTGCCGAGGTCGGGGTGCACCTCGCGATGACCGCCCTCGGCGGCGCCGATCGCCCAGGGCGAGCCCGGGTCGTTGGGGCCTGGGGTAAGCGTGTTGTTCGGGCCCTTGCGGTTGGTGCGGCCGATCGGGTGGATCGGCGGCAGGTAGACCACGTCGAAGCCCATCGCCGCGACGCCGTCGAGGCGGGCGGCGGCAGTGCGGAAGTTGCCCGAGGCCCAGCTGCCGTCGTCCTTTCGGCTCGCGCCCTCGGAGCGGGGGAACAGCTCATACCAGGCGCCGAAGCCGCTGCGCTCGCGCTCGACGCGAATCTCACGGGTGTCGGACGGCGTGACCAGGCTGCGAACCGGGTGCTGCGCGATGAGCTCGAGCACCGCATCCGAAGTCGCGGCGTCGAGGCGCGCCTGCGACGGGCGCGAGGTCTCGCGGGCGACGATCGCGGCCTGCAGGAGCGTGTCGCGCTCAGCCGCGGTGAGGGCGGTGTCGGCGGCCGCGCGCTCGAGCACGCGGGCGCCCTCCTCGAGCATGAGCTCGACGTCGATGCCCGCGGGCACCTTGATCTCGGCGTTGTGCTGCCAGGTGGCGAAGTCGTCGCCCCAGGCCTCGACATGCCAGCTCCAGGTGCCGGCGCTCGTGACCTGCGCCGCGGCGACCCACTCGTCGAGGCCGGGGCGGCCGGGACGCATCCGGATGCGCTTGGTCGCGCCCTCGGGCGACGTCAGGACGAGCTCGGTGCCGATGAGGTCGTGGCCCTCGCGAAACGCGACGGCCTGGAACGGGACGACCTCGCCGACCGAGGCACGGGAGGGGAAGCGGTTGTCGTCGAGCTGCGGTTGCAGCTGCATGACGGGGATGCGCCCGTAGCGCGGGGTGTAGTCGCTCGGGAACTCGTGGGGGTCATTCGCGTTGATGCCAGCTGTCGTTGCCACGCATCCGACGCTAGCAACCGCGCCCAAAGCTTGTCTGTACCCGCGCGGCGGCTGAGCGAGTTCGGTTACAGGGCAGCGTAGATGCGCATCGAGGGGCCGACCATGCGCAGGCGGTCCCCGGGCACCAGCACGCTCATCGCATCCGAGTCGATTTCGGCCACGTGCTCGGCGCTCGAATCCCAGAGCAGGCGGTAGCCGTCGATCTTCGGGCCGCGGGGGATGCGGAACGGCGCCGGGTCCTCGACGCCATGGATGAGCACGAGTACGCGGTCGCGGCCGTCGCCGGGCAGTTCGGTCGAGGCGAGGAACTGCAGCGAGCGCAGCGTCGGCGTGTGCCACTGCCAGTCGTGCATCGGCTCGCCGAGCGGGTCGAACCAGCTCAGGCGGGCGGCCTCGGAGCGCGTGGTGTCGGTGTGGTTGAAGCGGCGCGGCCGCANCCGGATGCTCCTGGCGCAGCTGAATGAGTCGGCGTACGTGCGGAATCAGGGCTTCCTGCGGGCCGGTGAGGTTCCAATCGACCCAGCCGAACTCGGCGTTGTCCTGGTTGTACGGGTTGTTGTTGCCGCGCTGCGTGCGCCCGAACTCGTCGCCGGCGACGAGCATCGGCACGCCGGCCGAGATGAGCAGCGTGCCGAGCAGATTGCGGATCGCGAGCTGGCGGCTGCGGTCAATCAGCGGGTCGGCGCTGTCGCCCTCGCGGCCGAAGTTGAACGAGCGGTTGTCGTTCGTGCCGTCGCGCCCAAGTTCGCCGTTGAGGAGGTTGTGCTTGACGTTGTAACTCACGAGGTCGCGCAGCGTGAAGCCGTCGTGGGCGGTGACGAAGTTGATCGAGGCGAGCGGGCCGCGGGCATCGTTGAAGCGATCGGATGACCCCGCCATCGCGGTCGACAACTCGCCGAGGCCCTGGCGGTGCTGGCCGGTGATGCGCGCCTGCGAGAAGCTGTGCACCCAGAAGCTGCGCACGCGGTCGCGGAACTCGTCGTTCCACTCGGCCCAGCTGAACTCCTCGTCGCCGGGGAAGTTGCCGGTCTGCCAGCCGCCGGTGCCGACGNCCACGGCTCGGCGATGAGCTTTGTTTCGCGCAGCACCGGGTCGTTCGTCATCGCTTGCAGCAGCGGGTGGTCGCGGTGGTAGGCGTGGTCGGCGCCACGGCCGAGTGTCACGGCGAGGTCGAAGCGGAAGCCGTCGACGCCGAACTCCTCGGTCCAGTACCGCAGCGAGTCGAGCACGAGGCGTTGCGCGGCTGGCAGGTTCGTGTCGAGCGAGTTGCCGCAGCCGGTGACGTCGAGCAGCTGCTCGCCGTCGAGGTGGCGGTAGTAACTTGCGCGGTCGATGCCGGCGAACAGCACGGGCTCGCCGGTGTCGCCCTCGTCTGCGGTGTGGTTGTAGACGACGTCGAGCAACACCTCGATGCCCGCGTCGTGCAGCGTCTGCACCATCGACTTGAATTCGCGGGCGACTGCCTCGGGCCCGGCGGCCCGCGCATCCGCCGTCGCATACTCGGCGTGCGGCGCGAAGAAACCGAGCGTGTTGTAGCCCCAGTAGTTCGTCGTGTCGGCGCGACGCAGATGCGTCTCGCTCGTGAACGACTGCACGGGCAGCAGCTCGACTGCGGTGATGCCGAGGCGCTGCAGGTGGGCGATGATGTTCGGATGTGCGAGGCCGGCGTACGTGCCGCGCAGTGGTTCGGGCACGAACTCGGCGAGCTTCGTGAAGCCCTTCACGTGCAGTTCGTAGATGACCGAGTCCTGCAGCTTCGTCGCGGGCTTCGGCGACCAGTCGAACGCTTCAGGCTCGGTGACGACCGCGACCCAGCGCTGCTCGCGCGCGTCCCCGAGGTTCTCGACCGAGCGGGCGTACGGGTCGAGCACGAAGCGCTCGGGGTCGAAGCGGTGCACGCCGCCGCTTGGGCCATCGACCGAGAGCGCGTAGCGGCGGCCGGGCGTCAGCCGATCGCAGGTGACCGACCAGATATCGCCGTCGCGGCGCATCCGCAAGCGCTCGGCAACCTGCCCGCCGTCGTCGAAGAGCACGAGCGCCATGTCGCTCGCGTGGTGGGACCAGACCCGGAGCGTGCCCGTGTGGAGTCCGAGTGGGGGAAGGTCGTGTGCCTGCATCGGTCACCGATTTTACAATTAGGAGTATGCCGATCTATTTGGATCATGCGGCGACCACGCCGATTCGCCCCGCAGCCCGCGATGCCTGGCTTGCGGCGCACGAACGCGTCGGCAATCCCGCCTCCATTCACGCCCACGGGCAGAGCGCCCGCGCGAGCCTCGAGTCATCGCGCGAACGCCTCGCGCGGCACCTCGGCGCGCAGACGATTGAGGTCGTACTGACCTCCGGCGGCACCGAGTCGATCAACCTCGCGATCAAGGGGTTTTGGTGGGCGGCGAACCCGGTGCCCGGCGCGCCCGCTNCGGCCGCGCATCCTCACCACCCGGGCCGAACACCACGCGACGCTCGACGCGGTCGAGTGGCTCGTCGCGCACCAGGGCGCCGAGGTCGGGTTCGTGCCGGTGGATGCGCGGGGGCGCGTCGACCTGGATGCGCTCGAGCGGCTGCTCACGGACGGCGCCGATCGCACGGCCGTGATCTCGGTGCTGCACGCCAACAACGAGGTGGGCACGGTGCAGCCGGTCGCCGAACTCGGCGAACTCGGGCGGCGGTTTGGCGTACCGGTGCACATCGATGCGGTGGCGTCGCTCGGGCACGAGGATGTTGATCTGCGCGGCTGGGGTGTGCAGGCGGTGAGCGTGTCGGCGCACAAGGTCGGCGGGCCCGTCGGCGTGGGCGCGCTCGTGGTGTCGCGGGATGCGACGCTCGAGGCGCTCGTGCACGGCGGCGGCCAGCAGCGCGGGCTGCGCAGCGGCACACAGGATGTTGCGGGCGCGGCGGCGTTTGCGGCGGCGCTCGACGAGGCAGTCGACCCCGCCGAGCGCGAGCGCCTACGCGCGCTGCGCGATGCGCTCATCCAAGGAATTCGCGAGGCGATTCCCGAAGCGCGGCTGCGCGGGGCCGACCCGGCCGGCGGTGCGGCTGCGCGGCTCGTGAACAACGTGCACTTCACGTTCCCGGGCGCGCAGGGCGACTCGCTCCTCTATCTGCTCGACATGGCGCAGCTGTCGGCGTCGACCGGCTCGGCGTGCCAGGCGGGCATCCCCGAACCGAGCCACGTGCTGCTCGCGATGGGCGACGACGAGGCGACCGCCCGCGGTGCCCTGCGCTTCACCCTCGGCTGGGACTCGACCTCCGCCGACGTCGCCGCCCTCCTCGAGGCCCTCCCCACGGCCTACAACACGGCCCGCCGCGCCGGCCTCAGCAACCGCCNACAAAAAACGACCACTCAACCTAAGTAGGGCGGCAACATAGGGGGTTGCGGTGGGGGAGAATTGTCGGGTCTGGTTTGAGGATGGGGAGCGCATGTTGAGTTGGAAGCTGCACGGGAATGGCCGCACAGTACAGCCGGGTGAGGTGGTTGCGCCCGATGAGCGGCTCGCGTGGCCCGTCACGATCGGTATCGGTGCCCAGCACGTCATCGCGATGTTCGGCGCGACGTTCCTCGTGCCGCTGCTCACCGACTTCCCTCCGTCGACGACGCTGCTGTTCTCGGGCATCGGCACGCTGCTGTTCTTGCTCATCACGCAGAACAAGGTGCCGAGCTACCTCGGCTCGAGCTTCGCGTTTATCTCGCCGATCCAGGCCGCGACCGCCTCGAACAACATGGCCGTCGCCCTCGGCGGCGTGCTCGTCACCGGCGTCGCCCTCGCGCTCGTCGGCCTGCTCGTGCAGGCCGTCGGCACCCGCTGGATCACGGTGCTCATGCCGCCGGTGGTCATGGGCTCGATCGTCGCGCTCATCGGCTTCAACCTCGCGCCGACCGCGTATGACAACTTCGAGCAGTCGGCCCCGACCGCCGTCGTCACGCTGTTCGCGGTCGTGCTCTGCACCGCGCTGTTCCGCGGCATCCTCGGCCGCGTCTCGGTTCTCCTTGGCGTCATCGTCGGCTACGTCTTCGCGATCTTCCGCGGCGAAGTGAACTTCGACCGCGTCGCCGATGCGGCCTGGATCGGCCTGCCCGAGTTCCACACCCCCGAGTTCAACCTCTCGGTGCTGCCGATGTTCCTGCCGGTCATCCTCGTGCTCATCGCCGAAAACGTCGGCCACGTCACCTCGGTCGGCCAGATGACCGGCCGCAAGCTCGACCACATGGTCGGCCGCACCCTCGCCTCCGACGGCGTCGCGACCGCGCTGTCGGCGACATTCGGCGGCTCGCCGACGACCACCTACGGCGAGAACATCGGCGTCATGAGCGCGACCCGCGTCTACTCGACCGCGGCCTACTGGGTCGCCGGCATCGCGGCGATCCTGCTCGCGATGAGCCCGAAGGTCGGCGAGGTCATCTACTCGATCCCATCCGGCGTGCTCGGCGGCGTGACGTTCGTGCTCTACGGCCTCATCGGCATCGTCGGCATTCGCATGTGGGTCGACGCGAAGGTCGACTTCGCGAAGGCAAAGAACCAGATGACTGCCGGCGTCGCCCTCGTCGTCGGCATCGCCAACGTCACCTGGGACTTCGGCGGCATCATCTTCAACGGCATCGCGCTCGGTACGCTCGCCGCCCTGATCATCTACCACTTGATGCACCAGCTCGGCCGACTCACGGGCACCGAGCCGCGCGAGGCCGCACCCGTTAGCAGCCACGACAGCCCGGCGAAGGGGGCACGATGAAACTTGCCGAAGCGTTGATTGAGCGGGCGGCGCTCCAGGTGCACCTGGGTGAACTGCGCACGCGCATCCGTGCCGCTCAGTACGTACAGGAGGGCGATACCCCGCCGGTGGACCCGCCGGAGTTGTTGCGCGACCTCGAGGCGTCGCTCACTCGACACACCGCACTGGTGAAGGCGATCAACCACACGAATGTCCACACGCCGTTCGATGACGCCCGCACCATCACGGATGCGATCGCCGATCGTGACGCCGCCGCCACGCGGCACCGCACCTACCGCGATATTGCCGATGACATGAGCGCCGGAACCGGCCCGCGGCAGTTGCGCAGCGAGATTCGCTACGTGGCGACGATGGATGCTCGCGAGCTCCAGCGGCTCGCGGACGATGCGGCCCGCGGCTACCGCGAGCTTGACACGAAACTCCAGTCACTGAACTGGACGACGGAACTGATCGAACCGGGCAGCTAGCGAATCCGCGCGTGAGTCGGTAACGGCACGCAGCGAACACCAAACCCGTGCCTGCCGGGAATTGCAGGCGTCTAGTTCGGAAGGCCCCGAACATCCGGTTATCGGGCAGGCCGAATTGGGCACACGTGCATCGCGCACAATGCATTGTGAATCACCAGGTGTTGGGCGTACCGCGAGGGCGGGTATGGGGACCTCACGCGCACAATCTGGTTCGCGCCCGCGCCCGCATCAACTGGCGAGCGCGGTGTCGAGCTCTTCGAATGCCTCGGTCCAGCCGTCATAGACGCCGTGCTCATCGCCACTGTCGTTCGCGATGCCGAGCAGGTGGAAGGTCATCTCGCAGCGATCGCCCGCGAGTTCGCGCAGCGAAACCGTCACGACGGGCGCGTCGGCCTCGTTGTCGCCGGGGTCGGCCCAGGTGAACTTGAGCAGCTCGGGCGCGCGCACTTCAAGGTAGGTGCCGCCGGTTGGCCATTGCTGCCCGTCAGCTTCGAGCACCATGTTGTAGGCGTAACTGCCGCCCTCGCGCAGGTCGATCTGCACGCTTTCGGCGGGTGTGACGAGCCCGTGCGGGTGCCACCACTTCGCGGCCAGGGTGGGGTCGGTCCATGCGCGCCAGATCGTGGTGCGTGGCGCATCGAATTCGCGAACGATGGTGAACTGCTTCTCGGTCATAATTCCTCCTCAGGATGCGCGGGCAACTGTTGCCCACGAATTACCTCGTCGAGTTGGTCGAATCGGGCCTGCCACAGGGCGCGGTGTTCGATGACCCAAGCTTCGGCTTCGCTGAGCCCCTCGGGGCGCAGCTCGCAGGTGCGATACTGCCCGGCCTTCGTGCGTGAAATGAGCCCCGCATCCTCGAGCACCTTGAGATGCTGCGAGATTGCGGGACGGCTCATGTCGAACCGCTCGGCGAGTTCGTTCACGCTCGCCGTGCCGCGTCCGAGCAGTTCGAGCAATCGCCGGCGCGTGGGGTCGGCGAGCGCGAAGAAGCTGCGGCTGAGCGGATCGGTGGCAATGGGCATCGCGTCTCCCTCGACGAATGCGTAAGTAATTACTTACATATTCGCGCGAAGCCGAGCCAGCGTCAATGGGTGTTGCCTGTGAATGCGTGCGACGTGCTACAGCCGCGGCGTCAGGCCGGGCTCTGTGCGCCGTGGCCGCAGTGACTCGAACGCTGCGCCGAAACCGAGCAGCGCCGAGTCGTCGTAGGCGCGACCGGCGAAGGTGAGACCCACGGGCATCCCAATGTCGGCCATGGTGCCCATCGGCACCGTCACGGTCGGGATGCCGAGGTGCCGCGGCACGAGGTTGCCGTTCGCGACCCACACACCGTTGCGCCAGCCGAGCTCGGCCGAGGCCGGGTTCACATCCATGTCGGCCGGCCCGATGTCGGCGACGGCGGGGAATACCACGGCGTCGAGGCCGAGCGCCTGCAACCAGTTCTCGAGGTCGATGCGGCGCGTCGCCTCGAGGCCCATGAGCCCCTCACCGATGGTCGGGATGTCCTCGAGCGCCGGGATGCCGTGCTCGCGCGCGAACCAGACGTAGCGGCGGATGTCGAAGTCGAGCGAGCCATACTGGTCGGGCAGCGCGCCGGCCGGCTGAGGGAAGATGAGCTCCTCGTCGACGGCGGCGAGGCGGTTGAGTCGCGGGTCGCCGTTCGCGTCGAGAAAGTCGTGCCACGACCAGAGCGAGAGCTCGAGAATCTCGTGGTCGAGGTAGCCCTCGGGCAGCAGGCCGCGGGTGCCGATGGTCGGGGTGCCGGGGCGGTCGCCCTCGTAGTTGCTCACGACGGGGAAGTCGACCTCGACGACCTCGGCGCCGGCCGCCTCGAGGTCGGCGCGGGCGGCACGCCAGAGCTCCATGATCGACTCGCGGGTATCGATGCGCGTGCCGGTCGGCCCGCCGAAGCGGGGCTGCTCGCCGGTGCCGGCCGCCTCGTCGGCGTTGATGTACATGCGCGGCACGCCGAAGCGCTTACCCTGCAGCGATGCCGATTCGGCGAGCGCCGGGTACGACGCCGGCCGCACCTCGGAGGCGGCGGGGATCGTCACCCAGGGCTGCACGCGCCAGAAGTCGCCGCGCGCCTCGGCGTCGTCGGCGACGACGGCCTCGAGCACCTCGAGCAGGTCGGCCATGCTGCGGGCGTGCGGCACCGCCACATCCATCGTCGGCACGAGCGGCCAGTTGCCGCGCATCGAGATGACGCCGCGCGAGGGCGTGTAGGCGCAGAGCGCGTTGTTCGAGGCGGGCGCACGGCCCGACGACCACGACTCCTCGGCAAGGCCGAACGCGGCGAACGACGCGGCGGTCGCCGTGCCCGAGCCGTTCGACGACCCCGAGCCGAATGCCGAAGTGAGCCACTCGCGCTGGTACGGGCTTTCGGCGCGGCCGTAGACGCCCCGCTGCATCCCGCCATTCGCCATGGGCGGCATGTTCGTCAACCCGAGCAGCACGGCGCCGCCGGCGCGCAGCCGCTCGATCGTGAACGCGTCGCGCTGCGCGACGAGGTCTTTGAACGCGGGGGAGCCGGCGGCGACGGTGAGGCCGCGCGCCATGTAGCTGTCCTTCGCGGTGTACGGGATGCCGTCGAGCGGCCCGAGGGTTNCGCCGCGGGCGCGGCGCTCGTCGGATGCGCGGGCCTCGGCGAGCGCGTCGGGGTTGCGCACGACGATCGCGTTGAGCGCGCCGTCGTAGGCGTCGATGCGGGCCAGATAGGCCTCGACGAGCTCGACCGCGGTGGCCTGGCCCGTTTCGAGGGCCTCGCGAAGTTCAGCGATGCTCGCTTCGACGACGTCGACTGGGCGTTGGGTCACGGCGACCTCCTTGTGTCCGGCTGCAACGGCGCCAGCTTAATCGATTCAGTACCCGAAGTGTAGGCCCGGCCCACCTACGCTGGTCGCATGACAATGATGCACGGGCGAGGCACCGGTCGGAACATTCCTGACGAGTCGGTGATGCGCGAGCAGAACAGCTCCTCGCCCGAGGTGCCGCACCTCTGGCGCCGCATCGGCACCCTCTTCGTGCCGTACCGCGCGCCGCTCGCCGTCGCGCTCATCCTCGTGCTCATCACCGCGGCCCTCGGCGTCGCGCCCGCGCTGCTCACGCAGCAGGCGTTCGACCGCGGCCTGTTCCCCGTCGCGGGTGGCGGCCCCGACCTCGTCGCCCTGTGGTGGATCGTCGGCGCGATGGTCGCCGTGCTCATCGTGAGCGCCGGCATTTCGGTGTGGCAGACGTGGCTCACCGCGAAGGTCGGCAACTCGGTCACGGCCGATCTGCGCATGCGCCTGTTCGAGAAGCTCCAGTCGATGGAGCTCGCGTTCTTTGCCCGCACGAAGACGGGTGAGGTGCAGTCGCGCCTGCAGAACGACGTCGGCGGCGTCGCGAACGTGCTGCAGAACACCTTCACCTCGATCGTCGGCAACATCGTCACGACCATCGCCTCGATCGTCGCGATGTTCGTGCTGAGCTGGCAGCTCGCGGTGCTCTCGCTCATTATCCTGCCGCCGCTGCTCCTGCTGCAGCGCCGCGTCGGCCAGCGCCGCGCGCGCATCGCAACGAAGACGCAGCAGTCGCTCGCGAATATGACGGCGATGACCCAGGAGCAGCTCTCCGTGTCGGGCGTGCTGCTCACGAAGACGCTCGGCCGCGAAGACGCCGCGACCGCCGACTACCGCGCCGCGAACGAGCACCAGGTGGGCCTGCAGATTCAGCAGGCCATGGCCGGCCAGCGCTTCTTCGCCTTCGTCAGCGTCGTCATGGCGCTCATCCCCGTCATCATTTACGTCGTCACCGGCTACCTCATCACCGGCGGCGCGACGCTCACGGCGGGTACGATCGTCGCCTTCACGAGCGTGAACACGCAGCTGCGCCGCCCGCTGCTGGGCCTCATGCGCACCGGCCTCGACGTGCAGACCTCGAAGGCGCTGTTCGCGCGCATCTTCGAATACCTCAACCTCCAACCGGCCATCGTCGAGCCCGAGCAGCCGCAGCCGCTGCGGCCCGAGCGCGTCGGCGACATCGAGTTCCGCGACGTCGTATTCCGCTACCCCGACCAGCGCGACGACGAGCCGGCGACGCTGAGCGGCGTCTCGTTCTCGGCGAAATCGGGCGAGTTCGTGGCGTTCGTCGGCCCATCCGGCGCCGGCAAGTCGACCATCGCCTACCTCTCGGCGCGGCTCTACGACGCGACGGATGGGGTGGTCGCCTTCGCGGGCACCGACGTGAAGCAGCTGCGCCGGGCCGACATCGTCGCAAACGTCGGCATGGTGAGCCAGGAGTCGTACCTCGTGCACGCGAGCATCGCCGAGAACCTCCGGCTCGCGAAACCCGACGCGTCGCTTGAGGAGCTCGAGGCCGCGTGCCGCAAGGCGAGCATCCACGAGCAGATCATGACGTTCCCCGACGCCTACGAGACGATCGTGGGGGAGCGCGGCTACCGCCTCTCGGGCGGCGNAGCGCGTCGCGATCGCCCGCGTGCTGCTGAAAGACCCGGCGGTGCTCGTGCTCGACGAGGCGACGAGCGCCCTGGATGCGGTGAGCGAGCGGCACGTGCAGGCGGCGATTGATGAGGCGAGCCGGGGCCGCACCGTGGTGGCCATTGCGCACCGGCTCTCGACGATCCGCGAGGCCGACGTGATTCACGTCGTGAGCCACGGCGAGATCGTCGAGCGCGGCACCCACGACGAGCTGCTCGCGGCCGGCGGAGCCTACGCGACCCTGTACGCCGAGTCGGGAGAGTAGCGCATCCAAGCGACCCTCGTAAACTAGACGGGTTATGAAGGTTCTTGCAGCAATGAGCGGCGGCGTTGACTCGTCGGTCGCGGCGGCCCGCGCGGTCGACGCCGGCCACGAGGTGGTTGGCGTGCACCTCGCGCTTTCGCGTGCGGGCGGCACCCTGCGGCAGGGTTCGCGCGGCTGTTGCACGATCGAAGACGCGATGGATGCGCGGCGCGTGTCGGACGAACTCGGCATTCCCTTCTATGTCTGGGACTTCTCGGAACGCTTCAAGCTCGACGTCGTCGACGACTTCATCGCCGAATACGCGCAGGGTCGCACCCCGAACCCGTGCCTGCGCTGCAACGAGAAGATCAAGTTCGCGGCGCTGCTCGACAAGGCGCTCGACCTCGGCTTCGACGCGGTCGTCACCGGCCACTACGCCGAGGTCGTCGACCGCGAGGACGGCCAGCGCGAGCTGCACCGCTCGTCGGAGGAAGCGAAGGACCAGTCGTACGTGCTCGGCGTCCTCACCGCAGAGCAGCTCGAACACTGCTGGTTCCCGCTCGGCGCGACGCCGTCGAAGGAGCTCATCCGCGAGGAGGCGCGCGAGCGCGGCTTCGTCACCGCGAACAAGCCCGACAGCTACGACATCTGCTTTATTCCCGACGGCGACACGCGCGCCTGGCTCGGCGAGCACATCCCGATGCGCCCCGGCGCGATCGTCGACCGCTCGGGCGAGGTGCTCGGTGAGCATCAGGGCGCGAGCGCGTACACGGTCGGTCAGCGCAAGGGGCTGAACCTCTCGCGCCCCGCCGCCGATGGCCGCCCGCGCTTCGTACTCGGCACCGACCCGGCGACGAACACCGTCACGGTCGGGCCGAAGGAGGCGCTCGCGGTCGGCGAGATCGCGGGCCAGCGCTTCAGCTGGGCCGGCGCCGCCCCCGACATCACCGAGTTTCGCTGCGACGTGCAGATTCGTGCGCACGCCGACCCGCAGCCCGGCACCTGCCGCATCCGACGCGCCGCGCGCTCGACCCGGCCCGACGCGACCGAGCCCGGCGTCGAGATCTCGGTGCGGGTCGACACCCCGCTCGTCGGCGTCGCGACCGGCCAGTCCGCCGTGATCTACGTCGGCAGCCGCGTGCTCGGCCAGTTCACCATCGACATCGCAACCTCGCAGCTCGACCTCGAGCCCGCATCCCTCGCCAAGGAGGCCAGTTGACCGGCGCAGCCGCACCCCAGCTCAAGGATGGGCAGGCGCTCGATCGCCTCAGCGAACAGGCCGAGCGCTGGGGGCGCTCCTACAAGCACATCGATGACGAGACGAAGCTGCGCGCCGACTTTGACGCGAAGTTCCGCCACGAGGCCGGCCAGCTCGCCGCGCGCTGTACGCAGCCGGCGCGGCGATTCGGCGGCAAGGACTGGATTCTCGCCGTGCTGCTCTGGCTCATTATTGCGGGCGGTGTGCTCATGGCCTCGATCTTTCTGATGCAGCCCGACGTCACCTGGTTCTGGATCTTCGTCGCGGTCGCCGTCGTCATCTTCGTGCTCGGCGTCGTGCTCGTCTACCGCGACACGACGAGCACGGCGCGAGCCGAGAAGCGCCTGCACGACAAGACCGAATGGCTCCTCGGAGCCTCCCNCGCACCGCCGAGTCGGTCGTGCGCGAACGCCGCGCCAAGAGGAGCTAGCTATGGCCGACCGCGATCCCGCCCTGGAATTCGACGAGGCTCGCGCGGAGGCCGATCGGCTCACCGATCAGCTCACCCAGTGGTCGGCCGCGTACTACGAGGGCGACACGCAGCTCGTCACCGACGCCGAGTACGACGCCGCGATGGCGCGCCTGCGCGAGCTCGAGGCCCAGTTCCCCGAGCTGCAGTCGCAGGACTCGCCGACGCAGGTCGTCGGCGGTGGCGCCTCCTCGCTCTTCGCCGAGGTGACGCACCGCGAGCGAATGCTCTCGCTCGACAACGTCTTCTCGGTCGAAGAGCTGCGCACCTGGCTCGGGCGCACCGGCGAGGCGGCCGGCGGCACCGTGCGCTGGCTCAGCGAGGTGAAGATCGACGGGCTCGCGATTTCACTCACCTACGAGCGCGGCGCCCTGACGATCGCCGCGACGCGGGGCGACGGGCGCACGGGTGAGGACGTCACCGAGAACATTGCCGACATCGCGGCGATCCCGCAGCAGCTCACCGGCGAGGGCATCCCCGAGCTCGTCGAGGTGCGTGGCGAGGTGTTCTTCCGCGTCGACGATTTCCGCGCGCTCAATGCCGAACAGGCCGAGGCGGGCGAGCCGCTGTTCGCGAATCCCCGCAACGCCGCATCCGGCTCGTTGCGGCAGAAGCGCGAGGGTAAGACCGGCACGAAGCTCGACCTCATGCGCAGGCGGCTCGGCCGCCTCAGCATGTACGTCCACGGCATCGGCGCGTGGGAGCAGGGCGCGAACGCGAGCCCGCGACTCGAGAATCAGTCGGACTACTACGAGCTCTTCGCGAGCTGGGGCCTGCCGACGAGCCCGCACACGCGCGTGCTCGACTCGGCGGATGCGGTGGTCGACTACGTCGCCGAGTACGGCGAGCGCCGAGCATCGATCGAGCACGAGCTCGACGGCATCGTCGTGAAGGTCGACAACCTCGCGCAACACGACGAGCTCGGCGCGACCTCGCGCGCCCCGCGCTGGGCGATCGCCTACAAATATCCACCCGAAGAGGTGCACACCAAGCTCATCGACGTGCGCNTCGGCGTCGGCCGCACCGGCCGGGTGACCCCGTATGCCGTGATGGAGCCGGTGCGCGTCGCCGGCTCGACCGTGACGTTCGCGACGCTGCACAACCAGGATGTCGTGGTGGCGAAGGGCGTGCTCATCGGCGACACCGTCGTGCTGCGCAAGGCCGGCGACGTGATTCCCGAGGTGCTCGGCCCGGTGCTCGCGGAGCGGCCCGACGACGCTCGCCCCTTCGAGATGCCGACGGCGTGCCCCGAGTGCGGCACCGAGCTGCGCGCGATGAAAGAGGGCGACGTCGACCTGCGCTGCCCGAACGCCCGCAGCTGCCCGGCGCAGGTGCGCGGCCGCGTCGAGCACATCGGTTCACGCTCGGGTCTCGACATCGAGGTGCTCGGCGAGGTGACCGCCGCGGCGCTCACGCAGCCCGATGAGCCCGAGACGCCGCCGCTCGTGACCGAAGCCGCGCTGTTTGACCTCACGCTCGACGAGCTCGTGCCGATCGTCGTGACGGTGCGCGACGCCGACACGGGCGAGCCGAAGGTGGATGCGGACGGCGCCTCGCGCCAGCGCACGCCTTTCCGCGTCGTCAAGGCGAAGACCTACGCGCCCGAGGCCGAGGGCATGACCGCCGCCGAGCGCCGCAAGGCCGGGTTCAAGAAGGATGTGCCGGTGTACGGTGCGTCGACGCAGGCCCAGAAGCTGCTCGACGAGCTCGAGAAGGCGAAGACGAAGGAACTGTGGCGCCTGCTCGTGTCGCTGAACATCCGCCACGTGGGGCCGGTTGCAGCGCGCGCGCTCGCGGACTGGTTCGGCTCGCTCGACGCGATTCGCGCGGCCTCGGTCGAAGAGCTCTCGGCCGTCGAGGGCGTGGGCCCGATCATTGCCGAGTCCATCGCCGAGTGGCTCCAGGTCGACTGGCACCTCGAGATCGTCGACCGCTGGACCGCCGCCGGCGTGCAGTGGGCGACTCCCGGTCACCCGGGCCCGGGTGCTCGGGAGGAAGTCGAGGGGCCGCTCACCGGCCTGACGATCGTCGCAACCGGCACGCTCGAGGGCTTCACGCGCGAGGGCGCGAAGGAGGCGATCATCGCAGCCGGAGGCAAGGCGGCGGGANGGTCTCGAAGAAGACCGACTTCGTTGCGGCGGGCCCCGGCGCGGGCTCAAAGCTTTCGAAGGCGGAGGAGCTTGGCATCCCGGTGCTCGACGCCGACGGTTTCCGCCTGCTACTCGACGGCGGCCCGGATGCGGTGGCAGGACTTGCTGCCGACANGCCGACGCCGACGCCGACGCCTGACGCCGCCGCCTGCGCCGCAAGTGGCGCTGTGAGCGACGACCGGCGCCGTCAGGATCGCGCCACTCGTCGCTCCTGTCGGCACTTCGTCGCGCCAGGGTCGCTTGGTCACTCTATCGTTGGTATGGTCCGATCGGCCCATCTGTGAGTGGCCGCAGACGGGGTCCGAAACTCGCGCGAGACGGCCCGATGCGGTCGCACGCAAGCGTTCGATGAGCTTCAAGCTTCTAGAGAAAGTGGCTGATGGGGCCCATTTAGGGGTGCCTTCTGTCGAAGCTTCCAGTCAACGATACGTTGGACAACTTGTCGTGCCCGCTCGTGACATGGGCAGCCGTCGTCCTAGCTCAACTGCGTCAGGTTCTCTCACGGCTTGTCGGAAACCTGCTTAGCATGCACACATGCGCCGAATGATCGTTCTTGCCGTCTTTTCCGTCATCCTTCTCGCGGGTTGTGCAACTGGGAGTGCCGGGGTCTCCGCAGGCACGAAGACTCCGGCCCCAACCTCCACCACCTCCACGGATCTGGAGGCTGTCGTTGACGACTGCCGCCAGGCTGCCCTCGATGACGTCCTCTTTGGCTTTGAGGGGTCCGGTGGGAGTGGTGCTACTACGCCTGCGGAGGTGTTCGATATGAACTACGACGTCGACAACGCCCAGGTGGAACCCGCGGAGGGTGGCTGGGAGGTCACCTTCACTGACACCGGGAACCACGATCCGGGCGCGGTTTCGATCTTGTGCAGCTGGGTCGACGGCGACGCTACTGCGAGGACGGAATAACTACATGCCGGACTTGCCCTGCGAGAGGCCATCGCGGAACTCACCCCAGAACAGGTTGGTGGCCTTCGCAAGCGAGTCGACCGCGAGGTTTTCCTGGGCGAGCAACATCCTGGTGGAGACCGGTACACTCAAGGGCTTCACGCGCGAGTGGACGAAGGAGAGCATCATCGCTGCGGGCGGCAAAGCCCCCAACNGGTCTCGAAGAAGACCGACTTTGTCGCGGCCGGCCGGCCGGCCTGGCTGCCGATGCCGACGACTGACGCAGTCGCCCGCACCGCAAGAGGCGCCGTGAACGACAACCGGCGCCGTCAGAATCGCGCCACTCGTCGCTGACGGCGCCACTTCGGCTGGGATGGCCCTATCGGGTGATATGGCAGGTGCGGTTCGGCTGCCAGGATCGATGGCGTCCGCAACCGTTCGGTCGAGGTCTGTCGCGGAGGTGGTGTCGTGGAGGAGCCGCAGCTTTCTTGGGCGTCGAGAGGCTGGATCGCGCTCGGCTGGGTCTGCGCGCTTGTCGTGACCGTGGCCTCGATTGTCGCGACGGCGCAACCGTTAGAAGATATGCCGATCATCTGGAGAACTTGTCAGCCGCTACTCGCCGATGAACGTGCCGCGCTCATCTGGAAGCTCGTTTCCCATGTGGTTTTGCTTTGTCTAGTTGTGGTGCTGCGGTGGTCGGTGTTCGCGTCATCGCCGTGGCGGCAGCCGAAACGGCAGGTGAAAAGTCAGGTCGTCTTGATCGTGGTGATGTCGTTGGCCGTGGCCCTGCTTGCGGCGTTCTTTTATTGGTTCCTGATGGGTCTGACTTGGGGTTTGGAATGGAAGTCCTTTCGCGCGGAGCCGCTGTATCCGTCTCCTGAAGAGGTGTGCAATACGGGCTGGAGTCGGTGGCCGATCGTGAACATGTATTGGGCGACGCCGGGGCTCGCTGTGGGTATCGACGTCGTGGTGGGGTGGTTCCGGTTCAAGGCCGGGAAGCGTCAGTTAGTTCCGTGGGCAACTGTCGTATCGTTCGTGATTCAGGTTGTCGNGCGCTAGTTCCGCACCTGAACGCGCCCCTCCACCCGTTTGGTCCGATCGGGCCATTCTTTGGGCCGGGGGCGTCGAGAGGGGCGGCGCCTGCACCGACGAGTTCCGGTGATCTCAAGTCTGTTGTGGCCGACTGTCGTCAGGGCGTGCCCGATGGCGTCCTCAGGCGTCCTCAACGGTATGGGCTACTCGCGCGTTTGCGTCGGGCCCGGTCGTTCGCAATGGCGTGATCGCCTGGCTTGGCTGTTTATGAGATGCATCCAGGATTGTCGCCCGCAGCTCAGCGGACGACTCACCACGCTCCCGAACCTCTGAGGCGTTCTTCGTTAGGAATAGAAACAAATGGTCTACAACAGCAAGGCATTCGGATACACCGTCGAGAAGTCGGCGCGTGGCACCGCAGGCGGCCCCTATTACGACTTCTGGTGGTGGGAGCCTGGCTTGGAACTTCGCAAGCGCATTCAGCAGACCCTTAAGGACGACCTTTGGTACACGGGACCGGTAGACGGCGCTTGGGGCCCCAATACTATCAAGGGGCTCCAGGCCAAGTTTGCAGCAGATTGGGGCATTGGTGGCGACATCCAGCTCTACTCCGGACCCATCGACGGCGCTCCCGGTCGAAACCTGGTCGCGGCCGTAAACACTTTCGCCATGGAGTGGGCGCGCGGCTCTAAGGGTGACCCAGCGGAGTACCAGACACTCCTCGCAGGCGCGGGCCGTGGCGAGAACCTGCGCAAGTACCCCGCGATGGTGTGGCGCAACGTCGCCGCGCGTATCGCCGTGGAGCCAAAGAAGAAGTAGCGGGCTAGAGCGCGGTCGCCGTCTGCTCTGCGCTCCAGTGGCAGACGTAGGCGGCGTCCGTCTCGTCGCGCGCAGGGAACGTGACGTTCCACTCTCCGGCGTCGATGCGCGCCTCGGCGGCGTCGGCGTCGTAGGCGGCGTGGAATGCGTCTCCCGCAGCCTCCGCACTCGCGTACTTCGCAGCATCGGGCGATTCCATCCATGCCTCCGCGCACGCCTCCAACGCGAGAGGGCGCTCCCACTCTGGCATCTCGTCGACCGGGTGCCACCCGGAGGACGGGCCTGGTGCTCGCGTGCCCTCCGCTGCGCATCCGGCGAGGGTGGCGACGGCGGCGAGGGCGAGGGTGGCGGCTGCAAGTTTGCGCATGCTCTCGACCATATCGGGCTCTTCGGACATTGGGTGGGGGTCATGGGGTGAGTGCGCCGGCGGCGAGGAGCATCCGAAGTCGGTCGTTGTCTCGGTTGCGGTAGCCGCGGGCGAAGGCGACGGTGGAGTTCGATGGTCCCGTTCACTGCCTCGGTGCCGCCGTTGTTCGCGCGGCCGCGGTGAAGTACGCGAGGAATGCTTCGCGCCAGCGGCGCAGGGTGGGGCCGAANGCGTGCGATCTCGGGGATCGGGCAGGTGCGGAACGCGTCTCCGCGGCCTTCGAGCCGGGACGCGGAGGCTTTCCCGACCTGCCGGGCACGAGATCGAGCAGCCTGGCCGGAGTCTTTCCGTGGCCGTCGCGGCTCAGGCCGACCATCCCGGCCAACTCCTTCGGACCGCGCTTACAAGGGANACGTGATGCCAGATGTGCTCGGCGACACCGAGGGTG
>NZ_JACXJG010000017.1:41832-42168 GCF_014904065.1 Gulosibacter sediminis | reverse complement strand
CACCGTCTTCCACGACGTGCCGAGCTGACGAGCCAGGCTATGCACGGTCGCGTGCTCGCGACGCAGCTGCCCGATCGCCCAAGAGACCGCGCGCGTGGTGGTCGACCCGCGCCGGGCGACCAGATCCGGGAGTTGCTCCACGAACATCTTCCGCGTGTAATCGTCATCACCGCACCGCCAGACCCGTTGCCGCCACACGACCTGCACCCGCGTCGCCCCGGGCACGTCATGCAGCACCCGCCCGTGACGGCCGCGGCCGTCGCGACCACTCCACACGACGAGCACCCGGTCGAGGCCGAGTAGCAAGTCGCAGCGGGAGCACGGATCTGTGGCAGC
>NZ_JACXJG010000017.1:41456-41710 GCF_014904065.1 Gulosibacter sediminis | reverse complement strand
GATCCTCGGGGACCTCGACCCTACCCGCCGAACCTCACCCGGCGCGCCCTACCCCACCGGATGTCCGAAGAGCCGCAGGGCCTCGCTGGAAGGCTGGTGAGTGGTCAGAGAGCACCAGCATCCAGGGAGGCCCGCCTCGCGCGACGGAGCGGCCCAGACTGGGGACTTTCGTTGAGCACAACTGGGGAACTTCAGCGAGCGTCATCAAAGGAACGCTCTTCCCGATCAGGACGGCAACACGCTGTACAACAACG
>NZ_JACXJG010000017.1:40950-41053 GCF_014904065.1 Gulosibacter sediminis | reverse complement strand
TCGCGAACGTGTGAACTCCGTCCGTCCAGAAAATAAGCATATAAAGGGCCAAGAAGTCGAAGGCGAGCACACCGGGGATTGCCGTGACAATGAGCGTTGCGAT
>NZ_JACXJG010000017.1:40552-40666 GCF_014904065.1 Gulosibacter sediminis | reverse complement strand
GGCAAATGCGATCACGCGAGGAGAGATGGGAGCCTCGGTGTAGGACCCGAGACTCAATGTCGCAAAGAGTGTGCCGCTCACGATGGTGAGGATCGAGAAGAGGGAGGCGGCAAC
>NZ_JACXJG010000017.1:40264-40535 GCF_014904065.1 Gulosibacter sediminis | reverse complement strand
TCGATCGACCAGGATCCGTAGGGCGCGTTGCTTCATTCACTGTGTCAGTTACCATTCCTTGATCTTGATAGAGCCCACTGGAGAGCGTTGGTGAGGCGTCTCCCGGGGGATCTGTGTGCGACGGAGCGACCCCCAGACTGGGGGCTTTCGCTGAGCACACCTGGGGAACTGCAGCGAGCGTCATCGAGGGAACGCTCTCCCTTAATAGGGCGGCACCAAGGTGTATAGCAATANCTGCGTAGAGCAGGCAGACCGAACACACGGTAACGAG
>NZ_JACXJG010000017.1:39747-39850 GCF_014904065.1 Gulosibacter sediminis | reverse complement strand
TCGCGAACGTGTGAACTCCGTTCGTCCAGACAATAAGCATTTTAAGGGCCAAGAAGCTGACGGCGAGTACACCGGGGATTGCTGTGACAATGAGCGGTACAAG
>NZ_JACXJG010000017.1:0-39665 GCF_014904065.1 Gulosibacter sediminis | reverse complement strand
GGCAAATGCGATCACGCGAGGGAGGAAGACAGTTTCGGGGTAGCCGATACTCAATGCTGCAAAGAGTGTGCCGCTCAGGATGATGAGGATCGAGAAGAGGGAAGCGGCAATNTCGATCGACCAGGATCCGTAGTGCGCGTTGCTTCATTCACTGGTTTAGGCACCATTTCTTGATCTTGATAGAGGCCCCTGGAGGGCGTTGGTGAGGCGCCTCCAGGGGGCTCTGCATATAATTACACGTATTAGATTCCGGCGAGCGTCTTCACGGCGTCAGCGAAACCCAAGCCGATCTGTGCAGCTTCGGATGTCGAGGGCCTAGGCCCATCAACAAAGCCGTCCGCCAGCATCCAGTAGGCATCATCCGTGAAGATCTCAGCACCGGCGGCGGCGATCTCAGCGGCGGAGCCGCCGAAGCGCCGCTCGATAAACTTCTTGTACCGCCAGCTCGAGTCAGCCATGCATGCGACTTCAATCTGGCGGATGCACTCGTCGAGGTCTTGATCGGGGTTATCTCGCAGCATCTTGGCTGTGAGGAAACCATCAATGTCCTCGATAAAGTCATCCCGGCCGAACTGGGGAGACACAGTACCGACGTTTTGCGCCATCCACTGACGCACTCCGAGTGATGACCCTGACGCGAGATAGTCGTCCCACGCGGTCGCCAGGTCGAAGCCCCACCCGCCGAGGTCACCGATCCAGGCGTGACCAGCGCCGGGGAGCGGCTTGTTATTCCAGTGCAGTAGGTAGCCACGAGTGGTGGCTGCCCAGTGCGTGAATCGGTCGAATGTAAGCTCCGGAATGGGCGGCGCAATTTGCTTCAATCTGTACATTATTTCTGCGTCACCCGCATCCAAGTCATACGGGAGGTATGCATTCCAAGCAACATTGTTGTACTTCTGGGTCGAGAGCCAGTGCAGCACGTCTTTTGTAGTTCGTTCAGCCGACGTTGATACCAGATCGGCCTGCATCAAGATGTCGCAAAGGTACCAGAAGTAGTTTTCGTCGAAATCGTCAGTGACCTCCGTGCCACCGACGTCGACGGGTACCTTAATTGTGGGCGTGACGCGAACATCAGCGCGGGAAGCGGGGTTGGCACGGCTTGACTGTATGTCTTTGTCGATCTCTAGAGAGACAATGCTGCTCGGTAGTGTGCCGTTCCAGATCTGGTCGTACGACCAGTTCGGCGGAAGCGGGAATCCGAGGTTGCCGCCCCATCCCCAAGACATTGATGCGATAAATGCTTCTTCGGCGAGGCCGGCTTCGATGACCTTGCTGCAGACATTGCGGGTGCCGTATACACCCACTTTATACTGCTTGCGAGAACCGCCTATGACGCTTTTAATTCCCCGGAAGAAGGGAATAATGTTGGAATTGATTTGATCGCCGTTGGCGTCAAAATCCACGGAGAAGAATACGGTGTTTCCGGTTTTGAAGCCGAGCTGGCGAAGCCTGCGGATCGCCTGGATTGCGTGGTCCTTGCCTTTTTCATTACTAAAGTGCTCAATCCCAGTGTTGGCCTCCTGCATGATGGGAAACGTTTCCAGGCCGGCATCGAAGATATAGTCGAGCTCTTTCGCTTTGTATCGCTTGCTGAGCACAGTGAGGTAGCGCCCGACGGTGCGATATCCGTTGTTGTAGAGTTCCTCGCACGCCACGGGATAGAGCTGCGTCGCCATGTCGCTGGCGATGCCAGGTCGCGTGTCGTCTCCCGTGCTGATGAGTAGCGAAGCCCAGGTCTGGAAGTTCGCATTGCCAGATCCAGATAGCTCCGCGTAGTTTTGGAAGGCCTTGGTCGTGCTCACCGTGCTGGCATCGAAGACACCGTTCAGCGGGGCCGAATATCCGTTCATGCGAAGAGCGCACTGGAACAGTCGCACCCAGTGCTTAGTACTACTGTCTTTCGTCCCGGAGGAGATGTTGCCGTTCGATTGGAGACCTGACTTGGTGCCTGGTCCGAAGTTGCCATTGGCTTGGCTATCGGTCATTCCGATCTCGTACTGAATGACGGTGACGAGCCCCTGCTGGGTACTGCGCGTGAAGATACCATCACAAGGCAGGAGATCCTGTTTCCGATTCAGATAGGTTCGGTTGATCCACTGCTGAGCTTCACGGATTTTGGGATCACCGCCAGAGACCAGTGAGTATGCCTCAAGGGTGAGCAGGCCCTTGAGCATTTTCGGCGTGATCTCTGAGGGCACTGAAGTTGCGTCGTCAGCCAGCCCGGCACCTATCGCGAATGTCTTGATGCCAGTGTTGGTGTCAGTATCGAATGTCCCCCAGTCGTAGCCGCCGAGGTAGCCGTGGCACCACAACGCACTTTGGGCGATGCGGCGCACGTTGGATTTCGAAGTCAGCGGTGTGATCTTCGGGAACTGTGCGGTGAGACGCGCCATGGTTGCGTCGCCGAAGTTGTCCGACAGCGTTGTGATGCCTAGTTCGATCTGGAGGGCACGGATCATCCCGTAGATGGTTGGCCATCCGATCTGTCCGTTTTCGGTGATGTTGTTCCACTGCGCGTGGTTGCCGTAGGTGGCGTTGAGCCACTGTTGAGTTTCGTCGACCTTAGGGTCAGCCATGATGATCGCTCCTTGAGGGAAGGCGAGGTGCGGGTGATTGATTCCTNGCGCTAGTTCCGCACCTGAACATACCCGCCACACGCATGGCCCGATCGGGCCATTCCGGCCGGAGCCTCGGGAAGGCGTCGATGCCCGCGGATAGGATCGACCGGTGACCTCGAAACTGCAGTTGGGCGAGCTCGCCGCCGATCTCATCCGAGAGCTGCAGGTCGAGCTTGAACGGCGCGGGAGCAGCCGCGTTGCGCCGGGCAGGCTTGGCGCCGGGATTGAACCGCAGGTGCGCTCGATCCTCGCCGAGACGGTGCTGAAACTGCACGCCGACCTCGATGTCGCCGACCTCGTCTCCTTCGACTACTCAAATGACGATGCCTTCCTCGAGAAGGGCGCGGTGTCTGCGAAGCACGATTACGACCCCTCCGAGCCGCTCGTCGTCGGTGAACTCACGTTTGGGCTCGCGCTGCCGAGACTCGTCGAACTGTTCGCCGACGATGATGCGATGCGCATCGCCCAGCACCTCCATCACGCGATCTGGCGACGTTTCCCGCCCGGCGCGATCGCCTACGTGCAAGTGCTCCGCGAGCAGCTCGAGCAGGCGGAAGCGCTCGCAAGCAAGCGACTGGCCCGCGAGCTGCACGACCGTATCGCGCACGGCATCCTCGCGGGCATCCAGCAGATCGAGCTCGGCATCGCCGGGGCCTCGGGGCCTCACCTCGAATCGGCACGCGCTGGCTTGGAGCAGCTGCGCAGCACGCTCGCCGACACTCGGGCGCTCGCCCGCGACGTGCGCCTTGAACTCGACGGGGCGAGTCTCGACGAGGCGATCGCGTCGTACGTCGAGCGCTCGCTCGGCGACGCGCCGCCCGTGCGCCACGAGTCGACCGGCGCACCGTCGGGCCTCACCGAACGGGTCACCGCCGAGCTCTTCGCCATCGTCGTCGAGGCGGTCCGGAACGCGCGCGCCCACGCCGCCGACGCCACCGTCATCGAGGTGACGACGCGGTGGCGGGTCGACCGGCTCACCGTGTGCATCGCCGACGATGGCCCGGGCGGCGCTACTGCGGACTCCGGGTCCGGCACCCGCGGCATGGGCGAGCGGGCCGCCGCGATCGGCGCCGAGTTCACGCTCGAGGCCTCGCACGAGGGCAGCGCGGTGATCGTCGAACTGCCGTTCTCGGGGAACGTGGCGCCGTGATCCGGGCCGTCGTTGCCGACGACCATGCGCTGTTCCGAGCGGGGCTGGTGTCGCTACTCGAAGCGACTGTGCGGGTACGCGTCGTCGGCGAGGCGGCCGATGGCAACATGGCCGTCGCGCGCTGCGAACGCCTGCGCCCCGACATCCTTCTGCTCGACGTTGAGATGCCGGGTCCCGCGACCTCGACGGTGCTCGCTCGCACTCGGCGGGCCGCCCCAGGCACCCGCATCGTGATCGTATCGATGCACGCCGACCACCTCCTCGCGAAGCAATGGCGATCGGCGGGTGCGGATGCGGTGGTCGCGAAATCTGCGCCGGTCGGTGAACTCGTGACCGTGCTCGAGCAGGTGATCGCGTTCGGCGATCGCCGCGCCGAACCGGCCGGGCCAGCGGGCATCCTCACCGTGCGGCAGGTCGAACTGCTCCACTTCGTCGCCCGCGGATTCACGAACCCAGAGATTGCGAGGGCCCTCTCGCTGTCGCCAAGCACCGTGAAACGGCATCTTGCGAACATCCAGGCGAAACTCGCCTCGTCGAGCCGCCTCGACAGCGTGCGCCGAGCCCAAATGCTCGGCCTGCTCGACTAACCCGCCGCCTCGCCCTTGCCTTGCCCTCGCCCCCAACCCCAACCCCAACNTGAGTGGTCACTTTTTGTAGTCTTACCGCCGGCGGGTTCGTGGGGTGAGTGCAATTCCCTGAAGTTCAGGGAGTTGGCATGTATCCACTGGCGTACCGCGTACGCGTGATCGAGTTGGTGCTGGACGGGATCCCGGCACGGTCCCGGGCACTGCGACAGCAGTGCCCGGGCCTGGGCATGGCAACGTTGTCGCGTTGGCTTCGATGGGCAGGAGTACGCATGCAACAAGGACGACCAAGCGCGACCCGCTCCCCGGTCGTGTTCCCCACCCCGCTCGACCCGGACACGCTCCCGCCGACCGGGCACGGGCGCCGCCTCCAACTCGGCGACCGGATGCTGATCCAGCTCGGCCTGGAACAAGGCCTGTCCCAGACCCGGATCGCGAAGCTGATCGGGTTCTCCCCGGCAACCGTGTCCAGAGAAATCCGTCGCTCCCAGCTCAAGCTCGACACGAGCGGGACGACACAACAGCAGTACAGCGCCAAGTTGGCGCAGTACCGTGCAGAACATGCCCGCGCCCGCCCGAAACCCCGCAAACTCGACACGAACACGCCGTTACGGGACGTGGTCATCGGCTACCTCAACAAGAAATGGTCCCCACCCCAGATCGCCGCGCGCCTGCCGGTCGTGTTCCCGGAGAATGCGGCCATGAGGATCAGTCACGAAGCGATCTATCAAGCCTTGTACGTCCAAGGTACGAGAGGGCTGCGCCACGAACTCACCGTCGCGCAAGCACTACGGTCGGGCCGCACCGGCCGCAAACCTCAATCGAAACTCCCTCTACGCAACTCCCGGCCGTGGCTGGACGGATACCGGCTCGCGGACCGGGACGAGCAACTCGCGGCCGAACACGCCGGCCGCACGGTACCCGGGCATTGGGAGGGCGATCTCGTGGTCGGGCCGAACAATTCCGGGATCGTGACATTGATGGAACGCGCGAGTCGGCTGTGCCTGATCGGCCGACTCCCCGGAGCGCGGGACTCGCAGACCGTGATCGATGTGCTCACGAGCATGGTCGAACGACTCCCGGCAGCGGTGCGCGCGTCAGTGACGTGGGACCAGGGCACGGAAATGGCGCAGCATCGACAGTTCACGGTCGCGACCGGATGCCCCGTGTTCTTCTGCGATCCGCACTCGCCATGGCAGCGGCCGAGTAACGAGAACTTGAATGGCCAATTACGGTGGGACTTCCCGAAGGGCACTGACTTCAACACGATCACGGACCAGGAACTCCAAGCCGTTCAAGACAGTCTGAACTCCCGGCCCCGTGTCGTGTTGCAGGGCTACACGCCAGCTGAAAGACTCCAACAACTCATCGATGGAGTTGCACTCACCGACTGAACACCCCGCNACAAAAAACGACCACTCAACGGAAGGGGTCGGGGTGCGGGGTGGGCGAACTAGACTGGATTGGTCGTAATCGCACTCGAAGACGGAACGGTATGTCAGACATCACTCGTGCAGACGTCGAGCACCTGGCGGAGCTCTCGCGCATCGATCTCACGGAAGAAGAGATCGGGCGCATGACCGAGCAGCTCGGCGCCATCAACCAGCTCATCAGCAAGGTTCAGGAGGTCGCGACGCCCGACGTTGCGCCCGCAAGCCACCCGTTCGTGAACGCGAATGTCACGCGCCCCGACGAGGCGGCGCCGACCCTCGACCGCGATGAGGTGCTCGAACAGGCCCCCGACCGCGACGAGACCCGGTTCAAGGTCACCGCGATCTTGGGGGAGGAAGCCTAATGACCGACCTCACCAAGCTCACCGCCGCCGAACTCGCGCAGCGCCTGACGGCCGGCGAAACGACCTCGGTCGAAGCGACGCAGGCGCACCTCGACCGCATCACTGCCGTTGACGGCGCCGTGCACGCGTACCTCACCGTCGACGCCGAGGGCGCGCTGCAGCAGGCAGAGGCCGCCGACGCCGCCCGCGCCGCAGGCGAAACCACCTCACTGCTTGCCGGCGTGCCGATCGCGGTGAAGGACAACCTCGTCACCCGCGGCCTTGAGACCACGGCGGGCAGCCGCATCCTCGAGGGCTGGCAGCCGCCGTACGACGCGCACGTCATCGAGCGCCTGCGTGCCGCCGGCATGCCGATTCTCGGCAAGACGAACATGGATGAGTTCGCCATGGGCTCGTCGACTGAGACCTCGGGCTTCGGCGCGACGAACAACCCGTGGGGTCTCGACCGGATTCCCGGTGGCTCGGGCGGTGGCTCGGCCGCGGCCGTCGCCGCCTTCGAGGCACCGATCGCGCTCGGCACCGACACGGGGGGCTCGGTGCGCCAGCCCGCCTCGGTCACCGGCACCGTCGGCGTGAAACCGACCTACGGCGGCGTGAGCCGCTACGGCGCCATCGCGATGGCCTCGTCGCTCGACCAGATCGGCCCCGCGGCACGCACCGTGCTCGACGCGGCGCTGCTTCACGATGTCATCGGCGGCCACGACGTGCGCGACCAGACCTCGATGACCCACGACTGGCCGTCGTTCGCTGCCGCCGCAAAGGCGGGCCTCAAGGCGGATGCGGTGGCCGGCCTGCGAGTCGGCGTGCCGCGCCAGCTTGCCGAGGGCGAGGGCTTCGAGGCGGGCGTGCGCGAGCGCTTCCAGGAGGCGCTCGACGTGCTCACCGCCCGCGGCGCAACGATCACCTGGATCGACCTCGACACCCTCGACTACGCCGTCGCGGCGTACTACCTGCTCATGCCCGCCGAAGTCTCGAGCAACCTCGCCCGCTACGACTCGGTGCGCTACGGTCTCCGCGTCACCCCCGAGGGCGCGAACGTCGAGCAGGTCATGAGCGCGACCCGCGCCGCCGGCTTCGGCGACGAGGCGAAGCGCCGCATCCTGCTCGGCACCTACGCGCTGTCGAGCGGCTACTACGACGCGTACTACGGCTCCGCGCAGAAGGTCCGCACGCTCGTGCAGGGCGACTTCGACCGCGCATTCGGCGAGGTCGACGTGCTCGTCGCACCGACGTCGCCGACGGTCGCGTGGAAGCTCGGCGAGCGACTCGACGACCCGACCGCGATGTACGTCGCCGACATCACGACGATCCCCGCGAACCTCGCGGGCATCCCGGCCCTCTCGCTGCCCATGGGCCTCAGCGAGGGCCTGCCCGTCGGCTTCCAATTCATGGCACCCGCGCGCGAGGACGCCCGCCTCTACAAGGTCGGCGCCGCGCTCGAGGCAGCACTCAACGAACAATGGGGGAGCCCGCTCTACGCGCAGGCCCCCGAGCTGAAGGAGGCGTAGCGAGATGGCGAAGCCGGAACTCATGGACTTCGATGCCGCGCTCGAGAAGTACGAGCCCGTCATCGGCCTCGAGGTGCACGTCGAGCTTTCGACGAAGACGAAGATGTTCTCGCCCACACCGAACCCCTCGGGCGACGAACACGACGCCGAGCCGAACACGCAGATCGGCCCCGTCGACCTCGGTCTGCCGGGCACGCTGCCCGTCGTGAACGAGGAGGCGGTGCGCTACTCGATTCAGCTCGGGCTCGCGCTCGGCTGCTCGATCGCCGAGGAGTCGTCGTTCGCGCGCAAGAACTACTACTACCCCGACAGCCCCCGCAACTACCAGATCTCGCAGTACGACGACCCGATCGCGTTCGAGGGCGAGGTCGAGGTTGAGCTCGAGGACGGCACGGTGTTCCAGGTGCCGATCGAGCGCGCGCACATGGAGGATGACGCGGGCAAGCTCACGCACATGGGCTCGACCGGGCGCATCCAGGGCGCGAGCTCGTCGCTCGTCGACTACAACCGCGCGGGTGTGCCGCTCGTCGAGATCGTCACGAAGCCGATCTTCGGCGGTGAGGCACGCACCCCCGAGCTTGCGGCGGCGTATGTGTCGACGATTCGCGACATCGCCCGTTCGCTCGGCGTCTCGTACGCTCGCATGGAGCGCGGCAACCTGCGCTGCGACGCGAACGTGTCGCTGCGCCCCCGCGGCGCGGAAAAGCTCGGCACGCGCACCGAGACGAAGAACATCAACTCGTTCCGCTCGATCGAGCGCGCCGTGCGCTACGAGATCCAGCGCCAGGCCGCGCTGCTCGAGAAGGGCACCGCGATTACGCAGGAGACGCGGCACTGGCACGAAGACACCGGCCGCACCTCGTCGGGGCGCCCGAAGTCCGACGCCGATGACTACCGCTACTTCCCCGAGCCCGACCTCATGCCGCTTCGCCCGAGCCGCGAGCTCGTCGAGCAACTGCGCGCGGCTCTGCCCGAGCAGCCGGTGCTGCGCCGCCGGCGCCTGCGCGGCGAGTGGGAGTTTAGCGGTCAGGTGTTCCAGGACATCGTCAACGGTGGCCTGCTCGACGCGGTCGACGAGACGGTCAAGGCCGGTGCGGCCCCGCAGGGCGCCCGCAAGTGGTGGCTCGGCGAGCTGAGCCGCCTCGCGAACGAGCAGGGCGTGCACCCGACCGCCCTCGCGACGCCGCAGCAGGTTGCCGAGCTCGAGGCACTCATCGCCGACGGCACCGTCAACGACAAGCTCGCGCGCCAGGTGCTCGAGGGCGTGCTCGCGGGCGAGGGTTCGCCGCGCGAGGTCGTGGATGCGCGCGGGCTCGCCGTGGTCTCGGACGACGGCGCGCTCATCGCGGCCATCGACAAGGCGCTCGCGGCACAGCCCGACGTGCTCGCGAAGATCCAGGACGGCAAGGTGCAGGCCGCCGGCGCCGTCATCGGCGCGGTCATGAAGGCCATGGGTGGCCAGGCCGACGCGAAGCGCGTGCGCGAGCTCATTCTCGAGCGCGCCCAGGCGTAGCGACACGAACGAAGTGGGCGGTGGGCAATGTGCCCACCGCCCACTTCGTTATTGCCCCCGTTCGAGCCGACGCGCGATGTGCCGTTTGTGCCATCGACGGAGCAGCCACACGAGCAGCACCCCGCACACCAGGATGACTGCCACAGTGATCGTGAGCGTATAGCCCGGCGGAACTGCAATTGGCGGGCTCGCGTCATTGGGCAAGTAGATGCAGGTCTGCCCCAGCGGCCACCAGCTGGCTTCGTAGGTCCCGAACGAGACGCCGATCGGGATCTGCAATTCGCAGCCATTCGCGTCCAGTCGCGAGCCGAACCACCACGCCGTGAGCAGCAGAAAGCAGGTCAGTGCGACAGCAAAAGCGATGCTGGTTCGGTAGAGAAATGTGTGCAGGCGCATTCACTCAGTCTGCGCGCGCACGGCCGTCGTACCAATAGCCCGATCGGGCCATGGCCGACACTTATCCGGGTCGCTGGCCCGTTGCCTTTCATTTATTAGCACTGTCGAACCCCAAATGCCGTGTCTCGGACGGACCCGCGCCAGCAGTCGTCGACTGTGGACTGAGAGAATTGCTGGCGTGACCAATTCTGACCCCACGCTCGTGCCTGAGCTGCTCGTGACCCACACCCCTACGAGCCTCGAGTTGTGGTGCGGCCTGTGTGGCTTCACCATCGACTATCAACGCCAGGACGAAGGATTCGCCTACATCTCCCGCGGCAGTGCGCATGTGGTGCTCGAACAGCAAGGAGTAAGCCGGAACTGGATCACCGCACCGCTGGAGCGTTCCTTGGGGCAAGCGACTCATCGTCCAGTCAGAGGCCACGCAGTGATTCGCGGAACATACTGACAGCGCGACTGCGTGCAGTAAGTGGCGTCGGAGCGGTCAGCGCCGTGAGTTTGACGGCGTCATCTGCCGGCATTGAACGAGCCGTCGTAGAATGCCTTCATGAAATCGACTCTGACCGAAGTGCTCGATGCAGCGCGTGCGCTGCCGCGCGCCGAGCGAGCCGAGATCGCGCAGGAGCTGATCGCTTCGCTCGCAACCACGAACGAGCACGACGAGGCGCGTTACGCCGAACTCAAGGCGGCCGTGCAAGTCGGAGTCGACCAGATCGACCGGGGCGAAAGCATCCGCATCCCCGCAAGTGAGCTTCAGGAGTATCTGCAAGGGCTAAGCCGCGAGGCGACCGAGCGCGGTGCGCGAAAGCCGGCGTGACGTACGCAGTTGACCTCACGCCTGCGGCTCGCGCTGACATCGTTGATGCGCTGGGATGGTCATTGGAGAACTTCGGTGCGGCCGTTCGCGACGGATACGAAGCTCTGGTCTTCGCAACGTTGGGCGTCATTAGTGTGGATCCGAGGTTTCCTGGCTCGCATGATCGTTCCGACCTCGCTGACGGGTTCCGCACGCTGCATCTGAGAGCTTGCCGTGACCAGGTGAGCCCTGCTGTGCGACGTATCTCGCACCCTCGGCACTTCGTGGTCTATCGACAAGTTGCCGACGCCATCGAAGTCGCTCGTCTGCTGCACGACGCGATGGATATTCAGGCTTGGCGCATCACAAAATAGGCTCAGGGAAAAGTCACCCCAAATCACCTCGGCAGCAAGCAACAAGTGGCAGGTCAACCCGAAAGCGCGGGCTACGGTTTTCGCTCTAAGCCCCCGCGAGGTAGTCGAGCTGGGCCGCGACCGACAACCGGGCGGCACCAGCCGCCGCAACGCCCGGGTAGATGAGCTCGACGAGGCGGTCGATGAGCCCCTCGTCGACGCGGGGTGCCTCGCCGAGCTGCGCGAGCGCATCCTGAATCTGCTTGAGTCGGCTGAGGCGGTGCTCGCGCAGCTCGCGCACGGCCTCGTCGCCCGCCTTGATCTCGTCGCCGTGGCCGGGCAGGATGCGGCTGGCGCCGAGCTTCTCGAGCTGGTCGAGCGAAGCGAGGTAGTCGCGCAGCGTGCCGTCGGGGTATTCGAGCACGGTGGTCGATCCGCCGAGCACGGTGTCGCCCGTGAGCACGGCGTGGGCCTCGGGCACGAGCACGCTCATCGAGTCGCTCGTGTGGCCCGGGGTGGCGAGGATGCGCAGGCTCGTGTCGCCGAGCGCGATCGCTTCGCCGTTGTGGAGCGGCTCGGCGCCCCGGCACCACTCGCGCGAGATGGCGCGGGCGGATGCGCCGGTGCGCGCCACGAGCTCGTCGACCGCGGCCGTGTGGTCGCTGTGGCGGTGGGTGGAGAGCACGAGCACGATCTGCTCGGCGGTCGCGACGATCGCATCGAGGTGCTCGGCCTCGAGCGGGCCCGGGTCGACGACGCAGCTCACCTCGCCGCTCGTGATGACGTACGTGTTCGTTCCGGTCAGGGTCATCGGTGACGGGTTGTTCGCCCGCACCTGCGCGATGTCGACAGCCATACCGCCAGCGTATCGCCCGCGATATGGTGCACAGGTGACCACACCCGCATCGCCCGAAACCACCGAACGCCTTGCCGCCACCGTGCTCCTGCTGCGCGACGGCGACGAGGGCATCGAGGTGCTCATGCTGCAGCGCCCGTCGCGTGGCTCGTTTGCGAGCGCCTGGGTGTACCCGGGCGGCAAGGTCGACCCCGAAGACGGCGACCCGGCCGACGAGGAGGCCGCGGCGCGCGTCGCGGCCGCCCGCGAGGTGCAGGAGGAGACCGAGCTCGTGGTCGACCCGGCGAGCCTCACGCCGCTCGCGATCTTCAGCCCGCCGCACGACGTCACGCCGCGATTTCGCACCTGGTTCTTCGTCGCCCCGGCGTTCTCCGGCACCCCGGTGCCCGCCGAGGCCGAGGCGGTGGCGCTCGAGTGGGTGCGCCCGCAGCAGATGCTCGACGCGCACGCGAACGACGCCCTCACGCTGATCGTGCCGACCTGGGTCATGCTCGACAAGCTCACGAAATATGCCGACGTCGCCGAGGCCCTCGCCGACCTGCGCTCGGGCGGCTTCGAGGAACTCCCGACCCGGGCGCGCGACGGCGGCATCATCTGCTGGCCGGGCGACGCGATCTACGACGACCCCGAGGCCCTCGGTGAGGCCCGCCACCGCGTCGAGACGGCCACGAAACCCTGGCGTTACCTCCGAGGCTAATCGCCGCCCAGACCGCACTACGCTGAGCACATGAGCCAAGCAGAGTCGCCTCGGCCCGGCATCGCCGAACGCCTCTCGCGCATGATTCAAGTGCCAACCGTGTCGGCCGAACTCGACGCGCGCGGGCGCGAGCCGTTCGAGGCATTCGTCGACCTCCTCGCCGAGCTGTACCCGCGCATCCACGCCTCGCTCGAGCTCGAGCGCATCACCGACTTCGGGCTGCTCTATCGCTGGCCGGGCGCGACGCCGACGGCCGACCCGGTCGTGCTCATGGCGCACTACGACGTCGTGCCGGTCGACGAGTCCGACCCCTGGACCCACCCGCCCTTCGAGGGCCGCATCGAGGGCGGCAGCGTCTACGGCCGCGGCGCGCTCGACGACAAGGGCCCGCTCGTCGTGCTGCTCGACGCCGTCGAGAACCTGCTCGCCGCCGAGTTCGTGCCCGCGCGCGATGTCTACCTCTCGTTCGGCGGCAATGAGGAGACCTTCGGCGCCGCGGCGCAGGCGATCGTCGTGGTGTTTCGCGAGCGCGGGCTGACTCCGTGGCTCGTGCTCGACGAGGGCGGCGCGGTCACCGACGCGCCGCTGCCGTTCGTGCGGGGCCTCGCCGCGATGGTCGGGGTCGGCGAAAAGGGCGTCGCGACGGTGCGGCTCACGGCCCGCAGCCACGGCGGCCATGCCTCGACCCCGCCGCCGCTCACCGCGGTCGGCCGCGTCTCGCGCGCGGTCTCGCGGCTCACACCCACGACGTTCACGGCGCGCGTGCCGGCGGCGATTACCCGGATGCTCGGGCTCTTCACCACGCGCAGCACCGGCGTCGGCCGGCTGCTCTATCGGATGCTCGCGGCATGGCCCTGGCTCAACGCGCTCGTGTTCGCACGGCTCGGCGNGAGGCGGCCGCGCTCGTGCGCACGACCGTCGCGCCCACGAAGATCACCGGGGGCACGGCCCACAACGTGTTGCCCTCGCAGGCCGAGGCCGTCATCAACCTGCGCCTCGCGCTCGGCGAGACCGTCGCCGGCACGGTGCGGCGACTGCAGCGCCGCATCGCCGACCGCAGCGTCGCGGTCGACGTGCTCGAGGGCAGCGACGCGTCGCCCGAGTCGCCGAGCGACGGCCCGCAGTTCGCGCTCATCGCCGACGCGGTGCGCGTCTCGCATCCAGCCGCGATCACGGTGCCCTATGTGACGATGGCCGCGACCGACTCGCGGTACTTCCACCAGATCTGCCCCGCGACGTATCGCTTCGCGCCGCTGCTCATGAACGCCGAGCAGCGCGCCTCGATCCACGACGTCGACGAGCGCGTCGACATCGCCGAGCTCGAACGCGGCGAGCGGTTCCACCGCACCTCATCGAAGGAATCCGCGCGTGAGTGCCCGGCGCCGGCGGGCATCCCTCGGCCCGCTCGCGGGCATCGTCGGCCTGCTCGCGTTCGTCGAGTTCACGAGCGGCGTGCTGCAGGGGTACTACACCCCAATGCTCACCGACATCGCGCGGCACCTCGACGTGCACGACGCCGATGTCAACTGGCTCGAGGGCACGCAGCTCATGCTCAGCGCGCTCGTCGTGCCGGCATTCGCGAAGCTCGGCGACATGTTCGGGCACAAGCGCATGTTGCTCTGGTCGACCGCGATCACGGCGATCGCGTCGCTCGCGCTGCCGTTCTCGAACTCGTTCGGGCTCTTCCTCGCTGCCTGGGCGCTGCAGGGCGTCTACGTCGTGTGGCTGCCGCTCGAGGTCGCGATCATCTGGTCGCGCACCCGCGGCCGCGACGACGCCTCGCCGCTCACGGCCCGCGCCGCCGGCATCCTCGTCGCCACCCTCGAGGCGGGCGCGATCACGGGTGCGATGCTGGGCGGCCAGCTCGTCGACACGCTGCCGCTCTGGGTCGTGCTGCTCGTGCCGGCGCTGCTCGTCGTCGCGTGCTTCTTCGTGATCCGCTTCGGCGTGCGCGAGTCCGACCTGCTCACCGGCGGCAAGCTCGACCTCGTGGGGCTCGTGCTCGTGTCGCTCGCGCTCATCGCGTTCACGGGCGGCCTGAGCCTCCTCCGCCTCGGCGGCGTCGGCAGCCCCATCGCCTGGGTCGCGATCGCGGCGGGCCTGCTGCTCCTCGTGCCGTTCGTGCGGTACGAACTGCGCCACCCCGACCCGCTCATCGACGTGCGGATGTTCCGCTCGCCCGCGCTGGCGCCCGTGTTTCTCACGGCGGGCCTCTTCGGTGTGAGCGTGCTCGGGGCCCAGGCGCCGCTGTCAACGTTCGCGCGCACCGACCCCGCGCTCTACGGCTACGGCCTCGGCACGACGGGCTTCCGCACCTCGCTCATCATCGGCCTCTACCTCATCGCGATGATCGTCGGCGCGCTGCTCTTCTCGCGGGTTTCGAAGTGGATCACGCCGCGCCTCACGATCGTCGCCGCGGCCGTGTTCGTCGGCGTCGGCTACCTGCTGTTCCTGCCGTTCCACGACACGTACGCGCAGGTCATCCTGAACATGGTCGTCGCGGGCGTTGGCTCGGGTGCGCTCGTTGCGGCGCTGCCGGCCGCGGCCGCTGCCGCCGCGCCACCCACGCAGACGGGCGTCGCGACGGGCCTCACGAACTCGGTGAAGACCGTCGGCGGTGCGATCGCGTCGGCGACCTTCGGCATCGCGCTCATGCAGGGCGCCGCCGGCGCCACGGCGACCGTCGATGCGACCGCCGGCTCGCTCGCCGGCTACTTCACGGTGTGGCTCGTCTGCGGCGTGACGGCCCTCATCGCGGCCGTGCTGCTGCTGTTCGTGCCGAAGGCGGCGTTCACCGACGCGGCGGCGCCGGCGCCTACGCCTCGGGCTTGAGGCGAATCATCGCCTCCTGCGTCACGCTCGCGACGAGCAGGCCCTCGCGGGTATAGAACTCGCCGTGCGTGAGCGCGCGGCCACCGTGCGCGTTCGTCGAGTGCAGCACGAGCAGCAGCCACTCGTCGGCGCGCGCGTAGCGGTGCCACCACACGCTGTGGTCGAGGCTCGCGACGCGCAGGCGCGGCTCGGTCCACGCGAGGCCGTGGCGGCGCAGGACGGGGTCGAGCATGAGGTAGTCGCTCGCGTAGGCGAGGGATGCGCGGTGCACGACCTCGTCGTCGGGCAGCTGGTCGACGGCGCGAATCCACACGGCCTGCTCGGCGACGCGGCCGGTGGCGGGCTGGAGGAAGATCGGCTCGTCGGCGTAGCGCAGCTCGAACGGGCGCCGGTTGATCCAGTAGTTCGCGAGCGCCTCGCCGGCCACCGCGACCTGGGCGGCCGCGCTCGGCAGTTGCTCGGGGCCGGGAATGCCGTGCGGCATCTCGGCGTAGTGGTCGAGCCCTTCGGAATCGACCTGGAAGCTCGCGATCATCGACCAGATCGGCTCGCCGTACTGGAACGCTTGCACGAGGCGCGTCGAGAACGAGTTGCCGTCGTGGCTGCGCTCGACCGAGAAGGTGATCGGCTCGTTCACGTTGCCCGGGCGCAGAAAGTTACCGCGCATCGAGTGGATGTGCCGGTCGTCGGCGACGGTGCGGGTCGCAGCGACGAGTGACTGCGCCGCGACCTGCCCGCCGAAGATGCGCCCGTGGGGCATCCACTGGCTCTGCCCCGTGAAGATGTCGCGCGAGGTGCGCGCGCCGGTCTCTGAGAGCGCGAGGGTGTTGAGGAACGATTCGAGCGGCGGCACCTTCTCGAGCTCGGTGAGGTCGACGGTGTCGCCCGGCGCCAGGATCGCGCCGCTCGGGCGATTTCTACTTGCCGCGAGCGGCGAGACCGGGTGCTGTGGTGATTCGTTCACACGGTCAGCTTAGCGAGCGGGCTGCTGCTGGGTGATGCAGTGCACGCCGCCGCCGCGCGCGAAGATGGGGCGCGCATCCACCGGCACGATCTCGCGGCCGGGGTAGGCCTCGGCGAGCACCTCGAACGCCTCGGTGTCGTTCGCGTCGTTGAAGGCGCAGGCGATGACCGCGTCGTTCGCGACGAGGTGATTGATGTAGCTGTAGTCGACCCAGCCCTCGGCGTCGCGGAGCTCCGTCGGCGCGGGCACGCGCAGGATTTCGCGGGGCGTGTCGGTCGCGTCGAAGGCGTCGGTGAGGGCCTCGATCACCTGCTGCGTCACGGCGAAGTCGGGATGCGTTTCGTCGCGCTGGTCGTGCACGAGCACGCGGCCGTCGGGCGTGTAGCTCGCGACGATGTCGACGTGGCCGCGCGTGCCGAACTCTTCGGAGTCGCGGGTGAGGCCGCGGGGGAGCCAGACGGTCGACGTCGTGCCGAGCTTGTCGGCGAGTTCCTGCTCAACCTTTGCGGTGTTCCAGTTCGGGTTGCGGCCCGGGTCGAGCTGCACGGTGCGGGTCACCATGACCTGGCCCGCGCCGTCAACATGGATGCCGCCGCCCTCGTTGACGAGGGGCGAGTCAACGACGCGCACTCCCGCGAGCTCGGCGACGCGGCGGCCGATGTGCTGGTCCTTGTCCCAGTTTGCCCACGACTGGGCGCCCCAGCCGTTAAACACCCAGTTGACCGCGACGAGCTCGTCACCGTCGAAGGCGAAGGTCGGCCCGATGTCGCGCATCCACGCGTCGTTGAGCTCGGCCTCCTCGATGTGCACGCGGCTCGAGAGGGCGCGCTTCGCGGCCCCGAGTTCGGAGCGGGGTACGAGAATCGTCACCGGCTCGAAGTCCACGGTGGCGTTCGCGACCGACGCCCAGGTGGCGCGCGCCTCGTCGGCGTCGGCTTCGGAGCTACCGAAGAGGTAGCCGGGGCCGGGCCAGGCCATCCAGGTGCGCTCGTGGCGCTCCCATTCCGCGGGCATCTTCATTGTTGCTAGTCCTTTCGGGCGGGTACGGTCGCCAGCTTAATCGATTTAGTTGGTTGCCGCGCGAGGTCGAAATTCGACGTCGAGTTGCTGCTCGCGCGGCACGGCAGCGCCCTCGAGCAGATCGAGCAGAAGCTGGCCGCACCGCGCGCCGAACTCGCTCGGTCGCAGGTCGATCGCGGTGACGGGCGGGTCGAGCAAGCGGTCGGATTGCGAGTCGGTGTACGACGCGAGCCGAACATCCTCGGGGATGCGCTGCCCGCGCGAGCGCAGCACGCCGGCGACGCTCGTGGCCGTGCCGTCGGGCACGGCGACGATCGCGTCAACGCCGGCCGGCAGCGTCGCGCAGGCGGCCTGGATCTCTTCGGTCTCGGGCGAGAACGACACCGGCGCCTCGTGCACCTCGACGGTCGACTCGGCGGCGAAGCGGCGCGCGGCGCGGGCCACCTCGATGCCCCAGGCGGTGTCCTCGGGCGGCAGCAGCACGCCGATCGAGGTCGATCCGCGCTGCTCGAGGTGGCGCAGCAGGCCGGTCATCTCGCGCTCGTGGTCGACGAAGACGATGCCGTCGGGCTGCGGCTGGCCCTCGGGCACGTGCTCGCCCGTGACGATCTCGCGGCCGGCGCCGAGCACGGCGCGGGCGAGCGGGTCGGTCGTGCGCACATCCACCGTGACGATGCCGTCGACGTGCGCGAGAAATGGGCGCGGGTCGCCGTGCTGCGGCAAAATCAGGGCGGCCACGCCGCGCTCGCCGGCCGCGTTGCTCACGCCCACCGCGAAGTCGGCGTAGTACCACTGCAGCGTCGTGCCCTGGGGGAGGTAGATGCCGATCGTGTCAGTGCGGCGGCGGCGCAGGTTGCGGGCGCTCACGTTGACGACGTAGCCGAGCGTGCCGGCGGCGTCGAGCACGGTGTCTCGGGTCGATGGGCTCACGCCCGGCAGGCCGCGCAGGGCAAGCGACGCAGCAGCGGTCGACACTCCGGCGCGCGCCGCGACGTCGCGCAGAGTGGGTCGACTCACTTGGCAGCCTTGGGGGCGCTGAGCTGCTCGCGCACCTTCTTCCGCAATACCTTGCCGAGCAGCGACTTCGGCAGTTCATCGACGACGGTGTAGCTGCGAGGCACCTTGAACTCGGCGAGGTGCTCGTGCGCGTAGGCGCGGGTCGCCTTCTCGTCGAAGGTCGCCCCCTCGTTGAGCACGATCGCCGCGGTCACCGACTCGGCGCCCGACGAACCCCGCTGGATGCCGACGACGGCGGCCTCGGCGATGCCCGGCACCTGCACCAGCACCTGCTCGACCTCGCTCGGGGCAACGTTGTAGCCGCCCGTGATGATGAGCTCCTTCGCGCGGTCGACGACGGTGATGAAGCCGTCGGCGTCCTGGGTCACGAGGTCGCCGGTGCGCAGCCAGCGGCCGGGCAGCAGCACCTTGTCGGTCTCCTCCTGGTTGTTCCAGTAGCCCTGGAAAACCTGGGGGCCGTGCACGATGAGTTCGCCGACCTCGCCGAGGGGAACATCCTCATCGGGGTTGTCGGGGTTCACGACGCGAATCGTCGTGGAGGCGTGAGGCAGGCCGATCGTGCCGATCTTGCGTGTTGGGCCGAACGGGTTCGAGAACACGATGGGGGAGGCCTCAGTGAGGCCGTAGCCCTCGTTGAGCCCGCCGCCCGCGACGGCCTCCCAGCGCTCGACCACGGCATCGGTCAGCGTCATGGCGCCGCTCATGGCGTAGCGCACGTTCGAGAGATCGAGGCGACCCTCCCGGGCGATGCGCGCGAGGCGATCGAACATCGGCGGTACGCCCGGGTAGAAGGTGGCGGGGTGCACCTTCGACGCGTCGACGATGAGGTCGGGGTCGAAGGAGGGGAACAGGGTGACGCGCGAGGCGGTCACGACGCCGTAGATCGTGCCGAGGAGGTTGCCGAACGAGTGGAACATCGGCAGGAAGGCGTAGATCGTCTCCTCGCCCATCGTGAACTCGGGCATCCACGCCTGACCCTGGCGGCCGTTCGCGAGGAGGTTCGCGTGTGAGAGCATCGCGCCCTTCGGGGTGCCGGTCGTGCCCGAGGTGTACGCGAGCATGGCGATGTCGTCGGGGCCGGGCTTTGGCACCTCGTCGCCGATCGGCACCTGGTGCAGGATCTTCTCGAACGGCACGGTGCCGGGCGCCTTGCCGGTGAGCTTGTCGCGCGACTCGCGGGCCTTCTTCACCGGCAGCTTGAGCAGCAGCTGCATCTTCGTCGGCATCATCTTCGTCATGTTCACCGAGATCACCCGGCGCACGTCGACCTCGCCGGCGAGCGACTGCACGACCGGCGCGAGCTTGTCCCACGCGATCGTGAACACCGCGCCGTGGTCTTGGTACTGGGTGCGTAGCTCGCTGCGGGTGTAGAGCGGATTGTGCTCGACGACGACCGCGCCGAGGCGGAGCGTCGCGTAGTAGGCGATGACGTGCTGCGGGCAGTTCGGCAGCACGATTGCGACGCGGTCGCCGCGCTTCACGCCGATGCGACGCAGGCCGTTCGCGAAGCGCACGACGTGGTCGTGCAACTGCGCGAAGGTCAGCTCGGCACCGAAGAATTCGATCGCGGGTCGGTCGGCGAACCTGCGGGCCCGGTCGGCCAGCTCGTCGTAGAGGGAGGTCGTAACCGGCTCAATATCGCGGGGAACCCCCGGGGCGTAGTTCTTGGTCCACACGCGATTCGCGTTGAACTCGGCAACGTTGACTGCGGCATCGCTCATATGGCCAGTTTATTGACCAGAATGGAAGCATGTCTCGGAAACAGCTCGGCATGCGCGAAGTGGGTGATGCGTACGACGACGGCAGCGCCACAATTCTGCACGTCGACATGGACGCGTTTTTCGTTGCCGTCGAGGTGCGTGACCGCCCCGAGCTGCGCGGCGAGCTCGTCATCGTGGGCGGCGCGGGCGGCCGCGGCGTCGTCTCGTCGGCGAGCTACGAGGCCCGAGCGCTCGGCGTGCACGCCGCAATGCCGATGGCGCGGGCGCTCCAGCTGGCGCCCGGGGCCACCGTGATCTCGGGTCACATGCACAAGTACCGCGAGGCGTCTCACTCAGTCATGGCGATTTTCCGCGAGTTCACACCGCTCGTCGAGCCACTCTCGATCGATGAGGCGTTTCTCGACGTGTCGGGCTCGGTGCGGCTGTTCGGCTCGCCCTCGGAAATCGCCCGGCGCATCCGCCGCGAGGTGCACGCGCGCACCGGCCTGACCTGCTCGGTCGGCGTCGCGTCGACGAAGTTCGTGGCGAAGCTCGCGAGCGGCAAGTGCAAGCCCGACGGGCTGCTCGTGATTCCCGAATCCGAGACGATCCCGTTTCTGCACGCCCTGCCGGTGGGCGCCCTCTGGGGCGTCGGCGAGACGACCGAGACGAAGCTGCGCGGCCGGGGCATCCACACGGTGTTTGAGCTCGCCCACACGCCACCCGCGGCGCTCGAGCGCATCGTCGGTAAATCGATGGGCTCGCACCTCGCAAACCTTGCGTGGGGGCGCGACTCGCGTCCTGTCGAGGTGACGCGACGCGAGAAGTCGGTGTCGCACGAGCAGACGTTTGAAGACGACGTGACCTCGCACGCGGATCTGCAGCGTGAGGTGCGGGCGCAGGCGGATGCGGTCGCCGCGCGCCTGCGCCGGGCCGGCCTCGCGGCGGCGACCGTCGCGGTGAAGCTGCGCTGGTCAAACTTTGCGACGGTGTCGCGGCAGGCGCGCCTCGAGCGGCCCTCCGACACGGGCCTCACGCTGTATCGCGCGGCCGCGCAGCTCGTGGACGAGCTGCATGCCGAGGGCCGCCCGGTGCGGCTCATTGGTGTGCGNCGCGGCCGACCTCGTCGAGGCCGGGCAGGCAACGTCGCTGCTGCTCTGGGACGAGCAGCACGACGACGAGTGGTCGGCGGCCGAGCGGGTGGCGGATGCGGCGGTTGCGAAGTTCGGCAAGGCCGCGATCCGCCCCGCTTCGCTGCTCGGCCGGGGTGAGCGTCGTGACGGCGGCACGGGCCTCAGTGAGCGCCCGAACCGACCGTCGACCTAGGCGCGCTTACTTGTAGTTGTAGAAGCCCTCGCCGGTGGCGATGCCGAGCTTGCCCTTGTCGATGAATTCCTCCTTGAGGATCTTCGCGAACTTCTGCGACTCCTCGTCGCCCATGACCGACACGTTGTAGGCGGTCGTGAGGCCGACGATGTCGAGCATCTCCATCGGGCCGCGCGGTGCGCCGGTGCCGATGCGCCAGGTCTTGTCGATCGTCTCGGCGTCGGCGATGCCGTTCGCGTAGAGGTAGCCGGCGGCGTTGATCAGCGGCACGAACAGCGTGTTGAGCACGTAGCCCGGCTGCTCCTTCTTCACCTCGATCGGCACCATGCCCTGTTCCTTCGCGAACTCGACCACGGTCTTATACACCTCGGGGTCGGTGTCGGCGGTGCCCATGACCTCGGCGGTGTTCTGTGCCCAGATCTGGTTCGCGTAGTGGAGCGCGAGGAACTTGTTCGGACGGCCGGTCGCGTCCTTGAAGCTCGAGGGCAGTAGGGTCGACGAGTTCGTGGCGAAGATCGTTTTCTCGGGGGCGAATGCGCCGACCTTCTCCCACGTCGAAGTCTTGATCTCGGGGCTCTCGGGCACGGCCTCGATGATGAGGTCGGCGTCGGCAACCGCGGCGGAGAGGTCGCTCGTCGCGGTGAGACGCTCGAGCGCGGCCGCAGACTTGCCGTCCTTTGCGCCCTCAACCTCGGCGTCGTAGCGCTGGGCGAGGCCCGCGAAGCGCTCCTTCGCCGCGGCGACGGCGTCGTCGTTGATGTCCCATGCGGTGACGGTGAAGCCGGCGTAGGCGGTCTGGTACGCGATCTGCGAACCGAGCACGCCCGAGCCGAGCACGGTGACGTTCTTGATGTCAGTCATTGCTTTCCTTCTTTCTTTCCTGTGACCGTGGCGAGATAGCCCCGAACGATCAGCTGGGTTTGGCCACGGAAGTGTGTCGTGAGTTCGTCGGGGGAGCGCCCGTCGCGGTCGGCGAGCACGACCTGCAGGTGCAGCGACGCGTAGATCGCCTCGGCCGCCAGATGCGCCGCCTCGGTCGAATCGGGTCGTCCGGCGACCTCCAGCAGGAGGTCGCCGATCGCGTCGATGAGTCGCTCGACGATGGCGACCGCCTCGGCGCAGTGCTCCTCGTGAGGGTCGCCGTCGAGTGCGGCGCGCTGATACGCGACGAGGTTCTCGAGCTGCGTGCGGTCGTCGATGAACGGCGCCACGAGCGCGATGATGCGGTCGGTCGGGGTGCCGTGCCCCGCATCCGCGTATTTGGCAAGCCGTGCGCTCAGCGTGGCGTTGCCGACCATGAGCATGAGCGCGGGCTTCGAAGACGCGTAGCGAAACAGCGTGCCGTGCGAAAGGTCGGCGGCCTCGGCAATGGCGCTCGTGGTCGTCGCGGCGTAGCCGTGCTTGGCGAACAGACGGCCGGCCTCGGCGAGAATGCGGGTGCGCTTCTCGCGTTTGTTGCGCTCGCGGGGCCCCTGCGGTGCTTCCGTCATCCGGCTCACCTTCTCCACTCAGTCCAAAACCCCGACCTGACTTTTTAATGAGCATACTCATTGTTGAAGACAGGTCAAGGCAGCGTCGTCATGACAACGTCCAGGGTATCGGTCGGGGCACACCCGACTTCGGTACTCTGTGCGCATGAAGTTGCTGCTGCTGTCCATGCAGGCCGGCGCCCTGTGGGGCTTCCTGCGCAACCACCTCGAGCACCCCGGCAAGGCACGAATCGGCTTCGTCCACGACGCGATTGGGCGCGTGCCCGAACACGACACGATGCAGGCGTGGCTCTATGAAGAGCGGCAGCGCGTCGTCGACCTCGTCGAGACCGTTGACGACCTCTTCCTCGCCGAGATGACGCCCGACGAGGTGGCCGAGGCCCTCGACCGCATCGACGCGCTCTACGTGCGCGGCGGCAACACCTTCCTGCTCCGCGAGGCGATGCGCATCTCGGGCGCCGACAGGCTCATCGTCGAGCGGGTCAAGGCGGGCCTGCCTTACATCGGCCTGAGTGCCGGCTCGATCGTCGCGGGCCCGAGCCTCGAGCCCGCCGTGCCGATGGACGACCCCGACGAGGCGCCCAACCTGCCGAGCTACCGGGGCCTGGGCCTCATCGATTCGGTCATCGTGCCGCACGCCGACGGCCAGTTGCCGCCGTACCCGCCCGAGCTGATCTCGAGCATCCTCACCACCTACGGCGATCGCTATCAGCTACAGCCGGTCGAAGACGACCAGGCCTACGTCGTCGACGACCGCGGCGAACGCCTCATCTCCTCCGCCGACTAGCGCCGCGCTACTCGAGCTGCGGGGCGAACACCGCGGCCGTGTGCGGTGGCAAGAACGCGTGCGTACCGTCGACCGTGACGCGTTCGTCGGTCGCGAACACGATCTCGGGCAGCTCTTCATACGAGGTCCACGCGATGTCGACGTCGAGTTCGAGCCCGCGCGCCGCATCCGAGAAGTTGCAGACCACCTCAAGGTCGCCGCGCCAGAACGTGAAGACGCCGAGCTCGGCGTCGGCCTTCGCCGACACGTCCCGTAGCCACGGCCGCGTGAGCTGTGGACGGCTGCGGCGCAACGCGATGAGCCGGCGGTAGACATCGAGCAGCCACTGCCGCTCGGGGCTGTCGAGCTCCATCCACTCGAGGCGGGATGCGCGGAACGTGTCGGGGTCCTGCGGGTCGGGCACCTGCGACTCGTCCCAGCCCATGCGCGAGAACTCGCTGATGCGGCCGCGGCTNGACCGCCTCGGCGAGCTCGGGTTCGGGGTGCGACGAGAAGTACTGGAACGGCGTCGTCGCGCCCCACTCCTCGCCCATGAACAGCATCGGTGTGAACGGCGAGCACATCATCAGCGTCGCGCCCACCGCGAGCTGCCCGACGCTCACGGTTTCGCTGAGCCGGTCGCCGCGGGCCCGGTTGCCGATCTGGTCGTGGTTCTGCGTCGACACGACGAGGCGCCACGCGTTCGTCGCGGGCGCGAGCGGCCGCCCGTGGTGTCGGCGGCGGAAGGTCGACATCGCGCCGTTGTGGAAGAAGCCCTGCGTAAACACCTTCTCGAGCGCGCCGAGGCCGTGGCCGGGCGTGCTCGCGAAGTCCTCGTAGTAGCCGTCCGACTCGCTCGAGAGCGAGACGTGCGCGGCGTGGTGGAAGTCATCCGACCACTGGCCGGTGAGCGCGTAGCCACCGGCCGCGCGCGGCGAGATGAGCCGCGGCGCGTTCATGTCGGACTCGGCGATGAGTGTCAGCGGGCGGCCGAGGAATGCCGAGCACGCCTCGACCTCGTTCGCGAGCTCCTCGAGGATGTGCGTTGCGCGGGTGTCGATGAGCGCGTGCACCGCGTCGAGTCGCAGACCATCGACGTGAAAGTCGGTGAGCCACATCAGCGCGTTGTCGATGATGTACTGGCGCACCTCGTCGGAGTCGAAGTCATCGAGGTTGATCGCGTCGCCCCAGTCGGTCTGGTGACGCGACGAGACGTACGGACCGAACTTGCCGAGGTAGTTGCCGGATGGGCCGAGATGGTTGTAGACGACGTCCTGAATCACGCCGAGGCCGCGCTCGTGGCAGGCGTCGACGAAGCGCTGGTAGGCGCCGGGCCCACCGTAGGCCTCGTGTACCGCGTACCAGTAGACGCCGTCGTAGCCCCAGCCGGCGTCGCCGTTGAAGGCGTTGACCGGCATGGGCTCGACGAAATCGACGCCGAGGTTGACGAGGTGGTCGAGTCGCTCGATCGCGGCGTCGAGCGTGCCGTCGGGAGTGAACGTGCCGACGTGGAGCTCGTAGATCACGCTGCCCGCGAGCTGGCGGCCACGCCACTGCTCGTCCTGCCATTCGTAGGCGTCAGGGTCGAAGGTGCGCGAGGGACCGTGCACACCAGCCGGCTGCCGGCCCGAGCGCGGGTCGGGCGTCACCGCATCCTCATCGTCGATGAGGTAGCCGTAGTCGACCTCGCTCGGCAGCTCGGGCAGGCCCTCGGGCCGCCACCAGCCGCCGCGCTCCTGGCGCATCTCGTAGGTGTCGGCCTCGATGCGCACGCGCATGCGCTGCGCCCTCGGTGCCCACACATCGAATCGGCTGTCGCGCACTAGTCCTCCTCGTAATCGCTGCGGGCGAGCATCGCCACGGGCAGGTGCTCGAGCAAGTGCGCGACGGCGACCTCGCCCGAGTAGGCGGTACCGTTCACCTGGTCGACCCAGCGGCCCTCGGGCAGTTCGAGATGGGTGTCGTGCCAGCCGCCGCCAAGTTCGAGGTCGATCGGCAGCCGCGTGGCGAGCACCACGACGCCGCCGCGGTCGACGGCGATGAGGTGGTCGGCCGAGGCACCGCTGGCGTGCAGTGGCCGATACTCGGCGAACCGCTCGCGCAAGCCCTTGCGCAGGCGCAGGCCGATCACCGTGAGCAGCAGCTTCACGCTGCCGGTCGGGTCAGTCTCATCGAATGCCGGGCGAGCGCCGCGCAGAATCGCGCCCAACGCCGTTGTCTGCTCGACCCACGGCACCGGCCGCCGGTTGTCGGGGTCGACGAGCGAGTGCTGCCAGAGCTCGGTGCCCTGGTAGACATCGGGCACACCGGGGCCGAGCAGTTGCAGCGCCTTCATCGAGAGCGAGTTTGACCAGCCAGGTCGCCGCAGCTCCTCCGTGAGGTTCGCGACGATCGCGCGGGCGGCCGGATGGTCAAAGGCCGCGTCGACGGCTGCGCGCAGCTCATCCTCGTACTCGGCATTGACCTCGGTCCAGGTCGTGAAATCGCCGGCCTCGCGCGCCGCCTTCTCGGCGTAGGCGTAGAGGCGCTCGCGGCTGGCGGGCCAGACGCCGATGATCGCCTGCCAGAGCAGGTTGCCGAAGGCCGGGTTCGAGAGCGGTGCGATTTCGAGCAGCTGCTCGAGCGAGTCGCGCCAGAGCTCCGGGCGCTCGCTCAGCGCATCGAGCCTGGCCCGCACATCCTCACTGCGCTTCGTGTCGTGCGTCGTCAGCGCGGTCTGCGCGTGCGGCCAGCGCTCCTGGCGCTCGGCCTGCAGCTCGTGGAACCGCTCGGGCGGGTACGCGAAGATCGACGGGTCACCGCCAACCTCGTTCAGCGAGGTGAGGCGCGAGTAGCGATAGAACGAGCGGTCCTCGACCGCCTTCGCCATGACCATGCCGCTCGTCTGCTGAAAGCGCAGGGCGCCGGGGTTCGCCGGGTCGCGCAGCTTGCCGAGCACGCGCTCGATTTCCTCGCCGAGGTCGCTACGCCAGTCGGCCGCATCCCGTGCCGCCTGCTCGAGATACTCGAGCCCCTCGGGCAGATACGTGCGGTACACCGGGAAGCAGGCGGCGATCTCGCTGATCGCGTCGACGGTGACGTTGTCGGGCTCGGCGACGCCGTCGAGGTCGCGCGCGACGCGGCGCATCTCGGCGTGCAGCTGGCCGTCCGTGACGAAGCGCTTCGAGCTGTGCACGAGCGTTGGCCAGTCATCGACGTCCTCGTGCGAGAGCGCGGCGGCCTGCTCGTCGAGATCGTCGCGGCCCTTGTCGTCAATGAGCACACGCTCGAACTCGCCGAGCGCGTCGTAGCCGGTCGTGCCGTCGATCGGCCACGGCTGCAGCTGCTCGCCGGGCTCGAGGATCTTTTCGACCGAGAGGTAGACGTTCGCGTGCTCGCGCAGCCGCTGCAGGTAGCCGCGCGGGTCGCGCAGGCCATCGACGTGGTCGATGCGCAGGCCATCGACGAGGCCCTCGCGCACCCACGAGAGGATCTCGGCGTGGGCCGCGTCCCACACCTCCGGCTCCTCGACCCGCACCCCCGCGAGCTCGGTGACGGTGAAGAAGCGGCGGTAGTTGAGCGACCAGTCGCCGCGGCGCCAGTGCACGAGCGCGTAGTGCTGGGCGTCGTGCACGGCGCGCACACCGAGCGAGTCGTCGTCGGCGCTGCCCGGGGCGAGCGGATACTCGTGGTCGTAGTAGCGCAGCACCCCTGCCTCGCGGTCGATGGTCATGCCATTGATCGGCGCGCCGGGCTCGGTCGGCATGTCGGCGTCNCCGATCACGGGCAGCAGCAGCTTGCCGTCGCCCGCCGGCCAATCGATGTCGAAGAAGTGCGCGAACCGCGAGGCCTCACCGTGTTGCAGCACATCCCACCACCACGGGTTTTGCCGCGGCACTGCGACGCCCACGTGGTTTGGCACGATGTCGACGAGGATGCCGAGGCCGGCCTCGTGCGCGGCCGAGGCAAGGCGCACGAGGGCCTCGCGGCCGCCACGGGCCTCGTCGACTCGACTCGGGTCAACCACGTCATACCCGTGCGTCGACCCCTGGGTCGACTGCAGGATGGGGGAGAGATAGAGCCAATCCACGCCGAGATCGACAAAGTAGGGCACAAGACGGGCGGCATCGTCGAGGGTGAACTCCGAAGAGAGCTGGAGTCGGTAGGTGCTCGCCGGGGTGCGCATGCGATTCCTTTCGCTAGCTCATGGACGTTTGATCGGTCGGCGATGGGCTGATGACGGAGATCGACGACGTGATAGTCGGCACGGCATCTGCCTCGCTCCATTCGCGCAACACTGCCATAGACCGCTGGGGCATCACGAAGGTGTCGCCGGGCTGGGCGTGCGTGCGCTCGCCGCTGGCCGTGTCGACCACGACTTCCCACGTCATCGAGATCTCGTGCGAGGGCACGGTCACCTCGACGTCGGTTTCTGATGCGTTGAAGTAGATGAGGAATGATTTGTCGGTGATGCGCTGTCCCCACGCGTCGCGACCGGTGATCGCGTCGCCGTTGAGGAAATACCCCATGGCGCGCACGAATGCCTCGTTCCAATCCTCGCCCTCCATACGGCTGCCATCGGTCGACAACCACACGACGTCGGGCAGGCCCTCGCCTTCGCCACGCTTCGCGATGCGGCCCGAGAAGAAGTGTCGGCGGCGGAATGTCGGGTGGTTGTGACGCAACTCGGCGAGGCGCCGGGTGAATTCGACGAGCTCGACGTCGGCCGTGTCCCAGTGCACCCAGCTCAGCTCCGAGTCCTGGGCGTAGGTATTGTTGTTGCCGTTCTGCGTGCGGCCGAGCTCGTCGCCGTGCAGCAGCATCGGCACGCCCTGCGAGAGCAAGAGTGTCGCGATGAAGTTGCGCTGCTGACGCCCGCGGAGTTCGTTAATCGCCGGGTCGTCGGTTGGGCCCTCGACGCCCGAGTTCCACGAGCGGTTGTGGCTCTCGCCGTCGCGGTTCTCTTCGCCGTTCGCGTCGTTGTGCTTGTCGTTGTATGACACGAGGTCGCGCAATGTGAAGCCGTCGTGCGCCGTGACGAAGTTGATGGATGCCACGGGCCGGCGGCCGTCGCGCTGATAGAGATCGCTTGAGCCCGTGATGCGGGTGGCGAACTCGCCGAGGGTGGCGGGCTCGCCGCGCCAGAAGTCGCGCACGGTGTCGCGGTACTTGCCGTTCCACTCGGTCCACAGGGGTGGGAAGTTGCCCACCTGGTAGCCGCCTGGGCCCACANCCACGGCTCGGCGATGAGCTTCACCTGCGAGACGATCGGGTCTTGCTGCACCAGGTCGAAGAAGCTCGAGAGCTTGTCGACGTCGTGCAGCTCGCGCGCGAGCGTCGAGGCGAGGTCGAAGCGGAATCCGTCGACGTGCATCTCGAGCACCCAATACCGCAGCGAGTCCATGATCAGCTGCAGCGAGTGCGGGCTGCGCATGTTGAGCGAGTTACCCGTGCCCGTGTAGTCGGTGTAGTAGCGCTTGTCATCAGCCTCGAGCTTGTAATAGGCCTCGTTGTCGATGCCGCGGAAGCTCAGGGTTGGGCCGAGGTGGTTGCCCTCGGCCGTGTGGTTGTAGACAACGTCGAGGATCACCTCGATGTTGTTCGCGTGCAGGGTCTTCACCATCGCCTTGAACTCCTGCACCTGCTGACCGTCGTCGCCGGCCGACGAGTAGTCGCCGTGCGGCGCGAAGTAGTTCAGGGTGTTGTAGCCCCAGTAGTTGCGCAGGCCCTTCTCGACCAGAGTGGAGTCGTGCACGAACTCGTGCACCGGCATGAGCTCGATCGCGGTCACGCCGAGGTTCTTGAGGTGGTTGACAACTGAGGGATGCGCGATGCCCGCGTAGGTGCCGCGCATGTCCTCCGGCACATCCGGGTGGAGCTGGGTAAGGCCCTTCACGTGCGCCTCGTAGATGAACGAGTCGGCGTAGGGCGTGCGCGGGTGGCGGTCGCCGACCCAGTCGAAGAAGGGGTTGATGACGACACCCTTAGGCATCGACGCGGCCGAGTCCTCGTCGTTTCGAGAGTCGGGGTCGCCGAAGTTGTACGAGAACACCGATTGGTTCCACTCGATGTTGCCGTCGATCGCCTTCGCGTACGGGTCGAGCAGTAGCTTGTTTGGGTTGAAGCGTCGACCGCTCGCCGGGTCGTAGGGGCCGTGCACGCGGTAGCCGTACCGCTGCCCGGGAAGCACCTTGGGCAAGTAGCAGTGCCAGACGAAGCCGTCGCGTTCGAAGAGGCGCACGCGTGTTTCGACACCTTCGTCGTCGAACAGACAGAGCTCGACCAACTCGGCGCCCTCCGAGAAAATCGCGAAGTTGGTGCCCGAGCCGTCATAGGTTGCTCCGAGCGGGTACGGCGTTCCTGGCCAGCTCTGGATCGTGTCTTGAGTCACGCTGCCAGCGTAGTGCGCAGCATCGGCGGCTTCCTGACTTTGCCCAGATGGGCCGCCTATCGTGACCTGCATGACTGACGCAACCACCGCATCCGAGTCGATCGAGCAGGTCGAATTCACGGCAGGCAACGTCTGCCTGCCGCTGGGCTACGTGCTGACCGACGCCTATGGCACCCGCTTCCGCCCGAACATCGTGGCGCTGCTCGCCGCGCTCACGCCCCTCATGGTCGTGTCGGGCTGGGCCGTGCCGCGCATCCTCAAGGCACTGAAGAAGAAGCGCCGCTAGGTGACGACGCAGCGTACGAGCTGCATCCTCGCCATCGACGGCCGCTCCGGCGCCGGGAAGACGACCCTCGCGAGCGATGTCGCGCTCGTGACAGGCGCGCAGCTCGTGCACGTCGAAGACTTCTACCCGGGCTGGGGCGGGCTTGCCGACGGCGCCGACTACCTCGTGCGCGAGGTGCTCGAGCCCGTGCTCGCGGGCGACGTCGTCGTGCCGCGGCGCTGGAACTGGCATGCTGACGCGTTCGAGCTCGGCGTACCCGTGCATCCGGGGCTCATCGTGGTCGAGGGATGCGGTGCCCTGTCGCGCGCGAGCCGGCGGCTCGTGACCCTGGGCGCGTGGTTCGACGTCGAGGCCGAGCTGCGGCACCGGCGCGCGTCGCTGCGGGACGGCGACGATGCCTGGTGGGAGGCGTGGCGCGCACAGGAGGACGCGTTCTATGCGGCCGAGGGCTCGGCCGACCTCGCCGACGTCACGCTGCCGGTAGATATCGGCGTCGCCGAGACGATCGCCGTGCTCGCGGACCACGGCTGGCCCGCGCCGGAAACCGCGCGCTAGCCCCAGCCGAGCTCGTGCAACTGCGCGTCGTCGATGCCGTAGAAGTGGCCGATTTCGTGCACGAGCGTCACGTGAATCTCGTGGCGCAGCTCGTCGAGTGAGCTGCAGTAGTCGAGCAGCGGCTCGCGAAACAGAATGATGCGGTCGGGCAGCGGGCCCCAGTCGTAGGTGCCGCGCTCGGTGAGGTCGACGCCGTCGTAGACCCCGAGTATCCAGCCGTCTTCGGGCCGGTCTTCGACGAGGAAGACGACGTTGTCGAGCCCATCGACGGCGGCATCGGGCAGCGCGTCGAGCTCGGCGACGACGAGTCGCTCGAAGGCATCGAGGTCGATGTTGGGAAACTCGAGGTGCTCGTCGGGCATAGCGCCAGCCTAGTGATCGTGTTTGTCGGGCGTCGCCCGTGCGATCGGGGCGCTGAGCTTGAAGTGAATGGCGAGCGTGCGGATGAGGAAGCACGCGATCGCGCCGACGAGCTGCGTCGAAACGCCGAGCACGCCGTCGAGATGCCAGATGGCGAATGGCACGACGACGAGGGTCGCGCCGACGAGGGCGGGGATCGCGTAGAGCTCGCTCGTCAGGATGGTCGGCACCCGGCCGAGCATCATGTCGCGGATCGTGCCGCCGCCGACCGCGGTGATGACGCCGAGGAGCACGGCGGGAATCGGCTCGACTCCGAACGCGAGGGCCTTTTGCGCGCCGACGACGCAAAAGAGGCTGAGGCCGATCGCGTCGAGCACCTGCACGGTCGAATTGAGGATGTGGTGCGGCCGTGCGACGAAGAACGCGATGAGCGCGCCGAGGAGCGCGACCGCGAGGTAGATCCAGTCGCCAAACATTGCCGGGGGAGTGTCGCCGAGCAACACGTCGCGCACCACGCCGCCGCCCGTCGCGGTAATGATGCCGAGGGTGACGACGCCGACGATGTCGAGCCGCACGACACGCGTCGCCGCCATCGCGCCATTCAGAGCGAACGCGAAGGTGCCGAGGTAGTCGAAGACCCTCACGATGAATTCGGCGGTGATCACAGAGCCATGCTCGCACCACCGAGAATGAAGACCATACATTTAGTGTGATCTGCGCTCTGTGTAAACTTTCGAACTGTCGGCCGAATCGATGACGTTTTGGCCTGCCATCAAACCCAACCCGCAATGAGGTGAGACATGTCGCAGCAGCGCATTTCGGCGCTCAACACGCCCGAACGACAGGGCCTATACGATCCCGTGTTTGAACGGGACTCATGCGGCCTCGCCATGGTGGCAACTCTGCGCCGCGCGCCCGGCCACGACGTGGTCGAGGGAGCCCTCGATGCGCTCCGTCACCTTGAGCACCGCGGCGCCGTCGGCTCCGACGAGGGCACCGGTGACGGCGCAGGCATCCTGTCGCAGATTCCCGACGAGTTCTTCCGCGCCGTCGTCGACTTTTCTCTCCCGAGCCCGGGGGAGTACGCCGCCGGTCTCGTGTTCCTCCCCGTTGACGAGCCCGACGCCGCGGCCAAGGCGATCGAGCGCATCGCGTCGCAGGAGCGCCTCAAGGTGCTCGGCTGGCGCGAGGTTCCGACCCGACCCGAGGTGCTCGGTTCGCTCGCGCGCGACGCGATGCCGGTCATCCGCCAGATCTTCGTGACCTCGGCGACAACCAGGGCGAGCGGTATCGAGCTCGACCGCCTCACGTTCCGCATGCGCAAGCGCATCGAGCGCGAGCTCGGCGACTACCTGCCCTCGCTGTCGGCGCGCACCGTTACCTACAAGGGCATGGTCACGACGCTGCAGCTCGAGGACTTCTACCCCGACCTCAGCGACCAGCGCTTCACCTCTCGCCTCGCGATCGTGCACTCGCGCTACTCGACGAACACGTTCCCCTCGTGGCCGCTTGCGCAGCCGCTGCGCATGATCGCGCACAACGGTGAGATCAACACCGTCGAGGGCAACCGCCACTGGATGCTCGCTCGACAGTCGCAGCTCGAGAGCGAGCTGCTGGGCGACCTGCGCCCACTCTACCCGATCATCACCGAGGGCCTGAGCGACTCGGGTTCGTTCGACGAGGTGCTCGAGCTGCTCACGCTCTCGGGCCGCAGCCTGCCGCACGCCATGATGATGATGGTGCCGGAGTCGTGGGAGAACTCCGACGACATGCCCCAGCAGTTGCGCGACTTTTACGAGTTCCACTCGCTGCTCATGGAGCCGTGGGACGGCCCCGCGTCGATCTCGTTCACCGACGGCCGCTTCGTCGGCGCGACGCTCGACCGCAACGGGCTGCGCCCCGGCCGTTGGATGGTCACCGAAGACGGCCTCGTCGTCGTCGCGAGTGAGACCGGCGTCATGCCGCACCTCGAGCCCGAGCGCATCCGTGCCCGCGGCCGCCTGCAGCCCGGCGTGATGTTCCTCATTGACACCGAGGCCGGCCGCATCATCCCCTCCGACGAGGTGAAGATGGAGCTCGCCCGCTCGGAGCCGTGGGGCAAGTGGCTCGAGTCGACCCGCATCAAGCTCGACGACCTGCCCGAGCGCGAACACGTGAGCCACACGCCCGCGTCGGTTGTGCGTCGCCAGCGCGCCTTCGGCTACACCGAAGAAGAGCTGAAGATGCTCATCGAGCCGATGGCTCGCACTGGCGCCGAACCGCTCGGCGCGATGGGCTCGGACACCCCGATCGCCGTGCTGTCGGAGCGCCCGCGCCTGCTGTTCGACTACTTCACGCAGGCGTTTGCGCAGGTGACGAACCCGCCGCTCGACTCGATCCGCGAGTCGGTCGTGACCTCGATGTCGAGCGGGCTCGGCCCGGTGCGCAATCTGCTCACCGCAACCGAGGAGCACGCGAGCCAGGTCATCCTCGACTTCCCGGTGATCGACAACGACGAGCTCTCGAAGATTCGCCACATCGACCGCACCCCGGGCTCGCGCCGCACGCGCGTCATCTCGGCGCTCTACGCCGTGGCCGAGGGCGAGCACGCCATGGAGCATCGTCTCGAGGCGATGTGCGAAGAGGTGGATGCGGCGGTCGCGCGTGGCTCGCAGTTCATCATCATCTCCGACCGCGACTCCGACGAACAGCTCGCGCCGATTCCAACGCTGCTCGCCGTGAGCGCCGTGCACCAGCACCTCATTCGCGAGGGGCACCGCATGGAGGTCGGCCTGCTCGTCGAAACCGGCGACGCCCGAGAGGTGCACCACATTGCGACGCTGCTCGGGTATGGCGCGAGCGCGGTGAACCCGTACCTCGCGATGGAGTCGGCCGAGGAACTCGTGCGTAGCGGCTCGCTCAAGGGCATCACCGTTGACGACGCCGTGCACAACCTCATCAAGGCGCTCGGCAAGGGCGTCATGAAGATCATGTCGAAGATGGGCATCTCGGCCGTGTCGTCGTATATCGGCGCCCAGGCGTTCGAGGCGGTCGGCCTCTCGCAGGAGCTCATCGACACGTACTTCACCGGCACCGTGAGCCGCCTCGGCGGCATTGGCATCGACACGATTGCCGAGGAGACCCGGCAACGCCACGTCCTCGCGTACCAGTCGGAGCGCGCGGCGCTCGACCACCGTCGCCTCGAGTCGGGTGGCGAGTACAAGTGGCGTCGCGACGGCGCACCGCACCTGTTCAGCCCCGAGGCCGTGTTCAAGCTGCAGCACTCGACACGCAACCAGCGCTACGACGTGTTCCGCGAGTACACCTCGCTCGTCGACAACCAGGCGCGCGAGCTGAAGACCCTGCGTGGCCTGTTCAAGCTGCGCACCGAGGCGCGCTCGCCGATTCCGATCGACGAGGTCGAGTCGGTGAGCGAGATCGTCAAGAAGTTCCAGACCGGCGCGATGTCGTATGGTTCGATCTCGCAGGAGGCGCACGAGACGCTCGCGATCGCGATGAACCGCCTCGGCGGGAAGTCGAACACCGGCGAGGGCGGCGAAGACACCGACCGCCTGCTCGACCCCGAGCGCCGCAGCGCGATCAAGCAGGTTGCCTCGGGTCGCTTCGGCGTGACGAGCATGTACCTCACCCACGCCGACGACATTCAGATCAAGATGGCGCAGGGAGCGAAACCCGGCGAGGGTGGCCAACTGCCCGGCGAGAAGGTCTACCCATGGGTCGCGCGCACGCGGCACGCGACGCCCGGCGTCGGCCTCATTTCGCCGCCGCCGCACCACGACATTTACTCGATTGAAGACCTCAAGCAGCTCATCTTCGACCTCAAGCGCGCGAACCGCGACGCCCGCATCCACGTGAAGCTCGTATCCCACTCGGGCATCGGCGCGGTGGCGGCCGGCGTGGCGAAGGCGAAGGCGGATGTGGTGCTCGTTTCGGGCCACGACGGCGGCACCGGCGCGAGCCCGCTCAACTCGCTCAAGCACGCGGGCACGCCGTGGGAGATCGGCCTCGCGGAGGCGCAGCAGACGCTCATGCTCAACGGCCTTCGCGGCCGCGTGACGGTGCAGGTAGATGGGCAGCTGAAGACGGGCCGCGACGTCGTCATCGGTGCGCTGCTTGGCGCCGAGGAGTTCGGTTTTGCGACCGCGCCTCTCGTCGTGTCGGGCTGCATCATGATGCGCGTGTGCCACCTCGACACCTGCCCGGTCGGCGTCGCGACGCAGAACCCCCAGCTGCGCGAGCGCTTCACTGGCAAGCCGGAGTTCGTCGAGACCTTCTTCGAGTACATCGCCGAGGAGGTGCGCGAGATTCTCGCGTCGCTCGGCTTCCGCAGTCTCGAGGAGGCGACCGGCCACGCCGAGCTGCTCAACCTCGACGACGCCGTCGAACACTGGAAGGCCGACGGACTCGACCTCGAGGGCGTGTTTGCTGTGGCCGGTCGCGGCGATCGCCGCCACACGACGCAGCAGGACCACGAGCTTGAGGCGCAACTCGACTGGGCCTACATTCCGCAGGTGCGCGAGGCGCTGAAGTCGGGGGAGCGCATCCGCCTTGATCTCGCGATCGCGAACACCGACCGCTCGGTGGGCACGATGCTCGGCAACGAGCTGACGAAACTGCTCGGCGAGGTCGGTGCGGAGCCCGGCACGATCGAGCTCAACTTCACGGGTTCGGCGGGGCAGTCGCTCGGCGCGTTCGTGCCGCGCGGCATCAACATCACGCTGTTCGGCGACGCGAACGACTACGTCGGCAAGGGCCTCTCGGGCGGGCAGGTCGTGGTGCGCCCCGACCGCCGCGCGAGCTTCGTCGCCGAGCGCAACGTCATCGCCGGCAATGTCATCGGGTACGGCGCGACGAGCGGCGCCCTGGCGCTGCGCGGCGTCGTGGGCGAGCGATTCCTCGTGCGCAACTCGGGCGCCATCGGCGTCTGCGAGGGTGTCGGCGACCACGCGCTCGAGTACATGACCGGCGGAACCGCGGTGATTCTCGGCCCGACCGGCCGCAACATCGGTGCGGGCATGTCGGGCGGCACGGCCTACGTGCTCGACCTCGACACCCGCAAGGTAAACCCCGAGGCCCTCGCGAGCGGTGAGCTGCAGCTGCAGTCGCTGAGCGACGAGGACGTCATGGAGCTGCGCGTGCTGCTTGAACGGCACGCCGAGCTGACCGAGTCGGCCGTCGCGCGACGGCTGCTGGATGCTGCGGATTGGTCGCGCTTTACGCGGCTCGTGCCGCGCGACTGGGCGGCGGTGCACGCGATTCGTGACCGGGCCGAGCAGCAGGGCGATGACCCCGACAGCGAACTCGTATGGGAAAAGATCAAGGAGGTGACCCGTGGCTGACCCGCGCGGATTTCTCAAGGTAACTGAGCGTGAACTGCCGCCGAAGCGACCGGTGGCGGTGCGCATCCTCGACTTCAACGAGGTGCAGCAGATTCAGCGTGACGGTGCGGTACTACAGCGTCAGGCGGGTCGCTGCATGGACTGCGGCGTGGCGTTCTGCCACCAGGGTTGCCCCCTCGGCAACCTGATTCCCGAGTTCAACGACCTCACGTGGCGGGGTGAGTCGAAGCTCGCCGCCGACCGGCTGCACTCGACGAACAACTTCCCCGAGTTCACCGGCCGCCTTTGCCCGGCGCCCTGCGAGTCGTCGTGCGTGCTCAGCATCAACCAGCCCGCCGTGGCGATCAAGTCGGTCGAGCAGGCCATCGCCGACGACATCGCCGAGAACGGCTGGATGGAGCCGCACGCTCCCGCCCGCCTCACGGGTCAGACGGTCGCGGTCGTCGGCTCGGGTCCTGCGGGCCTCGCGGCGGCGCAGCAGCTCACGCGCGCCGGTCACACCGTCGCCGTGTATGAACGCGACGATCGCATCGGCGGCCTGCTGCGCTACGGCATCCCCGACTTCAAGCTCGAGAAGCAGCGCATCGACGCGCGCATCGAGCAGATGACCGCCGAGGGCACGCGCTTCCGCACCGGCATCGAGATCGGCCGCGACATGACGTGGCGCCAGCTGCGCGAGCGCTTCGACGCGGTCCTCATCGCAACGGGCGCGCTGAAGTCGCGCGAGCTCGCCGTTCCCGGGCGTGACATCGACGGTGTGCACACTGCGATGGAGTTCCTCGTGCAGCAGAACCACGCGAGCGCAGGCGACCAGGTCGTCGAGCAGATCTCGGCCAAGGGCAAGCACGTAGTCGTGCTGGGCGGTGGTGACACTGGCTCGGACTGCATCGGCACCGCGCACCGCCAGGGTGCCAAGAGCGTGACGAACCTCGCCATTGGTGTGCAGCCGCCGAGCGAACGCCCGGCGCACCAACCGTGGCCGACGCATCCGAACCTGTTCGAGGTGCAGACGAGCCATGAGGAGGGCGGCGAGCGCAAGTACCTCGCGTCGACCGTCGAATTCCTCGCGGACGATGACGGCAAGCTGCGCGCGCTGCTCGTGGCCGAGACCGAGATCGTCGACGGCGTGCGGCGACCGAAGGCGGGCACCGAGCGTGAGATTCCCGCCGAGCTGTGCCTGCTCGCGCTGGGCTTCACCGGCACCGACGCGGAGTCGCTGCCGGAGCAGCTCAGTGTGACGCTCGAACGCGGCGCAGTGTCGCGCGATGACGACTACGCGACCGAGGAGCCTGGCGTATATGTGGCGGGCGACGCCGGTCGAGGCGCGAGCCTCATCGTGTGGGCCATTGCGGAGGGCCGATCAGCCGCGGCCGCAGTTGACCGCTACCTCACGGGCTCGACGGTGCTGCCCGCGCCGGTGCGTGCGAGTGAGCGGCCGCTGAAGCTCTCGTAGTTGGGCGCTCGTTCACCCAGCATCCTGCCCACTATGGAACAGTGGTGGCCATGGTTGGGGAGCAGCGAGTGATGCGGGGCGGGGTCGCGCTCACCGCGGCCGGCGTCACCGGAGCACCCTTGGCGGGGTGCACAGGTGATGGTGCGGGCAGTGTGGGGAGCGTGACCCCGAGTTACGCCGATGGGATTCACCCGGCGTTGACGACGGAATTGTGGACCGAGTACTCGGTGGGTGAGGACGAATGCGATGCGTTCGTCGACCGCTACACGTTTCGCGACTCGAGCGAGTTCATTGCCACCGAGGACGACGTCGCGAACCAGTGGGGCCCGTTGCCCGAACTCGATTTCGGCAGCACGGTCGCGGTGCTCGTGGTGCACGGCACGTGCCACCCGATGAAGGCGGAGTTCGCGACGTCGGGTGGTGGCGACCTCTTTCTCGAGTTTCGTCCGATCAACCTCGACAACAATTACGACTGCGGGGAAGACCCCCGCGAGGTCGTGTTGTATGAGTTTGCGCTCGACGATCTCGGTGTCGATGCAAGCACTGAGGTGAAGTTTGTGGTGGAAGAAGAAGAGGAGTAGCCGATGTCGCGTTCTCGCTGGTGGCAGACCGTCGCGGCGGCCCTTGCGGTGGGAATGCTCGCGGGCTGCGGCGCGGTCGGAGTGCCCGGGCCGAACCCGGCGCCGGGCCCCAGCGACGGTGCGACGACGCAGCTCACCGAATTCGACCCCGCATCCAAGAGCTACCTCTGGCAGCAGGATGTGGTGGCGGCGCGCAGCGAGTTCGATGCGCTCCTCGCCAACAATGACTTGCCACTGCTCTTCACCGACGAAGACGGGTGGGAGGCCTGGTGGTCGGATCTGCCGGAAGACCTCCGCGACGAGAGCCTGCAGACGCCAAACCCGGAGTTTGCGAGCGAAGTGCTCGTCATCGCAAACTTCGGTTCATGCCCGCCGCAGTCGCTGACGTTCGCGACCGACGGCGCGGGGCAAATCGCCTATGACCTCGTCACGAGCGAGTCGAGCGGCGACGGCCAGATGAACTGTGCATGGAGCCCGCAGGCCGTTTACGCCTATGAGTTCTCGCTCGACGACCTCGGTGTCGATTCGGTCGACGACGTCACTGTTTCGCCGCAGTAGCCGCGCACACGGGGTGGGTGGCCGAGCAGTTTTCGCACACTACGAGCCGCTGTTGGCAGGTGTCATCGGCGCAGTTCTGCAGGCGCGGGGTGGGGGAGTCACAGACGACGCAGCGGCCGATGACCTTGGCGTCGGGCGCGAAGTCGATGTACTGGCGGCCGTCGAACACGGTGAGTGAGCCCTCCCAGAGCCCGTCGTTGCCGAAGCGCTCGCCGTAGCGAACGATGCCGCCGTCGAGCTGGTAGACCTCGTTGAAGCCGCGCTTGATCATCAGCGCCGAGAGCACCTCGCAGCGCACACCTCCGGTGCAGTAGGTAACGACGGGTTTGTCTTTCAGGTCGTCGTACTTGCCCGAGTCGAGCTCACGGATGAAGTCGTGGGTGGTCACGGTGTCGGGCACGATCGCATCTTTGAACCGGCCCACCGACGCTTCTGCCGCATTGCGGCCGTCGAAGAACACCGCATCCGGCTTCTGCTCGAGCAGCTCGTGAAGTTCGTCGGGCTTCAGGTGGGTGCCACCGCCGACCACACCGTCTTCGTTCACATCGAGTTCGCCGGGTGTGCCGAACGACACGATCTCGGGCCGCACTCGCACGGTGAGGCGGGGGAAGTCGAGGCTGAAGCCCTCGTCGTCGAGGCCGGTGCCCTCCGACCACTTCATGTCGACATCCTTGAACGGCGCGTACTGCTTGAGCGCGCGCACGTACTTCTTGCACTCCACCACGTCGCCGCCGACGGTGCCGTTGATGCCATGCGGCGACACGGCTCTTCGCAGTTGAGGG
>NZ_JACXJG010000016.1:14589-14708 GCF_014904065.1 Gulosibacter sediminis | reverse complement strand
GCGAGAAGTCGATGAGGTTCGCGAACGGCTCGGGCAGGCGCAGTGTCGGCGTCGAGGCCTCGAGGCGGTTTGTGAGGTCAACGATGCGAACTGAGCCGCTCGCGAGGGCGGCAACGAGG
>NZ_JACXJG010000016.1:14406-14577 GCF_014904065.1 Gulosibacter sediminis | reverse complement strand
TCGGGCAGCAGCGCCATGGGGAGTCCTCTTCCTTGGGGAACCTGGGGCCGCCGAGTGCGCGCCCCACACCTGCCAGGCTAATCGAGCGCGGCTACGCTGGTGGGTGTGCTTGCCAACGACACTCGCTGCCCGTGCGGAACCGGTCTGACCTACGGCGAATGCTGCGGCCGA
>NZ_JACXJG010000016.1:12794-14270 GCF_014904065.1 Gulosibacter sediminis | reverse complement strand
AGGGCCGCTGGTTCTACGTGCGCGCGCTGTCGTAGCGACGCCGCCCGACCGGCCTAGCGGTACACGGGCCAGGCGGAGCCCGCGACGAACGCGCCCACTACCGCGAGCACCGTCAGCGCGATCACCCAGACATCGAGCGGTCGAATCTGCAGCTTGTCCATGCGGATCTGGCGCCCGCGCGCATCCGAGCCGGCCCGCGTGAAGCCGCGGGTCTCGAGCGCCTCGACCGTGGTGCGCACCGACTTCGCGGTATTGAGGAAGATCGGGTAGAACGACAGCACCGCGAGCTGCGCCCACTGCGCGCCCACTCGCCAGGCGAGAAACCCGCGCTTCTCGGGCGGCGCCGTGCGCAGCCGGTACCCCTCGAACACCGTGCTGAACTCCTCGATAAGAATCGGGAGCATGCGGTAGCCATAGCTGACACCGAACGCGAGCATCTGCGGCGCGCGGAACGCGAGCAGCGCATCCGAAAGTTTCTCGGGATCGAGCGACACGAACGCCGCCATGCTCGCGAGCGAGACCACCCCGAGCTTGAGGTGCAGCGCAGCGAGGGCGATCAGGGTCTCGAGATTGCCGCCAAATAGCCACGCAGCGACCGCCATATAGATGACCTCGGCGCCGAGTCCGAGCACGAACAGCCCAAGAATGAGCGGGCCGACGCGTGCGAGGAAGATCGAGACGGCGCCGATGACGAAGAGCCCTGCGAGCACTGTGATGTTGTGGGTGAACCAGGGCACGAGCGCGAGCAGGATGTACCAGATCACCACCGCGCGCGGATCCATCGCCGCGAACAGGCCGCCGCGGGTGGCGTAGGCGGTGCGAATGAGTTCGAGCTTGACCCACTCGACCGACAGGACGTCGTGATGTGCGCGTGCCATCAGTGCGTCTCCTCCAAGTTGTTGAGCGCTGCGCCGACGGCGGCGACGAGTTCGCCCACCGAGAGCGGCACCGGGTCGAGCCCGAGTTCGCGCCCGAGCACGGAAATCTGGGGCGGCCGCAGGCGCACCTGGTCGAGCAGTGCGGCGTCGGTGAACAGCTCGCGCGGCGTCACGTCGGCGAGGATGCGCCCGCCCTCAAGCACGAGTACGCGGTTGGCCCACTCGGCGACGAGCTGCATGTCGTGGGTCGCGACGACGGTGCACTCGATGGTGTCGGCGAGCTCGGCGAGCATCGTCGTCACGTCGTCGCGGCTCTGGGTGTCGAGGCTCGACGTGGGCTCGTCGAGCAGCAGCAGCTTCGGCCGCATCGCGAGGCCGATCGCGAGGGTCGCGCGGCGCTGCTGGCCGCCCGACAAGGTGCGGCCGTCGCGCTCGGCGATCGGCGTCAGCGCGACCCGCTCGAGCACGCGCTGCACGATCTGGTCGGTGTCGGGCACCTTCCGCGAGCGCGGGAACAGGGCGACGTCGTCGCGCACCGAGCCCTTAAGAAACATGAGCTGCGGATGCTGATAGAGGTAGGCGGCGGTGTTCGCCATCT
>NZ_JACXJG010000016.1:12685-12757 GCF_014904065.1 Gulosibacter sediminis | reverse complement strand
CGAGACCGATCTCGTGCTCGTGCCGTCGATGACCACCTCGCCCTCGCGGGCGACGATGATGCCGGCGAGGAG
>NZ_JACXJG010000016.1:7532-12655 GCF_014904065.1 Gulosibacter sediminis | reverse complement strand
TGAGCAGCGTCGACTTGCCCGCACCGTTGCCGCCGACGAGCGCGATCCGCTCGCCGCTGCGCAGCGTCGTGTCGAGGCCCTGCAGCACCGGCGTGATGTTGCCGCCGACGCTCTTGTAGCCGTGCGTCACGTTCTCGACCTGGGCCACGACCGGGACGGGGTCGGCCGTCGCATCCGTACGAACCGGGCGCGTGCCAAGCAGCTCCGCGGCCTGGGCACCGCCGTCGACCACCACATCCGACCGAAGCGGATGCGCGCCAAGCAACTCGGCGGCCTCGGCCGGGGTGCGCGGCGCGGCATCCAAGCCGAGCGCGCGCACGGCCTGCACCGCCTGCGGGGCCGGGATGCCGTGCTGCTCGAGCTCGTCCGTGCGGCGCAGCGCATCCTCGATCGGCAGGTGCCAGACCGGGCTGCCCTGCGCCATCAGCACGACCGACTTGGCGTACTTCGCGACGAACTCGGCGTGGTGCTCGATCGTGATCACGGTGACGCCGTGCTCGCGGTTGAGCTCGGCGAGGCGCTCATAGATCTCCTCGGCGCGTGCCGGGTCGAGCTCGGCGACGGGCTCGTCGACGATGATCACCTCGGGCCGCAGCGCGAGCGCCCCGGCGAGCGCGGTGAGGTGCGCCTGGCCGCCCGAGAGCTGCCAGATATAGCGGTCGTCGAGGTGCGCGATGCCGAGGCTGTCGAGCGCCGCATCGGTGTCAGCCAGGTACGAGTCGCGGCCGAAGTTGATCGGGCCGAACGCGACGTCGTCGCGCACGGTCGGCCGCACGAGCTGGTTCTGGAAGTCCTGGTAGACGTAGCCGACGCGCGTTGAGAGCTCGGCGACGCTCGAGGTGTACGTGTCGACCCCATCCACCGTCACCGAGCCGGCGAAGTCGCCCGACCAGTAGTGCGGAATCAGACCGTTGATGCTCTTGCAGAGCGTGGTCTTGGCCGCTCCGTTGCCCCCGACCACGGCAACGAAGTCGCCGCGTTCGATGGTGAGGTTGACGTTGCGCAGCACGTCGGCCTCGGCGCCGGGATACCGGAAGGACAGGTTCTCAATGACGATGATGGGGTCGGCCACAATTAGCGCTTTCGGTTCTTCTGGGAGCGGCGGAACAGCAGGATGGCGACGACGAGCATGACGGCGATGACGCCGACGCTCACCCACAGGAAGCCGGGGCCGTACTGGTCGAGCAGCTCGGTGTCGACGGCGCCGACTGAGAGATCCCACGCCTCGAGGAAGGCGAAGAAGAACGAGGCGATCGAGAGCAGCAGGGCGACGACGACGAACCAGCCGACATGCTGCACCGAGCCGGGGATGCGCTCACCCGGCACGCGCGGGCGCAGGCCGAGCAGCGGCTCGATCTTGCCGTAGAGGGCGGGGATGAGCCACATGGCGGGGATCGCGCCGAAGAGGATGCCGCTGATGAGCACGTCGACGCCGAGGCCGATGCCCTCGATAGCGAGGATCGATTGCGGGAGGCCCTCGACGTACTCGGCGTCCTCGAGCCCGACCCAGACCTTCGAGAGGTCGACGATGGCCGAGAGCACCTTGTCGATGAGCACGACGGTGATCGCGCCGATCCAGATCTGCACGCGCGAGTTCGCGTTGCGAATCAGCATGCCGCCGACGTAGAGGGCGAGGAACATCTGCAGGAAGCCCTCGACCTCGGCGAGGCCCGAGAAGTCGCCCATGAGCAGGTCGGTNGAAGACGATCTCGCCGAGCGGTGCGCCGAGCGCGGCCCAGAACGGGTTGAACAGCGCCACCATGGTGAGCGGCACGAAGATGAAGCTGCTCACCGAGACGTCGATCGGTCCGATCGAGACGTCGGGAATTACTTCGAGGATGATGTTCGCGAGGCCGTTCAGCGCCATCGCGAGCACAAACACCATGAGTTTCTGCGGCATGGTCATCTCGCCGCCGGGGGCACCGCTGCCTCGCAGGGCGCCGGCGCGGCGGTAGTCGGAGGGCTCGGCGGTCGAAGTCGTGGTGGGTTGTCGGGTGTCAGTCACGGGGGTGCTCCTTGTGTCGGGGTTCACGCAGCGTCGGCTTGTTGGCGGGGTGGGGTTACGACACCGCGGCGTCGACGACGTCGCGGCTCGGGGTCAGCAGGTCAATGAGGTCGGCGGCGGAGTCGATGGCGTCGGTGGCGATGCCCTCGGCGACGGCGGCGTCGATTTCGGCGTCGCCGGTCGACCCGCCGCGCACGAGCACGCGGCGGGCGATGCCCGCGGTGAGCGCACCGGCGGCGTCGTTGCGCGGCTTGTCGCCGAGGAACCAGGTGCGAGCGGGGTCGGCGTCGGCGACGAGCAGCGCCTCGCGCACGATGCGCGCATGCGGCTTGCGGAACCCGACCTCGTCAGAACACACGTAGGCGGCGATGAGGTGGTCAATGCCCTGGGCGGCGCACTCGGCGCGCACGGCCCGGCCGTTGATCGTGTTCGACACCACGACGACGGGCATCGCCTCGCGCTCGGCGNGCTCGAGCAGCTCGCGGATGCCGGGGCGCGGCGTGCGCTTGCTCTTCGCGGTGCCGAAGCGGAACATCAGATCGTGTGCCTCGGCCTCGAGCAGCGCCCGGGCTCGCGGGCCGAGGTCGCCGCCGACGAGGTCGCGCCAGAAGCGCGCGGCGCCGATCTCGTGGCAGCCGTCGGGGCGCTCGCGCTCGGTCACCTTGAACTCGCGGTAGCGCGCCACGCCGTCCGCGACGAGCGCGCGAGCGCGGGCGCGGTCCACGCGCTCGTCCTCGCCGTCGAGCAGCGCGGCGAGCGAGTCGCAGAACTCATCGAGCAGCGTGTCGTCGGGCGTCGAGGTCGAGATGACCCCGCCGTGGTCGAGCAGCAGGGCAGCCTGCCGGCCCGCGAGGGCCGCGTCGCTCGTCGCCGTCGCGGGCGAGGCCGGCGCGGGGTCGGCCGCCGCCCGCAGCGTCTCGAGCAGCCCCTCGGGGGTCGGGAACACCGCATCCGCCACCTCGGCCACGCCGAACGGCGGCTGGTCGGTGTGCTTGCTCACCGTGAGCACCACCGCGCCGACGCTCGCGCGGCGGCCGGCCACGACATCCCGGTCTTGCGTGTCACCGACGTACCAGGCGTCGGCGGGCGAGACGCCGAGCGCCGCCGACGCGAGCTCGATCATGCGCGGGTGCGGCTTGCGCATCCCAACCTCGTCGCTGTACACCTGCACCGAGAAGAACGAGGCGAGGCCGTGCTTCGCGAGCAGGCGGCGGTGGCTGCGCCCGGAGTGCGCGTTGCTCACGATGCCGAGCGGAATGCCGCGGCGCACCGCCTCGTCGAGCAGTTCGGGGATGCCCGGGCGCACGACATGGTCGGAGATCGTCGTGTTCTGCTCCTCGAGCAGCGCGCCGGCCTCGGCGACGAGCAGGGCGCGGATGGGCTCGGGCAGCTCGGCCGCCAGGAAGTCGCCGACGACCTCGCGGTGCGTCATCTCGCGCGGCTCGAGGCGGCGGCTCGACGCGTGCTTCCAGTGGCGCAGCGCGGTGAGCCCCGAGTCGAGCGAGGTGCGCACCTCGGCCTGCTCGATGCGGTGCCCGGCTCGCGCGGCACGCGCCACGATCGACGCAGCCAGCTCGTCTCGACCGGTGGGTCGCTTCACCGTTTCGAAGATGACGCCGCCGAAGTCGAGCAGCAGGGCGCGGGGCGCGTAAAGCAGTGGGGATGCGGTGGTCGGCACGAGTGGGTCTCTTTCTGTCGCGTTCGCAACGACCGTACGAAGGGCCCGTGTACGGCTTGGCACCGCTACGTGAACGGTTGTGGAACGCTCCAATTGGAAATCCCTGGAACGCTCCAACGCTGCTAGAACAGAGCCATGGGAGCAAAGAGCCACCGCGCGCCGACCCTCAACGACGTCGCCGCCGAGGCGGGCGTATCGAAGTCGCTCGTGTCGCTCGCCGTGCGCGGCGACGTGGGCGTGCGGCCCGAGACGCGCACGCGCATTCTCGACGTCGCCGACCGGCTCGGGTACCACTCGAACCCGTGGGCGCGCTCGCTCGTGCGCGGCCGCAGCCAGATGATCGGCGTGCTGCTCGACGACCTGCGCAGCGGCTACCACACCGACGTCGTGCACGGCATCGAAGACGAGGCCGAGACGAACGGCATGTCAGTTGTCATGGCCGATGCCCGCCGCGACCCGGCGCTGCTGCGCACCCGCCTCGAGCGGATGATCGGGCTCGGGCTCGACGGCGTCGTGATCGTCTCGGGTCGGGCCGACAGCGCGATGATCGGCGACTTCGCGCGCCGGGTGCCGCTCGTCGTCGTGGGCCGCCCCGCCGAGCTCTCGCCCGGCATCGGCCAGGTGTCGAACGACGACCGCACCGGCATGCGCCTCGCGGTGCACCACCTCGCGTCGCTCGGGCACCGCCGCATCGTGCACCTGCCCGGCTCGCCGCGCCCGGCCGCCGTCGCCAGGCGCGAGGCCTATCTTGAGACCATGCGCGAACTCGGCTTAGAAGACCACGCGAGCGTCGTGCCCGGCATCGAGGCGCTGCTCGGCACGCTCGCCCCAAGCGCCGCCGACGCCCCGACGGCGGTGTGCTGCGCCACCGACCGCATTGCCGTCGAGCTCATCGGCGAGCTCAGCGACGCCGGCGTCGAGGTGCCCGGCCGCCTCAGCATCGTCGGCTACGACAACATCGACTTCGCCGCGCGGATGCGACCGACGCTGACGAGCGTCGACCAGCCGCGGCGCGCGATGGGGTCGCTCGCCCTGCGCCAGCTCACCGACATGCTCGATGGGGCGGATGCGCGGCACGAGATCGCGACGCCGACCCTCGCGATTCGGCGCTCGACCGCTGCGCCGGAGCGCTGATGTGGCGCAGGGGGATGTGGTGTTTGAGGCCTCGGGCCGGGTCGCTCGCGTAGCCCCGCCGCCCCACCGACGTGCCCGACGCCGCGCGTCGGTGGGGTGTGCCACACTCTCGGGGTGACAACTAGGCGCGCATCGTGACCGGGCAGGAGCTGCTCGGGTGGCTGCCGACCGTCGCCGCGATCGTGCTGCTCGCCGGCATCGCGTTTGGCNTCGCGGCGTTCCGCATCCCGGCGCCGCACGAGGTCATCGTCGCCGTCGCCCGTGCCGCCCTGCAGCTCGCGGCACTGAGCCTCGTGCTGTCGGGCG
>NZ_JACXJG010000016.1:7142-7510 GCF_014904065.1 Gulosibacter sediminis | reverse complement strand
CATCACGCATCCGCTCTGGGTTGGCCTCGGGCTCGTCGTGATGTTCGCGGCGGCGGTGTTCACGTCGGCCCGGCGCACCCGCGGCATGGGCGTCCCGATTGCTCTGCTCGCGAGTTCGATGGCGCTCGGCCCGTGTGTCGCGATGGCGATCGTGTTCGGCACCGGCGCGCTCGCCTTTGAGCCGCGGTACNCTGCTCGCGGTCGGCGGCATCGTCGTCGGCAACACCATGACGATCGCGACGCTGACGCTGCGGCTGCTCGACGCGGGAGCGCGCGATCACTGGGACGAGATCGAGGGCTGGCTCGCCCTCGGCGCGACTCCGCGCCAGGCCTTCGCGCCGATCGCGCGGCCGGCGGTGCGCAACGCG
>NZ_JACXJG010000016.1:5168-6987 GCF_014904065.1 Gulosibacter sediminis | reverse complement strand
TTCCAGCTCATCGTGCTCGCGAGCATCCTCGCCTCGGCGGTCATCACCGCGACGCTGCTCGCGTTCCACCAGCCCCAACTGCGCAAACCGCTGCCGCTCGTCGCCGCGGCGTAGGTGGCACTGCTTGCCGCACTGTGAACGTCTGCGGTCCGCAACGATCTCCGGGCACGAGATGCGCGAAGACGCTCGCAATCTATGCACGGGTGCCCTCGCGCGCCTTGTGCCACCTCACCGGGCTGTACCCCCCGAGGCGGCACGCCTTGCAACGTCAGGCGAGTACGAGCTCGACGTTGTCGTGGCTCGCGAACACCTCGAGCACGAAGTCGAAGTAGGTCGGGCCGCCCGCGGCGCGCAGCCCCGCGAGGTCACGGGTGATCTTTTCGGCGTTGAAGGTGCCGGGTCGCGCGAGCTTCGCCTGGTACCAGGATGCGGTGGTGTCGACGCCGAGGGCGGCGCGGCTAAGTTCGTGGTCGGGCCACGTGACGCGGATGCGGTCGTGCCCGACGGCGTCGCCGATACCGCCGTAGAGGAGATCGTCGAGCGCGTCCAGGCTCTCGCCGAGCCGCCAGTCTTCGCCCTGCATGAAGCCGCGGTTGAGCTCGTCGTAGAGCGAGGCGATATCGGTGATCACGGTGCCGCGCAGTTCGACCTCAAACATGGGTCGATTCTGGCAGACGGCGGTGGCCTCACCCTCGGACAAACCACGAGGCCCGCGCATCCGGGTGGATGCGCGGGCCTTCACCGCTTCTGCGGCGTTACTACTGAACTACTGAATCGCGACGAACACGGTGTCGGCCGATATGCCGGGGGTCACCCCCAGCACACCGTCAACTGGAGCCGGTACCTCGAATACCTCATTGCCGGTCGTCGACGCACCCTCATAGAGGGTGTTCATCGTGTCGATTGCGTCGGGGGCAACCACGAGGCTGTCGTATGACTCGACGGTGTTGCCGCCAGCCGTGACGTAGTCGAGGCCGACCGAAATCGGGGTCGATCCATCGGCATCGTCACCGGTGTAGGTGATCGTGTAGTTCACGAGGATGTAGACGTTGCCCTCGGCAGGCTCGTCGTTGAACTGATTCTCGGCCAGCACCGCGTCAGTCGCGTCGAGCGTGACCGAGTTGATGGTGACGGTCCAGTCGCGACCCTCGAGCGACGAGCCGAGCGGAACCGGGTTCTCGCGCGTGCCCGCCTCGGCGTCCTCGGCCGGTGCTTCTTCGGCGACGGTCCCGTCCGCCTCATCGGCCGGCGCATCCGGCTCGGCCGAGTCGACCTCGGCGGCCTCGCTCGAGGTCACGTTGACGTTGCTGTTCTCTTCAACCGCGTCACCAATGGCGTTGCCGACGGCGACGAAGAAGACGATGAAGCCGACAATGGTGCCGACGACCGAGATGATGACGGCGCTCACCGCCTGCCACTTCACCTTGCCCTTGAGGAAGATGGCGACGAGGCCANCCAGCCGACGATGAGCGCGCCCGGCATGCAGGCGAAGATGAAGCCGACGATCGCGACGATGAACGCGGCAATGCCGAGCCCGTTCGTGCGCTTCGGCTGCTCGCTCATCGGCGGCTGCCCAGACGCCTGCTGCGGCGCGGGAGGGTAGAGCTGCTGGGGCGGGTTTTGGAAGTTTGACACGGTTACTCCATAGGTAGCGAGGCAGGTTTCGACGCATGTCGTGCCTCACTCCGGAAGTTATGTCGAGCCTCCGACATGACTTCGATGCGCCTGCATCTCCCCGGCCCGTGGCGCAAAGAACCGCGCGGCGGTGGCGAATGCGCCACCGCCGCGCGGACTCGTCAGGCGTTAGCGCATCGGGGCG
>NZ_JACXJG010000016.1:4797-5062 GCF_014904065.1 Gulosibacter sediminis | reverse complement strand
CTCGACGAGCTTCGTCTCGGTGACGACCCGCTTGCGCAGGCGCAGGTTGCCGCCCGCGTTCTGCTGCGAGGCACCACCCGCGGGAGCCGTTGCGCTGCCCGCCGTGTTGGGGTCGGATGCAACGCCCGCGCCAGTCGCGGCATGGCGCCCGGCGGCATTCGGGTCGAGTCGTTCCTCGCCCGCGGCGGCATCCTGGCCGGAGTCACGCCGCTCCCCAGCGGGCACCGCATTGGCGTTCGAGTTGACGCGTCGGTCGCCAGGCACA
>NZ_JACXJG010000016.1:4447-4697 GCF_014904065.1 Gulosibacter sediminis | reverse complement strand
GTTCGCGTTCGGGTCGGCGCGCCGATCACGAGGCACAGCGTTCGCGTTCGAGTCGAGTGGTTCGGCTCCCGTACCCGGATGCGCGCCCGCCGCGGCGGCAGCTCCCGCGACGCCCACACCCGCTTCGGCACCGCGGCCGTCGTGACGGCCATCGCCGCGCTGGAACTCCTGCTCGAGCGCCGCGCGATCGCCGGCCACGCCGGCATCCCGCTCGTCCTGGCGCGCATTCACGCCGTCGTGGCGAACGTCG
>NZ_JACXJG010000016.1:0-4332 GCF_014904065.1 Gulosibacter sediminis | reverse complement strand
TCACGCGCATCCGCGTCGCCCTGGCGAGCATTGGTGTCGCGCGCATCCCGCTCACCGTCGCGCGTATCCGTCCCTGGCACACCGGCGTTGCCGCGCACCGCGTTCGGGTTGTCGATGCCGTAATAGTGGAAAAGTTCGTTCTCTTGCTCCACCGAGAGCTCGCCGTCGGGGCCGATATTTGGCGCATCCTTAATGAACGACTTCTCGTACGGCACGACGAGTCCGCCGCTGTTGAACTGCGCGTTGGCGAGCGGAATAAAGGTCTCGTGACTGCCGAAGAGACCCGTGTTCACCGTGACCCACGAGGGCTCCTCGGTGCCGTCGAATACGTAGACATTGTTGACGCCACCGAGCTTGTGCCCGGCGCTGTCGTAGACATCGGCGTTGGCAAGATCGCTAAAGGTGTTTTGGTTCGTCATAGTCAGTTGCCTCCCGACAGGATTGGCGATTGTCGCGAGCACAGGTTTGCTCGCTCGTATCTCTGACTAACGAACCGGCCTCGGTGGCACATGAGCGCTTGGTGAGAAAGCTGGGAATCCTCACACCGCGCCATCAGCCGCGAGCGCGCAGGTCAACCGCGCAAGACGCCCACTAGGTCGGCGAACTCGGGGTCCTCACCGAGCTCGACGAGCGCTGCTTCAAGCGCGGCATCATTGAGTGGACGTGGAGCTTCGAGCAGCTCGCGGCCCGCCTCGGTGACGTCGGCATTCGCTCGGTCGTCGCGGCCGAACTCGCCGAGCCCGAGCGCCGCTCGAAGGCGGTCGCCGCCATGTTCAGCGGTATCGCCCTCGCGAACCTCGCCNGCTCGGCACCTGGCTCGGCCACGAGCTTGGCTCGCGCGCGACCTTCCTCGCCACCCCGGTGCTCGGCATCGCCATGATCGCGGCGCTTGCGACGCTCATCTCCCACCTGCCGACGCCCACGGGCGTGCGCTTGCGCCACGAGGCCGCCGCCCTCGGCAACCCGCACGTGCTGCTCGCGCTGTTCATGACCCTGCTCGGCTTCGGCGGTGTCTTCGCTGCGCTCGTCACGGCCGGGGTCGAAACCGACGTGCTCGGCATTTGGTACCGCCACATCACCGACGCCCAGCGCGCGGAGGTGACCGCGGCGCATCCGCGCCCCGACTTCAAGAACCGCATTCTCGCCGCCTTTACCGAGGGCAATGTGCACCGCCCCGACACGACCTTCGGCAACGTGAACGCCGATGTGCTCGCGCACTTCTTGCCCGGCTACGAGCGCACCGACTTCGTCGAGATCATCCGCAACAGCGACTGGGCCGAGTAGCCCCGCCGCCGCGAACGAGCCCGCATGCCTAAGCCGATGACCCCGAGTGAGTTTCTCGTCGCCGCGAGCGTCGCACCCGAGGTGTTCGAGTTGCGCCCCGACTACCGGGCGATGCTCGTGGTGATCGAGGGCCTCACGCCCGCGATCACCACGCAGGCGGGCGACGGCACGGTGGCGACGCTCATCGCCGAGGCCGAGACGCACGCCACTGAACTGCTCGCCGACACTCCCGTCGACGAGCTGCCGCACATCGCAGCGTGGCGCGAGGCGTACCGCGCGTTCGGCGCGAAGCCGCAGCGCACCCGCAACAGCCTCGAGGCGCTCACCCGTCGGGCCGCGCAGGGGCTCCCCCGCGTGAACGCCCTCACCGACGTCTACAACGCAACCTCGGTGCTGCACCAGATTCCGTTCGGCGGCGAAGACCTCGCCCGCTACCAGGGCGCGGCGCGCCTCGCTCGCGCGAGCGGCACGGAAGCCTTCGACACCGTCGCGGGCCGAGAGCCCGCCACCGAGCATCCCGAGGACTGTGAGGTCGTCTGGCGCGACGACGCCGGCGTCACCTGCCGTCGCTGGAATTGGCGGCAAGGGCGCCGCACCGGGCTGAGCGACGACACGCAGACGGCATTCTTCATCCTCGATGCCCTCGCGCCCGCGAGCGATGCCGAGGTCGAGGCGGCGGCGGATGCACTGGTCGAGGCGCTGCGCGGGCTCGGCTCAGAGGTGCGCGCGAGCCGTCGCCTGATCGGCGCATGATGGGCACCACACGGAAGGCGATCGCGGTGCCGCCGTGGTCGATGGCGGTCGCGGCGATGCTCGCGATTCAGCTCGCCAATGCCCTGTCGGTGCCCGTCATCGAGCAGGTGGGCCCAGCGGGCACCGCATGGCTGCGCATGTCGTTCGGGGTCGTGTTTCTCTGGCTGATTGCCAGGCCGGCGATCCGCTCGATTCGCCGCAAGGATGTGCCGGCGCTCATCGGCCTCGGTGTCGTGACGGGTATGATGACGACGTTCTTCCTCGCTGCGGTCGAGCGCATCCCGCTCGGTACCGCCGTCGCGATCGAGTTCCTCGGGCCGCTCATGGTGGCCGGGCTCATGAGTAAGCAGCGCAAGTCGCTCATATGGTCGGCGCTCGCGCTCGTCGGCGTCGTGCTGCTGACCGAGCCGTGGCGCGGTCACATTGACCTCGTCGGCGTCGCCTTCGCCGTCACGGCGGGCGTCTGCTGGGGGCTGTACAACGGCTCACGCAGCACGTCGGCGACCGCTTCGCGGGCATCAGCGGCCTCACGCTCACGATTCCGGTCGCGGCGCTCGCCACCCTGCCGGTCGGCCTGCCGCAGGTGATCGGCGGCGAGTTCACCTGGTGGCTCCTGCCCGTCACTGCCGGCATCGCCCTCATCACGCCGGTGATCGCGTTCGGGCTCGAGATGCTCGCCCTGCGCTGCATGACCCACACCGCCTTAGGCACGCTGCTCTCAATCGAACCCGCCTTCGGCATCCTCATCGGCGTGGTCGTGCTCGCGCAGCAGCCCACGCTGATGCAGCTTGTGGGCGTCACGATCGTGATTGTCGCGGGGCCGCGGCGCAGCGTGGCGGGCGCCGCGTGATCGAGCCCGCGCCGGCCGTCACGTCACCGCAACCAACGGATGCGTAGGGTCGCCCGAGGTGCCCCGGCACGTTCCCACGCATGACCGGTTCGGCGCTGTCGTAGGCTGAATCGCATGGCTAGCGAGTGGCGTCCCGATGTGCTCGGTGCCCCGTTCGAGCAGCTCACGCTGACGCTCGCGCCCGACGACGAAGGCGAAGTCGAGGCGACGCTCGTGCGGCTGCTGCCGCCGAAGCGTCGATGGTGGGCGCCACGCGAACCCCTTGATGATGTCGACGTGCTCTATGTGCACGGCTGGTCGGACTATTTCTTTCAGCGCCGACTCGCCCGCTATTGGGCCGACCGCGGGGCGCGATTCTTCGCCCTCGACTTGCGCAAGTATGGCCGCAGCCTGCGCGAGCACCAGACCCCGGGCTACATCACCGATCTCGCCGCCTACGACGAAGACCTCGCCGCCGCGCTCGCCGCGATGGGCTGGTCGGTGTACGAGCCCCGTACCGACCGCCGCCTCGTACTCATCGGCCATTCAACGGGTGGCCTCACCCTGAGCCTCTGGGCCGCGCGCCACCCGGGCGTCGCGTCGGCGCTCATCCTCAACAGCCCCTGGCTCGAGTTTCAGCTCAGCGGCATCACGCGCGGCGTGATCTCGCCCGTGCTCGATCTGCAGTCGCGGGTCCGCCCGCTCAGCACCTCGCCTCAGGTCGACTTCGGCTTCTACTCGCGCGCCCAGGCGGAGGTCGCCGACCCCGACGACCTCATGGATGTGTATCTCCCCTGGCGCCCCGCGCAGACGATGCCGGTGCACACGGGCTGGCTCCACGCGATTTTGAGCGCTCACGCGCAAGTCGCGAAGGGGCTCGGTATCGCCGCGCCGATCTGCGTGTTGCTCTCGCAGCGCTCCGCCGTGCCCGCCCGCTGGTCGGAGGACCTCACTCGCGCCGACACGGTGCTCGTCGTCGACGACATCGCGCGCGCCTCACTCAAGCTCGGGTCATCGGTCACCGTCGAGCGCATCGACGGTGCGCTCCACGACGTCTTTCTCTCGAGGCGTGAGGCACGCAATGAGGCGTATGCCCGCCTCGACCGATGGGTGACGGGATGCCTCGCCCGCTAGACGCTGCGCCGCCGAAAGGCGCGCGAAGGGCAAGGCACACCTCTCAAGATGAATCTCCGCTGCGACTCAGCCGGGGTTCGCGTCGGCGCGGTCGCGGGCCGCTGAAGTTCGATTCGCGCCGTCAGCCGCCCGGCCGCTCGGCCCTCGCATCCGCCATCGCGGCATCGACGGCCGATGGCGCCGCCCAGCTCGCGAGCATGCCCAGCGCATCCGCCGAGGGGCTGCCGGGTTCGACGGTGTAGACGAGCATGACGAGCCCGGGGTCGGTCGAGAGCGCGAACGACTCGTATCCAAACTCGAAGTCGCCAATGTGGCTCTTCGCAGTTGAGGGT
>NZ_JACXJG010000015.1:22375-22691 GCF_014904065.1 Gulosibacter sediminis | reverse complement strand
GCGAGAAGTCGATGAGGTTCGAGAACGGCTCGGGGAGGCGCAGCGTCGGCGTCGACGCCTCGAGGCGGTTCGTGAGGTCAACGACGCGGACGGATCCGGTCGCAAGAGCGGCAACGAGTNTCGGGCAGCAGCGCCATGGGGGTTCCTCTTCCTTGGGGACTCAGTCGGTCGAGAGGCCCGCCACCGCGCGCCCCTCCCCCGCCAGGCTAATCGAGCGGCCACGCGAATCGACCACGGCTACGCTGGGTGGGTGCTTGCCAACGACTCTCGCTGCCCCTGCGGCACCGGCCTCACCTTCGGCGAATGCTGCGGCCGC
>NZ_JACXJG010000015.1:21059-22271 GCF_014904065.1 Gulosibacter sediminis | reverse complement strand
AGGGCCGCTGGTTCTACGTGCACGCGCTGCAGTAGCCGGCGCATCCGGGCATTCACTCGCCGCGCATCCGGCGGGCCTACCCTTGCGCTCGGATACCGAAGGAGCACGACATGCCGCAGCCACTCACCCCCACCGAAACCACCCACTTCGACACTGTCATTGTCGGGTTCGGCAAGGCGAGTAGGCCGGGATGCTCGCGCTGGCCGGGCGCAGCGTGGCACTCGTCGAGCGGTCGGCTTCGATGTTCGGCGGCACCTGCATCAACATCGGCTGCGTGCCGACGAAGACGCTCCTCCACGACGCCGATCTCCACCACCAGCGCGGCAGCGCCGAAACCGCCGCGGCGGTCGAGCAGGTGCTCGCCGACGACGGCATCGCCTTAGCGCACGCCACCGAGCTCGCGAGCGTCGATGCGCCCGCCGACGGCCCGCTCACGCTGCACCTCACCAGCGGCGCCACCACGCGCGAGCTCGAGGTGGATGCGCTGCTCCTGTCGACCGGGCGGGTGCCGGCCACTGACGGGCTCGGGCTCGAGGCAGCGGGCGTCGAGGTCGACGAGCGGGGCGCGATCGTCGTCGACGACTTCCTCCGCACCTCCGCCGACAAGGTCTGGGCGGTTGGCGACGTCAACGGCGGCCCGCAGCACACGTACGTCTCGTTCGACGACCACCGCATCGTCGCCGACTAGCTGCTCCGCGACCGCGGCGAGGGCGGCCGCAGCCTCGCGAATCGCGGCCCGGTGCCGAGCGCGACGTTCCTCACGCCGCCCCTCTCGCGCGTTGGGCTCAGCGCGGAGGAGGCGCGGGCCCGGGCCGCGGCGAACGGCTGGGACGTCGTGGTCGCCCGTAAGAACGTCGCCGACATCGCCGCGATGCCGCGCCCGAAGGCGGTCGCCGACCCACGCGGCTTCCTCCAGGTCGTCGTCGACCGCGCGACCGAACGCGTCCTCGGCGCGACGCTGTTCTGTGTCGAAAGCCAGGAGGTCATCAACCTCGTGACAATGGCGATGCGCCACGACCTCCCCTACCCGGCCCTGCGCGACGCGATCTACACGCATCCGTCGAGCACCGAGGGCGTCAACGAGCTGCTCGGCGCGATCTAGGCTCGGCACGATCAAGCCTGGGTGCGACTTAACCTGGTAGGGTGACCGACCTCCCTGCCTGGCTCCCCACCGTCGCCGCCGTCGCCCTCCTCGCCGGTATCGCGTCCGCG
>NZ_JACXJG010000015.1:20946-21042 GCF_014904065.1 Gulosibacter sediminis | reverse complement strand
TCGCGGCGTTCCGCATCCCGGGGCCGTGGGAGGCGCTCGTCGCGGTCGCGCGGGCGGCGCTGCAGCTCGCGGTGCTGAGCATCGTGCTCACGGGCA
>NZ_JACXJG010000015.1:20549-20917 GCF_014904065.1 Gulosibacter sediminis | reverse complement strand
CATCACGCATCCGCTCTGGGTCGGGCTCGGGCTCGTTGTCATGTTCGGGGCCGCGGTGTTCACGACCGCGCGGCGCACCCGCGGCTCGGGCACCTCGCTCGTCGCGCTCGCCCTCTCGATGCTCGCGGGGCCGTGCCTCACCCTCGCGATCGTGTTCGGCACCGGAGCCCTCGCGTTCGAGCCGCGCTATNCTGCTCGCGGTCGGCGGCATCATCATCGGCAACACGATGACGATCGCGACCCTCACGCAGCGCCTCCTTGTCTCGGGCGCGCGCGACCACTGGGACGAGGTCGAGGGCTGGCTCGCGCTCGCCGCCACCCCGCGCCAGGCGATGGCCGCGATCGCGCGCCCGGCCGTGCGCAACGCC
>NZ_JACXJG010000015.1:17597-20357 GCF_014904065.1 Gulosibacter sediminis | reverse complement strand
TTCCAGCTCATCGTGCTCGCGGGCATCCTCGCCTCGGGCGTCGTCACCGCGACGCTGCTGGCGTTCCGCGACCCGCGCATCCAGAAGCCGGCACCGGTCGACGCGGCTGCCTGATACGTCAGTCGAGCACGAGCTCGACGTTCGGGTGACTCGAGAACACCTCGAGCACGAGGTCGAAGTAGGTCGGCCCGCCGGATGCGCGCAGCGCTGCCAGGTCGCGCGTCACCTTCTCGGTGTTGAACGTGCCCGGCTTCGCGAGCTTCGCCTCGTACCAGGATGCGGTGGTCGCCACCCCGAGCGCGTCACGGCTGCGCGCGTGGTCGCGCCAGACGACCCGCAGCCGCCCGGTCACCGTCCCGGTCCCTGAGCCTGCCGAATGATCTGTCGCAGAGCCAAACGCCGCGCCGTAGCCGGTGTAGAGCAGGTCATCGAGCGCGTCGAGGCTCGGCCCGAGTTGCCAGTCCTCGTCGGCCATGAACACGCGGTTGAGTTCGTCGTAGAGCGACGCGATGTCGGTGATCGCGGCGCCGTGGAGTTCGACCTCGAGCATCCCTCGATTCTGGCAGGCGCAGCGAGCGGTCCTCCAGCACATCTTGAATTTCGGGAACGCCGCCGCACTAACGTAAAGCGGTGGCACCGCATCGAGCGGCGAGCCACGTCGAAGGAGGACGCATGAAGGTAGGCATCATTCTTGGTTCGATCCGCGAGGGCCGGCTCGGCGAGCAGGTCGCGAACTTCGTGAAGCAGGTCGCCGACGACCGCGACTCGGGCGTCGATTACGAGCTCGTCGACTTGAAGTCGTTTAACGTGCCACTGCTCACCTCGGGGGTGCACCCGATGCGGGCGAACAAGCAATACGACAGCGCCGAGGTCACCGCGTGGAGCCAGGCGATCGATGCCTGCGACGCCTACGTGTTCGTCACCGCCGAGTACAACCACGGCGTGCCGGGCGCGTTCAAGAACGCGGTCGACTCGCTCGGCAGCGAATGGGTCGGCAAGCCCGTCGGCTTCGTCGCCTACGGCTCGGCCGGCGGTGTGCGCGCAATCGAGAACTGGCGCACGGTGCTCGCGAACTTCTCGATGCCAAACGCCCGCTCCGAGGTGAACATCAGCATCTTCACCGAGTTCGAAGACGGCACATTCACGCCGACCGACCGCCGCGAGACCGAGCTCGGCCACGTCTTCGACGAGGTCGAGCAGCTCGCGACGAAGCTCGCGAAGTAGNCCCCCCCCCTGACAGATCGGCAGCACCATGAAGCTCCAAACCGTCAGCATCTTCGTCGACGACCAGCAGCGCGCCCTCGAGTTCTACACCGAGAAGCTCGGCTTCGAAGTGACCGCCGACGTGCCGATGGGCGAGCACCGCTGGCTCACGGTGCACCTCGGCGAGGGCGAGAACGTCACCGACGTCTCGCTCGAGCCGAAGGCGCACCGGGCGGTGCCGCCGTTCACGAGCGCCCTGCTCAACGATGGCATCCCGTTCTGCATGCTCGCCACCGACGACATCCAGGCCGAGTACGAGCGCCTGCAGGGCCTCGGTGTCGAGTTCACGCAGGCACCGCTCGACGTCGGCCCGGTGATCATCGCGGTGTTCAGCGACACCTGCGGCAACCTCCTGCAGCTGGCGCAATACAAGCAGTAGCGCACCGCACGCGAAGTCAGCCCGCGCATCCGGAAGCCGGATGCGCGGGCTGCGTCGTTACTGGACGGCCACGAACACCTTGTCGTCGAACATGCCCGGGCTGACCGCGAGCACGCCGTCGACCGGGGTGGGCACCGCGATCGCCTCGTTGCCCGTCGCCGAGGCACCGTTATAGAGGGCGCTCAGCGAGTCGATGGCGTCGGGTGCGACGGCCATGGTGCCAAGCTCGTCGACGGTGTTGCCGCCGCCGGTCACGTAGTCGATGCCGACCATCGCCGGCATTTGGCCGTCGGGGTCGTCGCCCGTGTAGGTGACGGTGTAGTTGATGAGGATGTAGACGTCGCCCTCAGCCGGGGCGTCGTTGAACTGGTTCGCGCCCATCACGGTGTCGGTCGCGTCGAGGTCAATCGAATTGATGGTGACCGTCCACTCGTCGCCCTCGATGACCGAGCCGAGCGGCAGCGGGTTCTCGCGCGTGCCGTCTGCGGTGGCGGCCTCCTCGACCGGCGCGACTTCCTCGGCCGGTGCCGCGTCCGCGTTGTCAGCAGGCGCACCGTCTTCGGTGGTCGCGTCGTCGACGAGGCTCACCGATGACGAGCTCTCGCCGAAGGCCTCGCTCGCAGCGTTCGCGACGACGCCGACGAAGACCATCGCGCCGACGATCGTGCCGACCACCGAGATGATGACGGCCGAGATCGCCTGCCACTTCACCTTGCCGCGCAGGAAGATCGCGACGAGGCCGNCCAGCCGACGATGAGCGCGCCAGGGATACACGCGAAGACGAAGCCGACGATCGCGATGACGAACGCCGCGATGCCGAGGCCGTTGCGGGTCTTCGGCTGCGGGCCGGCGGGCGGCTGGGGGCCAGCGCCGTTCTGCGGACCGACGCCGTACTGCGGCGCGGGAGGGTAGGGATTCTGAGCGGGGGCCTGGAAGTTAGACACGGTTACTCCATAGGTCGAGAGGCGGTGCGCGACGGGTGTCGCTGGCCTCGACTCGGAACCTATGTCGAGCCTCCGACATGGCTTCGTACACGGCCACCGACCAACGAAAGCGGGCCCCGACACCGAAGTGTCGGGGCCCGCTTTCGTGGGGTGTGCGCTTACCGGGTCGCCGCA
>NZ_JACXJG010000015.1:15162-17492 GCF_014904065.1 Gulosibacter sediminis | reverse complement strand
CTCGACGAGCTTCGTCTCGGTCACGACTCGCTTGCGCAGGCGGAGGTTGCCGGTCGCGCCAGCCTGCTGCGTCGCACCGGCTGCGGTCGCACCTGCTGCGGCAGCACCGGATGCAGCGGCCGAGTCGGTCTCGGCGTGGCGGCCGCCGTTCGTGGTCGCGTCGGCGTGCGGAGCCTGCTGCTGCGCCTGCGCGTCGTACTCGGTGCGGCGCTGGTCGTCGTACTGGCGCTGCGCCTCGGCGTCGCGGTCGCCGCGGTTCGCCGCAGCAACACCCGCCGCGTCAACGTCAGCGGCACCGACGCCAGCCGCAGCGCCACTGCGGTCACCGTCGTGCTGGATCTCACGCTCGAGCGCGTCGCGGTCGTGGTCGTGGTCGTGGTCGGCGCGCACATCGTGCTGGCCAGCGGCGGGCTGGCCGTACGCCTCCTGCTGCGCCTGCGCATCGCGGTCGACGCGAGCATCCTGCTGGTCGTGGGCGTCGCGACCATGCGCGTCACGCTGGCCGCGCGCGTCCGCGACCCGGGCATCCTGGTCGTTCGTCGCGGCGCCGGCCTGGTGGCGCAGCTCGTTCGGATTGTCGATGCCGTAGTAGCGGAAGAGCTCGTTCTCCTGCTCCACCGACAGCTCGCCGTCGGGGTCGATGTTCGGGGCGTCTTTGATGAACGACTTCTCGTAGGGCACGACGATGCCGCCGCTGTTGGCCTGCGAATTCGCGAGCGGAATGAAGGTCTCGTGGCTGCCGAAGAATCCGGTGTTGACAGTGACCCACGAGGGCTCGTCGGTGCCGTCGAAGACGTAAACGCTGTTCACGCCGCCGATCTTGTGGCCGTCCTGGTCGTAGACGTCGGCGCCAGCAAGGTCGTTGTAAGTGGTCTGGTTCGTCATGATGTGTGCCTCCCCACGGGTTGGGCGAATTTGGCGAACGTACAACTTGCGCGTTCGCATACCTGCCTATCGAACGGCCCTCGACGCTTCCTCCGGATGTCATGAGAAAGCTGGGAGGCGAGTGCTCGTTGCCAGCGTGGAACTCATGTCGGCGAAACGCCGTGGCCCCGACTTCCTCGCGATCAGACCTAGTGTGCCGAGGCCGCCCCGTCGAGCTGCAGCCGTAGCGCCGCGTCGATGCTCCGCACCGCCTGCTCCGCGTCGACGCGCGCGAGCGCGAACGCCGCGACGACGAGCGCGGTGATCGCCTCTCTGCGCTGGCACAGCTCCTCGGTGCCAATGGCCGGATGCGCGGCGCGAATTCCGCGGTCGAAGGCCGTCGCAAGCTCGGCCCGGTAGTCGGCAATGACCCGAGCAACCTGGGCGTCGTCGGCGATCGGCGCGCCCGCGGTGTTCACGAGCAGGCAACCGTGCTGCGCCGGCATCGAGTCAAGCCGCTCAAAGGCGGCGCGCAGGCCCGTCAGGCAGTCGGCGAGCCCGCCCGGCGCGACCGACGCATCCTGCAGCGGGCGCAGCCGCGGGCGGATCACCTCATCGAGGTACGACTGCACCGCGGCGTCGAAGAGCCCGCGCTTCGACCCGAACGTGTTGTAGAGGCTCGAGCGACGGATGCCCGTGGCCGCCTCGAGCTCGGGAATCGACGCGGCCTCGTAGCCGCGCGCCCAAAAGAGGGTGCGGGCAGCCCGCACGACCTCGTCGCGATCGAAGCCTTGCCTGCGTGCCACGGATATCCCCTCTTTCGGTAACGATCGGTCCAGTATATATTGGAATGGTCATTACAGAACAGGGCTCAGCCAGAAAGGCTCCCACATCATGATTCTCGCAGGACTCATCCTCGCCGCCCTGGCCGCGCTGCTGCACGTGTACATCTTTTATATGGAGTCATTCGCGTGGACCTCCCCGAAGGTGCGCGCGACGTTCGGCACAACGGCCGCCGAGGCCGAAACCACGAAGCCGCTCGCGTTTAACCAGGGCTTCTACAACCTGTTCCTCGCGATCGCGGTCGCGGCGGGCATCATCGCCTTCGCCAGCGGCGCGCACGCCGTCGGCGCGACCCTCGTGTTCGCCGGCGCCGGCTCGATGGCGGCCGCGGCGCTCGTGCTGCTGCTCTCGAGCCCCGACAAGCGCGGCGCCGCGCTGAAGCAGGGCGCGCTGCCCGTGCTCGGCATCGTCGCGCTTGCAATCGGCCTGCTCTAACCCGAACCGACCCCACCCCATCCCTTCACAACCAGGAGACGTCTCCCCCGATGACCGCATCGGTCAGCACCCAGATCCACCTCGCCGCCCGCCCCACCGGCTGGCCGACGCACGACGACTTCCGCACGGTGCGCGTGCCCCTCGGCGAGCTCGCGCCGGGCGAGGTGCGCGTGCGCAACGAGTTCGTG
>NZ_JACXJG010000015.1:14399-15146 GCF_014904065.1 Gulosibacter sediminis | reverse complement strand
GTACATGCGCGGCCGCATGAATGATGTGCGCAGCTACGTCGCACCGTATGCGCTCGGCTCGACGATCACGGGTGGCGCGATCGGTCGCGTGGTCGAGTCGGCGGCGCCGGANTGCCCGTCGGCACGCTCGTGCTGCACCAGCACGGCTGGAGCGACGTCGCGCAGGCCGAGGCCTCGACGTTCCGCGCCGTGCCCGAGGTGCCGAGCGTGCCCTCATCGCTGCGCCTGCACCTGCTCGGCATGACGGGGCTCACCGCGTACGTCGGGCTCACCGCGATCGCCGCGCTGCAGCCGGGCGAGACCGTGTTCGTGTCAGGCGCGGCCGGTGCCGTCGGCTCGGCGGTCGGGCAGTTCGCGAAGCTACTCGGCGCGGGGCGCGTGATCGGCGCGGCCGGCAGCGACGAGAAGGTGGCGCTGCTCACCCAGAAGTATGGCTACGACGCCGCGTTCAACTACAAACACGGGGATGTTCGGGGCCAGCTCGCCGCCGCGGCGCCGGAGGGCATCGACGTGTTCTTCNACCTCGAGGCCGCGCTCGACGCGTTCAACGACGGCGGTCGCGCGGCCCTGTGCGGCGCGATCTCGGGCTACAACACCGCGGATCGCACGCCTGGCCCCGACAACATGGCGAACATCATCACCCGCGGCCTCACCCTGAAGGGCTTCACGCTCGCGGACTACCTCCACCTCAGCGGCGAGTTCCGGGAGCGCGTCACCCCGTGGCTCGCCGAGGGCAAACTCGCCTAT
>NZ_JACXJG010000015.1:4736-14277 GCF_014904065.1 Gulosibacter sediminis | reverse complement strand
ACCGGCAAGATGCTCGTGCGCGTCAGCAAGGCGGATGCGGTGGCATAGCCGGCCGCGCGGGTCCAGCCGACGTGTAGTCGCGAACCGTTGTCGAAGTCCCAGTTCTGTGGTTTTGGCCAAAACAAGGCGACCTCTCGGACGGCTCGCGAGCTACGCACTCGCACCATAGCGCTGCCGGGCCGCCTCGCCGCTCGTGCCGATCGCTTCGCCAGCTTCCCGCCACAAGGGCCGTTGCTCACGAGCCGCGCGAACCGCGTCGGCCAACTCGCGCTCGGCGGTGTCGCGCCGCCAGGCGGCGAGCTTGACCGCCATCACGGGCGACATCGGCCCATCCTGGTCACCAGGCTTCGGGTCGTAGTGCTCGAATGCGTCGGCGAGTTCGTCGGCGCGGGCTCTGATTTCATCAATGGAACGCTTGATCATGATGGTTCACCTCAGCCCCCTTGATTAATCGCAAGCGTCCACTCCGACAGCCATACGATTCGCGGCGAGTGGGGCCCGATTCAGTACCCGCAGGTCGTCGGCCACGAGATCGTTGGCCGGGTCGCCGAGGTCGGACCCGAGGTGACGAAGCACAAGGTCGGCGACCTCGTCGGCGTCGGCTGCCAGTCGTACTCGTGTGGTGAGTGCGAGCAGTGCAAGCTCGGGCACGACCAGTACTGCCTCAAGGGCAACACGCAGACCTACGCGGGTGTCGATGTCGATGGCACGATCACGCAGGGCGGCTACTCCGACGCGGAGTGACGAACGAGCACTATGTGCTCCGCATCCCCGAGGGTCTCGACCCGTCGAAGGCCGCGCCGCTGCTGTGCGCCGGCATCACCACCTACTCGCCGCTGAAGCACTAGAACACCGGTCCCGGCAAGCGCGTCGCGATCGTCGGCATGGGCGGGCTCGGCCACATGGGCGTGAANCTCGCGGTGGCGCTCGGCGCCGAGGTGACCGTGCTGTCTCGCGGCACGAAGAAGCGGGATGACTCGCTCGCGTTCGGCGCGGCCCGGTATGTCGACACGACCGATGCGGATGGGATGGCTGAGCTGCGCGGCTCGCTCGACCTGATCATCAACACGGTGTCGGCCGGCCTCGACATCGTGGGCTCCCTCAAGCTGCTCGACGTCGACGGCGCGCTCGTGAACGTCGGTGCACCGGCCGAGCCGTTCGCGGTGCCGGCGTTCTCACTGATTCCTGCGCGCCGCACCCTCGCCGGTTCGACGACGGGTGGCATCGGCGAGATCCAGGAGATGCTCGAGTTCTGCGCCGAGCACGGCATCCACCCCAAAACCGAGCTCGTCGGCGCCGACGAAATCAACGACGCGTGGGAGCGCGTGCTGAGCGCCGACGTCCGCTACCGCTTCGTCTTCGACACCCACACCCTCGCGGGCGCGAAGTAAAGGCTCCTGCACCTNACCCAACCGGGATATTTTCCGTCTCGGGGGGGCGGTCGGCGACGGATGCTCGGCAGCAGCCTCACGGGCACCTTCCGTCACGCTCTGGCTCGCATCGGGGAGCGCAGATCGACACCGTATTTGCGAGGGTCGCGCAAGTGGCATGATCATCTAAACGGCACGTGAAAGGAAACACGAAGTGCGCGATGGCAACGAGGGCGCTGCGAGTGACTCAGTAACTGAGCAAAGCTTCAACTTGCTCGAGTATCTGTCGGCGGTCGCCCGCGAGGTCGGCCCCGCACCCGTCCGTGACGTTCGCCAGCATGACCCGCACATTCTGCCATCCGCCGTACCCGCGCATGCTTCCGTCAAGATCGGCCCAGCAGAGGGACGTCAGGCCTGGCTCTCGGTCGCACGCATCCCGGCCCCAGCCCCGGCCCAGGTACCAGAATGGCTTGCACCGCTGCTCGCGCCGGTGCCCGACGGCAAAGATCCCCTGACTCGACCGCAGCTCGCACCGGTCGCGGTACAGCGACAGATTGAGGCCAAAGTCCTCGACCAGCTCGGCCCCACGAGCGCGGACGATACGGATGAAGACCGCGAAGTTCGCGCCAAGCTCCGCAGACAGTTCGCCGCGGACGCCGAGCGTGGATTCACTGAGTGGCTCGACTCGACCTGGGTGCCATGGGAAGAACGCAGCCGACCGGTTTACGAGGCGCGCCGCCTCTATGCCGCCCTTTACGACCTCCACCTCAAAGCAGAGGCGGAGTCCGCGACCTACGAAGTCGTGTGGGGCCACGTTGTCGTTTCCGCCCGAGATGGTGCCAGCTCGGTCGTCGCGCCAATGCTCACCGCCCGGGCCATCGTCGAAGTCGATCAAGACGACGCCACCATCCGCGTGATGCCCGAACAAGNCGTCGAGCTCGAGCTCGACGCGCTGGAAGGCACCAGCCTCAACGGCATGGACGGCCTCGTCTCGCTGCAAGCCACCCTGCGTGAAACGCCGCCTGACATCTGGGACCCGGAACAGCTGCTCAGCGTGCGGCGGCAGATCAGCGCACAGCTCGGCATCGACGCGGTGCTCGTCGATGACAAGGATCCGGCCACGCCAACAGCCAATCCGCAGGTCAATGACGGCTGGGTGCTCTTCATGCACAAGCGCCCCATGCGTCAGGAACGCTTCTATGACGAGCTCGCCCACAAGATCCTCTACGAGGGATTCCTCCCCGAGGGCCTGGCATCCGTAGTCGCCGACCGCGACCGCGTCGATGACGCATTGCGTCAGCTTGGCCGCGAAGTCTCGACCGACGACGGCACCGCCGATCGACTCCTGATGCCCCTGCCGGCCAACGCCGAACAGGTCCGCATCGCCAGCCAGCTCGCGCGGTCGCGCGGCGTCACCGTTCAGGGACCTCCTGGCACCGGTAAGTCGCACACGATCGTCAACCTGGTCTCGCACCTCGTCGCGCAGGGCAAGCGCGTCCTCGTGACGGCGGAGAAGGAGCAGGCGCTCTCGGTCCTCCGCGACAAGATCCCCGAAGAGCTCCGAGACCTTTCGCTCGCAGTGCTCGAGTCGACGCCGACTGCGATGGAGGAGCTCCGCAGCGCGGCACAGTCGATGCAGGACTCGCTGTCATCCCTCGACGTTCCCCGCGAAGAAAAGCGCATCGCTGAGCTCGGCACCACAGTCGACGCCCTCCGCGAATCAATCGCACGAACGGATGCGGCGCTCGTCCGGGCCCTGCAGAGCGAGCAGCGGGAGTATCCCCTGCCGACTGGCCCCGCCAGGGCTCCCCAGGTCGCGGAGTGGCTGGCCGAGCGTCGCGAGCTCGACGTCATCAAGGATCGCGTTCCCGTGGACGCAAAGATGCCCATCACCCCCGAGGAGCTCGCCGAGCTGGCCCAGATCCTCCGCGAGACGAGCGCGGAGGATGCCGCCGCATCCGCGCTCACGCTGCCGGAGGCCTCGAAACTACCCGCCGCTGCGACGCTCCAGACGCAGCTCAAGAAGCTGGATGAGCTCCGCTCGCAAGTGACGTCGCTCGAGGATCGCGGCCTCCGCGTCGAGACGCTCGACGGCATGACGCTGGAGTCGATCCGGCAGCAGGCAAGAATGTTTCGCGACTCGGCCGCTCGGATGCGCGCACTCTCGGGCCAGTGGGAGGACCGGTACGCGCAGGCGATCCGCCACCGCGACCCTGCGGTGACGTGGGTGGTCCAACACAATCCGGCAACGCGCGAACGGATTCGCGTCGCCCTCGCGCTCGCGAGTCGCCTGGCGGGGCATGTCGTGGACGCCCCCGAGGGCGATCCAGTCGCCCACGCGAAGATGCTCGAAGACTGGGGCAAGCGCGTCGCCGCGGGTAAGAAGCTGTCGATGTTCGCGGCGAAGGACCTGAAGGAGTTCAGCTCCCAGGTGCAGGTCGATGGCTACCCAGTCACGACACCCGCGCAACTCGACCTCGTGCGTACACTGGTCGAGCTGCGGACTAAGACCCGCGCGGCCCATGTCCAGATGTCGCAGGCGTACGCGCCATGCCAGATCCCGGTGCCGCCACTCGACAATGCCTTCTTGTTCGCGGCCGACCAGCTCGCTGCTCGGGTGGACGATGTCACGAGCTGGTGGAGCAGTGCTTTCCCCTCCACGTACGCCGCGAGCCAGGCGTTTGTGACCGCCCACGACGCCGCTCTCCGCCCCGAATCTCTGGAGGAGATCGCCAGCCTCCTCGACGGCGCGGCCGCCCGCATCGAAGAACGTGAGCTCGAGGCGCACCTGGCGTCGCTGCGGGCCGGCCTTGTTGATGCTCGACAAGCGGCGAACGCCTCCCCGCTGTGGGGGCAGCTCGTCTCGGCTCTCGACCTGTCGCGGCCGGATCAGTGGGACGCCACGATGACAGAGTCGCATCGTCTATTCGGGGTTCGCGCCCGCGTGCTCCGCGGCGATGAGCTCCGCGAGCGCCTGTCGGCAGGTGGTGCCCCGATCTGGGCGCGCGCCATCCTGGACAGTCGCGGGGCTGCGGACGTCGTCGGTGGGGTCGAAAACGCCGCCGTCGCCTGGGAGCGGGCAAAGGCTCGCAGCTGGCTCTCGGCTCTCCACTCGGAGACCGACCTCCAGACACTAATGGAGTCCTCGCACACTGACGCCACCGCGCTTCGTCGGGCGATCATCGACCTCGCGAACCGGTCGGCACGTGTGGAGTTGAAGCGCAACCTCAAGGATCGCCAGCGGCGTGCCCTGGAGACGTGGCTGACTGCGGTGAAGCGTGTCGGCAAGGGGACGGGCAAGAACGCGCCCCGCTTCCAGGCTGCTGCCCGCGAGGCGCTGCCGGCCGCGATGGGCGCCGTTCCGATCTGGATCATGCCGATCTACCGCGTGATGGAGAACTTCGACCCGCGAGTGTCGGACCTCTTCGATGTCGTCGTGGTCGACGAATCGTCGCAGTGTGACCTGCTGTCGCTCGGCGTGCTCGCGCTCGGCAAAAAGATCGTCGTGGTCGGTGACGACAAGCAGACGACGCCGGAGCGTGTTGGAATTCAAACCCACCGGATCGCGGCGCTGCAGGATCAATACCTCAAGGGTATGCCCGAGGCGAAGCTCCTGACGCTGGATGATTCGCTCTATTCGATCTCGGGCCGCGCGTTCCCCTCAACCATCGCGCTCAAGGAACACTTCCGCTGCGTCCCCGAGATTATCGAGTTCTCAAACCGCTACTACAACGGCAGCATCTTGCCGCTGCGGGAAGTCAGCGTGCCGCAGATCGGAGACCCGGTCAAGGCCGTCCACGTCGACGACGCTGTGTCGATCGTGCGCGGCTCAAGCCGCGTGAACCTCGACGAGGCCGAGGCCATCACGGCACAAGTCGTGAAGTGCATCGAAGATCCGGCCTACGAAGGGTTGACGTTCGGCGTCGTCAAGATGATGAGTGGCCCACAGGCGCAAATCCTTCAGGACTTGATTCGCGACGCGATCGGCGACGAAGAATTCGAGCACCGTCGCCTCCGCGTGGGCAACCCGCCGATGTTCCAGGGCGACGAGCGCAACGTGATGTTCGTGTCGATGGTCGCCCACGACGCATCCTTCGCCGCGACCACGACGCGGTACGCGCAATGGGCGAACGTTGCGGCGTCGCGCGCCCAAGATCAGCTGTGGATCTTCTACAGCATGGACCCGGCTACGCTGCACCACGAGGATCAGCGCCGCGCCATGATCGAGTACGCGCAGGGGCACGGCCACCGCAAGGACTCGCAGGGCCTCTTCGAGCTCACCGAATCAAAGTTCGAGCGCGACGTCCTGAAGCAAATGCTTGCGCGGGGCTACGACGTCACGCCGCAGCATCGCGTCGGCCGCTACCGGATCGACTTCGTCGTCAACGTCGCCAACGGCGAGAAGCTGGCGGTCGAATGCGACGGCGACACCTTCCACGGCCCCGACAAATGGGATGAGGATGTCCGCCGCCAGCGCGTGCTGGAGCGGCTCGGCTGGTCGTTCTGGCGCATCCGAGCGTCGAAGTACTATCTCGATCCCGAACAGGCGATGCGCCCGCTCTGGGCACGGCTCGAGGAGATGAAGGCGCGTGCCGCGGAAGCCGCCCAAGTGGCGGAGTTTACTCAGGAGCGCGCCGAGCAAGCGCGCCTCGAGAAGCTGCAGGCGCAGCCCTGGGAATCGTTGGAGCCCGAGCCCGAAGCGAGTCCTGAGCCTGAGCCAGAGCCTGAGACTGATCCAGTGACCGAGTCTACGCCTGAGTTGCCGGCTGAGGCGCCGAAAGTCGCGACAGTGGGCTTCAACAATGTCGCGAACACCGCACCCTCGCCCACCGAAGTCGAGCAGCTGCTCGCCACAGCCAAGTCGGTGAAACCCGAGCGCACTAGTGGGAGCCCCCAGCGCACCACCCCGGTCCGGGTTTCACCGATGAAAAACCCCACCGAGGTTCGGCGCTGGGCTCGGGAGAACGGCTACGCGGTGGGTGACCGCGGCCGCATTCCCGCCGAGGTCTATGAGGCGTTCTCTCGCGCAATGTCGGGATCCCTCGACAAGGAGCGGAACCTCGCGAACGGCCCGCAGCCGGGCTCGATTGACGCACCCGTCGCCGGCTCAGGGACTTCGACAATCCCTACATCGACTCGCATTGCCGGTGGCGACGATACGCCGGAGTCCAAGCAATTCGCCGCGAAAGCAGCCTGGGAAACCGGAACGTCGTATCAACTCGACAGCTTGGGAAACATCACGCCGCGCAACAGCACCCGCACACTCGCGACCGTGATCGGCAGCAGCGCAGCAGCGCAGGTTCGGAATCAAATGCAGGCTGTCCGCCCCAACGGTGGGCGCTTCAAGGTGGGTAAGTCAGGTGTCATGGCGACCCTAGTCGACGGCAAGCCGGCCTACGTCTGCACGGTGAGGCCCGACTACTGGTTCCCCGACCACTGGACGCAATAGCCACCGCCACCCCGCCCCCAACCGAGATATTTTCCGTCTCGGTCACGGCCGGCGGCGGATGCTCGCCACTGGCCGAACGCGCGGGTGCGCCCGGTAGGGTGCTCGCGAGCGTGAGCGAAGGGGATGCGCATGGACGGCAGCGTCGATCTCGCGTACCCGTTTCGCGGGCGGTGGCTCGTGCAGAACAGCCCCGCGAACCGGGTGCCGAGCCACGGCACCGACGCGTTCGCGACCGCCTACGCGATCGACTTCGTCCCCGTCGATGAGCGCGGCCGCAGCGCCCGCATCACCGCAGCCTCGCTCTTCCGCCCCGACCCCGCCGAACGCTTCCCCGGCTTCGGCCGCGAGATCCTGGCTCCGATCGGCGGCCGCATCGTCGCGGCGAGCGACACTCATACTGACNCACGCGGCCTACCGCGGCTTCCCGTCAATTGGCTACGCGCTGAGCCAGCGCCAGCGCATCCAGGCAGGCTGGCCCGCCCTCGCCGGCAACCACATCTTCGTCGAGTCCAGCACAGGCATCATCGTCGCCCTCTGCCACCTCCAACAAGGCAGCATCACGACCCAAATCGGCGCCCGCATGCGAACAGGTGACCCAATCGCCCGCTGCGGCAACTCGGGCAACAGCACCGAGCCGCACCTGCACATCCAGGCGATCGACACCGCCGACATCAAGCAAGCCCGCGCAATCCCGATCACCTTCAACAACACACTCCCCCGCAACGGTGACATCGTCACGGCCCCGTAGCACCCGGCGAAAGGCAAGGATCGCTTCGCCGCGCTTGCCAGCCGCTCCGCCTAGAATTACGGGATGGATCGCGCCAACGACGGACAAGACCAGCTTCTTGATGATGCAGATCGAGACATTATTGATCAGCTGCGCATGAACGGTCGCCTGTCATTTGCCGAAATCGGTCGCCGCCTGGGCTACACCGAGCCGACGATTCGGCAGCGCTATAACAGGCTCGTTGCCCTGAACATTATTCATGTCGTCGGCATGTACGACGAGACGAAAATTGGTGGCATCGCAGCACACGTCGGCGTGCGGGTTTCTGAAGTGCCAGTTGCGCAGGTCGCCGCGCAGCTCGCCGACCACCCACAGATCAAATACGTTGCTTGCGCCCTCAGCTACTACGACATCATTCTTGACGTCGTCGCGATTGACTCCAAAGCGTTGGGCCGGATCGTGCTTGAAGACCTTCGCCGCATTCGCGGCATCTCCGAGGTCGAAACGCTGACCGTGCTGGATGTCCGGAAGGACACCTACGTGTGGCAAGGCTTTCGGGAGCCGAGCCCACGAAGCAACATCCGCCAGAATCGCGAGAAGCTGCCGCAAACGCGGGACGTCTCCCAGATCACGTAATTTTCGAGTCTCTGAAGCCCTGCCCCGCCGCTCCACGCAGCCCGTCCCAGGTGTAGTCCTTTGCGAGCGAGGTGACGGTGATGGGCTGGATGGAGGCCACGCCGGGGTGCCGACGGATCTCGTCCATGAGATCGATCAGCTGGGGCTGGTCTCGGCACGTCGCTTCGAGGTAGAGGTCGTGCGAACCTGCGACGAGGGCGATGTGGTTAATCTGACTGATGCCAGAGAGGCTATCGGCGACCGAGATGGGCGGCAGATTCCTCACCCTGAGCAGCAACCGAACGACCTGGTGCCCAAGGAGCAGCGCATTACAGAGCGCAACGATCGTGATGACGTTGTCATCCTCCAGCTTCGAAACACGCATCCGCACCGTCGATTGGGCGATGCCTAGTTCTTCTGCCAGCGACGCAAACGATCGTCGTCCGTCACGGGCAAGCAGGTCGATCAGCTGCCGATCCAGGTCGTCTACCATGCACTCACGCTCCCGGGCCTCCCACCCAGGCTAGCGCGAGAGGTGTGGAATCACCGACAGGACTCCCTGCCGTTGGCAAGGCAGGGATCCCACACAGCCCGTTGGACCGCGACGGCAGAAGTCCCGTCTAGTCGCCAGAGAGCCGACGCACAGCCCGAACAAGCTCCACATTGTCCGAAGCCAAAGACCCGTCGGGCAGCGTCACACCATCTTCGAACCCGATTCGGGTCTGACACCCGTCCTCTATTGCAGCCTGCACAACGGGCCACACGGTCTCGTCGTAGCCGTGATACAAGATCGGGGCGGTAACCCCCTCCTTGCGCAACACTGCGGCGATCTCACGACACTCAGCGACCGCGGCTTGCGCGTCGGCCGTCTCCGGCTCGATCAGCACGCGCACATTCTGGTCGAGTGTCGGTGAGGCAAGGAGCGCGGGGACATCGGCCATCGACCAGACGGCCGACTCGAGCACCATGCCTCGCTCGAGGACCAGCTCCGCCGCCTCGGCAGCACCTTTTTCGCTGAACGCGACCGACGCGAAGTCGGGCAGAGCGTCTGCGGGCCATGCGGACACGTGACTCATTCGTTCGGCATGCGACTCCACGGTCCACAAGCCCGTTGTGGTACCGATGGTGAGGGTCTGCTGAACAGATAGGTGACACCTGATCTGTGTGGTGCCGGAAGGCGCTGCTGGGNGTTCCGTGACGACGTGGTCCGCGTCGCTGCGAGCCGCGAGCCCGGTGTGCCGTTGCGTCAGATCGCGGCGGACTTCGGGATCAGCGAGACCTGCCTGCAGAACTGGGTTCGCCAGGCCGCCGTGGAGAACGGCGCGAAGCCCGGCGTGACGAAGGCCGAGTCTGATGAGGCTCGGGAGCTGCGTAAGCGGG
>NZ_JACXJG010000015.1:4398-4469 GCF_014904065.1 Gulosibacter sediminis | reverse complement strand
GCGCATCTGCCGGGAAAATGACCTACCCGCTCGTGAAAGAGCTCGCCGCCGATGGGATCCCCGTCGCGGTG
>NZ_JACXJG010000015.1:4214-4280 GCF_014904065.1 Gulosibacter sediminis | reverse complement strand
TGCCGGGTCCTCAAGCTCGCCCGACAGCCCTACTACCGCTGGCTCAAACAGCCCATCACCGAGTCG
>NZ_JACXJG010000015.1:3949-4180 GCF_014904065.1 Gulosibacter sediminis | reverse complement strand
GCTGTTCGACGCCCACCGCGATGACCCGGAGTTCGGGCACCGACTGCTGGCCGATGAGGCTCGCGATGCCGGGGAGGCGATGTCGGACCGGACGGCCTGGAAGATCACGTCCGCCAACGGCTGGTGGTCGGCGTTCGGCAAGCGCAAGGCCCGCGGGAAGGGCAAGAAGGCAGGCCCGCCCGTCCACGACGACCTCGTGCAACGCGAGTTCGTCGCGGACGCTCCGAACCG
>NZ_JACXJG010000015.1:0-3728 GCF_014904065.1 Gulosibacter sediminis | reverse complement strand
AGATCGTCGGCTACTCGATCGGCTCCCGGATGAAGTCCCGCCTGGTCGTCAACGCGATCGACAACGCCGCCGCCCTGCGCGGGAACGTCGCCGGTTGCGTGGTGCACAGTGACAGGGGCAGTCAATTTCGCTCCCGGAAGGTGATCCGCGCCCTGGCCCGTCACCGCATGGTCGGGTCGATGGGCAGGGTGGGTGCTGCGGGCGACAACGCTGCGATGGAATCGTTCTTTTCGNGCAGAAGAACGTCCTCAACCGGCGGTCCTGGGCCACCCGCGAAGAGCTACGCATCGCCATCGTCACCTGGATCGAGCGGACCTATCACCGCCGTCGCAGGCAAGCCGGCCTGGGGCGTTTGACGCCCNGAGTTCGAGACCATCATGAACCAGACCCTGGCCCTCGCGGCCTAACCGAAACTGTCACCTATCCGTTCAGCAGACCCGCATAAAGGAGGGGCTGCGGCTTTTTCTGCATACCTGGCTGGGTGTAGCCTGAATCGTCGCCAACTTGACCGACACCGTTCGACTCCTGCACTCCCCAACCCCGCCGAGGCAGGTGGTCGGGCCGCGCCACCGCGTTCGAGGCCTCGCCCCACCAGGGCGGGTACAGCGTTTCCGGCGCGCCGTTCATCGTCAGCTCAGGAGCACATTCGTGTCACACGACACCTCGACCATCAACACCGGCGCCACGCCCGCCGCATCCGGCGCGAAGCAGAACAAGCCCTGGCAGGTCATCGTCGCGAGCCTCGTCGGCACGTCGATCGAGTTCTACGACTTCTACATCTACGCCACCGCGGCTTCGCTCGTCTTCCCCATTCTCTTTTTCCCAAGCGCCGACCCGATTACGGCCCTGCTCTCGTCGTTCGCCGTCTTCGGCGTCGCGTTCATCGCGCGCCCCTTCGGCTCGATCCTCTTCGGCCACTNCGCTCGTCGGCACGCTGCTCGTGATGGGCATCGCGACATTCCTCATCGGCTGCCTGCCGACCGCGGCGAATGCCGACGGCTCGATCAACACGAACATGACCGTGCTCGCGCCGGCGCTGCTCGTACTGCTGCGCTTCTGCCAGGGCCTCGGCCTCGGCGGCGAGTGGTCGGGCGCCGCCCTCCTCGCCACCGAGAACGCCCCCGCGAACAAGCGCGCCATCTACGGCACGTTCCCGCAGCTCGGCGCGCCAATCGGCTTCATCCTCGGCAACCTGCTGTTCGTACTGCTCAACTTCACCCTCACCGAGGAGCAGTTCCTCACGTGGGGCTGGCGCCTGCCGTTCCTCGTGTCGGCCGTGCTCGTCATCATCGGCCTTTGGGTGCGCATCCAGCTCACCGAGACGCCCGCGTTCCAGAAGGTCGTGCGTGAGGATCACGTCGTCAAGGCCCCGCTCGTCGAGGTCTTCCGCAAGTCGTGGCGCGCGATCATCCTCGGCACCTTCGTGATGCTCGCCACCTACGTGCTCTTCTACATGATGACCTCGTTCATGCTCACGTATGGCTCGACGCCGACGACCGACCAGGCCGCCGCGACCGCGGCCGACTCGGGCACGGCGTTCGACGCCGCGACGCACGTCGGCGGCCTCGGCTACCCGAAGACCGACTTCTTGCTCATGCTCATTGTCGCCGTCGTGTTCTTCGGCATCTTCACGCTCGTCTCGGGTCCGCTCGCCGAGAAGTTCGGCCGCCGCAAGATGCTGCTCTCGGTCACGGCGCTGATCTTCATCTTTGCCTTTGTGATGACCCCGCTGCTCGGCCTCGGCCACACGGGCGTACAGGCGCAGCTCATCATCGGCATGGCGCTCATGGGCCTCACCTTCGGCCCGATGGGCGCGGTGCTGCCCGAGTACTTCCCCGCGAACACTCGCTACACCGGCTCGGCGATTGCGTACAACCTCTCGTCGGTACTCGGCGCGGGCATCGCCCCGACCGTGTTCGTCGCGCTCTGGAGCGCGGGCGACGGCTCGCCGTTCTGGGTCNGCGTCTACCTCGCCGGCGCGGCCCTGCTCACCTTCGTCGCGCTGCTGTTCTCGAAGGAAACGAAGCACAACGACTACACGAATGAGTCGGTCGCGGCCTAGCGTCGCGGAACAAAGAATCCCCGGTTCGGTGGGCCGGATGCGCGCAGGCGCATCCGGCCCGGCCGACCGGGGATTTTTGCTCACGTCGACGGATGCTCGGGCCGGCACGCCAGCGCAACTCACGCATCCGCCTCGCGCCGCCAAACAATCTCTGATTAGAGTGAATTGCATCGCGGGCGTCACCGAGGTCGCTTGCGGAAGGGATGCGCCATGACCGAACTGCCGGACTCCGAGATCCGCCGCCGCCTCACCGCCCTCGCGCCGAGCCAACTCAGCGACGCAATGGGCCGCCTCAACGTTGTCGACAGCGGCATCGCGCCGATGTGGCCGTCAGCCGGTTTCGTCGGCCGCGCCGTCACCGCCTACGTTGCGCCCGGCGACAACAAGGTGCTGCACGAGCTCGTGCCCGACCTCACCGAGGGCGACGTCGTCGTTGTGAACGGCAGCGGCGTCACGAATCGGGCGCTGCTCGGCGGCATCATCGCCGAGCGGATGCAGCGCCACGGCGCCGTCGCCGTCGTGCTCGACGGAGCGATCCGCGACGCCCTCGAATTCGAGGAGATCGGCCTGCCCGCCTACGCCCGCGCGGTCTCCCCCGCCGGCCCGTACCGCAACGGACCCGGCCGCCTGCACGAGGCGGTCGCGATCGGCAACGTCGTCGTGCATCCGGGCGACTGGCTCGTCGGCGACCGCGACGGCATCGCCGTGGTGCCGCAGGGCGAGATCGCCGAGGTGCTCGCCGGCGCCGAGGCGAAACGCGAGTCGGAGGAAAAGCAGCTCAGCAAACTCCGCGCGGGCGACCTCGACTAGCTCGTCGATCCGCCGGGCGCCGCGACGAAGTCCCGCGCCCACGCAGCCGTCGCCTCGAGCCCGCCGAAGGTGTAGAGGTGCATGGCCACCGCGCCGAACCCGCCGTCGCGAGCCACCGCATCCTGCAGCGCGCGGATGAACGTGTCGGGCCCCGCGGTGCCCATCAGGTTCGCGAGCGAGAAACCGTACTTGCGCACGATGCCCGCGCTCGAGGCGACACCGAAGCGACTCGCGTAGCGCAGCAGCCGCTTCACGCCCGCCGGGCCTGGAGCGCCGACGCGAATGGGCCCGTCGTACCCCCGCAACCGCACCTCGCCGATCCAGCGCGCCACCGCATCCACGTCAAAACCGAACTGCGTGACAATCACCGACTCGAGCCCCTGCACCCGCAGCTCGCCCAGCTTCTCGTCGAGGGAGGCCCAGAGCACGTCGGTCGGGATGCTCGGGTGCCCCTCCGGGTACCCCGCGATTCCCACCTCGCGCACGCCGTAGTCCGCGAGCCGCACCGCGCGGATGAGCGACGCCGCGTCGGCGAACAGCCCCTCGGGCTGCGCGGGGTCACCCGCGATGAGGAACAGGTGCTCCGAGACGCTCGCCGCCTGCAGCTGCTTGAGGATGCTCGTGAACGCCTCGAGCGAGCGGATGCGCCGGGCCGCGAGGTGCGGCACCGGCACGAACCCGGCGTCGCGCACCGCCCGCGCGGCAGCCACCGTCGTCGCCGGCTCCTCGTTGCTAAGGAACGTCACGTTGATGCGAGTGCCCGCCGGAATCAACCTCGCCGCCGCGGGAATCGCGTCAACGTCGCGGCTCGTGATCTCGAGCGAGAAGTCGCGCATAAGGGGCTCATCGCAATCGA
>NZ_JACXJG010000014.1:96330-101757 GCF_014904065.1 Gulosibacter sediminis | reverse complement strand
GGTCTTTGAGAACTCAACAGTGTGCACTAAATAAATTGTCATATGCCATTTTTTATATGGTTACCTCGTGATTGGCTAGCTTCGGCTGGCTGGTTTATTTGGTTCCTTTTTTTAACATTTTGGATGATGATCGCCAGATTAATTTTGGTGTTTTGATTCTGGATTGAACTCATTTTTTACGGAGAGTTTGATCCTGGCTCAGGACGAACGCTGGCGGCGTGCTTAACACATGCAAGTCGAACGATGAAGCCCAGCTTGCTGGGTGGATTAGTGGCGAACGGGTGAGTAACACGTGAGCAACGTGCCCGAAACTCTGGAATAACCACCGGAAACGGTGGCTAATACTGGATATGTGCCAGGGAGGCATCTCCTCTGGTTGGAAAGATTTTTCGGTTTCGGATCGGCTCACGGCCTATCAGCTTGTTGGCGGGGTAAAGGCCCACCAAGGCGACGACGGGTAGCCGGCCTGAGAGGGTGACCGGCCACACTGGGACTGAGACACGGCCCAGACTCCTACGGGAGGCAGCAGTGGGGAATATTGCACAATGGGCGCAAGCCTGATGCAGCAACGCCGCGTGAGGGATGACGGCCTTCGGGTTGTAAACCTCTTTTAGTAGGGAAGAAGCGAAAGTGACGGTACCTGCAGAAAAAGCACCGGCTAACTACGTGCCAGCAGCCGCGGTAATACGTAGGGTGCAAGCGTTGTCCGGAATTATTGGGCGTAAAGAGCTCGTAGGCGGTTTGTCGCGTCTGCTGTGAAATCCCGAGGCTCAACCTCGGGCCTGCAGTGGGTACGGGCAGACTTGAGTGCGGTAGGGGAGATTGGAATTCCTGGTGTAGCGGTGGAATGCGCAGATATCAGGAGGAACACCGATGGCGAAGGCAGATCTCTGGGCCGTTACTGACGCTGAGGAGCGAAAGCATGGGGAGCGAACAGGATTAGATACCCTGGTAGTCCATGCCGTAAACGTTGGGCGCTAGATGTGGGGACCATTCCACGGTTTCTGTGTCGTAGCTAACGCATTAAGCGCCCCGCCTGGGGAGTACGGCCGCAAGGCTAAAACTCAAAGGAATTGACGGGGGCCCGCACAAGCGGCGGAGCATGCGGATTAATTCGATGCAACGCGAAGAACCTTACCAAGGCTTGACATATACCGGAAACTTCCAGAGATGGTTGCCCTGCTTGCAGTCGGTATACAGGTGGTGCATGGTTGTCGTCAGCTCGTGTCGTGAGATGTTCGGTTAAGTCCGGCAACGAGCGCAACCCTCGTCCTATGTTGCCAGCACGTTATGGTGGGAACTCATGGGATACTGCCGTGGTCAACACGGAGGAAGGTGGGGATGACGTCAAATCATCATGCCCCTTATGTCTTGGGCTTCACGCATGCTACAATGGCCGGTACAATGGGCTGCGATACCGCGAGGTGGAGCGAATCCCAAAAAGCCGGTCTCAGTTCGGATTGGGGTCTGCAACTCGACCCCATGAAGTCGGAGTCGCTAGTAATCGCAGATCAGCAACGCTGCGGTGAATACGTTCCCGGGCCTTGTACACACCGCCCGTCAAGTCATGAAAGTCGGTAACACCCGAAGCCGGTGGCCTAACCCTTGTGGAGGGAGCTGTCGAAGGTGGGATCGGTGATTAGGACTAAGTCGTAACAAGGTAGCCGTACCGGAAGGTGCGGCTGGATCACCTCCTTTCTAAGGAGCATTGACACGGTCACAATCAGTGTGGTCGTGGTGCCCAGTCTCATCCGAATGTGGTGAGTGGGTGCTCAAGGGTGGAACATATGGCAAGTGTGGGAGTGACGTGATGCGTTAGTACCTGGTTCGTTCGCGAGCCGGTGGAAGGGGTGTTGTGGAGCTGTTGCGCGGTGTGCACGCTGTTGGGTCCTTGGGGACCGGTCAACTGCCAGGCCTTCGGGTTGGGTGGCGGTTTCCTGCAGACCATTGCAGGCCACGGAATGGAATGTTCGGTGGTGTGGGGTGGTGCTGATTGTATGTTGAGAACTACATAGTGGACGCGAGCATCTTATTAGCTGTCGCGTAGTGTTGAGTCGCTGTTGGTGGCTTGATGGTGCGTGGTGGTGTAATAGTTTCTAGATTTCTAGAGTTCAAATTTTTTTGATTCTTATTCTTATGTATCGTACTTGGTGATTTTGAAGTTGCTAAGAGCGAACGGTGGATGCCTTGGCATCTGGAGCCGATGAAGGACGTAGTAATCTGCGATAAGCCTCGGGGAGCCGATAAACGGGCGTTGATCCGAGGATTTCCGAATGGGGAAACCTGGCCACATTTATTGTGGTTACTCGCACCTGAATGTATAGGGTGTTGAGGGGGAACGCGGGGAAGTGAAACATCTCAGTACCCGCAGGAAGAGAAAACAATTGTGATTCCGTTAGTAGTGGCGAGCGAACGCGGATGAGGCTAAACCGGTTGTGTGTGATACCTGGTAGGGGTTGCATGGTCGGGGTTGTGGGACTTGTTGTGTCGTGCTACCACGCGACGAGTGTCTGATGCAGTGTAGGAGAACAGGTTTGAATGCCTGACCGTAGGGGGTGGGAGTCCCGTATCCGAAACAGTGTGTTGGTGCTGATGAGTATCCCAAGTAGCACGGAGCCCGTGAAACTTTGTGTGAATCTGTCGGGACCACCCGATAAGCCTAAATACTTCCAGATGACCGATAGCGGACAAGTACCGTGAGGGAAAGGTGAAAAGCACCCCGGGAGGGGAGTGAAATAGTTCCTGAAACCGTTTGCTTACAATCCGTCGGAGCCTTTCGGGGTGACGGCGTGCCTTTTGAAGAATGAGCCTGCGAGTTAGTGATGTGTGGCGAGGTTAACCCGTGTGGGGTAGCCGTAGCGAAAGCGAGTCTGAAGAGGGCGTTGAGTCGCATGTTCTAGACCCGAAGCGAAGTGATCTAGCCATGGCCAGGTTGAAGCGTCGGTAAGACGTCGTGGAGGACCGAACCCACCTAGGTTGAAAACTGGGGGGATGAGCTGTGGTTAGGGGTGAAAGGCCAATCAAACTTCGTGATAGCTGGTTCTCTCCGAAATGCATTTAGGTGCAGCGTTGCGTGTTTCTTGCTGGAGGTAGAGCTACTGGATGGCTAATGGGCCTTACCGGGTTACTGACGTCAGCCAAACTCCGAATGCCAGTAAGTGAGAGCGCAGCAGTGAGACAGTGGGGGATAAGCTTCATTGTCGAGAGGGAAACAACCCAGACCACCAATTAAGGTCCCTAAGCGTGTGCTAAGTGGAAAAGGATGTGGAGTTGCAGTGACAACCAGGAGGTTGGCTTAGAAGCAGCCACCCTTGAAAGAGTGCGTAATAGCTCACTGGTCAAGTGATTCCGCGCCGACAATGTAACGGGGCTCAAGCACACCACCGAAATTGTGGCAGTCCATTTGTTGGGCTGGGTAGGAGAGCGTCGTGTACTGGGTGAAGCGGCACGGGAACGTGGTCGTGGACGGTACACGAGTGAGAATGCAGGCATGAGTAGCGAAAGACGGGTGAGAAACCCGTCCTCCGAATAACCAAGGGTTCCAGGGTCAAGCTAATCTTCCCTGGGTAAGTCGGGACCTAAGGCGAGGCCGACAGGCGTAGTCGATGGACAACGGGTTGATATTCCCGTACCGGCGAAAGACCGTCCAATCCAATCCAGTGATGCTAAGAGCCTGAAGTTCCCTGCTGCGCCTTTGGTGTGGTGTGGGGATGGAGCGTTCGAACCTATGCTGGGGCGGGTAGCGTATTAACAGGTGTGACGCAGAAAGGTAGCCAATCCGGGTGAATGGTTGTATCCGGGCAAGGTTGTAGGGTTCGTGGTTGGTAAATCCGCCACGTGGATGCCTGAGAACTGACGCGGAAGCCGTAATGGCGAAGTTGGTGATCCTCTGCTGCCAAGAAAAGCATCGACGCGAGGTCTGAGTTGCCCGTACCCCAAACCGACACAGGTGGTTAGGTAGAGAATACTAAGGAGTTCGAGAGAATCGTGGTGAAGGAACTCGGCAAAATGCCCCCGTAACTTCGGGAGAAGGGGGGCCATCCACTTATTAGGATTTACTCCGAAAGGGTGTGGTGGCCGCAGAGACTAGTGGGAAGCGACTGTTTATCAAAAACACAGGTCCGTGCGAAGTTGCAAGACGATGTATACGGACTGACGCCTGCCCGGTGCTGGAAGGTTAAGAGGAAGTGTTAGCTTTGGCGAAGCACAGAATTTAAGCCCCAGTAAACGGCGGTGGTAACTATAACCATCCTAAGGTAGCGAAATTCCTTGTCGGGTAAGTTCCGACCTGCACGAATGGCGTAACGACTTCCCAGCTGTCTCCACCGCGAACTCGGCGAAATTGCAGTACGAGTAAAGATGCTCGTTACGCGCAGCAGGACGAAAAGACCCCGTGACCTTTACTATAGCTTGGTATTGGTGATTGGTGTGGCTTGTGTAGGATAGGTGGGAGACTGTGAAGCTGGCACGCTAGTGTTGGTGGAGTCGTTGTTGAAATACCACTCTGGTCACTCTGATTATCTAACTTCGAACCGTGATCCGGTTCAGGGACAGTGCCTGGTGGGTAGTTTAACTGGGGCGGTTGCCTCCCAAAGAGTAACGGAGGCGCCCAAAGGTTCCCTCAGTCTGGTTGGTAATCAGATTTCGAGTGTAAGTGCACAAGGGAGCTTGACTGTGACACTGACAGGTGGAGCAGGGACGAAAGTCGGGACTAGTGATCCGGCAGTGGCTTGTGGAAGCGCTGTCGCTCAACGGATAAAAGGTACCTCGGGGATAACAGGCTGATCTTGCCCAAGAGTCCATATCGACGGCATGGTTTGGCACCTCGATGTCGGCTCGTCGCATCCTGGGGCTGGAGTAGGTCCCAAGGGTTGGGCTGTTCGCCCATTAAAGCGGTACGCGAGCTGGGTTCAGAACGTCGTGAGACAGTTCGGTCTCTATCCGCTGCGCGCGTTGGAAGTTTGAGGAGATCTTTCTTTAGTACGAGAGGACCGAGAAGGACGAACCTCTGGTGTGTCAGTTGTTCTGCCAAGGGCATGGCTGATTGGCTACGTTCGGAACGGATAACCGCTGAAAGCATCTAAGCGGGAAGCCGGCTCCAAGATGAGACTTCCTACCCTTTGTTGGGGTGAGGTGTCCAGTAGATGACTGGGTTGATAGGCCGGATGTGGAAGCGCTGTAAGGTGTGGAGCTGACCGGTACTAATACGCCGAAGACTTCAATAATTTTCTCACTGAGTATGTGTATGTGTATGTTGCTGTTGTGTGAGTTGTTCGCGTCCCTGTGTGGTTCTTGACATACGATGAGTGTGTTAGAAAGTGTTTCGGTGGTTTTAGCGAGATGGAAACGCCCGGTTACATTCCGAACCCGGAAGCTAAGCGTCTTTGCGCCGATGGTACTGCAAGGGGGACCTTGTGGGAGAGTAGG
>NZ_JACXJG010000014.1:59859-96195 GCF_014904065.1 Gulosibacter sediminis | reverse complement strand
ACACCGCCGAACTTAACTTAAGAGAAGGGGTTCCCCATTTTGGGGAACCCCTTCTTGCTTTTTCCGGACGTTTTCTCGAGCCCCGGCCGGAGCCGGAGCTCCGGGATTAGTTGGGGAAGTCGACCGTCGTGTGTTCACGCGCGAACTCGAGTGTTTCGCGAAGCATGTGCAGGCGCTTTGCTTCGTCCTTTCGCGCCGAGCGGGTATTCACCTCGGCCACGACTTGGCCATCCCAGCCGCGATCAGCGAGGTAGCGCAGCGTCTTTTCAACGGGCTGGCCGCCTTGACCGGGCATCCTGTGTTCGTCAAAGAGGCGCTTTTTGCCGTTTGGCGCTTCGCCATCGCAGAGGTGGATGTGGCGGAGGCGGTCGCCGGCCGCCTTGGCCATCTCGAACGAGTCGTCGCCAGAGAGCGCGGCGTGCGAGAAATCGAGGGTGATCGACTCGACGTTCATCTCGATCGGGTTGGTGCCGGGTAGATAGGCCTTCTGGCTACCGGCGACGTTCCACGGGAACATGTTCTCGACGGCCATGGCGATGCCGGAGTCGTGCTCGAGCTTCGTTACGAGCTCCTCGAAGCGAGTGGCGTATTGGCCCTGCCAGCGAAACGGCGGGTGCACGACCACCGTCGTCGCGCCGACCTCATGTGCGAGGTCAACGGTGCGCACCAGCTTTTCGTCGGGCTTGGTGCCCCACACGAACTGTGTATAGAACAGCACCGGCGCGTGAATCGACAGCACGGGCAGTTCGAAGCGATGCGACAGCGCACGCAGCGTGTGCGGGTTGCGTGAGTCGTTTTCCGTCGACACCATCACCTCCATGCCGTCGTAGCCGGCGGCCGCCGCAATCTGGAAGGACTGCGCCGTTGGTTTGGGGAAAGTGCACGAGGTGCTCATACCGATCTTGATCATCGCGGTCAGCGTAACCCCACACCCTTGCGAGCCGGTATAATGGTTGAAGTTGTGGCTCGAATAGATGGGAGATGCGGATGGCTTTCCTGCTCGCGCTCTTCGCAGTAGCGAGCGTAGGCATGCCACTCCTCCGCAAACTCCCCGGCACCTCTCTCTTCTACGTCGGCGCAGCAGTGTCGGCGGTAGCTGCCATCTGGACCGCGAGCCACGCGCCGCAGGTCTTCGCCGGCGAAACCTGGCGCGTGTCGTACCAGTGGCTGCCGCAGCTCGGCATGAACCTCGACTTCCGCATTGACGCCCTGAGCTGGGTGCTCGCGATGATCGTGACTGCTATCGGCTCGCTCGTGCTGCTCTACTGCGCGAGTTACTTCACGAAGGATGAGCCCGGACTCGGCCGTTTCGCTGGCGTCTTGCTCGGCTTCGCGGGCGTCATGTTCGGTCTCGTCACGACCGACAATATTTACCTGATGTTCGTGTTCTGGGAGGCCACGAGCATCCTCTCGTACCTGCTCATCGGTCACTACACCGGTCGACGCCCGTCGCGAGGTGCGGCGATGCAGGCGCTGCTCGTCACGACGCTGGGTGGGCTCGCAATGCTCGTCGGCCTGGTGATGTTGCACGTCGCGGCCGGCTCGGCGCTTTTCAGCCAGATCCTCACCGCGGACATCCCTCACAACGGCTTCCTCATCACGGCGCTCATGCTCGTGATCGTCGGCGCGCTGACCAAGTCGGCGCAGTTGCCGTTCCACTTCTGGCTTCCCGGTGCCATGGCTGCGCCGACCCCGGTCTCTGCCTACCTCCACGCCGCCTCGATGGTGAAGGCCGGCGTCTACCTCGTGTTGCGACTCGTGCCTTCCTTCAGCGATGTGCCTGGATTCTCCGAGACGCTCGTCATCATCGGTGTCTCTACGATGCTGGTCGGCGGGTGGCGTGCGCTACGGCAGTTCGACCTCAAGCTGATTCTCGCCTACGGCACGGTGTCGCAACTCGGCTTCATGATGACCATCGCTGGCTTCGGCGGGCGCGACGCAGTGCTCGCCGCCGTCGCCATGGTGATCGGCCACGCGCTGTTCAAAGCTGCGCTGTTCCTCATCGTCGGCATCATCGACCACCAACTGGGTACCCGTGACATTCGTAAGATTTCCGGTCTCGGGCGTAGCGCTCCGGTTCTTGCCGTCACCGCGATCATTGCGGCCGCATCGATGGCGGGCATCCCGCCGCTGTGGGGCTTCGTGGCGAAAGAGGCCGTGTTTTCGAGTTTCATCGGGGCTGCCTCGGCAGGCGATTCGTGGGGCTGGGTCGCGCTCATCGGCACCGCGATCGGTTCGATCCTCACCGTCGCGTACACCTGTCGCTTTCTGTACGGTGCCTTCGCGACGAAGCGCGGCGTCGACCCGGTGGTCAAGGCGACGAGCCACATCGAAGACCTGATCTCGCCGGTGATCCTCGTCGTCGCGACCGTCGTCATCCCGTTCTACGCGACGCCGATCGATCACCTCATCGCGCAGTTCGCCGACACCGCGCCCGCCATCGAGTCCGGGGAGCCCTACCACCTCGCGATCTGGCACGGCCTCGAGCCGGCACTTTTGCTCTCGGCACTCACACTGCTGGGCGGTCTCGGGCTGTTCGCCGGGCGCCGCAAGGTCGAGCACGCTCAGTCGTTCATGCCCGCCGTCTTCGAGGCGGCTCGCGGCTACTGGCTGTCGCTGCGCATCGTTGACTCGGTCGCAGCCCGCGTCACCTCGAGCACCCAGCGCGGTTCGCTGCCCTTCTACCTCGCGATTATCTTCATCGTGCTCGCGGCCGCCATTGTCGTGCCGCTACCGTTCATCGACTACTCGCAGCTCGACCTCACCCTTGAGTTCTCGTGGTTGCAGCTCGCGATCGTGGCGGTGCTCGTGCTCGCATCCATTGCCGTGACGCAGACCAAGCGACGCTTCCACGGTGTGATCCTGGTTAGCGCGACGGGCTACGGCATTTCGATCATCTTTGCCCTGCACGGGGCTCCCGACCTCGCGATGACGCAGGCGCTCATTGAGACGCTCTCGCTCGTCGTGTTCGTGCTCGTGCTGCGTCGGCTGCCGGCGAAGCACGCGCATATCGATAACAACCTGCCGTCATGGCTGCGCTGGGTGATTGCGTTCGCCGTGGCGATTGCCATCGGCGTCATCACCGCCCTCGCGATGGGTTTCCGCATCGCACCGTCCGACGGCCTCAGCTTTGCCGAACTCGCGGTCGAGGGTGGGCACGGGTACAACGTCGTCAACGTCACCCTCGTCGACATTCGCGGCTGGGACACGATGGGCGAGCTGTCGGTGCTTATTGCCGCCGCGACCGGCGTCGCGAGCCTCGTCTACCTCAGCGCGCGTGGCTCGCAGCGACAGACGCCACCACCACCGCGACCCCCGCTGAAGAAGCGCGCGGCCATGCTGCAGAAGTTCGGCGAGGACCGCCGCGCCTGGCTCATCGCCGGTAATTCGCTCGCCCCCGACAACCGTTCGATCGTGGTCGAGGTCGTCGTCCGGCTCATCTTCCACGGCCTGTTCATCATGTCGCTCTACTTGCTGTTTGCCGGGCACAACTCGACCGGCGGCGGTTTCGCCGGTGGCGTCGTCGCGGGTCTTGCGCTCGCCGCGCGCTACCTCGCGGGCGGCCGTGAGGAGCTTGACGCCGCCGTGCGGGTCGACGCCGGCCGCTTGCTCGGCATCGGTATGGTGCTGGCGGCCGGCTCGGCCCTCGCGCCGATGCTGTTTGGCCACCCGCCGCTGATGAGCTTTTGGATCGACAGCGACGTCGCGGGCATCGGTCAGATCGTCTTCGTTACCTCGACAATCTTCGATATCGGCGTCTACCTCATCGTGATCGCCCTGGTCATCGACATCCTGCGCTCGCTCGGCTCCGAGCTCGACATCCAGGCCGAGGAAGAGCAACTCGGCCAGCGCAACGTCGCCGCGACCGTCATCGACGACGCCGAGATTCGCGGCGCCACCCCGGTCGATGACGCGACTGCGGGCTCACGGCCGACGGCCCGCCGACACGACGGGGGTGCCCAGCGATGACTCTCAACGTCATGCTGCTCATCGGCATGGTCATCATGTACGCCTGTGGCGTCTACATGCTGCTCGAGCGCAGCTTTACCCGCATGATTCTCGCCGTGATGCTCGTGGGCAACGCGACGAACATCCTCATCTTCCTTACCTCGGGCAGCTTCGGCGACGCCCCGATCATGGGCGACGGCGCCAACCCGTCCACGTTTTCCGACCCGCTGCCGCAGGCGTTCATCCTCACCGCGATCGTCATCACGTTCGCGACGACGGCGTTCATGCTCGCGCTGCTGTACCGCTCATGGCGCCTCGCGCACGGCGACGAGGTCGACGACGATGACGACTCGATCTCGCTGCGGGACGTCGACCCCGAAGAGGACGACGAGGTCTTCGACGAAGACGAATCTGGCGACACCGAGTTCGGTGACGGCGCCGAAGCGGCCATCAAGGGCGCACGTACCAAGGAAGAACTCGACGCGAAGAACGGGGGAGATGTATGAGTTGGCTCGTTCCCCTCGTCGTGCTCGTGCCGCTCCTCGGCGCCGCGATCACGCTGACCGCCGCGCGTCGGCAGCGGCTGCAAATTGTGTTCGCGAGCATCACGATGGTCATCGCCCTCGCGATCTCGATCGCGCTGCTCATCGCGGTGCACCAGACCGACCAGGCGCTTGTGATCCAGGTCGGCGGATGGGCGGCGCCGTTCGGCATCTCGCTCGTCGTCGACCACCTCTCGGCGCTCATGGTGCTCGTCACGAGCATCGTGCTCATCGCGGTGATGGCGTTCTCGATCGGCCAGGGCTCCACCGACGGCGACGGCGAGACGCCGGTGTCGATCTTCTATCCGACGTATCTCGTGCTTGCGGCCGGCGTCTACAACGCGTTCATCGCGGGTGACCTGTTCAACCTCTACGTCGGGTTCGAGATCCTGCTCGTCGCGAGCTTCGTGCTCATCACGCTCGGCGGCACGGCTTCGCGCATCCGGGCCGGCATCACCTACATCGTTGTGTCGCTCGTCTCATCGCTTATTTTCCTCGCGGCGATCGCGGCGATCTTCGCCGCCGTCGGCACCGTCAACTTCGCCGAGATCGCGGTGCGCATGGCAGAGCTGCCGCAGGAGGTGCAGCTGCCGCTGCACCTGCTGCTGCTCGTGGGCTTCGGCATCAAGGCCGCGCTCTTCCCGCTCTCGTTCTGGCTGCCAGACTCGTACCCCTCGGCGCCCGCGCCGGTTACGGCCGTGTTTGCCGGCTTGCTGACCAAGGTCGGTGTCTACGCAATCTTGCGCTCGGAGTCGCTGCTCTTCAGTAAAAATGACATCTCGGTGCTGCTCATCATCGTGGCGATGCTGACGATGGTGATCGGTATTCTCGGTGCGGTCGCCCAGGCGGGCATCCGCCGTATGCTCTCGTTCACGCTCGTGAGCCACATCGGCTACATGATCTTCGGCATCGCTCTCGGCACTGAGGCGGGCTGGTCGGCCACGGTCTATTACATCGCGCACCACATTCTCGTGCAGACCGGCCTGTTCCTCGTGACCGGGCTGATCGAACGCATCGCGGGCACGGCGTCCCTGACCCACCTCGGCGGGATGCTCGCGCGCTCGCCGTTCGTGGCCGTGCTGTTCTTCATCCCGATGCTCAACCTCGGGGGCATCCCACCCTTCTCGGGCTTCATCGGCAAGCTCGGCCTGTTCATCGCGGGTGCCGAGGGCACCGCGCTGTCGGTGCCGCAGTGGCTGGTCTGGGTGGGCATCGGCATCGGTGCGCTCACGAGCCTGCTCACGCTCTACGCCCTCATCCGCGTCTGGAGCCTCGGCTTCTGGCGCTCGCAGGAGGAGGTGACCGGCTTCGAGTCGCCGCTCACCTCGCACCTCGAAGAGACGCTCGACGGCGAGGTCGTCGCCGAGCGCAAGGCGAACTCGATGATCATGAACACCGCCACCGCGGCGATGGTGCTCGTCACCGTCTGCATGACGATCTTCGCCGGCCAGATCTACGAATTTGCGAGCGCGGCCGCGGCCAACCTCACGATCCCCGAGCACTACGTCGATATCGTGGCCGGAACAGAAGGGACGAAGCCCTAATGTCTGCCGATCCGCACATCCGCGCCGAGCGCCTCCAGCGCTCGGGCGTTGCCCTGCTGACGCAGTTGCCGCTGCTCTTCGGGCTCGTCGTGCTCTGGGTCGTGCTGTGGGGTCACCTCGACGTCATCAGCGCTGTCACGGGCATCATCTTCTCGCTGCTCGTCGTGCGCATGTTCTCGCTACCGCCGGTATTGCTGTCGGGGCGCATCCACGTCTGGTACACCATCGTGCTGCTCGCGAAGTTCTTCTGGTGGCTCATCGGCTCGACGTTCCAGATGGCCTGGCTCGCGATGCGGCCCAAGGCGGTGCCGCAAGCGTCGATTCTCGCAGTGCGGATGCGCGTGCACTCCGACTGGTTGCTCACGCTCACCGCCGAGATCAACATGCTCGTGCCGGGCTCAGTCGTCGTCGAGGTCGACCGGCTGCGCAGCATCCTCTACCTGCACGTGCTCGATGCCGACACCGACGAGAAGATTCAGCGGGCCCGCCTCGCCGCCGAGCAGATCGAGGACGCCATCGTGGTCGCGCTCGGCAACCACGAGGACATCGCGCTCATCAACGACGACCGGCGCCTGCACGATCGACCCCTGCTCTTCGCCTCGCGGGAGCAGCAGAGCTACGAGGTACTGCGCGAGGCCGATCGCAAGGCCCGCCAAGCCGAATGGGAGGCGGAACTCTGATGGAACCGCTATTCACCGTGCTGATCTGGCTCATCGGGGCGTTCTTCGCCTCGGCGGCCCTGATGTCGCTCATCCGCATCATCCGCGGACCGAGTGTCGTCGACCGCATGGTCGGCTCCGACACGCTCGCGACCGTGCTCATCTGCGTGCTCTCGGCCGACATGGCCCTGCGCGGCCACACCACGACCCTGCCGCTCGTGCTCGGCCTCGCGATGACCGCGTCGATCGGCACCATGGCGGTAGCCCGCTTTGTCTCGCGCGGCCGCTCGGGCAACTCGATCAACTCGAGCACATCCGACCAGGCACTCCCTGAGCAGGACGACGTCGAGCGGCACCGCGACGCCGACGGCTCGATCGGGCATGAGGACGCGGCGCGGCACGAGCTCGCCCACGATGTGGTAGCCCGGGAGGTGCGGAGTGAGCGGTAACACCTGGCTCGATCTCGCCACGATCATCTTTGTGCTCGCGGGTGCGTTCCTGTCGTTCACCGCGGGCCTTGGCCTGCTGAGGTTCCCCGATATGATCGCGCGCCTGCACGCGCAGTCGAAGCCCCAGGCGGCCGGGTTGCTGTTCATCCTCGTCGGCGTCGCGCTGCAGCAGACCGACGCGTGGACGATCGCGTTCCTCGTGCCGATTGTCATATTCCAGTTCCTCACCACCCCCGCCGCGGGTATGATGCTCGCGCGCGGCGGCTACCGATCCCGTCACTTTGAGCACGTCGAGCTGCGCATCGACGAACTCGAGGACGAGGTCAAGCGCGCCCAGCGTGCTGAGGAAGAAGAAGCGGCCCGCGAGCGGGTCAGGATCGCCGATGACGCCGCCGATGCGCCCGAGCCTGAGTCGCGAAATCCGAACGCACCCAAGCTATAGACTTGGCTCATGACCGAGCAAGCTTCTGCATCCACCAACGGCGTTGACATCAAGCCGAAGTCCCGCGTCATTACCGACGGCATCGAGGCCACCGCGTCGCGCGGCATGCTTCGCGCGGTCGGGATGGGCGATGACGACTGGGCGAAACCCCAGATCGGTATTGCGAGCTCGTGGAACGAAATCACCCCCTGCAACCTGAGCCTTGACCGCCTCGCGCAGGGCTGCAAGGAGGGCGTGCACGCCGGCGGCGGCTACCCGCTGCAGTTCGGCACCGTCTCGGTCTCCGACGGCATCTCGATGGGCCACGAGGGTATGCACTTCTCGCTCGTGTCGCGCGAGGTCATCGCCGACTCGGTCGAGACCGTGATGGAGGCCGAGCGCCTCGACGGCTCGGTGCTGCTGGCCGGTTGCGACAAGTCACTGCCCGGCATGCTCATGGCGGCCGCGCGCCTCAAGCTCGCGAGCGTGTTCCTCTACGCCGGGTCGATCTACCCCGGCAAGGTGCGCCTCACCGACGGCACTCTGAAGGAGAACGTCACGGTCATCGACGCCTTCGAAGCCGTCGGCGCCTGCAAGGCGGGCCTCATGAGCGAGGAAGACCGCAAGCGCATCGAAGAGGCTATCTGCCCTGGCGAGGGCGCCTGCGGCGGCTTCTACACCGCGAACACCATGGCCTCGGTCGCCGAGGCCCTCGGCATGTCGATCCCGGGGTCGGCCGCGCCCGCATCGGCCGACCGTCGCCGCGACTACTACGCCCACAAGTCGGGCGAGGCGGTCGTGAACATGCTGCGCCTCGGCATCACCACCGAACACATCCTCACGAAGAAGGCATTCGAGAACGCGATCGCCGTCGTCATGTGCATGGGCGGCTCGACGAACGCCGTGCTGCACCTGCTCGCCATCGCGCACGAGGCCGAGGTTGAGCTCACCCTCGACGACTTCAACCGCATCGCCGACAAGGTGCCGCACCTCGCCGACATGAAGCCCTTCGGTCAGTACGTCATGAATGACGTCGACCTCGTCGGCGGCATCCCCGTCGTCATGAAGGCGCTGCTCGACGCGGGCATGATCCACGGCGACGCGCTCACCTGCACCGGCAAGACCGTGGCCGAGAACCTTGCCGAGCTCTCGCCCGAGCCGCTCGACGGCGAGGTCATCCACACCCTCGACAACCCGATCCACGAGAAGGGCGGCATCTCGGTGCTGCACGGCACGCTCGCCCCCGAGGGCGCCGTCGTGAAATCGGCCGGATTCGACCTCGACGTGTTCGAAGGCCCGGCGCGCGTGTTCGAGCGCGAGCGTGAGGCTATGGATGCGCTGACCCGGGGCGAGATCCACCACGGCGACGTCGTGGTGATCCGCTACGAAGGTCCGAAGGGTGGCCCTGGCATGCGCGAGATGCTCGCGATCACCGGTGCGATCAAGGGAGCCGGTCTCGGCAAGGATGTACTATTGCTCACTGACGGTCGATTCTCAGGCGGCACAACTGGCCTGTGCATCGGCCACGTCGCGCCAGAGGCAGTAGATGCAGGACCCATCGCCTTTGTACGCGACGGTGATCTCATTCGGGTTGACATCGCCGCTCGGACTATGGACCTACTCGTCGACGAGTCCGAGCTCTCCTCCCGCCGTGAAGGCTGGGAACCGCTGCCTCCGCGCTATACGCGCGGTGTGCTCGCGAAGTTCGCCAAGCTTGTGCACTCCGCCTCAGAGGGTGCCGTCACGGGTTAACTCCCTTCTCACTGGAGATATCGACGCATATGACAACTCAAGTTGCACCGGAGCGGATGACGGGTGCCGCTGCCGTGGTGCGCACACTCGAACTGCTGGGCGTGACCGACGTGTTCGGTCTGCCTGGCGGCGCGATTCTGCCTGCCTACGACGCAATCCTCGACGCGAAGACGCTGAACCACATCCTCGTACGCCACGAACAGGGCGCCGGCCACGCGGCCGAGGGGTATGCCGCCGCGAGCGGGAAGGTCGGGGTGTGCATCGCCACCTCCGGCCCCGGCGCCACCAACCTCGTTACCGCGATCGCCGACGCCTACATGGACTCGGTGCCGATGCTCGCGATCACCGGCCNGTGTTCTCGACGCTCATGGGCACCGACGCGTTCCAGGAAGCCGACATCGTCGGCATCACGATGCCCGTCACGAAGCACTCGTTCCTCGTGAAGCGTGCCGAGGACGTGCCCGGCGCGATCGCGAGCGCGTACCACCTCGCTTCGACCGGTCGACCGGGCCCCGTGCTCGTGGACATCACCAAGGACGCCCAGCAGAACGAGTTCGACTTCAGCTGGCCCGTCAAGATTGACCTGCCCGGCTACCGCCCCATCACGAAGGCGCACGGCAAGCAGATCANGGCGCGCGAGGCGCTGCGCGAGGCGCGCAAGCCCGTGATTTACGCGGGCGGCGGCGTCGGCCGAGCCGGCGCATCCCCCGAACTCAAGGAACTCGCGGAGCTCACCGGTGCGCCGGTCGTCACGACGCTCATGGCGCGCGGCGTGTTCCCCGACGACCACGAGCAGATGCTCGGCATGCCCGGCATGCACGGCACTGTGCCCGCGGTGCTTGCGCTACAGGAGGCCGACCTGCTGTTCACGGTCGGCGCCCGCTTTGACGACCGCGTGACCGGCAAGTCCGAACTGTTCTCGCCGAACTCGAAGGTCGTGCACATCGACATCGACCCGGCCGAGATCTCGAAGATCCGCACCGCCGACGTGCCGATCGTGGGTGACGCCAAGGAGGTGCTCGCCGACGTGATCCGCGCCGTGCGCGAGGACTCGGGCGAAAAGCCCGACCTCGGCGAGTGGTGGGAGTTCCTCAACGGGCTCCGCAACGAGTTCCCGCGCGGCTTTGCCCCGTCGACCGACGGCCTGCTCGCGCCGCAGCACATCATCGAGCGCATCAGCGACCTCACCGGCCCCGAGGCGGTCTACGCGACCGGCGTCGGCCAGCACCAGATGTGGGCGGCGCAGTTCCTCAGCCTGCAGCGGCCCAACTCGTTCCTCAACTCCGGTGGCGCCGGCACCATGGGCTACGCGGTTCCCGCGGCCATGGGCGCCAAGGTCGGCGAGCCCGACCGCGTGGTGTGGGCGATTGACGGTGACGGCTGCTTCCAGATGACGAACCAGGAAATTGCGACCTGCGTCATCAACAACATCCCGATCAAGATCGCGGTGATTAACAACTCGTCGCTCGGCATGGTGCGTCAGTGGCAGACCCTCTTCTACGACGGTCGCTACTCGCACACCGACCTCAACACGGGGCACGCCTCGGTGCGGGTGCCCGACTTCGTGAAGCTCGCGGACGCCTACGGCGCCCTCGGCATTCGCGTTGAAAAAGAAGACGAGATCGACGACGCGATCAAGCTCGCGCTCGAGACGAACGACCGCCCGGTCGTCATCGACTTCGTCGTGTCGGCCGAGGCCATGGTGTGGCCGATGGTGCCGCAGGGCGTCTCGAACAGCTTCATTCGCTACGCGCGCGAAGCCAGCCCGGCCTACGAGGGGGAGTAACTCAGATGTCGAAGCACATTCTTTCGCTGCTCGTCGAAGACAAGCCCGGCCTTCTCACCCGCGTTGCGGGCCTGTTCGCACGCCGCGGCTTCAACATTGACTCACTCGCGGTCGGCGCCTCGGAGGTCGAAGGCCTCTCGCGCATGACCGTGGTCGTGAACGTCGAAGATTTCCCGCTCGAACAGGTGACGAAACAGCTCAACAAGCTGGTCAACGTCATCAAGATCGTTGAGCTCGACCCAGCCAGTGCGGTCGAGCGGGAGCACATCCTCGTCAAGGTGCGCGTGGACAAGCAGACGCGCTCCGAAGTTATCGAGGCCGTGAACCTGTTCCGGGCGCGTGTTGTGGACGTCGCCCCCGACTCGCTCGTCATCGAAACCACGGGTGACTCGGGCAAGGTTCAGGCGCTGCTGCGCATGCTGGAACCGTACGGCATCCGCGAGCTCGTGCAGTCCGGCCTAATCGCGGTTGGCCGCGGCCCCAAGTCCATCTCTGAGCGCGTGCTGCGCTAACCACAAACATCACATCCAGAACAGAATTCAAGGAGAACCGATCACACATGGCTGAGATCTTCTACGACAACGACGCAGACCTGTCGATCATCCAAGGCAAGAAGGTAGCCGTCGTCGGCTATGGCTCGCAGGGTCACGCGCACGCACAGAACCTGCGTGACTCGGGCGTCGAGGTCGCAATCGCGCTCCGCGAGGGCTCGAAGTCGGCCGCGAAGGCAGAAGAGGCTGGCTTCCAGGTGTTCACGAACGCCGAGGCCACCAAGTGGGCTGACCTCATCATGATCCTCGCGCCCGACCAGAGCCAGCGCTCGCTCTACGCCGAGGAGATCGAGCCGAACCTCACCGACGGCAAGACACTCGCCTTCGCGCACGGCTTCAACATCCGCTTCGGCTACATCACCCCGCCGGCCGGCGTTGACGTGATCCTCGTCGCCCCGAAGGCGCCGGGCCACACCGTGCGTCGCGAGTACGAGGCCGGCCGCGGCATCCCCGACATCATCGCCGTCGAGAACGACGCGTCGGGCTCGGCCTGGGAGACCGCGAAGTCGTACGCGAAGGCGATCGGTGGCACCCGAGCCGGCGTCATCAAGACGACCTTCACCGAAGAGACCGAGACCGACCTGTTCGGCGAGCAGGCCGTGCTTTGCGGTGGCATGAGCCACCTCGTGCAGGCCGGCTTCGAGGTGCTCACCGAGGCGGGCTACCAGCCGCAGATCGCGTACTTCGAGGTGCTGCACGAGCTCAAGCTCATCGTCGACCTCATGTGGGAGGGTGGCATCACCAAGCAGCGCTGGAGCATCTCGGACACCGCCGAGTACGGCGACTACGTTTCGGGCCCCCGCGTTATCGACGCGAACGTGAAGCAGAACATGCAGGGAGTGCTCGCGGACATCCAGTCGGGCGCCTTCGCGAAGCGCTTCATCGAGGACCAGGACGCTGGCGCGCCCGAGTTCAAGAAGCTCCGCGAGCAGGAGCAGGGCCACCCGATCGAGAAGACCGGTCAGGAACTGCGCAAGCTCTTCTCGTGGTCGCAGCAGGACACCGACTACACCGACGGTCAGGCCGCACGCTAGTCGCGAACACCACCCTTTTGAGGCAAGGCGCCACCCGCTCGCGGGTGGCGCCTTGCCTAGTATTGGAGGAGTGAAGAGTCTCGCGAAGCTGGTTACGTACACGAAGGAACTGAACCCGTACTACCTCGCGATCATCGTGCTGACGCTCGTCTCGGCGGCCGGCGCACTCGTCACCCCGTTCATCATCGGTGCGGCGACCGANCGAGATCGTCGCGATCGTCGGCGGCGAGCGCACGTTCGAGGCCGCGATCGCGGGCGTCGTGTGGCTCGCGGTCGCGTTTCTTGCGATTGAACTCGTGGTCACCGGCGCCGACGCCGCGGGCGGATACTTCGGCGACGTCATGAGCGCGAAGATGCGCTCGCTGCTGTCGACGCGCTATTACAACCAGCTGCTGCAATTGCCGCAGCGCTACTTCGACGACGAGCTCACGGGCACGATCGTCTCGCGCCTCGACCGCACGATCACCGAGGTGACGCGGTTCATGCAGTCGTTCGCGAACAGCATGTTCTCGATGCTGATCACGACGGTCGCGGTGCTCATCATCACCGCGTTCTACTCGTGGCCGATCGCGCTGCTGCTGTTCCTGCTGTTCCCGATCTACATGTGGCTCACCGCGCTCACGTCGAAGCGCTGGCAGCGCATCGAGCACGAAAAGAACGCCCACGTCGACACCGCGCGCGGTCGCTTCAGCGAGGTCGTGGGACAACTGCCCGCCGTGCGCTCGTTCGCGCAGGAACGCCGCGAGTGGAAGCTGTTCGTTGAGGAGTTCACGGCCACCGTGCGGCTCACCGGCTCGCAGTCGCGCCTCTGGCACGGCATGGATGCCCTGCGCCGCCTCGCCCTCAACCTCGCGTTCTTCGGCATCTACCTCATCCTGTTCATCCAGACCGCGCAGGGGCGCTTCAGCCTCGGCGACATGGTGCTGCTGATTCAGCTCGTGAGCATGGCTCGGGCGCCCGTGTCGATGATGTCCTGGATGATCGACGCTGCCCAGCATGCGGTGGCCGGCTCGCGCGACTACTTCACGGTGATGGAGCTGGCGCCGGATGAGCGCGAGGGCCTCGAGCTGCGCGACCCGGCGGCAACTGCCGAGAGCCGCGAACGGCAGGCGATGGCCCTGCCGGTGCGCTTCGACAACGTCCGCTTCGCCTACGACGAGGAGACGCCGGTGTTGTCGGGCATCTCGTTCGACGTGCGCCGCGGCGAACGAATCGCCTTCGTGAGCGGCTCGGGCGGCGGCAAGAGCACGATCGTCAGCCTGCTGCTCGGCTTCTACCGCGTGAACTCGGGCAGCATCGAGCTGTTCGGGGAGGACATCGCGCACCTGAAGATGCGCTCGCTGCGCGACCAGATCGGCGTCGTGTTTCAGGAGCCTTCGCTGTTCAGCGGCACGATCCGCGAGAACATCTCGTATGGCCGCCCCGAGGCGAGCGAGGCCGAGATCGTCGACGCGGCCCGCCGGGCGAATGCCTGGGACTTCATCTCGGGGTTCCCGAAGGGCCTCGACGCTGTCATCGGCGAGCGCGGCCTCAAGCTGTCCGGCGGGCAGAAGCAGCGCATCGCCGTCGCCCGCGCGATGCTCAAGGACGCACCGGTGCTCATCCTCGACGAGGCGACGAGCGCGCTCGACACGAAGAGTGAGCGCGCGGTGCAGACAGGCCTGGATGCGCTCATGGCGGGGGACCGCACGAGCCTCATCATTGCCCACCGCCTCTCGACCATCCGCGACGTCGACCGCATCATCACGCTGCGCGACGGTCGCATCGACGAAATCGGCTCGCCTGCCGAGCTTGCCGCATCCGGAGGCATCTATGCCGAGCTGCTCGCGCTGCAGCTCGAGGGCACCTCCGCGAGCCGCGAGCGGCTGCGGGAGGACTACGGCATCGACGAATAGCGGCGGTAAGCTGGCAGGACGTGAGTGAAAGGACACACCGGGTGGCACAGCAGCTAGATCTTGGGATCATTCAGGGCGACGGAATCGGCCCCGAGGTCATTACGGAGGCGCGGAAGGTGCTGCGCGCGGCGCTGCCCGAGGGGGTGGAGCTCACCGAGACGGACTACCCGCACGGCGCATCCCACTACCTTGCGACCGGTGAGGTGCTCAGCGCNAGGCGCTCGACAAGCTCAAGCGCCACGACGCCCTGCTGCTCGGCGCCGTCGGAGGCGACCCGAACGACCCGAAGCTCGCGGGCGGCATCCTCGAGCGCGGCCTGCTGCTCAAGCTCCGCTTCGCGTTTGACCACTACATCAACCTGCGCCCGTCGAAGCTCTGGCCGAGCGCCCGCAGCCCGCTCGCGACGCCCGGCGACATCGACTTCGTCGTCGTGCGCGAGGGCACCGAGGGCCTCTACACGGGTAATGGCGGCACGATGCGCACCGGCACCCCGCACGAGGTCGCGACCGAGACGTCGGTGAATACCGCGTACGGCGTCGAGCGCACCGTGCGCTACGCGTTCGAGCTCGCGAAGACGCGCCGCAACAAGCTCACGCTTGTGCACAAGAAGAACGTGCTCATCAACGCCGGTCTGCTCTGGAACCGCACCGTGAACGCGGTCGCCGCCGAGTACCCCGAGGTGGCTGTCGACTACCTGCACATCGACGCGGCTACAATTTTCATGGTCACTGATCCCGCTCGCTTCGACGTGATCGTGACCGACAACCTCTTTGGTGACATCATCACCGACCTTGCTGGCGCCGTTACCGGTGGTATCGGCCTGGCAGCCTCGGGCAACATCAACCCCGAGGGTGCGTTCCCGAGCATGTTCGAACCCGTTCATGGCTCGGCACCAGACATTGCAGGCACCGGTAAGGCGGACCCAACCGCAGCCATCCTCTCGGTTGCCCTGCTGCTGCGCCACTTCGGCCACGCCGAGGCAGCCGACCGTGTCGAGGCAGCCTGTGAGGCCGACCTCGTCGCCCGTGACGGCGCGCCTCGCAGCACGAGTGAGATCGGCGACGCCATCGTCGCGCAGCTCAACAACTAAGTTTTTTTGAGAGGACTCCCATGTCGACCACGACCGAACTCGAATTCCGGATCGAGCGCAACAGCAGCGCGAAGTCGGATGCCGAGGTCGCCGAAATCCTGCAGAACCCGGGATTCGGGCACTACTTCACCGACCACATGGTGGTCATCGACTGGACCAAGGACGGCGGCTGGCAGGATGCCCGTGTCGTGCCCTACGGCCCCCTCATGCTCAACCCCGCCAGCGCGGTGCTCCACTACGCGCAGGAGATCTTTGAGGGAATGAAGGCCTACCGTCACGCCGACGGCACGGTGCACACCTTCCGTCCCGACCGCAACGCGGCCCGCTTCGCAGGCTCGGCCCGTCGCCTCGCGCTGCCGGAACTGTCCGAGGAACTGTTCATCGAGTCGCTGCGCCAACTCGTCGAGATTGACCAGCGCTGGGTGCCCGAGTATGGCAAGGACCAGTCGCTCTACCTGCGCCCCTTCATGATCGCGAACGAGGATTTCCTCGGTGTGCGGGCCGCGGAGTCGGTCTCGTACTACGTCATCGCGTCGCCCGCGGGCTCGTACTTCCAAGACCCAACTCAGCCGGTCAGCATCTGGCTCGAGCGCGAGCTGTCGCGTGCGGGCAAGGGCGGCACGGGTGCGGCGAAGTGTGGCGGCAACTATGCCGCGAGCCTGCTGCCGCAGCAGACCGCGTATGCGAACGGCTGCGAGCAGGTGCTGTTCCTCGACGCGTTTGAGCAGAAGTACCTCGAGGAGCTCGGTGGTATGAACATCGTGCTCGCGTTCAAGGACGGCACCGTCGCGACGCCCGAGTCCGACTCGATTCTCGCGAGCGTCACGAACGAGGCGATCCTTGAGCTCGTCGCTGAAGCCGGCCACAAGGTCGAGCGCCGCCGCATCGCGCTCGACGAGTGGCGCGAGGGCGCCGCGGCGGGCGAGATCACCGAGGCGTTTGCCGTCGGCACCGCCGCCGTGATCGCGCCGATCGGCACGCTCAAGGCAACCGACTTCGTCATCGAGAACCCGCCGGTCACCCTCGACTCGCTCTCCATGCGCATCCGTGCGCAGCTCACCGGCATTCAGAACGGTGAGGTGCCCGACGCCCACGGCTGGCTGCACCAGCTCGTCTAGCGACGGGCGCTCCGGCGCAGCAAGCGGGTCGCGGTGCGGGCGAGTGAGAACTGCACGACGTCGGCCGTGACCCGCGGGTCGAGCCCCGAGACCTTCACGATCTGCTCGATGCGATAGCGCACCGTGTTGCGGTGCGTGCCGAGCGCGTCAGCCACCTCGGTGACGCTGCCCGAATGGGCGAGCCAGGCGTCGAGGGTGTCGACGAGCGCCGTGCCGTGCTCGGCGTCGCTGCGCTCGAGCGGCCCGAGCACCTGCTGAGCGAGTTGCGCCAGCGGCGCCTCGTCAGCGCTGAGGATGAGCGAGGCGAGCGAGAGTCGCTCGGCGTGGCCGATCTCTTCGCCATCGCCGAGCGACGCGAGGGCATCACGGGCCTCGTACCAACTCCAGCGCAGCGCCGGGCTGACGGGGTAGGCGCCGCCGACCCCGAGATGCACCGAGATACCGGCGGCGCGAGCCGTCACGAGCAGCACCTCGGCCGCGATGTGCGGGTCGACAACGCGCTCGTCGAGCACCACGACGAGCGCGTCATCGATGATCGCCGTCGCCGTCGCCTGCAGCGAGACGGGGATGCGCATGCCGCCGAGTTCGCCGCGCGAGCCGCGCTGCTGCTCGGCCACGACCATCCGGTAGCTGCGGTCGAGGCGCAGCCCGAGCTGCTCGAGGCGGGATGCCGTGGCCGCGTCATCGAAGCGGTCGTCGCCGAGTTCGGCGAGCACCTGCCCCGCCTGCTCGCGTGCCGCACGGACGCGCCGGGCCGCCTGCGCGAGGTAGAGCCCGACGAGCGAGCGGGCGCCGTTGACGAGGTCGTCGTCGCGTGGTCGCGTCGCGTGCAGCGTCGCCTGGCCCGAGCTGCCGAGGGCGATTGGCAGCGCATCCCAGCCGCTCGCCGCCGGGTCGTCAACCTCGAGCGTGCCCGAGACGACCTCACCGTTGAGCGACACCGCGAAGTGGGCGCCGGTCTCTTTCTCGAGCCGCTCGAGCATGGCGTCGAGCCCGCCGTCGCTGAGCAGTAGCTCGACGAGGCGGTGGCGCTGCCGGTAGCGCGACTCGAGCTTCGCGACGCGCTCGCTCTCGTTGAGCTCGGCGACGCGGCGGATCACCTCTGAGAACGCGACCTCGAAGGGCACCTCGAACACCGGCAGGCCCGCGCGCCTCGCGGACGCGAGCAGCGCATCCGGCAGTTCGTCGTGGCTAATGCCGACACCGAAACCGATGCCCGCCGAGCCGGCCTTCGCGGCAGTCGAGACGAACTGCTCAAAATTGCCGGGAGTGCGCAGCCGCACCCCGGTGGTAAGAACCAGCTCGCCACCCGCGAGGTAGGGGGAGGGGTCGATGAGTTCGGTAACGACGGCCCAGTCGACGGGGCGGCGCAGCTGCGCGTCGTCGCCGAGGCGGGGCCGAAGCCCGAGCTCGGGGGTGCGCAGCAGACCGGCAATTGTCGTGACCATGGACCGAGCCTATTGCTCGTGCGCATGCACAACAAGCGAAATGAGTGTCGTGCAAGGCCACATCAAATCGCCGGGGCCATCAGCGTACGCTGACCTCAGTGGCGAAGAATTGCGTCCGTCAGCAACGAAAGGAAGGCAGAGCAATGGAGTTCCGTCTCGAACAGCAGCGAAAGATTGTCACCGAGATCCCCGGCCCCAAGTCGCAGGAGCTCGCGAAGGAGCGCGCCAAGTACGTCAGCGCGTCGATTGGCTCGGCTCTGCCCAGCTACATCGAGGACGCCGACGGTGTCGTACTGCGCGACGTCGATGGCAATCAGTTCATCGACTTCGGCTCGGGCATCGGTGTGACCACGGTCGGTAACGCGAACCCCAAGGTCGTCAAGGCCGTGCAGGAGGCCGCCGCGAACGCGCTGCACCTGCAGATCAACACCGCGCCCTACGGCAACTACATCGAGCTCTGCAAGCGACTCACCGAACTCACCCCCGGCAGCTTCGACAAGAAGGCCGCCCTGTTTAACTCGGGCGCCGAGGCGCTCGAGAANCGGTGAAGATCGCGCGCAAGTACACCGGTCGCAACGCCGTCGTCGTGTTCGACCACGCCTTCCACGGCCGCACGAACCTCACCATGGCGATGACCGCGAAGAACATGCCGTACAAGGACGGCTTCGGCCCGTTCGCGAACGAGATCTACCGCGTGCCGCTGAGCTACCCCTTCCGCGACCCCGAGGGCATGACCGGTGAAGAGGCTGCGGCCCGCACCATCACCGCCATCGAGAAGCAGGTCGGCGCGAACAACGTCGCTGCGATCGTCATTGAGCCGCTCGTCGGCGAAGGTGGCTTCCTCGTGCCCGCTGACGGCTTCCTCGAGTCGCTCGTGAGGTTCGCGAACGACAACGGCATCGTCTTCNTCGCCGACGAGGTGCAGGCCGGCATGGCCCGCACCGGCAAGTGGTTCTGCTCGGAGTGGAGCGGCATCGAGCCCGACCTCATCACCACCGCGAAGGGCCTCGCTGGCGGGATGCCGCTCTCGGCCGTCGTCGGTCGCGCCGAGATCATGGATGCCCCGCAGCCCGGCGGCATCGGTGGCACCTACTCGGGCAACCCGGTGGCGAATGCTTCGGCGCTCGCAACCCTCGACGCCTACGAAGAGCAGGGCCTGCTCGAGGCCGCGCTGAAGATCGGCGAGGTGGCGAAGGAGATTCTCGAGCCGCTCGTTGACGAGGTCGGCATCGTCGGTGAGGTGCGCGGTCGCGGTGCGATGCTCGCGATCGAGTTCGTCAAGGATGGCTCGAAGGAGCCGAACGCCGAGGTCGTTGGCAAGATCGTCAGGACCGCCCTCGAGCAGGGTGCGCTGTTCCTCACCTGCGGTACCTACGGCAACGTGATTCGCCTGCTGCCCCCGCTCGTGATGCCCGAGGAGACTCTCCGCGACGGCCTGAACGTGCTGGTCGAGGCTATCCGCGCGAACGCGTAACTACGTAGTGGTCGTATGACCAGCTGACGATGGCCTCGAAGCCGATATCGAACAGCTCGTCATTGACATCGTGTTGGCTGCGCGTCGGCTGCGCCTCAACCGCCTTCGAGAAGGTTGGGGCGTAGCCGGCGAGTTCGCCGACGTTGTAAATGTCCTCCGGCGCGTGTTCGTTGATCGCGTTGCCATAAATGAACGACTCGAGCGCCGTGATGAGTCGCACGACCGAGTCGAGCGGCCAGCCGGCCGCCACGAGCACCTTCGTCACCTGCTCGTACATCGCCACGGTCTGAGGCGACTCGATCACTTCGGTGGTCGCGATGGCCGTGATGAGCTCGGAGTGGTTCGCCATGATGTCGCGATAGCTGCGGGCCCAGACCTTGAGCGCCTCTCGCCACGGCAGCGTGTCGAATGCGTCGGTGTCGACCTCGCCCATGATCGCGTCTTCGATCCAACGAAGGATCTCGAGCTTCGAATCTGCATGGTTGTACACGGCCGACGGGGTGACGTTGAGCTGCGAGGCAAGCTGCGTCATCGTGAACGACTGCACGCCGTTCGTTGCAATGATCTTGCGGGCTGCCTCGGTGATGACCTCGCGGCCGAGGATGCGCGTGCGCGGCCGCCCTGCCGGGCGTCGATTGCCAACCATTTCGACCTCCTTGGTGAATGTCTCCAGCGTAATCAATAAATGATCGTCATTCGTCAGCGATGCCGTTCGGGGTAGCATTGTCGGCGCGCAGAGTTGCGTGCGCGACACAGAGGAGTGGCAACGAATGGCCGAAACGCAGGTACCCCGTGATCGATTCGTCGTTGGGTATATTGCGGATGCCCGCGGCTACGACGCCCTCGAGTTCGCGAGCTTCATGGCCGAGGGTATCGACGCCGAGGTGCGCATCGTCATGGTGCTGCCTGAGCCGAACGTCTTTGGTACTGCGAGCGTCGGTACCCCAGTTCCGAGCGACCACATCTACTCGCATCAGCTGCGTGACTGGGCCGACGATGCGCTGCGGCGCGTGCCCGAGGGCATCCACGCGCAGGTCGACTTTCGCTTCAACGATTCGGCCCCGCATGGGTTGCTGGATGCTGCGGCCGAGCTCGACGCGAAAATGATCGTCATCGGCGCGCAGGCCGGGCCGCTGCTCGGCAAATTCACGCTCGGCTCGGTCGCGAACGCGTTGCTGCACGCATCCCCGGTGCCGGTCGGTCTCGCACCGCGCAGGTTCACGAATCCAGGCGGCGGCGTGCAGCGGGTCACCGGCATCTACGGCACGCGCTCGGGCAGCGAAGTGGTGATCGGCCGATCGGTCGTGCGTGCCGTACGACGCGACGTGCCGCTGCGGCTCGTGTCACTCGTACAGATCGACCAAATCGCGCCGCGCGACGTGCGCGAGATCACCGATGAGGCCCGTCGTTTCGGCGGCGAGCAGCTCGAAGCGGTGGCTTCGGGACTGCTCGATTCGGGGCGCGCGACGATCGAGATCGCCGAGGGGCATCGCCTCGAGGATGCCCTCGCAAAGATCGAGTGGCGCCCGGGCGACGTGGCCTATTTGGGCTCGAGCCGGCTCGGCCGCGGGCTGAGCGTGTTCCTCGGCTCGCGCGCCCGGCGCATCCTCGATGCGCTCGAGGTNCCGGTCGTCGTGCTGCCGAGCGAATACCTCGACTGAGCCTGACGCGTACGGTCGGTGCGCATCCTTATGTCCTGAACTAAATCGATTAGTGGAGCGGAATGACAAAGCAGATCGACGGTCCCATCACCACCGCGATTAGAGGCCCGAGCTCGAAGGGCCTCAGCGTCGGCAAGGTCGGCGTGATTGGCGGCGCCGTCATCGGCGTCTCGACAATTGCGCCCGCGTACACCCTCACCTCGGGGCTCGGGCCGACCGTGTCGGAGGTCGGGTTGCAGACGCCGGCGATCTTGCTCATCGGCTTCATCCCGATGCTGCTCGTGCTCTTTGGGTACCGAGAGCTCAACATGGCACTGCCCGACTCGGGCACCTCGTTCACCTGGGCGACGCGCGCGTTTGGCCCGATCATCGGGTGGATGACCGGCTGGGGCCTCGTGTCGGCGACGATTCTCGTGCTCTCGAACCTCGCGGCGGTCGCGACCGACTTCTTCTTTATTCTGCTCGCGCAGATCACCGGTAACTCCGCGATCGCGGACGTTCCGGGCGACAACCTGTTCCTCAACATCGTCGTCACGACGATCTTTGTCGCGGTCGCGGCGTGGATCGGGTATCGCGGCGTCGAGACGACCGAGCGCGTGCAGTGGGGCCTCGTCGTGTTCCAGCTCATCGCGCTCGTCTGGTACTCGGTCGCCGCGATCTCGTCGGCGCTCGGCGGCGACGCCTTCGACGCGACGCCGGTCGACGTGAGCTGGTTCAACCCGTTCGAGGTCGGCGACCTCTCGGTGGTCATCGCCGGCGTCTCGCTCTCGATCTTCATGTTCTGGGGGTGGGACACCGTCATCACGATGAACGAGGAGACGAAGGACCCGAAGCGCACGCCCGGCCGTGCCGCCACCGTCACGATTATCACCATCGTCGTGCTCTACCTGCTCGTCACGGTCGCGACCCTGATGTGGGCTGGTGTCGGCGATGAGGGGCTCGGTGCCGGCAACCCGGAGAACCAGGAGTCGATCTTCGCGGTGCTCGCGCCCGAGGTGATGGGGCCATTTGCGATTCTCATGTCGATCGCGATCCTCACCTCGTCGCTCGCCTCGCTCCAGTCGACGATGGTCTCGCCGGCACGCACGATGCTCGCGATGGGCTTCTACGAGGCCATGCCGAAGTCGTTCGCGAAGATCTCGCCGCGCTTCAAATCGCCTGGGGTTGCCACGTTCGTCGCGGCCACCGCATCCATCGTCTTCTACGTGGTCATGCGCCTGCTCAGCGAGAACGCGCTGTGGGACACGATCACCGCGCTCGGCATGATGGTCTGCTTCTACTACGGCGCCACCGGGCTCGCCGCGGTCTGGTACTTCCGCCGCAGCTGGTTCACGAGCCTCCGCAACTTCTTCATGCGCTTCCTCTTGCCGCTCGCCGGCGGCGCGACACTCGTGTGGATGTTCGTGCAGACCTGCATCGACTCAATAGACCCCGGGTATGGCTCGGGTTCGTCGATCAGTGGGGTCGGCCTCGTGTTCGTGCTTGGCATCGGCGTGCTGCTGCTCGGCGTGGTGCTCATGATCGTGATGCGCGTCGTGAACCCGCGGTATTTCCGCGGCGAAACCCTCGAGGTGTCGGAGTACGAGCGCGACAAGGTCGAGGGTGTCGAGTTGTTGCCCGAGTAGGGCGCGTTAGGCTGGCGCGGTGAAGATCGCACGTTTCGATTACCAGAACCAGCTCGCCTACGGCATTCTCGACGAAGAGACCAACGAACTCGTCAAGCTCTTCGGCGACCCGCTCTATACCGGCTTCGAGACGACCGACGAGCGCATCCCGCTCGACGAGGCGCGCCTGCTCGCCCCGGTCATCCCGCGCTCGAAGGTCGTTGCGTTTGGCCGTAACTATGCCGCCCACGCCGCCGAGATGGGCAACGAGGTACCGGGCGAACCGCTCATGTTCCTCAAGCCGAACACGTCGATCGTCGGCCCCGGGCATCCGATCATCCTGCCGAAGCTGTCCGAAGAGGTGCACTACGAGGCCGAGCTCGCCGTCGTGATCGGCCAGGTGGCGCGCAACGTGCCCGCGAGCGACGCGGCGCAGGTCATCTTCGGCTACACCGTCGGCAACGACGTCACCGCTCGCGACCTGCAGCGCAAGGACGGCCAGTGGTCGCGCGCGAAGGGCTTTGACTCGTTCTGCCCGCTCGGCCCCTACATCGAGACCGAGTTCGACCCGACCGAGGGCGCGATCGGTAGCCAGGTCAATGGCGAGACCCGCCAGGTCGGCAACCTCAACCAGATGGAGCGCTCGATCGGCACGCTCATCGAGTACGCGTCGAGCATCTTCACCCTGCTGCCCGGCGACGTGCTGCTCACCGGCACCCCCGAGGGTGTCGGCCAGATCGTCGACGGCGACGAGGTCACCTGCGCGATCGAGGGCATCGGCGCGCTTATGAACCCGGTGACTGCTGCTTAAGTAGCAACGCCTTGATTTCTGCGAGCTCGTGGCGCATTGCCGCGAGCTCGTGGTCGTGTGGGAGGGCTTGGCGTTCGTCTCTGGGCGCCGTCTCGTGCAGATTCGACATCGTGTCGACGATGACCGCGATGAAGAGATTGAGCATGACGAACGCCGACACGAGGATGAACGGGATGAAGAAGAGCCACGCGCTCGGATGCGCATTCATCACGGGCACGACGACCCCGAGCGCCCAACTGTCGAGCGTCATCACCTGAAAGAGCGTGAGCAGCGACGCCGGGATCGAGCCAAACATCTCGGTGTGTGAGTCGCCGAACAGCACGGTCGCCATCACGGCGCCGACGTAGAAGATGATTGCCATGAGCGCGGCGATCGCGCCGATTCCCGGGATGGCCTGGATGATCGCCTCGGCGATGCGGCGCAGCTGGGGGAGTCGGTTGACGAGCCGTAGCACCCGCAGCACGCGCAGGGCGCGGAGCACCGCGAGCGGCCCCGATGAGAGGATGAGCGCGATCGCGACGACGAGGAAGTCGAACACGTTCCAGCCATCGCGCCAGAATGCGCGCCCGAGCGAGAACATCTTCGCCGCGAGCTCGATGATGAAGTTCTGCACCCCCGGGTGCAGCACGAACTCGCCGATGCGACGTCGGACGCCCGTCGCGTGGGGATTGGGCTGCCAGGGCTCAGGCGGGGAGGCGGTGCGCATTCGCTAAGCCTAAAAAGCGTGCGGGCGCATCGACATCGCCCCGTCGGCGTACTTGGCCTGCGCCTTCGGACGGGACGCGGCCAGCTACATCCAATTTGCGCGTTTGAAGAAGAAATAGAGCCCGACGCCGACCGCGAGCATCATGCCGAGCGCCATCGGGTAGCCGAACGCCCAGTGCAGCTCGGGCATGTCGTCGAAGTTCATGCCGTAAATGGCGCCGACGAGGGTCGGGGCGAAGAGGATCGCGGCCCAACCGGAGATCTTCTTCATGTCTTCGTTCTGCCGCTGCGCGACGAGGGTCGAGTTGACGGTGAGGATCTGCGTGAGCGACTCCTTGAGCTCTCGCGTCTGCGCGACGTGGCGCGCCAGGTGGTCGGCGACGTCGTCGAGGTACTTCTGCAGCTCGGCGGGGATGTCGTACTTCCCGAAGCCGCCGCGCAGGGCCGTCACGACCTCGGTCATTGACGACACGGTCTGAAGCATGTCGATGACCTCCTGGCTCAGGCGATAGATGCGCTCGGTGACCGCCGCATCCCCGCTAAATACCTGGCGCTCGATCTGCTCCTGGTCGATCTCGAGGCCGCGGAGCACCGGCTCGTAACCGTCGACGATCGCGTCGATGACGCGGTAAACGACCGCCTCGGGGCCGAGTGCGAGCAGGTTCGTCTGCGCCAGCACGCTGTCGTCGTCGCGGCGAATCAGGCTGAAGGGATGCTCGGCGTCGTGATCGCTCACGCGCGTGCCGTCGATCCACTCGTTGTCTTGGCAGAGCACCGCGACGCTGCCCGGGCGCACGAGCACGTGGAACTCGTCGAAGTCGATCTCTTCGGTGTCGTCAAGGTAGCGCGCCGAGCGCAGTACGAGCAGCAGCACGTCCCCGGCGCGCTCGAGCTTTGGCCGCTGGTTGGCGATGAGGATGTCTTCGAGCATGACCGGGTGCAGCTGCCAGGCGGTGCCGAGCNTCGGCGATCTGCTCGGGCGTGGGCTCTGGGTAGAACGACATGGCCATGCGATCGGATGCGTCACTGACGAAGTCGAGGGCGTCGGCGGGCGTCGTACCGGCGGGGGCCTTCGAGGGCTGCCCGCCAGAAATAAGGCGAATGATCGGGGCATGAGTCACAAGTCGAATGGTCTCACGAACATTAGGATAGAGAGACCATGACTGCACCATCAGAGATTCGTGTTCGTTTCTGCCCGTCGCCCACCGGCACCCCGCACGTCGGGCTCATCCGAACCGCCCTGTTCAACTGGGCATATGCGAAGCACGTCGGCGGTACGTTCGTGTTCCGCATCGAAGACACCGACGCGCAGCGCGACTCGGAGGAGAGCTATCAGCAGATTCTCGAGGCGCTGAATTGGCTCGGTCTCGACTGGGACGAGGGTATCGGCGTCGGTGGCCCGCACGAGCCGTACCGCCAGTCGCAGCGTGGTGACATCTACCAGGATGTGATTCAGAAGCTGCTCGGGGCCGGTCACCTCTACGAGTCGTTCGCGACGGCCGAGGAGATCGAGGCGCGCAACGTCGCGAACGGTCGCGACCCGCGCCAGGGCTACGACAATTTCGAGCGCGAGCTCACCGACGAGCAGAAGGCGGCGTTCCGCGCCGAGGGCCGCGAGCCGAGCCTGCGTCTGCGTGTGCCCGACACCGACCTCAGCTTCGACGACCTCGTGCGCGGCGAGATCACGTTCAAGGCGGGCTCGTTCCCCGACTTCGTCGTCGTGCGCCCGAACGGCCAGCCGCTCTACACGCTCGTGAACCCAGTCGATGACGCACTCATGGAGATCACGCACATCATGCGTGGCGAGGACCTCCTCTCGTCGACGCCGCGACAGATCGCGCTGTATCACGCGCTCGTCGAGATCGGCGTCGCGAAGTTCATTCCGCGCTTCGGTCACCTCCCGTACGTCATGGGCGAGGGCAACAAGAAGCTCTCCAAGCGCGACCCCGAGTCGAACCTGTTCCTGCACCGCGACCGCGGGTTCCTCCCCGAGGGCTTGCTCAACTACCTCGCGCTGCTCGGCTGGTCGATTGCGGCCGACCGCGACGTGTTCACGATGGAAGAGATGTGCGCGGCGTTCGACGTCGCCGACGTCAACCCGAACCCGGCCCGCTTCGACCTGAAGAAGGCCGAGGCGATCAACGCTGAGCATGTGCGCCTGCTCGAGCCCGAGGACTTCGCGGGTCGGCTCGTGCCGTACCTTCAGGCCGCCGAGCTCGTCGCGACGCCGGCGACGGATGCGCAGCTCGAGATCGTGCGCCAGGCCGCGCCGCTCGTGCAGTCACGCATGCAGCTGCTCGGCGAGACGCCCGGCCTGCTCGGCTTCCTGTTCGTGTCGACCGACGACCTCGTGTTCGAGGACGACGCGCTCAAGACGCTGAAAGATGGCGCGCTCGACGTGCTCGCGGCAACCGCCGAGTCGCTCGAGGGCGTGAGCGAGTGGGCGACCGAGCCGATCGAGGCCGCGATGCGCGCGAAGCTCATCGACGAGCTCGGCATCAAACCGCGGCTCGCGTTTGGCCCTGCCCGCGTCGCCCTGTCGGGTCGCCGCATTTCGCCGCCGCTGTTCGAGTCGATGGAGCTGCTCGGCCGCGAGGCGACGCTCGCGCGCATCCAGAAGCTTCGCGACCACCTGAGCGCCTAGGGGGCCGATGTGACCATCGCGCCGGAAGACCACTACGAGGTCGTCATTGTTGGCGGCGGCCCCGCCGGCCTGCAGGCGGCGCTGCTGCTTGCGCGGCAGTTGCGCCGCGTGCTCGTGCTCGACGGCAATCGGCCGCGGCACTCGGCGACGATGGAGGCGCACGGCTTTCTCTCACGCGACAACATTCCTCCGAACGAGCTGCGTGCCGCTGGCCGCGAGTCGGTCGAGGCGTACGAGAACGCCGAGATTCAGTTCGCGCAGGTGACGCGAATCTCGCGTGACGGCGAGGGATTCCGGGTCGAGGCGAAGGGGGTGCGCGGCACGCGGGCACGGCTCGTGCATGGCGATCGCGTAATTCTCGCGACCGGGCTGAAGGAAATTTTTCCGGAGTTGCCGACCCTGCGCGCGTACTACGGCACGCACATCCACTCGTGTGTCGTGTGCGATGCGTGGAATAAGCGCGATGCCTCAATCGCGGTGTTTGGCGTGCCGAGCGCGAAGACGCTCGCGTACCGGGCCGCGCAGTTGTCGCGCATCGGCTCGCACGTGACGCTGTTTGCGAACGAGGAGCAGGTGCACGAGGTTGATGCCGAGCGGCTGCGGCTGCTCGGTGTGGCCGTTGACCGCCGCGACATCGAGGACGTCGTGGGGGAGCGCGCGACCATGACGGGCGTGCGCACCGTCGATGGCGATGTGGTGCCGGTCGAGGCGGCGTTCGTGCTGCCGGCGTTCGAGGCACAGATCGGGTTTCTCGACGACGACCTGCGGCCCGATCTTGATGCCGAGGGCCTCATCGTCGCCGACAACTTCGGCCGCACCCGTGTGCAGAACCTCTACGCGACGGGCGAGCTCACCGCGCCCGGGCCCGAGGTGCTCATCATCTCGGCGGGCAAGGGCGCACGCACGGCGATCGCCGCGCACCGCGACGCGACCGGGTTCTAGAACGGCGCCGGGTCGTCGGCGTACTTGAACTCTGGGCCCATGACTGGGCCCATCGGTTCTGGGTAATCGATGAACACATGGCCGAGTGGTGAGGTCCACTCGAGCACGCCGCCGCCGAGATGTCGTACTCGCCAGGGCTTGCGGTGTTTCTGTATGTGGTGGCGTTTGCAGAGGTATTGCAGGTTTTCGGGCACGGTTTTGCCGCCGATTTCCCACGGAATGGTGTGATCGAGCTCGCATTTCGCCGCGGGTCGGCGACAACCGGGGTGCCGGCAAGTTTGATCTCGTGCACGTAGGTAGCGGGTGAGCGATGCGGTCGCGACCCGGGTGTCGGCCGTAATGACGTGGNATGGGGTCGGTGAGGATGCGCTCGATCGAGGGCACATCGCCGAACCAGTCGCGAGCCTCCTCGACGCTCATCGGCTGTGTGCCGTTGAGCGTCGCGATGTCGCGCGGCGCTTCTGGGTCGCGAAGCGCGAGCACGGGCACGACGATGCTGATGTTGGCTTCCACGCGCCGTTTGCCGGCGGACTTGCTCTCGAGGATGCCCTGCGGGGTGGAGGTGAGCAGGGTGTCGAGGAGGAGGTCTGCCCGGATTTGCTCGATGGTGCGCTCGTCGGGCCGGAAGTCGTCGGCGTCTGTGCCAGATGCATCCCCGCCGTTCGCTTCGTTGTGTTCGGCGATCTCGCGCTTGTTCTCATCGCGCAGGATTTTGGCCTCGGTGGTCAGCAGGTCGAACGCAGCGTTCGCCATGCTCGAGGACAGGTACGCCGAGAGCCAAGACATGCCGTTCTCGACATCTTGGATGACGACGCGGCGTTCTTGTACCTCGCGGGCATGGTTCTCTTCGAACTCGCTTGCCGCGAGCCGTGCGGCCTGGCGCTCGGCGAATTTCTCGGTCTTGCCGGGGAGGTGCGTCTTGGCATAGTTGAGCACCTGCTCGCCGTAGGAGTCGAGGACCTCGTCGGGCAGGTCTTTCGAATGCCGCAGCATCGAGTCAACTTGTTGCTTCGAGACTTCGCCGGCGCGCAACGGCTCGAGCCAAGAGGCGAACTTTGAGGTGAGCCGGTGTGAGGCGTGCGCGCGCGTGATCAGTGCGGCGTCGCTGAGGTTGAGGAGGGCTCCATAGGAGCCCATGATCGAGCGAAGGTTGTGGCGAAAGAGCTCGGCATACGCCCCGCGATGCGGGTGTTCCGCACGTTCGGCGTGTGACCGCTGCTCGGTGATGAGGAACGCGGCCGAGAGCGCCTGTGCCTCGGCGGCGTCGGCCTTGCCGCGTGCCGCCTTCACCTCGACGAGGAAGTCGCCGATCTGCTGTAGCGGCTCGTTGAGTCCATCGGTTTCGGGAGGAGGCGTGGCGGAGTCGAAGTGGTCGTCGGCTGGTGGCGTAGATGGCATCGGGCTGCACCTCCTTCGCGGGATGTGTCAATTCTCCCAGCAATAGAACAGAAAGGCAAGAGGAATCTTCAGTGCATTAGAACAAACATGCTAATTAAGCCCACGTGCTTCGGCGTGCATCCTCTCGTCGTGCGAGTCGAAGTCCCGTGGCGCTGAAGCAAGTGCACCACGGGCCTACGACATGAATCGACGACGCTGGATATTGCGTGCCGCTGCCCGTCTCGGCGCGGTGCGGCTTTGCCGTCTACGCGAGCTTGCCGAGCTCGGCGATGGTGTCGGCGAGGATGCGCAGCTGATTCGTGCGCACCCGCTGCGAGTTCGCGGATGCGCTGATGCCGAGGGCTTCCGCGGCGCGCTGATTGTCGACGCCATCGAGCAAGAGGCGGAGGCTGTGGCGCGCGCCGGCGCGGAGCCGCGCGAGCTGCGCATCCACGAGCTCCACGGTCACCCGTGCCAGCGGGTTGGCGGCCTCGCGACCGTCGACAATGCCGGTGCGAACGTCGACATATTGCGGGTCGTTTTCGAGGGCTTCGGAGGCCTCGATCGCTTCGCGGGCGCGCCACCACGCGCTGCCGTCCTGTATGTCGCGCTCTTCGTCGATCACTCGAACCTCGCCGCCGCCGAGGCCGAAGCGCAACTCGACCACGCCGTCGAGCAGGAGTCGCAGTCGGTAGCTCGCAGCGAGCGCTGCACCGAGCGTGGGGTAGATGCCCTGCAGTTCGTCGCCAACGGTGGGATGCAGTGGCTCAAGCGCTGCCGCAGCGTCGAGTTGGGGCAGCGCGTCGAGAATCGCCGCGTGGGCCGCCGAGCGATCAGAGCCGCGCGAGTCGACGATGTCAACAAGCAGCGCCACGCATGAAGCATTTGCCTTCATTTTGCTCATATGAAGAGTTTACCTTCATTTTGACTGCTTTGAAAGGGGTGGAGGCTGAGGTGGAGTGGCCGCAATGTCGCATGCTGCTGCTTGACTTGCGTTAGCGGCCAGCCTCGGCTTGGCACGACACGCCCTGGCTGAAACTGCGACAATCAACAGGCGCGCCTCGTGTACCGCGAAGCAAACCTTCATTTCTCAGAAATGAAGCCCAAACCTTCAGTGCCCGCGAGCGAACTACACCCGAACATCCCACACCGTAGGAGGCGAAATGGACCCTCTCGAGCTGCTGCTCAAGGCCCTCATCATCGCTGCCCTCGGCGTGGTCGCGCTGCTCGGCAATCCGCCCATCCGCTTCCTGCTGCGCCGCATCGATACACCGCAACAACCGGCCGAGTCGGGCGTGCCGTTGCTCGACACGGGTCGCGTGCTGCGCGGGGGCCGCTGGATCGGCATCCTCGAGCGCGCCGCCGTGTACGCGACGCTCGTCGCCGGCTTCCCGGCCGGCCTCGCGATGATCATCGCGATCAAGGGCCTCGGGCGATACCCCGAGTTGCGTGCGCAGGCCGACTCTCGCGTGGGCGAGCTCTTCATTATTGGAACGTTCGCGAGCATGCTCTGGGCGGCCGCGTTCGCTGGAATCGCGTATGGAGTGGTGCGACTGTGGTGACCAATGACGGCGGCAATCTCGACACGGCCGGGCTGCCCGACTCTGTGCAGCAGCGGCTGCTTGAGATGTGGCAGGAGCCCCACCGCGACTACCACGGCGTGACCCACCTCGAGTCGGGCCTCGCGGCGCTCGACACGCTTGGCGGCACGCAGCTCGAGAAGATCGCCTTTTGGTGCCACGACGCCGTGCACACCAACACGTCACCCGACGACGAGCACGCGTCGGTCGACATCGCCGAGCAGCTGCTCTGGGGCAACCTCACCGATGGCGAACTCGACGAGGTGACCCGGCTCATCCTCATCACCATCAACCACTGGCCGGATGCGCAGGACGCGGCCGGCGCGCGGGTGTCCGACGCCGACCTGGTCGGCCTCGCGCTCGACTGGGATGCGTACGAAGAGAACATCGAGGGCATCCGCGTCGAGCTGCCGGAGCTGAGTGGGCGGGCGTGGCGAGCGCGCCGCCGCAAGCAGGTCGACGACCTCGTCGGTCGCCCGCAACTCTTCTTCACCGACTACGGCCGCGACCACTGGGAAGACCGGGCCCGCGTGAACCTGCTGCGCGAACTCGACGATCTTCGCTAGCCCCAATCGCCCAACTCGTCACACACCGTAATAGCTGTAACTCGGGGTCACGGTGGTTCGCTTCGGCGAGCCATCGCCCACAAGATGAACTGGTCGCGCCCCTCGTGCGCGCTGCCAACTGACCTCGAGAGAACGGAACGCCGATGGCGAAACGCATTATTCTCAACGCGTTCGACATGACCACGACGACGCACCAAAGCTCGGGCACGTGGCGCCACCCCGAAAGCCAGGCGCACCGCTACAAGGACCTCGACTACTGGACGAACCTCGCCCAAACGCTCGAGCGCGGCCGCTTCGACAGCATCTTCATCGCTGACGTGCTCGGCACCTACGACGTCTTCCGTGGCTCGGCCGCAGCCGCGCTCCGCGACGGTGCGCAGACCCCGGTCAACGACCCGTTCCTGCAGGTGCCCGCCATGGCCGCCGTCACGAAGCACCTCGGCTTCGGCGTCACCGCCGCCGTCACCTACGACCAGCCGTTCCCCTTCGCACGCCGCATCGCGACCCTTGACCACCTCACGAAGGGCCGCGTGGCCTGGAACGTCGTGACCTCGTACCTCAACTCGGCCGCACTCAACCACGGCTTCACAAAGCAGCTCGGCCACGACGACCGCTACGAGCTCGCCGAAGAATTCCTCGACGTCGTCTACAAGCTGCTCGAGGGCTCGTGGGACGACGACGCGGTCGTGTTTGACCAAGCGAACGGCATCTTCGCCGACCCCGCCAAGGTGCACCCGATCAAGCACGAAGGCACCCACTTCTCGGTGCCCGGCTTCGCGATCACCGAGCCGTCGCCGCAGCGCACGCCGGTGATCTTCCAGGCCGGCGCCTCGCCCCGCGGCCGCACCTTCGCCGCCTCGCACGGCGAGGGTGTGTTCATCTCGCCGGCAACCCCCGAGGGTGCGCGCGTCATCACCGACGACATCCGCGACCGCGCCGAAGCCCAGGGCCGCTCGCGCGACGACGTGAAGATCTTCGCGCTCGTCACCGTCGTCACCGATGAGAACGACGCCAAGGCGATCGAGAAGCTCAAGGACTACCTGAGCTACGCCAGCCCCGAGGGCGTGCTCGCGCTCTACGGCGGATGGACGGGCATCGACTACTCGAAGTTCGACCGCGATCAGCCGCTCGAGGCCGTCGACAACGACAGCCTGCGCTCGGTGCTCGCCTCACTCGCGTCCTCGGATAACACGGTGCAGTGGACGGTCAACGACATCGTCACCCGCCGCGGCATCGGCGGCATGGGCCCCGTCATCGTGGGTGGGCCCGAAACCGTTGCCGACGAACTTGAGCGCTGGGTCGAGGTCGGCGGGCTCGACGGCTTCAACTTCGCCTATGCCGTGACGCCGGGCAGCTTCGAGGACCTCGTTGACTACGTCGTCCCCGAGCTGCAGCGACGCGGCCGTGCCCAGACCGAGTACACCGGCACGACCCTGCGCGAGGGCCTCTACGGTGAGGGCCAGTCGAGGGTGCTCGAGACACACCCGGCGGCCCGGTACCGTGGGGCGTTCAGCGAGACGGTGGAAGATGCAGAAGATCGGGAGTTCGCACTATGACAGACACCAACACCACCACGCACACGCAGTTCGACGCGCTGACCGAGGCCGAATTTAAGAACGTCGTCGGCCACTTCGCCTCGGGCGTCACCGTCGTCACGACCGCGTTCGGCGACAAGCTCTACGGCTCGACCGCATCCGCCTTCTCCTCGTTGTCGATGGACCCGCTGTCGGTGCTCGTCTGCCTCAACAAGACGAGCACGACGAACCCGGCCGTGACCGGCTCGGGCCACTTCGCCGTGAACATCCTCGGCGAGCANCAACGCCGAGCTGGCGAAGCACTTCTCGCGCAAGAACGACGACAAGTTCGCGAGCGTGAACTACAGCCTCTCGCAGTTCGGCGGCGTGCCGACGCTCGACGACGCGCTCGCGACGATCGTTTGCGAGGTCATGGACACGCCGGTCGGCGGCACCCACACGGTGTACTTTGGCCGCGCGCTTGAGGCGACCGCCGCATCCGGCGGACCACTTGCGTACTACCGCGGCCGCTTCGGCCGATTCGAGGAATTCGAAATTTGATGAGCGCCTTCACGCCACAGGCCGAGCCTGCCGTCTACGTGCTGCACGAAAACGAGGACTGGTTGCCGCCGCTGCGCGAGGCGTTCGCCGCGCAGGGTGTGCCGCTGCGCGAGATCGAGCTCACCTCCGGCTCGATCGACCTCGCGGCCGAGCCTCCGCAGGGCGTCTTCTGGTCGCGCCTCAGCGCCTCGTCACACACGCGCGACCACGGCAACGCCAAGGAGTACGCCCGCGCTGCGCTGCGCTGGCTCGAAGCACACGGTCGCCGCGTCGTCAACGGCGCCCACGTCATCGAGTTCGAGGTGTCGAAGGTGGCGCAGACCTCCGCGCTCGCGGCAGCCGGCTTCGATGTGCCGCACACCGTCGCGGTGTTCGGCAAAGATGAGTTGGTCTCCCGCGCCGCCGAGCTCACGACCCCGTTCATCACGAAGCACAACCAGGGCGGCAAGGGCCTGGGCGTGCGCCGCTTCGACCGCCTCGAGGAGTTCGTCGCCTACGTCGACGGGCCCGACTTCGAGGAGCCGATCGACGGCATCACGCTGCTGCAGGAGTACCTCGTCGGCGCGGAGGCGTTCATCACGCGCGCCGAGTTCGTTGACGGCGAGTTCGTCTACGCCGTGCGCGTCGACACGTCGGCCGGCAGCTTCGAGCTGTGCCCGGCCGAGGCGTGCGCCGTCCCCGTCGGCGCGGGTGGCGTCGAGGTCGAGGCACTGGCGGCCGCGCCGATTCAGCTCGGCGACTTCGCACCGGCCGCCACCGCGTGCGAGGTCGGGGCCAACAGCCTGTTCAGCATCCGCGAATCGGTGACCGCCGACGACGAGCTCATCGTGCGCCTGCGCGACTTCCTCGCCGCGAACCGCATCGAGGTCGCGGGCATCGAGTTCATGGAGACGGTCGACGGCCGCCGCGTCGTCTACGACATCAACACGAACACGAACTACAACCCCGACGTCGAGGCCATCGCCCCCGCGTCGGCCGCCGCATCCCTCGTTCGCGCGCTCGGCCGCGAACTCGACCAGCTCCGAAAGTAACCCTCCCCACATGCGCTTTGGCTACTGGACGCCGACGATGGATCGTTGGCTTCGCAACGTTGATGAGACCTTCCCGATCGACCTCGCGGCACAACAACGCATCGCGCGCGCGGCCGAGCGGGTCGGCTTCGACATCACGCTGATTCTCGAACTCAACCTCAGCGACATCGGCGGGGCGGATGGGCCGGTGCTCGACGCCTGGTCGCTCGCCTCAGCGCTCGGGGCCTCGACCGAGAAGCTCGAGATTCTCGCCGCGATTCGCCCGATCTACCACCAGCCGGTGCAGCTCACCGCGAAGCAGGCGGCGACGCTGCAGTACCTCACGAGCGGCCGCTTCAGCATCAACGTCGTGTCGGGGTGGTGGGCCGAGGAGGCGCGCCAGTACGGCATCGAGTTCGCTGCGCACGACGACCGTTACGCGTTCACGCGCGAGTACGTGGATGCGCTGACGACGCTCTGGCGCGACGACGTCGCGAACTTCGACGGCGAGTTCATCAAGTTCGAGGGCACGCACCTGCAGCCGAAGCCGAGCCCCGCGCCGCACATCTTCGCGGGCGGCGAATCAGCGGCCGGCCGCGCATCCATCTCGCAGTACGCCGACTCGTACCTGACGCACGGCGGCACCGTTGACGAGCTCGAAGAGAAAATCGCCGACATGCGCGTGCGCCGCGAGGCGACCGGGCGTGCGCCGTTCAAGCAATTCGGCATGGCCGCGTTCGCGATCGTGCGCGACACCGAAGAAGAGGCCCTCGCCGAGCGTGAACGCATCACGAACGTCGCTGAGGGCTCGCCCGGCTTCGAGTCGTACCAGGACTTCATTTCGAAGTCAGAACTCAACGTCAACGTCTCGCTCGAGGACTACTCGGTGTCGAACCGCGGCCTGCGCCCGAACTTCGTCGGCACGCCAGAGCAGGTGGCCCGGCGCATCCTCGAGTTCGAGCGCGTCGGCCTCGACGTGCTGCTGCTGCAGTTCGCCGACCCCGAGGGCGACCTGATTCGCTTCGGCGAGCAGGTGATTCCGCTCGTGGAGCAGTTGCGGGCGGCCGAACTGGTCGGCCAATGACGACGCCCCACGACGGCGTCGTGCCGCCGAACTACGACTGGGATGCGTTCGGTTTCGACACGCGCCAGGTGCACGCGGGCGAGCGGCCGAACGCCGACCATGGCGACCGGGTCGTGCCGATTCACGTGAGCAACGCGTTTCGCTTCGACTCATTTCAGGACACCTGGGATCGCTTCGCGGGCGTCGAGGACGGCCAGCTGTATTCGCGCCACCTCAACCCGACCGTCGAGGTGGCCGAGGAGCGCGTCGCCTCGCTCGAGGGCGGTTCGGGTGCCGTCGCGTTTGCGTCGGGTAGCGCCGCGATCATGGCGACGATTCTCGCGCTGTGCAGCCAGGGTGACCACTTCGTCTCGACCGCGAGCATCTACAGCGGCACGATCGCCGGCTTCGAGCGCACGCTGAGCCGGCTCGGCATCTCGGTGTCGTTCGTCGCCGACTGGCGCGACACCGGTGAGTGGCGGGCGGCGCTGCGACCCGAGACGCGCGCCGTCTTTACCGAGACGATTCCGAACCCGAAGAACGACATTGTCGACGTCGCCCCGGTGGCGGCGATCGCCCGCGAGGCC
>NZ_JACXJG010000014.1:59097-59744 GCF_014904065.1 Gulosibacter sediminis | reverse complement strand
CGCCGACATCGTCGTGCACTCATCGACGAAGTTTCTCGGCGGGCACGGGGCGACGCTCTCGGGCATCGTCGTCGACGGCAGCACCTTCGACTGGGCAGCGAATGCCGACCGCTACCCGCAGCTCGCCGACGCGGAGACGCGCTGGGGCGAGCGCCGTGCATTCGAGCAGTACGTGCGGTTCAACCAGCTGTACGACTTCGGCGCGACGCTGTCGCCGTTCAACGCGTTTCTGCTGCAGCAGGGCCTCGAGACGCTGTCGCTTCGACTCGAGCGGCACGCCGCGAACGCCCACGAGCTCGCGCTCTGGCTCGCCGAGCAGCCGGGCGTCGAGTCAGTCGACTACGCGGGGCTGCCCGGCGGCCGCGACTTTGAGCTCGCGCAGCGCCTCTACGGTGGGCGCAGCGGCTCGGTGTTCTCGGTGACAGTCGAGGGCGGCCTCGAGGGCGCCCGCACCTTTATCGATCACCTGTGCGTGTTCTCGCGCATGACGAACATCGGCGACACCCGCTCGCTCGCGATTCACCCCGGCACGACAACCCACGTGAACTTCACGCCCGAGCGCCGCGCCGCGCTCGGCATTCACGACGGGCTCGTGCGGCTCTCGGTTGGCATCGAGTCGGTCGAGGACCTGCGCGCCGACCTCGCCG
>NZ_JACXJG010000014.1:55952-58946 GCF_014904065.1 Gulosibacter sediminis | reverse complement strand
CCAAAATCTCGGCCTTCGTCCAACTTCATCGCGGCGAGCCGCGACGATCAGCTAGTTAGCGGGTGCTGCCGCCGGGGCTCTGCGCGCGGCGGCCGCCGCGGCGCTGGCCCGAACCCTGCGACGGGAACTGGCTCGCGAACTTGCCCGAAGTCGAGCCAGAACGCTGACCCGAACCCGAGCGCTGGCTGTTGCCGGCACGCTCGCCCGCGGAGCGGTGCCCGCCGGTGTTCTGCCGCGCGCTGTCGCCGCGCGACTGCGACTGCGAGTCGCCCCGGCCCTGGCTCTGACCCTGGCCCGAACCGTTGCTGCGACCGCGGCCGCCGCGCGAGCGCTTGCGCTTCGCGTTGGCACCCTGCGAGCGGCCCTCGCCGGCCGGAGCCTGGCCGTTGGCGCGCTGCTGGGCCGTCTGCGCGTCGGCGCGCTTGCGCTCGGTGACCTTCGGGTCGACGCGCTCGGCGATCTCGCCCACGAGGGGCGCGACCGATGCGCTCGTTGCGGTGACCTGCTCGGGCGTCACGCGAATCTTCGCGGCGCGCAGCAGCTGCTTCATCTCGCCGCGCTGCTCGGGCAGCACGATCGTGACGACGTCACCCTCGTTGCCGGCACGCGCGGTGCGGCCCGAGCGGTGCAGGTAGGCCTTGTGCTCCACAGGCGGGTCGATGTGCACCACGAGGGTGACGCCATCGACGTGCACGCCGCGCGCGGCGACGTCGGTCGCGACGAGCACCTTGGCCTCGCCGTTCACGAATTCCGCGAGGTTGCGGTCGCGCGCGTTCTGCGAGAGGTTGCCCTGCAGTTCGACGGCGGGGATGCCCCGGGCCGTCAGGTGGCGCGCGAGCTTCTTCGCCTGGTGCTTCATGCGCGTGAAGAAGATGCGGCGGTCGGTGCCCGACGCGAGCGCCTCGATGAGGGCATCCTTGTCGTTCTTGCCCGAGACCTCGAACACGTGGTGCGTGAGCTGCGGCACGGGCGACTCGGCGCTGTCGACCGAGTGCAGCACGGGGGAGTGCAGGTACTTCTTCACGACGCCGTCGACGCCACCGTCGAGGGTCGCGCTGAACAGCAGGCGCTGGCCGCGCTTCGGGGTGGCGTTGAGGATGCGCGTGACGACGGGCAGGAAGCCCATGTCGGCCATGTGGTCGGCCTCGTCGAGCACGGTGATCTCAACAGAGTCGAGGCTCACAACGCCCTGGCGCATGAGGTCGTCGAGGCGACCCGGCGCGGCCACGACGATGTCGACGCCGCGGTTGAGGGCATCTTCCTGGCGCTTCTGCGAAACGCCGCCGAAGATCGTGGTGACGCGCACGCCCATGGGGGTGCCGAGCATCACGATGGTCTCGGCGATCTGCGTGACGAGCTCACGTGTCGGCGCGAGCACGAGGCCGCGCGGGCGGGCCTGCTTGCGCTTCGCCTGCGCATCCTTCGCGAGGTTCGCGACGAGCGGGATGCCGAAGGCGATGGTCTTGCCCGAGCCGNTGCGGCCGCGGCCGAGCACGTCGCGGCCGGCGAGCGAGTCGGGGAGGGTGTCGCGCTGGATGGGGAAGGCGGTGGTCTTGCCGTTCTGCTCGAGGGCGGTGGCCATGGGGGCCGGAACGCCGAGCTCGGCGAAGGTAGGTGAAGTCAAGTTGTGCTTTCGGTGTGCAGCCACGGGCTCCAGCACGACGGGTTGCGTCGCGCAGCATGCATCGTGACTTAGTCGGCGAGTGCGCAAGATGTTGCGCATCGGTTCGCCGCGGAAGAGTGCCGCACGGTGCTGGAATGCCCGGGCAAGTTACGTCAGCGACGATGGGCCTCACAGGAGGACCGACTGCCTAGTCTACAGGCGAGCCCGATGCGGGGCCAGGGCTGGCGCCCCGGGTGCGCACAGAAATGTGCCGCTGAGCGCGAACGCCCGGCGGCACGTGGGTGGCCCGGCACAGTTAGCCGCGCCGCCAGAGCATCAGGTGGATGACCCCGCTCGGCGAAGTGACGGACTCGATGTTGAACCGTTCCTCGAGCCCCTCGAGACCGTCCCAGAGTCGCTCGCCGCGACCAAGCACGATCGGCGCGATGGCGATGTGCAGTTCGTCGATGAGGTCGGCGGCGAGGAACTCGCGCACCGTCGTGGCGCCACCGCCGATGCGCACGTCGGTGCCGGGCGCGAGTTCGCGAGCGTAGGCGAGCGCCGCATCCGCGGGGCCATCGAAGAAGTAGAAGCTCGTGCCGCCCTCGAGGTGCAGCGGCTCGCGCGGCTGGCTCGTGAGCACGACGACCGGGGTGTGGAACGGGGGTTCGCGCGAGGTGGTGGAAGCCATCGGGGGCTCCTCTCGAATTGGTTGCGTTACGCGACCTGCTGGACCGCGAACCAGTTGCCTTCGGGGTCGGCGAAGTTGAAGGTGGTCATGCCGCCCGCCTCGACGATGTCGCCGACCGTCGTGCCGGCGGCGGCGAGCGTCTCGCGCATCTCGGTGATGTTCGGGCTCTTGAAGAGGATGGACGGGGTCGCGAGGTCGAGCTCGGGCGAGGACTGCGCGACGACGTTGCGATCGAAGAGCGTGATGTGGGCGTCGGAGTCCGCTGTCGGGGTGAGTTCGATGAAGAGGGTCGTGCCGTCGACCGCCTGCTCGTCGACCTTGGTGAAGCCGACGGTGTCGACCCAGAAATCCGCGACCTCGCGAGGGTTTTCGACGTAGATCATGACGTTGCCGAACTCAGTGATCATGGTGCCTCCGTGGTGTTGCTGGTTGCTGGTTCCTGTCACGGTGAGTATTGCGCCCGGAGGTGAGCGGTTGCCGAAGTTCTGCCCATTTTGCGTTTCGCTCGAAACCCTGTAAAGTAATTCGTTGTGCCGCGGCCTCTTCCACGGGTCGGCGGGCGCACCAATGGGGTATGGTGTAATTGGCAACACGGCGGTTTCTGGTACCGTTGTTCTTGGTTCGAGTCCAGGTACCCCAGCCAATGAAAACCCTCGCGAGCGCGAGGGTTTTTTCGTTTCCGATGTTCGCGACGGCGGAA
>NZ_JACXJG010000014.1:54999-55882 GCF_014904065.1 Gulosibacter sediminis | reverse complement strand
CAATAGGGGGAGGGCCTCGACCGAANTCGAGGCCCTCCCCCTATTGTGGCTGCGAAAACTACGCGACGACAGCGAAGCCGCCGGTCCACTGAATCTTCTCGCCCGCGGCGAGGGTGAGCTGCAGGAAGCCGAGGGCTTCGAGCTCGTGCGCCCGCTTGAGCGAGCCGGCGTCGATGGCCTTGAGGCCACCCGCGACGACGGCGCTTACGAGCTGCGACTTCGCGTCGGCGTCGTCGCCCGCGACGAGCACGGTGGTGGCGTTCTCGCCGACCTTGCCAGAGGCGAAGGTCGCGGCGAAGTTCGTGTTGAAAGCCTTGAGCACGCGAGCGCCCGGCAGCCGCTTCTGCAGCTCGGCGCCGGCGGAGCTGCCCTCGGGCACGACGAGCGAGTCGAAGGTCTCGAAGTTAAGCGGGTTGGTGATGTCGACGACTACCTTGCCGTTCAGCTGCTCGCCGTAGTTCGCGACGATCTCCGCGACGGCGGGGAAGGGGACCGCGAGGATGACAACGTCGCGCGAGACGGTCGCGTTCGCGCCCTGCTCGTGGCTGATGTGCTCGACCGACGCACCGCCGGCAGCGAGGATGCCGCCGATCGCGTTGGCCATGTTGCCGGTGCCGAAGATCGTGAAGGTGGTCATGATTGAACTCCTTTTCGTGCCGCAGCCCTTTATTGCAGCTTCAACTAAATACAAGCACTAATCGCTTCAAGCTGCAACTAAATTTCTAGGTGCTCTGGAAGTTCCCAGCTTGGGCCGTTCGGGTGCGCCGGGAAACGGGAGTGGGGTGCCGGCCAGGGCCTGTCCGTTCGCCGAGGCCGGCCTGCGCGGCGCCATCGGTTTCTCGTCGTACGCANGCTGTCAGCGACAACTGGCGCTGTCAGCATC
>NZ_JACXJG010000014.1:47476-54933 GCF_014904065.1 Gulosibacter sediminis | reverse complement strand
AGTTGTCGCTGACAGCGCCCCGTCCGCTCGCACCGCGTCGTTGAGCGCGCCACTTCGATCCGGCTGCGTGGCCGAGAACCCCACTTCCACTCGGCCGCGTCGCCGAGAGGGCCACTGCTCACGCGACGGTCATCAGGGCGCCGATCGGCGACGGCCACGACAGTGATTTGGGACCCCACTGGCACCGAAGTTCGCGACCCCACGCAATTTGACCGGGTCTTCGTGACCCAGGTGTCCCATATACGGCGCAGGANGTATATATCCCTTCTGCGTCAAATATGGGACAGCTGGGTCACCTTGCCTCGTTGCCTGGTTGAGCCGTTGGGCCAACTAACTCGCCATCACACCGTTCACAACGTCACAGAGAAGGACCGCTAGGGCGACCGCGTCTGCCGTGCTCTGCGCCGCGGCCGACGTGGGTTCAGCCGTTGCGCTGGCTGCCCGTCGGATTGACAGTGTCACCGTCCCAAGACAGATCCGAGTGTTCGTCGACCTCGAACGCCTCGAACGTGGGGTCAGTGAGCACTGCGTCGATCAGCTCGCGGCTGCCCGCAACGATCGTCGAATCCCAGTCGATCTCGCTCGCGACGACCCAGGCCCGGTCGGCCGGCCAGAGCAGCTGCGGCGTCACCCCGTCGTCGCCGTTCGTTGCGCCGAGGCCGGCGCCGCGCATCCAGCTCGGGTCTCTGAGCTCGGCGAGGCTCGTCTCGAATAAGAGGAATTCGCGGCCGGGCCACTGCAGCCAGGGGCCACGGGTCACGGCCTTGCGCACCTCGGGTGCGACGGATGCGCGTGCCTCCGCCGCGAGCCGGGCCCGCTCGCGCTTCGCCTCGGCTTCGTCGGTGCCGAAGACGATGTAGGCGCTCGAGCCGCCGTCGTGGAGCTCGCCCCAGCCGGTCCAGACGCCGGCGGTGACATCGTCGGGCGCGGTCGTCGCGGCGCCGAGGTGTTGCGTCAGCGCTGCAAGCAATTCTGGGTCAAGCCGCCCCTCATCGCTCTGCGACACCTCCCAACCATCGGTGAAAGAAAGCGCCGTTCCGTCGTCGGTGAGTCTGCGCCATTGCACGAGCGGATGCATGACGCGACCGTTGCGCTCGGCGACGCGCGCCCATCCCCACCGTGCCTTCTCGGTGATGCAGGCTGAGCCCCAATCGTCGACGTCGTCGCCGAAACGCCACGCGTGCACGGGGTGAAGGATGCGCGCATACGTCTCGAAGCCAGTGCCGGCGACGCCGCCGACGCTGGACCAAGCGCCGACGCGGTCGAGCAGCCAGGCGCCGCGCTGCGTGTCGTGGGTGAACTTCATAGCGAAAGCCACGCTACTGGTCGGTGACGCCCGGGGCAGTCTGACTAGCGACCACCCCGGGCCCCACCTTTGGTGTCGTCGGCGGTGCCATGACACACGCGCCTAGAATATGCGGCGCTGCAGGCCCGGCACCGCGAACTTGCGTTCGCGCTCGAGCTGCAGGCTCTCGGCCTCCTGCTGCAGGCGGTGGCGCAGCAGCAGGGTCTCGCGCTCGTGCGCCTCTTTGACGCGCCGGCGTTCGGTGCGCAGCACGAGCCAGACGCCCATGCGGAGCGAAACGCGGTCGAAGAACGTAAGGCCTTCGAATTGTTCTTGAACGGGTAATTGAACGGACAGATGTTGGTGATTGCGGTCGGTGGATACGAGTTGAACGCTATTGTTCACGAGAAAGACTTTCGAGTCACAAAGAATAATTGCGCACGCCAAAGAATTGGCGGTGGGGAATTGCGGCGGTGCGTTAGTGCCCGGCTCGAGAATGATCGAGTGGATGCACGGCTGCAGTGCAGAGACGTCTCCCGCATCGGGCCAGCGATGCTGATTCGCGCAGATCAAGCGGGCGGAGGCCCAGCTTGGTGCCTAGTGGAGGGCTACTCCCGGGGCGCAGCGAAGGGAAATCGGCGTGCCGGCAAAGACATTGCCTGACGTGATGTACCGAGTTGAAATAATCATCTTCCTGCCCCCTTTCCTTGAGACCTGTTTAACGTACGCACCCAAATGTGTGTGAGTCAAGTCAATTCGCGAAACATCCTGAAAATTGTCTGATGTGCTCGCGCTCGTGCAAGTTTTGTGGGTGGTGTATCCGAATTCAACGAACGAGCCGCGGTTCGAATGGATGCACAACACGCAGCGACTCGTGAGCTCGAACATGGGCGAGAGCATCCAAATTCCGGTTCGGTGGTTGCGCCCCGACCTAGGCTCCTCGACATGTCTTCAGCCTCAACGTCGAGCAGTGAACGCCTCGCCATCTCGGTCGGCGGTGACACGATTGCCGGGACGCTCTGGCGCCCCGCGGGCACCCCGACCGGCGTGGTCATCGTCAACCCGGCCACCGCGACACCGGAACGCTTCTATTCGACCTTCACCGAGTACCTCACGAGCCGCGGGCTCGCCGCCGTGACCTACGACTATCGCGGCACGGGCGCTTCCGGCGACCCGCGTCGCCACAAGCACCTGCGCATGCGCGACTGGATGCAGGAGGACGTGCCGGCGGTCGCCGAGTGGGCGTGGTCGCGCTTCCCGGCGGTGCCGGTCACCGCGGTTGGCCACAGCATCGGCGGGCACGCGATGGCGCTCGGCAACGGCGTCGACGACGTCGCGCGCTTCGCGATCGTGTCGTCGCACGTGGCGCACACGAAGAGGATCGAGCCCGCTGGGGAGCGGCACCGGGTCGGCGCGATCCTCGGCGTCGTCGGCCCGACGCTGAGCCGCACGCTCGGGTACATGCCCGGCAAGCGGCTCGGCCTCGGCGAGGACCTCCCTGCGGCCGCCATGATCGAACGGGGGCCGTTGGGCGGGCAAACCGGGCTACTTTTTCGACGACCCGAGCATGGATGCGGTGGCGCGCGCCGGTGCGGTGACGAGCGACGTGCTTGCGATCGGCGCCTCGGACGACCCGTGGGCCTCGCCCGGTCGGATGGATGCGCTCACCTCGCGCCTGACTTCGGCCAGTGTCGATCGCCGCACCTTCTCGCCTGAGCAACTCGGCGCGGAGCGTCTCGGTCACCACGGCCTCCTGCGCCGCAAGGTCGGCGAGCGGGCCTGGCCCGAGCTCGTCGACTGGCTCACCGCATCCGCCTGACGGTCAAACGGCGGCGGTGGTGTCGCTCGGTCACTTCGACACGATACGATGATGCTTCAGGTTTCCGCGACGCACCCGCTGCAGCGTGGATGGTGCGTTTGCGGGCGTCGCTGGTGAAGACCGCGACCACCGCCTCCGCACAACTGAGCCGCGGTGGCACCTTCACCGCGGGCACCGGATCACCCAAGGTCCAAGACAAAGAAAGTTAAGACGTCATGGCCACAGGCACCGTCAAATGGTTCAACTCCGAAAAGGGCTACGGATTCATCGCCCCCGACGACGGGTCGGCTGACCTGTTCGCGCACTTCAGCGCCATCAACGGCAGCGGCTTCCGCGGCCTTGAAGAGGGTCAGAAGGTTGAATTCGACGCCGAGCAGGGCCCCAAGGGCATGCAGGCGGCGAACATCACCGTTATCTCGTAGTTCGAGCGCACTAGGCCGCTTCGGCTGGGCATGATTGCCCGGGCGGAGTGGCCTTCGCCGTTTCCGGTCGCGGCCACTGACCTCGCGTCAAGCCGTCATCGTCGAAGCTGGTAGCTGCGGCCGCTTACCCGGCGGCCAGCACGTTCCGGCCTGGAGGCGTCATGACCGAACACATTCACGAACCCGCATGGGTCGAACACGCGATCTGGTGGCGCGCCTACCCACTCGGCTTCACTGGCGCCTACCCCGCGCCCCACGACCAGGATGCGCACCGGCTGCTCCGCTTGATTCCCTGGCTCGACCACGTAATCGAGCTCGGCTGCTCGGGCATCGCCCTCGGGCCGATCTTCACCGCCGCCACGCACGGCTACGACACCCTCGACCACTCTGAGATTGACCCGCGCCTGGGCACGCTCGACGACTTCGAGCGATTGGTGAGCGAGGCGCACGACCGGGGCCTGCGCATCCAGCTCGATGGTGTGTTCAACCACGTCGGCCGCGCGCATCCGATCGCCGCGGCGGCGCTGCGCGAAGGGCCGCGCACCGACTCGCTGCTGCGCACGGATGCGCCTGGTGCAGCCCGCGAGTTCGTCGCGTTCGAGGGGCACGAACAACTCCTGACCCTGAATCACGACAGTGAGCGGGTGCGTGACCTCGTCGTCGACATCATGTCGACCTGGCTCGAGCGCGGCGCCGACGCCTGGCGCCTCGACGCCGCGTACGCGGTGCCGACCGAGTTTTGGGCGGCGGTGCTCCCGGACGTGCGCCGCCGATACCCCGACGTGTGGTTCGAAGCCGAGGTGATTCACGGCGACTACGCCGAATTCGCGGCGGCGAGCAGCGTCGACGCGGTCACGCAATATGAGCTGTGGAAGGCGATCTGGTCGAGCCTCAACGACCGCAACTTCTACGAGCTTGCATGGGCGCTCGGGCGGCACAACGAGATGCTCGAACGGTTTGTGCCGACGACCTTCGTGGGCAACCACGACGTCACGCGCATCGCGAGCCAGATCGCCGACCCGCGCGACCTTGACCACGCGCTCGTGCTCCTCGCGCTGCTCGGTGGCACCCCCGAGATCTACAGCGGTGACGAGTTCGCCTTCCGCGCAGTGAAGGAGGAGCGCGCAGGCGGAGATGACGCGATTCGCCCCGAGTTTCCCGCGTCGCCTGACGAACTCGTCGGCGCGGATTCGCGCACGTATCACCTGCACCAGCGGCTGCTCGGCCTGCGCCGCCGGCACCCTTGGCTCCACCGGGCCAGGTCGAAGGCGGTCGAGGTGGCGAACGAGCGGCTCGTGCTCGCGCTGACCTCGAGCGACCAGGCGTTGCGCCTCACGCTGAACCTCGGTGACGCCGCGGGGCCGCTCGGGCCGGGCGAGCTCGTCGACTGCGATGACGCGACGCGCGGCCTCACCGGCTCGGTGGCGCCGCACGGCTGGTGCGTGCAGGCGTAGCAGCTCGTCGGTCTCGGCGTCGGCAGTGTCCCAGGCGGGGACGGGGTCGGGGAATCTGGCCCAGGCCCCGGGGCCCGTGGCGAACTCGTCGTCGGTGAGCGCGGCCTCGTCGAGCGCGGCGGTGAGGGCCGCGACATCGAGGTCGAGGCCGAGGAGCGCGAGGTCCTGCCCGATCGCGAGCACCTCGTCGGCGTCGTGGCGGCGTGCGGCGAGGGAGAGCGGCTCGAAGGAGATCATCGAGCCGACGTGGTTCCACTCGCCGACGATGCCGGGCCGCGTCGCGAAGTGGCAGAAGCCCGTCGAGCGGAGCACCGTGCCGAACTCGCCCTGCTGGATGCAATCGTCGAGCAGCGTCTGCAGGCGCTCGGGGTGCAGCGGGCGGAGGTGCTCGTAGCGGAGCCCCGTGACGCGCCGGTCCGTAATGTGCGGGTCGGAGTCGCCGCCACGCAGGCCGACCCAGCCCGGACGCTCCCGCGTGGCGGCGTAGTTCTCGGCGGTCTCGGGTACGGCGACACCGTCGTGGTCGAGCCGCAGCCGCGCCTGCGGGCTGAGGCTGCTCACGAGCGCCATCGTGGTCGAGAGATCCGGCGTCGAGAGCGCCTACCAGTTCACAAGCACGACCATCGAGGCGTATTCGATCTCGGTGGCGGCGAGCATGGCGCGTGCAGCGTAGCGGACGCCCGCCTCACGTTGCCACGGCGCGGCCCGGTGGCGCGCGGAGTCGTCGCGCGCGAGATCGCGAAGCAGGTGGGCGGCGTCGACGACACGGACGATCGCCGCGACCTCGAGGTGCGCGGCCGGGTCAGCGAGCGCGCCGATGAGCTCGGTCATGATCGTCGTGGTCGGGAACTCAATGACTGCGCCAGCCGGGGTGTTTGCCCACTGAGCGAGGGCACACGCCTCGTCGAGCGGGTCTGGCGACATGCTGAGACGCCGCGCGCTCACGTGCACCCCGTCGGTCGCCCGCCCGAGCTGCTCGGCGTAGCGGGCGCGTTCGGGTGCGCAACTGCCCACGACGGCGGCCACCTTGGTCTCGTGCCTGCGGTCTCCTTTGGCCGACTGAACGGCAAGCATCTAGGATGATAACTATTAGCAATAAGGAGGTTGAAACGAAGGGTCGGGCATCGCTGAAGTCGCTGAAGATCCAGCCGCGCGCGCAGGTCGTGCGCCGGCGCGGCAAAGTGTTCGTTATCAACAAGCGCAACCCGCGGTTCAAGGGGCGGCAGGGGTAGCGGCTAGCGGGGCAGGTGGTCCTCGCTCGCGAGCCACTCGTCGAACGTGATCGTGCCCTGGAGCGCATCCGGGGTGCCGCGGAGGAGACCCGACGCGAGGCCCTTGCCGTACACGCCCGGGAGCCGCACCTCGATGACCTTGCGCCGGCTGCCGTCGAACTTCAGCTGGCGGCGCGCGAGGTCGGCCGCCGTCTCGTCGTGCGGGCCGACGAGATCCTGCACGCGCCCGGCCGGTCCCTGCTCGGCGAGGCGCACGAGCCGGTCGCCGATCTCGCGGGCCGACACCGGGCGCATGAGCACCTTCGGGATCGCGGCAATCGGGCCCCGCTGCAGCCCGAGGAGCTGGGCCGAGAACTCGTGGAACTGGGCAGCGCGTGCGATCGTGTGCGGAATTGACCCCGCCGCGACTGAGCGCTCCTGCCCGAGCTTCGCACCGTAGTAGCTCGTGTTGATGGCGTCGATGCCGACGATGGAGAGCGCGACGTAGTGCTGCACGCCGACGCGAGCCCCTGCATCCATGAGCGTGCGCGTGCCCGACAGGAAGAAGCGGCGCGCCTTCGTGCCCGAGAGCGTGAAGAGGTTCGTCGCGTCGACCACGACGTCCGCGCCGGCGAGCGCGCCGCCGATGCCCTGCCCGGTGACGACATTGATCCCGAGCGAGCGGGCGAGCACGGCGGGCTCGTGCCCGGCCTCCGAGGCCGCCCGAACGACGTGGCGACCGACCGTGCCGGTGCCGCCTGCGACAGCGATGCGCATTGGTACCCCCCAAGATTGTGTGTTCTGGCGCAACGTCACAGCGCCCCGCACAGTCTTGTGGGGGGGCGCTGTGATTCCGCCGGGGATGCTCGGGTTAGGCGTTGGTCAGCTCGGCGACGAGGGCCTCGATGCGCCCGCGGATCTCGTCGCGGATCGGCCGCACCGCGTCGATGCCCTGACCGGCGGGGTCGTCGAGCTCCCAGTCTNTGTCGCCGCAGCCCATCGTGATGACGACGTCGGACTCCTTGACGGCCTCAGTCGTGAGCACCTTTGGCTGCTCGCTCGCGATGTCGATGCCCTCTTCGCGCATCGCCTCGACGGCGACGGGGTTGAGCTGGTCGGCGGGCATGGAGCCGGCGGAGCGCACCTCGACGGCGTCGCCCGCGAGGTGGCGGAGGTAGCCGGCGGCCATCTGTGAGCGCCCTGCATTGTGCACGCAAACAAACAGCACGCTTGGTNCGTACCGCTTGCCGGGGAAGATCGGGCAGG
>NZ_JACXJG010000014.1:46319-47340 GCF_014904065.1 Gulosibacter sediminis | reverse complement strand
CGTTGAGTGGTCACTTTTTGTCCTTAATTGGTGTTGGTGAGGGATGCGATGAGGTCGCGGACGCGGCGCTCGATGTCGTCGCGGATGGCGCGGACGCCATCTTCGGATGCGAGCGCTGGGTCGCCGAGCGGCCAATCCTCGTAGTTGNGTCGCCGCAGCCCATCGTGACGACGACATCCGCCGCGCGGACCGCGTCGTCAGTGAGCGGCTTCGGGAAGGCTTTACCGGCGAGCTCTTCGCCTTCGATCTCGACGAGGAGCGACCGGACGTGCGGATGCACCTCGGCGGCCGGCGATGAACCCGCGGAGCGGGCGACGACCTTGCCTTCACCCAGCTTGTTGACGAGGGCGGCGGCGAGTTGCGACCGCCCTGCGTTCGCGACGCAGACGAACAGCACCTGCGGCAGGTCGGCGTGATGGTCGCGCGTGTAGTCGGTGAGCCGCTGTCGGGCGAATCGCTCGGTCAGTGGAATGAGGTGTTGGGTGAAGCGTGCCGACCGCACGAGGTCGGCGTAGGACTCGCGCACCATCGTGGTGACGAACTCGGGATTGAGCTGGTCGAACGACTCGACGAGCTCTTGCGCGAGCGACTCGACCCGCGCATCCATATGGCGGAGTGTTTNGACGCGCTCGGCGCGCTCCTCGGGGCCGTAGGAGATCATCGACGCCGCGAAGGTGTCGAGGAGTGAGGCGACCGCGACGCGCCGCTCGGGGGCAACGCGGTAGTACACCCAGGTGCCGCGGCGCTCGGACTGCAGCAGCCCAGCGTCCTTCAGCTTCTTCAGGTGGTGGGAGATCGTCGGCTGGGAGACATCGGCGAGGTCGGTGAGGTCGCAGNCGGTGGCGATCGCCGAGAGCATCCGAAGCCTGAGCGGATCGGACAGCGACTTCAACATTTCAGCGAGGTCGTTGGCGGTGTCTTCGCCAATTGCCGTCACTTCGACGGGTGAGCAGGCGGGGTCGGATGTGGTGGTCATGTTGTCGACTCCTGATACGGATCAGTCTTGAACCAGGCGCGGGCG
>NZ_JACXJG010000014.1:46199-46301 GCF_014904065.1 Gulosibacter sediminis | reverse complement strand
GAGGGAGACGTAGACGAGGCCCACGAGCACTGGTACCTCGATGAGTGGGCCGACGACGCCGGCGAGCGCCTGGCCCGAGGTGGCGCCGAAGGTGCCGATCGA
>NZ_JACXJG010000014.1:45810-46186 GCF_014904065.1 Gulosibacter sediminis | reverse complement strand
CGCGAGCTCGAAGTTGTTGCCGGCAGCGGTGAACGCGAGGGTGGTTGAGCGTGAATAGCCGAGGCCGAGGGCGCGACCGAGCAGCATGCCGGCGCACCACATCACGGCGAAGTAGATGAGCAGCGGGAGGGCGATGCGGGCCACATCGAGGGGCTTCGCGATGATCGCGTCGCCCTGGAGCGCGAAGAGGAGGACGATTGTGAAGAGGAGGCCGTAGAGCGCCCAGGGCCCGACCTTTGGAAGGAACTTCTCCTCGTACCAGGCCCGCCCTTTTCGCTTTTCGCCGAGCCAGCGGGAGGCGAAGCCAGCAATGAGCGGTACCCCGAGGAATACGAGGACGTTCAGGGCGATGTTCCAGACCGAGACGTCGAGCCCC
>NZ_JACXJG010000014.1:0-45795 GCF_014904065.1 Gulosibacter sediminis | reverse complement strand
GCCGAGCCAGCCGGGCAGCACCGTGAGATAGAACCAGCCGAGCAGCGAGAACGCGACGAGCTGGAACACCGAGTTGATGGCGACGAGCACCGCCNNNGTCGTTCCAGATCACGACCATGGCGATGCAGCGGGCGAGGCCGACGATGATGAGGCCGGTGCGGTATTCGGGCAGGTCGGGTAGGAAGATCCAGGCGAGCGCGAACATCACGGCCGGGCCGACGAGCCAGTTGAGCACGAGCGACGAGACGAGGAGCTTGCGGTCGCCGGTGACTGCGGCGATGCGGTCGTAGCGCACCTTCGCGAGCACCGGATACATCATCACGAGCAGACCGATGCCGATCGGCACCGAAATGCCGCCGACCTCGAGCCGGTGCAGCGCATCCGACAGCGCCGGGATGAACCGGCTAATGAGCNACCATCGCGAGGCCGATCCACAGGGGCAGGAAGCGGTCGAGATTCGAGAGGCGGGCGGGTGTCTGGGGCGCGGGGGTGACCTGGGTGGCCGTCATGCGAGCAGCTCCTCGACCTTCGCCGTGATGACGCCGCGTGGGTGTGCGCCGATGAGCACGTCGACGCGCTCACCGTCCTTGTAGAAGCTGAGGGTGGGGATCGAGGTGACGCCGGCGGCCGTCACGGTGTCAGGGTTTGCGTCGGCGTCGAGTTTGACGATCTTGACGCGGCCGTCGTACTCGGCGGACACGGCGTCGAGAATCGGCGCGATGGCCTTGCAGGGGGCGCACCAGGTGGCCCAGATGTCGACCACGACGGGGATGTCGGATTCGAGGACGTCGTGCTGGAAGGTCGCGTCAGTGACTTCGGTGACGGTCATGGCGGGGCTCCTCGGGAGGGCGGTGAGACAGCCGGACGCTGTTTCGACGTGTGTCTATATTGGCGTGCATCGAAACAGTTTGTCAACCGATAATGCGACAGTTTTCGAACCGGTGCAGGCAATGGCGGCGGCGTGGCCCCGGGGGTCGCCCGCAGTGGATCAGCCGCGCGTTGTGCTACCGCGGGTCGTCGAGGGAGCGGATGAGGTGGTGGACGCGGGTCTCGATCTCGTCGCGGATCGCCCGGACGCCCTCATCCGAGGCGAGCGCCGGGTCGCCGAGCGGCCAGTCTTCGTAGTGANGCCCATCGTGATCACCACGTCCGCCGCTCGCACCGCGTCGTCGGTGAGGGGCTTCGGGTACGCGGCGTCGGTGCCCGCCTGGCCCGCGATCTCGACGAGCAGCGGATGCAAGTTCGCGTGGATCTCCGCGGCCGGTCGCGAGCCTGCTGAGCGGGCGATGATCGCGCCGCCCGACTCGCGCTCGAGCAGGGCGGCGGCGGGCTGCGAGCGGCCAGCGTTGGCGACGGAGGCGAAGAGGACCTGCGGCACGGTGGAGTGGTGCTCGCGCGCGAAGTCGGTGATGCGCTGTCGGGAGAAGCGCTCGGTCAGTGCGACGAGCTGGTGTGCAGACGGTTGAGATTGGGCAAGCTGTGCGTACGAATCATGAACCATCGTGGCCGCGAATTCGGGGCTGAACTGGGGGAACTCGGCTGCAAGCTTGTTTGCGAGGTTGGTGGCGACCCCGGCACCGATCGCGTTGTCGATGTTCATGCTGCGGGTTCCCTCGGCGGGCTGAACTCAATCTGTTGGCGAGTGCCGAGTCGGTGATCGAGACGACCGGATCCGGGCCTGCGGGACTCGCGGGGGAAGGAAAGGGCGTATCGCCTGACATTGATCAGAATCGATATGAGCGTAGATCGTGGCGCGCACGGGGCAACGTGGCGCCGCGCCGCGGCGGGGCGCAGGGCCGGTGAGACAATGGGGGCTGTCGCACTGATCCGACTTCCGCGGATCCCGAAGAAGGAGCACCGGAGAACTTGGAGACGACCCCGACCAACGCGCAGCCCGTCGAGCAGCCCTCCCCGAACGCGCAGGAGGTGCTTCGCCGCGCATCCCACGCGCCGGCACCGCGCACCCTCATCGACATCCTCCGCGCGACGGCCGCGGAGCATCCGGAGGCCTCGGCGATCGACGACGGTTCGGCCGCGCTGAGCTACGGCCAGCTGCTCGACGAGGTCGAGGCGATGGCGGCGACCCTCCGCGAGGCGGGAGTCCGCCCCGGCGACCGCGTCGGCGTGCGCGTCGACTCGGGTTCGCAGCAGCTCTACATCGCGATCCTCGGCATCATGCGGGCCCGCGCGGCGTACGTGCCGGTCGACGCCGACGACACCGAGGAACGCGCGACGCTCGTGTTTGGTGAGGCCCACGTTGCCGGCATCATTGGCAACGAGGGCTACGTGCCGAGCGAACGTGAGCTCGGTGGCGTCGAACCGCCCGAGACGCCGATCGACTCGGCCGACCCGGCCCTCGAAGAGGACGCCTGGATCATCTTCACCTCTGGCTCGACGGGCGTTCCGAAGGGCGTCGCCGTGACGCACCGCTCGGCCGCCGCCTTCGTCGACGCTGAGGCGAATATGTTCCTCCAGCAGGATCCGCTCGGCCCCGGCGACCGCGTGCTCGCCGGTCTCTCGGTCGCGTTTGACGCGTCGTGTGAGGAGATGTGGCTTGCGTGGCGTCACGGCGCCTGCCTCGTGCCCGCCCCGCGCGCGCTCGTGCGCTCGGGCGAGGACCTCGCGCAGTGGCTCGTGCGCCAGAGCATCTCGGTGGTCTCGACCGTGCCGACGCTCGCCGCGATGTGGCCTGCCGAGTCGATCGAGAACGTGCGCCTGCTCATCTTCGGCGGCGAAGCCTGCCCGCCCGAGCTCGCCGCCCGCCTCGTCGCGGAGGAGCGCGAGGTCTGGAACACCTACGGCCCGACCGAAGCAACCGTCGTCTCGTGCGGCTGCCAGCTCGACGGCGTCTCGCCGATCAGCATCGGCCTGCCGCTTGACGGCTGGGACCTCGCCGTCGTCGACGCCGAGGGCAACCGTGTGGCCCCGGGCGAACAGGGCGAGCTCATCATCGGCGGTGTCGGCCTCGCCCACTACCTCGACCCCGCCAAAGACGCCGAAAAGTACGCACCCATGCCGTCGCTCGGCTGGGAGCGCGCGTACCGTTCGGGCGACCTCGTGCGCTTCGAAGACACCGGCCTGATGTTCCTCGGCCGCGCCGACGACCAGGTCAAGGTCGGCGGCCGCCGCATCGAGCTCGGCGAGGTCGAGAACGCGCTGCAGGACCTCCCCGGCGTAACCGCGGCCGCGGCCGCCGTGCGTAAGAGCGAGGCCGGCGTCGCCGTGCTCGTCGGCTATCTCGTCGTCGAGGGCAACGGCGGCGAGCTCGACCGCGCGCACGCCCGCGACTACCTCGCCTCGCGCCTCGCGGCCGGCGTCATGCCGCTGCTCGCGGTCGTCGACGAACTGCCCATCCGCACCTCGGGCAAGGTCGACCGCGCCGCGCTGCCATGGCCGATTCCCGGCGCCGGCGCGGGGGAGGGACTCGACGCGAACCCCGACCTCACCGACGCCGAACGTTGGCTCGGCGAGCAGTGGCAGGCCGTTCTCGGCGTGCCGGTGCCGTCGGTGACCGCCGACTTCTTCGACCTCGGCGGCGGTTCGCTCGCCGCGGCGCAGCTCGTGTCGCGCATCCGCACCCGCGTGCCCGAGTTCACCGTGGCCGACATCTACGACGTGCCGCGCCTCGCCGCGATGGCGAAGGCGGTCGCCGCGACCGACGCGAACGCCGACCCCGACAGCTACCACCAGCCCAGGCCGACGCCGAAGCGCACGCAGTGGGCGCAGACGCTCGCGGGCATTCCGCTGTTCATCGCGAGCGGCGTGCGCTGGCTGCTGTACCTGCTCACCGCGACCACGATTCTGAACGCGATCGACCCGGTCGCGTTTGCCGTGCTGCCTGAAGTCTCGTGGTGGGTGCTCATCATCGGCCTCGTGATCGTGTCGACCCCGTTCGGTCGCATGTCGATCGCCGTGCTTGTTGCCCGGCTGCTGCTCGCGGGCGTCAAGCCTGGCGACTATCCGCGTGGCGGCGGCGTGCACATGCGCCTCTGGCTCGCCGAACAGTTCGCGACGCAGATCGACGCGGTCGGCCTCGCCGGTGCCCCCTGGGTGTCGGTGTACGCCCGCCTGCTCGGCGCGAAGGTCGACAAGGAGGTCAGCCTCCACTCGCTGCCGCCGATCACCGGCATGCTCGAGGTCGGCCGCGGCAGCGCCATCGAACCCGAGGTCGACCTCACCGGCTACTGGATCGACGGCGATCTGCTGCGCCTCGGCGGCGTGCAGATCGGCAACAACGTCACGGTCGGCGCGCGCTCGACGCTCGCGCCCGGCACCCGCGTCGACGACGGCGCCGAGATCGCACCGGGCTCGGCCGTGTTCGGCCGCGTGAAGTCGGAGCAGCTTTGGGCGGGCTCGCCCGCAGTGCGCATCGGTGGCGCGAAAGACTCGAAGAAGCGCAAGGCGCTCGAAGGTTGGCCGAAGGGCGTCGCCCCGCAGCGGCCGATCTGGAAGGTCGCCTACGGCATCTCGTCGGTCGGCCTCGCGCTGCTGCCGTTCGTCGCCTTCACGGTCGGCGCGCTGGTACTCGTGCAGGGCATCCGCGGTGCCGAGACGCTGCTCGGCGCGTTCGGTGGTGCGATGGCGTGGCTCGTGCCCGCCGTGCTTGCCGCCGGCGTCGTCTACGCGGGCGCCGTCGTCGTGCTTGTGCGCCTGCTGTCGATCGGGATGCGCGAGGGCACCTACCCGGTGCACAGCCGCCAGGGCTGGGCGGCCTGGACCACCGAGCGCCTGCTCGACGCGGCTCGCAACTTCCTCTTCCCCCTCTACTCGAGCCTGTTCACACCGATTTGGCTGCGGATGCTCGGGGCCAAGGTGGGCAAGAACGTCGAGGCCTCGACGGTACTGCTGCTGCCGAAGATGGCGCGCATCGACGATGGCGCGTTCCTCGCCGACGACACGATGGTGGCCTCGTACGAGCTGCACCGCGGCTGGCTGCGTATCGGCCAGGTACGCATCGGCAAGAAGGCGTTCCTCGGTAACTCCGGCATGGCCGGCCCCGGCCACAAGGTGCCGAAGAACTCGCTCGTCGCGGTGCTCTCGGTCGCGCCGTCGAAGGCGAAGTCGGGCTCGTCGTGGCTCGGCTCGCCGGCGACCCGCCTGCGGCGTGTGACGCAGGATGGCGACGACGAGCGCACGTACAACCCCGGCGGCCGCCTGCGCATTGCGCGCACGCTCTGGGAACTCTGTCGCATCGTGCCGGTGTTCGTCACCTGCGGGCTTGGCGTCGCGGTGCTGTTCACGTTCGCCTGGCTGTGGGAGACGACGGGCCCGCTGTGGACCCTTCTCCTCTCAGGTGTCGTCATGCTCGTCGCCGGCGGCGTTGCGGCGCTCATCACCACCGTCGCAAAGTGGACGATCGTCGGCCCGATCCGCGTCGGCGAGCATCCGCTCTGGTCGAGCTTCGTGTGGCGCACCGAGGTGAGCGACACATTCACCGAGATGCTCGCCGCGCCCTGGTTCGCGCGTTCGGCCATCGGCACGCCCGCGATGGCGGTGTGGCTACGCTCGCTCGGAGTGAAGGTCGGTCACGGTGTCTGGTGCGACACCTACTGGCTGCCCGAGCCCGACCTCGTCACGCTCGGTGACGGCTCGACCGTGAACCGCGGCTGCGTCGTGCAGACGCACCTGTTCCACGACCGCATCATGAGCATCGACAGGGTCGAGCTCGGCGCGGGCGCAACGCTCGGCCCACACAGCGTGGTGCTTCCCGCTGCGCGCATCGGCGACCATGCCACGGTCGGCCCCGCGTCGCTCGTGATGCGTGGCGAGACGGTGCCCGTTGGCTCGCGCTGGAGCGGAAATCCCATCGGCCCGTGGCGTGCCGTGAAGGTGCGCGCCTACCAATCCACCAACTAACCGCGCTCGCGCGCTGAGATTCTCCGAATGAAGTCACTTTCGACGCTACCTACCGCTTTTCCGCACCCCTACATGCCCGACTCCGGCGACGGCCGGTACTCGGTCGAGCACTACGAACTCGAGCTCGATTACACCCCGCGCACGAACCGGCTCGAGGGTACCGCGACCCTGCGCATCCTCGTGCTCGAGGCGACGAAGTCGCTGCGGGTCGACCTGCACGCGCTCAAGGCGTCGAAGGTGAGGGTGCGCGGCAAGCTACACAAGCAGTTCACACAGGATCGCCGCAGCGTGCAGCTCAAGTTTGGTGACCGGCTCGCGGCGGGGGCCCGCTTCGAGGTTGAGATCGAGTACGGGGGCCGGCCTGGCCCAGTGCGCTCGAAGTGGGGGCAGATTGGCTGGGAAGAGCTCGAGAACGGCGCCCTCGTCGCCTCGCAGCCGACCGGTGCGCCGACCTGGCTCCCCTGCAACGACCGCGTGGACGACCGCGCCACCTACGACATCGCCTTCACCTGCGACAAGGATTTCTTCGTCGCGGCGACCGGCAAGCCGGGGCGTGTGTCGTCGCGCGGCGGCAAGCGCACGTGGCGCTTCGCGAGCTCGGTGCCGACGGCGACCTACCTCGTCGCCGTGCACGTCGGCGAGTACCGCGAATACAAGCTCGGCGCGGGCCGCATCGTCACGCCGCCCGCTCAGTGGCCGCGCGTGCGCCAGGCGTTCTCACCCATGCCGAAGATGGTCGAGGTGTTCGAGGACTGGTTCGGTCAGTACCCGCAGGTCGACCTCACGACGGTCGTGACTGAGGAAGAACTCGAGATTCCGCTCGAGGCGCAGGGCATGGCGACGTTCGGTGTGAACCACTGCGCGGCCGACGAGCAACGGCTCATTGCGCACGAGCTCGCGCACCAGTGGTTCGGCAACAGCGTCGACATTCGCCAGTGGGCCGACATCTGGCTCAACGAGGGCTTCGCCTGTTACGCCGAATGGGTGTGGTCGGAGGCAGCGGGCGGCCAGACCATCGCCGAGTGCGCGGAGCATCACTACGCGCAACTTGTGCGCGAGCGGCAGGACTTGGTGCTTGCCGATCCGGGTGAGCGGCAGTTGTTCGACGACCGCGTCTACAAGCGCGGCGCCCTGCTGCTCGAGTCGCTGCGGCGCACGGTCGGCGACGACGTGTTCCGGGCCGTGCTGCGGCGTTGGGCTTCGAAGTATCGCCACCGACTCGTTGGCACGGAAGATTTCCTCGCGGTGGTCGAGGAAGTCGCGGGCATTCCGACGCAGGCCGACCTATGGAAGGCGTGGCTCCACGAGAAGCCGGTGCCGCCGCTGCCTCCCGTGTCGCCAGCGACGCCTCCGACCCCGGCAGCCCCTCTGCCGCCCACTACCTCCGCGTAGCGACGGTCCACCGCGCGCAGAGCGCCACGACGATCGGCCGGGAGTCGGTTTCGGCCGCGTCCGGCACGGTGGGCAGCGTGACGTGCTCGAGGTCGTAGCCCGCCGTATCCGCCCGCTGCCAGTCACCGCGTAGGCCCGTGCCCTTCGCCTTCGCGACGGACTCAAGGGCGGTCCAGGCCCGGATGCTCGAGTCCGGGCAGTCGGGCAGGGCCTCGGCAATCGCGGCCCTGGTTCGGGGAGAGTNCGGCCTCGGCGTCGATGCCGAACTCGGCAACGCCGATGGGCGCCACCGCGGCGACCGCCACGCCGGCGGCATAGCTCACGCTGACGCGCGGGATGCGCTCGCGCGTGGAGGCGATGACTCGCAGCGGGCCATGCTCGCGGCTGCCGCAGACGGCGCACGCCTGCGTAAAGGCGATGTCGCCGAAGTCGGGCGNAGCAGCCCGCGCAGCAGACCGCGGGCGATCTCACGCCGCGGCGCGCCCGCCGTCGTCGCCCAGGCGAGGCGGGCGCCGCCAGGCGTCTTGAGCTGCTGCGTCTCCACGCGAGCATCGTACGCGTCAGGCGGCGACGAGAACCCCGCCGAGCGCGATGCCAGCGACGAGCACGGTGGCTGCGGCGGCGAGGGCGAACGGTCGGGCGCCGACCTTGCGCAGCTGCGCGACGCGCACGCCGCAGCCGAGGCCGAACATCGCCGCCGCGAGGAGCACCGTCTGCAGTTGCCCGGCGAGGTCGAGGGCCATGGTCGGCAGTGGCAAGAACGAGCGCAGCAGCACCGCGGCGAGAAACCCGACGATGAACAGCGGCAGAATCGGCGGCAGTTTCGGCGCCGACTGCTCGGCGTGGGCTGCGGCCTCTCGCCGGGCGCGGATGCTCAGCACGGCCATGACCGGCGCGAGCAGCAGCACGCGCGCGAGCTTCACGAGCACGGCGACCGTGAGCGCGCTACCGCCAACGATGCCGCCGATCGCCACGACCTGCGCGATTTCGTGGGTCGAACCGCCGGCCCACATACCGGCCATGCGCGCATCCAGACCGAGCAGGGTCGCTAGGCCGGGTACCGCGAAGATCATGATCGTGCCGAAGATAACGACGAGGGCAACCGCGGTGACCGTGTCTTGTTCGTGCTCGTCGTCGGGGTCGGTGACGCCGGCGGTGCCCGCGACCGCAGCGGCGCCGCAGATTGAGAAGCCGCAGGCGATGAGGAGACGCAATTGCCGCGGCACGCCGAAGAGACGACCGAGCGCGAGCGTGCCGAAGATGCCGCCGCCGACGATGGCGAGCACCACGACCAGTATCGGGCCCCCGAGGGCGACGATGTCGCCAAGCACGAGCTGCAGGCCGAGCAGCACGATGCCCGCCCGCAACAGGTGCTTCGCGGCGAAGCTGATGCCCGGCTCGAGCGGCGCGCGAATGAGGCCCGTGTTCGCCGCGACGACGCCGAGGATGATCGCGAGCAGCATCGCGCTCAGCCCGGGTACGAGCATCCCCACCGCCATCGACACCATCGCGGCCGCGACCGCGATGACCGTGCCGGGCACTGCTGAGCGGATGCGAGGGGCGAGGGCGGACTGGGCTGGTGCGTCGACGGTGGTGGAGGCCATGTCGTCGATGTTTCCGCGCCGTGTGCCCGCACGGTAGAGGCACCTTTCGGCAGGGGTACCGGTGCGTCTTGTAACGGGCTTTCGCGGGCGCCCTGTGGATTGCCGAGCGGATTCGCTAGCGTCGAGACATGTCGAACGTCGCCAAGTCCACCGCCAAAGATGCCGCACATCAGGTGCAGCGGCAGCCTGCCTATCGCGCCCTCGTCAAGATCGGGGTGTTCGCCTACGGCCTCATGCACCTCGTTATCGCGTGGCTGGCGCTGCGGGTCGCGTTCGGCGACAACAGCGCGGATGCCTCCAACACCGGCGCGCTCAAAGAACTTGCGAAGACGCCCCTCGGTGGTGTGTTGCTCTGGGTCGTGGGCATCGGCTTCATCGCGCTCGTCGTGTGGCAGCTCGTCGCCGGGTTCGTGGGCTACCGCGAGTTCGATGGCGGCAAGCGCCTTCGCAAGCGACTCGGCGCGTTCGCCCGCGCCGTGCTCTACGCGGTGCTCGCGGCCTCGTCGATCGCGGCCGCGCTCGGCGGCGGCTCGGGTGGCGGTGGCGGCGAGGAGTCACTCACGTCGCGGCTCATGTCGATGCAGTTTGGTCCCTGGCTCGTCGCGGCGGTCGGCCTCGGCGTTGTCGCGGTTGGCGTCGCTCAGATCGTCAAGGGCATCTCGGGCAGGTTCAACGAAGAGCTCGAGACCGAGCTCACCGGCACCACCCGCTGGCTCGCTGGCGCGGGCTGGATCGCGAAGGGCATCGCCATTTCGCTCATCGGCGGCCTGTTCATCGCTGCCGCGATCGCCCACGACCCCGAGGAGGCTGGCGGCATGGACGAGGCGCTCACCGCGCTCACGCAGCAGCCGTTCGGCGTCGCCCNGCTCGTCGCGCTCGCGGTCGGTATCGGTTGCTTCGCGCTGTGGTGCTGGTACCTCTTGCGCCACGCGAAACACGCGTAAACCCCCGCGCCAAACTGAGTTGGGCGCGGGGGTCTGGGGCCGAGCGGGCGCTAGGCGGCGACCGGTGCGCGCGTCGTTGCCTCGGCCGTCGCTGCCTCGGCGGGCTCGACCTCGGCGGGTGCGATGCCGCGTCGGCCGCGAACGGTCGTGCCGATGAAAGCAAGTGCGAGTCCGAACGCGACCCAGCCCGCCAGGGTCCACCATTGCTGCGAGGTGTCTGCCGAGGGGAAGTAGCTCAGTGAACGCAGCAGCCAGTTCGAGGCGCCGGGCACGAGGAACTGACCGATGGCACCCCATGGCTCGACGAGGAACTGCCACGGCATCGCGGCGGCCGAGAGCGGGTTGCCAATGAGGAACGTCACGAGCGCGCCGGCGCCGATGCCTGGCGTGCCGAGGAGCGTCGCGGCACCAACGATGAACGTCGACGACGCGAGAATCGACAGGCCGATCGCAAGCGAGTTCACCCCGAAGTTGCCCTGAAGATACTCGAACCAGGTCTGCAGCACGAAGGTAATGATGAGCGCGGCGCTCGCGCTGAACAGGGAGACGGTGGCGAGGCGCCGCCACAGGCCCTTGATCGACAGCGCCGTGAGCACGCCGCCAAGCATGCCGCCCATCGTAAGGGGGAATGCCGACGCGGCGAGGCCGGAGCCTGCCGCATCTGATGCCGCGAGCGGCACAAGCTCGGTCACGACGACCTGCGGCGCCATGCTCGCATCGCCGCCGGCGGCGGTCACCTGCTCGGTGAGCTGGGCCTGCAGCTGGGTCGCGACGCCGTTGAGCAGCTGGGTGGCGACGGCGCTGCCGGCGGATGCAGTGAGCACCTCGGGCGCGCCGGATGCGCTGATCACAATCGCGCCGTAAGTGTCGCGGCCCTCGACCTGGGCCACGGCCTCGTCGCGGTCGCCGGCGCGGACGAAGTCGATGGCACCGTCGGCCTGGGTTGCGACTGCGTCTTCGATCGCGGAGACGGCCGAGTCGGGGCTCTCGGCCGGGTCGATCTACTCGCACTTCTCGAGCAAAACCGAACTGTTTCGGCACGTGGCAGCTGAGCTCCTCGAAGATCGAGCGACCTCGATCGGAGACGCGGCGAGAACCGCCGGGCGCATGGTGACCCCGCGCGAGATCTTCCTCAACTACGCACCGAAACTGCCGATCATGAACGTGCCGCAAGTGTTGCTCCAGGTGTGGGCGGAGGTGCTCAACGACCCCGAGCTGCGGCAACTGATGGCCGGTAACCTCGCGCTGCTCGAGCAGCACCTCACCGAATTGCTGCTGCCCTGGGGCGAGGAAAAGTATGGCGAAGAGGCTCCTCAACGCGTCGCGGTCGAGATCGAGGCGTTGCTGACGACTGCGCAGGGCATCATCGTGCGTTCGGCCTTGCTGCCGGGCGCCGATGTCGGCGCCCTCCACCAGCGGCTCGCGCCGAGATTCGACGCCGAGTAAGCGGGGCAGTCTCCGGCGAGGCGCGGGCGCCCGAAGTCGTGGGAATAGATGCGCGCCGTCGTGGATTGCATTCTCTCGGGCCGCGCTGTCGGCCCGCCCCTTCCGCCTGACTTTTAGGACCACATTCGTGACCACCATCGGTTACATCGTCGGCAGCCTCTCGAGCACGTCTATTAACCGCGCGCTCGTCGAGGCGATCGCGAAGCTCGCGCCGGAGGGCGTCGAGTTCCGCGAGATCGAGATCAAGAACCTGCCGTTCTACTCACAGGACCTCGAGGCCGAGTTCCCCCAGGTCGCGACCGACTTCAAGCAGGCGATTGGCGACGTCGACGGCGTGCTCATCGCGACGCCCGAGTACAGCCGCTCGATCCCCGGCGTGCTGAAGAACGCGTTCGACTGGTCGACCCGCCCCTACGGCAACATGTCGTTCAGCGGTCGCCCCGTCGCCGTCATCGGTGCCTCGGGCGGCCCGATCTCGACCGCCGCTGCGCAGCAGCACCTCCGGGCAATCATGGGTCATTTCAACGCGATCGTCATGGGCCAGCCCGAGGGCATGATCCAGATGACGCCGGGCCTCATCGACGAGCACGGCGAGATCACGAACGGCGGCACCAAGGAGTTCCTGACCGCCTACCTCGGCGCGTTCATCTCACTCATTGAGCGCGTGCAGAAGGCGAACGCCTAGGCGCCTCCTCGACGCGGCGACGGCCCGCGGTGACTCGCGGGCCGTCGCCGTTTTCGGTGCATTCTGGTTGGACTTGTGGGCGCACGACGGGAATACTGGTCGGAGTCGACAGGAGCCCCATGAGCCACGCGAATTCGTCTGCGACGACCGCCGCCATCCCGCGCTGGCTGAGGGTGATCCTTCCCGCCTCGATCATCCTGCTCTGGTTACTCGGGGCGAGCATCGGAGGCCCGTACTTCGGCAAAGTGAGCGAGGTCTCGTCGAACGATCAAACCGCCTACCTACCCGACTCAGCGGACGCAACGCGGGTGCAGGAACTTGCGAGCGGCTTCACCGACGACGACGTGCTGCCGGCGGTGGTCGTGTTCACGTCGTCCACCGAGTTGGATGCGCAGCAGCTCGACACTCTTCAGGCCGCGGTGGCCGACTTGTCGCAGCTCGACGCGGTGCCCGACGACATTTCGCCGCTGATGCCCTCCGACGACGGCCTCGCGGCGCAGGCATTCGTACCGATCTCGGCCGACGCCGAGGTCGGTGACGTCGTGGCCGAACTCTCCGAGCGGCTCGAGGCCGCCGCGCCCGCGGGAGTCACGGCCTACGTCACCGGCCCGGCCGGGTTCACAGCCGACCTCAGCGCGGCGTTCTCGGGCATCGACGGCGTGCTGCTGCTCGTGGCGCTCCTCGCTGTCTTCGTCATCCTCATCGTCGTCTACCGCTCGCTCCTGCTGCCGATCGCGGTGCTTGCGACGAGCGTGTTTGCGCTCACGGTCGCCCTGCTCACCGTCTGGTGGCTCGCGAAGGCAGGCGTGCTGATGTTGAGCGGCCAGACCCAGGGCATCCTGTTCATTCTCGTCATCGGCGCCGCGACCGACTACTCCCTGCTCTATGTCTCGCGTTTCCGCGAAGAACTGCGCCACACGAACGACAAATGGCGGGCCACCAAGAACTCGCTCCGCGGTGCCTTCGAGCCGATCCTGGCCTCGGGAGGCACCGTCATCGCGGGCCTGCTGTGCCTGTTGCTCAGCGACCTCAAGTCGAACAGCGCCCTCGGCCCCGTAGCGGCGATCGGCATCGCCTTCGCGATACTCGCCGCGCTTACGCTGTTGCCAGCCTTGCTCTATGCGTTCGGGCGAGCAGCGTTCTGGCCGCGCCGCCCGAAGTACGAGCCGGAGCACGCCACCGGTGCCGACGCCGCGGCGGTCGAGGCCGTGACTGGCGGCTGGGCTGGCCTCGGCCGCCGCATCCAGCGCCGCCCGCGGGCGGTTTGGGTTGTCTCCTCGCTCGTGCTGCTCGCCGGCGCGCTCGGCGTGACCCAGCTGCAGGCGCACGGCGTGCCCCAGTCCGACCTCGTGCTTGCGAGCTCGGATGCGCGCGACGGCCAAGCGGCGCTCGGCGAGCACTTCCCGGGCGGCTCGGGGAGCCCGGTGAACGTCATCGTCGAGGCCGACTCGCTGCAGCAGGCGGCCGACGTGCTGCTCGCTCACGACGGCATCGCGAGCGTCAGCGTCGCGAGCGGCGACAGCGTATCCGGCTCCGCGCTGGTCACGGCCGACGGTATCTCGGCGGCGGGTCCGCCCGGCACACCGACGCCCGAGCCGACCGTCGTCGACGGCCAAGTGTTGCTGCAGGGCACGCTCACGGACGCGGCCGACTCAGCCGCCGCCGAGGCAACCGTGACCGAAATTCGGGCCGCCTACGCCGACGCCGGCCTTGACGCGCTCGTCGGCGGCGTCACCGCGACGGCCATCGACACGAACGCGGCGTCGATTCACGACCGCAACCTCATCATTCCCGCAGTGCTCTTGGTGATCCTGCTCATCCTCATGCTGCTGCTGCGGTCAGTGCTCGCGCCAGTCCTGCTCGTGCTCACGACCGTGCTGTCGTTCTTCGCCGCGCTCGGTGTCGCGGCGCTCGTGTTCAACGAGGTGTTCCACTTCCCTGGCGCCGACGCGGCCGTGCCGCTCTATGGCTTCGTGTTCCTCGTCGCGCTCGGCATCGACTACAACATCTTCCTCATGACGAGAGTGCGCGAGGAGACGCTCCGGTTCGGTACCCGTGCGGGCATCCTGCGGGGGCTTGCCGCCACGGGCGGTGTCATCACCTCGGCGGGCCTCGTGCTCGCCGCAACGTTCGCGGCGCTCGCCGTCATCCCCATCCTCTTCCTCGCCCAAATCGCGTTCATCGTGGCGTTTGGCGTTCTGCTGGATACCTTCTTAGTACGCGCTGTGCTCGTGCCTGCGCTCTTCACTGACGTCGGACGTGCCGTCTGGTGGCCGTCGAAACTCGCTCGCAAGGATATTCAATGACGGATCGATACGTAATCGCGGGTGCATCCGGCCTGATCGGGCGGACGCTCACCGAGTCGCTGCAGCATGACGGCGCGACCGTCATTCGGCTCGTGCGCCGGCCCGCCGAGTCGCCCGACGAGGTGCAGTGGCTCGCGAACTTCGAGCCGCTCGACCCGAGCATCCTTGTCGGCAGCAAGGCCGTCATGAACTTCTGCGGCGCGAGCATTGGCCGCCTGCCGTGGACACCCGGGTACGCGACCGAACTGCGGCGCTCGCGGCTGCGCCCGACCCGCGTGCTTGCCGACGCGCTGCGCGCCCTCGGCAAGGAGGCTCCGGCGTTCATTTCTTCCTCGGCCGTCGGCTTCTACGGCGACCAGCCGGGTGCCACCCTCGACGAACGGGGCGCGCCCGGTGACACGTACCTCGCTCGGCTCTGCGCGCAGTGGGAGGCGGCGGCCCTGCTTGCGGGGCCGGATGCGCGGGTGGCGCTGCTCCGTACGGCGCCGCTCGTGCACGCTGACGGAGTGCTCAAGCCGCTGCTCACGCTGACGAAGCTCGGGGTGAGCGGACCGCTCGGCAGCGGAAACCAGGTCATGCCGTGGATTTCGCTCGAGGACGAGGTGCGGGCTATTCGCCACATCATCGACAAGGGGCTCACCGGCCCCGTGAATCTCACCGGCCCGACCCTGGCGACTTCGAACGACCTCGGGCGCGCCCTCGCGCAACGGCTGCGGCGCCCCTACGTGCTGCCGGTGCCGAAGTGGGGCCTGCGGACGGCACTCGGGCGCCGGGCCGCGGACTCGCTGCTGCTTGCCGACGCGGCCGTGCAGCCAACCCGGCTCGTCGAGAGCGGGTTCGAGTTCGAGCATCCGACGGTAGCGGAAGCGGTAGCCGCGGCAGTGCCCGCGCGCGGCTAGGCCGCTACTCGCGCTTGCGGCCGTCGAGCGCCCACGCCGTCGCCATGACGACGAGCCCCGCGAGCGGCACGACGAGCAGGGCGAGCCGAAGCGAGGCGTGATCGGCGACGAACCCGACGAGCGGCGGCGAGAGCAGGAAGCCGAGGCGTAGGAGCCACGACACGAGCGTGAGGCCGGTGCCGGGGCGAAAGCCGGGCAGCTCATCCGCCCGGTGCATCGCGGCCGGGATGAGCGTCGCCACGCCGAAGCCGGCGGCCGCGAAGCCCGCGATCGTGCCTGGCACGGTCGGGAACCAGAGCGCGAGGCCCATGCCGGCGAAGGTGAACGCCCCACCGGCGAAGGCGACGGCGCGCTGACCGAAGCGGTCGGTGAGCGGGTCGCCGAGGATGCGCCCGACGAACTGCGCGCCGACCAGCGCGATGAAGCCGAGCGCGGCGAGCGACTCGGGCGCGCCGAGCGAGTCGGAGAGATAGAGGGCGGCCCAGGATGAGCCCGCGTCCTCGACCGTCGCGCCGGCGATGGCGATGAGCACGAGCATGAACAGCGTGACGTAAACGCGCGGGCCCGGGCGGGCTGCCGCCGGGCGAACCACCTCGACGCCCTGCGTATCGAGCTCGACCTCGGTATCGCGCCCCGGCAAGAGAGAGCGGTAGGCCACGAGCGCGACGGCGGCGAACAGCACCACCGAGATGCCGAGGTGCAGCGCGAGCGGCACCCGCAGCGCGATCGCGGCGGCCGACATCGCGCCGCCGATCACCGAACCGATCGACCAGATCGCATGGAAGCTGTTGATGATCGACTTGCCGTAGCGGCGCTGCACCCGCAGGCCGTGCGTGTTCTGCGCGACGTCGGTGACCGCATCCATCGCCCCGCCGAAGGCGAGTGCCGCGACGAACAGCGCGAGCGTCGGCGACGCGCCGGCGGCGAGGACGCCAACGCCGGTGGTGATGGTTCCGGCAACCGCGACCTTGCCCGAGCCGAAGCGGCGGATCAGCGCCCCGGCCGCGAGCCCCGCAAGAATTGCGCCGAGGGGATACGCGATGACCGCGAGCCCGTAGACGGCGTTGTCGAGGCCGAGCTGCGCCTTAATCTCGGGGAAGCGCGGCACGATGTTCGCGAAAATCGCGCCGTTCGTGAGGAACAGGGCGCCGACCGCGCGGCGAGCCCGCGCATCCTCGGGGAGCGGGATGGCGGGATTCGGCGTCATGCCCGCGATCGTATCTTCCGGGTGTTTCGGCACACGGGGTGGACCCAGGAACATTGAGGGAACGTCGACCGATCGGGCGTAGCTTGGCACCCAAGTTCCCAACGAGAGCAAGGTGCAACCATGTCTATCGACCCCATCTCCGAGCCACTGCCGAACGTCGACGCGCCACCGCACGTGCCCGATGTCGTCAGCGACCCCGCCGAAAACATTGAGCCCGGTTCCGACTGGGCCGACGAGGGCGGCGCCGTCGAGAAGGGCCACGACGGCGACTGAGCCCGCTGCGAATGAGCGTTAGGTGAGCAGCGCCGCGAGCGCCTCATCGGTAGCAGCAATGGCCTCGCGGTCGAAGGTACTCGAACTCACGAGCAGCCCCTCGGCGCCGGTGCGGGCGACGAGTTGCTCGAGCCGTTCGGCGACGTCGTCGGCCGTGCCCGCGATGCCGCGGCGTACCTGTCGCGCGAGTTCCTGCTGCAGCTTCGCACCGGCGGCGGCACGCAGGCGGTGCACCTCCTCGACCGGCTGCAGTGCGCGAAACTCGCCGACATTGCGCGAGTCGGCGAGCGCCCACGCCTCGGGGAGGAGCAGTTCACGGGCGCGCTCGCGCGTCGACGCGATCATGACATCGACGTTGGCAATGAGGCGAGGCTCGGGGGCGTCCTCGCTCGGCACGTAGTTGCTGCGGTAGGCCTCGAGCGCCTCGGCATTGTCGAGTAGCGAGCCGCCGACGATCACCGGCAACCCGAGTTCGGCCGCGAGCGTGAGGCCACCCCGAATCGCGAGCAGATAGATCGGCGGCGCCGCGACCCGTGGCATCGTGCGCACCGGTCCCCCGCCGCGGACGAGCGCGCGCACCTGGGCAATCTCGTTGCGGTACTCCTCGTCGGTCACGCGCATCCGGCCGAGTGCCTCGCGCACCGCGGGGATGAAGCCGAGCGAACCGCCGAGCCCAAGGTCCACGCGACCCGGATGCAGTGCCTCAAGCAGCGCCGCCTGCTCGGCAATGACGAGCGGGCGGTGGTTCGGCACCATGATGCCGCCGGTGCCGAGGCGGATGCACCGTGTGTGCGCGCCGATCGAGGCGAGCAGCAGGCCCGGTGTCGCGCTCGCGATGCCGGGCACGCTGTGGTGTTCGGCGACCCAGAAGCCGTCAAACCCGAGCTCGTCGGCGCGCACAGCGCGGTCGACCGTTGCCGCGACAGTCTGCGCATCCGTGTCGCCGACGCGCGTTCGAGTGCGATCGAGCAACGAGATCTGCATGAGGTTCCTTTCACCGGGCTTCCCAGAGGGCAACGGAGTTTGCGCGATGAAATTCCGCGCGGTGCCGCGCCCCTCTGGGCGTCGAGGCTCCGTGTCGGATGCTCGTCGTATGTTGGCACGGCAGCATCAAGCGAACACGAGAGGCCACGTGCGTATGTCGAACTCTGCAGCGCCGCGAACCGAAGTCATCGTCGTCGGCAGCGTCAACGTCGACCTCACCGCGACGGGCACGCCGGTGCCGAGCGCGGGTGAGACCCGCACCGGCGACCGCTTCGCCATGGGGCTCGGCGGCAAGGGGGCGAACCAGGCCGTCGCGGCCGCGCGGGCGGGGGCGTCGACGAAGTTCGTCGGCTGCGTCGGCGGCGACACCTTTGCCGTCGTCGCGATGCACGCGCTGCGCGAGGCTGGCGTCGATCTTGGCGAGCTGCACGAGGTCGACGCCACGACCGGCGTTGCGCACATTCGCGTCGACGCGGCGAGCGGCGACAACTCGATCTTCGTGATTCCCGGGGCGAACGCCGCCCTCACCCTCGAGCGGGCCGTAGCGAGCCTGCGGGCGGTGGCCAGCGAGGGCGCCGTCGTGCTGCTGCAGCTCGAGGTACCGCTCGAGACGGTGGTTGCCGTCGCGGCCGAGGCCACCGAGCTTGGCCTGACCGTCGTGCTCGACCCGGCCCCCGCCCGCGAGCTGCCGGCGTCGCTGTGCCGCGACGTCGAGGTGGTCACCCCGAACGAGCATNGAGGCCGGGCTGCTCTCGGGCATTGAGGTCACCGACGACGCCTCCGCCGAGCGAGCCGGGCGCTGGTTCCTCGAGCGCGGCGTGCGCGTGGTCCTCATCACCCGCGGCGCGGCCGGGGCGAGCCTCGTTACCAGCGCCGGAGCCGAGCACCTCGCCACGGTCGCCGTCGACGCCGTCGACACGACCGCGGCAGGCGACTCGTTCGCGGGCCACCTTGGCGCCGCGCTCGCGGCGGGCGGGGAACTGCGCGAAGCGGTCACGCGGGCACTTGCGGCCGGCTCGCTCGCGGCGACGCGAGTCGGCGCATCCGAGTCGATCCCGACGCGCGACGAGGTCGACCGCGCGCTCGCGGCGCGACGCTAGCGGCCATCCAGGCTGCGCGTACTCGCCACTCCTACACTGGCCCCGAGCGATGGGAGGCCGCATGGTCGAGCAGAATACCAATGAGCACAAAGGGCGCGGACGCCCGCGCCTGAGCCTCGGCATCAGCCGCATTCAGCGCACGTTCGCCGACCCGCGCCGGGCCGACGCATCGAATCCCTCGTACGTGGAGTGGCTCAAGCGGCACTCGATGCTTGGCGACGCGAATGTTATGGCGCGGGGGTTGTCGGGTCAGGCGAGCATGTGGCGCAACGCGTACGCCGTGCCCGACGCGCGCCGCGCGCTCGACCAGGCCTCCGTGTGGTTCACGACCTACCCGAGCGCGATGATCACGGAGCCGGGGGAGTCGTTCCTCGCGACCCTCGGCAACGAGGAACTCTGGCGCGCGTTCGCTCGCGTCGGCATCGGTGCGATTCACACGGGGCCGACGAAGATCGCCGGCGGCATCGTCGGCTGGCAGACGAGCCCGAGCGTCGACGGCCAGTTCGACCGCATTTCAACGCGCGTCGACGGCGCGTTCGGCACCGAAGAGGAATTCCAGCGGCTCACCGACCGGGCCGAGGAGTTCGGCGGCATCGTCATCGACGACATCGTGCCTGGCCACACCGGCAAGGGCGCCGACTTCCGCCTCGCCGAGATGGGGTACAAGGAGTATCCCGGCATTTTCCACATGGTGAACATCCCCGAGGAATTCTGGCACCTGTTGCCCGAGTTGCCCGAGGGTGAGGACTCGGCGAACCTCAGCCCCTCGGCCGAGGCGGCGCTCGCCCGCGAGGGGCTCATCATTGGCTCGCTGCAGCGCGTCATCTTCTACCAGCCCGGCGTGAAAGAGACGAACTGGAGCGCGACGGGTGAGGTGCTCGGCGTCGACGGCGTCACGCGCCGCTGGGTCTACCTGCACTACTTCAAGGCGGGGCAGCCCACCATCAACTGGCTTGACCCCACGTTCGCCGGCATGCGCCTCGTCATCGGCGACGCGCTGCACTCGCTCGGCGACCTCGGGGCGACGGCGCTGCGCCTCGACGCCAACGGTTTCCTTGCCGCCGAGCGCTCAGTCGACGGCCGGCCGGCGTGGTCGGAGGGGCACCCGCTGTCACACGCCGCCAACCAGTTCATCGGCAGCATGATTCGCAAGGTCGGCGGCTTCTCGTTCCAGGAACTCAACCTTGCGGTCGAAGACATCCGCGACTCGGGCGCAGCCGGCGCTGACCTCTCGTACGACTTCATCACTCGTCCGGCGTACCAGCACGCCCTGCTCACCGGCGATACCGAATTTCTGCGGCTGACGCTGCGCACCTCGCTCGAGTACGGCGTCGAGCCCGCGAGCCTCATTCACGGAATGCAGAACCACGACGAGCTCACCTACGAGCTCGTGCATTGGACCTCACGTCACGGTGCCGACACCTACATCTTCCGCGACCAGGAGGTTGCCGGTGCCTCGATCGCGGCGACCGTGCGACACGAACTCACCGAAAAGCTCACGGGTGGTGAGATCGATTACAACCTCGTGTTCACGACGAACGGCATCGCCTGCACGAGCGCGACTGTCGTAGCCGCGTCGCTCGGTGTGCAGCGGCTCAACGACATCGACGACGAACTTACGGCGCGCATCCGCGAGGGCCACTTGCTCCTGGCGAAATATAACGCCTGGCAGCCAGGCGCGTTCGCGCTCTCGGCGTGGGATGTGCTCGGTGCGCTGACCGTGCCGCAGCAGGCGGTCGACGAACTGATCGACGGCGGCGACACGCGTTGGATCGAGCGCGGCGCGGTCGACATCATGAATGCGAACCCCGAGGCCGAGGCATCCGAGGCGGGGCTACCACGCGCCCGCACGCTCTACGACTCGATTCCCGAGCAGCTTGACGACGATGAGTCATTCCTCAGCGAACTTTCGCGGGTCATCCAGGTGCGCGAGCAGCACCGCCTGCCCCAGGCGAGCCAGGTCGACGTGCCCGAGGTGTCGCATCCTGGTCTGCTCGTGCTCGTGCACCGACTCGACGAGGGCAATCCAAACCAGCTCGACGCGCAGATGCAGGTGACGGTGCTGAACTTCTCGCACGAGCCGGTGTTCGGCATCGTGCGCTCCGACGAGCTGCCGACCCGCAGGCTCGTGACCGATGCGGTGAGCCGCGAGGTCATCGGCCGCGTCGACGACCTGCAGAGCTTCCCGGTACAGATCGCACCGATGGAGGGTCTGTTCCTGCTCATCGGCGGCGACGAGACGCCGACGTCAGCAATTCCGGTCGTGACGTCGGTGATGCTCGCCGAGCGGGGTGGGCAGGCCGGCTAAGGCTAGGCCTGGTGCGGCACGACGACGGCGCGGCCCGAGAGCTTGCCGTCGTGGAGGTCGTGGTAGGCCTGCAGTGCGTCGGCCATCGCGTAGCGCTTCACCTCGGGCTTGATCTGGCCGTTGCGGTAGAGCTCGGCGACCTCGTAGAGCTCCTCGATCGTGCCCCAGTAGGTGTTCGTGAGCTCGGCCTCGTAGGGGTTCGAGTAGAACGACCAGCTCACCTCGCCGCCGGCGATGCCAACGATCGTGATGCGGCCACGGCGGGCGACGACCTGCTGCGCCGTCTCGATGGTGGGTTTGACACCGACGAAGTCGAACACCGCATCCACGCCCTTGCCGCCGGTGAGCTCGCGGATTCGCTCGACCTGACCCTCGCCGCCGGGTACCGTGACGGCGCCGTTGCGCTCGGCTTCGGCCATCGCCTCGGGCTTCATGTCGGTCGCGATCACGGTGGCGCCGGTGATGGCGCGGAGGATCTGCACGGCCACCTGGCCGAGGCCGCCGAGGCCGATGACGAGCGCGGTCTTGCCGCCACCTGCGAGCTTCGGCAGCGCGAGCTTGATGGCGTGGTACGGCGTGAGTCCGGCGTCCGACAGTGGCGCGGCGTCAATGGGGTCGGCGTCGCCGAGCGGCACGAGGTTGCGGGCGGGCACGACGAGGTATTCGGCCATGCCACCGTCGCGGCCGAGGCCAGACGCGAGGTACGGCATCGTGGCGACGTTGTCGCAGTAGGTGTCCTGCCCACGGCTGCACGCGGCGCAATGGCCGCAGCCGATGGGGCCGTAGACGAGGTACGCGTCGCCCTTCGTGAACCCGGTGACGCCCTCGCCGACTTCCTCAACCCAGCCGGAGTTTTCGTGGCCGAGCGTGAACTCGGGTTGCATCATGCTCGCGACGGGGAAGTCGGCGTCGTAGTCGCTGAAGACCGCGACGTCGGAGTGGCAGGCGCCCGCGCCGGCGACCTTGAGCAGCACCTCGCCGGGGCCGGGCGTCGGCTTCTCGACGTCCTTGAGTTCGGGGAATGTCTTCCAGTTCGTGAAGCGAACTGCCTTCATGATTTCCTCCTGGGGGCCGCGCCGGGTTCCTGCCTGGAACCGCGTGGGCGTGGCGTTCACGGCAAGTGTAGGTCTGGGAATCTGAATGATTTCGCACGGTCAGGGTTGCAAGTTAGGCTTACCTAATATGACTACCGCGAATGCACAGCAACCCCGCAAGGCCAAGCCCCAGACGGTGCTCGAGGTGGTGCGCACCACCCGGCTCAACGACTGGATGCAGCGGGTCACGCTCGGCGGCCCGGGCTTCGCCGACTTCGTGCCGAACGACTCAACCGACGCCTACGTGAAGCTCGTGTTCGTGAAGCCCGAGCTCGGCCTCACGCCCCCGTACGACATGGCGGTGCTGCGCGAGGAACTTGCCCCCGATGACCGCCCGATCACGCGCACCTACACGATCCGCTCGATCGACGCCGAGGCGGGCACGCTCGACATCGACTTCGTCATTCACGGCGAGGACGGCTACGCCGGCCCGTGGGCCGCGACGGCGCAGCCCGGCGACCAGCTCGTGCTCCTCGGCCCGGGTGGCGGCTACGCACCCGATCCCGCGGCCGACTTCCACCTGCTCGTCGGCGACTCGTCGGCGCTGCCCGCGATTGCGGCCGCGCTCGAGAGCATGCCCGCCGACACCCGGGGCCTGGCGCTCGTCGCGCTCGACCACGATGAAGAGCGGCAGGAGGTCGCGCATCCCGCCGGCGTCGAGCTGCTCTGGCACGTCGAGGAAGGCACCGCGGCCGACACCGAGCGGCTGGCGGGGCTCGTGACGGCGCGCGACTGGCCCGAGGGCGACGTGCAGGTCTTCGCACACGGTGAGCGCGAGACGATCAAGGCGCTGCGTCGCGTATTCCGCGAGCGCGAGGTGCCGCGCGAGCGACTCTCGATCTCGGGCTACTGGGCACTCGGCCGCACCGAGGATCGCTTCCAGGCCGAGAAGCGCGAGCCGATCGGCAAGATCGATTAGCGACGAGTCGGTGGCCGCGCGGCCGGAGCCCGGAGCCGGGCATCCGGGCGCGGCTCAGCCTGCGGGCATAGCGTTTGGGCATGACCGACAACGAACTTGAGCAGCAAACCATTGGCTTCGGCACCTGGCCATTCCAGGACGATGAGGCGACCACCGCGGTCGCGAGCGCGATCGGCGTCGGATACCGCCTCATCGACACGGCGTCGCGGTACGAGAACGAGGCAGCGGTCGGGCGCGGCATCGCCAGGAGCGGCGTGCCCCGCTCGCAGTTGTTTGTGCAGACGAAGCTGCGCGGCAACGACCACGACCGCGTTGGTGACGCGCTGAAGTCGAGCCTCGAGCTCCTCGGGCTCGACTACCTCGACTCGTGGCTCATCCACTGGCCGCTGCCGATGCTCGGTAAGTACGTCGACGCGTTCGAGCAGATGCTGCAGGCGCGCGACGAGGGGCTCGTGCGGAACATCGGCGTCTCGAATTTCTTACCGGAGCACCTCGACGCGCTCGAGGAGCGCACGGGCGAGCGACCCTGGACGAACCAGATTCAGCTCGACCCGGGCCTGCGCCGCGACGATCTCGTCGCCGAACTGCGGGCCCGAGACATCAACATCCAGGCGTGGTCGCCGCTCGCGCGGGGCGACGTCGGGCAGGATGCGGTGGGCGAGATCGCGCGCGCCCGTGGCCTCTCGCCGGCGCAGGTCATGCTCGCGTGGCACTCCGCGATCGGCAGCGTGCCGATCGTGCGCTCGGCGAACACCGACCGCCAACTGCAGAATCTCGAGGCCGTCCGCATCCACCTCGGCGACGACGAACTCGCCGCGATCGCGAAGCAGCCGCAGCGCGAGCTCGGCGACTTCGACCCCCGCACCCACGACGAGCGCTAACCGCGTGGCGGCGCCTGTCCTCGCCGCTTGCCAGCCATTGGGTGCGGTTCTCTCCGGGAGCTGCGGTTGTGGCCNGCATCGTTCGTAGAAAACTGCACCCAATACAACGGCGGCGGATGCGCGGCTGCCGTTAGAGCGCGAAGGAGTCGTAGGGTGCGAGGTCGAGATACTTCGCGCCGACCGACTCGGCGATCTCGCTGAAGCGCGCCGTCGCAAGCTGTTTTCCTGGCAGGGCGAGCAACATCTCGTGCACGCCGAAGGCCCGCTTGGGGCGCACCTGCGCGAGGTAGTCCATCGACTCGGCCATGCGCATCCAGGGCCCGTACTTCGGCACGGCCAGCGCCTGGACGGGCAGCGGCGGTAGATCGTAGGCGTCGCCGCCGTAAGCGAGCTTGCCGTTGATGACGACGAGGTTGTCGATGATCGGAATCGATGAGTGGATCTCGGCGTGCTTGCCGCCGAAGCACGAGATCTTGAATTCGCCGATCTCATAGTTCGCGCCCGGCTTGCCGACGATGACGTTGCGCAGGCCTTCGATGCCAGCGTCTCGGATGCGCTCGGCCGTCGCCGCGGTGGTCACGACAGTCAGGCCGGGGGAGCGCTCGGCAAGCCGCGCGAGCTGCTCGGTCGTCCAGTGGTCATCGTGCTCGTGCGTGATGGCGACGAGGTCGACGAGCGCGGCCTCGGTGATCGGGGTCGTGAACTTGCCCGGATCGATGAAGCACTTGCGGCCGCTCTCCTCGACGAGGATGCAGGCGTGCTCAAGCTTGGTGACTCGCACGGAGTCTTCCTTTCGGATCGCTCGGATTGGCCCAACCTTGGGCCCGAAAAAGGGCAACCTCAGAATTCTCGCACGCCGATTTGACCATGCGCTGAACCATGTGCCAAGATAGACGAGTTGTCAGCGCGGCCCCATCGTTTAGCGGCCTAGGACACCGCCCTCTCACGGCGGCAGCGCGGGTTCAAATCCCGCTGGGGTCACCAACCTGACAAAGCCCGGATCGCAAGGTCCGGGCTTTGTTGGTTTCCACGGCGTGCCTCGAACCCGCTATGGTTTTTTGGCAGGCAGAACGCATAGGGGTGGAAGTGGCCGAAGAGCTAATCACTACGCTCGCGACCCGCGGCGGCAACATTGAACTCCGCGCCGTCGCAGCGACGGACATCGGTGCTGTGCGCGCCGTCAACGAGGACTCCGTCTACACCCGTGCACCGATCTTCCTTGTCGCCGACGGCATGGGCGGCCACCACTACGGAGATCGCGCGAGCCAGGCTATCGGCGCGGCCTTCGACGAGTTGCTGCCCTCGAGCGAGCCGTCGACCCCCGCCGAAATCCTCGCTGTCATCGACGCGGCGAACGACCGCATCCAAAACCTCATCACCGAGGCGGACGGCCCAGGGGCGGTCGCCGGCACGACCCTCACCGGCGTCGCGCTCGTCGAGGTCGCGGCGGGCGACGGCGACGAGATTCTGCCGCACTGGATGATCTTCAATGTCGGCGACTCGCGTGTCTACAGCTGGAATGGCCGCGAGGTCGTGCAGATCACAGTGGACCACTCGGCGGTGCATGAGCTTGTGGCGCTCGGCGTCATCACGCCGGAGGAAGCCCTCGTGCACCCTGACCGCAACGTCATTACCCGCGCCGTTGGGTCGGATACCTTCGTTGACACCGACCTCTGGCTCATGCCCGTGCAGGGCCACCAAGTCTTCATCATCTGCTCCGACGGGCTCACGAAAGAGCTCGAGGACGAGCAGATCTCGGCGACGATTCGGAACCACATCGAGAACACCCACGACAAGGACACGCTCGCGCAGGCGCTCGTTGCGGGGGCGCTGCGGCATGGCGGCCGCGACAACGTCAGTGTCGTGGTGGTTGAGTCGACCGTGGTCGCTCCTGAGGGTGTTGAAGCACCGCCGAGCGCTTCCGCCGAGCCGGGCCAGTGAGACTACGTTCTCGGCGAACGTCGAAAACGACCTACCTGACGAATTTGGGCCGGTTGCTACGATGACGTGCATGCGTGTTCTGCGGCTCCTTCTGTGCCGCGACGGGATTTAGCCAAAGGCGACCCCGTCGCGGAGTCAGTCATCGCCTGAACCGCTGAACCAAGAGAAATTGGAACCATGAGCACAGAATCCGCACAGGCGCCCAAGACGCTGCCCGAGAAGGTGTGGGACGCCCACATTGTGAAGCGCGGCGAGGACGGTGCGCCCGACCTCATCTACATCGACCTGCACATCATGCACGAGGTCACGAGCCCGCAGGCCTTCGATGGCCTCCGTCAGGCCGGCCGCCCGGTGCGCCGCCCCGACCTCACGATCGCGACTGAGGACCACAACACCCCGACGGTGAACATCCTCGACCGCATCGCCGACGACACGTCGCGCACGCAGATCGACACCCTGCGCCACAACGCCGAGGAGTTCGGCATTCGTCTCCACTCGCTCGGCGACCGCGAGCAGGGCATCGTGCACGTCGTCGGCCCGCAGCTCGGCCTGACGATGCCCGGCGTCACGGTCGTATGCGGCGACTCGCACACCTCGACGCACGGCGCGTTCGGCGCGATGGCGTTCGGTATCGGCACGTCGGAGGTCGAGCACGTGCTCGCCACCCAGACCCTGCCGCTGAAGCCGTTCAAGACCATGGCCATCAACGTCGAGGGCACGCTGCGCCCCGGCGTGACGGCGAAGGACATCATCCTCGCGGTCATCGCGAAGATCGGCACCGGCGGCGGCGCGGGCTACGTGCTCGAATACCGCGGTTCGGCGATCCGGGAGCTCTCGATGGAGGGCCGCATGACGATCTGCAACATGTCGATCGAGGCGGGCGCCCGCGCGGGCCTCGTCGCTCCCGACGACACGACGTTCGACTACCTCAAGGGCCGCCCGCACGCGCCAGCGGGCGCTGACTGGGATGCCGCGGTCGAGTACTGGCGCACCCTGCGCACCGACGAGGGAGCGACGTTCGACGCTGAGGTGTTCATCGACGCGAACGAGCTCGAGCCCTTCGTGACCTGGGGCACGAACCCCGGCCAAGGTTCGCCGCTGTCGGAGGTCGTGCCGAACCCGGCCGACATGGCCGACCCGAACGAGCGCACTGCCGCTGAGCGCGCGCTCGAATACATGGACCTCAAGGCCGGCACGCCGCTCAAGGACGTCAAGGTCGACACGGTGTTCATGGGCTCGTGCACGAACTCGCGCATCGAAGACCTCCGTGCCTTCGCGAGCATCATCGAGGGCCGCCAGAAGGCGGATGACGTTCGCGTCATGGTCGTGCCGGGTTCGGCCCGCGTGCGCCTGCAGGCCGAGGCCGAGGGCATCGACCGCATCGTGAAGGACTTCGGTGCCGAGTGGCGCTTCGCCGGCTGCTCGATGTGCCTCGGCATGAACCCCGACCAGCTCGAACCGGGCGAACGCTGCGCCTCGACCTCGAACCGCAACTTTGAGGGCCGCCAGGGCAAGGGTGGCCGCACCCACCTCGTCTCGCCGCTCGTCGCGGGCGCGACCGCGGTGCGCGGAACGCTCTCAAGCCCATCCGACCTGGAGCCCGTCGTGGCACCGGCACACGCGGGAGAGGCCGCCTAATGGACAAAATTTCAAGGATTGACGGCACCGGAGTTCCGCTGCGCCGTTCGAACGTCGACACCGACCAGATCATCCCGGCGGTGTTCCTCAAGCGCGTCACGAAAACCGGCTTTGACGATGCCCTGTTCGCGAACTGGCGGCAGGACCCGGAGTTCATCCTGAACCAGCCCGCGTACGCGAGCCCGCGCGTGCTCGTCGTCGGCCCCGACTTTGGCACCGGCTCGAGCCGCGAGCACGCCGTGTGGGCGCTCAAGGACTACGGCTTCCAGGCGGTCATCGGCTCGCGCTTCGGCGAAATTTTCCGCGGTAACTCGGGCAAGCAGGGCCTGCTTATCGCCATCATCGAGGAGCCCCAGGTCGAGCAGATCTGGGAGTACCTCGAGGGCGACCCCGGCGCCGCGGTGACGGTAGATCTTGAGGCGCAGCTTGTGCGCGCGGGTGAACTCGAGTTTGGTTTCGAGATCGACCCGTACATGCGCTGGCGCCTCCTCGAGGGGCTCGATGACATCGGGCTGACCCTCCGCGACGAATCGGCAATCGACGAGTTTGAGAAGACTCGCCCGAGCTGGATGCCGCGGACCCTGCCCGCACTGGGCGAAACTGAGCCGGGAATCCCGGCAATTACCGAAGCAACTGGAGGGAATCGCGCGTGAGCACACTGACTGAGGACGCTGCACGTTTCGCAAAGTTCTCGGGACTCGACGCCGACACCATCACTTTCCACGGGGGCCAGCCCCTCAACGGACGTGTCCACGTACGTGGTGCCAAGAATTTTGTAACCAAGGCCATGGTCGCGGCCCTGCTCGCCGATACGCCGAGCGTGCTGCGCAATGTGCCCGACATCTCTGATGTTCGCATCGTTTCGGGCTTGCTCGGCGTGCACGGCGTCGAGATTGACCGCGACGTCGAGGGCGGCGAGATCCGCCTCGACCCGTCGAACGTGAAGCGTGCGCACTCGGCAGAGATCAATGCGCACGCCGGGTCGAGCCGCATCCCGATTCTGTTCTGCGGCCCGCTGCTGCACCAGCTCGGCGAGGCCTTCATTCCCGACCTCGGTGGCTGCCGCATTGGTGACCGCCCGATCGACTTCCACCTCTCGGCACTGCGCTCGTTTGGTGCCACGGTCGACAAGCTGCCCGAGGGCATCCGCCTCACCGCGCCGAACGGCCTCACGGGCGCGAAGATTCACCTCGACTACCCGTCGGTTGGCGCGACCGAGCAGGTGCTGCTCACCGCCGTTCGCGCGCAGGGCCTCACCGAGCTGTCGAACGCCGCCATCGAGCCCGAGATCATGGATCTCATCAACCTGCTCCAGAAGATGGGCGCCGTCATTTCGGTGGACGCCGACCGCGTGATCCGCATCGAAGGTGTGTCGTCGATGCACGGCTACGACCACAAGTCGCTGTTTGATCGCAACGAGGCCGCGAGTTGGGCTGCCGCCGCACTCGCGACCCGCGGTGACATCTTCGTCGAGGGAGCGACCCAGAGCGAGATGCTCACCTTCCTCAACGTCTTCCGCAAGGCGGGCGGGCGCTTCGAGGTGCAGGACGACGGCATTCGTTTCACGCACCCCGGCGACGCGCACGAGTTGCGTCCCGTCGTGATCGAGACGGATGTGCACCCGGGCTTCATGACTGACTGGCAGCAGCCGGTCGTGGTCGCGCTCACGCAGGCCCCCGGCGTCTCGATCGTGCACGAGACCGTGTACGAGCAGCGCTTTGGCTTCACCGAAGCGCTCTCGGCCATGGGTGCGACCATCGAACTGCACCGAGAGTGCCTCGGTGGCCAGAAGTGTCGCTTTGGCCAGCGCAACTTCGTGCACTCGGCCGTCATCTCGGGCCCGTCGCAGCTGCACGGCGCCGACATTCAGGTGCCCGACCTGCGCGGTGGCTTCAGCCATCTCATCGCCGCGCTCATGGCGGAGGGCGAATCGCGCGTCTCGAACGTTGGCATCATCGCGCGTGGCTACGAGAATTTCCTCTCGAAGCTGCGCGGCCTCGGCGCCGACTTCGAGATCGAGAACTAGACGATGGCGCGAGGTGGACGCTACCCGGAACGGCGCAAACCGTCGCTGTTCTGGGTGATGGCGGGCATCGCGGTGCCGCCATGGTCGCTGCTAACGAAGTACGAGATTCGCGGGAGCCTCCCGCCCACCGGGGCGGCGGTGCTCGCGCCGAATCACTACTCCGACATCGACCCCGTCTCGAACGGCGTCGCGGTATGGAAGCTCGGCCGAAAGCCGCGCTACATGGCGAAGGCCTCGTTGTTCAAGGTGCCCGTCCTCGGCTGGTTGCTGCGCAAGTCCGGGCAGATCCCGGTCGAGCGTGCCCGCGCCGCGAACCTCAGCGGCAGCATGTCGGCCGCCCGCGAGCTCGTGAGCCAGCAGGGCATCGTCATCGTGTATCCAGAGGGCACGCTCACCCGCGAGCCCGACTCGTGGCCGATGCGCGGTAAGTCGGGCGCGGTGCGCCTTGCCCTGGAATCGAATGTGCCGCTGATCCCCATGGCTTCGTGGGGTGCGCAGGCACTCATGCCGCGCTTCGAGAAGAAGTTCAAGTTTCGGTGGCGCACGCCGATCATCGTCAACGTTGGCGAGCCAATCGACCTGACCGAGTTTGCCGGCAAGCACACCTCGCGCAGCGCGGTCGAGGAGGCGACGCGTCGCCTCATGGCCGAGATCACGCGTCTGCTCGAAGAGATTCGCGAGGGCGAGGCGCCCGCCGAGGTCTATGACCCCGCGAACCATGGCGAGACCGAGTTCGGGCTGCCGACGAAGGTGCAGGAGGAACGCGCCTCAGCGAAGCTGCGTCGTCGGCGCGGCAAGAACGAGGGGTCGGCGAAATGAGCGAGTGGTACCCGCTCACCCAACCGCTGACGCTGCCCGCGTTCGCGGAAAACGAGCGGCAGCCCGCCGAGCAGGAGCGCGTGGTCGTGGTTGGCGGCGGTAACTGGGGCACGACCTTCGCAAAGGTTGTCGCCGACGGAGGCCGCGATGTCACGCTCGTCGTGCGGCGCCCCGAACTCGCCGCCGAGATCAACGAGGCGCACCGCAACACCCTCTACCTGCCGGGCGTGAACCTGCCCGCGCGCATCCGCGCCACCTGCGACACCCGCTCGGCCGTCGCTGACGGCTCGATTATCTTCCTTTCGGTGCCCGCGCAGTCGGCCCGAGAGAACCTCGAGGAGTTCTCGTCGGCGCTGTCGCCTAACGCGGCGATCGTGAGCCTCATGAAGGGCGTCGAACGCTCGACCGGCAAGCGCATGAGTGAGGTCATCTCCGAGGTGGCGCACCTCCACGGCGACCGAGTCGCGGCCGCGAGTGGCCCGAACATTGCGCTCGAGATTGCCCGCGAGCAGCCGACGGCGATCGTGGTCGCGAGCCAGTCGCGCGAACTCGCCGTGCGCGTCGCGCAGGTCGCACGCAACAGCTACCTCCGCAGCTACGTCAACGAGGACGTCATCGGCACCGAGTTCGGCGGCGTGCTCAAGAACCTCATCGCCATCGCGATCGGCATTTGTGACGGCGTCGGCTTCGGCGAGAACACCAAGGCGTCGATCATGACCCGCGGTCTCGCCGAGATCACCGATTTCGCGGTGGCCCTCGGCGCCTCGCGCGACACCATGATGGGCCTCGCGGGCATGGGCGACCTCATCGCGACGTGCATGTCGCCGCTCTCGCGCAACTTCACCGCCGGTCGCCTGCTCGGCCAGGGCTACAGCTACCAAGACGTCAACTCGCGCATGGAACAGACGGCGGAGGGCCTGCGCTCGGTATCGTCGATTCTCCAGATTGCGAATTCGCGCCGCGTGCCGATGCCAATCGTGCAGCAGATCGCCGATGTGCTGCAGGGCAAAATGCATCCCTCCGACCTCGCGCCGCACCTCGCCACCGAACACGACGAAGAACCGCAGGGAGAAACCGCATGACCGACACCACCGCACCGCTCACGACCGTGATGCTCGTCTTCGGTGGCCGTTCGAGCGAGCACCAGATCTCGTGCGCCACGGCGTCGGGCGTGCTCGGAGCGATCGATCGCGACCGCTACCGCGTGATTCCCGTCGGCATCACACGTCAGGGCGCGTGGGTGCTCGAGGACGACGACGCCGAGAAGTTCCGCCTCGACCCCGAGCACCTGCCCGAGATCGTCGACAACGGCACCCGTATCCTGCTGCCCGACTCGGCCGACACCCGCGAGCTGCGCGTGCTGCGCGACGGCGTCATCGAGTCGCTCGGCGACATCGACCTCGTGTTCCCGGTGCTGCACGGCCCGTTCGGCGAGGACGGCACTCTGCAGGGCGCGCTCGAGCTCGTCGGCCTGCCGTTCGTCGGCTCGTCGGTGCTCGCGAGCGCCGTTGGCATGGACAAGCACTACACGAAGCTCGTGCTCGAGGCCGCGGGCATTCGCACCGCGCCCGGCATCACGGTGCACGCGCAGGAGTGGGCACAGGCCGGCGACATCGTTACCTCGCGCGTCGCCGATGAGCTCGGCTACCCGGCCTTCGTGAAGCCCGCCCGCGCCGGGTCGTCGGTGGGCGTGTCGAAGGTGGATGCGCCTGAGGCACTTGCTGAGGCAATGCGCGTCGCGCTCGCCGAAGACGACCACGTGCTCATCGAGCGCGGCATCTCGGGCCGCGAGGTTGAAATCGCGGTGCTCGCGTCACGCCCGGGGGAGCGCGCCCGGGCCTCGGTTGCTGGTGAGATCGTCATCTCGAACGGCGGCTTCTACGACTTCGCGTCGAAGTACCTCGACGACTCCGCGGCGCAGCTCGTGTGCCCGGCCGAACTGACCGATGCGCAGCTCGCGGCCGCGCAGGACCTCGCGGTGCGCGCCTTCGAGGCGCTCGGCTGTGACGGGCTCGCCCGCGTCGACTTCTTCCTCGACGACGAGGGCTTCCTCATCAACGAGGTGAACACGCTGCCCGGCTTCACACCGATCTCGATGTTCCCGCGCTGCTGGCAGGAGACGGGCGTGAGCTACCCCGAGCTCATCACCGAGCTCATCGAGGTCGCGCTCTCGCGATACGCGAAGTAGTGATTTCGCGCTCGCCCGACGTGTGGGCGGGCCCGGCTACGGGGTGTTGAGCAGGTCGTCGGGGCCGACGCACGCGCCGGTCTGCGGCAGCATGCCGACGGCATCCTGCAGGTCGATGAGGGCGTTCGTGCCCGAGACGCCGGTGCTCGAGTCGATCGCGACCTCGACGGCCGGCGTGCGCCCGTAGCTCGTGTACCGGTAGGTCGGTGCCTCGGAGGCGTCCTCGATCCAGTCGATGCCGTTGAGCGAGATGCACCGGTCGCTCGTCGGCCCCGGCGAGGGCACCCCGCAGCGCAGCAGCACCGACGCGGGATTGCCCCATGCGCCCGTGGCCTGCGCGTTCGTTTCGCGCTTCTCGAGGCCGTCGACGGTGTCGGGCAGACGCACCGTGACGTCGGCGCACTCGGGCGCGGCGGCCGACTCGGCGGGTTGCATAGCGACCGATGGGCCGCTGCAGCCCGACAACAACACGGCGGATGCGGCGATGGTGAGCGCCGCCAGGGGGCGCAGCGAGAAGCGAGACATTGTGCACACAAGCTTATCGGCCCGCGGCCGCGGTGGCAGGGCGCGGTATGGTGGCGCGGTGACCGAACCCATGGCTGCCGCCGAGACCGTTGCCGAGCTCGGCGAGCGCGAGGTGCTCGCGCGCATCCTGCGCCGCCTGCCCGACGTCGAACTGCCGCTCGGACCGGGCGACGATTCGGCGATCCTCCCCGCCCCCGATGGCCAGGTGGTCGTGACGAGCGACACGATGATCGAGGGGCCCGACTTTCGGCTCGAGTGGTCGTCGCCCCAGCAGCTCGGCCACAAAGCCATGGTGTCGAACCTGTCGGACATCGCCGCGATGGGCGCCCGGCCGACCGGGCTCGTCGTGGCCCTCGCGGTGCCGGGTACGACGAGCGCCGCGTTCGTCGAGGGCCTCGCTGAGGGTATGGCGGGGGCGCTGCGCCGGCACGCGCCCGGCTGCGGCATCGCCGGTGGCGACCTCGCGACCGCGCCGCAGGTGCTCATCGCCGTCACCGCCTTCGGCTCGCTGGAGGGTCGGGCGCCGGTGCTCCGTTCGGGCGCGCGACCGGGGGATGCCCTGGCGGTCTCGGGTGCGCTCGGCCAGTCGGCTGCTGGCCTGAAGCTGCTCTTTGCCGGGCTCCGCAAGAGCCGCGACGCCGAGGCCCAGCGGCTCATGAACGCGCAGCTCGCGCCCGAGCCAGATCTCACGGCGGGCCTGCGCGCGGCCCGGGCCGGCGCATCCGCGATGATGGACCTCTCGGACGGTCCGCTGCTCGACGCCGACCGCTTGGCGACGGCCTCGCGCGTGCGCATCGATCTCGAACCTGGCCGCTTCGCGCACCTGAGTGACCGCCTCGCCTCGCACCTCGCGCGGCTGCTCGGCCTCAAACCGCTGGCGAGCGCGGAGCTCGCCCTCGAACTGCAGCTCACGGGCGGCGAGGAGCACACCATGCTCGCGACGTTCCCCGAGGGGGTCGCCCTGTCCGCCGGCTTTACCCGCATCGGCACGGTGCACGAGGGCACGCCGGGCGTGACGGTCGGCGGTCGGCTGGCGGCCGCGAAGGGGTGGGACCCCTACCGCGACGCGAGTTCGAAGTAGCGCACCACCGTCTCGCCGTAGTCCTTCTGTCGCCACAGGACGTACCCCTCGGGCGCCTCGATGGCGTCGCTGCGACTCGACCGCTCGACGACCACGAGGGCGTCGGGGGAGAGGAGGGGGAGCAGCAGCTCGAGCTCGCCGTACACGGTCGCGGTGGCAACGTCGTACGGCGGGTCGATGAACACGAGGTCGAATTCGCCAAGGCCGCGGGCGAGCCAGCGGGCGACGGGCGAGTTCTCGACCGAGGCCGAGGCCCGGGGGAGCTGGCGGGAGACGGCCCGCGCATTCGTGCGCAGCAGCCGCGCCGCCTGCTCGGACTTCTCGACGAGCACGACCGACTCGGCGCCTCGCGAGAGCGCCTCGAGCCCGAGCGCGCCGGTGCCGGCATAGAGGTCGAGTACCCGAGCACCGTCGAGTTCGAAGGCCGAGTCGAGCGTCGAGAACATCGCCTCGCGCACCTTGTCGCTCGTCGGCCGGGTGCCGCGTGGTGGCACCTCGAGGCGCACCGCTGCCGCCTGGCCACCAATAATCCGAGTCACGCACCGATCCTAGGCCCCGGATGGCCAGGTCGATGCGGGATTTGTCGCCGGGTCGTGGAAAGATAGCGCGCATGAGCCAGCACCAGGATTCGGCCGCGCATCTGTTCCAACTTACGAGCAATCTGCGCGACGCCGTGAGCAGCGTCATCGTCGGCAAGTCCGAGCAGGTGCGCCTCGCCGTCACCGTGCTGCTCGCCGGCGGCCACCTGCTGATGGAAGATGTGCCGGGCGTCGGCAAGACCGTGCTCGCGAAGACCATCGCGCGGGCGATGGACTCGAAGGCGAGCCGCATTCAGTTCACGCCCGACATGCTGCCGAGCGACGTGACCGGCGTTGCGGTGTACGACCAGCACACCTCGCAGTTCGAGTTTCAGCCGGGCCCGATCTTCGCGAACATTGTCATCGGCGACGAAATCAACCGCGCCTCGCCGAAGACGCAGTCGGCGCTGCTCGAGTGCATGGAGGAGCGCCAGGTGTCGGTCGACGGCGAGACGCACCGCCTGCCCGATCCCTTCACCGTCGTCGCCACGCAGAACCCCTCCGAGATGGAGGGCACCTACCCGCTGCCCGAGGCGCAGCGCGACCGCTTCATGGCCCGCATCTCGATGGGCTACCCCGACCGCGCGGCCGAACTCTCGATGCTCGAGTCGCGCGATCGCAGCGACCCGCTGACGCAGCTCGCGCCGCAGGTGACCGCCGCGCAGATGCGCGAGATGATCGCCCAGGTGCAGGAGATCTACGTCGCCCAGAGCATCAAGGCGTACGTTGTCGAGCTGNCGCGTGCGACCCGCGAGCACCAGGCGGTGCGCGTCGGCGTGAGCCCGCGTGCTTCGCTGCACCTGTTGCGCGCGGCAAAGGCCGCCGCCGCGGTGGCCGGCCGCGGCTACGTGATTCCCGATGACGTGCGCGGGCTCGTCGGCCCCGTTTTCGGCCACCGGCTCGTGCTCGGTGCCCGCGGCCGTCAGGCGTCGTCCTACGCCGAGGCCGAGCGCGTCCTCGCCGAGATCGTCGACCACATCCCCGCGCCGACCGGAGCGTAGCGACCGGTGTCGGTCCTCGAGAACTCCGGCATCCGCGCAACCCCGCTGCGCCCCACCGCACGGGCGTGGTGGTTGCTCGGTGCCGGCATCGTGCTCGCGGTGCTCGGCGAGCTACTCGACGTGCCGCCGATGCGCTGGTCGGGCATCGCGCTTGCGTTGCTGCCGGTGCTCATGCTGCTCGCGCGGCTCATCGTGCGCCCCCGTCTTGAGGTTGAGCGCACGGTCTACCCGACCACGGTTGCCGCGGGCGANGCCTGCGCGTCGTGGCCGAGGTACAGAACCGCTCGGTCTTCGGGGTCGAGCCGGGCTCGTACCTCGACGTCGTCACGGGGGCCGACCGCGCCCACGTCGGCGGGGTGCTGCCCGCGATCGCGAGCCGACTGCATCCGCGCGAGGGCCGCCGGCGGCGTCGCATCGCCTATGGCCTCGACCGGATGCGCCGCGGCATTCGCCAAGTCGGGCCTCTGCTGCTCGAGAACACCGACGGTCTCGGCCTGACGCGTCGCGTCGAGCGCATCGGCGACGTGCAGGAGATCGAGGTGTGGCCGCACATCCACGACGTCTCGCAGTTGGACGTGCCCGTGCTGCGCAGCGGCGACGAGGTCGAGGTGAGCCTCGGCCGCGGCGGCGAGGCCGACGACGTGATCACTCGCGAGTACCGACGTGGCGACCCGCTGCGCCGAGTGCACTGGAAGGCGAGCGCCCGTGCGGGCGAATTGCGCGTGCGGCAGGAAGAGCACCACTCCGAGGCGGTCGGCATGGTCGTGCTCGGCACGGCGCCGTCGAAAGACGAGTGGTTCGACGACTCCTTCGACCTCGCGGTGTCGGTCGCAGCGTCGGTCGTCGTGCGCCTGCACGAACTTGGCTTTGACACCGAGACGTCGGCGACGCATCCCGCCCCCGACGTTGAGGGCGTCGAACTCGACCGGCTGCAGACCGCGGCGAGCGACGCCCTGCATCCCCTCATGCGCCGCCTCATGCTCATCCAGCCCGCGCCCGCAGGCACCNCGGCCGAGGTCGAGACGCTCGCCGATGTCATCGCCCGGGTCGGCAGTGGGCCGCTCATCTACGTTGGCAAGGTGAACGACACGGCTGCGGTGCCGCTGTGTGAGGTCGGCGACCCGGCCATCGCGATTCTCGTGAACGGCCCAGGCGAACGCCCCGACGGGGTCGCCGAGTTCTTACGCGCCGGCTGGCGCGTCGCGCTCATGCAGGCGGGCGCACGCGACCCGTGGCAGAGCGTTCGAGTGCTGGGAGACGCCGCATGAGCGTGCAATCGACCCTGAACCCCCGCCGCAACTCGGCGATGCGCGAACGCGCGGCTGAGGCGACGCAGCGCGGTTCGTGGTTTGTTACGACCGGGCTCGTGCTGCTCATGCTCGCGGCGTTGACGCTCGTCGCGCCGATCGTGAACGGCTTCGGCTGGTTCCTGCCGGTGTCGATCGCCGTGGTCGTCTCGCTCGTGGCAGTGCAGGCGGCTCGACAATTCACAGGGCAGATGTGGGTGAGCGCGGTCGTCGCGTTCTCGCTCGTGCTGCTCACCATCGTCGTGCTCTCGGCACCGGGCGACCCGGTGAGCATCCTCTCGGCTCCGTTCCAGCGCTTCCGCGAGTTCTCTGAGCAGGTCGCGAGCGACACCCCGCCGATCCGCGAGAGCCAGCCGGTCACGCTGATGATTGGCACCGTCGCCGTCGCGCTCTCAGCGCTCGCCGACATCATCGCACAGTCGCTGCGGGCTCCGGCGTTCGCGCCGATCACGCTGCTGCCGCTCATCATCGTGCCCGTCACGGTCGGCGTCGAGCCGGCGGCCTGGTACTTCTGGGCGCTCACGCTGCTCGCGCTCGTGCTGTTCTTCTACGTGGGCCACCGCTGGTTGCAGCAGGGCGACGACGAGGCCCGCGCCGCGGTCGGGTTTACCGCAGATGGTCGGGGCGGCGGCGGCATTGTCAGCGCGCTCATCGGTGGGGTCGCGGCCATCGCGGTTGCCGCACTCATCGCCGTGCTGCTGCCGCCGACGAGCGGCGCCTGGTGGGGCATCTTCAACGGCAACGCCTCGCTCGCGACGAACCGCGTCAACCCGATCATCGACCTCGGTGACGACCTGCGCCGAGACGACCCCGTCGACATTCTCCGCTACGCCACCTCGCAGTCGGAGGGGCAGCTGCCGTACCTCTCGCTGACGACGCTGACGCAGCTCAGCAGCGACACCGAATGGGTGCCCGGCGAGTTCGACCAGACGAGTGAGGTGACCAACGGCGAACAGCCCGCCGGCGACGCCCTCGCCTCCGGCGCGAACGTGCTGCAGGTGAACTCGAACATCGTGCTCGAGCAGGGCGTGAGCGCCTACCTGCCGCACATCGGCACCCTCAACGAGATCAGCGATCTCGAAGGCGATTACCTGCGCGACGAAGAAACGGGCGACCTGCGCGAGGCCGACGACGAACCACTCGCGCAGAGCTACCAGGGCAACAGCACCGTGCCGCGGCCGACCGAGGAGCAGATCTCGACGGCGCCCCTCAACGTGTCGTCGCAGCTCGAGTCGTACACCCAGCTGCCCGACGACAGCGCGGCGCTCGACGAGATCCGCGCGCAGCTCGAGCAGGTCGTCGACGCGAACGCGACGCCGTACGAGCAGGCACTGCAGCTGCAGGCCTGGTTCACGGGCGGTGCCTTCGACTACTCCGAGCAGGCGCCCGTCGAGAACGACTACGACGGCACGAGCCTCGACGTCATCACCGAGTTTTTGCAGGTGCGTAGCGGCTACTGCGTGCACTTCTCGAGTGCCATGGCGGTCATGGGCCGCCTCCTCGGCATCCCCACGCGCATCCAGGTCGGCTTCACGCCTGGCACCGAAGAGAGCGTCAACGCGATCGGCCAGTCGGTGTACGTCGTCACGACCGACGACCTCCACGCCTGGGCCGAGTTCTGGCTGCCGGGCTACGGATGGGTGCCGTTCGAGACGACGCCGTCCGACGGCCTCAACCAGCCGACGCTCGACGAGCAGGCGCCCGAGCAGACGGCGGCCCCGACCGAAGTGCCGACGCCAACGACCGAGGCGCCCACGCCCACCCCGACCCCGACCGACGCCGAGGCGACGCCCGACGCGACCGACGACAACGGTGGCGGCAGCAGCGCCGACAACGAGCGCGACACGGGCGGGCTCGACCTCGAGGCGGTGTTCCGCTGGGTCGGTATCGCACTCGCGGTGCTTGCGCCGCTCGCGCTCATCGCGCTCCTGCTCCTGCTGCCGAAGCTGCTGCGGCAGCAGCGCACCGCCACACGACGCCGCCAGGTGCGCGCTGAGGGTTCGACTCCGATCGCGGTGAGCGAGGCCGCGTGGCAAGAAGTGCTCGACACGGCACGCGACTACGGTGTCGAGATTTCTCGCTCCGCCACCACGGGCGCGCAGCGCTCGCGGCTCGCGCGCGAACTGCGCGGCCACGACGCGGCGCTCGCGGCGGCAGGCCGCCTCACCGACGCGCACAATGCCGCGCACTTCGCCGACCCCGAGCGCCCCGACTTCCGGGTTGCGGCGTGGGACGACGTCGCGACGATCCGCGCCGCGCTGCACGAGCGCGCCGGCAAGGATGCGCGCCGCGCGGCCCGCACCCTGCCCCTCTCAGCGCTGCCGACCAGGATGCGCGGCTGGCTGCTGCGCCGTCGCCGGGCGAGGGCAGCGCGGCAGCGCCGAAAGGAGTCGTAGTGACCGCGACCCCACCGTCACCGCTCATGGCGCCGCTGACGTCGATCGTCGAGGCGAAGGAAGCGAAGGCGCTGAAGAAGGCCTTCGAGATGGAGACGGNCGGCGACTTCGTCGGCCACCTGCCGCGGCGCCACGCCCGCCGGGGCGAACTCACGCGCATCGCCAACCTTGAGCGCGACGAGTACGTCACGCTCGTCGCGCAGGTGACGAAGGTGAACCTGCGGCGCATGCAGAACCGCAACGGCAGCATTCTCACCGTCACGATCACCGACGGCCACGGCAGCATCGACATGCTCTGGTTCAACCAGCACTACCGCGAGGGGCAACTGCACGTCGGTACGACCGGGCTCTTCTCGGGCAAGGTGACGTTCTACAACGGCACGCCACAGCTCTCGCACCCCGAGTATCAGCTGTTCGGCGACGCCCAGGACGCGGCGAGTGCGGCCGACGACTGGTCGAGTCGGCCCATCCCGATTTATCCCGCGACCGCGAGTTACCAGAGCTGGCGATTCGCCCGGCTCATGCAATCGACGCTGCCGAAGTTGCCCGAGTTGCCCGACCCGGTGCCCGGGGTGATTCGCGCCGAGCGTGGCGAGCTGAGCTTCGATGAGGCGATCCGTGCCTTTCACCTCGCGAAGATCGACACCGATCTCGATGCGGCGCGCGAGGCCCTGAAGTTCACCGAGGCGTTCGAACTTCAGGCCGCGCTCGCGCAGAAGCGGGCGCGCGCGACGCTGGTTGGGGCGCTCGCGCGACCCCTGCATCCCGGTGGCCTACGGGAGCGCTTCGACGCGACCCTGCCGTTCGAGCTTACGCCCGACCAAGCGGCGGTGGGCAAGCAGTTCGAGGCCGAGCTCGCGACGACGACGCCGATGTACCGGCTGCTGCAGGGCGAGGTCGGCTCGGGCAAGACGCTCGTCGCGGTGCGTGCGATGCTGCAGGTCGCCGAAACCGGCGGCCAATCGGTGCTCCTGGCACCCACCGAGGTGCTCGCGACGCAGCACCTGCGCTCGATCACACGCTCGCTCGGTACCGAGTTGGCTGGCGAACTCATGCCGACGCTGCTCACCGGCTCGCTGAGCAAGGGCGAGCGGCAGCGGGCGCTACTGCGGATGGTCACGGGCGACGCGAAGATCGTCGTCGGCACGCACGCCCTGCTCACCGAGGGCGTCGAGTTCGACGACCTCGGGCTGCTCGTCATTGATGAACAGCACCGCTTCGGCGTTGAGCAGCGCGAGCGCCTGCGGCGCCGGGGCCCGCACCCGCCCCACCAGCTCGTGCTCACGGCGACGCCGATTCCACGCACCGTCGCCATGACCGTGTTCGGCGACCTCGAGGTGTCGACGCTGCGCACGTTGCCGTCGGGCCGCGCCGGCATCGAATCGTTCATGGTCGGCCTGTCGGAGCATCCGCAGTGGATCGCGCGCGTCTGGCAGCGCACCGCCGAGGAGCTTGAGCGGGGGCGGCAGGCATTCATCGTCTGCGCCGCGATCGAGCCGGGCGAAGAAGAGGGCGCGCAGCCCGCCGAGGACGACGACGCGCGACCGATCGCGAACGTGCTCGAGGTGACGACGCAGCTGCGGCAACTGCCACAGTTCGCCGGGCGGCGCATCGAGTCGCTGCACGGGCGGATGCACGCCGACGAAAAAGACCGCGTCATGGTGCAGTTCGCGGCCGGTGAGATCGACATCGTCGTGTCGACGACCGTGATCGAGGTTGGCGTCGACGTGCCGAACGCCTCGGTGATGGTCGTGCTCGACGCCGACCGCTTCGGTATGTCGCAGCTGCACCAGCTGCGAGGCCGCGTCGGACGAGGGCAGTGGCCGGGTGTTTGTCTGCTCGTCACCTCGGCGCCGCCCGCCTCGCTCGCGCACACGCGCGTGGCGGCCGTCGCGGCGACGCTCGACGGCTTCGAACTGGCCGAGCAAGACCTCGAGCTGCGGCGCGAGGGCGACGTACTTGGCGCCGCGCAATCGGGCAGCCGCTCGTCGCTCAAGGTGCTGCGGGTGACGCAGGACATCGACATCATCGATGCGGCGCGCGAGGTGGCCACCCAACTGCTCGAGAGCGACCCGAACCTCACCGATTTCCCCGAGCTACGAGCCGCGATCGAGCGGCTCGGTGGGTCGACCGTCGCGCATCTGGAGATGGGCTAAGCGTTCGCCACGGCGTTCATGTTGAAATAGTGGGGTGACTGAACAGCGCCCCGACACCCGCCACCGCCCGATCGCTATCGCCAGACAGGCGAGCGCCAACGACGCCGCACGTCGTGTGCTCGTTGTGCTCGCTGCCCTCGTGCTCGCGGTTGCGGCTGCCGTGTGGGGCGCCGCGACGGCGGCCTCGGCCCATGATGAGCTCGTGAGCTCGACCCCGGCCGACGGTGACTCGCTCGAAAGCGCGCCCACCGAGGCCGTGCTCGAGTTCTCGGGCAATGTGCAGGAGGTCGGCACCGAGTTCGCGCTGCAGGACGCCTCAGGTGCCACGGTCGAACTGCCGGAGGCCTACACGATCTCGGGCACCTCGATCAGCCAGCCCCTGCCTGAGCTTGAGCACGGCGAGTACTCGCTCAACTGGCGCGTCGTCTCTGAGGACGGACACCCCATCTCGGGCACCATCGGCTTCGGTGTTGGCTCCACCCTCGGCGGCGGCGCCTCGACCGCCGACGCGGGCCAGTTCCAGAACCAGCCGGTCGACCCGAACGACGTCGACGTCAGCGCGAGCAGCGACTCGGGCACGAACCCCTGGCTCGTCGGCATCATGAGCTTCGTCGGCGTGCTCGTCATCGGTGGCGCCGCGGTGATCATCGTCATGCGGATGCGCCGCGGCAACACCCCGGGCGGCCAGACGCCCGCCGCGGGCGAGGCTTCGTCTGACGCGCACAAATCGCCCGACACCGACGCGTAATCTGTCGTACGCATCCCCGAGAAGCCAACAGTCAGCGTAACCGCAAGGTCTAGGATCCACTTATGTCCAAAATCGCCGTATTGCCGGGCTCGTTTGACCCCGTCACCCTCGGACACCTCGACGTCATCATCCGTACCGCCAACGTGTTCGAAGAAGTGCACGTGGTGGTTGTGCACAACCCCGACAAGCAGGCGATGATCCCCATCTCTCGCCGAGTCGACCTCATCGAGTCGGCGCTCGTCGACGCGGGCGCGCCCACGAACATCGTCGTGCGCTCGTGGAGCATGGGACTGCTCGTTGACTATTGCACCGATGTCGGGGCGAACGTCATCGTCAAGGGTGTGCGAGGTGCGAACGACGTCACCTACGAGCTCCCGATGGCCATTGTGAACCGTCACCTCGGCAAGCTCGAGACGATGTTCATGTCGCCGAGCCCCAAGCACGCGCACGTGTCGAGCTCGCTCGTGCGCCAGGTCGCCTCGCTCGGCGGCGACGTCACGCCCTATGTGCCCGCGGTTGTGCGCGAATTTCTCCAAGGGCATATGGACACCTCGATCACGAACTAGCGCGCGGCCGTAGACTTACGGGTATGGCAGCATCCCCGTACGAAGTCAATGTCGCGACGATCATGCACAAGCCCGGCAGCATGCGCGAGCTTGAGCTTGACGTCACGGTGCCCGAACGCATCGGCGAGGGCATGATCTATTTCGACAAGGGCGCTGAGCTCGAGGTCGACCTTCGGCTCGAAACGCTGGCCGACGGCATCCTGGCGACCGCGGACGTTCGCGGCACACTCACCGGCAATTGCAGCCGGTGCCTCAAGCCGCTCGAAGAAGCCTGGTCGGGCCACGTCGCCGAGATGTTTGGCTACCAGGCAGACGAGGCGCTCGAGTACGCGCTCGACGGTGACGTCGTCAACCTCGAGGGGCCGATTCGTGACGCGGTCGTGCTCGAGTTGCCGTTCCAGCCACTGTGCGAGCCGGATTGCCTCGGGCTCGACCCGCAGACCGGCGAGAAGCTCACCGAATCCCTGCCCGAGGTCGAAGACGCGGTCGACCCGCGCTGGGCCCAGCTCGAGCAGCTGCTGCAGTCAGGCGACACCGACGCGACCGACGAAGCCGCCCCGAACGGCGCATCCGAGCCGAACAAGTAGCCCGTTCAACGTCGCGGGGGTCGCGTGAGCGACAGTTCTCGCGTAAAGTATCCAGTTGGGTTTAGATGCCGCATCGGATGCAGGCACTCAGCGCCGGCAAGATTGCCGCAGCGCACTCCCAACACCGCTTCACCCCGCAGTGCGTTGTGATTCGCTGCAGGTGGTGTGTAGACATCGCAACTTAGAAGGAAAGCACGCATGGCACTCCCCAAGCGCAAGATGAGCCGCAGCAACACCCGTTCGCGCCGCTCGCAGTGGAAGGCTACGGCCCCCGCACTCGTCAAGACCGTTGAAAACGGCAAGGTCACCTACAGCCTCCCGCACCGCGCGAAGCTCGTTGAGGACGCCGCGGGCACCCCGCTGCACTACGAGTACAAGGGCCGCAAGGTCGCTGACGCCTAAGCCTGAACGTCTCAGGCAGGCAATTGGCTCGCAAACGTAAGAAGCNCGACCCCGAGGTCGCCGACCCAGCTCCGCTGGCAGAGGCCCTCGGGGTCGACTTCGTTCCCGAACTGCTTGATCTTGCCCTGACGCATTCGTCGTGGGGGTATGAGCACGATGGCGCGCCCGATAACGAGCGCCTCGAGTTCCTCGGCGACTCGGTGCTCGGTATGGCGGTCGCGCAATTGCTCTACCGCGAGCATCCCGACCTCAGCGAGGGCGAGCTCTCGCCGCGCCATCACGCGCTGGTGTCGACGGTGACACTCGCCGAGATCGGCCGGCGCGAGGGCATCGGTGAGTACCTGCGGCTCGGGCGGTCGGAGCAGCTGACGGGTGGGTGGGACAAAGACTCGATTCTTGCCGACGCCGTCGAGGCGCTCATCGGCGCCGCGTATCTCTCGCGCGGCTACCTCGAGGCCGAAGCGTTCGTCGTGCGTCTGCTCGACCCGTACCTCGATCAGGTCGACCGGCTCGGCGCCGCCATGGATCCGAAGACGGCGCTGCAAGAGGTCGTCACCGCGAACAAGGCCGAGAACCCCGCGTACGCCGTCGAGGGCACCGGCCCCGACCACGACCGCAGCTACGAAGCGACCGTCACGGTGCACCGCGGTCGGCAGCAGCTTGTCTCGGCCACCGGCGTGGGGCCAAGTAAAAAGCAGGCCGAAATGGCCGCGGCACTCGAGGCATGGTACGAGCTGAGCGGCACCGAGCGGCCGCAGGCCTAGTCGGTCGGCCATGCCCGAGCTCCCTGAAGTCGAGGTCGTGCGTCGCGGGCTGCAGCCCGCGGTGTTCGGCGCTACGGTGCGCGCGGTGGAGGTGCGTGACGGGCGCGCGCTGAAGCGGCACGCCGGTGATGCGCTCGATTTTGTCGACCGTATTGAGGGCGCTGTGCTCGGCGAGCCGCAGCGGCGCGGCAAGTTTCTCTGGATTCCGTTCGATGCCGACTTCGCGCTTATGGCGCACCTGGGTATGAGCGGCCAGTTGCTTGTGCGGCCCGTCGGCTCGCTCGACGAGCGCCAGCTGCGCGTGCGGATGCGCATCGAGCGTGGCGGTGGAGCGCTCGAACTACGCTTCAGTGACCAACGGTTGTTCGGTTCGCTCGCGGTCGACCGGCTATTGCCCTCCGATGACGGTGAGCTGCTGCCCTCGCAGGTCGGTCACATTGCGCGCGATCCGCTCGACCCCGCGTTCGATGTCGATGCGGTCGTCCAGCGACTACGCGCATCCGGTCGAAACATCAAGGCGCTCATTCTCGATCAGCAACTCGTGTCGGGTGTCGGCAACATCTACGCCGATGAGGCGCTCTGGCGCGCGCGGCTCTACTGGGGCCGGCCCGGCCGTTCGATTTCGGTGGCGAAGCTGCGCGAGTTGCTCGGCCACGTCGAGCTGGTGTTTCAGGATGCGCTGGCCGAGGGTGGCACGTCGTTCGACGCGCTGTACGTGAATGTCAACGGTGAATCGGGGTACTTCTCTCGGTCACTGCACGTGTACGGCCGGCAGGGCGAACCGTGCGACCGCTGCGGCACTGCGATCGTGCGCGAGAAGTTCATGAACCGCTCGAGCTACTTCTGCCCGCGCTGCCAACGAGGGCGCTAGTTTGAGCGGCTGCGGCTGACGAAGGACTTTGACTCGCCGGCAGACCTCACGCCTGGTCTCCGAAGGATGATGGGCGGTGAGGACTGGGTCGTGTCGTTGCCCGCGCGGCAGCGGGCGAAGGCGCTCTCGACGAAGTCTGCACTTCCCGCTATCACGCCACCGAGATGACCAGACAATGGGCGAGTGCCTTCGACTCCGGCCTGCACGGATTCAAGGGTCAGGTACCACCTGCCCCTGTGCGGGCCCCAAACGCCTAGCAACACTTCACGGCGCGAACGGAGGCGGGTCTGCTGCACGGATAGG
>NZ_JACXJG010000013.1:32096-32183 GCF_014904065.1 Gulosibacter sediminis | reverse complement strand
AACCAAACCTTCAGCAGACCCAGCGGCAGTTTGTTCGGAGCCGGGTGGATCTGTTCGTNCGTGAGCGGGCCAAAACGTGAGCCCTGG
>NZ_JACXJG010000013.1:149-32021 GCF_014904065.1 Gulosibacter sediminis | reverse complement strand
ATTCTGGGGGAGTGGAACTACCTCACCACGAGCCTCCGACATTTTTCGGCGCCGGTACGCAGCGTTGTCTGGCGCTCGGAATGACTTCACCACGAGCCAACGACTTTGCTCCGGGCCGAGATGCGGGCGGCTGATGGCGGACTTCGGCCCGGCACACACCACACCCACCCACCCCACCGTGCCAAACTCACCCGCATGACGATCGACGACCACGGACGCACCGAACCTCCCTTCACCGGCGACGAATACGAGACCCTGATCGGCTTCCTGGGCTTCCAGCGCGACACGCTCGAGTGGAAGACACGATCGCTCACCGACGAGCAGCTCCGCCAGACGCTCCCGCCGAGCACGATGTCGCTCGGCGGCATGCTCGCGCACCTCGCCTACGTCGAAGACAACTGGCTCGCCCAGCACGTCGGCGGCAGTTCCAACGAGCCCTGGGCGAGCACCGACTGGCAGGCCGACTACGACGCCGACTGGCACCTCGTGAGCACGACGTCGGGCGACGAGCTTCGCGAACTCTGGCGGGCATCCGTCGACGCATCGTGCGCGGTCATCAACCACGTGACGGGCGAGCGCGGCCGCGTCGCCGCGCTCGACTCGAGCTATGAGATCTGGAAAGGCGAGGATCCAGTCTCGCTGCGCTGGATCCTCGTGCACCTTATCGAGGAGTACGCCCGCCACAACGGCCACGCCGACCTGCTGCGCGAGTCGATCGACGGCGAAACCGGCGAGTAACCCGACTAAAGTCACCCAGACAAACGGCCCCCAAACACGCCAAAACACCAGACAAACGGCGAAACTTCACGGACGATTGGGCAAGGCGACCACGCCTCCTTCCCAGGCCTCGTGCGGCCCGGCGGCCCGGCGCATCCTGGAGCCATGCGAGACAACGACGTCGCGTCGCTGCTTCCCAGCGACTCACCCATTCAGCTGCTCAACGCGGCTGGCGAACCCGTCGAGGGCGCGTACGAGCTGCCCGACCGCGACACGCTCGTCGAGGCCTACCGACGCATGGTCATCGCCCGCCGCTGGGAGGCGCAGGTCACCGCGCTCACCCGCCAGGGTCGCCTCGCGACCTACCCATCCGCCTACGGCCAGGAGGCCGGCGAGGTCGGCAGCGTGCTCGGCCTCGCTGAGCGCGACTGGCTCTTCCCGACCTATCGCGAGTCGTCGGCGCTGCTCACCCGCGGGATGCACCCGCGCGAGATCCTCGCGTTCTTCCGCGGCGACTGGCACGTCGCCTACGACCCGTATGAGTGGCGCGCCTCGTCGCTTTCGACCCCGTTGGCGACCCAGTCGCTGCACGCCGTCGGCTTCGCGCACGGCGAGCACCTGCAGGGCCGCGACACTGTCACCCTCGCCTACCTCGGCGATGGCTCGACGAGCGAAGGCGACGCCCACGAGGCGATGAACTTCGCGGCGACCTGGCAGACCGCGACCGTCTTTTTCGTGCAGAACAACCAGTACGCCATCTCGGTGCCGCTGAAGCACCAGACCCGCTCGCGCTCGATCGCCGACCGCGGCGCCGGCCTCGGCATGCCGGGCGTCAGCGTCGACGGCAACGACGTCGCGGCCGTCATCGCGGTCGTGCGCGAGGCCGCCGAGCGGGCCCGCGCCGGCCAGGGCCCCACGCTCATCGAGGCGCGCACGTACCGCCTCGAGGCGCACACGAACTCCGACGACCCGAGCCGCTACCGCGAGTCGGCCGAGGCGGATGCGTGGCGCGAGCAGGATGCGATCGAGCGGCTCGAGCGCTACCTCGCGGCCACGGGCGAGCTGCCCGAGGTGCCCGAGGCCGAGGAAATCGCACAGCTCACCCGCGACGTCATGAACGAGGACGTCACGGTCGACCCGCTCGAACTGTTCGAGCACGTCTATGCGGAGCCGCGCGCGGCGTTGCGCGAGCAGCGCGATGCGCTGGCGGCCGAGCTCGCAACGAGGGAGGCATGACCATGATCGACACCGGTTACGAAACCGCCGCCGCGGCCGAGCCCGAGGAGCGCGACGTGCCCACCGCATCCGCGCCCGAGACCCTGAGCATCGCCGCCGCCCTCACCGCGGCGCTCGACGACGCGCTCGCCGCCGACGACCGGGTCGTCGTCTACGGCGAAGACGTCGGCCCGCTCGGTGGCGTCTTCCGCGTCACCGACGGCCTCGCCGCAAAGTGGGGCCCGCAGCGCGTGTGGGACTCGCCGCTCGCCGAGTCGGGCATCGTCGGCACCGCGATCGGCATGGCGATGGCGGGCATGCGCCCCGTCGTCGAGATGCAGTTCGACGCGTTCAGCTACCCGGCACTCGAGCAGGTCTTCTCGCACGTCGCGAAGATGCGTAACCGCACGCGCGGTCGGGTCGAGCTGCCGCTCGTTATCCGCATCCCCTACGGCGGCGGCATCGGCGGCGTCGAGCACCACTCCGACTCGTCGGAGGCCTACTGGGCCCACACCCCGGGCCTCACGGTGCTCACGCCTTCGAACGCGCACGACGCCTACCACCAGCTGCGCCACGCGATCGACTCGCAAGATCCGGTGATCGTCTTCGAACCGAAGCGCCGCTACTGGACCCGCGGCGAGGTGCGCCGCGACGAGCCCGGCACCGACTGGAACCGCGCCCGCGTGCTGCGCGAGGGTGACGACGTCGTGCTGCTCAGCTACGGCCCGACCGTCGAGGTCGCCCTGCGTGCAGCCGAGCTCGGCGCCGAGGAGGGGCTCAGCGTCGAGGTCATCGACCTGCGCTCGCTCTCGCCGTTCGACGACGAGACGGTGTCGGCCTCGGTGCGCAAGTGCTCGCGCGCTGCGGTGATTCACGAGGCCGCCCAGTTTGGCGGCTACGGCGCCGAGGTCGCTGCCCGCGTCATGCAACGCAATTTCCACTGGCTCGACGCCCCCGTGCTGCGCGTCACCGGCTTCGACATTCCCTACCCCTCGCCGAAGCTCGAGGAGTTCTACCTGCCCACCGCCGAGCGCGTGCTCGCCGCACTTGACACCTGGGAGTGGTGATCATGAACCGCGAATTCATCCTGCCCGACCTCGGCGAGGGCCTCGTCGAGGCGACGATCGTCGACTGGAAGGTCGCCGTCGGCGACGAGGTGCACATCGACCAGCTCGTCGTTGAGGTCGAGTCGGCCAAGTCGATCGTAGAACTGCCCGTGCCCTACGCCGGCACCGTCGTGTCGCTCGGCGGCGCGGTCGGCGACACGCTCAACGCCGGCCAGGTGCTGCTGACGGTCGGTGTCGGCGCGGATGCGCAGCTCGAGTCGGATGTGCCGGCTCCCGCCCCAGCGCAGGCCACCGAACCCGCCGAGCGCGCCGACGGCACCGGCGTCAACGCAGGCTCGGGTGCCGTGCTCATCGGTTACGGCACGAACGACAGCGAGGCGCGGCTGAAGCGCCCCGAGGGCGGCCGCTTCAAGCGCCGCAGCAAGTGCGCCGAACCCGTGGCCGAGAGCTACGAGACCGGCGCGAGCACAGCATCCGCCGCGAACCCCGCGAACCACGCGACCGCCGCCGCGAGCCCGGCCACCGCATCCGCTCGCGTCGCGGCCGCACCTGCAGCATCTGCCGGCTCGGCAGCCACCGCCAACACCGCAACCACCGGCCAGCTCGACGAGTCGCGCAACTCGCCCGTCATGTCGCCGCTCGTGCGCCGCGAGGCGAAGGAAGCCGGCTTCGACGCGCGGCACCTGCAGGGCACCGGCCCGAACGGCCTCGTGCTGCGCGACGACGTGCGCGCGGCCATCGCGCAGCTGCAGTCCGACGTGCCCGCGACCGCCGAGCTCGCCGCCCAGAATGCCGCCAACTTCGGCGACCGCCGGGTGCCACTCAGCGGCATGCGCGCCGTCACCGCGAAGCACATGGCCTCCTCGCACGCCGAGGTGCCAAAGGCGACGATCTGGCTCGACGTCGACGTGACGCCGCTCATCGAGCTGCGCCACAGCCTGCAACAGGCGACGGGCGAGAAGTTCAGCATCACGACGCTCATCGCGCGCCTCGTCGTCGCGGGCCTACGCAAGCATCCGCGCCTCAACTCGAGCTTCGACGGCGACGCCGTCATCGAACACGGGCGCATCAACCTCGGCCTCGCGGCGCAGACCCCGCGCGGGCTCGTCGTGCCGGTCGTGCACCACACCGAGTCGATGAACCTGCGCCAGCTGCGGGATGCGGTGGGCGAGGTCGTCGCCGCGGCGGGCGAGGGCAAGTTCCCGCCCGAGCGCCTGCGCGGCGGCACCTTCACGCTGAATAACTACGGCGGCTTCGGCGTCGACGGCGCCTCGCCGATCATCAACCAGCCGGAGGCGGCGATGCTCGGCATCGGGCGCATCAAGGATCGCCCGTGGGCCTACCGCGGCGAGATCGCGCTGCGCAAGGTCGCGACCTTCAGCTTCGTCTTCGACCACCGTGTTTGCGACGGCGAGGCCGCGAGCCAGTTCCTCACCTTCGTGACTGACCGGATTGAGCAGCCAGAGCTGCTCTACGCCGACCTGTAGCGGCCACGGGTGATGCGAGCGGCGCGGGGCCCCGGCTTCGCGCCGCTTCGCTGTCTCCCGGGCGCGTCGGTACGAGCCGGCGCAGCCGAAGCGCCGGCGACTCGACGAAGGTCCATGACAGCCACGCGAGCGGCACGACGATCGTGAACGCGATCACCGCGGTCACCCATGGGCTCAGCCAGCCGAGCCCGAACAGCATGATCAGTTGCTGAATCGGGAACGCCCAGATGTACATGCCGTACGAGAGGTCGACGCGGTGCGGCAGGCGCAGCGGCAGCACCGCACCCGCCCAGAGCACGGCGAGCGCGAGCGGCAGCGGCGTGAGGTAGGTGCCCCAGCCCATCGTCGCGAGCGGGATGACCGCGGCCGCGCAGGCGATCGGCAGCCAGGGCTTCAGACTGATGCGCTCGCGGAAGACGTAGAGGAGCATCCCGGCGAGGAAGTAGCGGGCGAGGGGCAGTGCGACGCTCGCCGCGACGAACAACACCGGAATCACGAGGTGCAGGTGCCCGCGCACCCACTTGCTCAGAAACAGCACGCCGACTGCCAGGTACGCGGCGCCCTCGTACATGAGGGTCCAGAGCGAGCCGTTCCAGGTCGCCCGGTACGGCTCGAGCTCGAGGGTGCCATCGATCGTCGACTGATTCACCTCGAGCAGCGCGTTCTTCGTGACGTAGCTCACGGCGTCGTCAAAGTCGTAGTGCTGCATCGAGAGGATCGACGCGAGGGGCGCGAACACGAATGCGGTCACGAGGAGCACCGTCCACAGCCCGGGGAAGATGCGCAGGCCGCGCCGCCAGAGGTACGGCCCGAGCGGCATGCGGGCGGCGGATGCGGTGACGAGATAGCCGCTGAGGACGAAGAACGCGAACACCGCCCACTCGCCGAGGCCGCGGGTGGGATGCGAGCTGAAACCCGAAATGAGCCAGGTGTGGGAGACGATGACGACCGCGGCGAGGAGGAAGCGCAGGACGTCAAGGCCGTTTTCGCGGCTTGAAATCCGATCACCCAGAGTTTGCATCGCCACGAGGGTACGTACCGATTCGCGGCCGCGCGTTGAGGCGCCGTTCAGGATTTCCGCGGGATCCGCAGCAAGTTGGGCCACAAGAAAATGCTGGGAACGGTGTGCCTGCGGCGCCGAACCCGCCCCACCGCATCCACTACCCTCGGGCACATGGGTCTGGGGCGGCGGAAGAATGACAGCGGCAGCAGTCAGGCGGTGCAACCGCGCTGGCTCGCGCGCGAAGACCACCGGCAGTGGATTGTCGGCGCCATCGGTATCTCGGTGCTCGTGCCGCTGCTGCTCCCCGGATTCAGCGACATCGACGAGGCAGCCACGCGGCTCGAGCGGCTCGAGCGCCTCGCGGTTCCGGTCATCTTCGCCTACGCCGTCATGCAGGCGACGAGTGTGCTCTCCTACGTGCCGCTGACGCTCTGGGCGTTCCGCGGGGTTGCGGGGGAGGACCTCGCCACGCTCGCGCGCTTCTCGTCACCGCGCAACGCAGACGAAGAGCGTCAACTGCGCTGGGCCGGCTTCGACGAGGTGTCGACCGCGATCGGCGCTGGCGGCATCTCGCTGATCTGCGTGATCGCGTTCATCCTCGTGCCGGGCGTGCGCGAGAGCCCGCTCTCGACCTACGGCGCGCTCATTGCGATGGTTGCCTCATGGATCCTCATCGTCTTCGCCTTCGCGGTGCGGTACCTGCGCGACTGGGCCGCCGACGGCGGCGAGTTCATCGAGTCGCGCGAGGCCCCGTCGTTCGTTGACTTTCTGCTCGTGTCGCTGCAGGTGTCGACCGGCTACAACTTGGCGAAGGGCATGTTCGAGACCCGGCGCTCGCGCCGCAACGCGCTCACCCACAACGTGATCGCCTACGTCTTCAACACCGTCATCATTGCCCTCGTGATTTCGGTGGCGCTGCCGGCCGCCATGGCCTCGTCCTAAGCGGCAACCGCACGCCGCGCGAACCCGACCGCGCCGCCCGGCGAAAGATTGCGTCACCTCTCTATTCATGGGTGGCCCGTTCCACTAGCGTCAAAATTGCACGCCGCTCACGGTGAGTGCACCCAGCGCCACCGAGTTCGTGACACGACGAAGAAGGTCGCCATGGCCGCAGATCCCAAGTCCGACGCCCCAATCACCCCGACTGACCTCGACCACACACCCACCGCGCCGACCCTGATGGCGACGCTCTTCGCCGAGACAGCGGGCACCTTCCTGCTCGTGATCGGCCTCATCGGCACGGCGCTGTTCGCGGCGAACTTCGGCGCGAGCCCCGAGGGCACCTCGCTCGGTGTCGGCTTCGTCGGNCGTCGCGCTCGCGGTCGGCATCACCGTCATCGCCGGCGCGTACGCGTTCGGCCCGATTTCGGGCGGGCACTTCAACCCCGCCGTGACGGTCGGCCTTGCCGCCGCCGGACGCTTCCCCTGGTCGGGCGTGCTCGGCTACGTCGTCGCGCAGATCGTCGGCGGCGTGCTCGCCACTGCGGTCCTCTTCGCCATTGGCTCGTTCGGACCTGAGGGCTGGCTCGCGTCGGCGCAGGAGGCCGGCTTCGCGTCGAACGGCTATGACTCCCTCTCGCCGGGCGGCTTCGGCCTCGGCGCCGTCATCATCATCGAGACCGTGTTCACGGCGCTGTTCCTCTACGTGATTCTCGGCGTCACCCACGAGACGCGCGGCACGAAGTTCGCAGGACTCGCGATCGGACTCACGCTGACCCTTATCCACCTCGTGACCATCCCGGTCTCGAACACCTCGGTCAACCCGGCGCGGTCCATCGCCACCGCGGTGTTCGGCGGCGCCGAGCCGCTCACGCAGCTCTGGGTGTTCCTCGTGTTCCCGACGCTCGGCGCGCTCATCGCCGGCTTCACCTTCAAGCCGCTCTTCGACCGGGCGCGCGCCTAGCCGAAACGACTCGACCCCCGCGCAAGAGCTGCACGGGGGTCGAGTCGTGGCGCCAAGCGGCGCCGAAGCGGATGCGCGTTACGGCGTGAGGCGGTTCGGGCCGCGGAAGAGGTAGGTCACTTCGCGCAGGTTCGCCTGGTGCAGCATGAGCATCATCATGCGGGCGAGGCCCATGCCGAAGCCGCCGTGCGGGGGCGCGCCGTAGCGGAAGAAGTCGAGGTAGAACGAGAGTTCCTCGGGCTCGAGGCCCTTCTCGCGGATCTGCTGCTCGAGCACGTCGATGCGGTGCTCGCGCTGCGCGCCCGTCGAGATCTCGACGCCGTTCCAGATGAGGTCGTACGACTTCGTCAGCGATGCGTCGTGCTCGTGCCGCATGTGGTAGAACGGGCGGATCGAAACGGGGTAGTCGGTGAGGAACACGAACTCGCTGCCGTGCTCTTCGAGCGCCCAGCGGCCGATCTCGCGCTCGCCCTCGGGATCCATGTCGAGGTCGCCGCGTTCGAACTTGTGGCCTCGCGACTGCACGATTTCGCGTGCCTCGAGCAGCGGGATGCGCGGGAACGCCACGTCGGGCACCTTCACATCGACGTCGAAGTGCTGCTTGATCGCGTCGCCGTGGCGCTCCGAGACTGCCTGCAGGGCGGTGCGCATGAGCTCCTCCTGCATGTTCATGACGTCGGCGTGCGAGTCGATCCACGAGATCTCGGCGTCTACGCCAGTGAACTCGGTCGCGTGGCGCGAGGTGAACGACGGGTCGGCACGGAACACGGGGCCGATCTCGAAGATCTTGCCGAAGCCAGCCGACTGCGCCATCTGCTTGAAGAACTGGGGCGACTGCGCGAGGTACGCGGGGCGGTCGAAGTAGTCGACCTTGAACAGCTCGGCGTTCGACTCCGACGCGCTCGCCATGAGCTTCGGCGTGAACACCTCGATGTAGTCGCGCTCGAACCAGTAGTCGCGCATCGCGTGCGTGAAGGTGGTCTGGGCGCGGAAGAGCGTGTTGTTGCGCGGCGTGCGCAGGTCGAGGAAGCGCCAGTCGAGGCGCTTGTCGATCGACGTGTCGTCGGCAATCGGCGTCTCGGGGTCGGCCTCCGACTCGACGATGATCTCGCCGACCTTCACCTCGAGGCCACCGAGCTTCACGCGCTCATCCTTCTTGAGTTCGCCGGTGACGGTGAGCATGGTGCCCTGCGCGAGCGACGAGATCGTGTCGCTGATCTGCTCGCGGCCCTCGCTGCGCGGGTTCACGAGCTGCAGGGCGCCGGTCTCGTCGCGAAGCACGACGAACTGCACCTTCTTCTGGTCGCGGACGGTGTCTACCCAGCCCTGAACCTTGACCGGTCCATCCTCGAGTCCGGCAAGTTCGGCAATCACGGTTCGTTGAGTCACCCCGCCATCCTAGTCGCCCGGCGCCGCGCGCACGTGCCTTCCCAGTGGCGACTCAGCCGCGGCTAGGCGCCGTCGGAGCGTATCCAGCCCAGCAGCTCGCGGTCGAGGCCGCGCCGATACTCGATCCATTCCTTCATGCGATCAGCCTACGCAGGCGCGTCTCGCTAGGCTTGCGACTATGCAGGAGCAGCGAATCCACCTGGTGCGGCACGGCGAGGTCGACAACCCCGAGGGCATTCTGTACGGGCGCTTGCCGAACTATCACCTGAGCGAGCGCGGCCATCGCATGGCGAAGCTCGCGGCCGACGATCTCGCGGCGCGCAACGTGCCGGCCGGGCGCCTCGTCGTCTCGCCGCTCGTGCGCACGCAGGAGTCGGCGGCGCCGGTCGCCAAGGCCTTCGGGCTCGAGCCGGTCATCGACGACCGCATTGTCGAGCCCTGGAACGTCTTCGAGGGCCAGCGCCTCGGCGGCCCCGACGGTGCCTGGCGCAAGCCGAGCAACTGGCCGCACTTCGCCCTGCCGTGGGTGCCGAGCTGGGGCGAACCGTTCACCGAAATCGTCGCCCGCATGAAGGCCTCGCTGCTCGAGCACGCGGCCGCAGCGGAGGGCGCCGATGTTATCGTGGTGACACACCAATTGCCGATCTGGATGGTGCATCGGGCCGTGACCCACCGGCCACTCCCGCACAACCCGGCCAAGCGCCGTTGCGCCCTTTCGAGCATCACTGTGCTCGAATACCACCCGGCAACCGGCTTCATCGAAGCCGATTATCACGAACCGGCCGCCAGCGAACTCGCTGGGGCCACCGACCAGGGAGCTGTGTGAGCAGACGACACCGCCGAGTGACCGCAACCGCGCTCGGCCTCGCCGCGGCCCTCGCCCTCACCGGCTGCGCCAACGACGAGTTCGCGCAGCAGTACGCCGCAGATTCTGAGCAGGGCTACGTTTCGGGCGACGGCTCGTGGGAGATCTTCCCCGCCGACCAGCGCGCCGACCCCATCGCCTTCGAGGGCCAGACCGAGTCGGGCGACACCTTCTCGAGCGAGGACTATGCCGGCGAGGTCGTCGTGGTCAACTTCTGGTACGCGGCCTGCCCGCCGTGCCGCGCCGAAGCCGCCGACCTGCAGACCGTCAACGAGAACTACGAAGACGACGGCGTGCAGTTCGTCGGCGTCAACGTGTACGACCAGGCGTCAACCGCCCAGTCGTTCGCCGACGAGTTCGGCGTGACGTACCCGAGCATCCTCGACGTCGATGACGCGAGCGTGCGCCTCGCCTTCGCCGACAACGTGTCGCCGCAGGCGATCCCGTCGACCCTCGTGCTCGACCGCAACGGCTCGGTCGCCGCCGTGATTCGCGGCCTGGCTGACACCTCGGTGCTCAGCTCGATGATCGACGACGCGCTCGCCGAGTAGCTCGTGAACCCCGGCGAAGTCATCATCAGCGGGCAGCTCCTCGCGGCGCTGCCGATCGCGCTGCTCGCCGGGCTCATCTCGTTCGCTTCGCCCTGCGTGCTCCCCGTGATTCCCGGGTACATCGGCATGCTCGGCACGGTCTCCGATTCCAAGAAGTCCGACACGAACAAGCAGGATGCGCGCGAGTCGGTCGCGTCGGGCGGCACGGCCACCGCGGTGCGCGAGGCCGCGGCCCCGGCCCGCGGTCGCGTCGCGCTCGGCGCCCTGCTGTTCGTGCTCGGCTTCTCGGTGATTTACGTCGTCACCGGCGCATTCTTCGGCCAGCTCGGCGTCTGGTTCCTGCGCTACCAAGACCCGATCACGCGCATCCTCGGCATCGTCGTAATTCTCATGGGCCTCGTGTTCATGGGCATGGCGGGCCCCTGGCAGCGCACGATCAAGCTGAGCCGCGCCCCCGCCGGCCTCGTCGGTGCACCCCTGCTCGGCGCGATCTTCGCGCTCGGTTGGGCGCCGTGCATCGGCCCGACCCTCGTCGCGATCCAGTCGCTCTCGTTTGACTCGGCCTCGGCCGGTCGCGGCGCGCTGCTCGCCTTTGCCTACTGCCTCGGCCTCGGCCTCCCATTCGTGCTCGCCGCCGTGTTCTGGAGCTCGGCGACGGGCTGGATCGGTTGGCTCAAGCGGCACATTCGCACCATCAACCTCATTGGCGCCGCCCTGATCATCTTGATCGGCGTGCTCATGGTTGCTGGCGTGTGGCAGCTGTTCGTCTCCTACATCGGATCTATTCTTCCCGGATATGTCGCGCCCCTCTGATCACATCGACGCCGGCAGCGAGGGGTTCGAACCCAGCATTCGCGCGCCGAAGAAGCAGCCCGCAGGCACACCCCGCGGGCCCGGAGCGCGCGCCGTGACGGTGTTGCGCAACCTCTGGACCTGGCTCACGAGCATGCGCACGGCGATCATCCTGCTGTTGCTGCTCGCCATCGCGGCCGTGCCCGGTTCGCTCGTGCCACAGCGCTCGAGCGACCCGAACGGCGTCACCCAGTACTTTACGAACCACCCCGACACGGCGCCGACGCTCGACCAGTGGGGCATGTTCGACGTCTACTCGTCGTGGTGGTTCTCGGCAATATACCTGCTGCTGTTCGTGTCGCTCGTCGGCTGCATCCTGCCCCGGACCGTGCACCACTTCCGGTCCCTGCGCTCGAAGCCGCCCCGCACTCCGGCGCGGCTGCAGCGCCTCGATGCGTACGCGACACTGAAGCTCGACGCGCGCTGGACTGGCCGCGAGGGCGAGATCATCGCCGCGGCGCAGCGACTGCTCAAGTCGCGCCGCTACCGCACGACGCTCTACGAGACCCAGCCCCGGGGTAAGCGCGCCGGCACCCTGTCGGTGTCGGCCGAGCGCGGCTACCTGCGCGAGACGGGCAACCTCATTTTCCACGTCGGTATGCTCGGCGTGATCATCTCGGTCGGCGTGCTCTCGGGCTTCAACTGGCACGGCCAGCGCGTGCTCGTCGAGGGGCAGTCGTACGTCAACGGCCTCGTCAGCTACTCGTCGTTCACGCCCGGTCGCTTCTTCACGCCCTCGCAGATTCCCGGTTTCTCGGTCAAGCTCGACGATCTGCAGGTGACGTACGAGGACGAAAACCAGAACGCCATCGGTATTCCGACCGACTACACCGCGAACGTGACGGTGCAGCATCCGGGCCAGGAGGCGTACCAGGACGTCATCAAGGTGAACGAGCCGCTGCGCATGGACGGCACCGACACCTACCTGCTCGCGAACGGTTACGCGCCGACGGTCACGGTGCGCGACCCTGACGGCAACGAGGTGTTCCATGATTCGGTCGTCTTCATTCCGCAGGACTCGTTCCTCACCTCGACCGGCGTCGTGAAGATTCCGGATGGGCTGGCCGAGCAGGTCGGCATGGTCGGCTTCTTCTACCCGACGGCATCGCAGCTCGAGTCGGGCGCGTTCACGTCGACCAACCAGGACCTGCTCGACCCGATGCTCTCGCTCAACGTCTACGTTGGCGACCTCGGCCTCGACGACGGCGTGCCAACCTCGGTCTATCGCCTCGACACCGAGAACCTCACGCAGGTCGCGGGCGGCGACCACGGTGAGGCGATGCAGCTGCGCCCGGGCGAGACGGTCGAGCTGCCGAACGGCCTCGGCACCATCTCGCTCGACGCCGAGGTGCCTCGCTACGCGTCGTTCGACGTGCAACGCGACCACACGCGCGTGCCGGTGGCCGTGTTCGTGTTCCTCTCGATCGCCGGCCTCATCTCGTCGCTGCTCGTGCCGCGCCGCCGCATCTGGGTCAAGGTGCAGGCCACCGACGACGGCGTGCTCGTCGAATTCGCCGGCCTCGCGCGCGGGGAGGACCCGCAGCTTGCGCGGGCCGTGAATGAACTCGTAGACGCCTGCACACGCGAACTCGTATCCTTGAAGCACCCTGCCGCCGACTCGTCGAGCGGCGAATCCTGACTCGGTTGCGCCCCGGCGCAACCAGAATGTCGGCGGATCCTCGCCGCTCGGAGCAACACCTCACATGATCGAATCCCTCATCAACTGGTCGGACATCGCGTACTACGTCGCCATGGGCGTCTATGCCTTGGCGTTCATCCTCTTCGCCCTCGACCTCTCGGGCCGCGGCTCGACCGAGGCGAAGCGCGCCGCGGCCGCCCGCAACTCGGGCTCGGCGCTCGGCGCAACCTCGCGCGAGCTCGTCGGCGCGACCGTGAGCCACGCGGATGCGAGCGGCGCGGGCATCGTGACCTCGAAGGCACCCGAGGCGAGCAGCTCAGGCGGCACCGCCGTGCGCGCGACCAGGGCTGGCGGCGGTGAAAGCTGGCGCGACCTGCGCGCGACGCGCTTCCTGCCCGCCGCGATGGTCGCGACCCTCGTCGGCTTCGCGGCGCACTTCACGTCGGCGCTCACCCTCGGCCTCGCGGCCGGACGCGTGCCGTGGTCGAACATGTACGAGTTCACGCTCACGGCGACGCTGCTCATCGTGCTCGTGTTCCTCGTCTCGCAGCTCTGGCAAGACCTCCGGTTCCTCGGCACCTTCATCACCGGCATGGTGACGCTGTTCCTCGGCATCGCAACCGTCGGCTTCCGCGTCGAGGTCATGCCGCTACAGCCGGCGCTACAGAGCTACTGGCTGGTCATTCACGTCTTCATCGCGTCACTTGCGACGGGCTTCCTCGCCCTCGGCTCTGGCCTTTCGGTGCTGCAGCTGCTGCAGCAGCGCCGCGAGGCCCGCGTGCGCGCCGGCGAGGCCGCGAAGCGTGGCCCGCTCTCGGCACTGCCGGGCTCGGAGCGCCTCGAGGACTTGGCCTTCCGCGTCAACGTTGTCGGCTTCATCTTCTGGACCTTCACGCTCGTCGCCGGCGCGATCTGGGCCGAGGCTGCGTGGGGCCGCTACTGGGGTTGGGACACCAAGGAGGTGTGGACCTTCATCATCTGGGTGGTCTACGCCGGCTACCTGCACGCGCGCAGCACGAAGGGCTGGCGCGGCACGCCGTCAGCCTGGCTCGCGATCGTGGGCTTCGCGACGGTGATGTTCAACTTCGGCATCGTCAACGTGTTCTTCAAAGGCCTGCACTCGTACTCGGGCCTGTAGGCCGCCGAGAAGTTACTTGGCCTCGAGCCGCGCGTAGCACTCGCGCATCCGCTCGAACCACCACGAACGCCGCTCCTTCGGGGCGGCGTTCGTGCGTAGCGCGGCTTCGTCGGGCACGACCGGGGCGAGCGAGATGCAGCCGCCGACGGGGCGCCGCGGCTCGCTCACCTCGTCGGCGAAGAGCGAGACCGTGCCGAGGCCCGCGGCGAATGCGGGCTCGGGCAACAGCGCCGCGAGCTGCGCGCCCATGACGATGCCCACCGAGGTGTCGAGGGCGCTCGACACGGTTGCGGTGAGACCGGATGCGCGCACGATCTCGGCCGCGCGGCTCACCCCGCCGAGCGGCTGGGCCTTGACGACGAGGTGGTCGGCGGCGCCCGAGCGGGCGACTTGGAGCGGGTCGCTCGCCTTGCGCACGAGCTCGTCGGCGGCGATGCGGATGCGTGCGGCCGGGCCGCCCGCGAGCGTCTCGCGCAGCGCGACGAGCTCGTCGATCGTGGCGACCGGCTGCTCGGCGTACTCAAACTCGAAGCCGGCGTCGGTGAGGGTGCGCAGCGCCGCCGCGGCCTCGGCCACCGACCAGCCAGCGTTCGCGTCGATGCGAAGCCTGGCATCCGGCGCGGCCTCGCGCACCGCCTCGAGCCGCGCAAGGTCGTCGGCGAGCGAGTGGCCGCGCTCGGCGACCTTGACCTTGACGACTTCGCAGCCGTCGTAGCGCGCGAGCACCTCGGCGACGCGTTCGGCGGCGACGGCCGGCACCGTCGCGTTGACGGGCACCGAGCCCGACCCTCGGCGCTCGAGGGTGGGCGAGAAGCCGTACTCGATTGCGGCCGCGAGCCAGGTCGCCGCCTCGGCGGGGCCGTACTCGAGGAACGGCGAGAACTCGCTCCACACGGGCTGCCCCGCGACCTCGGCGGTGCCCTCGATGAGCGCCGCCTCGCGGCGGGTCACGCCACGGAACTTCGTGTTCAACGGCAGCGACACGATGTGGGTGCGGGCGAGGAGCTCGTCGAGTGGCACGATCGGGGCAGGCATGTGCTCATCTTCGCGCGCCCGGCTGCGCCAGGTCGAATTAGCTGCCCGGCGAGCGCGCACTACACTAATCAGCAGTCACATCCCTACCAGCCCGAACGGAATCGAATGGCGATCGAGCAGAGCGTCGCTGGCGGCCCGCGCCGCAAGCGCGACCGCGACCCCTCGTACCGGCACGCCACCGTGGTGCCGCTGCCATGGGTCGACCAGATGCTCAACCCGCTCAGCTGGCGCGTCGGGCATTGGGCGATGTTTGGGGCCGTGCTGACGCTCGCCGCCGACATCATCACGGGCCTCTACCTCTTCAACTTCTTCGGCATCGGCCGACAGTTCGAGCTGCAGATGTGGCTGCTCATCGCGGGCACGCTCGGCTTCGTGTCGATCACCGCATCGCTCTACGCGATCTTCTTCAAGTCGGGCCGCGCGACCGGCATCTTCGCGTTCATCTGCAGCTTCATCGTCGGCGCGGCGCCCGCCTGGCTCGTGCTCAACACGATCCTGCAGTTCATCATCAACGGGGGCACCCTGCCCGACGCCCCCATCAACTGGTAGCTCGCGGCGGACGACTACGGTGGTTATATGACTACCGAGCAGGTTTCTGACGTCTTCGACCCGTCGCGCTGGCAGCGGGTGTCGCAGTTCGATTTCACCGACATCACGTACCACCTCGACACGACCGGCCGCATCGCGCGCGTCGCGATCGACCGCCCCGAGGTGCGCAACGCGTTTCGCCCGAAGACCGTCGACGAGCTCTACACCGCGCTCGACGACGCCCGCCAGAACCCGCGCGTCGGCGTCGTGCTGCTCACCGGCAACGGCCCGAGCCCAAAGGACGGCGGCTATGCGTTCTGCTCGGGTGGCGACCAGCGCATCCGCGGCCGTGACGGCTACCAGTACGCCGAGGGCGACACCGCCGACTCGGTCGACAAGGCGCGCGCGGGTCGCCTGCACATCCTCGAGGTACAGCGCCTCATTCGCTTCATGCCGAAGGTCGTCATCTCGGTCGTCAACGGCTGGGCGGCCGGCGGCGGGCACTCGCTCTACGTCGTCACCGACCTCACGATCGCGTCGCGCGAGCACGCCATGTTCAAGCAGACCGACGCGAACGTCGGCTCGTTCGATGCGGGTTACGGCTCGGCCTACTTCGCGAAGCAGGTCGGTCAGAAGTTCGCTCGCGAGGCGTTCTTCCTCGCCGAGGAATACGACGCGCAGCGCGGCTACGAGGTCGGCGCCGTGAACCGTGTCGTGCCCCACGCCGAGCTCGAGACCGAGGCCCTGAGCATGGCCGAGACGATTCTCACGAAGTCGCCCACGGCCATCCGCATGCTCAAGTACGCGATGAATCTGCAGGACGACGGGCTTGTGGGCCAGCAGCTCTTCGCCGGCGAGGCGACCCGCCTCGGGTACATGACCGACGAGGCGGTCGAGGGCCGCGACGCGTTCCTGCACAAGCGCGACCCCGACTGGGCGCCGTACCCCTGGTACTACTAATGGGCCGGATGCTCGGCTCGCGCGAGCTGCGCGAGGTCGCGGTCGACGACACCGCCGAGTTCTTCGCCCAGCTGCGCGCGGCGCTCGCGGGGGAGGGGCCGGCGCTGTTGCCGCGCCCGGCCGGCTGGTCGGGGCCGAGCGAGGAACTTCGGGGCGTGACCGTACCAGGCGACGTCGCCCTCGTCATCGAGACGAGCGGCTCGACTGCGGCGCCGAAGCGCGTGCTGCTCACCGCCGAGGGGCTCATGGCGGGGGCGCGCGCGACGCACCTCCGCCTCGGCGGGGCGCACGCCGGCGGCGAGCAGTGGCTGCTCACACTGCCCGCGCACTACATCGCGGGCGCGCAGGTGCTCGTGCGCTCGATCGTCGCGGGCAGCGAGCCGGTCGTCGCCTCGGGCGAGCACTTCACTCCCGAGGGCTTCATCGCCGACGCCGCGCGCCTCACCGGCGAGCGGCGCTACGTGTCGCTCGTGCCGGTGCAGCTGCGCCGGCTCGTCGACGCGGCCCGGGAGGATGCGCGGGTCGGGGCCGCGCTCGCGCGCTTCCACGGCATCCTGGTCGGCGGGCAGGCGACGCCGCGGGAACTGCTCGCCGAGGCCCGCGGGCTCGGCTGGCCGGTCACGACGACATACGGCTCGAGCGAGACGAGCGGTGGTGCCGCCTACAACGCACAGCCGCTGCCGGGCGTGCGGATGCGGCAGGTTGACGGCGAGCTCTGGGTCGCCTCGCCGTCGCTCGCGCTCGGCTATCTCGGCGACCCCGAGCGCACCGCCGAGGCCTTCGTGACCGACGAGGCCGACGACCGCTGGTACCGCACGGGCGACGCCGGCACGGTGAGCGGCGACGGCCCTTGGGCCCTCGGCCTCGACGCCGAGGCGACCGGCACGATTGCCGTCACCGGGCGCTTCGACAGCGTCATCATTTCGGGCGGCGTCAAGGTGAACCTCGACGAGGTGACGCTCGCCGCGAGTTCAGCCGGCGCCTTCGACGAGGTCGTCGCGGTCGCCGTGGCGAGCCGCGAGTGGGGCGAGCGCGTCGCGCTCATCGCGGCCGACTCCGCAGCTGGCGGGCCGACGATCGACTCGCCCTCGGGCGGCCGCTCGACGCAGGATTCGCCCGCGGGCGAGGAGCCGTCGCGGGGCCAGCCGACGGCCGACGCGGCTTACTTCGGCGCCGCGGCGCTCGACGCAGGAGCGGATGCGAGGTGGCAGCGCATCCACTCGGCCCTCGCACCGCTCGGCGCGGCCGCGCGGCCGGCGCTCACTGCGCGCATCCCCGAGTTGCCGCGCCTCGCGAGCGGAAAGCCCGACCGGCGCGCGCTGCGCGAACTCGCGGGATCGCTCGCGCGCCGCCTCGAAGCCGCCCCGACTTAGAATCACTGGGTGGCCAAACAGAAACGCAGCAACCCCAGTCAGCAACCTCGAAAGCAGGCGAACGTGCGCAACGTGACCCTGCGCGATTGGATTTCCGGGGCGCGGCTGCGCACCCTGCCGCTCGCCGTGTCGCCCGTGCTGCTCGGCTTCGCCTCGGCCGTGAGCGCGCAGCCCGGCGAGTTCCACTGGGTGCGGGCGCTCGCCGCGCTCGGCGTGGCGCTCTGCCTGCAGATCGGCGTGAATTACGCGAACGACTACTCCGACGGCGTACGGGGAACCGACGATGTGCGCGTCGGCCCGGCGCGACTCACGGGCGGTGGCGGCGTCGACCCGAAGCGCGTGCGCAACCTCGCGTTCTTCTTCTTCGCGCTCGCGGCGGTTGCCGGGCTGTTCCTTGTCGTGCGCACCGAACAGTGGTGGCTGCTTGCCATCGGCGTGCTTGCGATTCTCGCCGCGTGGTTCTATACCGGCGGCAAGCGACCGTACGGCTACGCGGGCCTCGGTGAGGTCTTCGTCTTCATCTTCTTCGGCCTCGTCGCGACCGTCGGCACCGCCTACACGCAGGTGCTGTTCGTGCCATCGAACGCCTGGGTACTCGGCACCGCCGCGGGCCTGTTCGCCTGCGCCGTGCTCATGGTGAATAACCTGCGCGACCTCGACCAGGACCGCAGCGCCGGCAAGCGCACGCTCGCAGTGCTCGTCGGCCGCGGTACGGGCCGCATCTTCTTCGGTGTCTTCGCGCTCGCGCCGTTCGTTGCGACGATCATGTTCATGCTCGTCTACCCGCTGTCGGGCTTCGCGCTGTTCACGCTGCTGATTCTTGGCCCGGCCGTCGTCATCACCTCGACGTCCGAGACGCCGCGCGACCTCATCCTCGCGCTCAAGCTGACGTCGCTCGGTTCGTTCGCCTGGGCGATCATCATGGCGATCGGCATCATCGTGCCGAACATCACGCCGGCCGTGGTGCCGGCGTACCTCGGCTAAGCGCTACTTGGCCTGAGTATCGGGGTCGTCGGTCTTGTCGAGATCGGCGGCCTCGGTCGTTTCCGGGGCGTCGGTGTCGGTGTCAGTGTCGTGCTCGATCTCGACGTCGGGATCGTTCTCGGGCACCGAGCCGGCGGCCGGCTCGTCCGACTCGGCCACCGCATCCGGCTGCCCGTGCGCCTGCTCATCGAGCAGCGCATCCTCGGCCTCGGCATCCGCCCCGGCGACGCGACCCTCGCGCTGCTGCATGATCGCACCGCCGATCGCGAGGCGCTCGGAGCGCAAGAACAGCAGCGAGACGGCGAAGCCGATGACGGAGGCGACCACCACGGCGATCAGCCAATTCCACTGCACCGTCGGCAGCAGCAGCATGATGAGTACGAACGGCACCGCGAATGCGAGGAGCCGAACGACCGTGTAGATGATCCAGGCGCGTGAAGTCTTCATCGCGACCAGTCTACGAATCCCCGCCTCCGACGGTTCGTCAGGCTCGCGAAGGTAAACTCTCCGGGTATGGGTCGCTGGATTATTCTCGGGGTGGTCGTCGCCGTCGCACTGACGGTCTACGCAGTCGTTGACTGCGCGATGTCGGACGCGAACCGCACCCGCATTTTCCGCAAGCCGATCTGGCTCGTCATCGTNCTGCTGCTGCCCGTGATCGGCCCGCTGCTCTGGATCTTCATGGGCAAGGGTCCCGTCGGCAAGGATCAGCGCGCGCCCGACAACGACATCGACTACCTGCGCAGCATCGGAGACGACAAGGCGCACGACGACCGCATCGCTGAGCTCGAAGACGAGATGCGAAAGCTCGACGACGAGATCGAGCAGGCGCGCCGCACAAGCATGAACCAGCATCCGTCGAACCACACCGGCGCGCTGCCCACCATCGAGCCCGACGACGAGCAGCCCCGCGAGGGCGACGACAACCTCGGCGACACCCCGGGTACCGGCCCCGACTCGGATTCCGAAGGCACGCGCTCGTGAGCGCCGCGCTCGCGGCAGCAGTTGAGTTGCTCGTCGCGGCGGTGAACGGTGGGGTGCGCGACATTGTCGTGTGCCCGGGCTCGCGCTCGCAGGCGCTCGCGCTGGTTGCCGCCGAGCTTGAGCGGGTGCGCGCCGTGCGGCTGCACGTGCGGGTGGATGAGCGCGGCGCCGCGTTCTTCGCGCTCGGCCTCGCCCGCGAGTCGGGCCGCGNCGGTGCCGGTCATCACGACGTCGGGCACGGCGGTTGCGAACCTCCATCCGGCGATGCTCGAAGCGCACCACTCGGGCGTGCCCCTCATCGCCCTCACGGGCGATCGGCCGAAGGAACTCATCGGCACAGGCGCGAACCAGACCACGGTGCAGAGCGGCATATTCGGTCCGCTCATCAACACGACCACGCTCGGCGCCCCCGACGACGACGAGATCAGTCTCGCGCTCGCGGCAGGGGCGGGCAAGGAGCTCGCGTCCGCGCGCACGGCCTGGCACCTCAACGTCGCCTACCGAGAGCCGCTCTCGGGCATCGTGCCCGACCTGAGCGGCCGAGTCGAGGCGCTCGCGTCGCCGGTGTCGCCCGAGCTCGAGGCGGCCGAGGCCGCGTGGCCGGGCAAGGGCGGCGATGCGCGCATCCTCGGCCGGGGTATCGGCACCGAGCTCGCGGCGCAGATCACCGCGACCATCGAGCAGCACAAGACCGCGCCCGCGAAACTGCGGGCGTCAGCGCACGACAGCGTGACCCCGCTCGAGATCGCCGAGCTCGACCCCGCCGACTGGCCGGTCGGCATCGTTATCGCGGGCGACGGCGCCGGCCCGAGTGCCGAGCGCATCGCGCGCCAGGGCGGCTGGCCGCTCGTGGCCGAAGTGTCGAGCGGTGCCCGGTTCGGCCGCAACCTCGTCGTCGCCTACCGTCAGCTACTCGGTGAGTCGAGCACGGTGCCGGGGCTGCGTGACGGACTCGAACTCGCGATCGTCCTTGGGCATCCGACCCTGAGCCGCGAGGTGACGGCGCTGCTGAAGCGGCCTGGCCTGCGGGTCATCGTCGTCGACCGGCCCGGCGCCCCGTCGTTCAAGCCGACGAAGACGGCCGAGCACGTCGACGATGTCAAGGTGCTCGCGTTCGGCGCGACGCGACTCGGCGCGAGCGATGAAATGTTCCAGCTGCGCCGCGAGGCCGGCCGGATGCTTNGCCGGCTGGCTCGACGCATCCCGCGCCCTCGTGCTCGAGCAGGGCTCGGATGCCCCGGCTCCCGACATCGAGGCCTCGCGCAGCCGCGATTTTCGCGACCGCGCGCGCTTCGGCCAGCAGGAGCTCGCCGTCTCGCGCGAGCCCGTCAACCGGCACATGCTCGTCGACGCCCTGTGGCGGCACACGTGGCCGCATGACCGGCTGGTCGTCGCCGCATCCCGGCTCATTCGCGACCTCGACAGCCGCGCGCCCGGCAAGCGCCTGCGCGTGCACGCGAACCGCGGCCTCGCCGGCATCGACGGCACGATCGCGACCGCGCTCGGCGTCGCCGACGCGAGCCAGCACGGCGACGAGCTGAGCTCGCGGGCCGGCATGACCCGCCTGCTCGTCGGTGACCTCGCGTTCGTGCATGACGCCTCGTCGCTGCTCGTCATGCAGGGCGGCGAGGATGCGCCGCGGCTGCAGATCGTCGTCGGCAACGACGGCGGCGGCACGATCTTCGACGGCCTCGAGGTCGCCGACACTGCCGACGCCACCGCGTTCGAGCGCGTCATGCGCACCGGTCGCGAGGTCAACATCGAGGCGATCGCCGACGCATTCGGCTGGGGCTACCGCCGCGCGACGACGCGCTCGCAGCTCGAGGAGGCGCTCACCGACCAGACGTCGCCGCGCATCGTCATCGAGGTGCCGCTCGACGCCGAGCAGGGCGAAACCGACGTCGACACCGAGTAGCGCTTCAGTGGGGCGGGTCTAGGCTCGGTGCCATGGCCGACATCACTGACTACATCTACCTCGAGGATGCGCTGCGCGCGCGGATCACTGACGATCAGTTCTCGATTGGCGACCTGGCACCCGACGAAACCCCGGGCTTCACGGCGAAGAAGAACGAGAAGGCGATCGGCAAGGAACTCCTCACCGTTCGCGACAAGGAGCTCTCTGACCTGCAGGAGCGCATGTACGCGAAGGCGCGGGTCGATGACCCGAACGCGCCGAGCGTGCTGTTCGTGCTGCAGGGTATGGACACGGCGGGCAAAGGCGGCATCATCCGCCACGTGTTCGGCTCGGTCGACCCGCAGGGCCTGCAGCTCGCGTCGTTCAAGCGGCCGACCGAGGAGGAGCTCGCGCATGACTTCCTCTGGCGCATCGAAAAGCAGGTGCCAAAACCAGGGTTCATCGGCGTCTTCGACCGCTCGCACTACGAAGACGTGCTCGTGCAGCGGGTGCGTTCGCTCGCGCCCGCGGAGGAAATCGAGCGGCGGTACGGGGCGATCGTTGACTTCGAGCGTGGCCTGGTTGCCGCCGGGACCAAGGTCGTGAAGGTGTTTCTGCATATCTCGAAGGATGAGCAGGAGGAGCGCCTGCGCGAGCGCATCGAGCGCGAGGACAAGCACTGGAAGTACAACCCGGGTGACATCGACGAGCGCGAGTTGTGGGATGAGTACCAGCAGGCCTACGAGATCGCGATCCAGCGCACTTCGACGCCCGAGGCACCTTGGTGGATCGTGCCCGCCGACCGCAAGTGGTTCTCGCGGCTGTTCGTGAAGGGGCTGCTGCTGGACACGCTGCGCGGCCTGGAGCTCGACTGGCCCGAGGCCGACTTTGACCCGAAGACCGAGCTCAAGCGCCTGAAGGAATCGAGCAAGTAGGGGTTTGGCTTAGGCCGGTTTTCTCGCCGANCGCGGTTACAACCGCAGCGATACTCGACAACCCGACGGGGAGCGCGTGCAAGCTTCGCCTCAAGTGCCTCTCGCGAGACGCCCGACGTGTTCGGCAGCACCCGCAGCAACACGGCAAACGCGACCACCCCGAGCGCGAAGACCGTGCCGAACACCCCCTGAAGCATAAATGCCTCCCGCGGCGCCAATGAGCAGGCTCGACGTGACCCCCCCCGCGAGCGGGGTCAGCCAGAGTTCTTGCGGCATCGGCTCGAGCGCGCCCGGGCAGCGCACGCGCTCACCCTAACGCGCCCGCACCGTGCGGCCACGGGCAGCGTCATGCGACGAACAACGGCACGAATGTGCAGTGCTCTAGTACCCCTCCGGCTCCACCGTNCGCCCCGAGCGCCTCGACGATGGGCCGGAACTTCGGCAGCGTCTCCGCAAACTCCTCGTCGGGGTCGGAGCTGCCGACGATGCCGCCGCCCGCGAAGGCGGTCACCGCATCCGTCGCGAACTCGGCGCCGCGCAGCGCGACGACCCACTCGCCATCGCCCGAGGCTGAGAGCCAGCCCGCGGGGCCGGCGTAGCGCATCCGGTCGAAGGGTTCGAGCTTGTCGATCGCGGCGAGCGCCGCCTCGCGCGGCGTGCCGCCGACCGCGGCGGTCGGATGCAGGGCGGCGACGAGGTCGAGCACGCTCGCGTCGCGAGGCAGGGTGCCGCGAATGTCGCTCGCGAGGTGCCACACGTTCGGCAGCTCGAGCAGGAACGGCTCGGGCGAAGAGGTGAGCCCAGTGTCGGGCTCGTCGTGGCGGTCGAGCGAGCGCAGCGAACCGAGCGCCGACTCGACGGCGTAGCGGTGCTCTTCGCGGTTCTTCGCGGATGCGCGCAGCGCCTCGGCCGCGTCGGCGTCGGCCCCAGCGTCCGCCTCGCGGGGTGCGGTGCCGGCGAGCACGCGCGCGGTCACGGCGCCGTCGATCACCCGCACGAGCATCTCTGGGCTCGCGCCGATGAGTCCGTCGACGGCGTAGGTCCAGGTCTCGGGGTAGGCCTCGGCGAGGCGCGCGAGCACGGCGCGGAAGTCCTGTCCGGCGGCGATCGGTGCCTCGAGGTCGCGCGCGATGACGACCTTCGACAGCTCGCCGGCACGGATACGCGACACGGCCTCGGCGACCGCGTCGTGATGCAGCGCAGCAGTCATCGCGCCCTCGGCAAACGTCAGCGGCGCAAACTCGCCGATCGGTGCGAGCACCGGAAGCTGCGCGGTCGCGAGCACGGGCTCCGACTCATCCTCGGGGTCGTCGACGCTGGCAAGGGTGACCCGCGTCACGAAGGCGACGCCGCCGCGGCGGCCGAAAATGAGCTCGGGCACCCGAAGCACGCTCGCGGCCTCGCTCGAATCGGCGAAGGCGAAGGCGCCGAACGCGACGAGCCCGGTCGAGGGCAACTGCACCTCGTCAGAGATCTCGCTCGCCTCGACGAGCTGCTGCCAGGCCTCGCGCGCCTCGCGGATGCGGTCAGGCCCCGAGAACTCGGCTCGCCAGACCTCGCCGCGGCCGACGATGCCGTCGCCGCGGCGCAACCACACGGCAAGCTCCCGCAGCTGTCCTGCGCCGGGTACGGGCGCGAGTTGCAGCAGCCCGCCCGGGTCGGCAATTCGCGCGGTACGAACGCGGAGCCGAGGGAGCGCAACCATCACGCGTGCCAGCGTACCGCGCGCGCGAAGGCAGGGAGCGGAGGGTGTCCTAGACTATTCGGGTGACCAAACCCGACCTCGCGAAGCGACCTGACGACGTCTCGTCGATGTTCGACCGAGTTTCCCGCGGGTACGACCTCACCAACGACGTACTTTCGCTCGGTGTGACGCCGTATTGGCGGATGCGCGCTCGGCGTGCGATCGACCCGCACCCCGGCCAGCAAGTGCTCGACGTGGCCTGCGGCACCGGCACCGTGACGCGCATCCTCGCCGACCACGGCTCGACCGTCACCGGCCTCGACTTCTCGCACGGCATGATCAGCGAAGCGATGAGGCGCCATGGCGACCACCCGAACATCACGTTCCAGCAGGGCGACGCTACGCAGCTGCCCTTCGACGACAACACCTTCGACGTCACGACGGTGAGCTTCGGTATTCGCAACGTGCAGGAGCCCAAGCGTGCGCTCGCCGAGATGCTGCGCGTGACGAAGCCCGGCGGCCAGATCCTCGTGTGCGAGTTCTCGCACCCGACGAACGAGCTCGTGAACTTCGGCTACGACACCTACATGAACGTGCTCATGCCGGGCATCGTCAAGCTCGTGTCGAGCGACCCCGAGGCGTACGACTACCTCTTCAACACGATCCAGGCGTGGCCCGAGCAGGCGACGTTCGCGAGCTGGCTGCGCGAGGTCGGCTACGAGCAGGTCGCGCACCGCAACCTCACCTACGGCATCGTGGCGCTGCACCGCGGCACGAAACCCGCGGCCTAGCCAGCCGCATCCACCTCACTCGCAAGCTTCAGGAGACTACGTGACCGCCTCGACTTCGGCGCGCCGCCCCGCACACGGCGCGATCGGTGCTGGCTTCGCGAAGCAGCTGTTCGGCAAACCGGCCGAGCGCAAGCTCAAGACGACCCTCGACGAGGGGCTCGACCGCGTCGAGCAGGTGCTGCACGAACAGGTGAAGTACTCCGACCAGGTCGCGGCCACCACCACGACGTACCTGATGCGCGCGGGCGGCAAGCGCCTGCGCCCCATGCTCGTGCTGCTCGCGGCCCAGCTCGGCCCGAAGCCGGCGAGTGCGGCGCTCGACGAGGCCGCCGCCGCCGTCGAGATCACGCACCTCGCATCGCTCTACCACGACGACGTCATGGACGAGGCGACGCTGCGCCGTGGCGTCACTGCCGCCCACCTGCGCTGGAGCAACTCGACCGCGATTCTCGCCGGCGACCTGCTGTTCGCGCGCGCCTCGCAGATCTTTTCGTTCNCTCGGCGCCGAGGCGATTCGCATTCAAGCGACCGTCTTCGAGCGGCTCGTGCTCGGACAGATGCACGAGACCATCGGCCCGCGCGAGGGCGAAGACCGCATCGACCACTACCTCCGCGTGCTCGCCGACAAGACCGGCTCGCTCATCGGCGCGGCGAGCGAGTTCGGCGTGCTGTTGTCGGAGGCGCCGGCCGAGTACCGTCCCGCGATGCGCGAGTTCGGCGAGGCCGTTGGCGTCGCCTTCCAGATCGTCGACGACGTCATCGATCTCTCGCCGGCCGCCGACACGACCGGCAAGCGCGCGGGCACCGACCTGCGCGCCGGCGTCGAGACGCTGCCCGTGCTGCTGCTCGAGCGCCGCGCCGCGGCGGGGGATGCGTCGGCCGCAGACCTGCTTGACCGCATCCGCACCCGCGTGGCCGGCAGCGAGCCGGGCAGCGCCGACGAAACCCTCGCGCGCCCCGAGCCGCTCGTGCGGGCCGACCCGGCTGAGGTTGACGCGATCGTCGCCGAGCTGCGCGCCCACGAGGTCACCCGCGAAACCGTTGAGGCCGCGCATGACTACGTGCACCGCGCGACAGCTTCGCTCGACGTGCTGCCCTCGGGCGTCGTCAAGGAGGCGCTGCGAGAATTCGCTCAGCGCCTCGTCGAGCGCGACTTTTAGGCGCGAGCCCAGCGCCGTCGGTGTCTGACCCGGCGATCTTCACTTGAACCATCTGCCACGAGTAGGAGCAACCATGTCTCGTCTTCGCGTCGCCGTAGTCGGTGCTGGCCCCGCCGGCATCTACGCCTCGGACATCCTCATGAAAGAGGCCGAGGGCACGCACGAAGTCTCGATCGATCTCTTCGAGCGGCTCCCCGCCCCCTACGGCCTCGTGCGCTACGGCGTCGCGCCCGACCACCCGCGCATCAAGGGCGTCGTGAATGCCCTCCGCGACGTGCTCGATACCGGGCGCATCCGCATCTTCGGCAACGTCAACTTCGGCACCGACATCACGCTCGAAGACTTGCAGCAGCGCTACAACATCGTCATCTTCTCGACCGGCGCGTTCTACGACGCCGACCTCGACATCCCCGGCATCGAGGCGGAGGGCTCTTACGGCGCCGCCGATTTCGTGAACTGGTACGACGGCTACCCCGAGGCGAGCCGCACCTGGCCGCTCGACCAATCGTCGGTCGCGGTCATCGGCAACGGCAACGTCGCGCTCGACGTCGCGCGCGTGCTCGCGAAGCACGCCGACGACATGCTGCCGACCGAGATTCCCGCGAACGTCTACGAGGGTCTCAAGAACACCGCCGTCACCGACGTGCACGTGTTCGGTCGCCGCGGCCCGCTGCAGGTGAAGTTCACGCCGCTCGAACTGCGCGAGCTCGGCGAGGTGCCCGGCGTCGACATCGTCGTTGCCGAGGAAGACTTCGACCGCGACCCCGAGTCCGACGAGGCCGCGAAGAAGAACAAGCAGATCCTCGTCATCAGCCGCATCCTCGGCAAGTGGCGGGGCGAGCAGGAGTCGCTCGAGGCGCCCCGCCGCATCCACCTGCACTTCTACGCCCGCCCCGCCGAGGTGGTCACGGAGGACGGCCGCGTCTCGGCGCTGCGCGTCGTGCGCACCGAGCCGACCGCCGACGGCGGCGTCGCCGACACCGACGAGATCCGCGACATTCCCGTCGGTCAGATCTACCGTGCCGTGGGCTACTTCGGCTCGCCGCTCGAGGACGTGCCGTTCGACGAGCGCCGCGGCGTGATCCCGAACATCGCGGGTGCGGTCGTCGACGGTAACGGCGAGCGCGTGCAGGGTCTGTTCGCGACCGGTTGGATCAAGCGCGGCCCCGTCGGCCTCATCGGCGCGACGAAGTCGGATGCGCGCGAGACCGTCGAGCAGATTCTCGGCGACGAGTCGAACTGGTGGCAGCCGACGATCGACGACCAGCAGGAGCTGTTCACGCTGCTCGAGGAGCGCCAGGTGCGCTTCACTGACCTCGAGGGTTGGCGCCGACTCGACGNCGCACGAGCAGCAGCTCGGCGGGGCCGAGGGGCGCGAGCGCGTCAAGGTCGTCGAACGCGACGAGATGATCAACGTCTCGCGCGACGAGACGGGCGAGACGAAGTAGCGGACGCTTCGCGCTCCTGCGCTACTGCACGACCGAGGTGAGGCGGGCGACATTGTCGGCCGCCTCCCGGTACCAGGGTCGCTCGAGCCATTCGTGCAGCGTGAGCTCCTTCGAAGCCGCGCGGTACGACTCCTCGACCGCGTGCATCCGGGTGGCGAACGCGCGGCCATAGACGAGCAGCATGAGCTCAGCATTGAGCGTGAATGAGCGCATGTCGAGGTTGCTCGAGCCGACGAACGACACCTCGTCGTCGACGGTCATGTGCTTAGCGTGGAGGATGTAGGGCTCCTCGTACCGCATGATGCGCACACCCGAGCGCAGCAACTGCTCGTAGAACGACTGCTGCGCGTGCTGAATGAAGAACTGGTCACCCTTCATTGACACGTACAGCTCAACCTTGACCCCGCGCTGGGCCGCCGTGGTGATGGCGTAGAGCATCGAGTCGTCGGGCGCAAAGTACGGGGTGGCGATGACGACACGCTTGCGGGCGAGGTAGAGCAGCTGCACGAAGATGCGCAGGTTGTTCTCGTTCTCGTAACCGGGGCCGGAGGGCACGAGCTGGCAGTCATAGGTTTCCTCGACGTCGCCGAGGACGCGCGCCCGCTCGAGCTCGTCGATGTAATACTGCGCCGACGGGTCGTCGGCGTCGTCAAGCAGCACGCCCGTGATCATGTACCAGTCGTTGCGGAAGACAGCGTCGAGCGCGATCACCATCGGGCCCTGCAGCCGCAGCATGATGTCTTGCCACAGCATGCGCTCGCCCGGCTTGCCGCCCTTGTGGTAGTCGCGGGCGATGACGTTCTGCGAGCCGACCCAGCCGACGCGGCCGTCGACGACGAGCAGCTTGCGGTGGTTGCGCAGGTCGAAGCGCTGCCAGCCGCCCTTCCACGGCAGCACGGGGTAGACGTGGTGATAGTCGACGCCCATCGCGCGCAGCCGGCTGCGCAGCTGCTTGTAGCCGCTGTACCGCACCGTGCCGATCTGGTCGAAGAGCACGCGCACCGTGACGCCGCGCGCCTGTGCCCGCTCGATGGCGTCGAAGAACGGCTTCGTGATGTCGTCGTAGCCGACCGTATAGAAGAGCATGTGCACGTACTCTTCGGCGCCGTCGATCTCGCGCGCCATCTCGAGAATCGTCGCGTCGTATTCGGTGTGAATCTGGATGCGGTTGCCCGGCAGGTGCGGAATGGCTGTCAGCGTGCGCGCGAGCCGCGAGACCTGGCGAAAGCGCTTCGGCATCGTCGTCGTCACGCGGTCGTCAAGGCCCTGCGTAGCCTCGCGGAGCAGCTCGTCGAACTCTTCCTGCTTGCGCCGCTGCGAACGGGGCAGGTGGTTGCTGCCGAACATCGCGAACAGCAGCAGGCCGACGTACGGGATGAGCGTGACGGCGAGCAGCCAGGCCACGGCGGTCGTCGGGCGCCGGTTCTTACCGACGGTGAACAGCATCGTGATGACGATGACGAGGTTCGTCGCGCCGATCAGGGTGATCCACCACGTGCTGTCGTTCAGGCCCCAGTAGCCGAGCGGGCCGAGCCAGATTCCGCCGCCTCCGGACTCGCTCTGGAGCATGGGGTTGTGGGTCTCCGCTGCTTAGCGGAGGTTGACTAACTGTAGGTCGAGGTCGACGTCGGCGCCGCGCAGTAGTTGCATCGTCGCCTGCAGGTCGTCGCGGCTCTTCGAGCTCACGCGCAACTCGTCGCCCTGAATCTGCGCCTTCACGGTCTTCGGTGCCTCGTCGCGGATCAGCTTCGAGAGCTTCTTCGCGTTGGGCTGGTCGATGCCCTCCTTGAGCGTCGCCTCGAGGCGGTACTCCTTGCCCGAGGGGTAGGCCTCGCCGGTGTCGAGCGACTTCAGCGAGATGCCGCGCTTGATGAGCTTCGACTGCAGCACGTCGAGCACCGCGAGCACGCGGTCCTCGCTCGCCGCCTTCATCATGAACTTCGTGTCGGAGAGCTCGACCGAGGCGCCCGCGTCGCGGAAGTCATACCGCTGCGCGATTTCTTTGCTCGCCTGGTTCACCGCGTTCGCGGCCTCCATGTGATCGACCTTGCTCACGACATCAAACGAGGAATCAGCCATGCTGCCATCGTACGTTGCCGCGCGCGGCTCGCGGCCGTCTTTCGGGGCCGAGCCGAGCATCCATCGTTGTGTCTACGGGCGGTCAGTCTGCCGACGCTCGCATGTTCAGGGTCGGTTTTCTACGGTGGAGGCACCCGTTTCTACGAAAGCGAGGCCCCGCCGTGTCGGTTGCCAGTTTCCTTACGCTCGCGCAGCGGCCCTCGAGTCTCGACGCCGAGCGGATCGTTGAGCGGCTCTGTGCCGACTGGGGTATCGAGCGTGAGTCGACGCAGATCGTGCCGCCCGAGAACCGGCAGGGCTTCGAGACGATGTTCGTCATCGGCAGCTATGTGGTGGCGATCGCGGTGCGCGAGGCGCCCGCGGACGGAGGGCTCTTTGACACTTCGGTGCCGACCGGGCGGTTTTGGCCGGTGGGCGCGTCGCGGCCCGAGCCGAGCCACTTCGTCACGGTCTCGCTGCACGACCTTGCGCCGAACACCGAGCAGCCCGAGCATGAGCGCCTCGCGACCGAGATGTTTGTGCTTGGCGGTGTGACCTCCGAGCTCGTGCGCCTCGTGCCGGGCGTGCTGAGCGTTGGGTTCAACAAGGGCAACGATCTCATCGACCCCCGCTGCTTTGATGATTTTCACCACGACACGGAGCAGCGGTTGTTTGCGTATGCGGTGCGCGTGCTGGTGCGGGCCGTTGAGGGCGGGTTCACCGCGCACACGCGCGGCATGGTGCTCTATGGGCTGCCCGAGCTTGAGCTCACGTGGTCGCCGCAGGCCGAGGACGAGACCGCGGGCACGCTCTTCGGCATCGCGAGCTACCTGCAGGGGAGGGGACCGGTGCTGACCCCCGGCGAGACGCTCGCGTCGTCGGACGGCAAGTCGCCCGCGTTGCTCGTGGTTGATTCGACGCCGATTCCCGACGGCGACGGCGAGGTGCTGCGCCTTGCGTTCGTGGGGGCGGANTGGTGCTGGTGCTGGTGCTGGCACGGACGGTTCTGAAGGTGGCCGGGTAGAAGCTGTGGACCAAGGCGGCGAGCCGCAGGACCAAGCTTCGAGCGAGCAGTTCGCGAGCATCCCGCCGGTTGGTGCGACGGGCGCAGGAATCGCGGGTGGCGACGAAGCAGGAGCAGGAGTCGCTGGCGGCACCGAGGCGGGCCCAGGCATCGCGGGTGGCGACGAAGTGAGCCCGGGCGTCGCGGGTGGCGATGAAGCAGGACAAGGTGTCGCGGGTGCTGCGCAGCCGGGTGCGGGCAGTGAGGGAGCTGACGAGCCTGGTGCGGGCGAGCCCGAGGGAGCGACCGGCACCGAGCAGCGCGAGCGCCAGTCGGATGCGCGCTCGGGCGTGCAGACGGCCATGCTGCTGCGGCGACCCGACGGCGGCGAGCTGTCGACCGATGCCCTGGTCGGGCAGCTCGAGCGCGACTGGCCCGAGCTTGAAGGCACGGTGAGCGACGTCGAGCAGCAGCCCGACGGCACGATCACGCTGCGGGTCGGCGACCGCGTGGTGGTGATCCGGCTCGAGTCGGGCACGGTGTCGGAGCCGCTCGATGAACTCGTGGCCGCGAGCCGGCTCTGGAATCCCGACGATGCGGTGCCCACCGACGCGACGCAGCTTTCGCTCGTTGCTGTGGCGCGCCCGGTGGGTGACGACGGTGTGCGGTCGGCCGACGCCATTGAAGATGCCTCGTTGCTTACTCGCGTGGTGGCGTCGGTGATCAGCATCGATCGCGCGACGCGGGCCATCTACTTGCGCGGAGCGGGGCACGTTGTCTCGCCCCGCTTGTATCGCGACTTCGCGAAGTCGATGCTGCCCGAGCCTGCGACGCTGCTGTGGGTGTCGGTCAATGTTGGCGGCGAGGGCGATGGCGCGCACGGCTTTACCCGCGGGCTCGGGGATCTCGGGCTGCGCGACCTCGAGATAGCACCGGGATCCGGCCTCGTTGCCGCGGGCGTGCGCGACGTGCTCGCGAACACGGCCGTGTATCTCACGGTCGAGGGGCCAGTTATTCGGGATGGCGACACGATTGGCGGCAGCGAGCGTGCCCAGCTCGTGGCGAGCATCCGGCCCTCGAGCTTCGGTTTTGACGATGAGGTGATCGCGCTGACGGCTGTGCCGCAGCCGTAGTTGCTTCGGCGTGACGCCAGTGTGGCGAATCGGCCCCGGCCTGCTGAGACTTCAGCGTGCTGGGGCCGATTTTTTG
>NZ_JACXJG010000013.1:0-112 GCF_014904065.1 Gulosibacter sediminis | reverse complement strand
GGGTGCGGGTGCGGGTGCGGGGCGGGTGCGATGACGGTTGGGGCGCGTGCCCCGGGCACCTGGGCATCGTCGTGTCGGGGTGCCTCGGTCGTGTCGGTGGCTCGGGTGACAA
>NZ_JACXJG010000012.1:122070-143262 GCF_014904065.1 Gulosibacter sediminis | reverse complement strand
CCGAATGTCCGAAGAGCCACAAATATCGTTCTTAACCGTCCTAGTGTGGCCAAACCTCCATTAGAGTTCTGGCAATCCGTCTGTTCGCGGAGATGCTCCTGACTCCCAGAGTCCCTGCTAAAAGGATCCGCCTATGACCGCTGTTCAACAACAAGGAACCTTGCGTCGCAACCTGGGGATGTGGGCCATCGTCGGCCTCGGCCTCGGGTACATGACCCCCACTGTCGTATTCGACACCTTCGGTATCGTCTCCGACATCACCGACGGCACCGTGCCCATGGCCTACCTCGTAGCCCTCATCGTGATGGTCTTTACCGCTATCAGCTACGGCAAGATGGCTGGCGCCATTCCGAGCGCCGGCTCGGCCTACACCTATGTGCGTGAATCGATGCACCCCAACCTCGGCTTCATGGTTGGTTGGACCTCACTGCTCGACTATTTGCTGCTGCCGATGGTCAACGCGCTCATCATCCGCCTCTACATGGAGCAGATGTTCCCCGACGTTCCCGCGTGGATCTGGGTGGTGCTCTACTGCATCGGCGTGACGGCGCTCGTCGCCACGAGCATGCGCGGCACCTCGAACTTCAACGCGCTGCTGCTGATCTTTGCGGTCATCGTGATCCTCGTCTTCATCGGCCTCGTCATTCAGCAGGTCCTCAGCGGAGAGGGCATGGGCACGTTGGTCAGCAGCCGGCCATTCGTGCACGAGGGACTCGACTCGCAGTCGCTGCTCATGGCCGCGACGGTGGTCTGCTTTAGCTTCATCGGCTTCGACGCGATCACGATGTACGCCGAGGAAGCTCGGGACTCGAAGACGNTGCCGCGCGCGATTCTGCTCACCGTGATTATCGGTGGCGCAATCTTCTTCGTCGCGAGCTACTTCGCGCAGCTGCGGTTCCCCGACAACACCCCGTTCGGTGAGTTCACCGACGACCCGCTCCCCCAAATCGGTCTCATCATCGGGGGCCAGGTCTTCCAGATCATCTTCGTCGCCGCGGGCTTCACCGCGACGCTCGCGTCGGGCCTCGCCTCACACGCCTCGGTGTCGCGCATGCTGCTGGTCATGGGGCGCAACAACGTGTTCCCCCGCAAGTGGTTCGGTCGCATCAACGCGAAGAGCCACACCCCCGTGTTCAACGTCGTGCTCGTCGGTATCGTCTCGCTGTTGGCGATTGAGTTTTCGCTCGAACTCATTTCGGCCTTCATCAACTTTGGCGCGCTCATTGCCTTTAGCTTCGTGAACGCCTCGGTGATTGCCTACTTCGCGTGGCGCAAGGGGTTGCGCAAGACCCCCGGCGACATCTTCAAATACATCGTCATGCCGGGCATCGGTCTCGCGCTGACCGTGCTGCTCTGGCTGAACCTCCACCTTGAGGCGTTGATCGGCGGTGGCATCTGGCTGGCGCTCGGCCTCATCTATCTCGCGGTGATTACCCGCGGCTTCCGTAAGAAGGTCGTCGCGTTCGACGAGAACCAGCCAGTCACCGGGTTCAACAAGATTCCCGAGGGTGTCGGCGACGACGACGGCGAGCTCGAGCCTGTCACCGACGGATCGTCGCCCCGTAACTAACCCAATAGCGCAAGTTCGACGTCGAGTGCCCGAGCAACTGCCTCGACGTCGAACTCTGTGATGGTGGTGGGCGGTTTGAACTTGANCACGTTCTGCCGCTCGCTCGCAGGCTGCACGATGATGCCGTGGTGCAGCATCCGTTCGCACACTAGTGCGGTCTCTTCGGTTGTTGGCTCGAGGGGCTCGCGGTCACGAACGAGCTCGACGCCGTGGTAGAGCCCACTGCCGTGCACCGCGCCGATCCAAACGTGGCGTGCCTGCAGCTCCTGCATCAGCTCGGTGAAGCGGGTGCCGGCCCGGACGGCGCGCTCCATGACGCGCTCCTCATCGAGGAGGTCGAGTACCGCGGAGCCGACCGCACCGGGCGGGAAGCCGTTGCCCGAGGCCTTGGCGACCGTGATGATGTCGGGGCAGGCGCCGGCAACCTCGGCGCCCCAGAAGTGGTTGCCGTGGGTGAGGAGAAGGCGATATGCAAACGGTCGAAGTTGGGACCGCGGTGATTCGGCGGTGAGTCGGTCGCAATTCAGGTGCTTCGGTGCGAATCGTGTGGGAAACGACAGGAAGCAAGGCCTCGTATGCCAAGGTCTTGCTTCCTCAATTTCTTACGTGGGCCCGGAGGGACTCGAACCCCCGACCCTCTGGGTGTAAACCAGATGCTCTAACCAACTGAGCTACAGGCCCGCAGCGATTAACTATAGCGGCTACTCTGCGCCTGCCCATTCAATGCCGCGCAGGTGGTCGTGCAGTTCGCGCGATTCCCCCGCCGCCGTGCCGGCCACGAGCACGCGCGTGCCATCGGAGCGAATTGCCCAGCTGCGCCGCAGTGCCATGCCGGCGTGCTCGTCGAACGAGCCGAGCATCGACGCCAACGAGCCGTGCGGCCAGTGGTCCGACACGCCGATGATTCGGCCGGATGCGTCTTCCGCCGCCAGCCACGCGGCAAGCGTCGCGGGGCTATCGCACGAGACGGCATAGACCTGCACGCCGAGTTGCTCTGCCCGGACAGCGAGCTCGCCGAGCTCACGAATTTCGCCCGAGCACAGCGGCGTGAAGGCGCCCGGAATAAAGACGAGGAGGCGAGGCGAGCCCGGCCCGAGCACGGTGACACGGTCACCGCGGTGCGTCGGCGCGGTGACCGGCTGGTCGCCCGAAACAGTAAAAGTCGGTTCCACGCAGCACAGCGTGGCAGCACATACTGCACATGATCTGAACTGGACGAATCATCAATCAAGCGCACAAATTCATTGTCGGAAGTCGCTAGGCTGTTGAGGTGGCGCAACATCGCAACCCGATGCGGCGTCTAGCACCGCGCTTCCTGACAACGAAAGAGGTCAACGTGGCACTCCACATCTCCGACCCGTATTCCGAGGACTACGTCGACACCGATCCGCAGGAAACTGCGGAATGGAAAGAATCTCTCGACGCGGTCATTGGCGAACGGGGCCACCAGCGTGCCCGCGAAGTCATGCTGGCGCTGCTCCAGCGCTCGCGCGAACAGCACCTGGGCGTGCCGATGCACCCGGTGACGGACTACATCAATACGATCGCGCCGGAAGATGAGCCGGAGTTCCCTGGCGATGAGTCGATTGAGCGCACCTACCGCCGCTGGATCCGCTGGAACGCGGCAATCACGGTGCAGAACTCGCAGAAGGCACACATCGGCGTTGGCGGTCACATCTCGTCGTACGCGGCGCAGTCGACCCTCTACGAGGTCGGTCTCAACCACTTCTTCAAGAGCTACGACCACCCGGCCGGCCCCGACCAGGTGTACTTTCAGGGCCACGCGGCGCCCGGTAACTACGCGCGGGCCTACCTCGAGGGTCGCCTCACGGAAGACAACCTCAACAGTTTCCGTCAGGAGGCCTCGAAGGCCCCGAACGGTCTGAGCTCGTACCCGCACCCGCGCCTCATGCCGGACTTCTGGCAGTTCCCGACGGTGTCGATGGGTCTCGGCCCGATGAACGCGATCTGGCAGGCGCAGTACAACAAGTACCTCACCAACCGTGGCATCAAGGACGCCTCGGGCTCGCACGTGTGGGCCTTCCTCGGCGACGGCGAGATGGATGAGCCCGAGTCGCGTGGCCAGCTGCAGATCGCGGCGAACTACGAGCTCGACAACCTCACCTTCGTCGTCAACTGCAACCTGCAGCGCCTCGACGGCCCCGTGCGCGGTAACGGCAAGATCGTGCAGGAGCTCGAGTCGTACTTCCGTGGTGCCGGCTGGAACGTCATTAAGGTCGTGTGGGGCCGCGAGTGGGACCACCTCCTCGCCCGCGACAGCGAGGGCGCGCTCCTTCGCCTGATGAACGAAACCCCCGACGGCGACTTCCAGACCTACAAGGCTGAATCGGGCAAGTACGTCCGCGACAATTTCTTCGGCCGCGACCCCGAAGCCCTCAAGCTCGTCGAAAACCTCAGCGACGACGACATCTGGGGCCTCAAGCGCGGCGGCCACGACTACCGCAAGGTATACGCCGCATACAAGGCTGCGCTCGAGCACAAGGGCCAGCCGACCGTCATCCTCGCGCACACGGTCAAGGGCTACGGTCTCGGCACGCACTTCGAGGGCCGCAACGCGACCCACCAGATGAAGAAGCTCACGCTCGCCGACCTCAAGAAGTTCCGCGACACGCTGCAGATTCCGATCGCCGACAAGGACCTTGAGGCCGACCTCTACAGCATCCCCTACTACAAGCCGGACGACTCCGACCCGGCCCTGCAGTACATGCTGGAGCGTCGCCGCGAACTCGGTGGCTTCGTGCCCGAGCGTCGCTCGAAGTACACGCAGATCGACCTCCCCGAGGAGAAGACCTACGCCATCGCGAAAAAGGGCTCGGGCAACCAGCCGGTCGCGACGACCATGGGCTTCGTGCGCCTGCTCAAGGACCTCATGCGTTCGGGCGAGTTCGGCAAGCGCATCGTGCCGATCATTCCCGACGAAGCCCGCACCTTCGGCCTCGACGCGTTCTTCCCGACCGCGAAGATCTACAACCCGCACGGCCAGCAGTACACCGCGGTTGACCGCGAACTGCTACTCGCCTACCGCGAGTCGCCGCAGGGCCAGCTCATGCACGTCGGCATCAACGAGGCTGGAGCGGTCGCATCGATGACCGCCGTGGGCACCTCGCATTCGGTGCACGGCGAACTCATGGTGCCGATGTACATCTTCTACTCGATGTTCGGCTTCCAGCGCACGGGCGACGGCTTCTGGGCCGCAGGCGACTCGCTCGCCCGCGGCTTCATCCTCGGTGCCACGGCTGGCCGTACCACCCTGACGGGTGAGGGTCTGCAGCACATGGACGGTCACTCGCACATCATCGCGAGCACCAACCCGGCCGTCGTGTCATACGACCCTGCCTACGTCTACGAGATCGGCCACATCATGCGCGCCGGTATCGAGCGCATGTATGGCGGAAACCACCCGGACCCCGACGTCATGTACTACATCACGATGTACAACGAGCCGATGGCACAGCCGGCCGAGCCTGAGAACCTCGACGTCGACGGCGTCGTGAAGGGCATTTACTACCTGCGCGCTCCCGAGCTTGAGCAGGGCCCGCAGGCGCAGCTGCTTGCCTCGGGCGTGGCGGTGCCGTGGGCACTGCACGCACAGCAGATTCTCGCCGAGGAGTGGGGCGTTCGTGCCCACGTCTGGTCGGTCACGAGCTGGCAGGAGCTGCGCCGCGACGGCCTCGAGGCGAGCGAGCACAACTGGACCAAGCCGTCCGAGGAAGCTCGCGTGCCGTACCTTCGCGACAAGCTGCAGAACTCCGAGGGCGTGTTCCTCGGCGTGAGCGACTTCAACCACCAGCTGCCCGACATGGTGCGCGAGTTCATCCCCGGTGACTACGCGACCCTCGGCGCCGACGGCTTCGGTATCTCGGATACCCGCGCCGCCGCCCGCCGCTTCTACAAGATCGACGCGCACTCGATCGTCGTCCGCACGCTCTCGGAGCTCGCCCGCCGCGGTGAGGTCGACGCGAGCGTCGTGCAGACGGCCATCGACCGTTACGACCTCAACAACCCGGCGGCCGGCGAGTCCGGCTCGGCGGGTGGCGACGCCTAGGAAGCGCACCCGCGACCAATGACGCCGAAGTTCGACAAAGATCGGGAGATTGCCTGGCTGCGCAGCATCACGGGCGACCTTGCCACGACGGTGCTGCGCCGGATGGAGCTCACGCTTCCCTGGTTCTCTGACATGCCGCCCGGCCGCCGCAGTGCGGTCGGCATGGTGGCGCAGTCGGGCATCGCCGCGATCGTGTCGTGGTTCGAAGACGACGGCGGGGCGCCGTGGGTCGCGCGGGACGTGTTCGACACGGCCCCGCGCGAACTCCTGCGTTCGGTGAGCCTGCAGCAAACGCTGCAGCTCATCCACGTCGTCGTCGACGTCTTTGAAGAGCGAGTTGCCAACGCCTCGCCCGAGATCCGCGAGGGCGTGTTGCGGTATTCGCGCGACATGGCCTTCGCCGCGGCCGAGGTCTACGCACGCGCGGCCGAACAGCGTGGGCTCTGGGATGCGCGCCTCGAGGCGCTTGTCGTCGACTCGATCCTCACGGGCGAGCATGACTCCGAGCTCCCGAGCCGCATTGCCGCCCTCGGCTGGAGCGGCCATGGCGAGGTGGCGGTGCTCGTCGGCACGACCCCGAAGGTCCTCGAGGTCGACCAACTGCGCCGCACGGCCCGCCACAACCAGACCGACCTCCTGGTCGGTGTGCAGGGCAACCGCCTCGTGCTCGTTATTGGGCGCGCTAAGCCGAGCGACGAGTTTGAGGGGCCGCCGATCAGCTTTCTCGAGGTATCACAGCTGCTCGAGGGCGGGTTCGGCGAGGGTCGCCTCGTACTTGGGCCCGAGGTGCCGAACGTGGTCAAGGCCGCGATGAGCGCCCGCGCCGCGCTGGCGGCTTTCTCGGTGGCCGGCGCGTACCGGCGGACCGATCGGCCCATCCTTGCCGACGATCTACTGCCCGAGCGCGCCCTCGCGGGTGACCCCCTCGCGCGGCAGGCGCTCGTGCAGCGTGTCTACCTGCCGCTCGCCGACCACCAGTCCGACCTGCTCACGACCCTCTGGTGCTACCTCGACAACGGCCGCTCACTCGAGGCCACCGCGCGCGAGCTGTTCGTGCATCCGAACACCGTTCGGTACCGCCTCAAGCGCATCAGCGAGGTCATTGGGTGGGACGCGACCGGCGCGCGCGAGGCCGTAATCCTGCAGTCCGCCCTNGATCCTCGGCCGCATCGCCGATTCAAACTCCTATGACGGGCGCGTCACCCCGAAGCCGACAAAGCGTTCCCGCTAGCGTGGTTCGCAGCCACTTCCCGCAATTGACCACCCGAAGAAACGCAGATACATGACCATCATTACCTTCCCCGGTCAGGGGTCGCAGAAGCCCGGCTTTCTTGGCCCGTGGCTCGCGACGCCCGAACGCCGAGACACGCTGGCGCAGCTCAGCGACGCGGTTGGCGTTGACCTCGTTCGCCACGGCACCGAGTCGGACTCCGAGACGATCCGCGACACCGCGATCGCGCAGCCGCTCATTGTTGCCGCCGGCATCCTGACCTGGGATGCCCTGGTCGCGTCGGGCGCCGACCTCTCGGGTGTCGAGGTGGCGGGCCACTCGGTGGGCGAGATCGCCGCGGCGTACGCCGCCGGGGTGTTTGACGCAGCCACCGCGCTCGCGTTCGTGTCGCGACGCGCGACGCTCATGGCCGAGGACGCCGCGAAGCAGACTACGGGCATGTCCGCCGNCGGCGGCAGCGAAGACGAGGTGCTCGCACGCCTCGCCGAGCTCGAACTCGAACCAGCCAACTTCAACGGTGCCGGACAGATCGTCGCCGCAGGCGACCCGGATGCGCTCGAGCAGCTTCGCGCCGAGCCCGCCAAGGGCACCCGCGTGATTCCGCTCAAGGTCGCCGGCGCGTTCCACACTCGCTACATGGCGGATGCACACGAGCAGCTTGCTGCGTCGGCCGGCGGATTCGCGGTGAACGACCCGAAGCTTGGTCTCTACACGAACTATGACGGCACCCGAGTCGACTCGGGCAGCCGCTACCTTGAGTTGCTTATCGACCAGGTGAACCGCCCCGTTCATTGGGACGCCTGCATGGCCGCGTTTGTGGAGGCCGGGCNACACGACGCTCGTCGAGGCCGCACCCGCGGGCACGCTCGTCGGGCTCGCGAAGCGTGGCATGAAGGGCACGAACGGCATCGCCGTGAACGTTCCCGAAGACATTGACGCGGTAGTTGCCGCACTGGCCGCAGAGGATGCAGCATGAGCCCGAAACTCCACCAGGCAACTGGCCCCCAGTTCACCCGTATTCACAGCATCGGCGCCTACCGCGGCGAACTGACGGTCACGAACGACGACATCGCTGGGCCGATCAACTCGTCTGACGAGTGGATCCGCCAGCGCACGGGTATTATTTCGCGCCAGCGCGCCACTGACGACGTCAATGTCATCGACATGGGCATTCGCGCGGGCCAGGAGGCCATCGAGAAGGCGGGCATTGAGCCGAGCCAGATCGGCGCCGTCATCGTCGCCACGGTCACCAACGTGATGCAGACGCCGGCCGCCGCCACTCGCGTCGCTGACGGCCTCGGCGCCACGCCCGCCGCGGCGTACGACATTTCGGCCGGCTGCGCCGGGTACTGCTACGCGGTCACTCAGGCCGACGCCCTCATCCGTGCCGGTGTCGCCGAGTACGTACTGGTGGTCGGCGCCGAGAAGCTGTCGGACGTCATCTCCCCCACCGATCGTTCCATCTCCTTTCTGCTCGGCGACGGTGCGGGCGCGGCGCTCATTGGTCCGTCCGACGAGCCAGGCATTGCCGAGTCAGTCATCGGTTCCGACGGCAGCAAGTGGGACGCGGTTTCGATGAGCAGCCCGCTGCAGGACTACCGTCGCGGCGAGGTCGAGTGGCCCACGCTCCGCCAGGACGGCAAATCCGTGTTCCGCTGGGCTGTGTGGGAGATGGCGAAGGCGGCGCGCGAAGCGCTTGATCGCGCTGGCGTGACGGTCGATGACCTCGCCGCGTTCATCCCACACCAGGCGAACATGCGCATCGTCGACGAGTTCGCGAAGCAGCTCGGCGTGCCCGAGACCGTGGCGATCGCTCGCGATATCGAGACGATGGGCAACACCTCGGCGGCATCAATTCCGCTCGCGACGCACCGTCTGCTCGAAGAGCACCCCGAGCTGTCGGGTGGGCTCGCACTGCAGATCGGCTTCGGCGCCGGCCTCGCTTATGCGGCGCAGGTCGTTCGACTGCCCTAACGGGCCCCCAGCTCTCACCGACCCCCAATCAAACCAACCACCCATAACAAGGAGAACACCATGGCACTTTCGAACGAAGAGATCCTGGCCGGCCTCGCCGAGCTCGTGAACGAAGAAACCGGCATTGCGGCTGACACCGTGACCGGCGACAAGTCGTTCACCGACGACCTCGACATTGACTCGATCTCGATGATGACGATCGTCGTCAACGCCGAGTCGAAGTTCGACGTCGAGATTCCCGACGCCGAGGTCGAGAACCTCAAGACCGTGCAGGACGCGGTCGACTTCATCGCCAAGGCCCAGGACGCCTAGCGAGCCCGTGGTGGCCGCCCGAGCTGTTTGCGGCCACCACGGTTCGTTTCACCCCCACTGGCCCTGTCCCCTCGAGGAAAAGCTACGTTCATGACGAAAAAGATCGTGATCACGGGTATCGGTGCGTTCACGCCGCTGGCAACGGATGCACCCGGCACCTGGGAGGCACTGCTGCGCGGCGAGTCCGGCGCACGTACGTTGCCCGCCGAGACCACGCAGAAGTACGAGATCGACCTGCCGGTGAAGTTTGCTGCGACGGTCAAGGAATCTCCGAGTGAGATCCTTGGTCGCGTGCAGGCCAAACGGCTAGACCCGTCGAGCCAATACGCGCTCATCGCGGGCCGCGAGGCCTTCGCCGACGCGGGTCTTGAGAAGGGCGCGATCGAGCCGCAGCGGTTCCTCGTCGACTGGGCCACCGGCATCGGTGGCGTCTGGACCCTGCTCGACGCCTGGGACACCTTGCGTGAGCGCGGTGCCCGCCGAGTGCTCCCACTGACTGTTCCCATGCTCATGCCGAACGGGCCCGGGGCCGCGATCGGTATGGACCTCGAAGCCCGCGCCGGCATCCGCACCGTCGTGTCGGCCTGTGCCTCGAGCACCGAGTCGGTCATCAACGCGTACGATCACCTGCAGGCCGGCCTTGCTGACGTGGTCATCGCGGGCGGTTCGGAGGCGGCGGTGCACCCGCTGCCGATCGCCGCGTTTGCCGCGATGCAGGCGCTGTCGAAGCGTAACGACGACCCGGAGCACGCTTCGCGGCCGTACGACCGCGACCGCGACGGCTTCGTGCTCGGCGAGGGCGCGGCCGCGCTCGTACTCGAGACCGAAGAGCACGCGCTCGCCCGTGGAGCGAAGATCTACGCCGAGGTCGCGGGCGGCGGCGTGACGGCCGACGCCTACCACATCACGGCACCCGAGCCCGAGGGGGAGGGCGCTGCCCGAGCCGTCGAGGAGGCACTCAAGATCGCCGGCGCATCGCCCGAGGACGTCGTGCACATCAACGCGCACGCTACCTCGACCCCGGTGGGAGACATCGCCGAGTACAACGCGTTCAAGCGCGTGCTTGGCGACCACATTCACTCGGTGCCGGTTTCGGCGACGAAGGGCTCGACCGGTCACCTGCTCGGTGGCGCCGGTGCGATCGAGGCGATGTTCACGGCGCTCGCATTGCACAACAACGTGCTGCCTCCGACGATCAACATCGAGAACCTCGACGAGGAGATCCCGCTTGACGTGGTCACCTCGGCTCGCGAGGTTGCGCTCACCCCCGGCGCGCTCGCTATCTCGACGTCGTTTGGTTTCGGCGGCCACAACGCCGTGCTTGCGCTGCGCAAGTACGCGTAACGCACCACCCACATTNCCGGGGCCCCGGCCATCCGTCGTTTTCTTGCCTGCGTGCGCCGCAGCTCGCGCCTAGTCGGCTCGCCCAGCGAAGGAGGCGATCGTTCCGATCACGCGCAGAACCTGCCCGATAATCGAGAGCACCTCCATCACGATGACGATGCCCTCCATCGTGGTGCTGACGGCCTCGAGGTTCTGGGCGCGGATGCCGGCGGCGTCGAAGTGCGCGAACTCATTCGCCCATTGACGTTCCTGGCCGAAGAGCACGGCGTACGGCAACAGTTCTTCGGTGAGGATGATCTGGTCGAGCTGAAATTGCTCGACAGCGTTGGGCGCCTGCGGTACGCGTGGCAGTCCGAGCGCGTGCCCCGCCGGNGTGAGGTCGCCGACCGGGTCGCGCAGCGCCGTCCGCGGCGTCTGTGTGAATCGGAGTCGCTCCTGTTCGCCGAGGCGAACGTATTCGCGGAGGCCGGCGAGCCTGACACGTAATTCTTTACCTGCGGCGGTAAAGCGAAGAATTGGTGGCGCGGCGAGAAAAAGAATGAAGAAATATCCGACGAGGAATAGCGGCGCGACCACGACAAACCACCAGGCGCCGTCCAAGATAGCGCCAAGGATGAGTAGCGCGAGTACGGCGAAGCTGAGCAGGAATAGCAGCGACAGCGTTGCGAGAAAAAACCCGTTTTGCATACGTTTCGCGAGGCCCGCATCCCTGAGCGACTGGCGTGCATTGTCAAAGTAGCGCGCGAGCTGCCGACGCTGATACCGGCGATCCGCCCCGCGGCCCTTGAGAAAGTAGATGTCGGGTAGCTGCTGACCGTTGCTGGCGGCGATACCAAGTTCGGCGAGGCCCTCGCTGTAGCGACGTTGTTGTCGCTCTGTGGGGCGCGTGGGCGGAGGCAGTCGAGCAGCATCCGCTCTTGCGTCGTAAGTCCATTGCCGAGCATCGCCTCGAGCGCAACCGGGCCCCGGTCTCCGCTCGGCGCGAGCACCCGGACTCGTCCCTTGACCGCGAGGCCGACGAACGCGGCGCCAATCAGCCGGCGATCAGCACGCGTGAGGAGGCCATGCGTGACGACGTCGCCCTCGGGCGGCACGTGCTCGGCGATGCGGTGCTTGGGCAGCCCGGAGGCGGCCGCCCGAGACCACAAGGCGACGCCGAGCATGACCGCTCCCCAGGCGGTGAGCAGGATCAAATAGCCGCCGATATCGCTGGAGTCCACGCGCCGATGCTAGCCGACGCGGTGCATCCAGACGACTGGGCTCTCGTCACCGGCGGTGCGGAAGGGCTCGAGTTCGTCGTCCCAGGCCTGGCCGAGGGCGAGCGAGAGTTCGCGGTGGAGCTCGGTCGCGTTGCCGCCGGCGATCTCCATCGCGTAGCGAATGCGGTCTTCGGGCACGACCATGTTGCCCGACATGTCGACCTGCGCGAAGAAGATGCCGAGGCCGGGCGTGTGCATCCAGCGGCCGCCGTCGGTGTTCGCGCTCGGGTCTTCGGTTACTTCGAACCGCAGGTGCTCCCAGCCGCGCAGTTGCGACGCGATTGCCGCAGCGGTACCGGGGGTGCCGCGCCACGCGAACTCCGCACGAACCGAGCCCGGAATCACCGGCTGTGGAATCCACGGCAGGTTAGTGGGCTCGCCGATCGCCCGGCCAAGCCCCCACTCAACGTGTTGGCAAAGCGCGCGCGGTGCGGAGTGTACGTAGAGCACACCCTGAGTTGTTGGTGCAGCCATGTTGTCCTCCTGTTTCACGTGTGGTGCGTCTTCCCCTACGACCATTCGTGACTCAGGCATGCTGCCCGCCGATATTCAATTCGACTGTCGTCACAGGAATTATGCCCGACTTTATCGGTGAATTACAACCCTGTGATTTAGCCGCGCGGCGTGTTGGAACCCGATTATCCCGGGAATCGAACCAGCCCCATTTCTGCGGGCGAACGAAGCAGTTCGTGATTCGGCACGACGCGCACGGTGTAGCCGAATTCACCGGTCTCGTTCGTGCGCACCGCGACCTCGTAGCGGCCCTCACCGAGCGGCACCATCGGCAGGCGCACCGGGTTTTCAAGCTCGCCGAACTCGCCAACGCGTCCGGCCACGCCCTCCACCAGAACATCCTCGGGCAAGAGCGAGCCGAGGTCGACTTGTGCCGAGATCCGCGCATCGTCGCCGGCCGTCGGGTTGCCGACCTCGTTGTGCACCTCGGTCACCGCGACGCCGTTCCAACCCGCGATGACGCGCTGCTGCCAGTCAGCGAAGCGTCGGCTGCGGTCGAGGTCAGCGGCGATGCGAGCGGTGCGGCCGGCTGGCAGGTAGAGCTGCTCGACGTAGTCGCGCACCATGCGCTCGGCGGCCACCTTCGGACCGACCTGTGACATCGAGCGGCGAACCTTGTCGACCCAGGCCTGCGGGATGCCCTGGCTGTCGCGGTCGTAGAACATGGGCACGATCTCGTGCTCGAGGATGTCGTAGAGGGCCTGTGCCTCCCACGCGTCGCGTTGGTGCGCATCCGCGTTCGACACTGTTGGGATCGTCCAGCCGAGCTCGTCGTCGGCGATCTCGTCCCACCAGCCGTCGGAGATCGACATGGTGAGGCAGCCGTTCATGACCGCCTTCATCCCCGACGTACCCGAGGCCTCTTGAGGGCGGATCGGGTTGTTCAGCCAGATGTCCGATCCCGCGACAAGGAACTTGCCGAGCGAGATGTTGTAATCGGGAATGAATACGATGCGGTCGCGCACGCCCGCGTCGTCGGCGAACTGCACGAGCTGCTGCAGGAGTTGCTTGCCGCCCATGTCGGCCGGGTGTGCCTTACCCGCGATCACGAACTGCACGGGGCGGTCCTCATTAAGCAGGATGCGGCGCAGGCGCTCGGGCTGCTGGAGCATGAGGGTGAGGCGCTTGTACGTCGAGACGCGGCGGGCAAAGCCGATCGTGAGCGCATCCGGGTTGAGGATGTTCTTAGTCCAGCCAAGCTCGGCTTCCTGTGCGCCGCGCTCCTCCCATGATTCGAGTGAAAGGCCACGCGCACGCTCGACGAGCTCTCGCCGGAGCTCGTCACGGATGCGCCAGAGCTCGGCCGAGCCAACCGCATCCGCGTTCTCCCAGCGGTCCGCGGTGGCGACGTCGCGACCGCCGGCCATCGAGTTGATGACCGACTTGATCGGGCCGCGCGTCCAGGTGGGTACGTGCACGCCGTTGGTGATCGATGTAATCGGCACTTCGGCGACGTCGAAGTTCGGGTAGAGGTCCTTAAACATCTCGCGCGAGACCGCGCCGTGGAGCTTGGCAACGCCGTTCGCATACTGCGCGAGGCGCAGACCGAGGTGCGCCATGTTGAAGCGCTGCGGGTCGTCTTCACCGCCGAGCTCGAGTACGCGGGCGACGGGCGCCCCGGCCGCGAGGCGCGACGTACCGTCGGCCAGTGGCTGCAGGTAGCGCTGTGCGAGGTGCATGTCGAAGCGGTCGATGCCCGCGGGCACCGGGGTGTGTGTCGTGAAGAGCGTGGATGCGCGCACGGTTGCGAGGGCGGTCTCGAACGACTCGCCCGCCGTGATGAGCTGGCCGATGCGCTCGATGCCGAGGAAACCGGCGTGGCCCTCGTTCATGTGGAACACATCAGGCTGTGCGAGACCGCTGACCTCGCAGAAGCGCTGCACCGCGCGCACGCCGCCAACGCCGAGCACGAGCTCCTGCTTGATGCGGTGCTCGGCGTCGCCGCCGTAGAGACGATCGGTGATGATCCGNGTCCTCGGGGTTCTCGGGCAGGTTCGTGTCGAGCAGCAGCAGCGTGATGCGGCCGATTGCGGCGCGCCAGACGATGGCGTGCACCTCACGCTCGTCCGGGAAGTTCACCGAAATGCGCAGCTGCTCGCCGGTCTCGTCGAGCACCGGTGAGACCGCGAGATCGGCCGGGTTGTGGCGCTCGTAGCCCTCCTGCTGCCAACCCTCGCGGCTCAGCGACTGGCTGAAGTAGCCGTAGGTGTAGAGCAGGCCGATGCCGATGAGCGGCACGCCGAGGTCGGAGGCCGACTTGAGGTGGTCGCCCGCCAGCACGCCGAGGCCGCCCGAATAAATGGGCAGCGACTGGTGCACACCGAACTCCATCGAGAAGTACGCGATGCTCGTCGCTGCATCCTCGCTGCCGCGCGTGGTGCGCTCGAACCAGCGCTCGACGCCGAGGTAGCCGTCAAGCTCATCGATTTCGAACTGGAGGCGCTGCAGGAAGTCGGCATCGGCCTCGAGCTCGGCGACGCGCTCGGCCGAAAGGCGCTGGAGCAGCGTGATGGGGTTGTGGCCGGTTGCGCTCCACAGCTGCGGGTCGATCGACTTGAACAGCTGGTGAGTCTGCTCGCGCCACGACCAGCGTAGGTTCATCGCCAACGTGCGCAGCGGCTGCAGCTTTTCGGGGAGGACGGGGGCAACGGTGAGCGTATCGAAGGCCTTCACGCATCCGAGCGTAGCGAGTTACGGGTGAACGCGAAGCGAATCTTCGCGAATGCGAACAATCGGCAGATCGTCGCTAGAATTGCTCAGGTTGCGGGGCGGTAGCTCAGCTGGTTAGAGCAGTGGACTCATAATCCATCGGTCACGGGTTCAAGTCCCGTCCGCCCCACCATTTGCCCGCGAGTCAGCGCGGATCTTGAGATGCATCGTGTGGCGCGCCGCACTCGGCCGCATCATACTGCTGCTGCTCGACACGAATNCCCGAGAACCCCGAGGACTACTTCCGGGCCCTGACGTCCTCCCGAGAAGGCGATGTTGTGTCGATCGTGCGCGTCTTCACCGCATCCTCTTTCGCATCGATTGCGAATGCGACGCGCCTGGTGAACGACCTTGGTGAGGTGCGTACGATGTGGAAGGCCGCGCTCAACGCGCGTCGTGGTTCCACTGCGCGTCGGGCGCTCGACGTCCTGATCTGACAACCAGTGGTCACCGTGCAGTACCTGGCCAGCCGCCTGGGGGTGAGCATGTCGCCGTGAATAGTGCTCNCCCCCCCCCCCCCCCCCCACCTCGAAACGGCCGGAGTCCTCCGGCGGCGAAATGAGGGCAGACGAAACCGGCACTGGCAGGCCGACGGCGTGCTCGATGCCCTCGACGCGTTCGATGCCTGCGCCCGAAGCGCAACGCACTAGGTAGTAGCGACCGGCAGTTGCCGCGCCGGATCGGCGAAGGCTAAGGTCGCACCTGCCCGTTGCCCTCGACGATCCACTTCGTGGTGGTGAGTTCAGCGAGGCCCATCGGACCACGCGCGTGAAGCTTCTGCGTCGAAATGCCAAGCTCGGCACCGAGGCCAAACTCGGCGCCGTCGGTGAAGCGCGACGACGCGTTGACCATGACCACGGCGGCGTCGACCTCGTCGGTGAACTGGTTCGCGGCGGCGAGCGACTCGGTCACGATGACCTCGGTGTGGCCCGTCGTGTAGCGGCGGATGTGCTCGATCGCGGTATCGATCGACGGCACGACCTTCGCCGCGATGTCGAGCGAGAGGTACTCGGTCTCCCAGTCGGCATCGGTGGCCGCAGTGGTGGCCGAATCTGCCGAGAGCTGCTGCGTGACATCGTCGGCGTGCACGGTCACGCCCTGGTCCGTGAGCGCGGCAGTGACGAGCGGCACGAACTTGTCGGCGATGCCCTCGTGTACGAGCAGCGTCTCGACGGCGTTGCAGACACCGACCCGCTGCGTCTTCGCGTTGAGGATGATCGGCAGCGCCTTTTCGATGTCGGCCGACTCGTCGACGTAGATGTGCACGTTGCCGGTGCCGGTTTCGATGACCGGCACCTTCGACTCGAGCACGACGGTCTGGATGAGCGCCGCGCCGCCGCGCGGCACAAGCAGGTCGACGAGGCCGCGCGCCTGCATCAGCGCCACGCCACCCTCGCGGCCGTACTCGTCGATGGTCTGCACGAGGTCGGCCGAGTAGCCTTCGGCGACGAGTGCATCCTGCATCACCTGCACGATGGCCCGGTTCGTCGACATCGCCGCCGAGCCACCGCGAAGAATCACGGCGTTACCCGACTTCAGCGCGAGGCCAGCCGCATCCACCGTCACGTTCGGGCGAGCCTCGTAGATCATGCCGACGACGCCCATTGGCACGCGAAGCTGGCGCAGGCGCAGGCCGTTCTCAAGGGTCGAACCGCGCACGACCTCACCCACGGGGTCGGGCAGGTCGGCGACGTCGCGCAGGGCCTCGGCGATGGTCGCGACGCGCTCCTTGGTGAGCTGGAGGCGGTCGAGCAGGCCATCGCTCATGCCGCGTTCCCGGCCGCGAGCCATGTCATCTTCGTTCGCGGCAACGATCTCAGCCGCGGCCGATTCGAGGGCCGACGCGATCGAGAGCAGCATGTCGTTCTTCGAACCGCTGGACGCGCGCGACAGCTGAATCGATGCGGTCTTAGCTCGCTGCGCGGTTTCACGCACCGCGCGCACCGTGTCAGCGTTGATCGTGGAGGCAGCCGTTTCGGTCATACCCACCAGTCTAGATCGCGCGGAGCATCACTAGTCGAGCACCGGAATGCCTGACTGCGTCACCCGTCCCGTGACGATGTCGGTCACCGTGGGGCTCACGAGCGTGAGCTCGTCGCGGTGCACGACCGAACGCACGAAGTCGTCACCGAGACTTGCGCGCATTTCGTCGGTGCTGCGGCCGAGCATCTGCGGCAGCTCGCTCGAGTCGAAGTTCGAGATGCCGTGAGCGATGGCGTCGCCGGCCTCGTTGACAACCTCGACCGGGTCGCCCGCGGCGAATTCCCCATGCACCGAACGGATGCCAGCCGCGAGTAGGGATGCGCCCCGATCCCGCAGTGCGCGCTCGGCTCCCGGGTCGATGACGAGACGACCGTACATCTGCGCTGCGTGCTCGAGCCACACCTTGCGGCGGCGCGAACGGCCCGACGTCGGCACGAACCAGGTGCCCACATCCATGCCCTCGAATGCGGCGCGAACATTCGGCGCGCTTGTGAGCATGACTGGGATGCCGGTCGTCGTCGCCATCTCAGCCGACTGCAACTTCGTCACCATGCCGCCCGTACCGAACGCCGAACCCCGGCCCGTTACCTCGACCCCCGCGACATCCTCCATGCGCTCGACGGTCGCGATGCGTCGGGCCCCCGGCTGCTTCGGCGGGGCGTCGTAAAGCCCGTTGACGTCGGTGAGCAGGATAAGCGCATCGGCTTGCACGAGCTGGGCCACCAGCGCCGCGAGGCGGTCATTGTCGCCGAAGCGCAGCTCGCTCGTGGCGAGCGCATCATTTTCGTTGACGATGGGCACGGCGCCGAGTTCGAGCATGCGCTCAAACGCCTGAGCGACGTGCTGATACCGGTCACGGCGCACGGTGTCGGCCGCGGTCATGAGGATCTGCCCGACTGTAATTTCGTACGCGCTGAACGCGTCGGTGTACTGCGCCATGAGCACGCTCTGACCCACAGCCGCAGCGGCCTGGGCGCCGGCGACGTCGCTTGGCCGTACGTCGTAGCCGAGCGGCATGAAGCCGGCCGCGATCGCACCCGAGCTCACGAGCACGACCTGCTTGCCCGCAAGCGACTGTTCCGCGAGCACGTCGACAAGTTTCCGCAGCGCCGGTACGTTGAGGCGGCCATCCGCTCGCGTGAGCGACGACGAGCCGATCTTGACGACGACCCTCCCTGCGTTGGGAAGTTGGCGGCGGTCGACGATGGGCGAGGTCATGTCTCTNGTGCCGTGCGCACGGCACAATGAATTCATGATTGCAGCGATCTCCATTGCCCCCTCCGGCCCCGCGAGCGACCCGTCGGTCACCGCCGACGAGGCGGGCTCGTATAGCAACGCCGTCGCCGCGGTCGTGCGCGTGATTCGCGCGAGCGGACTGCGCAACGAGACGACCGCGATGTTCACCTCGATCGAGGGCGAATGGGACGAGGTCATGGCCGTCGTCAAGGCGGCGGTCGACGAGGCCGGTCGCTATGGTTCGCGGGTCTCGCTCGTACTGAAGGCCGACATTCGCCCGGGGCACGACGACGAGCTCACCGGCAAGGTGCAGCGCGTCGAAGCGGCCCTGCAGCAGCTCGGTGACTAGCTAGCGTTTTGGCAGCCCGTCGAGCGAGTGGTCCTGCTCATTGACCGAGTCGCGGCCGACCGACTGCACCGACTCGCCACGGTAGAGGCGCTCGAACAGCTCCATCGTCGTGTCGATGTCGTGCGCCTGCACGTCCTTGAGCCCAGCGCGGCCGAGCGCCTCGCGCTGCTCGCGCGGGAGGTCGAGCACACGCTGAAGTTTCTCGCGCGCATCCTCGACGCTGCCAGGCTCGAAGAGCAGCCCGGTCTCGCCGTCGTGCACGAGGTGCGGCAGCGCCATCGAGTTTGCGGCGACGACGGGCAGGCCTGAAGCCATCGCCTCCATCGTCGCGATCGACTGCAGCTCGGCGATCGAGGCGATCGCGAACACCGTCGCGTCGGCGTAGATCGTGCGCAACTCCTGGTCGGTCACGTAGCCGTGGAACTTTGAGCGGTCGGCGACGCCAAGGTCTTTCGCGAGCTTCTGCAGGTGTTGCAGTTGGTCGCCCGTACCGACGATGTCGAAAAAGAGGTCGTCGCCCTCGAGCTTCGCGAAGGCCTTGAGCAACACGTCGATCTGCTTCTCGCCAGTCACGCGGCCGACGAAGAGGATGCGCTTCGGCGACTTCTCTTCGAACTTCGGCGTGTAGTTGCTCGTACGTAGCCCGCACGAAATGGCGAGTACGTCGTGCAGGTTGCCGTTCTGCTCGAGGAAGTCGGCGGCACGGCGCGTGGGCGTCGTCAGCGCGGCTGTCTCGGCGAACGTCTTGTGGGCATCGCGCCACCAGATGCCCGATGCCCATCCCTGCAGAAACTTCGGGATATGCGTGTGCTCGAGCATGTTCTCGAGCATGAGGTGGTTCGTGCCGATGATGCGGATGCCCCGGGATGCGCCCTCGCGCACCGCCGCGCGACCGAGCACGACCGCGGACTGGTAGTGGATGACGTCGGGCTGCACACGGTCGAGCACCTCGCGCATGTGCGCCCGAGCGCGCCACGGCTTCACGTAGCGCAGCCAGTCGTGCGGCCACCAGCGGTCACTCGGCAGGCGGTGCACCGTGATGCGCTGCCCGTCGTATTCCTCGTACCAGGTGCCGTGACGCTTCGACGCGGCGGGCGTCACCACGTGCACATCGAGTCCGCGCGCCGCCATGCCGCTCGCGAGGTTCTGCGTGAACGTCGCCGCGCCATTCACGTTGGGCGGAAACGTATCGGCGGCGATCAACAGTCGAAGCGGCGAAGTCATGAAGTCCTTTGTCATCCAACATATGCACGCACTGGCCCTCGTGGGGCATCCGGCGCAGGCTGAGAGTCGATTCTAATTGCCGCGGCCGAGCGCGTGGTTGCGCACCGCCGACACCTCGTCATCCGACTGGGCCAGCTGCAGCAACAGTACGCCGACGATCGCAACGGCGCCCAGGGCCACGAACAGGACGTTCACGAGCAGGCTCGCCCCCTCGGTTTCGCGGAGCACGACGATGCCAATCGTCACGGCCACGAGCGGGTCGATCACGGTCAGGCCGGCGATCACGAGGTCGGCCGAACTCGAGGCGTAAGCCGTCTGCACGAAGTAGCCGCCGACGAGCAGCGAAATGATGACGCCGGCGAGGCAGGCGAGGAAGTACCAGCCGTAATCGCCCTGCTGCCAGCGCGCGAGCACGACTTTCGCGAGGGTGACGAGGAAGCCGTACATGACGCCGCCCGCGACGACGTAGAACAGGCTGCGCCACTTCGTGCGGCGCACGAGCGCAAACACCACGCCGAGCAGCACGACGAGCGCGGCGAGGATCACGAGCACGATGATGAGCTGCGGCTCGGTGATCTCCTTGTCGACCGCGACCGACGAGGCCACGGCGACGAAGCCGCCCACTCCAGCGACGCAGAGCGTGATCGACAGCGCCTTGCGCCGACCAACCGGCATGCGGCTCTGCTTGGCCGTGATGATCGCCGTGAGCACGAGCGAGATGACGCCGATGGGCTGTACGAGCACGAGGGGCGAAAACAGCAGGGCGCTGAGCTGGCAGGCGACCGCGATGCCGAGCAGTAGCGTGCCCGAAAGCCAGGTCTTCGAATTGAGCAGGCGCAGGAAACTGCCGAGGCCGAGTCCCTCACCGCCATCGCCGTTGCCCGCAGCATCCGCTCGGGCCACCCCGCGATGCTGCAGCATCGCGCTCACCGACATGAGCACGGCGCCGAGGATCGCAAGTGGAATGCCGAGGTACTGCACCCGCCAGAGTTTACGGCCGTTTGGGAAACCCCTGGCCGATACACTCCAGGTATGAGCGTCCTTCCCATTCGCATCTACGGAGATGCGGTGCTGCACACCCCTGCGGAAACCGTCGACGAGATCACCGACGAGGTTCGCGAACTCGTCGCCGACATGTACGAAACCATGGCGGCCGCGCCGGGCGTCGGCCTCGCTGCCCCGCAGGTGGGCGTCGGCAAACGGATGTTCGTGTACAGCTGGGTGGACGAGGACGGCACCGACCACCGCGGCGTCGCGATCAACCCGCGACTCTGGCAGGCGCCCCTCGTTCCCGAGAGCTTTGAGCAACTCGAGGAGGACGAGGAGGAANNNNGGCTGCCTCTCGGTGCCCGGCGAGCGCTTCGAGCTGCGCCGCGCCCCCGCCGTGCTGCTTCAGGCGACTGATCTCGAGGGCAAGGCATA
>NZ_JACXJG010000012.1:24050-122054 GCF_014904065.1 Gulosibacter sediminis | reverse complement strand
GAGCTGCGCGCCGAGGGCTGGCTCGCGCGCATCCTGCAGCACGAATACGACCACCTCGACGGCGTGATCTACGTCGACCGCCTTGCGGTGCCCAACCACAAGCAGGCCTTCAAGATCATGCGCAAGCGCGGCTGGAACGTGCCCGGTAAGTCGTGGCTGCCCGGCGACGAGAAGCTCGAGGGCTAGCGCCGTGACGCAGCCGGCGCTCGACCGCAAACTCGGCCTCTTCGGAGCCATGAGCATCGGCCTCGCGGCCATGATCGGCGCCGGCGTTTTCAGCGTCTTCGGCCCGGCCGCCCGGGTTGCCGGAGAGTGGCTGTTGCTTGGCCTCGCGCTCGCACTGCTCGTCGCCGCCTGCAACGCGACCTCGACGGCGCAGCTGTCGGCGAAGTACCCGACCTCGGGCGGGACCTACCACTTCGGCAACCAGGAACTCGGCGCGTGGCCGGGATTCATCGCGGGCTGGGGCTTCGTCATCGGCAAGACCGCCTCGGCCGCCGCGATGGCCCTCACCCTGGGCGCGTATCTCGTACCCGACCTGTTCTGGCAGCGCGCGATCGGCCTCGTCGCCGTCGCACTCGTGGTTGTGCTCAACCTTGTCGGCATCACGCGCACGGCCCGCGCCGCCGCGGGCATCGTGACGCTCGTGCTGCTCGGCCTCGCGGTCACCCTGATCGTCGCGTGGACCACCACGCCGACCTCCGACGCGACCTTCGTGCTCATCCCCGACGTCTCGGTCTACGGGGTGCTTCAGTCGGCCGGCCTCATGTTTTTCGCCTTCGCCGGTTACGCGCGCATCGCGACCCTCGGCGAGGAGGTGCGCGACCCGACCCGGGTGATTCCACGGGCCATCATCACGACGCTCGGGCTCGTCGCCGCTCTCTACGTGCTCGTGGCGGTCACGCTGCTAGCTCGACTGGGGCCGCTGCGCCTCGCCGCGTCGGATGCTCCGCTCGTCGACCTCGTCTCCGGTGCGCCGGGCGTTGGCATGGTTGTGGTCGTCACGGCCACGCTCGCATGCCTGGGGGCCCTGCTTGCGGGCGTCGCGGGCATTACTCGCACCGGCCTCGCGATGGCGCGCAACCACGATCTGCCGGTTGTGCTGTCGCGCCTGTCGCCGAGCCACAACGTGCCGGCGCTGCTCACCATCGTGGTCGGCGTCGCCGTAGCCGCGTTGATCCTCATCGGCGACATTCGCGACGTCATCGGCTTCTCGAGTGTCGGCGTGCTCGTGTACTACCTCGTCGCGAACCTCTCGGCGCTCCAGCAGCGCGGCGACGATCGCCGGTATCCAAAGTGGATGCAGCTGCTCGGCGCCGCGCTCTGCGCCGTCCTCGTCGTCACGTTGCCCGTGTGGTCGGTTGTCGGAGGGCTCGGGGTGCTCGCCCTCGGCGTCGTCGGTCGGTTGATCTTCCGACGGGGCAGCGCCAGCGCTAAGTCGTAATTACGGCCGTAGCCTAGGGAAAAGAAAGATGCCCTCCGCGCGAGGGCGGAGGGCAGAAGCTCCCCGAGTTGGACTCGAACCAACAACCTGCCGGTTAACAGCCGGCTGCTCTGCCAATTGAGCTATCGGGGATGACAACTCGAATAGCCTAACATCACCCGGCGCGCAATGTGAAATCGACCGCCGAGTCGCCCCGCTCGCATCCGATCACCAGTGGATGCGCCCCAGAGCGAGGTCGCCTAGTACCCCTTCACGGGGTCGGCCAGCCCCACGAATTCGCCGGTCGAGAGGAAGCCACGCACGTTGTCGTCGATTCGGCGTAGCAGCAGCGGCAGGGTCATTTCGGGGGTGTCGGCCGAGTGCGGCGTAATCAGGCAGCGATCGTTCGACCAGAGCGGGTGGCCCTCCGGCAGCGGTTCGGGGTCGGTCACATCGAGTGCGGCGCCGTAGATCTCCTCGGCGTTGAGGGCCGCGTCGAGCGCCTCGGTGTCGACGAGCGGGCCGCGACCAATGTTGACGAGCACCGATGTCGGCTTCATGGCGTGCAGCCGTTCAGCGTTGATGAGGTGATAGGTCTCGGCGGTCGAAGCGGCAGCGAGCACCACGACGTCGGCCTCCGGCAGCACGGCGTCGAACTCGTCGCTCGTCACGGTGCGGTCGGCTCCCTCGAGCGGCGCCGCGCTGCGGCGCACCACGGTCGTAGTCACATCAAAGGGCCGCAGCAGGCTGAGTAGCTCGCTCGCAATTCCGCCGGCGCCCAGAATAACGACGTGATTGCCGTAGAGCGAGCGGCCCAGCGACGGGCCCCACTTCGTGGCACGCGAGCGCAAGACGAGGCTGCGCTGCGCCGCGAGGGTGAGCGCGAGCGCGTGCTCCGCGACCGGCTGCGCGTACGCCCCCTTCGCCGAGGTGACCACGAGGCCGCGCTCGGCGTACGGTGCGAGGCGCTTTGCGTAAGCGTCGATCCCCGCGTAGGGCAGCTGCACCCAGCCGATGCCCGGGTAGCTGTCAAGCGCCTCGAACAGCGGCTCGATGTTGCGGTACGACGTGTAGATGAGGCCGCGCGTGTCGTCAGACAGCTCGACAACCTCTCCCCCAGCAGCGAGCACCGTCTGCGTCTGCGCCCGTCCCGACCCTGCGGGCAGCACCGTGATCTTGCCGGGCTCGGGACGCGCGTCGCCCTCGAGCTTCGTGGCCGGCGCACTCAGAACTTCGCGGTGGTGAAACTCGGTCAATTGGTGGTCTCCTCTTCATCGGTGTGGAATCGTGCAAACTCCGGGCGATCCTCGACGAGTCGATCGCGCTCGGCGGCGGCGACCTCATCGGGGTCGTCGTCGCGAAACAACCCGCCGGCCACCCGCTCGGCCGCGGCGACAAGGTCGCGGTCGACCAGGCCAGGAAGGGGCGCGCGGGCGAATTCGCGGGCGTCGCGCATCCGCTGCAGATACGGGTCGAACGGGTCGCGCAGCACCTCGTCGATCTTGCCCCGCGCGAGCACCGTGCCGCGGTCGGTGATGACGACGTTGCTCGTGAGTCGCTCAACGGTTGCGAGGTCGTTGCTGATGACGAGCATCGAGAGCGTGCGGCCACGATTGAGGCGTTCGAGCAGCTCGAAAAGTGCCGGGCGCGCAATGACGTCGACGCCCTGCGCCGGCTCGTCGACGATGAGCAGCCGCGGCTCGACGATGAGCGCGCGTGCGAACGCGACGCGTTGGCGCTGACCTCGCGAGAGCTCGAACGGAAAGCGGTTGAGCACGCCGAGCTCGAGGTCGACCGCGTCGATGAGCAGCGCGGCTGCCTTGCCGAGCGAGCGCTTGTCGAAGTGCCGGTCGCGGCTCAGTACCGGCTCGGCGATGTTTTCGGCGACAGTGAGGTCGTTGCGCATCGTCTGACCGGAGTTCGGCGCGAGGTACCCGACGGTTAGGGGCAGGCGGCGCAGGTCGGCCCGGGTGGGTTTGCGCAGGTTGACGCCGTCAACGTGCAGTTCGCCGCCCGAAATCCAGGGCCACGGATGCGGTGCTCCGCGCAGCAGGCCGCGGCCCGAAATCACGCGACCGAGCGACGTCTTGCCGCTGCCGGCCGAGCCGACGACGCCAAGAATCTCGCCCTCGCGCAGCTCAATGTTCACGCCCGAAAGGACTCGGGCCTCAGCGTCGCCGATGTGCGGACCGTAGGAAATCGACAGATCCCGGGCACTGATGACGCTGCTCATGCCACGAGCCTAGCGGTCGCGCGCTTAGGCCTCGACGGACTCGCGCAGCTCGCGCTTGCGGCGCTCAACCTCGACGAGCCGCTCGCTCAACTCGCGGTGTCCAAGCGGATCGGTCTCAATGTCGGTGCGCTTCAACTCACCGAGCAACTCCGCCTTGCGGCGAAGCAGGTCGCGCTCAACGAGCGCTGCCGTGACCGATCGTACGTACGCGGCCACCTGTTCGGGGCCGGGACCGGCGGGCAGCGGCGCCATCGACAGGTCGGTCACGAGCGGCACAAACGACGACGGCACCTCCTCGTGCACCTCCGGCAGCCACTGCGGCGTGCCGAGAGTTCCGCGGGTTGCCACGATGGCATTTCGCACCGTGTCGAGCGACGCATCCGAGAAGTTCGCCGCGAGCACGCCGTCGAGCTGCACCTCGGAAAGCATCTTCGGGTACTGCAGCACTGCACCGAGCGCGTCACGCTCGAGTCGGGTGATCGGGTCGTTTGGCAGGTCGCGCATGCGCACGACCGGCATGGCGTACGTGTTGTCGGCGATGCCACTCGGGTCGCCGTGAGGGTCGCTCGGCGAATTCGCCGCCTGCTCGTGTCGACGCACCTCGCGTTGCACCTGCTCGAGGTCCATGCCGAGCCAGCCCGAGAGTTGGCGCACGTACTCGGGGCGCAGCGCGCGGTCGCGAATGCTGGCGATGATCGGTGCGGCCTCGCGCAGAGCGGCCACCCGGCCTTCGGCGTTGCGCAGGTTGTGGCGCTTGATCTGTTCCCGCACGACGAACTCATACATCGGCACGGCGTGGTCGATGAGCGAGACGATCGCCGCGTCGCCGTGCTTCAGGCGCAGGTCGCACGGGTCGAGGCCCTCGTGCGTGGTGTCGACGGCGACAAAGGTCTGCGCGACGAAGCGGTTCTCTTCGGCGAACGCCCGCATGGCAGCTTTTCGGCCCGCCTCATCGGGGTCGAAGTTGAAGATCACGCGCCCGCGGTTCGATTCGTCGTCCATGATGCGGCGCAGGATCTTGATGTGGTCGACGCCGAAGGCCGTGCCACAGGTGGCGACCGCAGTGGTCACGCCAGCCAGGTGCGCGGCCATGACGTCGGTGTACCCTTCGACCACGACGACCTTGTGGCCGCGTGAGATGTCGCGCTTGGCAAGATCGAGCCCGTAGAGCACTCGGGACTTGTGGTAGATCTCGGTCTCTGGTGTGTTGAGGTACTTCGGGCCCTTGTCATCGTCGAAGAGCTTGCGCGCGCCGAAGCCCACCGTCTGACCGGAGGTGTCGCGAATCGGCCACACGAGCCGGCCGCGGAAACGGTCGTAGCTCGAGCCACGGTCGTTCGTCGACACGAGCCCGGCATCCTGCAGCTCCTGCGTCGAGTAGCCCTTCGTGCGCAGGTGCTTCGAGAGCGCATCCCACGACTTCGGGGCGTAGCCGACGCCGAAGTGCGCGGCCGCCTGCGGATCAAACCCGCGGCCACCAAGGAAGTCGCGGCCGATCTGCGCGTCCGCGGTGGCGAGCTGGCCCTGGAAGAACTTCTCGGCCTCGGCATTCACCTGCAGCAGCCGCACGCGGTTGCTGTGGTCGGGCGCCTCGCCGCCGTCCTCGTACGTGAGTTGGTAGCCAAGGCGGCCCGCGAGCCGCTCGACTGCCTCAATGAAGGTGATGTGGTCCATCTTCTGCAGGAACGAGAAGACATCGCCCGACTCACCGCAGCCGAAGCAGTGATAGAAGCCGAGCTGCGGGCGAACATGGAACGATGGCGTGCGCTCGTCGTGGAACGGGCAGAGGCCCTTGCGCGAGCCGACGCCAGCCGACTTCAGCGCGACGTACTCGCCGACGACGTCGTCGATATTTGTGCGCGCTCGTACCTCGTCAATGTCAGTTCGTCGGATGCGCGCCATGGCACCGATTCTAGGCCGTGGCTACGCGGACGGCGGCGACGTTCGCATGCAGCGCAAGCGCCGACTGATCGGTGAGTGACGCGACCTGATCGACAATCACCCGGCGGCGAGCAGCGTCGTCGTCGGCTTCGTCGAACAAGTCGGAGAACTCGCGCTCGAGGTGCAGCGTGCCGGTGGCCCAGAGTGCCTCGAGCAGTTCGGTGAGCAGCTCACGCTGGCGGGCATACACCGGCTGGCGCGTGGGCAGGCTCATGACGAAGCCTGCCACGGCGCCCTTGAGCAGTGCGATCTCGGCTTCGATCTCGCGAGGCACGATCACCTCGGCACCAAAGCGAATGAGCAGGTTCTCGCTGCCGTATGCCTCGAGAGTCGCCGCAATTGAGGCTTTCGCAAAGCGGCCGATGAGCTGCGAGGTGAGGTTCTTCAATGCTGCGCGGTCACGCGCCGCCGCCGAATAGTCGTGCACCCACCACGGCAGCGTGAGCAGCCGATCGAACGCCGCGCCGAGCTCGCCCTCGTCGAATTTGCGCCCCGCCCACTCGACGGCGTTGAACAAGATTGCCTCGCGGTTTTCGGCGTCTTCGAGTTCGGTCAGGGGCAGGAAGCCCTCGACCACGGCATCCTCGAGGTCGTGCACNCGAGTACGCGATGTCGTCGCTCAAGTCCATGACCTGCGCCTCGATGCACTTGCGCCCGCTCGGGGCGCCGGCTCGCAGCCAGTCGAACACCGGCTTGTCGTCGTCGTACACGCCGAACTTGCGCGTGCCGAGTGCGAGGCCGGTGTCGCGATCCCACGGGTACTTGCACGCCGCATCGAGGGATGCGCGGGTCAGGTTGAGGCCGTAGGCGAGCCCCGATTCGTCGAATACCTTTGGCTCCAGCCGCGACACGAGCCGAAGTGTCTGCGCGTTGCCCTCGAAGCCGCCGATGTCGGTCGACCAGTCGTTGAGGGCGCGCTCGCCATTGTGGCCAAACGGCGGATGCCCGATGTCGTGGGCGAGGCACGCGGTGTCGACGATGTCGGGGTCGAGCGCGAGCGAGCCGGCGATCTCGCGGCCGACCTGGGCCACCTCGAGCGAGTGCGTGAGTCGGTTGCGGGCAAAGTCCGCGCCCGTCGTCGGTGAGAGCACCTGCGTCTTCAGCGCGAGGCGCCGCAGACCCGAGGAGTGCAGCAGGCGCGCCCGGTCACGGGCGAAGGATGAGCGGCGACGGTTCTCGTGGAACTCCGGCAGGAACCGGGCTTCGTCGTCGAGCGAGTACTCGCTCGCGGGGCCATTCAGGCCGGGCGCGCGCATCCCTAGCCTCCCGAGACGTCAAGTTCGGCAGCCGCGATGTCGGCGCTCTCGGAGTCGAGCAGGCGGCGCGAGTCGAGCCAGCCCTGCGGCAGCACGGCGCGCTTCGGGCTGCCCGAACGGCCGCGCGGGCCCTCGGCGCCGACGCCCGGCCACGAGGAGTCCTCAAGCCCATCAGNCGAGCTCGCGCAGCTCGTCGAGCGTGTCGATGAGCGCGAAGCGCTTGCGCAGCTCGCCACCGACCGGATATCCCTTGAAGTACCAGGCGACGTGCTTGCGGAAGTCGCGGCAACCGTGGCCTTCGTTGCCGAAGAAGTCGACGAGCAGCTCGGCGTGGCGCACCATCGCGTGACCGACCTCGCGCAGGCCGGGCTGGATACGCCGCTCGCTACCCGAGAACGCCGCCTCGAGATCGCCGAAGAGCCACGGGCGGCCGAGCACACCGCGACCGACGACGACGCCGTCGCAGCCGGTCTCAGCCATCATGCGCGGGCCGTCCTCACCCTCGAACACGTCGCCGTTGCCGAGGATCGGAATCGACGTGATGGTCTCTTTCAGCGTGCGGATCGCGTCCCAATCAGCCGTGCCCGAGTACTGCTGCTCGAGCGTGCGCGCGTGCAGCGTGATCGCGGCGACGCCCGCCTGCTCGGCGATCTTCGCCGCCTCGAGGTAGGTCAGGTGATCATCGTCGATGCCCTTGCGTATCTTGATCGTCAGGGGCACGTCGCCGGCGCGACGCACCGCGGCTGCGCAGATCGCCTCGAATAGATCCGTCTTCCACGGCAGCGCCGAACCGCCACCACGACGGGTGACTTTGGGTACGGGGCAGCCAAAGTTGAGGTCGATGTGGTCGGCGCGATCCTCGTCGACAAGGAGGCCAACGGCGTCACCGACGGTGATCGGGTCGACGCCATAGAGCTGGATCGACCGGATGTCTTCCGACGGATGGTGGCGGATGAGTCGCATCGTCGACTCGTTGCGCTCGACGAGTGCCCGGGTCGTCACCATCTCGGTGACATACAGGCCGGCGCCGTACTCGCGGCAGAGCCGACGGAACGCCTCATTCGTCACCCCGGCCATCGGCGCGAGCACGACCGGCGAGGCGACCTCGAGGTCGCCAATCTTCAGCGCGAGTGCGTGCGAGAGAGTTGCAGTCGGCATAACCGAACTATTCTCGCACCCCGCGCCCGTATTGGCGACCCCGAGCTGCGATTAGGCTCCGCGCAGGCGCTCGGCGACGTAGCCATACAGGCGGTCGACGCTCACGCGCTCCTGCGTCATGGTGTCGCGGTCGCGCACGGTCACGGCGTTGTCGTCGAGCGAGTCGAAGTCAACCGTGATGCACAGCGGTGTGCCGATCTCGTCCTGGCGACGGTACCGGCGGCCGATCTGGCCGGCGTCGTCGTAGTCGATATTCCAGCGGCCACCGGCGCGAAGCTCCTCGGCGACGCGCTGCGACAGCGGGGCAAGCTCTTCCTTCTTCGACAGGGGCAGCACGGCGGCCTTCACCGGCGCGAGGCGCGGGTCGAGGCGCAGCACGGTGCGAGTGTCGGTGCCGCCCTTCGCGTTCGGCGCCTCGTCCTCCTCGTACGCGTNCGACGAGGAACGCCATGAGCGAGCGGGTGAGACCGAACGAAGGCTCGATCACATACGGCGTGTAGTGCTCGCCGGCCGCCTGGTCGAAGAACTGCAGCGAGGTGCCCGACGCGTCCGTGTGCGACTTGAGGTCGAAGTCGGTGCGGTTGGCCACACCCATGAGCTCGCCCCAGGCGCTGCCGCTGAAGCCGAACTCGTACTCGAAGTCGATCGTGCGGTCAGAGTAGTGCGCGCGCTCGTCGGCGGGGACGTCGAACTGGCGCATGTGCTCGGGGTTGATGCCGAGGTCGACGAACCAGTTCCAGCAGGCCTCGACCCACTCATCGAAGTGCTGCGACGCATCCGCTGGCGGCACGAAGTACTCGATTTCCATCTGCTCGAACTCGCGGGTGCGGAAGATGAAGTTTCCGGGCGTGATCTCGTTGCGGAACGACTTGCCGACCTGGCCGATGCCGAACGGCGGCTTCTTCCGCGCAGTCGTCACCACGTTGTTGAAGTTGACGAAGATACCCTGCGCCGTCTCGGGGCGCAGGTAGTGCAGGCCCTCTTCGTTGTCGACCGCGCCGAGGTAGGTCTTCATGAGGCCCGAGAAGTTCTGGGGCTCGGTCCACTGGCCCTTGGTACCGCACTCGGGGCAGACGATCTCGTCCATGCCCGTCGCCTCGCGGCCCTTCTTTGCCTCGAATGCCTCGAGCAGGTGGTCCTGCCGCTGGCGCTTGTGGCAGTTCGTGCACTCGATGAGCGGGTCGGTGAACGTCGCGACGTGGCCCGAGGCCTCCCACACGCGCTTCGGCAGAATCACCGCCGAGTCGAGGCCGACCATGTCGGCGCGGCCACGCACGAAGTACTGCCACCACTGCTGCTTGATGTTCTCCTTGAGTTCGACGCCGAGGGGGCCGTAGTCCCACGCCGAGCGCGAGCCTCCATAGATTTCACCCGCCTGGTACACAAAGCCGCGTCGCTTAGCGAGCGCGATGACCTGGTCGAGCTTGGAGGCTGCCATCTGATGAACACTCCTGATGGTGGGCGGGCGCCGGCGCAGAGCCAGCGAGAATCAGCTTCCCATCTTAGCCATGTGGCGAGCGAGCACCTCGGTGGCTTCCTGACGCGCCGGGGTGTCGCTGTCGAGGTGCGCGAGCTGCTCCGGAATCGGGCGACCCTTAGCCTTGGTCGCTTGGGCCCACAGGCGGCCGGCCCGGTACGAGGAACGCACGAGCGGACCGGCCATGACGCCGACGAAGCCGAGCTCGCGAGCAATGTCGGAGAGCTCGATGAACTCTTCGGGCTTCACCCAGCGATCGATCGGGTGGTGCAGCTTGCTCGGGCGCAGGTACTGGGTCAGCGTGAGGATGTCGACATCGTGTTCGCGCAGCTCGCGCATTGTCGCCTCGATCTCGTTGCGGGTCTCCCCCATGCCGAGAATGAGGTTCGACTTCGTAACCATGCCAAGCTCGCTCGCCCGGGCGAGCATCCGCAACGATCGGTCGTAGCGGAACCCAGGGCGGATCTCCTTGAAGATACGCGGCACCGTCTCGATGTTGTGGGCGAACACCTCGGGTTCAGCCTCGCAGACCGCGACGATCGCGTCGTCGCCGCCGCGGAAGTCATCGACGAGCAGCTCGACGCCGGTGCCCGGATTCAGCGCGTGAACTTGCCTCGCGGTCTCGGCGAAGAGCCAGGAAGCGCCGTCCGGCAGGTCGTCGCGCGCGACCCCCGTGACGGTCGCATAGCGGAGGCCGAGCTCGCGCACCGACTCGGCCACTCGGCGCGGCTCCTCGCGGTCGTAGTCGAGGGGCTTACCCGTCGCGATCATGCAGAAGTCGCAGCGGCGGGTGCACTGGTCGCCGCCGATGAGGAACGTCGCTTCGCGGTCCTCCCAGCACTCGTAGATGTTCGGGCAACCCGCCTCTTCGCAGACGGTGTGCAGGTTGCTCTGGCGCGCGAGGCGCTTGACGTCCTGGTACTGCTCGTTCGCGGTGGCGCGGGTGCGAATCCACTCGGGCTTGGTCTCAATCGGGGTCTCGGCGTTACGCGCCTCAACGCGCAGCAGCTTTCGCCCTTCGGGTGCGAGCGTGTTCATGCGGTCACCTCCACGGGTGCCTGGAAACGGACAAGTTGACGGTCGAGGTGCGGGTGCAGCACGTCGGCGATTTCGGCGAGGCTGGCGTCGACACCGAGCTCGGCAAGCGAGGTGACACCGGCGTCGCGGATGCCGCACGGCACAATGCGATCGAAGTCGTGCAGCTTCGGATGCACGTTGAGTGCGAGCCCGTGCATCGTCGCGTGCTTCGAGAAGCGCACGCCAATGGCACAAAGCTTGCGGTCGGGCACGCCATCGCGCACCAGCCACACGCCGGTGCGGCCGTCGACGCGCTGGCTCTGCACTCCCAGCTCGGCGACGGCGCCCATGACGGCCGCTTCGAGGGCCCGCACGTAGGCGACGACATCCTGTCGGCCGTGAATGAGCACGATCGGGTACGCGACGAGTTGCCCCGGGCCGTGGTAGGTCACCGAACCGCCGCGGTCGATGCGCACGATCGGCACATCCTCGTTCGGAATGTCGGCATCGGCGGTGCGAGAGCCGGCCGTGTAGACGGGGTCGAACTCCGAGTAGATCACCGTGCTCGGGTGGGTACCACCCGCCACATCGGCGTGAATGCGACGTTGAATCGCGTCGACGTCGAGGTACTTCGAACGGCCTGATTCAAAGAGGCGTAGTTGTTGCACGCCGTCCAGTAAAGCAGATTGTTGCCGTCAAGGTGTTTCCGTGGCGTGCTGCGGCGCGTCGACCGCACCGCCGAAGCGGCGGTCGCGAGACACGTAGAGTCCGATGGCGCGCCAGAGATCTTCTCGCGTGAAGTCTGGCCACAGCGTGTCGAGAAACACCATCTCGGCATAGGCCGACTCCCAGAGCAGGAAGTTCGAGGTGCGCTGCTCCCCCGACGAGCGCACGAACAGGTCGACGTCGGGCAGCTGTGGCTGGTACAGGTGTGCCGCAATGTGCGACTCACGGATGCGTTCGGGCTTGAGCTTGCCCGCCGCGACGTCACGCGCGATTGCCTGCACCGCATCCCGCAGCTCAACGCGCCCGCCGTAGTTGACACACATATTCAGCGTCATGCCGGTGTTGTTGCGGGTAAGTTCTTCGGCGGCGAGCAAGTCCTTGATCACCGACTTCCACAGGCGGGTGCGGTTGCCCGACCACACTACCTTCACGCCCCAGGCATGCAGCTGATCTCGCTGCCGGTGCAGCACCTCGCGATTGAAGCCCATGAGAAATCGCACCTCGGCGGCCGAGCGGGCCCAGTTCTCGGTCGAGAACGCGTAGACCGAAAGGTGCTTCACGCCTGCCTGCACGGCGCCCGCTACAACGTCGAGCAGCGCGGCCTCACCAGCGCGGTGCCCCTCGGTGCGCGGCAGGCCTCGCTGGTTTGCCCAGCGGCCGTTGCCGTCCATGACGACGGCGACGTGTTCGGGAACTGAGCCGCTCGGAAACGCCGGCGGCGTGAGTCCCGTCCAGTCCAGGGGCTTGAACGTGCGGGCCTCGGGCGTAGTCATACCGATTAGGGTACGCCGGGGCCGGGGCGATCCTGGTCGTGCACCGCCATCGACCGAAGCCCGCGTTCGAGGTGAAACTGCGCGTACGCGCTCACGATGCGATGCGCGGCCGCGCGCGTGCCGTCGTCGCTCGCCTCAGCAACGCCCCAGTTGCCAGCGAGCAGGGCCCAGAGCAGGCGCATGGTGTCGACATCCGCATACATGACGGCACCGCTCGAGCGGGCGTCGTCGTCACACACCGCGCCGCCAGCGGTGAGCGAGATGCGCGAGTGCGGGCCGGGCTTGCCGCAGCGGGCGCAGTCGGTGAATGTCGGCCGCCAACCGGCCAGCGAGAGGGAACGCAGCAGGTAGGCGTCGAGTACGAGCCCGGCGGGATGCTCACGCCGCGCGAGATACCGCAGCGAGCCGACGAGCTGGGCAAACTGCAACGGCGCCGGCTCGGCCTCGAGGATGCGGTCTGCCGCCTCAAGGATCGCGGCCGACATCGTGTAGACGTCGAAGTCGTCAACCATTTTGGCCGCGAAGCTGTGCACCGTGACGGCCTGGGTGAGGGTGTCGAGGCCGGCGGGTCCGTGGCCACGAGTGTAGAACTGCGCGTCGATGACGTTGCCCGCCTCGACGCGTGCGCCGAATTTCGACGCGGTACGGCGCACGCCGCGGGCGACAGCACTGATCTTGCCGTGCTGTCGCCCGAAACAGGTGAGGATGCGGTCGGCCTCACCGAGCGGACGGCCGCGAAGAATCACGACCTCGTCGGTATAGTTCGGCATCCTCAGCCCTCGTACTTAGTGCTGCGCGTTGCGCACCGCGCGGTTCACGCTTGACACGATCGCCTTGAGCGAGGCGTTCGAGATGTCGGGGTCGATGCCGACGCCCCACAGTCGCTGGCCGTTGACTTCGAGCTCGACGTAGGCCGCAGCGAGGGCGTCACCCGATGCCGACAGCGTGTGCTCGACATAGTCGTAGAGCTTCACCTCGTAGCCGCGGTCTTCGAGCACGTTGAGGAACGCGTTGATCGGTCCGTTGCCGGTGCTCTCAATCGTGAGCTCTTCGTCTTCGCGGCGCAGCTTCACCGTGATCGCGGTGGTGCCGTCCATTTCGGTTGCCGTGCGGACGCCGAAGATCTCGAGGCGGCCCCACTTCTCAGCGTCCTCAGTTGCCGGCAGGTACTCGTCAACGAAGATCTGCCAAATGTCGTCGGGAGCGACCTCGCCACCCTCGGCATCGGTGCGCTGCTGCACCGTTGCCGAGAATTCGATCTGCAAGCGACGCGGGAGCTCGATGTTGTGGTGCTCCTTGAGCAGGTAGGCAACGCCGCCCTTGCCCGACTGCGAGTTGACGCGGATAACGGCCTCGTACGTGCGGCCGAGGTCGCGTGGGTCAACCGGTAGGTACGGCACAGCCCACTCGAGTTCGTCGACAGGTACGCCGGTCTCGTCCGACTTTGCGGCCATCGCCTCGAAGCCCTTCTTAATCGCATCCTGGTGCGAGCCCGAGAACGCGGTGTAGACAAGGTCGCCGCCCCATGGGTGGCGCTCCCCCACGCGCAGCTGGTTGCAGTACTCGACCGTGCGGCGGATCTCGTCGATGTTCGAGAAGTCAATCTCGGGGTCGACACCCTGCGTGAACAGGTTGATGCCGAGGGTGACGAGGTCGACGTTACCGGTGCGCTCGCCGTTGCCGAACAGGCAGCCCTCGATGCGGTCCGCGCCAGCCATGTAGCCGAGCTCAGCCGCGGCCACCGCGGTGCCGCGGTCGTTGTGCGGGTGCAGCGAAATGATCACCGATTCGCGGCGGGCGAGGTTGCGGTGCATGAACTCGATCGAGTCGGCGTAGACGTTCGGCGTCGACATCTCGACGGTCGCGGGCAGGTTGATGATGATCGGGCGCTCGGGCGTCGCGTCGAGCTCTTCGATAATCGCGTTGCTCACCTCAAGCGCGTAGTCGAGCTCGGTGCCGGAATAGCTCTCGGGCGAGTACTCGTAGAAAATCTCGGTTCCCTCGGCGATGGACTCGAAGCGCTTGCACATGCGTGCGCCCTCGAGCGCGATCTGCTTCACGCCCTCGCGGTCTTGGCGGAATACGACCTCGCGCTGCAGCACGCTCGTCGAGTTGTAGAGGTGCACGATCGCGCGCTTGGCCCCGCGCAGTGACTCATAGGTGCGCTTGACGAGGTGCTCGCGCGCCTGGGTCAGCACCTGAATGGTCACGTCGTCGGGAATGTGGTTCTCGTCGATGAGACGACGAACGAAGTCGAAGTCCGTCTGGCTGGCCGACGGGAAGCCGACCTCGATCTCTTTGTAGCCGAGGCGCACGAGCAGGTCGAACATGACCAGCTTGCGCTCGGGCGACATCGGGTCGATGAGGGCCTGGTTACCGTCGCGCAAGTCGACGGCGCACCAGCGTGGTGCCTTCGTGATGACCTGATCGGGCCAGGTGCGGTCGGGAAGGGTGACACCAAACTGGTCCGCGTACGAGACGTACCGGTGGGTGGGCATTTTGGACGGCTGCTGCAGATTGCGCATGTGCGAACTCTCTCCTGAAGATTCTTGGCCTAAGCCATGCTTCAACTCCGCGGCAGGGAAGGCTTAGTTGCTAAGCCCCGCCGCGGCATAGAAGGAGGAGGGTGCCGTACGAATGCATGCGATTAGCGTAGCACCGCCAAAATTGGCGCCCGTCGAGCTAGCGCACGTTGCGACCGAGCAGCCGCTGCACGCGCAGGGTGCCGCGCAGGTCGTTCGTGATGCGCCCGCCCTCGATCACGACGACGTGATTTGCCCGCGTGGCGAGGTCGACATCGCCCGTCGCGTGCACGACGCCGATGCCGTGCTCGCTGGCAACCGCGCGCAGCAACGACACGAGCAGGTGGCGCTCGCGCTCCGGGAGGCCACCGTAGGGGTCGTCGGCGGCGATGATGGCGGGCCTCGCGGCGACCGCTCGCCCAATGGCGACGCGGTACTGCAGCGAGAGCGGCAACTCCGACACGATAGCGCTGCCGGCGTTCATGAAGCCAAGCGAGTCGCGAAGCGTCTGCACTTCCTGCTGCCCGAGCGCCCCACGGTGATCAGGCAGAAGCCCCTGGCGCAGGTGCTCGTCAAGGGTGCGCCCCTGCGTGACCACCGGGTCGCGCAACAGTACGCCTACCCGCTCGGGGTCGGCAATCGGCTCGGGACCGGGGGCCGGCACGAAGCGCCGACCCTCGATGACGCTAAAACCCGACTCAACGGGCTCGAAGCCGAGGGCGGCACGCAACACGGCGCCGCCCGAGCCGTCGGGCGACAACAGCGCCGTGGTCTCGCCCCTGCGCGCAACAAAGCTGACGCGATGCAGCGGCGCATTGCCGGTGCGGTGGAGGCCGAACACTTCCATCCCGTACGCACCGGGGGCGTGTTGCCCGGCAGCGAATTTGGGTTGGGCGTTCATGCGATCCACGTTACGACCAGGCTCAGCATGATTCGTCAGCGACACATCCGAACGGGCGTCATACGCAGGTATGACTCTGTCGCCGGTGCGCAATCTAGAGCAGCCCGTGCTCGTACGCGTAGACGANGAGCTGCACGCGGTCGCGCAGGCCAAGCTTCGCCAGGATGCGCGAAATGTGCGTCTTGACGGTGGCTTCTGAGAGGAACTCCTGGGTCGCGATCTCGCCGTTCGACATGCCCTTCGCTGCGAGGAAGAACATCTCGCGCTCACGCTCTGTGAGGGCCTCGAACTCCTCCGGTTCGCCCTCGAGCCGGTTCGGCGACTGCGAGAAACGGCGGATGAGGTCGGCGGTCGCCTGTGCGGCGAACACCTCCGAGCCGCCGTGCACGGTGCGGATGGCGGCGAGCAGGAACTCGGGGTCGGCGTCCTTGAGCACGAAGCCCGAGGCGCCGGCCGCGACCGCGCGCGCGACCGCCTTGTCGAGGTCGAACGTGGTGAGGATGAGGATGCGGCTTTCGAGTCCGCGGGCGACGATCTGCTGGGTCGCCTCGAGCCCATCCATGTTCGGCATGCGCACGTCCATGAGAATCACGTCGGGCTTCACCGACATCGCGAGGCGGACGGCTTCGGCGCCGTCGGAAGCCTCGGCGACATACGCCATGTCATCCTGCGAGTCGACCAGCATGCGGATGCCGCCGCGGAAGAGCTGCTGGTCGTCGACGAGCGCGACGCGGATCGGACCGCCGTGCTGGGGAGATTCGTTCATGGCAACAGATTACGTCGTGCCGCCAACATCCTCGTTCTGCAGGTTCGGCAAGCCCGGAGTTGCTGCCGCACGCGAGCGGTCCGAGTACGGCACCGTCGCGGTTACCACCCAGTCCTCGCCCTGCGGACCGGCCGCGACCGTGCCGCCGACGACGGCGAGTCGCTCGCGCATCCCGACGAGACCGTGGCGAGATCCGCTCTGGGACTTCGGCTTGCGTGAGACTCGATTGCGCACCGTGATCTCCAGCTGTTCGCCCCATTGGGTTTGCAAGCGCGTCGGGAATCGACCGTCACCGTACTTGAGCGCGTTGGTGAGGGACTCCTGCACGAGCCGGTAGATCGCCACCTCGGCGTTCGCACCCACCGGATGCGGCTCCCCCTGCATATTCGTCTGTAGGTTGAGGCCGGCGGCACGGATGCGGCCGATGAGCGGCGGGAGGTCGTCGAGCGTCTTGCGCTCGGTTTCGGCTTGGGTGTGCCGCAACTGCGAGAGGAGGCCGCGCACATCGAGCAGCGCGTCGCGAGCCGTCTCGGAAATCGTCGCGAGCACCGGCTCCACGGCCTGCGGCGAACTTTTCATGAGATAACGGCCGCCGTCGGCCTGTGCCACCACAACGGCCAGGGAGTGCGCGACGACGTCGTGCATGTCGCGGGCGATCTGGCTGCGCTCCTGTTCGACCACGAGCTGTTCCTGCGCCCGCTGGTACTCGAGCTCGGCGATCTGCGCCGAGTGCGCCGATCGGCTCGTTGAGATCTGCATGCGCTGCAGCGCGCCCGCAACCCAACTGATCATGGCAAACAGCGTCAACGGCACGGCAACGATCGAGAAGTTCACGATAATGCGGTCGAGGCTGACGATGCCGTCGCCCGCAAAAATCGTGATGAATGGCATGTCCTGCGGAAAGGTCGCGATGTAGGCCGACTGCACGACCGGGTACACGACGCTCGCGACGGCCGTGAGGTAGAACAGCGTGCGCGAGCCCCAGACGGCGCCCGTGTAAAGCACGATGAGGATCGCAACTTCCATGCCGTGCGGCCGCAGCCCCAGCAGCAGCTTGATGCAGAAACCGATCGTGACAAGCACGAACGAGGCCCACGGTGATATGCGTCGAATGACGCAGGCGGCGGTGAAGAGCAGCCACACGGGCACCGACGCCCAGTTGAAGAAGTAGCTCCAGTCGGCTCGGGTCGTAAACGGGAAGCCGATGGTCAGCATCATGCCGATGCCGAAGACGCTGTCGACGAGCCACCGGTGCTGCCCGTTGTGGCCAACCGTGTGGCGCAGCCACGCCGGTAGCGGCGAGTTGACGCGACGCCGCGGTTGCGGCGGAACGTCAGAAGCCGAGGCGGCCGAGCTGCTTTGGGTCACGCTGCCAATCTTTCGCCACCTTGACGTGAAGCGTCAATTTCACCTTGGTCGGCGAGATGGCGCTGATCTGCTTCGCCGCGTGCTGGCGCACCATCTTGAGGCGCGAGCCGCCCTTGCCGATGACGATGCCCTTCTGGCTGTCGCGCTCGACAATGACGTTGGCGAAGATCTCGCGGCTACCATCGTCGGAGTCGAGAATGTCTTCGATCTGCACGGCGATCGAGTGGGGCAGCTCGTCGTGCACACCCTCGAGCGCGGCCTCACGAATCAGCTCCTCGACGCGCTGTGCGTAGCGTTCTTCTGTGACCATGTCGGCCGGGTACAGCGCTTCCGACTCGGGCATGAGCCCGATAAGTTCGTCGACGAGCGGCTCAAGGTTGATGTCGTCGACCGACGAGACCGGGATGATCGCATCCCACTCGCGCAGCTCGGCGAGCGCAAGCAACTGCTCGGCGACCTTGGCCTTCGACACGAGTTCGGACTTGGTGACGAGCGCCACCTTCTTCGCGCGCTTCGCCTTGTCGACCCACTCGTTGATGAAGCGGTCGCCGGGGCCGAGCTCTTCGTCGGCAGGCACGCAGAACCCGACCACGTCGACCTCAGCGAGCGTCTCTTCGACGACGTCATTGAGCCGCTGGCCGAGCAGCGTGCGGGGCCGGTGGACACCCGGCGTGTCGACGATGACGAGTTGGCCGTGGTCGCGGTGCACGACTCCCCGCACCGCGCGGCGCGTGGTCTGCGGCTTCGACGAGGTGATGACGATCTTCTCGCCCACGAGCGCGTTGGTCAGGGTCGATTTGCCCACGTTCGGGCGCCCGATGAAGGTGACGAATCCGGCGCGGTACTCGCTCATGCTGCTTCCTCTTTTTCGTTCGTAGAGTGCGGTGCGAGCACTCGCACCTGGATGCGCGTGACGCGGTGGCGACGCCCGACGCGGTCGGCGAGGAGCGCGAGTCCCCCGATCTCGGCGTGGTCGCCGAGCTGTGGAATCCTGCCGAGCGCCGTGGTGAGCAGGCCGCCCACCGAGTCCACGTCTTCGTGTTCGAGGTCGATGTCGAGGAGCTCCCCGAGATCGGTAATGTTCATGCGCGACGAGACTACGAGCGTACCGTCCTCGAGTCGCTCGTACTCGTCACCGCCGCGGTCAAACTCGTCGCTGATCTCGCCGACGAGTTCCTCGATGAGGTCCTCGAGGGTCACGAGCCCAGCGATGCCGCCGTACTCGTCCACGACCATCGCGAAGTGCGTCGAGTCGCGTTGCATCCGGCGCAGCAGCGTGTCGGCGGCGAGGGACTCGGGCACGAACACCGGGGGCCGTGCCAGCGAGGCGACCCGCAGCGTCGACTCGGGGTGTTCGAGCAGGTGCCGGGCGAGGTCTTTCTGATACGCGATGCCGCGGATGTCGTCGCTGTCACGGCCGACGATCGGCGCGCGCGAGATGCCGACCTCGAGCAGTGACCGCAGGCCGTCGTGCACCGTGTCGTCAGCGTCGACCGTAAGCATGTCGGTGCGCGCAACCATCACTTCGCGGACGAGACGGTCCGAAAAATCGAACACCGAATGGATGAGCTCGCGGTCATCCTCGTCAAGCACCTCCTGCTCGGTGGCGGCGTCGACCATCGAGAGGAGTTGCTCCTCGCTCGAGACGGTCGCGTGTCGATGCTTTTGCGAGGGGGTCACGATGTCGCCAAGCGTGCCGAGCAGATCGCTGATGGGCCCGAACACGACGCGGCAGCCGCGCGCGAGCCAGCCGAGCATCCGCAGCGTGTCGCGGGGGTGTGTTCGGCCGATCGTGCGGGGCGTCGACCCCGTAAACAGCACGTGCACCGCGAGCATGAGCAGCGAGGCGAACAGAAACGCGAGCCACGGTCCGGCCACGAAGGTGGCAAACCAGACCGAAATGAGCACCGTCGCGAGGGTCTCGGCGCCGATGCGCGCGAAGCCGACGGCCTCACGGTGCCCGGACATGTTGTCGCCGATGCGACGCAGCGTGTCGGGAGAGTTCGCCGCCTCGGCCTCATCCACCACGTCGGCGCGGGAAAGCACCGCAATGGCCGACTCGACGGCGGCGAGCAGTGCCGCGCCGACGATGAGGAGAATGGTGATGAGGACCACGAGCGGTCCGCTCACTTACTTACGACCCCGCTGCTTCTTGCGCTCTTGCGCCGCGAACCCCGCGAGGATCTCGTCTTGCAGCCCGAACATCCGCTTGTGTTCCTCGGGCTCGGCGTGGTCGAAACCGAGCAGGTGCAGGATGCCGTGGGCCACGAGAAAGCGAATCTCGTCCATCGTCGAGTGCCGGTTGGTGACGGCTTGAGCGGCCGCGACCTCGGGGCAGACGACGATGTCACCGAGCAAACCGGGAGGCGTCTGCCGCTCGATCGAGCCGGGGCGTAGCTCGTCCATGGGAAAGCTGAGCACGTCGGTCGGACCCGGCTCGTCCATCCACTGCACGTGGAGCTCTTCCATGACCCCGACATCGGCAAATACGATGCTGAGTTCGGCGTCCGGATGCACGTGCAGGTAGTCGAGCGCGAACGTCGCCAGGCCGAGCACCGACGACTCGTCGACCTCGGCGCCCGACTCGTTGTTGATTTCAATACTCATCGGCTGTGCTCCTGGCGGCTCGTGTACTCGTCATAGGCGTCGACGATCTTTGCGACGAGGCTGTGGCGAACGACGTCGTCGCTCGTGAGCTCGGCAAAGTGAATGTCGGGGATGTCGCGGAGCACCCGCGACGCGTGCCGGAGACCGGAGTTGCCGCCGGGAAGATCGACCTGGGTGACGTCGCCCGTCACGACGAGCTTCGAGCCGAAGCCGAGGCGCGTGAGGAACATCTTCATCTGCTCCTGCGTCGTGTTCTGCGCCTCGTCGAGGATCACGTACGCGTCGTTCAGGGTGCGGCCGCGCATGTACGCGAGGGGTGCCACCTCGACCACGTTCTGGCTCATGAGCTTGACGACGAGGTCTGGGTCGAGCATGTCGCCCAGGGCGTCGAAGAGTGGCCGCAGGTAGGGGTCGATCTTGTCGTTGAGGGTGCCCGGCAGGAAGCCGAGGCGCTCCCCCGCTTCGACGGCGGGGCGCGTGAGCACGATCTTGTTGATCTCGTTGCGCTGGAGCGCCTGCACGGCCTTCGCCATGGCGAGGTAGGTCTTGCCGGTACCGGCGGGGCCGATGCCGAAGGTGACCGTGTTGACGTCGATGGCGTCGACGTACCGCTTCTGTCCGAGCGTTTTCGCCCGCACGGCGCGACCGCGGGCGTTGACGATAGCCTCGCCAAACACCTGGGTCGGCGATGGACCCTCGCCATTCGAAAGCAGCTGCTTCGAGCGCGCGATCTCGTCGGGCGCGAGCATGGCGCCCGACCTTGCGAGCGACGCCATCTCGCGCACGAGCCGCTCAGCGAGCTCGACGTCGTCGACATCGCCCCGCAGATGCACCTCATTGCCTCGCACGAGCACCGTGACGCTCGGATGCTCGGCTTCGATCGTGCTCAGGAGGCGATCGCCCGGCCCGAGCAGGTGCAGCATCGAAGCACCCTCAATTACGACTGTTCGTTCAGTCTGCTCCAAGTGAGCCTTCCTCCAGCCCGCCCGCAAGGACGTGCGCGTGTACGTGGAATACCGTCTGACCGGCGTTCGCACCGGTGTTGAACACGAGACGGAAATCGCCGTCGCTGTGATCGCCCGCGAGGCGCTTGGCCGTCGCGACGACGTGCGCGAGCAACTCGGGGTCGCCCGCAGCGAGCTCGGTCACGTCACGATACTGCGGGTCCTTCGGCACGACGAGCAGATGCACCGGTGCCTTGGGGTGAATGTCGGTGAACGCGATGACGCGATCGTCTTCAGCAACGATCTCGGCGGGAATCTCGCGATTGATGATCCGGGTGAAAATGCTCTCGGCCATGCGGGTGAGTCTAGTCGCCTACCAGCGCCCGAGCTTGGTGAACATCGCCGCAAGTGCCGCTGGGCCCGCGGTCGAGGTGCGCAACACATTTGCACCGAGCCGTCGGCGCTCAGCGCCCGCCTCGGTGAGCAGCCCGAACTCACGTTCGTCGATGCCGCCCTCGGGGCCCACCACCAGCGCGAGATCCCGCGCATCCGGCTCGAGCTCGCTCAATGGCGCAGTGGCGATCGGGTCGAGCACCACGAGCCGAAGTGTGCCCGAGAGTTGCGCGAGCTGTTTCGTGGTGACCGGCGCATCCACCCGCGGCACTCGCGCCCGCACCGCCTGCTTGCTCGCCTCCCGAGCGATCGTCTGCCACCGCTCGTGCTGCTTCACGACCCTGTCGCCCCGCCATGTCGACACCGAGCGCTGCGCCTGCCAGGGAATCACCCCGTCAATGCCAAGCTCGACCGAGGCCTGCAGCGCCATCTCGTCACGGCCGCCCTTCGCGAGGGCCTGAACGAGCAGGATCCGGGGGCTCGGCGCAGGCTCGACCGTCGCGTCGGCGAGTGCCCGCGCCGTGAACTCTGCTGCGCCGACTTCGCTCGCCTCGGCGATGACGCTGCCACCCTCGCCGTCGAGCAGGGTGAGTTGTTCCCCGACGCGCAGGCGCGCGACGCCCACGGCGTGGCGCGCCTCGCCGCCGCTCACCGTGATCAGTTCGCCGGAGCGAACCGCGGCAAGACCGGCGGCGAAGTAGGCGTGTGCCACTAGCGGCCGAACTTCCCGCGCAGCTTCGAGAACAGTCCGGGCTGGTCCTTGATCAGGCCGGGAGCCTGGGGGTGCTTGTCGCGGGCCGCAAACTGCTTGAGCAGATCCTTCTGCTTGTGATCGAGTTTCGTCGGCGTGCGCACCTGCAGGGTCACGTCGAGGTCGCCGCGCATGGGGCTGCGCAGGCGGGTCACACCGCGACCGCGCACGGTGAGCACGTCGCCAGACTGTGCGCCGGCCGGGATCTCGAGCTCGATGTCGCCATCCACGCCGGGCAACGTGGCCGAGGTACCGAAAACCGCGTCGACCATCGAGACCTCGACGGCCGCGAGCAGGTTGTCTCCGTCACGCGTGAAGGTGTCGTCTTCGCGCACACGGATCTCGAGGTAGATGTCGCCATAGGCGCCGCCCGCGGCACCCGCCTCGCCCTGACCTGGAAGGTGCAGGCGCAGGCCCGTGTCGACGCCCGCGGGAATGTCAACGGGCAGGGTGACCTGCGCGCGCACGCGGCCCTGGCCGTGGCACGTGTCGCAGGGGTGCTCGATGACGGTGCCGTAGCCCTGGCAGACGCCGCAGGGGCTCGAGGTGACGACCGGGCCGAGCACTGAGCGCACCTGGCGGGTGACCTCACCCGCGCCACCACAGGTCGAGCACGTGGTCGGGCTCGTGCCTGGCGCGCAGCAGCTGCCCTCGCAGGTCTCGCAGCGCACCGCGGTCGCGATCTCGATGTCGCGATGCGTGCCAAAGATCACATCGGCGAGGTCGAGGTCGACGCGCACGAGCGCATCCTGCCCCCGCTGGGCACGCGAACGCGGGCCGCGGCGCGAGCCCTGGCCACCGAAGAACGCGTCGAAGATGTCGCCGAATCCGAATCCGCCGCCAGCTCCGCCGGCATCGCCGAGGTCGTACTGCTGCCGCCGCTGCGGGTCAGAGAGGGTGTCGTAGGCAGCGGTGACGTCCTTGAACTTCTCGGCCGCCTCGGGCGACGGGTTGACGTCGGGGTGCAGCTGACGGGCCAGCTTGCGATACGCCTTCTTGATCTCTTCTGGGCTTGCCTCGCGGCTCACACCGAGTGTCTCGTAGTGGTCTGCCAAGACCTCTGCCTCCTGAGTGGATGAAATGAAGTGGTTGGAGCCGTAGTCAGCTCGGAGTGTCGAAGCTGCGCGAGAGGTATCGCGCGACCGCCCGAACGGCGGCGATGTTGCGCTGATAGTCCATACGCGTCGGACCGAGGATACCCACTCGGGCCTCACCGTCGGGGGTATAGCCGGTAGCGAGGATGCTCGTCTCCTCAAGCGCCGAGTTGAGGTTCTCGTGACCGATCGACACTGCAACGCCGCGTTCGTCGAGATCGAGTTCCCCGACGAGTCGCAGCAAGACTACCTGCTCTTCGATCGCCTCGAGCACGGGGAAGATCGACGAGAAGTCGTGCTCCGTCAGTGCGAGGTTGGCGGCGCCGGCGATGATCAGCTTGTCGTCGCGGTTCGCGAACACCTGCTGCCCGAGCGATTGCAGCACCCGGTCGGCGACCCCGCCGAAGTCATCGCCGTCATGCAGCTCGCGCAGCTCGTCCGCGGCGTCTTCGAGCCGCTTGCCAACGAGCCGTTCATTGACGAGGTCGCGCAGCGCGAGAAACTCCTCGTCGCCGGTGTCGCGTTCGAGATCGACGATGCGCTGTTCGACACGGCCTGTGTCGGTGATGAGCACCACCAGCACGCGGCGCACCGACAGCGAGACGAGCTCGATGCGATGGATGTGCGCGTCGAGGAGTGAGGGAAGGTGGCCGATGGCCACGGTGCCGGTGAGCTGCGCGAGCGTGCGCACCGAGCGGGTGAGCAGTTCCTCGGGCTCGAGCGAACCCTCCATGAACTGCGCGATGGCCCGCCGCTGCGCCGTGGTGAGCGGACGTACGTCGGCGAGCTGATCGACGAAGACGCGGTAGCCCTTGTCGGTGGGCACACGCCCCGACGAAGTGTGCGGCGCTGCGATGAGCTCGGCCTCCTCGAGGACGGCCATATCGTTGCGGATTGTCGCCGCAGACACGCCAAATTGATAGCGCTCCACCAACCGCTTCGACCCCACAGGCTCGTGCGTGGCGACATAGTCGCCGATGNCTGCGTTCGCTCACCATGGCGACCAGTTTACTTCGGCTTAGGCGAGCGCTCGGGCAACCACGTCGGCAAGCAGCCGACCGCGAACGGTAAGTCGCAGCGTGCCGCGAATTGCGTCGGCACCCTCGATGAGGCCATCGGCGATGAGTTCCGCGACGGCGCGGCGATCCCGCAGCTCCTCGAGCGGCAAACCCTCAACCAGGCGCGAGCGCAGCAGTACGCGCTCGGCGTAGCGCTGCTCGTCGTCGAGCACCTCACGAGCCGCGGCGGGTGAAGTGCCCTCCGCGAGTCGCTGCGCGTATGCCGCGGGGTGCTTCACGTTCCAGAATCGTGTGCCGTTTACGTGGCTGTGGGCGCCCGGCCCGAAGCCCCACCAGTCGGTGTCGTGCCAGTAGGCGAGGTTGTGCCGCGACGGATGCGCGCCATCGAGCGACCAGTTTGAAATCTCGTACCATTGGAAGCCGGCCGCGGCGAACGCGGCATCGGCATACTCGTACATCTCGGCCTGCAGGTCGTCGTCAACCTCGGCGACCTCGCCTCGACGGATCTGCCGAGCGAGGGCCGTGCCAGGTTCAACGATGAGCGCGTACGCCGAGATATGCGTCGGTTGAAGTTCGAGCGCGGCATCGACCGAGCGACGCCAGTCGTCGAGCGACTCCCCCGGCGTGCCGTAGATCAGGTCGACGGAGGCTTCGAGGTCGACCGCCTTCGCCGCGGCGACGACCTCTGGCACGCGGAGCGGGTCGTGCGTACGGTCGAGCGTGCGCAGCACGTGCGGCACCGCCGACTGCATCCCGAAACTCACGCGGGTAAAGCCGCCCTCACGCAGTGCCGAGAGATAGTGGGCGTCGACCGAGTCGGGATTCGCCTCGGTCGTAACCTCGGCGCCCTCGACGATGCCGAAGGTGTCGCGGAGCGAACCGAGCGTGCGCACCAGGTCGGCGGCAGGTAGCAGCGTCGGCGTGCCGCCGCCAAAGAACACGGTGCTGAGCGGCTCACGATGCCCGACCTGGTCGAGCACGCCCCGAGCGAGCGCGATCTCTTGCGCCACCGCATCCGCGTAGCTTGCCTGGCTCACGCCCCGCAGCTCGGTCGCTGTGTAGGTGTTGAAGTCGCAATAGCCGCAGCGAACGCGACAAAACGGGATGTGCACGTACGCCCCGAATTGCCGACCCGCGAGGCCCTCCGTGACGGACCCGGGCAGCGAGCCGTCCTGCGGCACCGGGGCGCCGTCGGGCAGCGCGCTAGGGGGCAACGCGACCGTTCGCCTGGAACACCTCGGCGGTCACGGGCATGTGCTGCGACCAGAGGTCTTCCATTTTCTCGGCGCACATCTCAATCTCGCGCTGCGGGAATGACGGGAACGTCGAGCCCTCGGCCTTGCGCCGCAGCGAGAGGAAGTTCATGAGCGAGCGGGCGTTCATCGTCACGTACATCGACGAGTAGATATTCAGCGGGAGCACGGTGCGCGCGACCTCGCGAGCGACGCCGGCGTCGAGCATCCGCTGGTAGCTCGCGTAAGCGGCCTCGGACTGGCCGCGCACCTCGGATTGCACGAGCTCGACCTGTTCGGCGCTGCCGGGGAAGAACTCGTACTTGCCGGGACGACCCTCCTGGCGGAGGTTGCGCTCGGCGTCCGGTACGTAGAACACCGGTCGCAGCTCGCGGTAGCGGCCCGACTCTTCGTTGTAGCTCGCCATGCGGTGGCGCTGGAATTCACGGAAAACGAAGAGCGGCGCCTGCACGTAAAACGTGAGCGAGTTGTGCTCGAACGGGGTGCCGTGACGGTCGCGCATCAGGTAGTTGATCAGACCGCGGTCGCGCTTTGCGAGCTCGGCGGTGTCGCCGGTCGCGGAGTCGAGGCTCTGCTCGCCCACGGTCGAAACGCGGGCCGCGAAGAGCACATCGCGGTCGGTGGCCTGGGCCCGGACGAGTTCGACGGTTACGTCGCTGCGGAATTCGATGTCACCACTCACACGTTCAATCCTAACCGCGTCGCAGGCGGCCCAGACTCGACTCAAACGGCTTGAGCCGGCGAGTGCGCAGTTAGACCCCGCGCTCGAGCGCGATCGCGCGACGAAGCGCCTGGCGAGCTCGCGGCGTGTCGCCAGATGCCCGGTACGCAAGGCCGAGCAGCACCCAGTTTCGCCAGTCGCCCGGGTTCGCCTCGACGCGGTCCTTCCACGACTCGAACTCGGCGTCGGCTGCGGCACGATCGGGGCGTCCGCTGTTTTGACGCGGCAGGTTGTCCTCCGGTAGTTCGCCGGACTCGGCCATGCGCTCGATGAGCCGGTTCGACTGCAGGACGAAGCGGAGGTCGCGGATGACGAACAGCACGCCGACGACCGGAAACACGATGAGCGCAAAACCCATGACGATACCGATGACCTCGCCACTCGTGACGAGCCCCCACACGATTCCTGCGATGGCAACCAAGTAGATCGCCATGAGCGCGAGCAGCACATAGACGCCAATCTGCGCCCCGCTGAGCTTCCGCACGGGTTAGCTCCCCAGCCCGAGGAGGGCGTCGAGCCCCACTGTGAGGCCGCGAAGCGTCGGGGCTTGCTGCAGAGCCAGGGTGATGCCGTGCACGTAGGCGCGATTGCTCACCGTCTCGTGACGGATGTTTACGAGTTCGCCCTCACCACCGAAGATCACCTGCTGATCAGCGACGACGCCGCGCAGTCGCAGGGCGTGGATGGGAATGCCCGCGACGACCTCGCCCCGCGCGCGCTGATCGGTGTTCGGCGACGAGACCTCGGCACCGCGTGCCAGCGCGATCGCTTCGGCGGTGCGCACCGCGGTGCCCGAAGGCGAGTCGACCTTGCGGTCGTGGTGCGCCTCGAGGATCTCGATCGAGTCGTAGAACTTGCCCGCGATCGATGCGAGGTGCGTCGAGAGCACCGAACCCACCGAGAAGTTCGGCACAACGAGCACACCCCGTTCAGCCGGAATGCTCGACTCAAGTTCGGTGACCCGATCCTTGCCCCAGCCGCTCGTGCCGATGATGACGTTGAGCCCGTGCTCAAGCGCAAACCGTGTGGCGCGCTCGGAGGCGTCGTAGTGCGTCACATCAATGAGCACGTCGGCACCGAGCATTTCGTCGAGCGACGAGGACGAGTCGAGGGCGGCGTGCACCTCGAAGCCGTCGAGGTCATCGACGATGCCTCGAATCAGCGTGCCCATGCGGCCGGTGGCTCCGCTGATGGCGACGGAAACAGTCATGTGCAAGGTGCTCCTGGGGTAGTTAGATAGCTGGTGTCCACGTCATACCGGTGCGCATGTCGCGCGGCAGGTGTGCCGTCGACCCGAAAAGGGTGAGCTCGCTGGGGCGCGTAGAGCGCAGTCGCAGCACGGTGAGGGCAGTGTTGCCACTACCGAGCGTCAGCCAGCGCCACTCGGGCATGCCAAGCGCGTGCGCGACGAGGTAGCCGATAACGAAGTTGTGGGTGACGAGCAGTGTGTGGACGTCTTCGCGCGGCCGGGTCATGAAGGCCGAGACGGCGTCTTGCATCTGCGCCTGGCCGGCCTCGATGTCTTCCTCGTCGACCCCGGAGAAGAACGCGTCGTAGCCGTCGGGGGCATCTTTCGAAGAAGACGGGATGCAGTCGAACAGCAGGTTGGTCTGCTCAACCGGCGGCCCCTGCACGTAGTTGCTGAGGATGCTCGAGGTTTCGAGTGCGCGGTCGAGCGGCGAGGTGAACGCCTGGTCGAACGGCACATCGGCGAGGCGCTTACCGAGCGCGTGCGCCTGTTGCCGGCCGCGCTCCGAGAGCGGGCCGTCGNTGATGCCGAATTCGGCATCACGCACCTCCCCGTGCCGCACCAGGTAGAGGAAATGACTCATGCGAGTGCCTCCAACTCGGCCCGAGCCTCGTCGGTTACGGGCCCGATCGTTTCGACCGTCATATCTCCCTGCAGCATGCCCGCAACCTCCCGCACCTGCTCGCGCGTGACCTCGGCGAGTCGCGCAACGGAGGCGTCGAGATCGAGGAACTCCCCCAGCGCGAGTTCGGCGCGGGCGAGGCGGTTCATGCGCGAGTGCATGGACTCAAGTGCCAGGGCACCCCCACCCGCGGCTGAGGTCTTCGCGTCGGCCAACTCGCTCTCGGTCACACCGTCTTGCGCCACGCGGTCGAGCTCATCCCGAATCACGCGCACCGCCTCGGCGGCCTTCTCGGGCAGGCAGGCAGCGTTCACCCCGGTCACGCCAACATCGGCGTGACTGGCGGCAAAGGAGAAGACGGAGTACACGAGCCCGCGCCTTTCCCGCACCTCGTGGAAGAGCCGCGACGACATCCCGCCACCGAGGATGTGGTGGAGCAGCCCGAAAGCGTGCCGACGGTCGTCACCCGAGACGAGCCCCGGTGTAGCGAGGATCAGATTCGTCTGCTCGAGCGGTCGCTCGATGCTTTCGAGGGCGTGATGACGCGTCACCTCGACGGGCGATTCAGCGGTGCGGCGAGCGACGGGCGCGGCGGTCAGGTCGAGGTCCCAGCCCCCGTTGCGAAGGCCTGCCTCGAGGCGATGCAACGCGGCGTCGTGGTCGACGCGGCCAGCGATGGCCACGACGAGCGTGTCGGGCCGATAGTTGCGGTGGTAGAAGTCCCAGACTTCGTCGCGCGTTGCCGCCCCGATGCTCTCGGGCGTGCCCGCGATTGGCCGGGCCAGTTCATGGTTGCCGAAGAAGTTCGCGTAGAAGCGCTCCCAGAGCACGTCATCCGGGTCGTCGGCACTCATCGCGATCTCTTCGAGAATCACACCACGCTCGAGCTCAAACTCGTCGTTGTCGAGCAGTGAACCGGTGAGCATATCGCTCAGCACGTCGATGGCCATGCCGAGATCTTCCGCGCGCACCCGTGCGTGGTAGACGGTTTGCTCGCGCGATGTCGCCGCGTTGAAGTCGCCACCGACGCGCTCGAACTCGAGCGCGATGGTGCGGGCGTCTCGGCTCGGCGTGCCCTTGAACAGCAGGTGTTCGAGGAAGTGGCTCGAGCCGTACTCGCGATCGCGCTCGTCGCGCGAGCCGAGGGGCACGTAGCAGCCGATCGAGACGGATGCCGCGCCGGGCACATCCTCGGTGATCAGGCGCACCCCGCTCGGCAGCACCGTGCGCTGAAGCCTGGCTGCTCCGGCGACCTCTTCATCGAGGTGAGTCGTGTTCAGTGGCAGCAAAATCGGTGCAGACATATCGGCTTGAGTGTAGCCGAATAGAGTAAAGCGGCGCGTGCGCTGCACGGGCCGCTTTACTCAGCCAGGTGTGGCTACTCGGCGTCGGTCGACTCGACCTCGGTCTCGTCGGCGCCTTCGCCCTCCTCGAGCACGGGCTCGAGTGAGAGCTTGCCACGGTCGTCCACCTTCGTGATCTTCACGAGCAGCTTCTGACCAACCGAGACCACGTCTTCGACGTTCTCGACGCGCTTGCCACCAACGAGCTTGCGCACCTCCGAGATGTGCAGCAGGCCGTCCTTGCCAGGCAGGAGCGACACGAACGCACCGAAGCTCGCAAGCTTGACGACGGTACCGAGGTACTGTTCGCCGACCTCGGGAACCTGCGGGTTCGCGATCGCGTTGACCTGTGCACGGGCAGCCTCGGCCGAGGGGCCGTCGGTCGCGCCGATGAACACGGTGCCGTCGTCCTCGATCGAGATGTCGGCGCCGGTGTCTTCCTGGATCTGGTTGATGACCTTGCCCTTGGGGCCGATGACCTCACCGATCTTGTCAACGGGGATCTTCACCGAGATGATGCGCGGTGCGGTGGCCGCCATCTCGTCGGGCTCCGAGATCACAGCAGTGATCGCCTCGTTGAGGATCTTGATGCGAGCGTCGTGCGCCTGCTGGAGCGCGGCGTCGAGCACCTCCGAGGGGATGCCGTCGAGCTTGGTGTCGAGCTGCAGAGCGGTAACGAACTCCGAGGTACCGGCGACCTTGAAGTCCATGTCGCCGAGCGCGTCCTCGGCACCGAGGATGTCGGTGAGTGCCTGGTACTTCATCTCGCCGTCGACCTCAGCCGACACGAGGCCCATGGCGATACCCGCGACGGGCGCGCGCAGGGGCACACCGGCGTTGAGCAGCGAGAGCGTGGAGGCGCAGACCGAACCCATCGAGGTCGAGCCGTTCGAGCCGAGGGCCTCCGAGACCTGACGGATCGCGTAGGGGAACTCCTCGCGGGTGGGCAGCACTGCAAGCAGCGCCTTCTCGGCCAGATTGCCGTGACCGATCTCGCGACGCTTCGGCGAGCCAACACGGCCGGTCTCACCGGTCGAGTAGGGCGGGAAGTTGTAGTGGTGCATGTAGCGCTTCGACTGAACGGGGCTGAGCGAGTCGATCTGCTGCTCCATCTTGAGCATGTTCAGCGTTGTGACGCCGAGAATCTGCGTCTCGCCGCGCTGGAAGATGGCCGAGCCGTGCACGCGGGGCACAACCTCGACCTCAGCGTCGAGCTGGCGGATGTCGGCAACTCCGCGGCCATCGATACGCTGACCGTCGCTGAGGATGCGGCCGCGAACGACGTCCTTCGTGACCGACTTGTACGCAGCCGAGACCTGGCCCAGAGCCGAGTCCTCGAGCTCGCCAGCCTCGACCTTGGCCGCAACGGCCTCGGTCACGCGCGCCTTGAGGGCGTCGTCAGCATTCTGGCGCTCGATCTTGTCGGCGATCTGGTAGACCTTGCCGAGCTCGTCCTTCGCCTCGGCCTCGACGAGCGCGCGAACGGGCTCGGTGTAGGCCGGGAATACCGGGTATTCCTTGATTTCCTTGTTCACCTGGTCGGCAACCGACTGCTGCGCCTTGATGAGCTGGGTGATGAAGGGCTTCGAGGCCTCGAGACCGCCAGCAACGACGGCCTCGTCTGGCTTCTGGGCGCCGTTCTGGATAAGCTCCCACGCGTTGTCGGGTGCCTGCGCCTCAACCATCATCACCGCGATGTCTTCGCTGCCGTCGGCGTTCGTCACGAGGCGACCGGCAACGGTCAGCTCGAAGACAGCCTGCTCCTGCTGCGAGTACTTCGGGAACGCGACCCACTGGCCGTCGATGAGCACGATGCGCACGGCACCGATGGGGCCCGAGAACGGCACGCCAGAGATCTGCGATGACATGGATGCCGCGTTGACGGCAAGCACGTCGTAGGTCTCGTCGGGGGCGATCGAGAGCACGGTCACGACGATCTGCACCTCGTTGCGGAGGCCGTCGACGAACGACGGGCGCATCGGGCGGTCGATGAGGCGGCACGCGAGGATCGCGTCGGTCGAGGGGCGGCCCTCGCGGCGGAAGAACGAGCCAGGGATGGCGCCCTTGGCGTACGAGCGCTCCTCAACGTCAACCGTCAGGGGGAAGAAGTCAAAGCGCTCCTTCGGGTGCTTCGAGATGCTCGTCGCGCTGAGCAGCATGGTTTCGTCGTCGAGGTAGGCGACTGCCGAACCCTGCGACTGCTGCGCGAGACGACCCGTTTCGAAGCGGACGGTGCGGGTGCCGAACTTACCGTTGTCAATAACGGTTTCGGCGAACTTGATTTCGGGACCCTCCAAAGGTCTCCTCCTTAGTGTCGCTCGCACGCACACAACACCTGTCGAGGCTCCCTCGGCTGACCATCAGTAATTGCGCTCCGGCGTCGCGTTTCAGACGAGTCCGGCTCGCCACCACCGACAATCAGCAATGCTGAGCCGCGTGCGAATTAGTACGAACCCCCTGATCCTAGCAGCGAGCGGTCTGGAAACCCCGAACGCCACCCCACCATCACGCTTGGCGGACGGGTGGGGTGGCGTTCGGGGCTGAGGAAGACTAGAGCGCGGCGTCGAGGGCGGCCTTGAGGTCGACGATGAGGTCTTCGACCGGCTCGATGCCGATCGAGAACCGCAGCAGGCCGGGCGTGATGCCGGCGGCATCCTGCGCCTCGGGCGTCATCGACGCGTGGGTCATGGTCGCGGGATGTGCGACGAGCGACTCGGTGCCGCCGAGCGACTCCGCGAGCGAGAAGAGCTCGACCGCCTCGACGAAGCGGCGTGCCGCGTCCTCGCCGCCGACGAGGTCGATCGAGAACATCGCACCGAAACCCGACTGCTGACGCTTCGCAAGCTCGTGGCCCGGGTGCTCGGCAAGACCCGGGAAGTTGAGCTGCTGCACCGCGGGGTGGTCCCTAATCGCGTCGACGACGGCGATCGTGTTTTCTTGGTGCCGTGCGAACCGCACCTCGAGCGTGCGCAGGCCGCGAATTACGAGGTACGAGTCGGCCGGGCTGGCCGTGACGCCGAGCACATTGCCCCACCAATCGAAGCGTTCCGCAAGCTCGGGGGTGCGACCGATGACCGCGCCCTGCACCACGTCGGAGTGGCCGTTCAGGTACTTCGTGACGGAGTGCACAACCACGTCGGCGCCGAGTGCAAAGGGCTTCTGCGCGAGCGGCGTGAGGAAGGTGTTGTCAACTGCAACGAGCGCACCCGATTCGTGAGCGGCCGCCGAGATGGCCTCGACGTCAGTCACGCGCAGCAGCGGGTTCGAGGGAGTCTCGAGCCAGACGAGCTTCGGCGAGAGCTGCGCGATGCGAGCCTTGGCCGCTTCGACGTCGGTGAAGTCAACGGGCTCGAAGCGGTAAAGCCCCTTCGAGCCGAGTTGCTCGAACAGGCGCCAGGTGCCGCCATAACAGTCGTGGGGGTAAGCAACAACGTCGCCCGGCTGCAGCAGCGCCACGGTCACGAGCGTAACTGCGCCCATGCCGGTCGCCACGATCGTCGCCCCAGCGCCTCCCTCGAGCTCGGCGATTGCCTCGCCGAGGATGGCACGCGTGGGATTTCCGGAGCGGGTGTAGTCGAACCGTCGCGGCTCGCCGAACTTCGCGAAGGTGTAGTTCGAAGAAAGGTACAGCGGTGGGACAACCGCGCCCTGCGCGGTGTCGGTCTCAATGCCCGCACGGGTGGCGCGAGTGAGGCTCGAAAACTCAGTCATGATGCTCCTGGAAAACGGTCGTTGCTGCCCGTAACCCTAGCTACGGGCAGCAACTGTCGCCGATTCGCTTCGACGCATTCCGTCACACGACGGGAAACTCCTCGGGGCGCTCGCCATCGTCATAGATCACGCGCGGAGAACCAACGATTTTCGGGTCAGGCGCGACTGCAACGGCTTTGTCCTTGTTCGGGTAGTCGAACTCGTTCAACACGTAGCGCATCGCCTCGAGCCGCGCTCGCTTCTTATCGTTCGACTTCACGACGGTCCACGGCGACTCGGCGGTGTCGGTGTAGAAGAACATCGCCTCCTTTGCGGCCGTGTATTCGTCCCACTTATCGAGCGATGCGAGGTCGGTCGGCGAGAGCTTCCACTGGCGTACCGGGTCGTCGCGGCGGGCAGCAAAGCGCGCGAGCTGCTCGGCTCGCCCCACGGAGAACCAGAACTTGATGACGTGAATGCCGGAGTTCACGAGCATCCGCTCGAACTCGGGCGCGGAACGCGTGAACTCCAAGTACTGCGTCGGCGTGCAGTACCCCATGACGCGCTCAACCCCGGCCCGGTTGTACCAGGAGCGGTCGAACAGCACGATCTCGCCGGCCGAGGGCAGGTGCTCGACATAGCGCTGGAAATACCACTGCGTGGATTCTTTCTCGGTCGGTTTCTCGAGCGCGACGGTGCGGGCACCTCGTGGGTTCAGGTGCTCCATAAAGCGCTTGATGGCGCCGCCTTTCCCCGCAGCATCGCGGCCCTCGAAGATGATGACCAGCTTCGTGCCCGACTCCTTGACCCACGTCTGCAGCTTGAGGAGTTCGATCTGCAAGAGGCGCTTCTGGCGCTCGTACACGGCGCGCGTGAGTTTGCGGCTGTACGGGTAGCCCTGCTTCCACGCGTCGATGTTGCCGGGCTGACGACCGGCCAACTCGGCCAGCTCATCGACCTCGGGTGTGGTGTCGGGCACGCCGGCACGATTGAGGCGGTAGGTACTCGCGTCGTCCGCCTTTGTTGCCTTATCGGTGTCGGACATAGCTACTCCCCTGGTGCGGTGCCGTTGCTGCGATAGGTACTGAGACAGCTATGCCCCACGTCGAAGACGTGGGGCATAGCCTTAGCACGATGCTTGGGTTCCTGAACCTAGCGGCGCAGGCCCAGGCGCTCGATGAGCGCACGGTAGCGTGCAATGTCGACGTCGGTGAGGTACTTCAGCAGACGACGACGCTGACCAACCAGGAGGAGGAGGCCACGACGCGAGTGGTAGTCGTGCTTGTGCTCTTTGAGGTGCTCGGTGAGCTCGTTGATGCGGGCGCTCAGGAGCGCAACCTGCACCTCGGGGCTTCCGGTGTCACCCTCGTGGGTGGCGTACTCGGCGATAATCGACTGCTTCTTTTCTGCGTTCAGCGCCATTGGCGGTGAGCCCCTTTCGTTCGCTGCGCGGCGTCGAGGGAAGGAATCCCGCGACTCTCTTTGTCCGCGGCCGATTTCACGGCAACCTCAGAATGCTAGCACGGTACGACGCTACTTGGCGCCGAGCAGGTCAATGATGAAGATCAGGGTGCGGCCCGACAACGGGTGGCCCTGACCGGCATCACCGTAGGCCAGGGCCGGCGGCACGGTGAGCTTGCGACGGCCGCCCACCTTCATGCCCGGAATGCCGAGCTGCCAGCCCTTGACCAGCATGGCAAGCGGGAACTCCACAGACTGGCCACGCGACCACGACGAGTCGAACTCGTCGCCGGACTCGTAGTCGACGCCGAGGTAGTGCACGTTTACGGTGCCGCCGGCCTGGGCCTCGGCCCCCTCGCCTACGACGAGGTCTTCGATGACGAGTTCGGTCGGGGCCGGACCATCGGGGAATTCAACTTCAGGCTTCGTAAGTTCAGTCATGCCTTCGATCGAACCATATCTTGCAGGTCTTTTCTGTCACGTCGGGTGACCGCGAGCAGCGACTTCTCGATGGCCCGGCGATGCGGGTCGCGTTTGTCGATCGAGGCATGCTCGCGCGCGAAGGCGAGCCTCGTCGCATCCTCAACGAAGTTCTTCATGGCCCGACCCTGCTCGGTCGACTGCGCCCGCGCCCACTGAATCGCCTTGCGCCGCAACTGCCAGTTCGTGATCATCTCGACCTCGGCGGTCGTGAACCAACCGGCGCGTCGATACTCGTCGAGTCTGTTGCGAATGATCTGTCGGTCGCGATGCTGCAGTTGCATCAGCAACCAGCCGAAGGCGAGGAAGAGCGGCAGTTGGAACAGTCCGTACGAGATGATCCAGGCAAACGGGTTCTGCGCGTCGACGCCGAAGAGCGGGAGTAGGTAGATGCTCGCTCCGTTCCAAAACGCGTGCAGACCAACGGCCATGACGAGGCCCAGCACGCCGGCGACAGCGAACTGCAACGGTTTTCGCTGCTGTGCCGCCCAGCCCAGGGCCAGCCCGATCACCCCCGTGAACATCACGTGCGCAAACGGCGAGAGAATCCCCCGCACCACGAGCAGCCACACGAATTCCAGCCCGGTCGAACCTGACGACGCGAAGTAGACGATGTTCTCGGTGAACGCGAAGCCAGCGCCAATCACCGCCGCGTAGACAAAGCCGTCGAGCGGGCCGTTAACCTCGCGCCAGGCGATGATGAGCAGCACCGCGACACCTACGCCCTTGACGAGCTCCTCCACGAACGGACCCTGGAGCAGGATCGACCAGGCCGCGAGACCGACGGAGTCTCTCGCGTAGGTGTTCGTCACCTCGAGGAGGAAGTTTCCGACAGTGAGGGTGCCGAGGATCGAAGCCCCCGCGCCGTAGACGAAGCAAAGCACGAGCAGGATCGTGGGTTCCGGCTCCCAGCGGTCAAGAAAGTGCACCGCGATGAGCACGAGCGTGAGCGGAATCAGCGCCGGGATTGCCATGACGATCGCGTCGAGCTGCCAGTTCACGAGCAACCAGCCCACCGCGATGAGACCGAGAGTCAAGACGATCGACAACACGATCATCCAAATGAACGGCCCCCGCCGATCACGGGGAAGCCGAAGAGGAACTTTGGTCGTTCCCTCAGCGAGCTCGGGCACCTCGTTCGTTGGCATCCGCCCAGCGTAGTTGTTTCACCGCCAGGTAGATTGAGTGCCATGAAGCGAGCCATATTTCTTCTCGGAACCGCAGTTGGATTTGTTGTCGGAGCCCGGGCCGGTCGTGCCCGTTACGAGCAGATCAAGGCGGCCGCGACGAGTGTTGCCGAGTCCGAGGCGGCGAAAAAGACGGCCGAAGCGGCACAGCAGGGCCTCGACTCGGCAGTGGATGCGCTGCACCGTGTGGGCAACCGCGTGACCGAGACCTCGCGTGAGATCCCTTCGCGGCTCGTGCACACCACGGAGTCGCTCCGACAGGAGCTCAACGAGGCGAACGAGCGCAACCGTCAGCGCCAGGCCGAGACGATCGTGACCGCGGCCGATCTCCGTGACGGTGCACTCGATGACCTCAGCGACAACGACGACGACGCCATGCTCGATGAGCATGACGCCGACGATCGCAATCTGAGCGAGTAACCGAGCTACACGATTTCGTGCATCGGCCCGGCGAGTTCCTTCGGGTCGAGCGAGTCGATGCGACGTTCCTGCTCGAGAATCTCGTCGTCGGTGAGCGAGCCGACTGACGTCGCTTCGGGGAAGCGGCCCGCGAGGGCCTCGGGGTGCAGCAGCTCGATCACGCGCTCGCGCTCGAGCAGGCCGGCCTCGACGACCAGGTCGACAACCTTGCTGTTGGTGGCAAGTGCCTTCTTCGCGATCTTCGATGCCTCGGCATAGCCGATCACCGGGTTGAGCGCGGTGATGAGGCCGACCGAAGCTGCAACCTGCGCCTCGGTCTTCTCCTTGTTGGCGGTGATGCCGATGATGCAGTTCACGCGCAGCGTGCGCATGGCGCGGCGCAGCCAAACCGAGTTCTGCATGAGCGTGTGCATCATGACGGGCTCGAACGCATTGAGCTGCAGCTGACCAGCCTCAGACGCGAACGCGACGGTGACGTCAGAGCCCGCGATGACGAAGGCAACCTGGCTCACGGCCTCGGGAATAACAGGGTTCACCTTGCCCGGCATGATCGACGAGCCGGCCTGGCGGGCGGGCAGGTTGATCTCACCGAGACCGGCCTGCGGGCCCGAGGAGAGCAGACGCAGGTCGTTGCAGATCTTCGACAGCTTCATGGCACAGCGCTTCATGACGCTCGAGAGCGACATGAAGACACCCGTGTCGCTGGTGGCTTCGATAAGGTCGGTCGCGGTCACGAGTTCGTCGTAGCCAGTGATCTCGCGCAGGTGACGCATGATTGCCGCCGGGTATTCGGCCGGCGCGTTGATGCGTGTGCCGATTGCGGTGGCACCGAGGTTAAGCTCAAGCAGCAACGGCCCAACGTCCTCAAGACGCTGGATGTCCTCGCCGACCGTCGTGGCGAAACCGTGGAATTCCTGCCCAAGCGTCATCGGCACGGCGTCCTGCAACTGCGTGCGGCCGACCTTGAGCACCTCCTTGAACTCGAACGCCTTCTTCATGATGGCATCCTGAAGGAGCTTGTACTCGGCGATGAGGTTCTGGGTCGAGTGCACAAGACCGAGCTTGACCGCCGACGGGTAAGTGTCGTTGGTCGACTGCGACGCGTTCACGTGGTCGTTCGGCGAAATATACGCGTAGTCGCCGAACTCACGGCCCGCGAGTTCGAGGGCGCGGTTGGCGATGACCTCGTTCGCGTTCATGTTCGAGCTCGTACCCGCGCCGCCCTGAATCACGCCGACGACAAACTGGTCGTGCAGCTTGCCATCGATGATGTCCTGGCACGCCTGCTCGATGTAGCCTCCGCGCTCCGAGTCAAGTATGCCGATCTCCTGGTTCGCGCGGGCCGCGGCCTGCTTCACCTGAGCGAATGCGACCAGGAAGTCCGGGTACACACTGATTTGGCGTCGCGCGATGTCGAAGTTCTCGACAGCCCTCGCGGTATTGACGCCCCAGTAGGCGTTCGCCGGAATCTTGATTTCACCAATCGAGTCGCGTTCAATGCGGAACTGATCAGACGTTGACAATGTCATCCACCTTCGTTGCGTTTGGCTCCGATGCCTCGGCTACCAGCATAATGTGAAAGACGTTCGTTTTTACAAACGAGCTACGCGTCAACTCCATTCTGGTAGATCCGCAGCCGCTCAAGCAACAGATTCACGATCGCGTCAACCTGAATGTCTTCGCTCGAGACCTCGCCGGTATCGGTGCCCTCGAGCGCACGCGCGGCGAGGCCTTGCTTCGCATCGATGAGCTCCGCGACGTGCGCATCCACCGTCTGCGACGCGATGATGCGCCACGCGGTAACGGGGATCTCCTGGCCAATGCGGTGCACGCGGTCGATGGCCTGGGTCTGCTCGGCAGCGGTCCAGCTCAGCTCGGCCAGCACAACATCGCTCGCAACCTGCAGGTTGATACCGACGCCGGCCGCCATAAGCGAGCACACGATGACCTTGACCTCGGGGTCGTGCTGGAATGCGTCGATGGCTCGGTCGCGCTGCGCCGTGGTCTGGTCGCCACGGATGTGCACCGCGCGAAGACCCTCGGCCTCGAAGACTTCCTCGGCCCGGTCCATCGCCTCAATGTGCTTCGCGAAGAACACGACCTTGCCAACCGAGTGGGCCAGCTGCGCCGTGTACTCGGCCGCGAGGCGCGACTTGGCGATACCGATGCGGTGCAGCATCGCGAAGATCGAGTCTCCGCCGCTCGCGGCCTTCGACTCCTCGACCTCCTGGCGCGCGAGCATCCGAAGACGGTTTTCATCGATCGTCGTCTGCGGCAGGTCGGCCGCGCTGAGCATCCGCGAGTAGCGCGCCAGGAGGCGGTCGACGAGCAGTCGCTCAGCGCGTCGAATCGACGCGCCCTCGTCGGTGTCGAGCTCGACCGGCATGTCGACGACCCGCTTCGCGGGAAGCGACTTCGCGACGTCGACCTTGCGGCGACGCACGATGCCAAGGTCGATGACGGCGCGACGGGCGGCCGCTGCGAAGCCCGCGTCGCTCGGCACGAGGCCAGTCTTGTCCAGCGCGTCGAGCAGCACAGGAGCGGGGCGATCGCCGTCGAGCCAGCCGAGCAGCTGCCAGATTGCACGGAAGTCGTCGACGTCGTTGATGAGCGGGGTACCCGTGAGCGCCATCATGAGCGGGTCGACGCCCGGCACACGGCTGCGAATGCTGCGGGCGAGCTGCAGCACGAGCCGGCTTCGCTGCGAGGTTGGGTTCTTGATGAAGTGCGCCTCGTCGACCACCATGCCCTTGAGGCCGATGCGCTGCAGCCAGCCAATGTGGCGGTCGAGGATCTCGTAGTTGACGATGAAGACGTCGCTGAAGGCGTCGATGTCATTGCCGTCACCGCTGATGATGGTGGCGCGGCGGGTTGGCGTCCACCGCGCGACCTCCTGCGCCCAGTTCGTCTTGACCACGTTCGGCACGACGCAGAGCAGCGGATACGCGCCGGCCACCGACGCCGACAGCACTGCCTGGGCGGTCTTGCCGAGGCCCGGCTCGTCGGCGAGCAGCACCGAACGCTGCCCCTGACGAACCGCCTCGATCAGCTGCGCCTGGTGCGGCATGAGTTCGAGCGACGGGGGCGACACGCGGTCGAAGCGCGGCGGGTCCGGCAGCTCCATCGACGCGGCACCGCCACCGGCGCCGGTCGCGAAGGCCTTGAGTAGCGGGCCGAGCAGCTCCCAGTTGGCGAGCCGCGTGTAGTGGTGGCTCGGTGGCCGAATCTGCGTGAGATCCGGCGAGAGGAACGGGTTCGAACGCACGCGCGCCTTAACACTAGGGGGCATCACCTGACGCTCGCGAATGCCCTCGGGCAGCAGCATCGTCTGCGGCTCGGGTGCCGTCTCTTCTTCTTCGTCGACGACCATGTCGACGCCGCCAGCGAAGAGCATCTGTTTGCGCAGCTCGCGTGCCTGCGGCGTCGTCGGCGCGTCTTCCTTGAGCAGGTTGAGCAGCGTCGTGTCGCGCGCCGCCGTCTTCGCGAGAATAGCACCGAGGCCATCGAGGCGCTTGAGCGACTCGTTGCGCTCCCCCGTCGGCACGGATGCGTCGGTCTTCAGCCGGGCGCGCTCCTCGCGCACCAGGAGACCCACAACCTGGAACTTCGTGCGCATCGAGGGCGAGATGCGCCCCCGCATTGCCGCAGTTTCGACCTCGCGGGCCGCCTTGGCCAGTTGCGGGATCACACCGGTGTTGTCGCCCTTAGAACGGCGACGCCGGGTGGATTGTGTGCTCATGTGCGTGTGCGATTTCGGCGACATGCGCCTCCTTCAACAGGTGAAACCGCGGGCCGAAAACCAGCGACTCGCGGGTGACTTCAGAACGTCGTGGGCCGTGCGACGGAACATACAGAGATCCGGGTACGCAGGGCGTCGCGACCATTCTACCCGAATCACCGCGCGCTCACGGAGCCACACAACTCAGGTGCCATAATTGCCAATGTGACACCCGATTCAGCATCCGAGCAGCCCTTGTCCAACGCGTCGTTCTCGCGNCCCGGCCTCGCGCACCTCGGGTGACTGGAGCGCGCACATCGCGACCACGCTCGACCGCCTCGCCGACACGCTCGATCGCCTCGACGACGAACGGTGGGAGGCGCCGAGCATGTGCGGTGACTGGCGCGTGCGCGATGTCGCCGGCCACCTCATTTGGCGGCTCGGCCTCAACAGCTCCGACATGGTCGGATCGGCATTCGCGAGCATCGGCCGCAAGGGGTTCAACTTCAATCGCATCGTCGCCCAGCTGGCCCGCGATGAGGCCGCGGCGCCGACGCCCGTGCTCGTNGAGCAGCTGCGCGAGATCGCGAGCAGCAAGCTCGCGGGCGATCACCGCAACGGCATCATTGAGCTCACCGAAGCAGTCGTGCACGCCTACGACGTGACCGAGGCACTCGGCCTGCAGCTGCGGTTAAGCCCGCGCTCCACCGGCTCGGTCGCGCTCGCACGCACGAAGATGCCCTTCGGCGGTAAGGCAGTCAAGCTCGCGAGTAAGCGCTCGCTGCGGGCGACGGATGCGCGCTGGCAAATCGGCTCCGGCCCGACGCTCGATGCGACCGCCGGCGAGATCATCATGCACTTGTTCGGGCGTCGTCGCCTCGCCGTTAACTGAGCAGTTCGCGGGTGCGGGCGACGTCGTCGCCGAGGCTCGTAATGAGCGCCTCGAGCGAGTCGAACTTCAGCATCGGGCGAATGAAGTCGACGAACTCGACCGTGACGGAGTTGCCGTAAAGGTCGAGCGTCGCGTCGAGCACGTACGCCTCGATCTGCTTCTGCGGAACACCCTCGAAGGTCGGATTGTTGCCGATCGAGATAGCGGCCGGTAGCCGCTCTCCATCGACGTGCAACCAACCTGCGTAGACGCCGTCAGCGGGCACGTACCCCTCGAGCGTTTCAGGGCCGAGGTTCGCTGTCGGGAAGCCAAGCTCGCGCCCGCGCTTTGCGCCGTGCACGACCACGCCGCGCACGCGGTGGTTGCGGTCGAGCGCCGCCGCGGCGCCGCGCACATCCCCCNGCTCGAGCAGCTCGCGGATGCGTGTCGACGAGGCCCGGTGCGTGCCATCGTCCGAGGTGTCCTCGATGACGATGGTGTCAAAGCCGAGCTCGCCCCCGAGTTCGCGAAGATAGGCCACGTCGCCTGTCCCCTTGAAACCGAAACGGAAGTCGTTGCCAAGCACGATCGCGCGCATCCCAAGCTGTTCGATGAGGAACTTTCCGACGAAGTCGGCGGGGCTCATCTGCGAGAACTCGCGCGTAAACGGAACTACCACCGTGGCGTCGACACCAGAGTCGGCGAGCAGCTCTTCCTTCTGCAGCAGCGAGACCACGGGTTTCGGGGCTCGCTCGGGCGCGAATAGCGCGGCGGGGTGCCGGTCGAAGGTGACGACGACGCTGGTGAGGCCTCGCGCGAGCGACTCCTCACGCACTCGCGCGATGAGGTCGCGATGGCCGCAATGGAGCCCATCAAATTTGCCGATCGTCACCACGCTCGGTCGCAGCAGCGCCGGGAAGCTTGCGGGGTCGTTGACCAGAATCACGCGGTCACCGCCGCAGCGAAGCCGGCGCGCTCGGCACGTGAGCGTGTCTCGAGCACAGAGAAACCAGCGAGAGGAAGCACGAGAGGAATATACAGGTAGCCGCGTCCAAAGCCGCTCCAGACTGTTGCGGCGGGAAACAATTCGGGGTCGAGGCCGGAGAGCACACCGACCGTGATGACCCCCACGAATTCGAACCCGAGGGCCACCCAGGCGAGTCGACGCCACACAGCGCTGTGGTCCGCGAGGGCGAGCGCGATGCCCGCAAGGAGATAGACGACCGCGGCGACGGCGCTCAGCGTGTACGCGAGCGGCGCGACATCGAACTCCCGGATGATCTGAAAGGTGCTTCGGCCGCCTGCCGCGAGAAAGAGCACGACGTAGATGGCGACGAGGATGCGCGACTTGCCCATCAGCCCACCCAAATCGTTTGCATCCGGATCACCATAACCCCGACCGCGAACGCGGCCACCGCGAGCACCGCATTCGACCAACGCACGCGCTCGATGATCGCCCAGAGTCCGGCTAGTGGCGGAAGCAGCAGCGCGGCGATGAGATACATCCACAATTCGAGGCCGTCGCCGCGGATCGGATTGCCGACCGCGGGAGCGACGAGCACGGCGACGAGTTGGACGATGAGGAGCACCTCGACGAGCGCCAGCGAGCCGACGGTGACGTCGCCCGGCTTGCGATTCGCGAACGCCATGATGAGGCACAACAGGCCCGCGGCGGTGGCGACCGCGAACTGCACCCACGAGAACCACTCGCTCATTCGGCGCCCACGCTGCGCTGCGGCATGTTCATGAGGATCTTGCTCTCGCCGTCACGGATCTCGATGAGACCGATGAGGTTCCCCTCGGCGTCGAGGGCGGCGATCGGCTCGCTGAGACCATCGGTGCCCTCGGGGGCTGGGATGCGACGACCGTTCCGCAACGCGCTCGCCTGGACCTCGTCGGCGACAAAGGAAGGGAAGCGGGTCGTCGCGACCTTGGCGGGCGGTACGAGTCGGCTCGCGAGCTGCGCGTCGTCCACCGTCGTCGCGTTCGCCACGCGAAAGTCACCGACCGCGAGTCGGTTGAGCGCGGTGAGGTGTGCCCCCACCCCGAGGTCATTGCCGAGGTCGCGAGCAAGCGCGCGCACGTAGGTGCCCGACGAACAGCCGACGCGCAGGCGCACGTCGAGCACCGGCTGAGTCGTGCCGTCGGCGAGCCCCAGCTCGCGGAACTCGGTGCCGAGCACATGCAATTCGTGGATCGTGACGGTGCGCGCGGCGAGCTCGACCTGCTCGCCGTCGCGCACGCGCTTGTAGCTGCGCACACCGTTGACCTTGATGGCGCTCACCGCGCTCGGTACCTGCTGGATCTCGCCGCGCAGCTTCACCAGCGCGGCCTCGAGCCGGTCGTGAGTGACGGCCCGCACGAGCTCCGGGGACGCAAGACTCGTCACCTCGCCATCGGCATCCTCGGTGTTCGTCGCGATGCCGAAGCGCGCGGTGGCCTCGTAAACCTTGTCCTCGCCAACGAGGTACGTCAGCAGGCGAGTGGCGTCGCCGACGCCGAGCAGCATGAGCCCCGTCGCCATGGGGTCAAGCGTGCCCGCATGACCGACCTTGCGCGTGCCCAGCGCGCGCCGCGTCTTGGCAACGAGATCGTGGCTTGTGATGCCCGACGGCTTGTCGAGCAGCAGCAGGCCGTGCGGGCCATCGGAACGTTGAGACATCCGTACGATTCTATGCCCGCTCGTCGCTAGGCTGAGTCGATGCGAATTTCTGTGGTGGGCGTTGGTGCGGTCGGTGGAACGCTGACGGCGCTCCTCGCCCGCNCCGGGCACGAGGTGCACGCCGTCGCGCGCGGCGCGACGCTCGACGCGCTGCGCGAGCACGGCATCCGCTTGCGCGGCGCGCAGGGCAACTTCACGGTGGCCGTCAGTGCCAGCGACGCGGTTGCCTCCGACACGGAACTCGTCCTGCTCGCCGTGCGCACCTACCAAACCGAGGCGGCGGTGCAGCAACAGGCCGGAGCGATTGCGTCAACGCCCATTGTGGTCACCCAGAATGGCGTCCGCGGACCCTCCGAGGTCGCCCGGCTCCTCGGTCGGAGCGACGGCATCTACGGCCTTGTCTCGACGTTCCCCGCCACGAATCTCGGTGCCGCCGAGATCCGCGTAACCGGCCCCGGCAAGTTGACGCTCGCCGCCATTTCCGCGGGCGGCTACGGGGCCGCGCAAGAGCTTGCGGGCGCATTCACCGGTGCCCTGCCGTCGGCCGCCTCGCCGAATCTGGACGGCCTGTTGTGGATGAAGCTGTTCTTGAATCAGGTCAACGCCCTGCCCGCCGTCACCGGCCTCAGCGTGCAGCGCGTGAGCGCGCATCCCCTGCTCGCGCCGATCGTCGCCCGCTCGCTCGAAGAACTCGTTTCGGTGGCGGATGCACGGCGCATCTGCTTTGCCCGGGTGGCCGGCATGCACCCACACTTTGCCGACCTGGTGCGCGGTGGCAGGGCGCTCGAGGTGGTCCGCGGCAAGCTGGGCCGCATGTTCGGCACGACCCCAAACCCCGCCTCAACGCTCCAATCTATTCGGCGCGGCCAGATAACCGAGATTGACGCGCTCAACGGCGAGGTCGTGCGCAGCGCCGCTGCTGTCGGCCTGGCTGTTCCCGTGAACACGCGAGTCACTCGGCTCGTGCACGAGGTGTCGGCGACGCAACGGTTCCTGCCGCCCCGCGAACTCGCCCGCAGGGTCATGGCATGACGTCGAAGAATGCGCTGGTCGGCACCGTCATTGACTGGTACGGCCGCACGGCCCGCGATTTCCCTTGGCGCAAACCCGACTGCAGCCCGTGGGGCATCCTCGTGAGCGAGGTCATGAGCCAGCAGACCCAGATGTCGCGCGTGTTGCCCAAATGGCTCGAGTTCATGTCCAAGTGGCCGACGCCCGCCGACCTCGCGGCGGCGAGCGACGCCGACGTGATTCGGGCCTGGGACCGGCTCGGTTACCCACGTCGGGCAGTTGCCCTACGCCGTTGCGCACAGGCGATAGTCCAGCACCATGATGGTGAGGTGCCGCGAAGCCGGGATGCGCTGCTGGCGCTACCTGGCATCGGCCCGTACACCTCGGCCGCGGTCGCTTCGTTTGCCTATGGCGAGGTCGTGCCGGTCGTCGACACGAACGTGCGACGCGTGCTCGCGCGCACGCGTCACGGCCAGCAGCACGCGTGGCTGCCGAACCATCGCCGCGACGACGCCGAGATGCTCGCGGTGCTCCCCATCGACCCCGACGAGGCATCATCGTGGAACGCCGGATCGATGGAGCTCGGCGCGGTCATCTGCGTCGCCCGCGCGCCATTGTGTGACGCCTGCCCCGTTGCGGAGCTGTGCGAATGGCACCTCGCCGGCAACCCCGAAACACCCGCACCGGGCCGTTCGCAGGCGAAGTTTGCCGGGTCGGACCGCGAACTGCGCGGCAGAATCATGCGCCTGCTGCGAGAACGTCACGAGGGTATCGCCGAGGATGCGCTCCCCCACGAACTCGGTGCAGCAGACACCGAATTTTCTGCCCGCATCGCTCGGCTCATCGACGCGTTGGTGGTGGACCAACTAGCAGTGCGGGAGGACGAATTTCTTCGCCTCCCGCACTGATTGATGGAGCTTATTGCTGCTCGTCGTCAGCGTCTCGATAGGGGTTGGACTCCCCCGCGAAACCCTTACCGTCGCGTTCGGACGCGAGTCGCGCATCCTCATCACGCGCCCGAGCCAGGAGGTCGTCGATGCGACCCGCGTTGTCAGGCAGGGCATCCAGCACGAACTCGAGCGACGGCGTCAGCCTCACATTGAGGTTGCGACCCACCTCGGAGCGAATCATGCCCGTCGCGCTCTTCAGCGCGGCGGCCGACTCGATCCGTTCCTCGTCGGTGCCATACACCGTGTAGAAGATGGTTGCGTGCTGCAGGTCGCCGGTCACACGCACGTCGGTGATGGTGACGAAGCCGAGACGAGGGTCTTTCACCCCTCGCTCGAGGGTCTTCGCCACCAGCACCTTGATGCGATCAGCCAGGCGTGCAGCCCGAGCGTTGTCAGTCACGAGGCTTCTCCACCATCTCCGTGGTTTCGATCTCGTCACCGATCTGGATGTCGTTGAACTTGCCGAGTCCGATACCGCACTCGAAGCCATCACGAACCTCGGTCACGTCATCCTTAAAGCGGCGCAGCGACTCGATGGCGAGGCCATCGCCAACGACAACACCGTTGCGGATGACGCGGGCCTTCGCGTTGCGCGTGATCGTGCCCGACTGCACGAGGCAGCCGGCGATGTTGCCAAACTTCGACGAACGGAAGATCTCGCGGATCTCCGCAACGCCCGACCGGACTTCCTCGTACTCCGGCTCGAGCATGCCCTTGAGCGAACGCTCGACCGAATCGATGGCGTCGTAAATGACCGAGTAGAAGCGGATATCCACGCCCTCGCGGGCCGCGGCGGCACGCGCCTTCTGGTCAGGACGAACGTTGAAGCCGATGATCACGGCGCTGTCGATGGTCGCCAGGTTGACGTCCGACTCGCTGATCGCACCAACACCGCGGTGGATGATGCGCAGCTGCACCGAGTCGTCGACCTCGATCTTGAGCAGCGAGTCCTCGAGCGCCTCGACGGCACCGGAGACGTCACCCTTGATGATGAGGTTGAGCGACTGCACCTTGCCCTCTTCGAGCGCGCGGGTGAAGTCCTCGAGCGACATGCGCTTGCGGGCCTTCGCGAGCTGCGCGTTGCGTTCGACCGCTTCGCGCTTCTCGGCAATCTGACGAGCCGTGCGGTCGTCCTCGGTCACAAGGAACGTGTCACCAGCGCGAGGCACCGAGCTGAGGCCCTGCACCTGCACGGGACGCGACGGGTAGGCCGCCTCAACCATCTCGCCGTTCTCGTCGAGCATCGCACGCACGCGGCCGTATGCCGTGCCGGCCACGATCGAGTCACCGACACGGAGGCTACCCGACTGGATGAGCACGGTCGCAACCGCACCGCGACCCTTGTCGAGCTTCGCCTCGATCGCCGTTCCGCGGGCATCCTTGTTCGGGTTCGCGCGCAGGTCGAGCTCGGCGTCGGCGGTGAGCAGCACGGCGTCAATGACCTCGCGCACACCCTCGCCGGTCTTCGCCGAAACGTTGACGAACATGGTGTCGCCACCATATTCCTCAGCAATGAGCTCATACTCGGTCAGCTGAGCGCGGACCTTGTCGGGGTTCGCACCCTCGGCATCGATCTTGTTGACCGCGACGACGATGGGCACGCCCGCCGCCTTCGCGTGGTTCAGCGCCTCAATCGTCTGCGGCATGATGCCGTCGTCGGCCGCGACCACGAGGATCGCAACGTCGGTGACGTTCGCACCACGGGCACGCATGGCGGTGAACGCCTCGTGACCCGGGGTGTCGATGAAGGTAATCGCGCGCTGGACACCCTCCTGCTCGCCCCACACCTGGTACGCACCAATGTGCTGGGTGATGCCGCCGGCCTCGCCAGCTTGAACGTCACTGCGACGGATCGCGTCGAGCAGTCGAGTCTTACCGTGATCGACGTGACCCATCACGGTCACAACCGGCGGACGAACCTCGAGCTCTTCATCGGTCTCCGCGTCCTCTTCGCCTTCGAGGTCAATGTCGAAGGTTTCGAGCAGCTCGCGGTCTTCGTCCTCGGGCGAGACGATCTCGATCTTGTAGCCGAGCTCCTCACCGAGCACCTGGAACGTGCCCTCGTCGAGCGACTCTGTCGCGGTCGCCATCTCACCGAGGTGGAACAGCACCGTTACGAGGTCACCGGGCGACGCATCAATCTTGTCGGCGAAGTCTGAGATCGACGCGCCGCGACGCAGCCTGATGCGCGTCTCGCCATTGCCGCGGGGAACCTTCACGCCGCCAATCGACGGCGCCTCCCGCATCTCAAATTCTGCCCGCTTCGTCCGCTTCGACTTGCGCGCCTTCGACTTACCGCCGCCGCGACCGAAGGCACCAGCGGTGCCGCCGCGACCGCGGCCGCCGGGGCCCGGACGTCCGCCGCCGCCACCGGCGCGAGGCGCGCCGAATCCGCCGCCACCGCCGCCGGCACCGCCTGGACGACCACCGCCGCCAGCGCCGCCAGCGCCGCCGGGACGACCGCGACCGCCACCAGCGTTCTGGGGACGCTCACCGGGCAACACGCGGGGCTGACCCGGGCGCGCCGGACCAGCGGGACCACGACCGCCGACGGAACCCGGCTTCGGGGCACCCGGACGGGGGCCACCGGGGCGCGGTGCGCCACCCTGGCCCTGCTTGGGGCTGAAGGGGTTGTTCCCCGGTCGCGGGCGTGCACCCATACCCTGCGCCGATGCGTAGGGGTTGTTACCGGGGCGTGGGCCGCGGGGGCGAGGGATGTTGTTGCCGTCGGCGCCGCCGGGCTTCGGCGCAGCTGCACCGGGCTTCGGCGCAGGCGACTGACCGGGCTTGGCGCTACCTTGTGCGGGCTTTGCCTGCGCCTCACCGGGCTTCGGCGTGGGCGTTGGCGCGACAGCCGAACGAGCAGCCGGCTTCGGCGCGGCAGCCTCGGCGGGCTTGTTCGACGCAGGCTTCGGAGCCGACTGAGCACGGCTCTGCGCCGCCGGAGCGGCCTTGCCAGCACCCGACTTGGCGGCGCCAGGCTTCGCCGCACCGGTCTTCGCTGCGCCCGGCTTCGGCGCGGCCGAACGAGCGGCGGGCTTCGGGGCGCCGGGCTTCGGCGCACCCGATGCGGATGCAGGCTTCGGCGCAGCGGGTGCTGCCGCTGCGGCCGGCTTCGGTGCCTCGGCAGCACTTTCGGCGCCGCCCTGGTCGGCACGACGCTTCAGTTCGTCTCGCAGGCGGCGAGCCACGGGAGGCTCAACACTCGAGGACGCGGTCTTTACGAACTCGCCCATTTCCTGCAGGGTCGCGAGTGCGACCTTAGATTCGACGCCCATCTCGGCGGCGATCTCATGTACGCGTGGTTTTGCCACAGTTCTCCTCATCAGGGTCTGCCCCTGACGGGAGCAGACCAATTAACGGTTGTGCCTCATCGCGAGCCACTCATGATTGGTCCATAGTCCGATCAACAACCTTTGCTGGTAGTGCAGTTAGGTACGAACGAAGGGCGCTGTCATCCAACTCCCCGGCGCGCAATGCGCGTCGGAACTGCTTTCGGTCGAGCGCGTGAGTTACGCAGTCAACCTGCGGATGTAACCACGCACCCCGACCCGGCAGCGTCCGGTTCCAGTCAAGCTGGAGCCTTCCGGATACCTCGACAACTCTGATGAGTTGTTCTTGTGAGGCGCGCACGCGACATCCAATGCACGTTCGCACTGCATCCATAGTACTCCCATGTCGGCGCATGCGCCGCTATGACTCGTCGGGGTCTTCCATCACGCTGTCGGGCTGAATGTCAATCCGAGCTCCGGTGAGGCGCGCCGCGAGGCGGGCGTTCTGTCCTTCCTTGCCGATCGCGAGCGACAGCTGGAAGTCGGGAACGAGCACACGCACTGCCTTCGTCTTCGGGTCGAGTACGAACGAGCTCGAAACCTTTGCCGGGCTCAGTGCGTTCGCCACGAAGTCGGAGAGGTTGTTCGAGTAGTCGACGATGTCGATCTTCTCGTCATCGAGCTCGTTGGTGACGGCACGCACGCGAGCGCCGAGCGGGCCGATGCAGGCACCCTTCGCGTTGAAGCCCGGCTCGGTGGCGCGCACGGCGACCTTGGAGCGATGACCAGCCTCGCGAGCAACCGCGACGATGTCGACCATGCCGTTGGCGATCTCGGGAACCTCGTTCGCAAAGAGCTTTCGCACAAGCTGCGGGTGGGTTCGCGAAACCGTAATGCGTGCGCTGCGGGTGCCACGCCCTACGCGCTCAACGCGCTCCACCTTGGTCACAAACACGCGGATGCGGCGACCGTGGCGGTAGTCCTCACCCGGCACCTGCTCCTCGGGCGGCATGATGGCCTCGACACCGGGGGCGATCTCGATGCGCACCATCTTCGGGTCGTCACCCTGCTGGATGACGCCGTTGACGATGTCGCCCTCGCGACCACGGAACTCCCCGAGCACCTTGTCGGTGTCGATGTTGCGCATCCGCTGCGTGATGACCTGCTTCGCTGCCGAGGCGGCGATGCGGCCGAAGTCTTCGGCGGGCAGAAGGGCCTCGCCGATTACCTCGCCCTCGTCGTTGTACTGCGGCTCAACGATGGTGACCTCGCCAGTGCGACGGTCGAGGTTGACGCGCGAGCCCTCGGGCGGAGTGTCCTTGCCGGCTTCCGCGGTCGCGTGCTTCACGTACGCGGCGAAGATGGCCTGCTCGAGGATCTCGACGAGTTCGTCGAAGGGGATTTCCCGTTCCCGCTCGAGTGTTCTCAGCACTGCAGGATCGATCTTCATGGGCTCTCCTCCGTATTCAGATTTGGGTGCCGGCTACTCGCCGGAAACGATTATCTTACCGCACGGGCTGCCAGCAGCGCGGGAATTGCCTCGTCGATCGAAACCTGAGTCCGTTCGTTGCTCCGTCGGTTCCAGAGTTCGACGATGCCGTCTGCTGCCGTCTTGCCCGCGATCAGGATCCACGGAATGCCGATGAGCTCGGCGTCGCCGAACTTCACGCCGGGCGATTCCTTCGGACGGTCGTCGAAGAGCACCTCGAGACCAGCTGCCTCGGCGCCTTCCGCGAGCTGGGTGGCCACCTGCAGCGGCACCTCGCCCTTGCCAGTGGCGATGACGTGCACGTCAAACGGGGCGAGTTCCTCGGGCCAGATGAGACCGCGCTCGTCGTGATTCTGCTCGGCCACGAGCGCGAGGTTGCGCGTCACGCCGATGCCGTAGGAACCCATCGTCACGACGACCTGCTTGCCGTTCGGGTCGAGAACCTTCGCGCCGAGCGCCTCGGCATACTTACGTCCGAGCTGGAATACGTGACCGATCTCGGTGCCGCGTTCGGCGGTGATGGGGCCGAGCCCGCCGGGAGCCGGGTCGCCGTCGCGCACCTCGGCCGCCTCGACTCGTCCGTCAGCGACGAAGTCGCGACCGTACACCAGGTGTCGAACGTGCTTCTCGTTGGTGTTGGCGCCCGTGACCCAGGTTGAGCCGTCGCCGATGCGGGTGTCGAGGAAGTACGGAATGCCGGTGGTCGAGCCCTCGCCGAGAAACTGCTCGCCGTCCTTCCACGGGCCGATGTAGCCGCGGACCAGCTCGGGATGCGCCTTAAGGTCGTCCTCCGTCGCCGCCTCAACCTCCCGCGGCGCGAAGGCGATCTCGAGGCGCTTCATGTCGACCGCGCGGTCGCCCTGCAGGCCAACGATGGCGAGCTCACGCTTGCCCTCGTGGTCGGTGAGCGCGACGACGAGGTTTTTCAACGTGGCATCGCCGGTGATGTTTTCCAGTTCGCAGATCGCGGTGATCGTGCCCGCGTTCGGGGTGTCGAACACCTCGACGGCGGGGTCGCTCGACGCGTCACGAGGTTCGGCCGGAGTCGCCGTGTACGCCTCGACGTTCGCGGCGTAGCTGCCGTCAGNGCGCACGAAGGTGTCCTCGCCGATTTCGGTCGGGTGGAGGAATTCCTCCGACTTCGATCCGCCCATGGCGCCCGAGTCGGCCGCGACGATGACGTAGTCGAGCCCGAGGCGGCGGAAGATGCGCTCGTACGCATCGCGCTGCGCCTGGTAGCTCGCGTCGAGCCCCTCATCGTTCCAGTCGAACGAGTAGGCGTCCTTCATGGTGAACTCGCGGCCGCGCAGGATGCCGGCTCGGGGCCGGGCCTCGTCGCGGTACTTGTCCTGGATCTGATAGATCGTGATCGGGAGATCCTTATACGACGAGAACAGGTCCTTCACCGCGAGCGTGAAGGCCTCCTCGTGCGTCGGCGCCAGCACCATCTCGGCGTCCTTGCGGTCGGAGAGGTGGAACATCCCGTCGCCATAGTCGTCGACACGGCCCGTGGCCTCGTAAAACTCCTGCGGCAGCAGCGCCGGGAAGAGCATCTCCTGCGCGCCGGCAGCCGCGAGCTCTTCGCGGATGATCGCCTCAACGCGTCGGCGAACACGCAACCCGATCGGCAGCCAGGCGAAGATACCCGGTGCCTGACGTCGGATGTACCCGGCGCGAACGAGGAGGCGGTGGCTCGCGACCTCGGCGTCGGCCGGGTTGTCGCGGAGCGTGCGAAGGAAGTAGTTCGACAGACGTTGGATCACGTCGGCCATCGTACCCCGCGCTACCAGGGTTGATCGGGCTGGCTCTGCCCGTAACCGCCCTCTTCGTCCTCGACGTCGTTCTGACGATCCTGCTGATTGTCGCCGAGCCCGTTCTCGAGCTCGTCGAGCGCGTCCGGGTCGGGTTGCGTCTCGGTGCCGCCATCACTTTCACCGCCAGGGCTATCGGAGCCGTCGCCGCCGTCCTGCGGCTGCTCCTGTTGCTCCCGCTGCTGCTCGAGTTCTTCGAGCTTCTCGGTGATGCGGGCGTCGCTGTCGGTGATCGAGCGGTTCGAGGTCGAGAACTCGCAGCTCACGTCTGCCTCATCGAGTACGGTCAACGCCTCCTGATACTTCGCAATGGCGGTTTCGGCGTCCTCCGCCTCGAGCGCGACATCGCCCTCGCGCTCGATCGCGATCGCGAGGTTCGCGCGAATCGGGCACTGCTCGCTGGGACTCGCCAGATCGAGGGCCGAGTGGAACTGCTCCTGTGCCTCGGCCAGTGCATCCAGTCGCAGGTAGTTCGTGCCCATGTTGTAGAAGGGCTTCCACGGCTCGACGACATTGGCAAACTTCAGCTGGCCGGAGGTATTCAGCGAGCCCTCATACTCGGCCTGCGAATACTGGCTCAGCGCGGTCTGGGCGATCGCGTGCTGCGAAATGAGCTTTGCCGACACCAACAGCAAGGCGATCGAGAACGGCAGGCTCCACAGCATGAGGCGACGGCGAAGTCGCCTGCGCCGACGCGCCGCTGAGATCGCGGGGTCCTGCACCTTCTGCTTTCGCTGGTGACGCACCGTGCGGTCGCTCACAAAGTCGTTCATCTCGTCACTCATACGTCGTCACCCGCCCCGACGGCACGCGCATCCTCGCGCCGCTCCTGCTCGCCCAGCGCATCGCGCACCTCTCGCCCGGCGCGCACGAGCAGGAAGCTCTCAACGAGCAACCACCCGACAATGACCAGCGCGAACACCCAGTAGACCGGGAAGCTCATGCGGTTGGCGGCCTCGGGTGCCAACGTGCCGCGGCGCACATCGACTTGCGCCGCCTCGGGTTCCGAGTTTGCGTCGCGGTGCTGGTAGCTCACCCGCAGCTGCTGCGCGATGCCGTCGAGCGTCTCCTCGTCGATCTTCGAGACTCCCGGCTCATAGGTGCCGTAGTCATAGAGGTAGTCGGTGTAGTTGCGGCCATAGGTGTCATAAGCTCGCACTTTTCCGCCGGCCTTCGTCCCATAACCGAGCACGCTGCCGCCCTGCACGAGTCCCGCGGATTCCGAGAAGTCGTTGGCATCGCTGCCGAGCGTGTCTTCGCCATCACCGAGGTAGTAGACGACGCGGGCGCGCTCGCCCTCAGGGTCGGCCTCGACCGCATCCTGCAGCACGTCGTGCAGGAGGTCGGCCGCAATCGTGGGTGAGGAGCCCATCGCATAGAAGCCATCTTCCGGCGTCAGCAGGTCGACCGCCTCCTGCAGCGCCGTCGCATCGCTCGTGAACGGCAATCGCTGCGAGGCGACCGAATTGAAGGTGATCATGGCGAAGCGGGCCCCTGGGTGATCCGCGGCGAGCTTCTTGATGTCGTCTTTCATGCCCTCAAGCCGCACCGCGGTACTCCCCCAGTCTTCCGCCCCGACCGACGCTGAAGTATCGACGACAAACACGACGTCGACCGCATCGTTCGCGACGTTCGCCGAGTAGGTGCCGATGCCCGGGCGTGCGAGGGCTCCCACGAGCGCGAGCACCATCACCAGGCGACCGAGCCACATCAGCCGGGCCCGCGCGGGCGCGCGGACGGCCGCGAAACCGACGTAGCCGACCAGCAGCGCCGCGATGACCACGAGGAGCCACGGCGGGAGCATGGGATCCCAGGTCATATGCGCAGCCTCCTCGCGCACACGAGGAACACCGGAATACCGATGAGCAGTCCCCACAGCCAGAACTCGGGGCGGTCGATGACGTAGAGCTGCGGAGCGCCCTGAATCTTGCTCGTCTGCTCGCTCGTGATCGTGTCCACGATCTCGTCGACCGAGTCCTCCGCGGTGAGTGGGAAGTACGGGAACTCGTACTCGGTCATGACGCCCTCGTACTCGGCCGCGAAGGCGTCTCGGTACTCGTTCGCGTCCAGACCGAACACCGTGATGAAGTTGTCGCGGGCGTACGCGGCCGCCTGCTCGAGCGACACGGTCGGGGCCCCGTTCACGACGTTGTCGGTGGCGAGAATGATCGACCTCGAGCGGCCGTCGTCAACCGGCGGTTCGGTGGAGGACGGCTCGGCCCCCGGGAACTGCATGACGCACGAGGCGAGGCCGTCGCCGACGAGCGAGGCGCCGGGCCGGGTAAGCGTTCCGCTCGTATACACCGCGGACCCCGTGCCGGACTTCATGGCGTCCCGTACCGTCTTGAGTTGGTCTTCGACGAACGCATAGTCGTCGGTGAGCGGGAAGACAGGCACCGCGGACGAGTTCCAGAGCACGAGCGACATGCGTTCGCCCTCGAAGCCGGGCAGCATTTCGAGGTAGCGATCAATCACGTCGGCGTCGTACTCAGTCATCGACCCCGACACATCCAGGCAGAGCACGATGTCGCGGTTGTATTTCTCGGGAGTCTCGACTCGCGTGTAGACCCAGCGCGCCGCCGCAACGGTACCGGTCGCGAGCACGAGGGCGAGCACCACGGCGGTGACGCCAATGAACAGGCCAGACCGGGCGAGTGCCGTTCGATAACCAGGCAGCTCGGTCACGCGCCAGGAATTCGCGATTGCTCGGCCGGCCGTTCGGCGCCGGCCGAGCCACCACCCCGCGGCAATCACCGCGATCAGCACCACGATTACGGCGATGGGCAACCACCAGAATGCTAGTTCCATCCCGAAATCACCGCCCTCGCATCCCGTGTTGCCGCCGCTACATCACGCTGCGCCTCGGGCGCGAAGATACCCGGGTAGAGCTGCGCCACCGTTCTCGTCGTGCCCTGCAGCTGTGTGCGCGAGAGGTCGGCCAGGGTCATGTGGTCGGCGGGAACGCCGGTGGCCTCGGCCACGAACTCGCGCATGGTCGCGCTGAGCTGCTCGTAGGCGGAGCGATCGTCGAGTTCACCCGAGCTGGCCTGTCGTTCGATGGTATCGACCCGCGCGAATGCCTGGGCCCGAGCGGCGTCCACATCGATGGTCTCGTCGTGCTCAGCTTCGTTCGTGCGCGAAGGGTCGCGGGTAAACACCCACACGAGCAGGTAGTAGACAACAACGAGCGCGATGAACCCGATGCCAAGCCAAAGCCAAAACGCGCTGTAGCCGACGAGCGGCAGCACCTCGCCCGGCAGCTCGGGCGGCGTGGTGGCGCTCGCGAAATCAAATCCGGGCATGCTGCCTCACTCGTAGGAGTTCGAGCAGCGCCGGCACTGCGCCATCGACGCGCTCGATGCGCGTATGCGACACGCCTCGGCGCTCGAGCTCGGTGCGCAGTTCGCGGGCGCGCTCGGCCATGGCGGCGTCAAGCTCTCGGCGCAGCTTCGGAGAGCGAGCGAGCGTGCGTGGCATCTCCCAGCCGCCGTCGACGTCAAAGCTGGTGGCTTGCCCACCGCGCCCGATGGGGTCGCCATCGCCGACCTCGATCCACACGAGTTGGTGCGCGGCCGAAAGCGCGCCGAGCTGCTCACGCAGCCGCTCATCCAGCCGCAGTTCATCGGCGATGACCACCACGAACATCCGCTGCTTGAGCGTGACGCGGGCGCGCTCGAGCAAGCTGATCACGTCGCTGCGGGCGCCATCAACCGCGATCGGTGCGCTCGCGGCCCGAAGACCGCGCTCGAGCGACCCCTCGGTCGCGCGAAACGGAAGTTGCTGGATCCCGTCGGCGTTGCCGCTGATGAAGGCGACTTCGTCGCCATGGCGCTGCGCGATGTAGCCGAGCGCACCGGCCGCCATGATCGCGATGTCACGCTTCGGGTCGCCGCCGGTCGAGCCGGTGGCCATGTTTCGGCCCGAATCCATGACGAAGCAGACGCGGTTGCGCCGCTCGTCGGCCCAGCGGCGCACGAGCGTCGTACCGGAGCGTGCCGAGGCGTTCCAATCGATGTCGGCCACCTCGTCGCCCGGCTCATATTCGCGCAGGTCATCGAAGTCCATGCTGCGACCGCGATGCATCGCCGCGTACTGGCCCTCAAGCAGGTGCGTCGCACGTCGCCGAGACCGCAGAAAGAGTTTGGTCTTGACGCGCGTCAGCAGTGCCTCTTCGGTCACGGGGTACGAACCGCCTGCAGGATCGCGTCGATGACCTGCTCGGGCCGAACGCCGGTCGCCTCGGCCTCAAAGCCGAGCAGCACGCGGTGGCGCAGGACGCGGTATGCGAGCGAGCGCACATCCTCGGGGATCACGTGGTCGCGGCCCTGCAGCAGCGCGACCGCACGGGCACCCGCGGTGAAGTTGATCGACGCACGCGGCGAGACGCCCGCCTCGACCAGGCGCGCGACGTCGGGGTCGAGGTACTGGTCGACGTGCCTGGTGACATAGGCGATCGACACGATGTACTCGGTGATCGCCGGGTCGACGTAGACCCGACGCGTGAGCTCCTGTAACTCCAGGACCTCCTCGAGCGAGGCCACGGGCGCCGGATGGTCGAGGAACACGCCCGCGTCGATGCGGCGCAGCACTTCGGCCTCCTCGTGCGGCTGCGGGTAGTCGAGCACGTCCTTGAGCATGAAGCGGTCGAGCTGCGCCTCGGCGAGCACGTAGGTGCCCTCCTGCTCTATCGGGTTCTGCGTGGCGATCACGAGGAACGGGTCGGGCAGCGGGTAACGCTTGCCGCCGATTGTGGTCTGACGCTCCTGCATCGCCTCGAGCATCGCCGACTGGGTCTTCGCGCTCGAACGGTTGATCTCGTCAAGCAGCACGACGTTCGCGTGCACTGGGCCGAGCCGGGTCTCGAAGCGGGCCTCGACCGCGTCGTAGACCTGCGTGCCGATGATGTCGCTCGGCAGCAGGTCGGGAGTGCACTGGATGCGCCGAAATTCTCCGTCGAGCGCCGCAGCGAGCGTTTCTGCCGCCGTCGTCTTCGCGAGACCTGGCACGGATTCGAGCAGCACGTGGCCGCCCGTTAGCAAGCCGATGAGCAGCGTCTGCCGTAGGCGGTCCTGCCCCACCACCCGACTTTCAAGTGCGGTGCCGATCCTGCCGGTGAGGTCGTACGCTCTTGCGAGATCGTCGTGGGTGATGCGGGAGGCAGTCATGCAGGCCATCGTACGCAGCCCTCGCTCGCGACTGCGTCAAACCGAAGTCGGCCCCGAAGCAGAACTAGGCGATGACTTCGGGCGTGCCCTGCACATCCGACGGCATCTCCGCCGCGATACGCTCGGCTTCCGCGATGAGCGTTTCGACGATCTGGTCTTCCTGCACTGTCTTGATGACCTCGCCCTTGACGAAGATCTGGCCCTTGCCGTTCCCGCTGGCGACACCGAGGTCGGCCTCGCGGGCCTCACCGGGTCCGTTGACGACGCAACCCATGACCGCGACACGGATCGGCACCGTGAGGTGCTTCAACCCTTCCTGCACCGAGTCGGCGAGCGTGTAAACGTCGACCTGAGCGCGACCGCAGGACGGGCACGAGACGATTTCGAGGCGACGCTGGCGCAGATTGAGCGACTGCAGGATCTGCAGGCCGACCTTGACCTCTTCGACCGGCGGTGCCGAAAGTGACACGCGAATCGTGTCGCCGATGCCGTCGGACAGTAGCGAGCCGAAGGCGACGGCCGACTTGATCGTGCCCTGGAACGCCGGGCCGGCCTCGGTCACGCCGAGGTGCAGCGGCCAGTCGCCGCGCTCGGAGAGCATGCGGTAGGCACGCACCATGACGACGGGGTCGTTGTGCTTCACCGAAATGCCGAAGTCGTGGAAGTCGTGTTCTTCGAAGAGGCTCGCCTCCCACACCGCCGACTCGACGAGCGCCTCTGCGGTGGGCTTGCCGTACTTCTGCAACAGCGACGGCTCGAGCGAACCCGCGTTCACGCCGATGCGCAGCGCAACCCCGGCGTCCTTCGCCGCCTTCGCGATGTCGCCCACCTTGTCGTCGAACTTGCGGATGTTGCCCGGGTTCACGCGCACGCCCGCGCAGCCGGCGTCGATGGCCTGGAACACGTAGTTCGGCTGGAAGTGGATGTCGGCGATGACCGGAATCTGGCTCTTCTTCGCGATGATCGGCAGCGCCTCGGCATCGTCACGGCTCGGCACCGCGACGCGCACGATGTCGCAGCCCGATGCCGTGAGCTCGGCGATCTGCTGCAGCGTCGCGTTGATGTCGGTGGTCGGCGTCGTTGTCATCGACTGCACCGAGACGGGCGCGTCGCCGCCAACGAACGTCGAGCCGAGCTTGACCTTGCGAGTCTTGCGGCGCGGGGTGATGACGGAGGGGACGCTGGGAAGTCCGAGATTTACTGCAGGCACATCGCCAGTTTACGCGGGAGCGCCTTCGACCGCGGTATTCCCGATTGCTCTATCAGCGATCACGCCGCTCGTTAGGGCGAAGAGAACAGGCTGATCGGGTTCACGATGTCGGTGAAGATGAACAGCGCGCCGATGAAGATGAGCACGGTCGCCATCACCATCGTGACGGGCAGCAGCTTCGCCGCGTCAAACGGGCCCGGGTCTGGCTTGCCGCGCAGACGCGCCCACCAGCGGCGCAGCCCGTCCCAGAGCGCGGCCGCGATGTGCCCGCCGTCGAGCGGCGGCAGCGGCACGAGGTTGAGCACGCCGAGCATCACGTTGAGCGAGCCGACGATCGAGAGCACCGTGGCGACCCGATCAAGCACCGGCGTGTCCTCCATCGAGACCACCTCGCCCGTGATGCGGCCCACACCGACGACGCTCATGGGACCGTAGGGGTCGCGCTCAGCGCCGAGGAACCCGGCTTGGAACATCTGCACGACCCGCTCCGGCATCGTCACGATCACGTTGGCGACGCTGGTGAGGTTGTCCCAGTACATCTCCCCCACGAAGGTGAGGTCTTGCTGCTGACGCGCGCTCACCGCCGTGAAGCCGACGAATCCGACCGTTTCGGTGATCGGGTTGCCGTTGTCGTCCTCGACCACCTGACCGGTCTGGGGGTCGGTGACGTAGATCTCGTTCGGACGCGGCGTCACGGTGAGGTCAAGCGTCTCGTCGCCGCGCTCGACCGTGAGAGTGAGTGGCACATCCGCCGAAACGCGGATCGTGCTCTGCAGTTCGTCCCAGCCGCTCAGCGGCGAACCGTTCAGCGCGGTGATCGTGTCACCGGGAAGCAGGCCCGCGGCTGCGCCCGGCGCGGGTTCGTCACACTCGTCGGCCGACGTCTCGCTGCCGGCGGGCACGACGCACTCGTAGACATCGCCGACCCTCGTAGTCGGCTGGTAGACACCGAAACCAACCGCGACGATCGAGAAGATGATCGCCGCGAGCACGAAGTTCATAATCGGCCCGCCGAACATGATCAGCAGGCGCTTCCACACCGGCAGGCGGTAGAACGTCCGGTCTTCCTCGCCGACCATGATGGTCTCAGCGCTCGCCTCGCGGCCGTCCTGAATGAGTCGACTGAACATGCCCGTGCCGGCGGCCTTCGCCTTGTTGCCGGGTTCGGGCGGGTACATGCCGATCATCGAGATGTAGCCGCCGAGCGGGAGCAGCTTAAAGCCATACTCGGTTTCACCGCGCTTGAATGACCAGAGCGTCGGCCCGAAGCCGATCATGTACTGCGGCACGCGCACGTTGAATCGCTTCGCGAAGAACAGGTGGCCGACTTCGTGCAGGGCGATGGAAATCCCGAGCCCGAGAACGGCCGCGAGAATGCCAACGACGAAGAGCACGATTCCAGTCACGAGCGGCAAGCCTAGCGCCGCAGGCTTGAGAGCGAGCTTAGGCGCGGTGCAGGATGCGCTGCCTCGCGGACTCGCGTGCCCAGCTTTCTGCGCGGGCCAGGGACTCTCGGGTCACGGGGCCGGGTTCTGCCGCATAGGTGTCGACCACTTCGCTCACCGTGTCGACGATGCCAAGGAACGACAGGGCACCGTCATGGAACGCGTCGACGGCGACCTCGTTCGCGGCGTTGAACACTGCCGGATGTGCTCCGCCTGCCTCACCGACGCGGCGCGCGAGCCGTAGGGCGGGAAAGTTCTCGTGGTCGGGTGCCGAAAACGTCCAGGTCTGCTCGAAGTCCGGGTCGCCCCACCGTATCGGTGCGACGGCGCCGGGGATTCGGCGCGGCCAGTCGAGCGCGAGGGCGATGGGAAGTTTCATGTCGGGGTTCGAGACCTGCGCGATCGTCGCCCCGTCGGAGAACTCCACCATCGAGTGCACCATCGAAGTCGGGTGGATAACCACGTCGATGCGCTCGAACGGCACGTCGAACAGCAGGTTCGCCTCGATCATCTCGAGGCCCTTGTTCACCAGCGTCGCAGAATTGGTCGTGACCACGCGGCCCATGTCCCAGGTCGGGTGCGCGAGCGCGTCGGCCGGGGTGACCTCCTCAAGCTCGGCACGGGTGCGCCCGCGGAATGGGCCGCCGGACGCCGTGAGCACGAGTCGAGACACCTCACCGCGGGTGCCGCCCGCGAGGCACTGGGCGATCGCGGAGTGCTCCGAGTCAACGGGCACGATCTGTCCGGGGCGCGCGACCTGGCGTACGAGGGGTGCCCCGACGATGAGCGACTCTTTGTTGGCGAGCGCCAGGGTGGTGCCCGTTTCGAGGGCCGCCAGCGTCGGGCCGAGCCCCACCGAGCCCGTGATGCCATTCACGATGACGTCGGCCTCAACGTCGCGCACGAGACGCTCCGCGTCTTCGGCGCCGAGCGCTGTCGCCGAGCTTTCAAGGCCAAACGCCGCGGCCTGCGCGGCGAACTGCTCGCGATTCTGGCCGGCGCTCAGCCCGACGATCCGAAAATGATCGGGGTTCGCACGCGCGATGTCGAGGGACTGGGTGCCGATGGACCCGGTCGAACCGAGCACGAGGACGCGTCTGAGATCAGGCATAGTCCCCAAGGTAGACCGTCACCGGCGGCGGCTTGTGCGTAACATGGCCAGGTTGGAGCGATACAGCAGACGCGAGAGGTGCGGCGATGACCACGGCTACTTTCACGGGAGACAGCGCAGCCGAATTGGCGGTGGTCTCGCGCAATGGTTTTGTCGAGTCTCGGCACCTCGGCAGCGCGGTCGTCGTCGGCCGTGAGGGCGAGTTGCTCTACGAGCTTGGCAGCCCCGCCTCCCCCGTGTTCGCGCGCTCGACGCTCAAGGCCCTGCAGACGCTCGCGTCGCTTGAGGCCGGCGCGGAGCTCGATGGCGAGCACCTCGCGATCGCTTGCGCGAGCCACATCGGCACCCCGGGTCACGTCGCGCTGGTGCGGGATGTGCTCGGGCGCGCTGCGCTCGACGAGCGGGCCCTGCAGTGCCCGCCGGCGTGGCCGCTCGATCGGGCGAGTCGCGACTCCCTCATCCGTTCGGGCGAAGCCTCCGCCTCGGTCTACATGGAGTGCTCGGGCAAGCACGCCGGCTTCCTGGCGGCCTGCCGCGCCGCCGAGTGGCCCGTCGAGACGTACCTGCAGCCCGACCACCCCCTGCAACAGCTCGTGGCCCAGACCGTGGCTCGGTTCTCAGGTGAGCAGATTCGCGCCACCGGCGTCGACGGCTGCGGCGCCCCCGTATTTGCCATTTCCCTCACCGGCCTGGCCCGCGCGATGTCGCGGTTCGCGACGGCGCAGTCAAGCTCGCCTTTTGCCATCTTCCGCAACGCCGCAAAGATCTGGCGGGCGCAGCTCGAGCACCCCTGGACGATTCAGGGTGCCGGTCGCGCCGACTCGGTCGTGATGGAACAGCTCGGCGTGTTTGCGAAGTCGGGTGCCGAGGGGCTCCAGGTGCTCGTTGCACCCGACGGCACCTCGGTCGCGGTGAAGATGCTCGACGGCTCAAACCGAGCCGGCATGCTCGTCGCGCTGCAACTGTTGCTCGCCGCCGGCAGCATCGACGCTGAGGGTGCCCAGCGCGTGCTGCCAGCGCTTCACCTCGAGGTACTCGGCGGCAGACAACCGGTCGGCAGCATCATGCTGGGCAAGGATGTTCCCAGCACCTTGTAGTCGCTGACCTGCGGCGCGGCCGGCACCTCAACAGCGATCGGCACGCCGTCGCGCACCTGGAGCCGCCGCACCGAGCCGTCCGGCGCTCGCAGGAATCCGCGCGTGGCGAGGTCGCGCACTGCCGGCGGCAGCGGGTCTGCCCGAAAGAGGCTCCGCCATTCACCGGGTGTGATGCCGATGATGGCGATGTCACGGTGCTCAGCGACTCGTGCGAGCGAGCCATAGGCACCGAGCCACTGCTCTACGTCGCCGAGGTAGCTCGCGTCGCCGAGGCCCTGTTCACGCAGCGTGGCCGCTGTCGGCGGAGCGTTCACCGCCACTATGTGCTGTTCGAATGCCTGCGCAATCGGTGCGCAGCGGCGGGCGACGATGGCGGCTCCCGCCGTTGCTATCTCGAACGGTTCCCAGCGAGGCGACGCCGACTCGAACGCTGGCGTGGCCTCAACAACCGCGACCTGCACGAGGTCACGGCCGAGCCTGCCGCGCCCCGGCGGCCAGTTCGGCTGCCAGTCTGCGGGCTCGCCACCCTGCAAAATCCAGTCATTGCGCGTGACGTGCGCGAGCCGCAGCGTCTGATTGCATTGCTGCTGGATGCGCAGCAGCTGACCTCCGCACCGCCGTGCCGACACGACGATGCTCGTGGCCCGTTCTGACCCGCCCCGCACGAGGGCGTGCACCCGATCGAGCAGCGCCGCACGATGCTCGTCACCGAGGCGCTGCTCGATGGCGTCGAGGTCGTCGATCACGACGAGTCGACGTCGTGGGACGCCTTCCCCACCATCAGCGAGCCGCTCGATCGAGTCCCACGCTCCCTCGGCGTCAGGCGGCACGCGCACAACCTCCCATGCGGCCCGTCGAGCGGCCGCGGCGAGGGTCTCGAGCGCCGAGGTGCGACCGCAGCCCGCCGCACCGAGCACGAACAGTTGTTCTCCCGCGAGCAAGGATGCCGGGCGACGAAGCTGCTGCGCTGGCAGATCGAGTTCACCGAAAACAAGTTCGTCTGGCCGTCTCAGCGGCGACTCGACCACCGGCAGCACGCTCGGAAGCGGTGGATGCCAGACGGCATGGGGAGTCGGGGCGCCCGCACGCGCAAGCCGCGCACACTCGTCTCGAGCGATCCTCTCGATGAGTGGCTGATTCACCATCGCGACCTGCACGAGCGAGTTCGTGCCGCCGACGCGCAGCCACGCGCGACCTCGCTGAGCGGCCGGAATATTGGCGGCATCGGTGTTGCCGAGGAGCGTTTGCGAATCGCTGGCCTGCTCGACGCGCAGACAGATGCGGAGCGAACAGTTCGCGAGCAGTTCTTCACGAAACGTTCCGGTGGGTCGCTGGGTGCAGAGCACGAGGTGGATGCCAAGGCTCCTGCCCCGTGCTGCGACATCGGCGATCAACTCCTGCAACTGCGGATGCGCGCCGATGAGCGCCTGAAATTCGTCGATCAGCACAACGAGCCGACTCATGCCCGCGATGCCCTCGGCAGGGAGCTCGCGCAGCTCGTGGTCACGCAGCCACTGCTCGCGACGTCGAAGCTCGGCGCGCAGACTCTCGCTGACCCGCACCGCGTCGTCTCCGTCGAGGTCAGTTACGATGCCGGCGCAGTGTGGCAGCGATGCCAGCGCATCGAAGGTGGCGCCGCCCTTGAAATCGAGGCAGAGCAGGGTGAGTTCAGCGCTGCTGTGCTGGGAGGCGAGGGCCACGGCCCACGCGACGAGCAGCTCGCTCTTGCCGCTGCCGGTCGTGCCACCGATGACCGCATGTGGACCGTCGCTGATCAGATCGACGCTTCGCGGGCCCTGCGAGTCGAGGAGGAACGTCGCGGCGCCCGTGTGGCCCGCCGCTGCTGCGAGGTCGCCGAGCCCAATGCTGCTCGGCAGGAGCTGTTCTGCCCGCCGGCGAGAGTCCTGTGCTGCAACCACCGTCGGCAGCCACGCCCGAAGCTGGGGCGCGCCGAGTTGGGCTGGCACGATGCGAGTTACGACGCCCGAGGCATCAATGAGCGTCGCGGAGTGATCCGCCTCGAGCTGGAGCCATACGCGGTCGCCGACGTCTCGAGGTTCGTGCGTTGCCAGGATCAGGTCGGCATCGGCGCAACCGGCGAGTTCGACACCGATAGCCGCCAGCTCGGAACGAAGCGGCCCGAGGGCTTGCCCGGCGACGGCGACCCGTGCCTGCAGATCGGTCGCGAGCAGCCCGACCAGTGCAGCTCGCGCGAGGGCGAGGAGTCCCGGAGCCGCTCCGGCGAGAACGACGCAGCGCGTTTCGACGACGACCGGCATACCCGGGGTGGTCGTGACCCGAGTCGCGAGTTCGGCGTTCGCGCCGCTCGTGCGTAATTCGCCGCGGACGGATGTCGTGCCGAGGGCGACTCCAGGGCCGTTGACACGTGCGCCCCGGACGATGTCCTCCGGCACCGGCGCCGCGATACGAGCCCGCATGCGGATGCGCTCGTGCGCGGCCTCGGCCTGAACGAGGCACCGCTCAACCTCCCCCTCGTACTCCCGCAGCGCACGACGGTACCGCCGACGCCCACCCACCCGCTGGTCGATCACATTCGCGATGCCGAGCACCGGGCCAAATACCGCAAAGATCAGCACATAGGGGCTCTGCAGCACGGCGAAGAGCACCCCGGCGATCACAATCGGGGCCAACACCATCACATACGGGAAGCCGTTCGGACGGTCGCGTTTCGGGAGTTCGGGGAGGACCAGCGCGACCTCCTGCTGCTCGGCCGGGGTTTCGGCAACGTGCGAGAGCAGGGTCATTCGGGTACCGAGTCGTCGAGCTCGCTGTAGCGACCGGGGCCAGCGCATCCGGAGCCGACGACCCAGCCGGGCACGTACCCCTGGTCGATACGCTCAAGCACTTGGGCGGCGAGGGCATGATGGCCCGCACGCAGCGCCCTGCGCGCGTATTCACTCGCGATCGAGGCGCGCCCCGCGAGGCAGGTCAACCAGGCCAGGGCGGCCAGCGCGCCACGAGCCTCACGCTCGCTGACGTGGCTCGCGATGCTGCGCAGCGCGCTGATCGCCCGATCGACTCGTGCCAGGTCGGCCGGAATGAAGTCCGCGAACACTTCGGTGAGCCCCGTTAGTTCGGCCTCGGGCATGTTTTCGGCGAGGTCGAGCCAAATCGCCTCGACGCGCTCGCAGATCTCGCTGCCGAGCGCGCCGTTCGCGACGATGAGTTCGAGGGTGCGGAGCCGACGCAGGCCACGGCTGACGAGGGCTACGAGGATCGGCTCGTACTCAGGGTCGAGCCACCGCGCGCCGTCGAGGTAGAGGTTCCACGCGCACAGCACTTCGTCGTCGGTGATCTCGGCGAGTCGGGCGTGTTCTGCGAGCAGCTCTTCGACGCGCGACCTGGCCTCTTCGGGCGCTGAAGCGATCTCGGTCGCCTCGGACACGTCGGCGGGGATCACCGGCGCCAGCGCTGACACCACCTCGTCGCGGGGACCACCGCGTGCGCCCCAGTACTCCGACCACGCGTCACCCGCGACGCAGGCGCCACCCACGATGTGGAGTCCGAGTCGCCTCGACTGTCGTGCGAGTGTCTCGAGTTCGATCGTGTATGGCGCGATCTCGCCGGCGTGGGCCTTCGAGGTGAAGACGGCGAAGAACACACGCTCGACGTCACCCAGGCGAAGCACGTGCTCGAGCACGGCATGGCTGAAGTGTTCGGCGTCGTCGCCCGCCGGTTGCGGCAGGTCGACGCGGATCATGGCGCTGCTCGGGCCGCCGCTAAAGGGAATGACGACGAGGGATTCGGTCGGCGTAAAGCCGAGCACTTCGGGGATTGTGCGGAGGACTTCGTGGATCGAAGTGAGGATGCGTGGAGAGGTCATGCCGCTCAAGCTAGAAGGACCCGCCAGCTGTGCGCTGACGGGTCCAGAGAATCCGTGGATTACTCCGCGGGGCCACGATCTGTGGAGAACTCCCCCGATCGCGAACCTTGACGGTTCCTAGGAGTTATTGCGGTTGTAGTCGCCGCCGTAAGGGTTCTCGTTCGACCCTCCGTACGGGTTGTCGGAGACGCCGTTCGTGCCTGTCTGACCCGGCGTGCCTGCCTGCTGACCGTACTGGTTCGGCTGGCCCGACTGGCCGGGCTGCTGACTATAAGGGTTCTGCTGCTGGCCACCCTGCGTGGGCTGCTGGCCGTACTGGTTCGGCTGGGCGGCCTGCTGGCCGTACTGATTCGGCTGCTGGCTGTAACCGGGCTGCTGACCATACCCCTGCTGCGGGGGCTGTGCCGGGTACGACCCCGGCTGCTGCGCGTAGCCACCGGGCTGCTGGTAGCCCACAGTCGAGTAGGGCTGAACGCCCCGGTTCGCGCCGGCTGCCGAGGGGCCCGCAACCTTGCCATCGGGCAGGCCGCGCCACTTCGAGCTGTCAAATGCCACGATGGCGAGCCAGACGATAGGCAGGAAGATCCAGAGGACGACCCAGGCGCCCTCCTTGTTGAAGCCGATGCCGATGCGGTAGATCGAAATCGCGAGGAACACAACGGCGGCGATGGCGGCAAGCTGCCCGAGGAAGGGAATCCAGCTGACGAGGAAAGCCAGGGAAATCCAGCCAGGATTGCCACCGGCCTCGAGGAGCACCCACTGACTGTAGATGGGCACCCAAGCCTTCCAACCCTCGATGTTCATCTTCTCAAATACCTTCATGAGGAAGAAGGCGGTAATGGCGTAGCTGAGCAAGCCGATGACGAGACCGATGATGATCGTCCCCACGCCAAACGAGGCGGCATAGTGGTAGTCGTACATTGATTCGCTCCTAATGTGCGAGATGAGAGATACGTCAAGACCTTAACGCGGCAACCTCGCGCGAAGCGCACCAATGCGCAAAGTCACAACTCGGGTACGACGTCCGCTCCATCAACGGACGACGTCGAGGGTTCCGACGGCGCGTCGTTCCCAGCTCGCGAACGAACTGAGTGCATCCATCACCTCGGCGAGCGAGGTCGGCTCGGCCTCGCCAGCGAAGCGCTCGGCCATGGCCCGGATGAGCAGGCCCTTGTTCTGCTTGTTGAAGTGATTGAGCGAGCGAGTCGAGCCGTCGTCAAGACGTTCCTTCACGTCACCCCAAGCACGGTCGGCCCCGTGGTCGAGCGGCCCCAAACCGACGTACCCCTTCGAGCGGAGGTCGAGGATGGGCCCCCGATGCGCCCGCAGCGCGGTGGCGATGTGCGTGCGCCAGCGCTGCTTGAGGGGTGCCCCGGGCAGTCTGGAGTCGTGGGACAGCCGGTAGGCCGCGATCGGGTCGCCTGCCATGATCAGTCCATACAACGCGGAATGGATGGCGACGTGGCGCTCGACCCAGGCCCGGCCCTCGGTCGACAGTGTCTCGGCGGCGATGGCGTCGTAGAGCACGCCCGTGTACCGCTCGATCGCGGGTTTGCGCGGCGCATCGTCGAGGGCGCGATTGCGCTCGAGCTCAGTCTCAGCGAGCTTCGGCGAGATCTTGAGCGCCGAGCGCGCGGCGTCGGGTGAGCCATGGGCAAGCTGCAACAGGCTTTCGCGCACGTTCGCACGCACCGGCTCGAGCTCGGGCCAGTGGAGTTTCTTGCTGAGACGGCGATTGCCGCCGTCCGATTTGGTTTCGGACGGCGGCAATAGCACGAGGAATGACGAGGTCACTCGGTAATGGAGGCCTCACCGGCGACGACGGTCACCACGTTGTTCGCCACCGAAAGGAAGCCATCCGCCGCGTGCGCGTGGATCTGCTTGCCCTCGGCGGTGGTCACGCGCACCTTGCCATCGGCAAGGATCGCGAGCACCGGGGTGTGGTCGGCACGAATGCCGATCTCACCTTCGACGGTGCGGGCGATGACCTGGCTCGCCTGGCCTTCCCACACGGTGGCCGTCGCCGAAACGACGGTCACGTGCAGCTGGTTTGCGGAGTTGACCATGCGCTAGTTCATTTCCTTCTGCATCTGGGCCCACTTCTCTTCCACGTCCGAGATCGCGCCGACGTTGAAGAACGCCTGCTCAGCAACGTGGTCGAAGTCGCCGCGAACGATCGCGTCGAAGCCCTCCACCGAGTCCTTGATGCTCACGGTCGAACCCTCGACACCGGTGAAGCGAATCGCGGTGTAGGTGTTCTGCGAGAGGAACTGCTGGATGCGGCGTGCGCGCGACACGGTGATCTTGTCTTCTTCAGAGAGCTCGTCAACACCGAGAATCGCGATGATCTCCTGGAGTTCCTTGTTCTTCTGCAAAATCTGCTTCACCGCGGTCGCGACACGGTAGTGGTCGTCACCGACGTACTGCGGGTCGAGGATGCGGCTGGTCGAGGCCAGCGGGTCGACGGCCGGGTAGAGACCACGCGAGGCAATTGCACGCGAGAGCTCCGTGGTGGCGTCGAGGTGCGCAAACGTCGTCGCGGGGGCCGGGTCGGTGTAGTCGTCAGCAGGCACGTAGATGGCCTGGAGCGACGTAATCGAGTGACCGCGCGTCGAGGTGATGCGCTCCTGCAGCAGACCCATCTCGTCTGCCAGGTTCGGCTGGTAGCCCACGGCCGAAGGCATGCGACCCAGCAGGGTCGACACCTCCGAACCAGCCTGCGTGAAGCGGAAGATGTTGTCGATGAACAGGAGGACGTCCTGGTTCTGCACATCGCGGAAGTACTCGGCCATGGTGAGGCCGGTGAGCGCGATGCGCAGACGGGTCCCCGGCGGCTCGTCCATCTGGCCGAACACAAGGGCGGTCTTGTCCAGCACGCCCATGTCTTCCATCTCGTAGATGAGGTCGTTACCCTCACGGGTACGCTCACCGACGCCAGCGAACACTGACACACCACCGTGGTCCTGTGCAACACGCGTGATCATCTCCTGGATGAGCACCGTCTTGCCAACGCCGGCACCACCGAAGAGGCCGATCTTTCCACCCTGCACGTAGGGGGTGAGGAGGTCGATGACCTTGATACCGGTCTCGAAGATCTCGGTCTTCGACTCGAGCTGGTCGAATGCCGGCGGCTCGCGGTGGATCGGCCAGCGCTCGGTGATCTCGTACGGCTCGTTGATCATCGAGCCGTTGAGCACGTCACCGGTCACGTTGAAGACCTTGCCCTTGGTCACGTCGCCAACGGGGACCGTGATTGGCCCGCCGGTGTCCATGACCTCCTGGCCACGGACGAGACCGTCGGTCGGCTTCATCGCAATGGCGCGGACGAGGTCATCGCCGAGGTGCTGGGCAACCTCGAGCGTCAGCTCGAAGCTCTCCTCGCCCATGGTGACCTGCGTCTTCAGGGCGTTGTAAATGCCGGGCATCGCGTCGTGCGGGAACTCGATGTCGACCACCGGGCCCGTAATTCGAGCGATGCGACCGACGCCCGCGGCCGCAGGGGCCGAGGACTGTTCGAACGTCGCGTTCGTCGTCATGTGAGGTGTCCTTTTCTTCGTGTTCAGCGCGGGTTAAGAAGCGAGCGCGTCCGCGCCGCTCACGATTTCGCTAATCTGCTGCGTAATTTCAGCCTGGCGGGCGTTGTTGGCAAGCCGGCTGTAGTCACGCACCAATTCTTGGGCGTTGTCGGATGCTGCCTTCATTGCCCGCTGGCGTGCGGCCTGCTCGCTTGCCGCGGAGTGCAGCATGGCGTTGAACAGGCGTGCCTCGATGTAGACCGGCAGCAGCGCGTCAAGCACGGAGGCCGGGTCGGGCTCGAAGTCGTAGAGCGGGAAGAGGTCTTCCATGCCGGACTCGCCGGCTTCGCCCTCGACAACCTCGAGCGGCAGCAGGCGAACCGTGGTGGGGTCCTGGGTCACCATGCTGACAAAGCGGTTATAGATGACGTGGATTTCCTGCACGCCACCGGTGGTGTGGTGGTCGGTGAAGCGCTCGACAAGCGCCTTACCGATCTCCTTAGCGGTGCCGAAGACCGGCTTCTCGGTCGTGCCGGTCCACTCCTGCTCGAACGTGCGTCGGCGGAAGGTGAAGTAGCCAACCGCCTTGCGTCCGACAAGGTAGAACACGACTTCCTTGCCCTGCTCGCGCAGCATGGTCGCCAGTTCTTCGGATTCCTTCAACACACCCGACGAGAAGGCGCCGTTGAGGCCGCGGTCGCTCGTAAATACGACGATCGCAGCGCGCTTGACTTCGTCGTGCTCGTTGAGCAGGACGTGATCGATGTCGGCGTAGGTCGCGGCGGCCGAAACCGCCTGCGTCACGGCCCGGGCGTACGGGTTGGACTCTTCCATTCGACGACGAGCCTTGGCGATACGCGAAGTCGCGATCAACTCCATGGCACTCGTGACCTTCTGCATCGTCTGAGCCGACTTAATGCGGGCTCGGTACTCGCGAAGCTGTGCTCCCATGGTTCTCCTCTCGCTCCCGTCGCCGACTACTTGCGCTTACCGCGGACGATCTGCTCCTGGTTCACGTCCTCGGCTTCCGCAGCGTCGAATTCTTCGCGACCGGGCTTGCCGATGCCCCTGCCGTCGGAGCTACGGAAGCTCGCGGTGAAGTCGTCGATGCCCTTGTCCATGGCCGCAATGGTCTCATCCTCAAGCTTGCCCGAGGCGCGCAGACGGTCGAGCACGTCGGTGTTGCGCTTGAGGTAGTCGAGCAGTTCCTGCTCGAAGCGCAGCACGTCCGAGACCTCAACCTTGTCGAGCTTGCCGTTGGTGCCGGCCCAGATCGAAACGACCTGCTCTTCGATCGGGTACGGGCTGTACTGGCCCTGGCGGAGGAGCTCAGTGAGGCGCGCACCGCGGTCGAGCTGACGCTTGGTCGTGTCGTCGAGGTCGGATGCGAACATCGAGAACGCCGCGAGGTCGCGGTACTGCGCAAGGTCGATCTTCAGCGTGCCCGAAACCTTCTTGATGTGCTTGCGCTGGGCCGCACCACCAACTCGAGAAACCGACACACCGACGTCGACCGCCGGGCGCTGGTTCGCGAGGAAGAGGTCGGACTGCAGGAAGATCTGGCCGTCGGTGATCGAGATGACGTTGGTGGGGATGTACGCACCGACGTCGTTCGCCTTGGTCTCGATGATCGGAAGACCGGTCATCGACCCCGCACCGAGCGCATCCGAGAGCTTCGCGCAACGCTCGAGGAGGCGCGAGTGCAGGTAGAAGACGTCACCCGGGTACGCCTCGCGGCCCGGCGGGCGACGCAGCAGCAGCGACACGGCGCGGTAGGCCTCGGCCTGCTTCGACAGGTCGTCAAACACGATGAGCACGTGCTTGCCGCCGTACATCCAGTGCTGGCCGATGGCCGAGCCGGTGTATGCCGAGAGGTACTTGAAGCCGGCCGGGTCGGATGCGGGCGACGCGACGATAGTCGTGTACTCGAGGGCGCCGGCCTCTTCGAGCGCGCCGCGCACCGAAGCAATGGTCGAGCCCTTCTGTCCGATGGCGACGTAGATGCAGCGAACCTGCTTCGAGGGGTCACCGGTCTCCCAGTTCGCCTTCTGGTTGATGATCGCGTCGATCGCAATGGCGGTCTTACCCGTCTGGCGGTCGCCAATGATCAGCTGGCGCTGGCCACGGCCGATCGGGATCATCGCGTCAATCGACTTGATGCCGGTCTCGAGCGGCTCTTCAACCGACTGGCGGGCCATAACGCCGGGAGCCTGTAGCTCGAGGGCTCGACGGCCCTCGATACCGGTGATCTCGCCGAGGCCGTCCATCGGTGCGCCGAGCGGGTCGACAACGCGGCCGAGGTAGCCCTCGCCGACCGGAACCGAGAGGACCTCGCCGGTTCGGGTGACTTCCATGCCCTCGACGATGCCGCCGAACGGGCCGAGCACAATGGCACCGATCTGGTCTTCTTCAAGGTTCTGCGCGAGGCCGAGGGTGCCGTCGGCGAAGCGGAGCAGCTCGTTGGCCATGGTCGAGGGCAGGCCCTCGATGCGGGCAATACCGTCGGCCGCCGAGATGACGGTTCCGACCTCGGTAGCCTCGGCGCCCTGGGGACGGTAGGAGTTCGCAAAGTCGCTGAGCGCGCTGCGGATCTCCTCCGGGTTAATCGTAAGTTCTGACATGTTCTTCCCTTGTCGTTGGGGCGTCGCCCCGCGTTCGATGCGCTGCTAGGCGAGCTGCAGGCGAAGATTCTTCAGGCGTGCTGCGGCGGTGTCGTCGATGACTTCGTCACCGAATTCCACACGCATACCGCCCACTACCGAGGGGTCGATGACCTGGTTGACGGCCACATCGTGGCCGAAGCGTTTCGTGAGCGCGACGCGAAGGCGATCCAGCTGTGCCTCGGGCAGGGCCCGGGCGACCGTAACAATCGCGACCTGCCGACCAGCCTGGTCCGCCACGCTCTCGCGCGCGGTCGCGGCAAGGCGACGGATGCGCTGTGAGCTCGGGAGGGTCAGCAACGATCGCAGAACGTCGAGGGTCTCGGCGCTCAAGCTGCGGGCGAACAGTCGTTCGAGCAGGGTGACCTTGCTCTGACCATCCGCGAGGCGGGAGCCGAATGCGAGTTCGAGTTCACCGTTCGACGAGATGGTCTCGAGGAACTGGTCGAGCTCGGCGCCGATGCGCTCGTGTGCACCGCTTACCTGGGCGACGGCGCGGATGCCGGCGTCCTGGATGGCCTGCACGAGCTGCTGCTCCGACTGCCACTTCTGGCTGACCGCAGCGTCGAGCACGTTGCTCGCGCCGATGCCGATGCGCTCGCCAAACACGCGTCGTGCCAGCGCGCGCTTGGCCGACGCGTCAGCACTACGGTCAACCAGCGCCACGGCCAGCTGCTTGTTCGACGCGAGCGTTTCCGCCACGTCGAACAGCTTGCGCGCCGAGTCAGCGTCCGCAGCGGTGAGCGTGTCGACCTCGCGCTTGACGGCTTCGAGGGCGTGCTTGGTTGCAGTGCGCATCAGCGGTTCGTCTCAGCCTTCTCGTCGAGGTCAGTGAGGAAGCGGTCGACGTACGCTGCGGAGCGCTGGTCGTCCGAGAGGTTCTCTCCAACGACGCGCGAAGCGAGGTCGATCGCGAGGGTGCCGACTTCCTGGCGCAGCGAAACGATGGCCGACTGGCGCTCCGCTTCGATCTGCTCCTTCGCCGACTTCGTCATGCGGTCGAGCTCGTTCTGAGTCTCCTGCTTCTTCTCAGCCTTGATCGATTCGCCTTCGGCGCGTGCCTTTTCGCGAATCTCTGCGGCCTCGGTGCGGGCGTCAGCCAGCAGCTTCTCGTACTCGTCGCGACGAGCGTCAGCCTCAGCCTGAACGGCGGCGGCCTTTTCGATGCCGCCTTCGATCTTGGCGGCCCGCTCCTCGAGCATCTGGTTGAGCTGCGGAAGGACGAACTTCCAGAAGAACAGCAGGAGCACCACGAGCACGACAAGCGACCAGATGATGTCGTAGCTGGCGGGAAGCAGCAGGCTGGGGTCCCAGCCGAACGAGTTCCCGTCACCGACCTGCGCGAGGGCGGGTCCGTAGTTCATGATGCCCATTTGGAAGTGCCTTAGTTACCGAAGATGAACGGGGTTGCGATGCCGATGAAGGCGAGCACCTCGGTGAATGCGATACCGAGGAACATGGTGGTCTGCAGGCGACCGGCCATCTCAGGCTGGCGAGCCATAGCCTCAACGGTCTTGCCGGCGACGATACCGATACCGATACCAGGGCCGATTGCTGCGAGGCCGTAGCCAACGGTCGCAATGTTGCCCGAAATCTCGGCGAGCGTGGTGTTGTCCACAGGGGTTTCCTTCCGGTTGGAAAATCGCGCCAGGGTGGAGCGATCAGTCGGTGTTCAGTTGAGATTCATTGGGGAATCGTTCGCGCGGTGCGCTAGCCGAGTGGCTAGTGCTCCTTGGCGACCGACAGCTGGATGTAGCTCGTGGTGAGCAGAGCGAACACGTACGCCTGCAGCACGGCAACGAGGAGCTCGACGAGCGTCATGAAGAAGCCGCCAAACAGTGTGAGGATGCCCATGGTGCTCCAGACGTTCAGCATGCCGAAGAAGAACGCGGTCGCCGAGAAGCAGAGCACGAGCAGCAAGTGGCCGACCATGAGGTTGAGCATGAGTCGCAGCGCGAGCGAAAGCGGACGCACCACGAAGGTGTTCACGAGCTCGATCGGTGTGAGCAGAATGTAGAGCGGCCACGGCACACCCGACGGGAAGAGCGCGTTCTTGAAGAACGTGCCCGCGCCAGCTTCGCGGATACCCGCGTAGATGAAGGCCACGTACGTGCAAATCGCGAGTACCAGCGGCATGCCCATCAGCGCGTTACCCGAAATGTTGAGCAGCGGGATCACGCCGGTGATGTTCATAAACAGCACACCGAAGAACACCGTGAGGACGTACGGCAGGTACTTTTTGCCGATGCGCTCGCCGAGCATGTCGAACACGACACCGTCGCGGATCATGCCGACGCCCATTTCGACAAGCGACTGCAACTTCGTCGGCACGATCTTCGGCCGGCGGAGGGCGATCCAGAACAGCAGCAGGAGAATTGCGACCGCAATCAGACGAACGAGGATGACCCGGTTGATCTCGAACGGAGTCCCGTCAAACAGAAGCGCCGGAGGAAAGAGCTCCTCATCGATGTTCGGCGCGTGGAATCCTCCGTCACCGGAGGTGAACGAGAATCCCGTCATCAGATTCAAGGCCGAAGCGTACAGAGGGGTCTCCTGTCTCGTTGCACGACTCAAGAATCGCGATCGTGCGGCGGTTGACGGCTATGTCTTCGACGCTGTGCCAGGTGAACGGCCACTGACGTTTTTCGACTTAATTACTGTAGCAACAATTCACAGCCCACACACTCACGCCGGGGCGGTTGACGGAAATAAATCTACGACTTGTCGTCATTTTCACCCGGCAGCGCGACGTCGCTGACATACGGCTGTCGGCTGCGCTGCACCACGATGATGTCGATCGCGAGTTGACCCACCATCGCGGCCATCATCGTCGACCAGAGCATCCAGTCATGGGTGAAGTCGAAGGCCTTCACGATCGCGAGCACACCGAGGAAGGCGATGAATTTGAGGATCCACATGCCGAGAATCACGGCGATGAAGAACATCGGGTCGAACCGCGCGGCGAGGATGATCGACAACACCGTAAGCCCAGTGAACAGGAGCGTCACGCCGGCGGCCACGAGCGCCGACCAGACGCCGGGCCAGTCCGCGACAAAGTAGCCGATCACTCCCCCGATGACAGCGATCGCCAGGGTCAGCAGCAGCGACCACTTCAGCACACGTCGCATTACGGGCACGCTGGTGGGGGTGTTCGTGGAGGAGGTCATGAGTTTCCTTTGTCGTCGCTCGGCAAGGAGCGGGTGGGGATGAGACCGCGGAGGCGCTCTGTCAGCGCGACGGGAGCCGGATCAGCCGCCCGGTCACGATCGGACTGCGTGCCGCCAAGTTCGTCGAGCGGATCGTGGGCGTCGTCGTCGAGTTCGAGCGAGCGCTGTGCCTCGACCTCGAGTCGTTTGCGCAGCGACATCGGCGAAATCGTGAGGATGCTGCACACGATCATGCCGAGCACGAGGAACACGCCAGAAATCCAGATCGGCTGCACGAGGAACGCGAGCAGGGCCGCGACACCCACCACGGTGGCCCAGGCGTAGAAAATCAGCACGGCGCGACGCTGCGTGTGCCCCATGTCGAGGAGTCGATGGTGCAGGTGTTTGCGGTCTGCCGTGAACGGCGACTTGCCGGCGCTAAGCCGGCGCACCACCGCGAGGATGAAATCGACAAGCGGCACCACGAGCACCGCAAATGGCAGCAGTAGCGGGAGGAAGGCGGGCATGAGCGCATCACGGCTGATGAGGCTCGGGTCGATCTCGCCGGTGACGGCGATCGTCGACGCGGCCATGAGCAGGCCAACCAGCAGCGCGCCGCCGTCACCCATGAACATCTTCGACGGGTTCCAGTTCCAGGGCAGAAAGCCGACGCACACGCCGACCACGAGCGCCGACAACAGCGCCGCCAGGGTGAAACGGCTCGACGAGAGCGATTCGGTGAGGAAATAGCTGTAGAGCAGGAACACGCCGCCCGAAATGATCGCGACGCCGGCGACGAGTCCGTCGAGGCCATCGATGAAGTTGACCGCGTTCATGACGAGCACGACCGCGAGCACTGTCGCGAGCACCGACATCCACTGCGACGCCACCGTGACACCACCGATGGGCAGCGAGGTGATCGCGACACCCGAGAACGCGAGGATGAGCCCCGCGACGATCTGTGCCGCGAGCTTGATCATCCAGTCGAGATCGACGATGTCGTCGATCACGCCCACGATCACGATGAGGGTCGCGGCGCCGATCAAGCCCCAGAGTCTCGTCGGGTTCGCAAACACGAGTTGAAACCAGCTGATTTGCGTCGCAATCGCGATCGTCGCGAGGAACGCAAAGTACATCGCGACGCCGCCGAGTCGGGGCTTTGGGGTCGTGTGCACGTCACGTTCGCGCACGGCGGGGTACCAGCGATAGCGCATCGCCACGCGGTACACCAGCCAGGAGGCAAGGAAGGCCAGCACCGCGGCGATCAGGATGACCCTTGCGTAAAAGAGCACCTAGACGAGAGTCCCTCGATCTGGCTCAAGCTGGTCGCCGAGCACCTCCGCGATTTGCGTGCGTTTGAGCGCACCCGCTCGCACGATGCGGGCCGGCAGCGGGTCGCGCGCGGTGAGTCCCGTAGCGTCGACAATCGTCGAGGCGGCTCCGCCGACCTCGCCCGCGTCCAAGAAGATCTGCACATCGTCGCCGAGCTGGGCGACCGCATCCTGCACGTTGCCGGGCGCGGGCTCGCCGTGCTTGTTGGCCGATGAGACGGCCAGCGGCCCGGTCTCTTTGAGCAACTCGAGGGCGAACTCGTTGTTCGGGATGCGCAGGGCGACGGTGCCTTGCGTCTCACCGAGGTCCCACTGGAGGCTCGGCTGCGCCGGCAAGATTACGGTGAGGGGTCCCGGCCAATGCTGCTCGACGAGCGTGCGGATGACCTCGGGAACCTCGCGCGCCAACGCGTCGACCGCGGACGCGCTCGCCACAAGCACCGGCGGGGGCGAGGTGCGGTCGCGTCCCTTCGCCGCGAGCAGCTTTCCAATGGCGGACGCGTCGAAGGCGTTCGCGGCGATGCCGTAGACCGTGTCGGTCGGCATCACGATGACGTCACCGCGAGCGAGCGCGCCGCGGGCCTCACGCATCCCGGCGAGGAGTTGCGGCGGCTGAGCGAGGTCATATACATCTGGCATAACGTCGCCCAGTCTAGTCGGGGCGACGTGCGAACGTATGGCGATCCCGTTCGGCGAGGTCTTGAATCGTGAACGAACCGACGAGACCCGCGTCGCCGAACAGCTGGCGTACCGATCCCCCTTGGTCTTCGGTGTGCTCCACGGCCACGAACCCGCCCGGCACGAGTCGCTCGGAGGCGACCTCCGCAATGCGGCGAATCTCGTCGAGCCCGTCCGAGCCCGAGTAGAGCGCGGCCTCTGGGTCGAACAGTCGCACCTCGGGGTCGCGGGGGATCTCGCGCGCCGGAACATAGGGCGGATTTGAGACGAGGGCCGCGAACTCGCCGTCGATGCGGTCGATCGAGGCGCGCCAGTCGCCGAAGCGGGGCACAACCTCGGGTGCGAGTGCGTTGATGTTTCGACGCAGCCAGGGCCAGGTATATGGAGAGGACTCGAAGGCAAACACTTCGCGCCCTGCCGCCCGGCGTGCCAGCGTGATCGCAATCGCGCCCGATCCCGAGCCGAGGTCGGCGATGTGGCCCGCGGGCGTGGCACCGAGTTCCTCGGTCACGCGTTCGACGAGCACCTCGGTCTCGGGCCGAGGCACGAACACCCCGGGCCCGACGGCGAGGTCCAACTCGAGAAATGGCGCCGCACCCGCGAGATGCTGAAGCGGCTCGCGCCGGGCCCTCCGATCGGCGAGCGACAGGACGCGTTCCGCTTCGCTGACCTCGACCGTCTTACCGAGCAGCCGCGCGAGTTCGATGTCGCCGAGCGAACGCCCAAGGCCCACGGAGGCGAGCAATACCGCATCCCGTGCCGTGAGCTGCGATCGCAGCAGCCGGCGGGTCACCATCGCGAGAAGTTCGTCCATGCGCACGCGTCAACTGTAGGCGGCGTAACAAGGTGACGGATCGTGACGCGCTTCCAGGCGTGGCTCACGGAGTGCTGATTGGATAACTGCCGTACGGTCCGCCGGGTTCGATCCCGGCTCCCACACTCTGAGAGGCAGTCTTCACATGGCCAAGATCTACAACGACGTCACCGAAGTGATTGGCGGCACTCCCCTGGTGCGCCTCAACCGCATCAACGACTCCGACGCGAACGTCTACGCGAAGCTCGAGTTCAATAACCCGACCGCGAGCGTAAAGGACCGCCTCGGCTGGGGCATCGTCCGCGCAGCCGAGCGCAGCGGCGCGCTCCAGGCGGGCGGCACCATCATCGAGGGCACCTCGGGCAACACCGGCATCGCGCTTGCGGCGGTCGGCGCCGCGCGCGGCTACAAGGTCGTCATCGCGATGCCCGAAACAATGTCGCTTGAGCGCCGGCAGCTCATGCGTGCGTTCGGTGCCGAGCTCATCCTCACCCCCGGCCCTGAGGGCATGCGCGGCGCAGTTGCCAAGGCGCAGGAGTTACAGGAGAACACGCCGAACTCGATTCTCGCGAGCCAGTTCGAGAACGAGGCGAACGTCGAGATCCACCGTGAGACCACCGCGGAAGAGGTCTGGAACGACACCGACGGCGACATCGACATCTTCGTTGCCGGCATCGGCACCGGTGGCACTATCACCGGCGTTGGCCAGGTGCTCAAAGAGCGCAAGCCGGAGGTAAAGATCGTCGCCGTTGAGCCGAAGGACTCGCCGCTGCTCACCGAAGGCAAGGCCGGCCCCCACAAAATCCAGGGCCTCGGCGCCAACTTCATCCCCGAGATCCTCGACCAGTCCGTTATCGACGAGGTCATCGACACGACGCTCGAGGACTCGATCGCAACCTCGCGTGAACTCACGCGCTCAGAGGGCCTCTTCTCAGGCATCTCGTCGGGGGCGAACGTCTGGGCCGCACTCCAGGTCGCGCGCCGCCCCGAGAACGCGGGCAAGAACATCGTCGTGATCGTCTGCGACACGGGTGAGCGCTATCTCTCGAGTGTCCTCTTCGACGACCTCCGCGAGAGCAACTAACCAGTCACCGCATCGTGAACGGCGAGGTCGTGCGCAACTGCGCGCGCCCCGCCGCTTGCGTGCCCGACGGATGTGGAAAAATAGCAAGCATGGTTCGACTTCCCGGTGACGAGTTCTTCCGAGGTGTGCGCGAGGACATCACCGCCGCCCAACACGGCGACCCCGCGGCCCGCTCGCGCGCATCCGTTGCGACGATCTACTCGGGGCTGCACGCCGTCTGGGCGTATCGCATCGCGCATCGCTTCTGGGTCACCGGAACCCCGGGCAAGAAGTATTTCGCGCGGGCCATCTCGCAGTTCGCCCGCTTCGCGACGGGCATCGAGATTCACCCGGGGGCGACGATCGGGCACCGCCTATTTATTGACCACGGCATGGGCGTCGTGATCGGCGAGACCGCGGTCGTTGGCGACGACGTGAAGATCTACCACGGCGTCACGCTGGGCGGCGTGTCGAGCAAGCGCATCAAACGCCATCCGACCATCGGTGACCGGGTGATGATCGGCGCCGGTGCGAAGCTGCTCGGCCCGATCGAGATCGGTAGCGACACCAAGATTGGTGCCAACTCCGTCGTGACGCGTTCGGCGCAGCCGAGGTCGGTTCTCACCGGAATCCCCGCCCGCAACCGCCCGCAGTCACGAATCGCACTGCAAGAAGCCGGCGACTGGGTTATCTAGCGGTTACTCCCCGCCGAGCGCAGCAAGGCGCGCCTCTTCGTCGGCCGTGATGGCCGACTCGATGACCGGGCCAAGCGCCCCACTGAGCACCGCGTCCAAGTTGTACGACTTGTAACCGGTGCGGTGGTCCGCGATGCGGTTCTCGGGGAAGTTGTACGTGCGGATGCGCTCGGAGCGATCCATCGTACGAATCTGCGAGTGACGAGCATTCGCCTCGGCCGCGGCCTGCTCCTCCTGCTGGCGAGCGAGGAGGCGGGCCTGCAGCACGCGCATTGCGGCCGCGCGGTTCTGGATCTGCGACTTCTCGTTCTGCATCGACACGACGATTCCCGTGGGCACGTGCGTGATGCGCACCGCAGAGTCGGTCGTATTCNCTGGCCGCCGGGGCCCGACGAACGATAGACGTCGATCTTGAGGTCGTTCTGGTCAATTTGCACCTCTTCGGGCTCATCTACCTCGGGGAAGACGAGCACACCGGTCGTCGAGGTGTGGATGCGCCCCTGTGATTCGGTCGCGGGCACGCGCTGCACGCGGTGCACACCACCCTCGTACTTGAGCGACGCCCACACGCCCTCGGCGGGGTCGTTCGACGACGACTTGATCGCCACCTGAACGTCCTTGTACCCGCCAAGGTCACTCGTGGTGGAGTCGAGTATCTCGACCTTCCAACCCCGTTGCTCGGCGTAGTGGCTGTACATGCGCAGGAGGTCGGCCGCGAACAGCGCCGATTCCTCGCCGCCCTCGCCGCCCTTGATCTCCATAATCACGTCGCGGCCGTCGTCGGGGTCGCGAGGGATAAGCAGACGGCGCAGCTTCTCGGATTGCTCGGCAACGCGGGCGCGAGTCGTCTCGGCCTCCTCGGCGAACAGCTCGTCTTCCTTCGCGAGTTCGACCGCGGCCTCAAGGTCGCCCTCGAGGGCCGCGAGCTTGTCGTCGGCGGCGATGATCTGCGAGAGCTCCGCGTAGCGGCGGTTGACCTTCTTGGCGCGGGCCGGATTCGAGTGCAGCTCCGGCTCAGCGAGCTGGTTCTGCAAATCGGTGTGCTCGGCGCGTAAGGTCGCAAGCGACTCCGCGAATTCGTCCCGGCGGCTCATCGGGCCGTCACCGGGCTGATCGGGTTGGCGCGCACCGACGCGAGGAATTCCTCGTTCGTCGTCGTCTGGCTGATGCGTTCGAGCACGGCCTCGAGCGAAACCTGTGCGTCGCCGCCGAGGGCACGGCGAATCGCCCAGGTCGCCTCGAGCTCGTCAGCGTCGAGCAGCTGGTCCTCGTGCAGGGTTGAGGACTGCTGGATGTCGAGGGCCGGGAAGATGCGCTTGTTCGCGATCTCGCGCGACAGGCGAAGCTCCATGTTGCCGGTGCCGGCGAACTCCTCGAGGATCACCTCGTCGGTGCGCGAACCGGTCTCGACCATTGCCGTGGCGAGGATCGTGAGCGAGCCACCATTCTCGACGTTGCGGGCAGCGCCGAAGAAGCGCTTCGGCGGGTAGAGCGCGGATGCGTCAACGCCGCCGGCAATGATGCGGCCGGTTGCTGGCGCGGTCAGGTTGTAGGCGCGACCGAGCTGCGTGATCGAATCGAGCAGCACCACGACATCGAGCCCGAGTTCGACAAGGCGCTTCGCGCGCTCGATCGCGAGCTCGGCGATCGTGGTGTGGTTCTCGGCCGGCATATCGAACGTCGACGAGATGACCTCGCCGTGAATCGTGCGCTCGAGGCGGGTGACCTCTTCGGGTCGCTCGTCGACGAGCACGAGCATGAGGTGTGTGTCGGGGCTGTTCTGGGCAATCGCGTTCGCGATGCGCTCAAGCATGATCGACTTGCCCGACTTCGGCGGGGCGACGATCAGCCCACGGGTACCCTTGCCGATCGGCGCAAACAGGTCGATCATGCGCTGCGCGGTGTGGCCGCCCGGGGTCTCGAGCGTGATCCGTTCCATCGGGTAGAGCGCGGTCAGCTTCTCGAATTCGGCGCGCTCGCGGGCCGGGTCGGGCTGCTCGCCGTTCACCGTGTCGATTTTGACGAGCGCGTTGTACTTCTGGCGCCCCGACTGGTACTCCCCCTCGCGCGGCTGACGGATCGCGCCAACGATGGCGTCGCCCTTGCGGAGGTTGTACTTCTTCACCTGGCCGAGCGAGACATAGACGTCGTTGCTGCCGGCAAGGTAGCCGCTCGTGCGTACGAAGGCGTAGTTGTCGAGCACGTCGAGGATGCCCGCGATCGGCAGCAGCACGTCGTCAGGTGCGATCTCTGGGTCGACATCATCGCGGTTGCGCTTGCGCTTGCGGTCGGCGTTCGTGCTGCCGCCCTGGTTGTTCTGGCCGGCCTGGTTGCTCTTCGCATTCTGGCCGGAGTCATTGTTGCCGGGCTGACGACCCGAGTCCTGCTTCGCGTCGTCGCCCTGCCGTCCGTTGCGATTGCGGTTGCGGTTGCGCTTGCGCCCGTGGCTCTCGTTCTGCTGCTCGTCGTCGGCCGAATCGGCCTCGTCCTCGCGCGCGGGCGGCAGGACGATGTCGTCCAGACTGAGCGGCGAGTCGCTCTTGGCGGCGCCGTCGTTGGCTTGTGCCTTGCGTGCGCTCTGCTTCGGCTCTACCTGCTGGGCCTCACCCGAGCTGCTCGCGCGGCGATTGCGCCGACCGCGGCCCTCAGCGGGCTTGGTCTGCTCGGCCGCGGCCGCGGCCGGCGCCGGCGACTTGGTGGTGGCGTCGGCCTCGGGTGCGTCCCCGGCGGACAGGCCGGACTCGGCCACTTCGGTGGACTCGGCCTCGGGTGCCTCGGCGGCAGGAGCTTCGGCCTGAACAGCCTCGGGCTCGGCGTTCGCCTCGGTTGCCGGTGCCGCAGCGGCCTCGGCGGGCTGCGCCGGCGCGGCGGTCGCGCCCGCCTGCGCCTGCTGGATCGCGTCGATCAGCACGCTCTTGCGCATGCGTGCGGCGCCCTTGATTCCGTGCTGAGCCGCCAGGGCCTGCAGGTCGGCGACACGCATCTGTTCGAGCGAGCGCGACTCGTTCGGAGTCGTGGAATCGGTCATGAAGTTCTTTTCCTTGCGGTGACGCACCCCGCGCGTATGCGGGGCGCTGGGAAATCGACGCTGGCGAGAAACCTCACCGGTCGAGAGAAATGGCGAAGCGGGATGCCGATCGCGAGAAGTGCGACCGAGCTAACCGAGCGGCGCTGATGTCGCCTGGCCCGCAGCCGCACCAACTGTAGCACCCTGAACATCAACGGCGGTCATGAGCGCGCGCCATGTCGTGTCAGTGCGAGCGGCGGCAATTTCTGCTGCTCGCAGGCGTGCACCCGGGTCATCACAGAGCACGAGCACGCTTGGCCCGGCACCCGAGACTACCGCGGCCAGCCCCTGTTCGCGCAGCGCGTCGATGAGCGCCTTCGTCTTCGGCATCGCCGCGGCGCGGTACGTCTGGTGCAGGCGGTCCTCGGTGGCGTCGAAGAGCAGCTCGGGACTTTGAATCATCGCGGCGACCATGAGAGCCGAGCGCGAGAGGTTAAAAATCGCATCGGCGTGCGGCACGTGCTCGGGCTGAAGCGAGCGTGCGACCTTGGTCGACATCGTCTCGTCGGGCACCAGCACCAGCACTGAGACGCCGCGATGCACCGCGAGCTGCTTCGAATGCGCCTGCTCGTCGGCGTCCATCCAGGCAATCGTCAGCCCACCGAACAGGCAGGGAGCGACGTTGTCGGGGTGCCCCTCAAGGTCGGTCGCGAGCCAGAGCATTTCCTCGGCGGTCACGGTCCGCTGATCGGAGATCAGGCCGGATGCGGCGAGCACGCCCGAGACAATGGCCGCCCCCGAGGAACCGAGTCCGCGGCCGTGGGGAATCGAGTTCACCGCACGCAGTCGGATGCCCGGCATATCGAAGCCGAGCTTCTCGAACGTGTGCTGCATCGCGCGAATCACGAGGTGACGTTCGTCGCGAGGGACCGCATCCGCGCCGACGCCCGAGAGTTCAAACTCGTAGCGGCCGGGCGCGAGCGCCTCGACCTCAAGCTCGTCGTAGACCGCGAGGGCTAGGCCGAGGGTGTCAAAGCCCGGGCCAAGGTTGGCACTCGTGGCGGGAACTCGTACGTGGGCCCTCGCGCCCTCCGTCACGCGGCTCACTCGGCGCCTCCTTCGACGCGAAGGACACCGGCAATGCGCGTCACGACATCGAGCTCACCCAGCGACTCCACGAGCCGCTGCAGGGCGCCGTCGGTGGCGAGGTGCGTCACAATGACGATCGTCGCAGCGTGATCGTCTTCAGTGCGCGCCTGCTCGAGCGTCGACACCGAGACGTGGTGTTCAGCGAAAGTGCGTGCGACTTCGGCGAGCACGCCGGGCGCATCCGTCACGCCGAGGGCGATGTGGTAGCGCGTGCGGATCTCGCCCGAGTCGAGCACGGTGAGGTTCGCGTCCATCGACTCGCCGAGGCCGGGGCCCCCGAGCACGTGCCGGCGAGCGGCCGAGACGAGGTCACCCAGCACCGCGGATGCAGTCTGGATGCCGCCGGCGCCCGCACCGTAAAACATGAGCGGGCCGGCCGCCGCGGCCTCGACGAACACGGCGTTGTTGCCACCGTGCACCGAGGCGAGCGGGTGCGCCTCGGGAACGAGCGCGGGGTACACGCGGGCAGAAATCGCCTCGGCGCCGTCGGCACCGGGCACCCGCTCGCAGATCGCGAGCAACTTGACGACGAACCCGGCGCGCTTCGCATCATCGATCTGTTCAATCGTGACCTGCGTGATGCCCTCGCGGTGCACCTGCTCGAGTGGCACCTCAGTGTGGAACGCGATCGACGCGAGAATCGCCGCCTTCTGCTGGGCGTCGTAGCCCTCAATGTCGGCGGTCGGGTCGGCCTCGGCGTAGCCGAGCTCCGTCGCGATGCGCAGCGACTCCTCGAACGTGTCACCCTTCGAATACATGCGGTCGAGAATGTAGTTGGTCGTGCCGTTGACGATGCCGAGGATGCGCTCGATGCGGTCGCCCGCGAGGTTCTCGCGCAGCGGGCGGATGATCGGGATCGCGCCAGCGACGGCCGCCTCGTAGTGCAGCTGAGCACCCACACGTTCTGCGATGCCGAAGAGCTCGGGGCCGTGGCTCGCGAGCAGCGCCTTATTTGCGGTCACGACGTCGGCGCCGGACTCGAGCGCCTGGGTGATGAGCTCGCGTGCGGGCGAGATGCCTCCCATGAGCTCGATCACGAAGTCGGCCTGAAGAATGAGGTTCTCGGCGTCCGTGGTCAGCAGTTCGCGCGGGAGCTCAACGTCGCGCTTCGAATCAAGATTGCGCACGGCAATCCCGACGAGCTCGATTTTCGCGCCGGCACGGCGCGAAAACTCCTCGCCGTCCTCCAGCAGAAGTCGGGCCACCTGGCTCCCAACGGAACCGGCTCCGAGGAGCGCGACTTTCACGGTGCGCTGTTCGTTCACGAGCTCGCCTTTCCATTCCATGCGGCGTCGTAGGCCAGCAGGTCATCGATGGTCACACGCCGCACGAGAACTCGCGCGACTCCGTCGCGCACCGCGGCAATTGCCGGGCGCTCCAGATAGTTGTAGTTGCTCGCCATTGACCAGCCGTAGGCGCCGGTCGCGGGCACGGCGAGCAGATCCCCCGCGGTGACATCACCGGGAAGGTAATCATGGTTCACCACGATATCGCCGGACTCGCAGTGCTTTCCCACGACGCGCACGAGACGCGGTTGCGCGTCCGAAACCCGATTCGCGAGTCGCACGCAGTAGTCGGCACCGTAGAGGGCGGGGCGGATGTTGTCGCTCATGCCACCATCGACCGCGATGTACTCGCGCTCGCCGCCGGACTCCCCCGGCACCGTGACGATCTTCGTCGAACCGACGGTGTACAACGTCACGCCCGACGGACCCACGATGGACCTACCGGGTTCGAATACGAACCGGGGCAGGCTGCTCCCAGTCTCGTCGCAGACGCGCTCAACTTCGGCCGCAATCCCGCGGGCGAGCTCGCGCACGTCGGGCGCCTGGTCGCTCGGCAGGTAGTTGATGCCGAACCCGCCGCCGAGGTTCACCTCGGGCACCGGGCCGTCGGCGAGCAGCTGCGCGCGCAGGAGCATGAGCCGGCTGGCGGCGGCACCGAAGCCCTCGGACTCGTAAATCGACGAACCGATGTGCGAGTGCAGGCCGACGAGTTCGAGCGACTCGCTCGCGCGGATGCGCGTCACGGCGTCAATCGCCGCCTCGCGCGTCAGGCCAAACTTCTGGTCTTCGTGACTCGTCGCGAGGTAATCATGCGTCGAGGCGTGAATGCCGACGTTGATGCGCACCATGACGGGCTGGATGCGGCCCAACCGGGCTGCGACCTCGGCGAGCAGCGCAACCTCGCCCATCGAGTCGATGATGATGCAGCCGACGCCAGCGCCGACCGCGCGCTCGAGCTCGGCGCGCGACTTGTTGTTGCCGTGCATCCCGATCTTGGCCGGGTCGACGCCCGCCGCCAGCGCGACCTCGAGCTCGCCGCCGCTTGCGACGTCGAGGCCCAGACCGGCCTCGGCCATCCACCGAGCAATATCGATGGTCACCAGCGCCTTGCTCGCATAGTGGAGTTCGACCTCGGCGCCAATGGCGCCAAACGCGTCGGTGAATGCGCCGAGCGTGTGGGCGGCGCGACCCCGCGCATCCTGCTCGTCGATGACATAGAGCGGCGAGCCATGCGCCTCCAGCAGCTGGGCCGCGGAGACGCCGCCGAGTTCGAGCTCGCCAGAATCGGTGCGACGCGCTGTGACGGGCCAAACCCCGTCGTCAAGCGTTGCGGTGTCGCTGGGCAGCTCGAGCCAGTCGGGCGCGAGCGGTGCGTTCTCGGAGGCGTGCATCCTCGTCATCCTACTTGGGGGGCCAATGGTCAGGTGCAGCTGCCGAGCTCGGCGAACGCGGTGTCGTCGAGCGGAATGGCGCTCGTGCTGCGGAAGCTGATGTCGACGTGCTGTGCCGAGGGCTGCACGCTCGTGAGTTGCACCTCGGCAGGGAGGTGTTCGGCCAGGCACATTTCGAAGCTGAAGCGATCGGCATCGAGCTCGACCTGCGCCGAGCCGAGGCCCGAAGTGATCGAGACCTNTCGGCCACGACGCGCAGGCGACCACCGCTGCGGGGTTCGAGATTGGCGACGACCGAGAGCCCGACTGTCTCGCCAAATACCTCGACCTCGGTGCCGTAGGAGATGCCGTCGTCGCGCAGTTCGATTGAGTGAATCTCGATGCCCGACTGCGCCGCCACCTCCTGCAGCAGTGCATTGAGTTCGTCTTCGTCGATGCCAATCGAGCCGTTCAGGCTGCCCACCGTGATCGGCGAGCCGAGCTTCACGTCGTGCGCGTCGATACTCGCGGCCCCGGTCACGTCGCCAAACGTCACGTCGTCGCTCGTTACGTGGATGCCCGAGAGCGAACCGCCAAGTAACTCGCACGTGATGCACGTGCCGGTCGCGGCCGCGCTGACGTCAGCCGAGAGCCCGTCGGGCAGTCGTTGCTCAACCTCCTGCGCCGTGATGCGGCCGACGAGCACCCGAGCGACGATCTCGACCACGACGAGCAGCACCACCACGGCGATCACGATGATCGCCGCGATGATGCCGGGTCGGGTGCGTCGACGCGCTGCTGCCATCGGCTACATGCGCTCCGGCGCGGTCACGCCGAGCAGCTCAAGCCCGGTACGCAGCACCTGCGAGGCCGCCTGATTGAGCACGAAGCGGCTGTGGTGCAGCGCCTCAACCTCGCCGTCGCCCTGCGGCAGCACGCGGGTCTGGTCGTACCAGCGGTTGTAGCGCGCGGCCAGGTCTTCGAGGTAGCGGGCCACACGGTGCGGCTCGCGTTCTAGCGCCGCAAACTCAACGATGCGGGGGAACTCGCGCAGCTGGCCGAGCAGCTCGTTCTCGCTCGCGTGCGCGAGCAGCGCTGGGTCGAAGCCGCTGCCGTCGATGCCCACCGCCTCGGCGTTGCGCGCGACGGCGCGGGTACGCGCGTGGGCGTACTGCACGTAGTAGACTGGGTTGTCGTTCGTGCGGCTCACGAGCAGGTCGAGGTCGATGTCCATCGACGAATTCGTCGAACCACGCACGAGGGCGTAGCGTGCCGCGTCGACACCGACCGCATCCACCAGGTCGTCGAGCGTGACGATCGTGCCCGCACGCTTCGACATGCGCACCGGCTGGCCGTCCTTCACCAGATTGACCATCTGGCCGATGAGCACCTGCAGGTTCACGTTGGGGGTGTCGCCGAATGCCGACACCATCGCCATGAGGCGACCGATGTAGCCGTGGTGGTCGGCACCGAGCAGCATGATGCACTCGTCAAAGCCGCGCTCGCGCTTGTTCAGGTAGTAACCGATGTCGCCCGCGAAATAGGTGGGCTCGCCGTTCGACCGGATGATCACGCGGTCCTTATCGTCACCGAAGTCGGTCGAGCGAAGCCACGTCGCGCCGTCCTCGACGAACACCTCGCCGCGCTCCTTGAGTCGTTCGACCGCGAGGGCGACCGAGCCGTCCTCGTGCACCGAGTCCTCGTGGAAGAAGACGTCGAAGACCACGCGGAAGTCCTCGAGCTTTTGCTTGATCTCGCCGAACATGCGCTCGACGCCGCGGCTTCGGAAGAACTCCTGCTGCGCCTCACGCGACTCGGCGGCAGCCAGCTCGTCGGCGAACTCGTCGGCGACCGCGGCGGCGATCTCGGCGATGTACGCCCCGCCATAGCCGTCGTCGGGCGTTGCCTCGCCGAGGTGCGCGGCGAGCAGTGACTTGGCGAAGCGGTCGATCTGCGCGCCGTGGTCGTTGAAGTAGTACTCGCGGGTCACCTGTGCACCGGCCGCAATGAGCACGCGGGCGAGCGAGTCGCCGACAGCGGCCCAGCGGGCACCACCGAGGTGGATGGGGCCGGTCGGGTTCGCCGACACAAACTCAAGGTTGATGTTGTGACCGGCGAGCGCGGCTGATGTGCCGTAGGAGCCTGCCGCCTCGACGATCTTGAGCGCGAGCGCACCCGCGGCCGCCTCGTCGAGCGTGATGTTGATGAAGCCGGGGCCAGCAACCTCGACGCGCTTGACGCTCGGGTCACCCTCGAGCCCCTCCGCGATCTCCTGCGCGAGCTGGCGGGGATTCGTGCCCACCCGCTTCGCGTAGCGCATCGCAATATTCGAGGCCCAGTCGCCATGCTCGCGATTACGCGGACGCTCGAGCTTCAGGTCATCGTCGCTGAGCTCAACGGCACCGGCATCGTGACGGGAAAGCGCTGCGGTCGTGGCGGCAGCAAGGACGTGCGAAAGGTTCTGGTCAGTCATCACGCTCAATCGTACGCAAGTTGCGTGCCCGGTTGCTGCTACGCTTGTCGCTTGTTCGCCTCCGTAGCTCAGTGGATAGAGCGCCGGTTTCCGGTACCGTAGGTCGCAGGTTCGACTCCTGTCGGGGGCACTCAGTTGTCACTAGCGAACCCTCACGCGCGTTCGCGAACCTCGGCTCGCAGCCCGGTCAAGAGGGCGGGCAGTTGCGAGGGCTCGCTCGACTCCGATTCTGGGTGCCACTGCACCGCGAAGACCGGCGCGCTCACGTGCTCGAGACCCTCCGGGGTGCCGTCCTCGGCGTGCGCGCTGACGCGCAGTCCCTGGCCCGGCTCCGCCACGACTTGGTGGTGCGCCGACTCCACCGCCTCGAGATGCTCCCCCAGGTACTGTGCAAGCAGCGAGCCCGCATCGATGTCGACCGGGTGCCGGATGAAGTCGCCGTCGCGCGGCGGAAGGTAGCGGTGCGCATCCGAGTTCTCGAGGTGCTGCACGAGCGTGCCGCCGCAGGCGACGTTGAGCAGCTGCAGACCGCGGCAGATCCCGAGCAGGGGGATACCGTCGCTGATCGCGCGACGGATGAGCTCGCAGCTGCGCTCATCCGCCTCGCGCAGGTGCGTGCCCGACTCGGGGTAGTCGGTGCCCATGCCGTAGAGGCTCGGCGTCACGTCTTCGCCGCCCATGACGACGATCGCATCGGCGCGCTCATAGGCAGCCTCGACCTCCTCGGCGGTGGCGTCACCGATCGCGAGCCGCTCGGGCGTCAACTGCGCCGCCTCGCTCACGCGCGCGACCTGCTGGCTGAGGGGTTCGAGCTGGCCGGTGAAGCGCGTGTCCGCGCGCAGCATGGTCGCGTCGACGATGAGGACGCGTGGGGAAAGAAGTGACATGGCCACCGTTATAGCAGTCGGCAGGCGCCTTCTGCGTCACGGTGGCCATGTCGGGTTGTGGAGCGTGATTAGTCTCGCGGTTCGGGGGCTTCCAGGATTTGGAACGCCGATGCGAGTCGGTCGAGGAAGTCGTCCACATCGTGCTGGTCGTACCCCTCGCTGAGGTGCGTGGGGGTGAACCGAACGTTGTTGACGAACTGCGAGGTGATCGGCGGATGCTCGAGACCGACATCGCTGGTGCGGATGTCGCTGTGCACGGTGCCAGACTCATAGATTTTGAGCGTGGCGGCCGCCCGGTCGATGAATGTGTCTACTTCTCGCTGGTCGTACCCGTAGGAGTACTTGGTTGAACGGAACTGTTGATTCAGTAATTCATCACTGCGCATATTTATTTCTCCGAGATAGTCATTTCCATCTCGCCACCAGATGTTAGCCCGGGGCCTACGGCGTGACTAGCCACACGCAGGGGTACACCAATTGTTCACCTCGTCGCGTCGCCGCTCTGGCTCGGCTGAGGGGTTCAGATAGATCCCCGCATCGTGCCCTAGTTTCGGTAGGGACTACGTTCGATTCCTCTCGAATCCCCCGGTTCGATGAGGCTCGACATCTGGAGGGACTGGATGCTCACACTCCGCCGTACCGCTGCGCTGTTGCTGTCGCTGTTCTTGGCGAGTTGCCTCGCGCTTCTCCCCGCGCAGGGCGCATCGGCGGAGGAGCCGATGGAACTGACTGGGCTCGTCACCGACACGACGAACACCCTCTCGAACAGCGACATCTCTGAGATCGAAGACGCTTCGGCGAGCCTCGAGTCCGCCACGGGCAGCAGCCTCTACGTGGTCATCGTCAGCACCTTTGAGAACCCAAACGTCGGCAATGACTGGGCGAGCGCGGTCGCCCTCGACAGCCAGCTCGGCATCAACGACATCGTTCTCTACATCGGCACTGACGCAGGCGAGTACGGGCTCAACGTCGACCAGAGCCTCTCGCTGTCAAGCGCCGATCGCGAGTCGATTCAGAACGACATCCTGCCGCTCGTGAACCAGCGCGACTTCGTCGGTGCCGCGGTGCAGGCGGCGAGCGAACTCGAGCAGGCGCTGAACGGCTCGTACTCCGGCGGGTCCGGGAGCTCAGGCAGCGACACCTCCGGTGCCACGAGCACGAGCAGCGAGAACTCAAACGTCTTCACGATCGTGCTCGGCGTGCTCGTGTTGGTGGTGCTCATCGTCGTCGCGATCGTGTTCCTCAACGGCCGCCGCAAGCGTCAAAAACAACTTCGCGAGGCCGAACAGAAGCAGGCCGCCGAACTCGAGGCGCGCCGGCAGCAGGCGTCAATCCAGCTTGTGCGGATGGACAACCTGATCAAGTCGTCCGACGAGGAGGTCGCCTTTGCGAGCGCCGAGTTCGGCTCTGACGAAGTGAAGGTGTATCAAAACGAGCTCGGCATGGCGAAGAAGGCGTCGAAGGAGGCCTTCGAACTCCAAGGCAAGCTGCTTGACCATATCCCCGATGCACCCGAGGACCGCGAGGCGTGGATCGAGCGCATCCTGACCATCACGGACACCGCGACCAAGCGACTCGGCGACCAGGCCAGCCACTTCCAGGAGCTCCGCGTGCGGCAGAACGACGCACCGAAGCTGCTCGTCGCTCTGCGCCAGCGTGCGGAGGCCGCCCGGCCGCGCCTCGCCGAGATTTCGAGCTGGTTCGACGGCTTGGATGCGCACTACGACCAGTCGGCGCGCGACCGCATCGGCGCGGACATCGGCCAGGCTGGTCAGTTGCTCGATCTCGCCGACGATGAGATCGAGGGGGCCACGGCATCCGCCGAGGCCGGCAATGCCGGCGCCGCGATCGTCGATATCACCGACGCCGAGAACGCATTCGCCCAGTTCGACGGACTCGTGAAGGGCCTCACGGCCACGCGCGAGCTGTTTGAACGAGCACCCCGCCAGATCGCCGACGAGGCCGCCCAGCTCAAGCGCACGCTCGCGCAGGTTGAAGACCTTACCGGCACCGCGTCGGTCACGCCGTCGGCGACTACGACCGAAACAGTCACCGAGGCACGCAAGCTGCTCGCCGACATCGACCAGGCTGCGGGCCGATTCACCGACCCGGCGGGCACGATCGAGCGGCTCCACGCGGTGGCGGGTCGCCTCGACGACGCACTCGGCGGCCTGCTCGACGCGAAGGAGCGCGTTGATCACGCGCGCGCCCGGCTGCCCGAAGCGCTGCGCAACGCGAGCGCGGAAATCAGCGCCGCAGCGCAGTTCATCAACTCGAAGCGCGGCGCCGTGTCCTCCGGGCCCCGCACCCGCCTCGACCAGGCCGAGTCTCAGCTCGCCCGCGCCGAGGCCCTCCGCAACGATGATCCGGTGCAGGCGCTGCAGCTCGCGAACGATGCCGATCACCTCGCCCGCACCGCGCTCTCCACCGGCAAGCAAGAGGTCGACAACACGTACTCGTTCAGCTCGTGGGACTCGACGAGCCATGCAGGCTACGGGCGACACCGCAATTCCTACGGCGGTGGCGGTGACCAGTTCCTTTCGAGCATGGGCGGGGCAATCCTCGGCGGCATCATCAGCGGCATCTTGAGCGACTCGGGCTCGTCGCGGCGCCACGACAACGACTGGAGCGGCTTTGGCGGCTTTGGTGGTTTCGGCGGCGGCGGAGGCGGCGGCGGTTTCTCGGGCGGCGGCGGCAGCCGAGGCGGCTTCGGCGGGGGCGGCGGAACCCGCTAGTCGCCGCTATCAGCCAACTGGTCAGACACGCAACATAAATTCAGTTCACGATCATCCACCGATTCGATCACCAAGGAGCATTCCCATGGCCCAGAAGCAGTCAATTTTCGGCCGCATCTCACAGCTTGTTCGTGCCAATATCAACAGCCTGATCGACCAGGCGGAAGACCCGCAGATCATGATCGATCAGCTGATCCGTGATTACTCCGCGAACATCGCCGACGCCGAGGCCGCGATTTCGCAGACGATTGGCAACCTGCGCATGCTCGAGGACGACGCGCGCCAGGACGAGCAGGATGCGCGCGACTGGGGCCAGAAGGCGCTCGCCGCGTCGAACAAGGCCGACGAGTTCCGCAACAGCGGCGACATCGCGTCGGCCGACAAGTTCGACAATCTCGCGAAGGTCGCGATTCAGCGCCAGGTCGAGGAAGAGGGCAACGTCAACACGGCGCGCCCGCAGATCGAGCAGCAGACCCAGGTCGTCGACCAGCTGAAGAACGGCCTCGAGGGCATGCGCGGCAAGCTCAACGAGCTGATCCGCAAGCGCGACGAGCTCTCGGCACGCGCCAAGACGGCCGAGGCACAGGGCAAGGTCAACGATGCCCTCTCGCAGATCAACGTGCTCGACCCCACCACCGACCTCGGCCGCTTCGAGGAAAAGGTACGTCGAGAAGAAGCTCGTGTCCGTGGCCAGCAAGAGTTGCAGGCGTCGAGTCTTGACAAGCAGTTCGAAGAGCTCGAGAACGTCGGCCAGATGACCGAGGTCGAGGCTCGCCTCGCCGCGCTCAAGTCGGGCAACTCGCAGTCGAGCATCACCCAGTAGCCCTTGCGACTTCGACAACTCATCGGCGAAGTAGCCCTCGACTCGCCACTGTCGCGACTCGGCTGCCGCTTCGCCACGGCGGTGGCGCTCCTCTACGGGGCGCCACTGTCGGTTGGTCGCATTGAGCGCCACGACGGCATGATCGTGCTGCATGGGCTGCCCAAATGGGCATTCAAGCGGGGCGGCGTCTGCATCGGCCGGGTCTATCTCACCGACACGAACGTGAGCTCGCGCGTGCTGCGGCACGAGCTCAGGCATGTACGCCAGTGGGAGCGATACGGCATGCTGTTCCCGGTCCTCTACTTCCTGGCCGGCTCAAACCCGCTCAAGAACCGCTTCGAGATTGAGGCCGGGCTTGCCGACGGCAATTACGTGCGCACGGGCGGAGGCCGCCGAAAGGCGAGCTGAGCGGCGGCGCTGCGGCGTGCGCGCCGGGGCTAGTCCGCGATGGTCCACCCCGGCGCCCTGCGCTCGTGCCAGGCGAATTCGCGCTCGAGGTCGCGCGCGAGGCGCAGCAGCGTCAGTTCGTCGCCCGGGCGGCCAATCGCATGTATGCCCATCGGCAGTGCCCCCTGGAACACCGGCAGCGACATCGCGGGCAGTCCGACGACGTTCACGTAGCTCGTGAACGGCGTGTACTGACACTGCTGCATGAAGTTACGCTCGCCGTCGTGCGGGTCGAACCAGCCGAGCGGCCGGGGCAGCATCGCCATCGCCGGCGTGAGCACGACATCAAACGGTTCGTAGGCGGCCACCATGCGCCGCTCGAACGCCGACAGCGCCGACAGCGCTCGCGAGAGCTCCTGGATGGGCAGCTCGCGGCCGCTGCGCACGAGCCACGCCGTCAACGCCTCTACGCCGTCGAGCTGGGCATCGTCGAGCGGCAGACCCGCCGCTCCCCCGCGCCACACGGCGCGGAACGCGTCGAAGTACTCCGGCGCCGCGGGCAGGGTGAACTCCGCCACCTCGTGGCCCAGCGCGCGGACCGCTTCGAGCCCGGTCTCGAACGCCTCGATCGCCTCCGCGGCCAGCTCGATGTCGTAGCTCGGTTCCCACGGAGTCCACGTGTTCCAGGCCACGCGAAGGCGCGGGCTGCGGTCGACTTTGCGCAGAGCCTCGACATAGCTCCGCGGTGGTTCGCTCGCGGCCGCGGTCGTGAACCGGTTCGCCGGTCGACCCTCGGCGTCCCGCGCGATCATCGCGTCGAGCAGCAGCGCAGCATCCTCGACCGTGCGGGCGAGCGGGCCGGCGACGCCGAGGCCGGCCAGCGCATCCAGACCGCTGCCGTCGGGCACGCGGCCGCGCGACGGCTTGAGGCCCACGAGGCCGGTCGCCGCGGCAGGAATACGGATCGAGCCTCCGCCGTCGCTGCCAGGCGCGAGCGGAAGCAGACCCGCGCTCACGGCGACCGCGGCGCCGCCGCTCGAGCCACCGGGGCCTCGCCCGAGGTCCCAGGGGTTGCGAGCGACGCCGCCCGGCAACTCGTTCTCGCAGTAGCAAGGGAAACCGAACTCCGGCGTGTTCGTCTTGCCGAGCGACACGGCGCCGTGTGCGTCGAGCGTCTCAACGAGCGGGTCGGAGACCTCCGGCACGAAGTCGGCCATTGACCGCGAGCCGTAGCTCGTCGGCACGCCGGCGCGGTTCGTGAGGTCTTTGTCGCCAAGCGGGAGGCCGTGCAGCACGCCCGGGCGGCCAGCCTCATCGAGCTCGGCCGCGCGTTGCCGTGCGTGTTCCGCATCGACGGTTGTGAAGGCCCGCAGCGTGGGGTTCGCTCGCTCGATGCGGCCGAGATAGTGCTCGGCGAGCTCGGTGCTCGTGAGTTCGCCCACCGCGAGCAGGCGCACCTGCTCGCTGGCCGTGAGTTCGTGGAGCTCAGTCATGGCTATTCCTCCGGTACCTCGACCCGCCAGTTGATGGGCTCGGCGCCCTGTTCTCCGAGTAGCGCGTTGACGCGCGAGAACGGCCGCGAGCCGAAGAACCCGCGCGATGCCGAAAGCGGCGAGGGATGCGCGGATTCGACCGTCGGTGTCGCGCCGAGAAACTCCTTCGCCTTGCGCGCATCCGCACCCCACAGCAGCGCGACGAGCGGCGTGCCGCGGGAGGCGAGCGCACGCAGGGCGGTCTCGGTCACGGCTTCCCAGCCCTGCCGCCGATGCGACGCCGGCGCCCCCGGCCGCACGGTGAGCACACGGTTGAGCAGCAGCACGCCCTGATCGCTCCAGCGGCTGAGGTCGCCGTGGGCGGCCGGCGCAATGCCGAGGTCGTCGTCGAGCTCCCGATAGATATTGCTGAGGGAACGAGGCAGCGGGCGCACGTCGGGGTTCACGGCAAACGACAGGCCGATCGGATGCCCTGGCGTCGGGTAGGGATCCTGGCCCACCAGCACGACACGCACGTCGGCAAGCGGCTGCGCGAACGCGCGCAGGATGTTCTCGGCCGCCGGCAGGTACTCGCGGCCGGCTGCGAGCTCGCTGCGGAGGAACTCCCCCGCACGTCGCAGCTCGGCCTGCGCCGGTTCGAGCGCAACCGCCCAGTCATCGGCGATCACGCCCTCGGCTGCGAGCTCCCCCAGCGACCTCGCCGTCACGCCGAGACCCGACTCGTGCGTACGAGTACCCCGTCCTCGGTCCGAAGGAGCTCCCACATGCTGCCCGGGCCGAGCAACTCGAGTGCGCCATCCCGGATCGAAAGGGTGGTCGCGTCGTCGAGCCCGATGATGCGATCAGTGAGACCGGCCTCGATCGTCGCGACGCCGAGGCCAATGCGACCCGATGCCGCCGCGTGCGGCAGTACCGTGAGGTCAATGAGGCCGAGCCCGGCGGTGAGCTCAACCTCGCGCTCGGTCTCGCTCGTCGTCGGCGCGACCGGCACCGAGCCGACCTCGCTACCGCCCAGCAGCGCTTGTTCCGCCGCGATAGCTGCGCCAGAGCCGATACCGGCGTAGCTGGCGCCGCGATGCACCAGCCCGCGCAGATCGCTGATCGTCTCGCCAAACGCCATGAGCTGCTGCGCCGCGTCCCCGTCGCCGACAAGGACACCCGCGAGCATCAGCAAGTCGCCGGTCTGCGGAGTCTCGGGCAGGTGCACTGCGTCGACACCGAGCGGCGGCGCTACGGCGTCGACGACCTCGCGTGTCACGGGGTCGCCGCCGGCGAGAACGCCGAGCCGCGCCTGCGAGGCGCCCGCTTTACTCGCAAGCTCTCGACAGAGCCGATCAACAACCCGGCGCACCGCCTTGCGGTCGCCACCTCCAGACAACAGCACAGTCACCTCTTCATCGTCCCACACCCGGTGTCTCCGTATTACAAGTGGATTTCACATGGCCTCGCCACCTCGGTGATGATTGGGGTGCGCCGGCACCCCTCCGTGTCACCGCTGCCACCTCTAGGAGATTTCATGTCACAGCGCTTCGAAACCCGCCAGATTCACGCGGGCACGCGGATTGACCCCTCGTCCAACGCGGTCATCACGCCGATCGTCCAGACGACCGCGTACGCCTTCAACGACGCCGATCACGCCGCGAACTTGTTCGCGCTCACCGAGACCGGCAACATCTACACGCGAATCACCAACCCGACGACCGCCGTGCTCGAAGAGCGCGTCGCCGCGCTCGAGGGCGGCACCGCCGCGCTCGCGGTCTCGAGCGGTCAGGCCGCCGAAACGCTCGCGATCCTCAACATCGCGGGCGCAGGCGACCACGTCGTCTCATCGACCTCGATCTACGGCGGCACCTACAACCTCTTCAAGTACACGCTCGCGAAGGCGGGCATCGAGGTGACGTTCATCCTCGATGAGAACGACCCCGAGCAGTGGCGCAACGCGGTTCGCCCGAACACGAAGGCCTTCTACGCCGAAACAATCGGCAACCCCGCCATCAACGTGCTGGACATTCGCACCGTCGCCGACGTCGCCCACGAGGCA
>NZ_JACXJG010000012.1:1363-23927 GCF_014904065.1 Gulosibacter sediminis | reverse complement strand
CGCCGACATCGTCGTGCACTCGGCAACGAAGTACCTCGGCGGTCACGGCGCCGTGGTGGCTGGCCTCATCGTCGACGGCGGCTCGTTCCCCTGGTCGCAGCACGCCGAGCGCTTCCCCGGCCTCAACGAGCCTGACCCCAGCTACAACGGACTCAAGTACGCCGAGGCCGTGGGAGACGGTATCGCCTACATCATCAAGGCTCGCGTGCAGCTACTGCGGGACGTCGGTGCGGCGCTCGCGCCCGCCTCAGCGTGGCAGGTGCTCCAGGGCATCGAGACCCTGAGCCTGCGCCTCGAGCGACACGTCCAAAATGCCCAAGCCGTTGCCGAGTGGCTCGATGGCCACCCGGACGTCGTCAGCGTCAATTACGCGGGTCTGCCCGGCAACCAGTGGCACGAGCTGGCACGCAAGTACGCGCCAAACGGCGCGAGCGGCTTGCTCGCCTNTCGAGCTTCGCGGCGGCGTCGACGCCGGCCGTCGCCTCGTCGAGTCGGTCAAGCTGTTCCGCCACGTCGTGAACATCGGCGACGTGCGTTCGATCGCGACGCACCCCGCGTCGACGACGCACGCGCAACTGACCCCCGAGCAGCAGCTCGAGGCGGGCGTCACGCCCGGTCTCGTGCGGCTCTCCGTCGGTCTCGAGCACATCGACGACATCATCGCCGACCTCGAGCAGGCGATCGCGGCCGCGGTCGCCGCCTAGGCACGGGAAGGCAATAGACTCCAGGGATGCAGTGGTCTGACGATGATTTCCGGGTCGGCGTTCGTTCGCAACGCGTCGACCTCGAGACCCGTCAGCCGGCGCGGATCCGTCCTCCTGCCACCGGCGCGTGGCTGGAGGGCGATCACCCGGGCAACCGGCAGTTTGCCGCGCTCGACGACTTCACCGTCGAACAGGGTGGCACCGTGCCGTTGCGCATTGCCTACGAGTCCTGGGGCACGCTGAACGAGGATCGTTCGAACGCGGTACTCATCTTCCATGCGCTCACCGGCGACACGCACGTCGCTGGCACCGCGGGCCCCGGCCACGCGAGCGCGGGTTGGTGGCCCGGCATGGTCGGCCCCGGCATGCCGTTCGATACCGACGAACTCTTCGTCGTCGCGCCGAACATGCTCGGCGGTTGTCAGGGCACGACCGGCCCCGCTTCCATCTCGCCCGACGGCAGCGAGTGGGGTGCGCGGTTCCCGCGCACGAGCATCCGCGACCAGGTGCGGGCGCAAGCGGCCCTGGCAAACGCCCTCGGCATCCGCAAGTTCCACAGCGTCGTCGGTGGTTCCATGGGCGGCATGCAGGCCCTCGAGTGGGCGATCATGTACCCGGATCGCCTCGAGAACCTCGTCGTGCTCTGCGCGCCCGCGGCGATCGACGCGATGAACATCGCGCAGAATACCCTGCAGGGCGACGCGATCCGGCTCGACCCGGCCTGGCGCGACGGCAACTACTACGACGCCGGCGCGGGTGAGGGCCCATATCGCGGCCTCGCCCTGGCTCGACGCATGGCCATGCTCAATTACCGCAGCGACAGTGAACTCGAGGACCGCTTCGGTCGTGCCTGGCAGTCCTCGGTCTCACCCGCGGGCGGCCACGGTCGCTACTCGGTTGAGTCGTACCTCGACTTCCACGGCAACCGATTCACGCGTCGCTTCGACGCGAACACGTACATCGTGCTCGCCAACGCGATGAGTACGCACGACGTCGGTCGCGGCCGAGGCGGGGTGGATGCGGCGCTCGAGCAGGTGCGCGCCCGCACCCTCGTCATCGGCGTCGACTCGGACACGCTCTTTCGCATCGATACCCAGCACCGCATCGCCGCCGGAATCCCGACCTCGGTTACCGGCGATGTCGCGTTCACGGTGCACTCACCGTTCGGCCACGACGGCTTTCTCCTCGAGATTCGCGAGGTCGGCGGCGCCGTGCGCGCGTTCCTCGCGGACGAGCCGTTGCCGCCGCACGCGGCGGCAACGGCCTAGTTAGCGAGGGTGCCCTCTTCGGAGCTCGCGTCCTCGTCGTCCGTGGTCGCGGCCGGTTCGGCGTCCGCGGCAACCACGGCCCTCGCCGCCTTGAGCGGTCGCATGTACAAGACCGCGGACACGAGTAGCACGACGAGCAGGGCGTTGCGCACGAACAGCGCGAACGCACCGATCGGTGCAGCACCAACGACGGTCCAGTAGAACCACGGGTAGATGTACTGGGTGAGCCCCGCGATGACGAGCGAGATCCACGCGAGCGGCGCGAATCTGCGGCCATCCCAGACCAGCCCGAGCACGATGATCGGCGCGAGCCAGGTCATGAACTGCGGCGATCCGACCTTGTTGAACACGATGAACGAGGTGACCAGCGCGAGCAGCAGCGCTGGGAACACGCGGGCAATGCCGGCGCCCTTGCGGTGCCACCAGAACCCAAGGGCGAGCAGGAGCAGCACCATCACGAACATGAGGGGCGTGAGCACGTCACCGACGAGATCGACGCCCGGGCCCGAAATCTGCTGCGTCAGAATGTCGTAGTCGAATCGCACCTCGTAGTCGCTGTTGCCAAGCGACTTGAGCACGAGGAAGACGCTCGCGGCCGCGGACTCGAGCTGCAGGCCACGGCCGGTCTGCCCGGTGACGAAACTGAAGGCGTTGCGCAGCCCGTCGGTACCGTTGAACACCATGACCGGCAGCAGCACCACTGCGCACGCGATGAGCGCGCCCTGCACGAGCTTCCAGCGGCGCTCGATGATGGCGAATGCGCCGGCGAACGCGGCGGCCGGCCAGACCTTGAACCAGGCCCCGATAGTGAGCCAGAAGCCCGAGGTGCGCACGCGCGAGCGGATCTCAAGCAGCGCGATGAGCACGATCGGCACCGTCAGGGTGTCGATGCGCCCGAGCGCGATGGGCCCGAGCAGCACAAGGAAGGCGAGCCACCACCACGCCGCCGCGCGCCGGAGTCCGGCCGAGGCGTTGCTGTTCTGACGCATCGTGAGCCACCACAACGCGATGCAGTCGAGCACGATGACGATGATCATCCACGCGAGGCCATACGCCTCGCCTGGACCGATCAGGTTCGTCAGGAGCATCGGACCGAGCGCGCCGACCGGGTAAACGAACGCCTCCTGGACACCGGGGAATGAACCGGTGGCAAAACCCGACTCAACCCAGCCGCGGTACACGCCAGTGACATCGTTAAACGGCACCGAAGGGTGCCAAGACGCGACCCAGCCGTAGAAGGCGTGCACGCCGATGAAGAGGAGCCAGAGGGTCCAAAGTTCGTTCTCGAGCGTCCACCGGCGGGGTCGGCCCGGGGCAAAGATTCTCGTCGTCATTTCGCGAGCACCGCCGCGATCACGCCGGGCAACGCCGTTGCGACATCGGACGCGAGGATCGGCCCCCCGTGCGGTCCGTGGTCGAGCATGCTCAGGGGCGCGTGCACCGTCGTCGGCGCCACCTCGATGCCCGCGTTGCGCTGCGACGCAAGCCAGCCAGCGCGGGCGTGCAACCAGGCTCCCGCTGCGACGGTGGTCGCGAGGCAAAGCGGGGCGCCGCGGCCGGCCTGCCCGGCAACAATCGTGCCGATGATGCCGGCGAGCACGTCGCCGGTGCCCGCTGTCGCGAGCCATGAGTTCGGTGCGCGCAGCTTGCGGCGGTCCGCCCCCTCGACGACATAGGTGACGCGGCCCTTGAGCAGCACGGTGCAGCCGAGCAGTTCCGATGCCTCGATGGCGGCTTCTCCCTCGGAGCGCGCCACGTCCTCGGCCGACCAGTCGGCCAGACCGAGCCGGCGCATCAGTCCGGCGAGCTCGCGAGCGTGCGGGGTCACGACGACGCCCTTCATGCCGGGTTCGACGAGCGAGAGGGCCCCAGCGTCAACGATCGCCGGGACACCGCGCTCGAGCGCCTCGGCGAGCAGCCCGCCGCGGTCGTCCTCGCGGGCATCCGGAATCCCGGAGCCGATCACGAGACACTGGTACTGGCCGTGACCGTGCACCACCTCGGGCCGCACGGCGAGCACCGCCGCGGCGACGCGCTCGGGGCCGGCGTAACGAACCATGCCCGCGCCGGCCCGGCAAGACGCCTGCGCGCTCAGCACGGCCGCGCCCGGATACGTCAGCGAGCCCGTCGCCAACTGCACAACGCCGCGACGATACTTATCGTCCTCTTCGCCGGGCAGTTCGAGGGTCGATCGCACATCGGCGGCCAGCACCGCCTGAAACCGCTGCTCATCATCTGACGCAATCATCCCAGCCAATCTACCGGCAAAGACGCTAGCGCCGTGCCGTCGCGTCGTGGACCTCGCCGACGAGCACCTCGATCACGTCCTCGAGGAAGAGCACGCCGATGGTGTCGCCGGTCTTGCTCACGACCCGCGCGAGGTGGCGGCTGGTGCGGCGCAGCGAGGCCAGCGCATCCTCGAGCTCGGTGCCCTCGTAGAGCGAAGTCAGTGAACGAATGCTCGTGGACGGCAGCGGCGAGTCGAACGCGTCATCGGGCACATCGAGCACGTCCTTGATGTGGACGTAGCCGACCGGACCGCTCGCGTCAGCGATGACGTATCGCGAGAAGCCGTACTCGGCGACAGCCCGCTGGAGGTCGTGCGGGGTGCAGTCGGTGGCGAGCGCTCGAATGGCCCCGACGGGCACGGCTACCTCGCCGACGCGCTTCGAGGTGAACTCGAAAGTGTTCGCGAGGGTGCCGGCGTCGTCCGCGAGAATGCCCTCGCGGGTGGACTGCTCGACGATGCCAGCGACCTCGTCGAACGTGAATGCGCTGGTCGCCTCGTTCTTCGGTTTCACGCCCACCGCACGTAGCGAGAGATTCGCGAGCTCGTTGAGCAGCCAGATGACCGGCCGGAACACCTTCGAAAGAAACACGAGCGGAGGCGCCAGCAACAGCACCGCGCGATCCGGCACCGAGAATGCGAGNGTTCTTCGGCACCATCTCGCCAAACACGACGTGCAGGTAGGTCACGAGCAGGAGCACGATAACGAACGCGACGATGGTGACCCACTCGGTGCTGAGCCCCAGCCACGCGAGCGGCCCCTCAAGCAGGTGGTGCAGCGCGGGCTCGGAGACGTTGAGAATCAGCAGCGAGCAGATCGTGATGCCGAGCTGCGTGGTCGCGAGCATGAGCGTCGCGTGCTCCATCGCGAACAGCGCGGTGCGCGCCGACTTTGAGCCGCGATCGGCCCGAGGTTCGATCTGCGAGCGTCGCGCCGAGATGACGGCGAACTCCGCCGCCACGAAAAATGCGTTGAACAGCAGCAGCACGACAAGCCAGACGATGCCCATAAGATCGCTCATCGGTGGCTCCTCTGCCCCTCGTCACCGCGTTCGCGTCGAAGGTGCTCCTCGCGGCTCACGTAACGCTCGCCGGGAACAAACGCGAGGCGGGCGGCGCGACGACCGTCCATCGCCTCGACCTCGAATCGTCCCTCTGGATGCTCCACAACATCACCGACCACCGGCACGCGACCAAGTTCGCGCATGACATAGCCGCCCAGGGTTTCAAAGGGCCCGTCCTCGTCGAGGTGCACGTTGAGTCGCTCTCGCAGCTCGTCGGGGCGCAAGAGGCCGTCGATACTGATGCGGTCGCGGCGCCGGATGATCTCGACCGCCGCGTGGTCGTGCTCGTCGACGAGGTCGCCCACGATCTCCTCGACGAGGTCTTCGAGGGTCACGATGCCGGCCGTACCGCCGTACTCGTCGAGGACAATGACCATCTGGAAGCCCTCGCGGCGCACCTGGCCAAGCACCGCATCCACCGACAGCGTCTCGGGCACGAACACGGCATCGTTCTTAATCGCGCCGACCGGCACGCTGGGACGTCGCTCGCGCGGCACGGCGACCGCGTGCTTGAGGTGCGCAATGCCGGTGATGTCATCGACATCGTCTTCGACCACCGGGAACCTCGAAAAACCAGTGGTGTGCGCGAGCTGGATGAGCTGAGCGACGGAGGCGTCGGCCTGAATCGACTGTACGCGCGAGCGGGGCGTCATGACGTCCTCGGCCGAAAGCTCGCTGAAGCGCAACGTGCGGTTGAGGAGCACCGCCTTGTCGGCCTCGAGTACCCCGACGAGCGCGCTGCGGCGCACGAGACTCGAGAGTTCCTCGGCCGACCGCGCGCCCGAGAGCTCCTCTTGGGGTTCGACGCCCATCGAGCGGATTACGCCGTTTGCGGAGCCGTTGAGCACGCGGACGGCCGGGCGAAACACCGCCGTGAAAACGTTCTGAATGGGCACCACGATCTTCGCCAGCTGCAGCGGCAACGAGAGCGCAAAGTTCTTGGGGATGAGCTCACCGATGACCATGGAGAGCACCGTCGCGATGATCATCGCCACGATCGTGCCGACGGCCGACACCCAATCCACGGGCAGCCCGAGGGCAACAAAGAAGTCTCCGAGCAGGTTCGTGATGGCCGGCTCCATCGTGTAGCCGGTGAGCAGCGTCGTCAGCGTGATGCCCAACTGCGCGCTCGAGAGGTGCGTCGAGGTGTGCTTCAGCGCCGAGATGATCGGACCGAGCCGCTTTTCACCGCGCTGCTGGCGCAGCTCGAGGTCGTTGCGGTCGAGATTCACGAGAGTGAACTCGGTCGCGACAAACACCCCGGTGCCGAAGCAGAGAAGGATGCCGACGGCGAGGAGTAACCAGTCCATAGTTGCGCGGAACTCTACCAGCGACGCCTACCACGAGACCGGCAGCGGCTTGCCCTCCTCGTAGCCGGCGGCCGACTGCAGACCGACCTTGGCGCGCTCGTGGAACTCTCGAATCGAGCGCGCGCCCGCGTAGGTGAAGCTTGAGCGCAGGCCGGTCGTGATCATGTCGACAAGGTCGTCGACGCTCGGTCGCTCCGGGTCGATGAGAATGGTCGAGTTCGAGATGCCCTCCGCGAAGAGCAACTTGCGCGCGCGCTCGTACGGGTCGAGCTTGCTAAACCGGCCCGCGACGGCGCGTGACGACGCCATGCCAAACGACTCCTTGTAGCGGCGTCCCTGGGCATCCGTGAGCACCGTGCCGGGCGCCTCGACGGTGCCTGCAAACCACGAACCGATCATGACCGCGCCCGCGCCGGCCGCGAGGGCCAGCGCGACATCGCGCGGGTAGCGCACGCCGCCGTCGGCCCACACCGTCGCGCCATACTTCGCCGCTTCCTCCGCGCTCTCGAGCACCGCCGAGAACTGGGGTCGCCCCACGGCCGTCATCATGCGCGTCGTGCACATCGCNCGGGGCCGACGCCGACCTTGATGATGTTGGCGCCGGCGTTGACCAGGTCACGCGTGCCTGCGGCCGAGACGACGTTGCCCGCGACGATCGGCACGCCGAGTTCGGCGCCGCGCACTCCCTCGATCGCGCGCAGCATCGATTCCTGGTGTCCATGCGCCGTGTCGAGCACGAGCACATCGGCGCCAGCCTCGACGAGACGGCGCGCGCGAGCGACGACGTCGCCATTGATGCCGACGGCGGCGGCGACGCGGAGGCGACCCAGCGCATCCACCGCGGCCGGATAGATGCTCGAGCGCAGCGCGTCGGCTTGCGAGAGCGAACCGATCAGTTCGCCGTCACGACGCACGGCCGCGAACTTGCCCGGCAGCGCTTCGAGTTCATTGAATGCAGATCGGGCATCCTGCGATACCGAAAGTTCGGGAGCGGCGAGGTGCGTGAGGTTGTCGAGGGTGGCATCGGCGGGGATGTGCTCGAGGTCGCTCGCCTGCAGCAGCATGCTGATCCCGGCGTCGCGTTCGACGGCGATCGCCTGGCCCGCGACGGCCGGCACGTGCGTGAGCACCTCCGCAACGGTGGTCTCACCAGAGAAGCGGAACGGGCTGGTAACCAAGGGGTCCTGCCCCTTCACCCAGGCGAGCTGCTCAAGCGCTGCCTCGTCGTCGAGGTCCTGCGGCAGCACTGCGAGGCCGCCGCGACGCGCGAGGGCCGCGGCCATACGCTCACCCGACACCGCGTTCATGTTGCTGGCAACCAGGGGGATGCGCATGCCGGTCTCGTCCGGCGTCGAGAGATCGACGTTGAGGCGCGAGCCAACGTCGGAACGCGACGGCACGAGGAAGACGTCGGAATAGGTGAGGTCATGCTGAGGCACTTGGCCGTAGAACTGCATATCACCAAGCCTAATCTTTCCCACAACTGTGCCTGGGGACTGATGTAGGTGTCTGCAAGGAAAAGTCGTTAGGCTTGACGACCGGACGCTGCCTCTTCTTGGTGGCGTCAAGAACGTCAATTTGAGTAGAAGGCGGCGATTTTCGCGTGTCGACGACCACCGGTCCGGAATCCACCAGCTCAGTGCCTGACTTCGGAGCCAATGACTGGCTCGTAGAAGAGATGTACGCGAAATTCAAAGAGGATCGGAGCAGCGTCGATGAGGCCTGGTGGCCGACCCTCGAGCGCTACGCCGCTTCGCAGTCAGCCTCAGCACCCGTGAGCGCGTCAAAGCCGACCGCGCCCGCCCAGCCTGCTGCCTCGGCGACCGCGCAGCCCGCCGCCAGCAAGCAGAGCCGCACGACGGCCCGCCCGGCGACCGCCGCACCGATTCCCGCCGAGGCTCCCGCCAAGACCGAGAAGAAGGATGCCGCGCCCGCCGCCGAGCGCCAGGCCGAGACCACCGCGCTCAAGGGCATGGCAAAGGCCATCGCGAAGAACATGGACGACTCGCTGTCGATCCCGACCGCGACGAGCTACCGCGAGATCCCCGCGAAGCTGATGATCGACAACCGTATCGTCATCAACAACCACCTGCGCCGCACGCGCGGTGGCAAGATCTCGTTCACACACTTGCTCGGCTACGCGCTCGTGCAGGCGCTGAAGAAGTTCCCGAGCCAGAACGTCTACTACGACATCGTCGACGGCAAGCCCTCGGTCATCCAGCCCGCGCACGTGAACCTCGGTATCGCCATCGACGTGCAGAACAAGGACGGCTCGCGCGGCCTCGTCGTGCCGAGCATCAAGGCCGCCGAGGAGATGAACTTCCGCGAGTTCCTCGAGGCCTATGAAGAGCTCATCAAGAAGGGCCGCACAGGCAAGCTCACCGCGGCCGACCACGCCGGCGCGACCATCTCGCTCACCAACCCGGGCGGCATCGGCACCGTGCAGTCGGCCCCGCGCCTCACGCGCGGCCAGGGCGCCATCTTCGGTGCCGGCGCGCTCGACTACCCAGCCGCCTTCCATGGCATGGCGCAGGAGACGATCGACAACCTCGCGATCTCGAAGCGCCTGACTGTCTCGTCGACCTACGACCACCGCGTCATCCAGGGTGCCGGCTCGGGCGAGTTCCTGAAGATCGTGTCGGAGCTGCTTACCGGCGGCGAGGGCTTCTACGAGGAGATCTTCGCGTCGCTGCGCATCCCGTACAAGCCGATCACCTGGTCGAAGGACGTCCACGTCGACGTCGCGGCCGCGGTGAACAAGACCGCCCGCGTGCAGCAGGTCATCAACATGTTCCGCGTCCGCGGGCACATGATGGCCGACATTGACCCGCTGACCTACGTGCAGCGCACCCACCCCGACCTCGAGATCGAGTCGCACGGCCTCACTTTCTGGGATCTCGAGCGCCACTTCGTGACCGCGGGCTTCGGCACCAAGCGCACCATGAAGCTGCGCGACATCCTCGGCATCCTGCGCGACACCTATTGCCGCACGATCGGCATCGAGTACATGCACATCCAGGACCCGGAGCAGCGCACCTGGTTCCAGGAGGAGCTCGAGCACCCGTACGTCGCCCCGACGCACGACGAGCAGCTGCGAATCCTGACGAAGCTCAACCAGGCCGAGGCCTTCGAGACCTTCTTGCAGACCAAGTACGTCGGCCAGAAGCGCTTCTCGCTCGAGGGCTCGGAGTCGGTCATCGCACTCATCGACCAGATTGGCCAGGATGCGGTCGACGACGGCATCCAAGAAATCGCCATGGGCATGGCGCACCGCGGCCGCCTCAACATGCTGACAAACATCGCGGGCAAGACCTACAACCAGATGTTCCGCGAGTTCGAGGGCGCGAAGGCGGGGCGGGTCACCGGTTCGGGCGACGTGAAGTATCATCTCGGCATCGAGGGCACGTACACCTCGCCCAAGGGCGGCGAGATCCCGATCTATCTCGCCGCGAACCCGTCGCACCTCGAGGCCGTCGACGGCGTACTCGAGGGCATCGTGCGTGCGAAGCAGGACCGCACCGACGCGCAGACCTACGACGTGCTCCCCGTGCTCGTGCACGGTGACGCGGCCATGGCGGGTCAGGGCATCGTCTACGAGACCCTGCAGATGTCGCAGTTGCGCGGCTACCGCACCGGTGGCACGATCCACGTCGTCATCAACAACCAGGTCGGCTTCACGACCTCGCCGCAGGACGGCCGCTCGTCGATGTACTCGTCGGACGTCGCGAAGTCGATTCAGGCGCCGGTCTTCCACGTGAACGGTGACGACCCCGAGGCCGTCGCACACGTCGCGTCGCTCGCGTTCCGCTACCGCCAGCGCTTCAACCGCGATGTCGTGATCGACCTCGTGTCCTACCGCCGCCGCGGCCACAACGAGGGCGACGACCCGTCGATGACGCAGCCGCTTATGTACGACCTCATCGAGAACAAGCGCTCGGTGCGTAAGCTCTACGCCGCTAACCTCGTCGGCCGTGGTGACCTCACCATGGAGGAGTACGAGAAGGCGCAGTCGGACTTCCACTCGGAGCTCGAGCGTGCGTTTGCCGAGACCCACGAGGCGCACACCGCATCGATCTCGGCGCAGGAGCTCTCGACCGTCGGCTCGAACGAAGAGCAGCGCCCGTCGGAGCCCGAGTCGACGGCCGTCGACCAGGACGTCGTGACCACGATCGGCGAGGCGCACAGCAACCCGCCGGAGGGCTTCACTGTGCACCCGAAGCTCCAGCGCGTGCTCGATAAGCGCGCGAAGATGTCACAGGAGGGCGACATCGACTGGGCCTACGGCGAGCTGCTCGCCCTCGGCTCACTCGTCATGGAGGGCACCTCAGTACGCCTGGCCGGCCAGGACTCGCGTCGCGGCACGTTCACGCAGCGCCACGCGCTGCTGCACGACCGCAAGACCGACCAGAACTGGATTCCCCTCCAAAACCTGTCGGAGTCGCAGGCGAAGTTCACGGTCTACGACTCGCTGCTGTCGGAGTACGCCGCGCTCGGCTTCGAGTACGGCTATTCGGTGGAGCGCCCCGACGCGCTCGTGCTGTGGGAAGCCCAGTTCGGTGACTTCGTCAACGGTGCGCAGGTCGTGATCGACGAGTTCATTTCGTCGAGTGAGCAGAAGTGGGCCCAACGCTCGAGCGTCGTGCTGCTGCTCCCCCACGGCTACGAGGGCCAGGGCCCCGACCACTCGTCGGCGCGCATCGAGCGCTTCCTGCAGCTCGCGGCGCAGGACAACATGACGGTCTCGCAGCCGTCGACGCCGGCGAACTACTTCCACCTGCTGCGCCGCCAGGCCTACGCCCGACCGCGCAAACCGCTGGTGGTCTTCACACCGAAGTCGATGCTGCGTCTTCGCGGCGCGACCTCGCCGGTCGAGGGCTTCACGTCGGGCAAGTTCCAGACGGTCCTCGACGACACCCGCGTGGCTGACAAGGCCGCGGTGAAGCGCGTCGTGATCCACTCCGGCAAGCTCCACTACGACCTCCAGCAGCAGCTCGAGAAGTCGGACGACCAGTCGGTCGCCCTCGTGCGCCTCGAGCAGTACTTCCCGCTGCCCCTCGACGAGCTCAAGCAAACCCTCGCGCAGTACCCGAACGCCGAGCTCGTCTGGGCACAGGAAGAGCCCGAGAACCAGGGTGCCTGGAGCTTCCTGCTGTCGGGCCTCGCGCCGAAGCTCGACCGTCCGCTCGCCTCCGTGACGCGACCCGAGGCATCCGCCCCATCGGTCGGCACCATGAAGGCGCACCAGGAACAGCAGCAGGCGCTCATCAACAGAGCCCTCGGCCACTAACGCCAACACGCAAACGGCCGGCCCGGAGCAACAGCTGCGGGCCGGCCGTGTTGTTGACGAGGGGCGCTGTCAGTAGCCCTTGACGAACTTCTTGTTCGTGCTGGTTCGCAGCCACGCGGGCGATCGGCCTCGCCCCGAGAAATAGCGAATCTCGACGTGGGTGCCCGCCGGCACGTGGCGCCTATGACCCCCCATTCGCCCAACACGGCATACCTTCGTTAGCTACGAACTGCCCCGTCGCCTGAACGAACGTACCGATATTGAACTGGCGTGCCCGCTCGCAGGCATCCGTCACCTTTGCGGTCATCAGATTGCCGACAGTCCTGACGCGGCTGCTTCGCTCGTTTCGTCCCCTGGCGCGCTGCGTGATCGCTACAACGATGAGCCGCGCCTCGATGTCGAAGCGCGCCGAACATCGCGGTGCCGACCGCGCCGCAGAACAGCATGCCGGGGATGTTGAACCGGGTCGCGGCGGAAACAAAAGCCGACCCCGTAGCGTGCTGCGGGGTCGGCTGCGTCTCGGCCTCGGGTGCCGAAGACGGGGTCTATGCAGGTGCGCCACCGCGCAGCGAGCTGAGGACCCGGGCGCGCAGTTCCTCGGGCGCGACTTCTTCATTGCACGAGCGACGAACAACCTGCGTGATCACCTGGTTGACGTGGGCCTCGCCCGAGCAGTCTTCGCATGTCGCGAGGTGCTCCTTGATGGCCTCACGATCCGTGGTGCATATTTCCTGACGCAGGTACTCCTCGAGTTCCAGACGTGCTTTATCGCAGCCACAGTCGGTCATGATTCCTGCTCCCTTCCAATTCCGTATTCCCCGGCGTAGTCGCGGAGTCGATCCCGGAGCAGCTTGCGCCCTCGGTGCAATCGACTCATGACCGTGCCCGTGGGGGTGTCCATGATTTCGGCGATGTCCTTATAGGAGAAGCCCTGCACATCAGCGAGCAGCACCGCGACCCGGAACTCCTCGGGAATCTCAGCCAGCGCATCCTTCACGGCATCGGACGGAAGGTTGTCGACCGCCTCCGCCTCAGCTGACCGTGAGGTGGTCGTCGACGTGTACGACTCGGCACCGCCAAGCTGCCAGTCCTCAAGCTCCTCGAGTGGGTTCTGGTAGGGCGTGCGCTGCTGCTTGCGATAGTTGTTGATGTAGAGATTCGTCTGGATGCGGTACAGCCAGGCCCGGAGGTTGGTGCCCTGCTTGAACGACTTGAACGACTGAAACGCCTTCGTGAAGGTCTCCTGCACGAGGTCTTGGGCGTCGGCTGGGTTGCGCGTCATGCGCATCGCATGGCCGTAAAGCTGATCGAGCAGCGGAATCGCCTGTTCCTCAAAGAGCGTTGCGAGGCTCGTCGAGTCGTCGGCGTGGTCGCTGGCACGCCGCGGTGCATCATCACTGGAATTCATCGCAGACGAGTCTACGGTGAGAACCCTTGTTAACACGGCGCTCATCGTCCTCCATTCCCGGTCTGCCGATGCAATGCTTCATCCCTCGCGCGCGGTTGCGCGATAGTGTGTGTAACCGATGGAGATCTTCAGATATTCCGGCGATGAGTTCGATTTGTACGGCGACGGCGTGCACGAGGCGACTTCCGGCGAGCCCGGCTATTGGCGGGCCCCGATGGCCGAGGTGCCGCTCAATGCCGATATCGAGGTACCCGGTTCGAAGTCACTGACCAACCGCGAGCTCGTGCTCTCGGCGATCGCCCACGAGCCGACCACGCTGCACGCTCCGTTGCACGCGCGCGACACGATCCTGATGGCACAGGCCCTCGAGGAGCTCGGCACGGGCATCGAGCGGGTAGCCAGCTCACACAACGCTTCCGACGATCTCGTCATCACGCCGACGGAAGAGCTCTCCGGCGGTGTCTCGATCGACTGCGGTCTCGCGGGCACGGTCATGCGCTTCGTCCCGCCACTCGCCGGCCTCGCGCTGGGCCCGGTCACGTTCGACGGTGACGAGGGCGCGCGCCGACGCCCGATGGCCCCCACGCTCGCGGCGCTTCGCGGCCTCGGGGTCAAGGTGAGCGGCGACACCGGCGAGCGCCTCCCGTTCTCGGTGCAGGGCACCGGACGCATCCCCGGCGGCGTGCTCGACATCGATGCCAGCGCATCGAGCCAGTTCGTCTCAGGCCTGCTGCTCGTGGCGCCCCGCTTCGAGCAGGGGCTCACGCTGACGCACACCGGTCAATCGCTGCCGTCGTCGCCCCATATCAACATGACGCTCGATGTCCTGACGCGTCGCGGGATCAGCGCCGAGGCGATCGACTCGCGTACGTGGCGCGTCGAGCCGGGCGACATCGCCGGCGGCGGGATTACGGTCGAGCCCGACCTCTCGAACGCCGCGCCCTTCCTCATCGCGACCATCATTGCGGGCGGCACAGTGCGCATCCCCAACTGGCCCGCGTCAACCACGCAGGTCGGCGACCTCTTGCGCGAGCTGCTGCCGCGCTTCGGCGCCGAGATCACGCTCGAGCACGGTGTGCTCACATGCACCGTCGAGCGCGGCATCGTCGCCGGCACCCGCCCCGCCGGCGTCGACCTCGACCTGTCGGTCGGCGGTGAGCTCGCCCCGAACATCGCGGGCCTGCTCGCGCTTTGCGAAGGCGAGAGCAATATTCGCGGCGTGGGTCACCTCCGCGGGCACGAGACCGATCGCCTCGCTGCCCTGGCAACCGAGCTGAACCGCGTCGGCGCCGACGTCGAGGAGACCGAGGACGGCCTCATTATTCGGCCGGCCCCGCTGCACGGTGCGCTCTGGCAGTGCTACGCCGACCACCGCATGGCCACGACCGGTGCGCTGATCGGACTCGCGGTCGACGAGGTGCAGCTCGACGACGTCGAGTGCACCACGAAGACGTTGCCCGACTTTCCGGGCATGTGGCGCACCCTGCTCGGCGAGCAGGACGACGCTGAGTCTCCGATTTCGCTCGATTCGCTGCTGGACCTCTAATCGTGGGGTGGGACCGCACCGACGCATTCGACGCGTACGGCGATTTCGATGAGGACCGCGTGCGTGTGCGCGCACCGCGCCGGGGCTCGCGGCCCCGCACCAAGCAGCGCCCCAGCCACGAGGATGCGGTGCCCGGTTTCGTCACGACAGTGAACCGGGGGCGCTATACCTGCCTCGTCGGCGAAGGCGCGCCCGTGATCGCGGGGATACCCGAAGGCGCCGCACACCGCGTGGTCGCGACCACTGCGCGCGAACTCGGCAAGAAGTCGGTCGTTGTTGGCGATACGGTTTGGCNTCGTCGGCGACGTCACCGGCGGCGACGGTTCGCTCGCGAGGATCATCCGGGTCGAGGGCCGCCGCACCCTACTGCGTCGCTCGGCCGACGACTCTGACACCGTCGAACGCATCATCGTCGCGAACGCCGAGCAACTCTGCGTCGTGGTCGCGGCCGCGAATCCTGAACCCCGTCCTCGGCTCATCGACCGCTACCTCGTGGCCGCCTTCGACGCCGGTATCTCACCGCTCCTCATGATCACGAAGACCGACCTGGCCGACCCCGAGGCGGTGCGCGAACTCGTCGCGCCGCTCGATGTGCCGGTGTTTACCTCGGCGCTCGGCGAGCCACCCCACGAGGAGTTCCTCGCTTCGCTCGCCGACCGCGTCACCGTCATGGTCGGACACTCCGGCGTCGGCAAATCGACCCTCGTCAACGCCATTTCACCCGACGCCCAGCGCGCGACTGGGCACGTTAACGAAGTCACCGGGCGCGGCCGACACACGAGTTCGTCGTCGCTCGCCCTGCCCGTCGTCCCCTCCGGCTGGATCATCGATACCCCCGGCGTTCGCTCGTTCGGGCTCGGGCACGTCTCCCCCAACGCGGTGTTCGCGCCGTTCGGAGAGCTCGCGGAGATCGTCGCCGAGTGCCCCCGCGGATGCACGCATCTCGAGGATGCCCCCGACTGCGAGCTCGATGCCGCGGCCGAACGGGGCGAGCTTGATGCGCTCGGCCGGGCACGCGTGGCCTCGCTGCGCCGACTCATTGTCTCGATGAGCGCGTCCGAGGGCTAAGGTCGCGGGCGTGCTGCGATAATCCAGCTATGGCCCTCGAACTGCTGCATCCCATCACCGCCGATCTTCGCCTTGCCCGGCAGCTCGCCGATCTCGCGGACGAGATCTCGATGCGGTACTTCACGGCACGCGACCTCGGCGTGTATGTGAAGGAGGACCGCACCCACGTCACCGATGGCGACCGCGCCGTCGAGCGGGCCATCCGCCAACGTCTCGAGCAGGAACGCCCGAGCGACTCGGTCTTCGGCGAGGAATACGGCACGCAGGGCACCTCTCGCCGGCAATGGATCATCGACCCGATTGACGGCACCGCAAACTTCATGCGCGGCGTACCAATCTGGGCCACCCTGATCTCACTCGTCATCGATGGTCGCCCCGAAGTCGGCGTCGTGTCGGCCCCCGCGCTCAACCGCCGCTGGTGGGGTGCTACCGGGCTCGGCGCCTACCTCGACGATGACCTCGCCGACTCGAACACCGCGACCGACCGCCGCATCGAGGTCTCGGGCGTCGAGTCGTTCGATAAGGCACAGATTAGCTACGGATCACTCAAGTACTGGCAAGAGGAGGCCTCAGTCGAGCCGATTCTCGAGCTCAACAAGCGCGCGTGGCGCTCGCGCACGGTCGGTGACTTCTGGCCGTACATGCTCGTGGCCGAGGGCGCGTTCGATCTCGCGTGTGAAGTCGGCCTGCAGCCCTACGACCTGGCCGCGCTGGTGCCGATTATTGTAGAGGCGGGCGGAACGTTCACGGCCATCGACGGCGCCGAGGGCCCCTGGCACGGCACGGCCCTTGCAACGAATGGCCTGCTCCACGAAGCGGCGCTCGCGCTGTTCAGGAGCTAGCCGAGGTCTCTCGCCGTACGCGCGGAACGTCGCTGAGCGGCGAAGTCGAGGGCGGCGATGATCACGGCGACCACGCCGACGGCGATCACGAAGACCATGGCCCACGCGAACGCCGCGCGAAACGCGGTTTCGGTGCCCTCGTTCGAGAGGGCGAAGTAGATCGAGGTGCCGATCGCGATGCCCATTGCGTTGCCGAGTCGCTGGCCCACCTGCATGAACGAGCCGGCGACGCCGGCCGACTCGAGCGGCACATCCTTCACCGTACGCATTTGATTCGCGGGCATTACTATGCCGGGCGCAACCCCCGCGAAGGCGAGCACGATCGCCATCAGGATGGGCATGGCGGCGCCGTCGGCGAAGGCACCGAGCAACGCGAGCGCGACCAATGCGAGCGTGAACAGCGACGCGCCGATCAACACCATCGAGGCCGCGTGACGATAGGTGTAGCGGCCCGCGATGGCCGAGACGATCGCCGAGATGATCGCGTAGGGAATCGTGATCATGCCGACGATGACCGCTTCATGGCCGAGGCCCTGCTGATTGAACAGGGTCATCAGGAAGAACATCGGCGGCATGATCGCGAAGAACAACGACGTAAAAATGACCCCGTACCGGTACGAGGGATGCTGGAACAGGGTGAAGTCGATGACCGGGCTCTTGCCCTCCCGCACGTAGCGGCGCTCCCACAGGTAGAACGCGACGGCAAACACGACTGCGCCGAGCAGCATCCACCATCGTGCCGGGCTGTCGGCCGAGGTGCCGGTCGTCAGCACGAACGGCAGCATGATGAGCAATACCGTTCCGGCCATGAGGAACACGCCGGGGAGGTCGAGGTCGTTGCTGGCGTTGTGACGCTGGCGCCCCGGCAGCAGCCAGATCGCGAACGGCAAGATGATGAGGCCGATCGGCACGTTCATGCCGAAGATCCAGCGCCAACCCCACTCGTCGCCGAACGCACCGATGAACAGGCCACCGATAGTCGGGCCGAATGCCGTGCCGAGGCCGATCGCTGCGCCGAAAATACCGAACGCCGACCCGCGCTCCTTGCCCTGAAATAGGTTCTGGATGAGACCGATCACCTGCGGCATGAGGATGCCCGCGGCCACACCCTGCAGCAGTCGCGAGAGCACGAGGATGCCGGACGACGGCGCGAGCATGCACGCGAGGCTCGCGGTGACATAGACCGACAGCCCGATGACGAACATCGCCTTGCGGTTCCAGATGTCGCCGAGGCGACCCGCTGGCACGAGGCAAATGCCGAACGCAAGGATGTACCCGGCGACGATCAGCTGCGCCTCGGACGACGAGGCGCCGAGCGTTGTCTCGATCGGCGCGATCGCGACGTTGACCTTCGCGAGGTCGAGGATCGTCGCGATCGCGACGGCGATGCAGACGATGAAGGCGGGCCAGCGGTTCTGCTGCGTCGTACGGGTTTCTTGCACCTGCGCAGTCTAGGCCGCCGCGGCGACGCCCTAGGACATCCGGCGAAGCAAACGAAGCGCGTTGTGGAATGTGACCGAGTTTGACAGCGTGGCCGGCGGCTCGGGCGGCGGACGATACGGTGAACAAACCAAGACTGAAGGATAACTATGTCGACCGAACGGATCCGCACGAGCCACGTTGGCTCGCTCCCCCGCACCAAGCGCCTGCTCGAAACCAACGCGCGCCACCAGGAAGGCGCCCTCAGCTGGGACGAGTTCACCGGTGTTCTGCACGAAGAGGTCGTTGCCGTCGTCCAGCGCCAGATCGACACTGGGATCGACATCGTCAACGATGGCGAGTACGGCCACCTCATGACCCAGTCGGTCGACTACGGCGGGTGGTGGAACTACTCGTTCACGCGCCTCGCGGGTCTCACCCCGAGCACGGCCGGCGACCGCTGGGACGAGAACGGCGAGGTCATCACGTCGGAGCCCGGCAAGGTTCGCCTCGCCGACTTCGCTCACCGTCGTGACCGCACGCTGTTCCACGATGCCTACCTCGACCCTGAGAACGGCGTGCTCGCGGGGCGATCGAAGGCCACGCCGCCGGCGATCACCTCCGAACTACGCTACATCGGCCAGGACGCGGTGGCGGCCGACGTCACCGGCCTCCGCTCCGCACTCGACGAGCTTGGCGCCGCCAATGACGGTTTCGTCGCCGCGCTCTCGCCCGGCTCGGCAGCCCGACTCAAGAACACGTTCTATGAGACCGACGAGGACGTCGTGTGGGCCAGCGCCGAGGCGCTGAAGGAGGAGTACAAGGCGATCGTCGACGTCGGATTCATCGTGCAAATCGACGACCCGTCGATCGCCGAGAGCTGGGACCAGGTCGTGCCCGAGCCGACGGTCGAGGACTACCTTGCCTTCACACAGGTTCGCGTTGATGCCCTGAACCACGCGCTCGAGGGGCTGCCCGCGGACCGCGTTCGCTTCNCCGCACACGACCGACATCGAGTTCCGCCACCTCATCGACCAGATGCTGACGATCAACGCGGGCACCTACTCCTTCGAGGCGGCCAACGTTCGCCACGCGCACGAGTGGAAGCTGTGGCGCGACGTGAAGCTCCCTGCCGGCAAGCAGATCGTGCCCGGCGTGGTCTCGCACTCGACGAACGTAGTCGAGCACCCGGAACTCGTGGCCGACCGCATTGAGAACTTCGCGTCGGTCGTTGGCGCCGAGAACATCATCGCGTCGACCGATTGTGGCTTCGGCGGCCGCATCCATCCCGACATCGCGTGGGCGAAGCTCGAGTCGCTGACCGCGGGCGCGCAGCTCGCGTCGCAACGACTGTTCGGCTAGTCTCGCCAGGCGCTATGCCGACGGGTTCTTGTCCTCAAAGGTAATATCGCGCAAGTCCTTGATTCGATCAAACGGCAGCCCGTTCGATCGGGTCGAGGGCTTGCTGCGTTTCTGGTGCTGCTCAACTAGGTATTCGATGGCGAGCTCGTAGCCGAGCGTTCCCGCACCCGCGATCACCGCATCCGCCTGGGGCGACACATATGAGGTGTGCCGGAAGGGCTCGCGACGGTGCACATTCGAGATGTGCACCTCGACGGTCGCCGTCTCGGCGTACTCCAGCGCGTCGTGGATCGCCACCGACGTGTGCGTGTAGGCCCCGGCGTTGAGCACGATGCCCTCGGCGTCAGTACGGGTGCGCTGGATCAGTTCGATGAGCTCGCCCTCGTGATTCGTCTGGTAGCACTCGACCGTCGCGCCGTGCTCCGCTGCCCGGCGCGCGCACCGCGACTCGATGTCAGCGAGGGTTTCGGTGCCGTAGACCTCGGGGTTGCGGCTGCCCAGCGTGTTGAGGTTGGGGCCGTTGAGAACAAAGATGCGCATGCTCGCAGTGTAGGCGCGCATCGACGAGCGCCAGGCTCGGCGAGCGGTATGGCGCCCGACCCATCGAAAAANGACACCGATGCGGCTCGGGACAATCGTGGAGGTGGAGGGAATTGAACCCTCGTCCATCGCGACGAGTCTGCGGCTTCTCCGGGTGCAGTTTGCCAAACGTTTTACTTGGTCCCGACCATTGGGGCAAACACCTTGGTCGACGGACCCAGTCACAGTTAGAGTCCCACGAAACCCTGCAACACAGTTTCGTAGCAAGCGTTCAAAATGACGTCAGGATCTAGGTCGAACGCAAACCTAGGCTGACGGACTCGAGCTCGCTACTTAGGCAGCGAGGGCGAAGTCAGTGCGCTTGTTATTGGCACTTATGTTTTGCGAGGGGCGTTTACGAGATAACCCCGCGTCCTCGACCCGCTTCACGCAGTTTCCCCAACGATGTCGAAACCGATCACCCCCGAGACTGCGAAGCTCGTGCATCGCTATTGAGTTGTATCCGATGAAACACCGGGACGTTCGAGTATATTCCATTTCGGCGTGTAACCCAAGCCTGATTTCTGCTGCGCCCCGCGTCATTTCGCCCACCGACTCCGTATTGTTAGCTCTATGAGTTGGAACGATGGCAGCGCCGGCCCGTTCGGCCGCAACAATGACGACAACAGGCCCGAAAACGAGCCTGAGCACAACCCCACGGCGGGTGCGGGTGCGAACGACGACGCGTCGTCGACCCCGGCGATGCCCGACCTTCCCCCGCTGCCGCCGCTCGGCACCCCCGAGTCGGATGCGGCGAGCGGCCCGAGCGCCGAGCCCCAGGCCCCCGCGGGCAACGACACTTCACAGACCGAGTCTTCGGGCGGCTGGTCTGCCTTCGCCCCACCCGCGTTCGGCGCGAGCTCGAGCGACTCGACCGCATCCGCCGACGCACCCGCGCCGCCCTCGTTCGTCGCCTCGCCGAGCGAAGCAGACGAGAACGCGAGCGACGGCTCGTTCGCCGCGGCGCTCGGCGCGGATGGCGATGCCCACGCCGCACGCGAGGAAGCCGCGCACGACGAGAGCGCAACCCAGGCATACCCGACCGCGGGATTCCCGGCCGACGTCGCGGACGATGCCCCCACAACTCCGTACGAGCGCGAGGCCCTGAACGAGGGCGCGAGCTCGTCGCCTGACTCACAGCCAACGCAGGCGTACACCATGCCGTCGTTCCAGACCGAGGCACCCGCAACCCAGCCGTTCGGGGCGCCGCCCGCCGCGTTCCCCGGTGACTCGCGCAACGGTCCCAGCGCCGGCTACGGTGCTCCCACGGCTGGGCCGGGTGGCCCGGGCGGCCCAGGCAGCAATGAGCCGCCCCGCTCCGAGCCGAAGAAAAGGAAGCCGTGGTTCCGCCGCACCGGCTTCATCGTGACCGCCATCGTCGCCGTCATCGTCATCGCCGCCGCCGCGATCGGCATCCCGTGGTTCATCCACAATCAGAACGTGCAGCGCGGCGACGACCTCGCCGCCACGTTCCAGCAGGAGTTGAAGGACTACAACGCCGCTTGGAACGCCGAGAACCTCGCGGCTGTGACCGCGCCCGAGATCTCCTCGGTACTCTCGGCCTCGAGCCAGACGTTCTTTGACCTCACCACCGACGGCATCGACTCGCTGAGTTCGGCGTGCGGCGACATCGCGGGCGGCCAGGACACGCGCCAGCACCTCGCCGACACCACGGTTCCGGAGCTTCCTGCCGATGAGGGTGCCGAGGCATCCGAGGCATATCAGCAAGCGCAGGCCGATGCCGACGCGCTTGCCTCCTCGCGAGACGCGGCCGAGACCTTCCTCACACAGTCAGACGCCTACCTCGCGGCGCAGCAGCAAGTCTGCGACTCGCTGCCCGCCTACGCGGAGCTGCAGCAGAACTACCGCGACGACCTCAACACGACGATGCCGGACGCCTACGTCATCGAGAACGGTGGCGAAATCACGACGAACGACGGCGCGATCTACTTCCCGTGCTCGAACGCGTCGGGTTGCCCCGACCTCTATAACGACGACACGCGCGAAACCTTCGCCGCGGCCTACGAGTCGACCTATGTCGACTACTACGCCGGGCTCGCGAAGCAGTACAGCGAGAACTGCTTCCTCGACGCATTCCAGTCGGTCTGCGATGTCGCGGCGACGGAGTACCAGAACGCCGCCGACGCGAACCAGGCGGTCGTCGACCACCTGCGCAACACGGCCCCCACGGTTGAGGTTGGGCAGACGCTCTACCCCGACCTCGACGGCCTGATCCAGGACGCGCAGTCGGCCGAGGACGCGGCGGCTACCGCCGTGCTCACCGAATGGCAGTCGATCGAGCCGAACGTCGGTTCCTCACTCACCCGCACCGGTTCATCGATCGCGACCTACCTCGATGGCCTGAAGAGCGACGCCGACTCGACGGCGAGCGCGATTATCGGCTAATCGAACCTCCAGCC
>NZ_JACXJG010000012.1:0-1246 GCF_014904065.1 Gulosibacter sediminis | reverse complement strand
TACTGCCCGGAGACGTTGATCAATCGCGAGAAGGACGGGAGGTTCCCGCAGGCCGTGTGCGGCCGGTGATGGTTGTGGTAGTGCAGCCAGTCGTCCAGCTCGCCCCGTCGTTCGGCTTCGGAGGTGTAGCAGCGGGCGTAAGCCCATCCGTCGGCCAGGGTGCGGTGGAAGCGCTCGATTTTCCCGTTAGTCTGCGGCCTGTAGGGCCGGGTGCGCTTGTGCCGGATACCGAGTTCGGCGCGGGTGTCGCGCCACAGGTGTGAGCGGTACGCGCCGCCGTTGTCGGATAGGACCCGCTCGACGGTGACGCCGCGGGCGTTGAACCACTCGACGGCTCGGACCAGCACGGCGGTGGCAGTGCGGGCGGTTTCGTCGTCGTGGATCTCGGCATAGGCGACGCGGGAGTGGTCGTCGATGACGGTATGGACGTAAGCCTTGCCCATCAACGGGTCGTAGTGCTTGTTCTTCGGCTTGTCCGGTGTAGCGGCCCGGTTCTTGTCGCCCTGTCGCCGCCCGACGTAGCGCCGTCCTCCGCCGTCGGGAATGTTGCCGAGCTTCTTCACGTCGACGTGCAGCATCGACCCTGGGTGATCGTGCTCGTAACGGCGCACCGGTTCTCCCGTGGCGCGGTCGACGTGCGACAGCCGGTTAAAGTGCACGTCTGTAAGGATGCGGTGGACCGTGGACGGGGCTATCCCAAGTCGGCTGGCCAACTGCACCGGCCCCTCCCGTGGTCGCAGGCGAAGACGGACGCAGCGCCTGGCAGTCTGCTGGTTGGTCTTGTTCGGTGAGTGATGCGGCCTGGATGACCTGTCCTGCATTGGCTCGCCGGTGCGGTAGCGGTCGGCCCAGCGCTTTACCGTGGGCCAGGAGACCTGGAACCTGGCGGCGACCTCGCTGATCGGCCAGCCGTCATCGACGACCAAGCGGCCGACGATCAGGCGGTGGCGAGGGGTGAGAGCGGCGTTCGCGTGGGTGTCAAGTGTCGGGTTTGGTGGAGAGTGTTTTAGTTGGTTTCAGGTAGAGCGTAGACGGGTTGCAGACTGGCCCAGTAGGCGGCTTCGACCTCCGCGGGTGGCCGTTGATCGAGCTCGCCATGCAAGCGGCGCTCGTTCCACCAGTCCACGTATTCCGCGGTCGCGACCTCGAGGTCATTGATCGAGGCCCAGGGTCCCCCGTTACGCACTGGTTCGGCTTTGTGGAGCGAATTGAGCGCTTCGGCCATCGCGTTGATGCTCCTATAGTT
>NZ_JACXJG010000011.1:67783-79410 GCF_014904065.1 Gulosibacter sediminis | reverse complement strand
ACCGAATGTCCGAAGAGCCGGATTTGCAAGGGTACGTCGACCCGAAAGTTAATTGCGACCTGCCAGGGCACGTCATACTACTGGTTCGATCGGGCATCCACATCTTCGAGAACGTAAACCTCGAGCGACTCGGTGATGCCGGCGTCGGGAGATTTACCTTCTTCGCTGCCCCGCTGCAACTCCGCGGCGCGACTGGCTCACCAATTCGCCCGATTGCTGTCTTGGAAGGGGGAGACCAATGAGCAGTGAAACGCACGTCAATGAAGGAGTGCCGCAGCCGCCAAAGACGTTCTGGGGCAAGCTGAGGGCCATCGGCCCCGGGATGATGGTTGCGGGCGCGTTCGTCGGTACTGGCACGATCACCACCAGCATTGTTGCTGGCACCGAGAACGGCTATCAACTCCTGTGGGCCTCCGTCACGTTCGCCATCATCCTCGTAATTATCCTGCAAGAGATGGTGGCCCGGCTTACGCTTGCCTCTGGCAACACGCTCGCCACCCTGATTCGCAGCAAGCTTGGGCTCTGGGGCGGCATCATTGCCGTCCTCGCGATTTTCGGCGGCAACGTGGTCTACAGCGTCGGCAACGTCAATGGTGTCGCATTGGCTACCACGTCAATGCCCGGAAATTTTCCGCCCGTCGTTTGGGTGGTCATCGTGACACTCCTGTATTGGGGATTGCTCATGATCGGCAAATTTAATGTGCTCGAGAAACTGATCACTTGTTTGGTTATTGTCATGAGTGCAGTATTTCTGATCGACATGATCGCGGTGGGCCCTAATTATGGAGAAATGATTAAGGGACTCACGATACCGGAGTTCTCTTCCTCGCAGGTGTTGCTTGTCACCGGTTTGATCGGCACGACCGTCGTCCCGTACAACCTCTATCTGCACTCCTCTGCGGTATTGGAGCGAGGATGGCACAAGAATCCCAAGGGATTCACTGGTCTAGCACGCCTCGACACCATCATCCCGATGTGCATCGGCGGTCTCGTGACCATGGCGGTCGGTGTCACCGCTGCCGCGGTGCTGAACCCAAGGTTCCTTGAAGGCACGCTAAAGATTGAGAACGCGGCAGACATGTCGACGGCGCTGGAACCGATTCTTGGCCCGTTCGCGTATGTCTTCTTCAACATTGGCTTATTCGCCGCTGCAGTCTCTTCCATGCCGATGGCTGCACTATCTGCAGCGTATGTAACAACGGAAACTTTCAACATGTCGAATGACTTGAAGGCGCCGGGTTTCCGAATCATCCTTTCACTCGTGGCCTGGCTGCCAGTGATTATCTTTGTAGTCATGAATTCGTCACCAATTGCGACCATTATCGCGGCGCAATCCATTAATGGAATGCTCCTGCCGATTACTGCAGTGTTCGTGCTCATCTTCGTAAACCGAAAGAGCATTATGGGTGATTTGGTGAACAAGGCCTGGCTCAACGTTCTGGCATTTGTCGCCGTTGGGTTCGTTTGCTTCCTTGGAATCGTGAACATCTTGAAAGCAATTGGTGTCGTGTAAATCTGGCCATTTATGTCGGTCGAAGGGTGGTCGCCTGTAGCGTCCTGGCACTAGAGGCAGTCAGGTACTCTGAAAGAGCCCACAGTGCGCCGACAAGCGCCGAAAACCGGACCCAACGGAGGACGTCCCACTATGACCGAAGTGCATCAGGCTGAGCAGCGTCAGTGGTTTGAACAACTGGACGCCGCGGAGCAGGTGATTCCGCTGATTTCTAAGCTGTACCGCGAGCGGAATATCGTCACCTCGATCCACGGTCGCCGCCTGATCAACATGTCGTCGATCGACGTCATCAAGGCGCACCGTTTCGGTCGTCGTCACGCGGGCGGCGAAGCACTCAGTCTTGACGTCACCCGCCAGCTGCTCGAGGGCCTCAGCCGCATGAGCCTGAACATTGCCTCGGTCGATCTCGGCGCGCTTGGCGTCGCGTTTAAGCAGGCATCCTCGGGTGATGTGGATGCGTTCCTCGCTGACCAGCTGACGGATGTTCGCCCCGTGGTTGAGGGCGACGGCGGCACCGACGTCGTGCTCTACGGTTTCGGCCGCATCGGCCGCATCCTCGCGCGCATCCTCATCGACCAGGCGACCACCGGCCCCGGCCTGCGCCTGCGCGCCGTCGTGGTGCGCAAGAACGGCGACGATGACCTCGAGAAGCGCGCCTCGCTGCTTCGCCGCGACTCGGTGCACGGCCCGTTCAAGGGCACGATTAGGGTCGATCGCGACAACAACACGATCCTCGCCAACGGCACGCTGATCCAGGTCATCTACTCGAACGACCCGACCGCCGTTGACTACACCCAGTTCGGTATCAACGACGCGATTGTCGTCGACAACACCGGTCGTTGGCGCGACGAGGAGGGCCTCGGCCAGCACCTCCAGGCGAAGGGGGTGGCCCGCGTGCTGCTCACCGCGCCGGGTAAGGGCGACATCCGCAACGTCGTGTTCGGTATCAACGACAAGGACATCCGCGACGACGAGCAGATACTCTCGGCCGCCTCGTGCACCACGAACGGCATCACCCCGGTGCTGCACGCGCTCGACAAGAAGTTTGGCGTCAACCACGGCCACGTCGAGACGGTGCACTCGTTCACGAACGACCAGAACCTCATCGACAACTACCACAAGGGTTCGCGCCGCGGCCGCGCCGCGACGCTGAACATGGTGCTCACCGAGACCGGTGCGGCGAAGGCCGTCGCGAAGGCCCTGCCCGAGTTCGCGGGCAAGCTCACCGGTAACGCGATCCGCGTCCCCACCCCCGACGTCTCGATGGCCGTGCTCAACCTCGAGCTCGAGACCGAGGTGACGAAGGAGCAGGTCAATGACTACCTGCGCCAGGTATCGCTGCACTCCGAGCTGCGCCAGCAGATCGACTACATCGAGTCGAAGGACGTCGTGTCGACCGACTTCGTCGGCCACGACCGCGCCGGCATCGTCGACGGTCTCGCGACCATCGCGAACGGCAAGAACCTCGTGCTCTACGTCTGGTATGACAACGAGTTCGGCTATTCGAAGCAGGTTGTGCGAGTTATCGAGGCGCTCGGCAACGTGCATCCGGCCGTCGTGCCGGTGCGCCGCGACGTGCTCGAGGTATAGACCCCTCGAAGTACCGCTGTGAACGGTGACACTCGCCCGAGTATCCTTGGGCGAGTGTCACCGTTGACCATTGCTCGAATTCAGCTTGACGACGAGCGCGGGCTCGAGGCGGTCGCGGCGTTTCGCGGCGCCTACGACCTCGCCCAGTTTGGCGGCAGCGTCGTGCAGACCGCGGCGCAGCTGCGCGCCGAGATTGCCGACAGCGAGTTCAACCGCCACCTGTTCTGGGCCGCCTGGGAGGGCGACCGGGTCGTCGGCGAGGCGAGCGTTGACTTCCCGCTGCAAGAGAACCTTGATCTCGGCTATGCCGAGCTGCAGGCAGAGGCGGATGCGCGCAGCGCCGGCTACTCGACGCTGATCTGGTCAAACCGCGTGCCCGACGAGTACCTCGAGCAGTACGGCAAGCTGCTCACGCAGCTCGAGCTCGACGAGCCCGACGAGGACGTCGTGGGCGAGATCGCCGACTACACGCCCGAACGCATCCGCGAGGGCGAGGCCCGCAGCACCGCCTCAGGCTACTTCAGCATCATCGCGGTGTCGCAGGCGCCCGACGGCAGCCTCGCCGCCCACTCCGAGGTCGAGGTGCGCACCGAGCCGGGCGCCGACCTTGCGTTTCAACGCAACACGCTCGTGTTCGAGGCGCACCGGGGCCACCGCCTCGGCCTGGCGCTCAAGCTCGCGACGCACCGCGCCATCGCCGAACAGTTTCCGGCGGTGCGCCGCATCGCGACGTGGAACTCGCACGTCAACCCCTGGATGATCGAGGTCAACGAGCGCATGGGGTACCGTCCGCGGTACCGCGAGGTCATCTACCAAACGGGGTGACTCGGCGGCGTGTAGCGTCGAGCGAGTGACCAATCTCGACGCCGCCACCGCCGCCATGAACGACTGGCGCATCCACGCCTTCGCCGAACTCGCGCCATACACTCGGCCCGAGGGCGAGCGGATGCACGCGGCCGGCAGCCTGGTCGGCGTCGCGAGCGAGGTGCGGCCCGATCCGGGCGCATCCTGGTCGATCTTTAACCCGCCCGTCGTCGATGAGCTTGTGGTGCGCGGCGCCGACACCTCGGGGGAGGACCCCGAGGCGCCGGCGGGCGGCGACCTCGCGGCGCTGCTTGATGCGTGGGCGACGGGTGCGCCGACCGGCGTGCCGCTGCAGCTCGAGCTGCCCGTCGCGTTGCGGGGCGCCCCGGCGGTGCTCGCGGCCCGCGGCTTCACACCCGTGAGCACGTTCGCGGTGCGTCGCGTTGAGGGCGAGCCGCGCCCGTCGGCGTGGGCGTCGAAGCCGGGCCGCAAGCTCCGCCAGGTGACCGCCGAGGATCGGGCGGGCGTCGCCGGATTGCTCGAGGAGCTCCACGCGGCCGACGCCGACGCCGCGACCGGCGCATGGGCGCATCCGCAGTTGCGCGAGCACCTGCTCGACTACGCGGGCAGGGTCGTCGACGTGCCGGTGCTCGCGGTCATCGCCGAGTATTTCGGCCTCGTCGCCGGCGTCGCAAACTTCGCCGCCCCGGGCACCGTCGCGCCGCGAACGAGCCGCGAGCGGGAGCTCTACGTGCAGTTCACCGCCGTCACGAGACGCCTGCGCGCGGGCGGCGTCGGCGCGGCGCTCGTCGGCGAACTGGACGCGCGCGCCCGCGCGGCCGGCGCCGAGCTGCTCGCCGTCGACTTCGGCGCGCTCAACCCTGAGTCGGCGCCGTTTTGGTTGCGGCAGGGATTTCGCCCGCTGACGACGATGTGGCGGCGTCGATAACCTCGAGCACCCGCGCTCGCAGTTGCTGCGAGCGGGCCGCAAACGCGCGCTGCTGGCGGACGTACTCGGCCTTGCCCGCCGAGGTCTCGATCTCGACCGGCTCGACGCCGTAGTCGCGCACGTCGTAGGGCGACGCCGCCATGTCGAGCCAGCGGATCTCCTTCGTGAGGGCGAACGCGTCGAGCAGCAGCTCGCCGGGCACGATCGGGCCGAGCTTGACGCACCACTTGTAGACGTCCATATTGGCGTGCAGGCAGCCCGGCTGGTCGAGCGCACACTGCCGCTCGCGCGTCGGCGCGAGCAGGTTGCGGGGCCTCGCGTCGGGCGTGAAGAAGCGGTAGGCGTCGTAGTGGCTGCAGGTGATGCGGTGCGACTCGACCACGGCATCCGTGCCCCGCTGGCCAAGGCGCAGGGGAATCGGGTGCCGATGCTCGTCATCGCGGTAGACCATCGCCCACTCGTGCAGGCCGAAGCAGCCGAACTGGCCATCGCGGCCGGCGATCGAGGCGGTGAGGGCCCGGATCCGCTCGACGAGATCGCCCTTCGCCGCGAGGAACGCCGNGGCATCGACCTCGACGCGGCCCGACGCATCCTGCCGGTACCAGCGACGCTCGGCGAACGACTCGGCGCCCTCGAGCGCGACGCCGATACCGGGATGCCAGCGGCGAAGGACCGCTGGCTTGTACGAGTAGTACGTGAACAGGAAATCGTCGATGGCGTGCTTACGGCCGGCATCGCGGGCAGCGCGATAGTCGGCGGTGAGGGCGTCGGCGCGCTCGCGGTGTGCCGCCTCGCGCGCCTGCCAGGTGGTCTGCAACATGACCAGACAAGATTACCCGTATGACCACTTCGCAGCTGCCCGCCGCTATCCTGTTCGACCTCGACGGCACTCTTGTCGACTCGGAGCCGCTCTGGAGCGCCTCGGAGCGTGCGATGGCCGACCGCCACGGCTCGCGCTGGACGGAGGACGACGCCCGCTCGACGATCGGCAAGCCGCTCGCGGTGACGATCGCCGAGATGCGTGCGCTCGGCCTGCCGCTCACCGCCGACGAGGCGCTCACCGAGCTGCTCGACGTGATGGTCGGGCACCACAGCCACGGCGTCACCTGGATGCCCGGGGTCGAGGCGCTGCTCGCGATGATCGGCGAGGCGAAGGTGCCGGCCGCGATCGTGTCGGCGAGCTTCCGCCGTGTCATCAACTCGGTGCTCGCGGCCGCGCCTGAGGGGGCCTTTCAGCACTCGGTTGCCGGCGACGAGGTGCACGCGAACAAGCCTGAACCCGAGCCGTACCTCACCGCGGCGAAGCTGCTCGGCGTGCCGATCGAGGACTCGCTGGTCATCGAGGACTCGGTGAGCGGCGCGACGTCGGGCGTCACGGCGGGTGCGCACGTGCTCGTCGTGCCGAGCAACCTTGAGCAGCTCGACGAGTTCGAGCGCCTCGGGGTGTCGCTCACCGACTCGCTCGAGCGCATCGGTGTCGACGAACTCGCACGCCTGCACTCCGGCGAGCGCCTGCGATTGGGTATCGCGTGACGCTGCGCCACACTCGCATCGAATCCCAACCCGGCTGCCTCGTGCTCGTGGCCGAGGGGGAGGCGCTGTGCGGCTGTTACTTCAGCGATCAGCGCTACCTGCCCGACGAATCCGAATTCGGGGTCGAGGTCGATGCCGAGGAGGACGCGCTGTTCACGTATGTCAGCGACGAGCTGGCCCGCTACCTTGCGGGTGAGCTGCGCGAGTTCACGGTGTCGCTCGCGCCGCGCGGTGACGAGTTCTCGCAGCGGTGCTGGGCGCTGCTGCGGGAGATTCCGTACGGCGAAACGACGAGCTACGGTGAGCTGGCGGATGCGCTCGGCAACCGCCACTTCGCGCAGCGGGTTGGGCAGGCGGTCGGCCACAACCCGATCGGCGTGATCATTCCCTGCCATCGCGTCGTCGGTGCCGACGGCTCGCTCACCGGCTACGCGGGCGGCCTCGAACGAAAACGCTGGCTGCTCGAGCTCGAAGAACCCGAAGCAGCCAGCGCATCGCGGCTATTTTGATTTAGCTGTTCAGCTGGGCGTCGACCCGCTGGTAGATGGCGTCGACGTCGCCCGAGATGAGCGTCTCGCGGAACTCGTCGTCCATGAGGCCGCGGGCGACCTTCGCGAGCAGCTCGAGGTGGGTGCTGCCGGCCTCGGCGGCGGGCACGAGGATCGCGAGCGCGGTCGAGACGAGTTCGCCGTCGGTCCAGGTGACCGGCTGCTGGCCGCGGACGATGAGGATCGCGGCCTCGGTGACGGCCGGCGACTTCACGTGGGGGATCGACACGCCCTGGGCAAGCGCCGTGGTGCTCTGCGCCTCGCGTTCGAGCATGCCGGCGGCCACCGCATCCGGGTCGGTCGTCATACCGAGCTGCTGCGCCGTCGCGGCCACCTGCTGGAGCAGGCCGTCGCGGCCCGAGGCCTCGACGTCGACGCGAACGTGCTCGGGGGCGAAGATGCGCGTGGCGGTGGCCGTCGCGGTGGCGGTGCCGGCACCGGGCGCCGCCGCAGGAGCGGACGCGACGGGCGACTCGGCCTCAACTGCCGCGGGCGCTTCGACAGCCGCGGCGTGCTCGGCCGCCTCGTGGGCGGCGGCGCGGCGGGCGCTCGCGGTGCGGTAGAGGCCGAAGATCACGCCACCAACCACCGAACCGATGAGGATCGCGGCGACCCAGAGCAGCGGGTTCGTGACGACGGGCAGCACGAGGAAACCACCGTGCGGGGCGGGCGAGCCGGCGCCCCAGAGCAGCGAGAGGATCGCGGCGATGGCGCTCGAGAGCATGAGGATCGGGATGACGACGAGCGGGTTACGCGCGGCGAAGGGGATCGCGCCCTCGGTGATGTGCGTGGCGCCGAGGATGTAGTTGACGTAACCGGCGCGACGTTCGGCAGGCTGGAAGCCCTTCGGGAAGAAGGTCGCGGCGATCGCGGTGACGAGCGGCGGGGCGATGCAGGCGGCCGAGACGGCGGCCATGAAGGTGATGTTGCCGTCGCCGAGCAGGGCGACACCGGTGACGTACGCGGCCTTGTTCACGGGGCCACCCATGTCGAACGCACACATGATGCCGAGGATGAGACCGAGCAGGAGCGGGTTCGCGTCCTGGAACGACGAGAGCCAGCTCTCGAGGTTGGTCGAGATGCTCGCCATGGGGGTCGCGATGACGAGCGTGATGAGGCCGAAGACGGCGGTGCCGATGACGGGGAAGAGGAAGATCGCCTTGAGACCGTTGAGCGACTTCGGCGTCCACTTCAGCGCCGCGTCGAGCAGCAGCATGCCGTAACCAGAGAGGAAGCCGGTGACGATACCACCGAGGAAGCCGGTGCCGTAGGTCGAGGCGATGAGACCGGTGATGAAACCGACGACCAAACCTGGCCGTTTCGCGATCGCATCAGAGATGAACGCCGACAGCACGGGCACCATGAGGCCCATGGCGATGCCGCCGATCTCCTTGAGGTTCGCGGCGAACTGGTTGAACTGGTCGCTCTCGGGGTCGGCCGAATAGATGCCCCAGAGGAATGACACCGCGATGAGCACACCGCCGGCAACGACGAACGGCAGCATGTGCGAGACGCCGTTCATGAGGCTCTTGTAGATGTCGCGACCGACGCGGCGCCAGCCGGTGCCGGTGGTATCGATCGACTTGACGTCGAGGAGATCGGCGTCGAGGGCCGACTCGGACTCGCCTTCGCCAGCCGCGGCCTTCTCGCCCGCCGCGGCCTTCGCGAGGGCCTGGTCGATGAGCTGGTCGGCCTTGTGGATGCCGGCGGCGACCGACACGTTCACGAGCGGCTTGCCAACGAATCGTTCTGCCTGGACGTCCTTGTCGGCGGCGACGATGACCGCGGTGGCGCGGCGGATGTCGTCGGCCGTGAGGGCGTGCTCGACGCCCGCCTGGCCGTGGGTTTCTACCTTCACCTCGATGCCGCGCGCCTTGGCTGCCTGGATGATCGCTTCTTCGGCCATGAACGTGTGTGCCACACCGGTGGGGCACCCGGTTGCGGCGATGATGTACTGGTCGGTCATCTCTCCGTCTCCTTAGTTGACAGGGGTTGTTGCGGGAGGAGCTGCGGGCTCCGAAAGTGCGGTGCTAGCGAGCGTGGACTCGGTCGCGAAGTCGCGCACGGTGATGCGGCTCGCGAACTCGTCACGCACGGGGAAGAGCGTGGTGGGGGAGGCAACGGCGCTCGAGGCCCACAGCGCGGCGTTGCGCAGGCTCTCGGAGTCGAAGTTGCCGTCGGCAAGGAAGCCGGCGAGCAGCGCGTCACCCGCGCCGACAGTGTTGACGACGGGGATGTCGTGGGCTCGGGCGACCCAGGCGCCATCGGCTGTGACGAGCATCGAGCCGTCGCCGCCGAGGCTGGCGAGCACGGCGCCGGCGCCGAGTTCGCGGGCGTGGTCGGCGGCCGCGCGCACCTCGCCGAGGCTGCGCAGGGGGCGACCCGNAGCTCGGCGAGCTCGTCGACGTTGGGCTTGATGAGGTCGGGGCCGGCGCTGACCGACTGGTTCAGCGGCTCGCCTGAGGTGTCGAGCGCGATGCGCACGTGGGGCGCGCGGGCCCGCACCGACTCGATGAGCCGGCCGTACACATCCGCTTCGGCGCCGGTGGGCAGGCTGCCGCAGAGTGCGATGATGCTCGCGTTCTTGGCGGCGAGCTCGACGGCGGCGCTCAGGCTGGCCCACTCGGCGTCGTCGAGCGGCGTGCCCGGCTCGTTGATCTTGGTGGATTCGCCGGGGGAGATGAGCGTGATGTTCGTGCGCACCTCGCGGGCGATGGGGATGATCTCGTGGCCGAGCCCGCCTGCGGTGAACTGGGTGGCCATGAATTCAGCGGTGTTGCCGCCCGCGGGCACGATGGCCTGGCTGGCAACGCCCGCGCGGTGCAGGGCCCAGGCGACGTTGACGCCCTTGCCGCTGGCTTCGCGGGTTGAGGTGGTCGCTCGGTTCACGGCGCCGAGCGCGAAGCTCGAGACGGTGACCGTCCAGTCAATCGCCGGCGCTGGCGTGACGGTGACGATGTGGTGCGCGGTGTTCTCGCTCACGTGCCCCTCCGATGCTTGTTTGGGTTTAATTGGAATTATTGGAGATTGTTGGACTTTTGGCAAGTGTCTTGCGGGGATATCTTTGGATTGTGTTGGATTCGCAACGGAATGAGGAGTTGGCATGACCGGAGCACCCACCCTGCCCGCCGCGATCTGCTGGGACATGGACGGCACGCTGATCGATTCTGAGTACGCCTGGGAGGTGTGCGAGCAGGAGCTCGCGCGCGAGGCCGGCGTGACCTGGACTTCGGCGCAGGCGCGCGAGGTCTTCGGCACGCCGCTCATCAACACGGCGCGCGAGTTGGTGGCCGCCGGCGTGCGTGGCGACCCCGAGGTGATCGCGCAGGTGCTCACCGAGCGCGTGGCGGCACACCACGCCGAGGGGCCGGACTGGCTGCCGGGCTCGCGCGAGTTGCTGCGGCTGGTGGCGGATGCTGGCGTGCCCTGCGCGCTCGTGTCGTCGAGCTATCGCCCGCTCATCGACCCGGTGCTCGCCGTAGCGCCGATTGCATTTGCCGCATCCGTGGCCGGCGACGAGGTGGCGCGCGCGAAGCCGCATCCCGAGCCGTACCTGACCGCCGCCAGCGCGCTCGGCGTCGAGCCCGCGCGCTGCGTCGTGGTCGAGGACTCGGTGAGCGGGGCGACCGCGGGGCGGGACGCGGGGATGCGCGTGATCGCGGTGCCGTCGGATGCTGCGGATCGCGAGGCGTTCGAGGCGCTCGGCGTCGAGGTGGTTGCGAGCCTGGCCGAGATCGACCTCGAGCTGCTTACGCGATAACGAGTTCCACGCCAGCAGCGTCGAGTTCACGGTGCATCTCCGCGGGCACGTCGCGGTCGGTGATGATGATGTCGATGTCGGCGAGCTCGGCGTGGCGCACGCCGCGCACGAGCCCGAATTTCGAGTGGTCGGTGAGCACGATGCGCTGCTCGGCGCAGGCGAGCATCGCGTGCTTGACCGCGGCCTCGTCGGGGTTCGGCGTCGTGAGCCCGCGCTCGGGGTGGATGCCGTTCGTGCCGAGGAAGGCGACGCCGACGTTGATGCCGCCGAACGCGCGCACCGTGCGGTCGCCGACCGCGGCCGAGGTGACNGCGCGCATCATGCCGCCGACGAGTTCGACGCGCACCTGCGGCTGGCGTAGGAGTGTCGTCGCAAGCGGCAGCGCGTTGACGTAGGCCGTGAAGTTCGCCGAGTGGGGGAGTTGCTGCACGAGCCGGTGCGTCGTGGTGCCTGCGTCGAAGAGCGCCGCCCCGCCGTTTGGGATGTACTCGAGCGCCTTGTGTGCGATGCGCTGCTTCTCGGCCGAAAACTCGATACGCGCCTCGAGCGTCGGCTCGTACAGGTGCGAGTCGGCCGGCACTGCGCCGCCGTGCACTCGCCGCAGTAGGCCCGTGTTTTCGAGCGCGATGAGGTCCTTGCGCACTGTCTCAGAAGTCACGCCAAACTCGGCTGCGACCGTGGCCGCGTCGATTCGGCCCGCCGATGCGAGGATGCGCAGCAGCTCCGCCCGACGCTCTTCTGCGTACTTTGCCTCGGCCATCCTTGCTCCCGAACCTCGTGTTGCTGTCGATTGTGTTCGCAAGAATACCCAAGTCGCCACCGCGCGCCAGCTCGGTTTCATTCGCGGCGCCGGATGCGCTAAGCTATTCGAGTTGTCACCACGGTGAACAACGGGCTGTGGCGCAGTTTGGTAGCGCACTTGACTGGGGG
>NZ_JACXJG010000011.1:67676-67764 GCF_014904065.1 Gulosibacter sediminis | reverse complement strand
TCAAATCCTGTCAGCCCGACCGAAAAGCCCTGATGAGAAGCAATTTTCATCAGGGCTTTGTCGTGTGAACAGTGGGTCAAAATGGCCA
>NZ_JACXJG010000011.1:59521-67660 GCF_014904065.1 Gulosibacter sediminis | reverse complement strand
ACCCGCAAATGTACCCGCAAGGTTTTTTGCGAACTATCCCGACACTCCAAGCCTGTACGTGGCGCGCTCGCAAGGCAGGTGAGACGAAGACCCTCGTGATTCTGGGGTTTATCTGCTCGCTGTAGTACTGGATTGCCCGGCGACTGGCCTATCGAATGACGTCTAACGACGGCGCAGAACCTCAGGTTTACATCCAATCGCTAGGCATGACGGTCCTTGTCAGGTGGGCATAGCCCACCTCGAGTGAATACTTGTCATACTGCCTAGGCAGCGCGCGTCCGACACGTAGTCGTATCCCGAGAGATCCCGTCAGATCCTGAATGATCCCGACCGACGTCCTGCGAAGCCCTGCGCGATCCCGAGAGATCCCGACGTATCTTGATCTCCATCCGGACCCTCGATGTGGTCCGCTCCATGAACCTGAGCCTAGAGCGAGGACGAGCTTTGTAGTGGCGACCGTAGCAGGGGGTTAAGCGATGCGCAGCTTCCAGCGATCTCTGGGCTGTCCACCCTGCTGCAGCTTGATGACGCCGGCGAGCTTCAGCCGGTCTACAACGGCTCTCAAGGACTGCGTATTGCCAACCTCGAACGCCTGACCCGCAGCCCCTGCGAATCCGGCGAAGTCGCCGGACATCGAACCGAGGATCCCCATGACCGTCTGCACGCTGATCGAACCAGCCTGCTCCTTCAGTTGCCACACGACATCCTCGTGGTTGCTGACAGCAGCGGCGCTTCGGCTGCTCACGTCAGCGTCGAACGTCGCATTGGCGAACCCGGAGGAACAGGTCTTCAACGCGATGATCGAGGGCTGGCGGAACCAGCAGTTGTCACGCGGGCTCCGCGAGCAAACGATTCGAAATCGGACGGCGACGGTGTCGCGGTTCCGTGATTTCGTGGACAAGCCCCCGTGGAGGTGGACGGTCGCCGATGTGGATGAGTTCACCGCGGAATCGGGCGGACGCACTCGCACGCTGTCGACGATGCGCGCCAATCACGGGTCCATCCGGGGATTCTGCGACTACCTCACGAACCCGTTGTACGACTGGATGGAGATCTGCGACCGGGAGTTCGGTGAGGTCCCGTCCCAGGTGTGTCTGCCGTGGAACACGGTCGCGCACCGGTTTGAGTTCGAGGGGGACGGGAAACGCCGCCCGTTCACGTACGACGAGATCGAGCGCCTGTTCGACACCGCCGACGCTCGCGTCGAGCTGCTCGTGGCGTCGGGCCGGAAGGGCGCTCTCGGGGCGTTGCGTGACGCACAACTGCTGAAGACGGTCTACGCGTTCGGGTTGCGCCGCACGGAGGCGGTGATGCTCGACACCGTCGACCTGCACCACAACGCAAAGATGCGCCAGTGGGGGCGTTACGGCGCGATACACGTGCGGTGGGCGAAGGCTGCAGGAGGTGGTGCGCCGCGGCGGCGGACGGTGCTGCTGGTGCCGGAGTTCGACTGGTGGGTGCCGGGCATGCAGCAATGGCTCGAGCAGGCCCGGGAACGCTTCGCGCCCGGAGTTGACCTTGACGCGCTCTGGGTGACCGAGCGTCGCACGCGTCTGTCCGCCGGGTATCTCGACCGGAGGTTCGCGGAGCTGCGGGACGAGGCTGGCCTGTCGAAGGATCTGACGCTGCACAGCCTCCGGCATTCCTACGTCACGCATTTGCTGGAGTTCGGCTATGCCGATCGATTCGTCCAGGAGCAGGTCGGGCACATGCACGCCTCGACGACCTCGATCTACGCCTCCGTCAGTTCGGACTACAAGAACCGGGTGCTCGCGGAAGCACTGAAGGCCCTCATCGAAGGAGAAGCTGATGACCGTTGAGCTCGACACCGGATGGAATCTCCGCAGAGTGATGGCTTCGCGCGGGATCTTCCAGACCTCCAAGCTGAAGCCACTGCTCGAGGAACGCGGGATCGACCTGTCCAGGGAGCAGGTGTATCGGCTGGTGACGCAACCGCCTCAGCGGGTGCGTCTCGACGTGTTGGCGGCGTTGTGCGATGCGCTGGAGTGCTCACTCGACGATCTCGTGACAATCGCTCGCCGAGAGGCATCGACCCCGGTGGCCGTGGGCGAGGAAGCGACGCGCGGGTCGATCGGTGATCTCCGTCCTGTCCGCGCAACCATCCGCCGTCCGCGTACGAAGTAGCCACGGTGGCCAAGCCTCCGCAGCAGCCGAGAGTCACGGAAGTTATCGACCTCGTGCGTCCCCTCGTTCCCGAGATCTTGCCCGAGCGTCTCGCTGAGATCGTGCATTCGGTTGCGCCAGTGCCCCTCACTCAGCGGCTTCTTGAGCTCGCGCTGATCAAGCAGCCTGGGGTCCTCGAGGGGCGGCATGCGAATGTGCCGGTGACCGTCCAGGATCTGGCCCGCGCGCTGGTAGAAGAAGGAGCAGACCGGGTAGTGCTGCCGACGTGCGAGTCCTGCGGCCGCTCGGTGAGAATGCCCCACAAGACGCCGAGCGGTGGTCGGCACTGCTCTCGTTGCGAGCGGAACGCCAGGTCCGTCTCCTGCGCTTCCTGTGGCCGGGTCCGACCCGTGCAGCGCACGATCGACGGACAGCGCTTCTGCCGCGAATGCTGGCGAGCCGACCCTCGATCGTTCGGTGACTGCTCGCGGTGCAGGCAGCACGCGACCATCATCGTCCGCCGCCCGGAACTCGTCTGCCTGGCCTGTTATACCGCACCGATCAAGACCTGCGGTCTCTGCGGAGAACCTGGCCGGGTCGCCTCCCACCTTGACGGGCGACGGGTATGCGCACGCTGCTATTACGCGATGCGTAGACCGCAGCCCTGTCCCGAGTGCGGGCGCAGGGTGTTCTTGACCGGTTTCATGAACGGTCAGAAGGTCTGCGCCGACTGCGCGGGCGCTCCGGTGACGATGGCCTGCCCTGGGTGTGGCTCGATCGAGGAGATCCGCAAGCATCATCTCTGCGTCGAGTGCCGCCGGCCCGTCGCGATCCAGCAGTTGCTCGCCGACGACGCGGGAGAGATCCGCGCGGACCTCCACCCCCTTGCGGACTATCTGCTCACGCACCACAGCAAAGCCGNCATCGTTCGAACGCTGGATGCACAAGAGCAAGTGCGCGATGGTGCTCCGCGAGATCGCGGACGGAACCCTGCCACTCACCGCCGAGGCGATCATCACCCGAGCCCGGTCGGGACAGTCGGTAGCGTTCCTCCTCTCGCTTCTGGTCCGCTCAGGAGTGCTTCCGGAGATCGATGTCGAAGGCACGCGCTTCGACCACTGGCTCGATGGATGGTTGGCGGGCATCGAACATGCCGAGGACCGGCTGGTCCTGCGCCGGTACTGCACCTGGGAGCTCCTCCGGTCCACCCGGGCTTTCCGAGCGGTACCCCGCAGTACATCGAGTCCAGCCGCTGGCTTCCAAAGGCAACGGGCCGCGCTGAAGTACTGCGCCGCGCTTCTTCGAGAGATTCGGTCACAGCAAGAGACGCTGGCAACCTACCCGCAGCGCCGGCTCGACGCATATCTGACTGATTCACCGAGCCAGCGTGACGCGCTGGCACCATTCACTCGCTGGCTACGACGGCACCGGATGAGCACCCTCCGAGTCGAGTTCCGAGCCCATCGCCTCGAAGGGCGAAGCTACGCCTCCGACCACCGATGGCAGATGGCTCGCAAGTTCCTGTCGGATGCCGGCATGGACCCGAAGACCCGGGCAGCCGGGCTCCTCGTACTGCTCTACGGCATCCAGCTGACCCGCATCGTCACGATCACCCGGACACAGATCGATACGAGCTCGCGGCCCGTCACGCTGACCGTCGGGGCCGAGCCGATCGGGCTCCCCGAGATCCTTGGCGACGCCATCAGCGATCTCGCCGACGCCGCGAAGCACCATCCTGAAGGATGGCTGTTCCCCGGCCGGAACCCAGGCAATCACCTCACCCCGGGCCCGCTGAGCCGTCGTCTTCGCGCCGAAGGCCTGCTCGCGGGAAGCGCACGCACCACAGCGCTCATCGAGCTCACCCGGCAAATGCATCCCCTGATCGTCTCGGATCTCCTCGGCATCACGACCTCGTCCGCCGCCGCATGGTCGCGTCTCGCCGGCGGTGACTGGTCCGACTATCCGGCACTCCGTTCCGACCACGCCTGAACGAGCATCACACGTCAGCGCCCGGGCCGGAAATCGCTTCGCGCAACTGCTCGACGGTCGGCGACCCGGCGATCCCAGCTGGCGTGCGGAACATCCGGCAGGCGAGCCCGACGTGGGTACGCTCGTCGGCGAACGGGTCGATGCCGTCGACGAGCACGGTTGGGGAGCCGTGGAACCCGAGGCGCACGGCGTCCTCGGGGGTCTCGACCAGCTGACGTATGACCCTGACATCGGATCGGTCGTTGACTACTTCAGCGAGCCGCTGGTCGAGCACCTCCCAGTTGGGGCAGCCGTTGAAATACTGCAGGATGATCTCCATGATGGTCCTCTCAGTTCTCGTTGCCGCGGATCATCAGAAGCGCTCCGGCGATCGCGGCGGTGACGATCACGACGTCGGCGACGTTCCCGATGAACCAGTTCCCGTAGGCGAGGAAGTCCACGACGTGCCCCTGGGCGAACCCTGGAGCACGGAAAAGCCTGTCGCCGGCGTGGGAGGCGGCGGCCCCGCCAAGCGCGCCGATCACGATCGCCCACCCGGGGTGTCGGACACGGAACGCGAACACGATCGCGGTGACGGTGGCCGCGACGGCCACCAGCGCGAACACCCAGGTGGAACCCTCACCGAAGGAGAACGCCGCGCCGGGGTTGTAAGCGAGTTGCAGGCCCAGCAGGTCGCCGATCAGCGGGAGGCGCTCACTTACTGTGAGCGTGGCCTCCGCCCATGCCTTCGTCCCCTGATCGATCAGGAGGACGAGCCCGCCGAGCGCGAGTGCCCCCGCCGTGAGCCGCCAACGCCCCCTCTGCTGCCGCTCTCCCGACGTCAGCTCAGCATCGGCAGCCGCGTCCGGGGTCATGCGAGGACCTCGACGAGGCGGACGATGACGCCGGAATCGATCAGGATGAACAGGCCCAGGCCGATGAACACGACGGGTACGAGCCAGTGCTCGACGCGTTCAAGCGTTTCGGTGACGGCCTTGTGGGTTCCGATCAGGCGTCCAGCAGCGCACCAGACGGCGACGAGGACGAGGAACACCGCGATNATGACGACGACGTCGCCGGGCGAACTGGTGCGGAAGATCGGCGTGTAGAGGGAGATGTTGTCGGCCCCGTTGGCGATCGTGATCCCGGCGACGCCCCACAGCCCGACCGCGGTGATCTTCTCGTCGTCGTCATCGTCGTCACCGTTGCGTCGCAGGCCCCGCACGAGGGTCCAGATGCCGATGCCGAGCGGGATCAGGCCGAGGAAGCCCACCCATTCGTCGGGGACGATGGTCAGGCCGTGCGCGGCGATCACGCTGATCACGACGAGGGTGATGAACCCGAGGTACTGGCCTGCGACGATCTGCCACGGTCGCGGCTTCCCTCGGCTGGAGGCCAGGAACAGCACGGTCAGCACGACGATGTCATCGATGTTGGTCGCAGCAAACAAGCCGATCGCTGAGCCGATGGTCGCAAGCATCAGCTCTCCAGCCGTGGGGTACGCGTGCGGGCGGCGCGGAGTCCGTTGAGGATCACGACGACCTCGGCGATCTCGTGGACCAGCACCACAGCGGCGAGTCCGAGGACGCCGAACAGCGCGAGCGGCAGCAGCGCGGTGATGATCAGCAGCGACAGGACGATGTTCTGGTTGATGATGCGGCGTCCGCGGCGGGCGTGGTCGAACGCGCGCGGGATGAGGCGGAGGTCGTGGCCGGTGAACGCGACGTCGGCGGACTCGATCGCCGCGTCCGAGCCGGTCGCGCCCATCGCGATGCCGATGTCCGCGGCGGCCAGAGCGGGGGCGTCGTTGATGCCGTCGCCGATCATTGCAACCGACCCCGCCTTTGACAGCTCCCCGATCGCGGTCGCTTTGTCTTCGGGACGCAGTTCCGCGCGCACGTCGCTGATACCGGCCTGCGCTGCCAGCGCCCGTGCCGTGCGGGCGTTGTCGCCGGTGAGCATCGTCACCCCGACGCCCTGCGCCGCGAGAGTCCGCACCACTTCGGGGACCTCGGGACGCAGCTCGTCGCGGACGCCGATCGCGGCGACAGGGGCCCCGTCGCGGTGCACGATCACAACGGTCATGCCCTGCTCCTCCAGGCCCGCGACCTGGTCGCCGAGCACCCCGGCGTCGAGCCAGCGGGGGCTGCCGACGGTGATCCGAGTCCCGTCGATCTTGCCCTCGATGCCGTGCCCGGCCTGCTCGGTCACGCCCTCCGCAGCCTGGGCTCCGGGGGCTGCGGCGGTGATCGCCGCGGCCAGCGGGTGCGTGCTGTGCTGCTCCAGCGCAGCCGCCCAGGCCAGCGCCTGGGCGTCGGTCACGCCGTCCGCGGCGAGGACCGCGGTGACGGCGGGCTCGTTGCGNTGAGGGTGCCGGTCTTGTCGACGGCGACGTGGCGGACCGTGCCGAAGCGCTCGAACACCGCGCCGGACTTGATGATCACGCCGAACTTGCTCGCCGCGCCGATCGCCGCGACCACCGTCAGCGGCACCGAGATCGCCAGCGCGCACGGGGAGGCGGCGACGAGGACGACGAGGGCTCGGGTGATCCACAGCTCCGGGTCCCCGAACAGCGAGCCGACCAGGGCGACCAGGGCCGCGAGGACCAGCACGCCCGGGACCAGCGGGCGCGCGATCCGGTCCGCGAGGCGCGCTCGCTCGCCCTTCTCCGCCTGCGCCTGCTCCACCAGCTCCACGATGGTCGTGAGCGAGTTGTCGGTGCCCGCCGCCGTCGTCTCGACCTCCAGCGCACCGGCGCTGTTGATCGCGCCGGCCGACACGGCGTCGCCGGGCTCGACCTCGACCGGGATCGACTCGCCCGTGATCGCCGAGGTGTCCAGGCTGGAGCGCCCCGCACGGACGACTCCGTCGGTCGCGATCCGCTCGCCGGGACGAACCACCATGACCTGCCCGACCGCGAGGTCCTTCGCCGCAATCTCCACCGAAGCGCCGTCGCGGCGCACGGTCGCGGTGTCGGGGACCAGCTTCAGCAGCGCTCGCAGCCCGCCGCGGGCGCGGTCCATCGCCTTGTCCTCCAGCGCCTCTGCGATCGAGTAGAGGAACGCCAGCGCCGCAGCCTCTTCGACGTAGCCGAGGACGACTGCGCCGACCGCGCTGATCGTCATCAGCAGCCCGATGCCCAGCTTGCCCTTGAACAGCTTCCGGATCGCGCCCGGCGTGAACGTCGACGCGCCCAGCAGCAAGCCGACCCAGAACAGCACCAGTGCCGGGATCTCCATGCCGGACCACTCAAGGATCAGACCAGCGAGGAACGCGACACCGGAGAAGACCGGCACCATGATCCCGCGGTCCCTCCACCAGGGCCGCTCCTTCTCCTCGCTCTCATCGACTGCCGTGGTCGTCGGCTCGTGCTCGCAGCCGCATGCCGCGCTCACGCGTCTGCTCCCGCTCCGCAGCAACCCGGAACGGTGCACGACGAGTCCACGCACGGAGCGTGCTCGTCGACAGCCAGAGTCACATCCACCAGCGCGATGAGAGCGGCCGCGAGGTGCGGATCAGCGATCTCATACCTAGTCTGGCGACCCTCCGGCTCAGCGACCACGATGCCGCAGTCGCGCAGGCAGGTGAGGTGGTTCGACACGTTCGAGCGAGTCAGCTCCAGCTCACGCGAGAGCACCGCCGGGTAGCTCGGTCCCTCGAGCAGGGTCATCAGGATCCGGGAACGCGTCGGATCCGCCATGGCCCGGCCGAGCCGGTTCATGACGTCGAGTCGAGAAGCAATAGTCAGCATGCACTGAACTATACAGCACAGGCTGATCAATCGCCGGATGCATCAGCCTCCGCCACAAGGCGAAACAGCAGTCGACATCTGATGAATACGCGACTCAGCAACAATCGGTGCTACCAGTACGTGCCAGCTCCTTGTGGAGCGCTCAAGCCCAAAATCCNACCCGCAAATGTACCCGCAAGCTCCGGGCTTTTGCCGGTTTTGACGGGATCTGACGGGTTGTGGGATCTCCCGACTTGCCTACTCCCGCAAGGGATCTACGGCTATCAAGCGTGACGGAGGGAGAACCCTTCTTCGAC
>NZ_JACXJG010000011.1:43176-59506 GCF_014904065.1 Gulosibacter sediminis | reverse complement strand
TCAAATCCTGTCAGCCCGACCAAAAAATCGCGGAAACTCAACGGTTTCCGCGATTTTTTCGTAGGTGAGATTTGATCCGGTCATCACAAACCCGTCTTTTTGACACGCCGAGGGGGCACTCGGGGGGTAGCCGCCCGGCAGGGCCCTTTCTGCCCCGGTTGTGTACGGTCAGCTGCGATGCGCGCGGTGCACCTGTTCGTTATGGACACCGAAGCACAACCCACCCCGTGGGGCCTGGAGCCTCTGATCGATGTCGGCGAGCTGGCCACGTATTTGGGCATCCCCGTCTCGACGATCTACGACTGGCGTACCCGCGGCCTCGGCCCGCCCGCGTACCGTTTCGGAAAACACCTGAAGTTTGCTGTCTCCGACGTACGTGTCTGGATCGAGCAGCAACGCGACGGCACTCAGACCTCCCCGCTCGACGGGAGGTGACACGATGAGCCGCCCACGCCTCACTATCGGCACGTTCGGCACGATCGGGTTTCAGACCGCGTCGACCGGCCGCGTGACCGCTCGTGCGAGGTATCGCGACTGGGATGGAAAGTCCAGGCTCGTGCAAGCCACCGGCGGCTCGAAGCGCGCCGCCGAACAACGGTTGAAAGCGAAGCTTGCCGAGCGCACGCTCTACCAGCCCGCAGGCATCGGGCTGACTGCCGACAGTCCGTTCCCCGACCTGGTGGCGTACTGGCTGGAAGATCTCGATCTTGAAGACCGGCTGTCAACCACCACCCGACAACTGTACGAACGCAACATCCGCACGCTCGTCATGCCAGCGTTCAAAGACCTCACGCTGCGCGAGATCGGCGTGGCACGCTGCGACCACTTCTTGAAGCAGCTGGCGAAGCAAAGCTACAACCGTGCCAAACAGGCCCGGGTGGCATTGCGGCTTGCGCTCGGGCTCGCGGTGAGGCACGAGGTGCTGCCGCGCAACCCGATGGATCACGTCTCACGGCTCCGGAAACCCCCGACGACACCGAACGCGCTCACTCCTGCTGAGGTGAACGACATTCGCACCGCGATCGCGTTCTGGGAAACCGGGCTCTCACCCACCGGGCCGAAACCGGACGGGCAGCTCGGCGCGATCGTCGAGGTCATGCTCGGCACGTCGGCCCGCATCGGTGAGGTGCTCGCGATCCGGCGCCGCGATATCGACATCGTGAGTGCCCCGCCGTCGATTCGCATTAGCGGCACAATCGTCGCGCACCGCGGCGAACCAACCCAGCGGCAGGATCATCCCAAGACCGCGAAGTCCAGACGCACCGTCGCACTCCCCGCGTTCGCTGCCGAGGCGGTGCGGCTCAGGCTCGCCCGCCGTGATGATGCCTCGCTTGACGCACTGTTGTTCTGCAATCGTGACGGTGGCCCGCTGACGACGAACAACGTACGCAGGCAACTTCGGCACGTGCTCGACCTCGCGGGCATCGAGGGCGTCACGCCGCACATGTTTCGCCGCACGGTTGCCACCGCAATCAGCAACGAGGCTGGCGTCGACCTTGCCGCCGAACTACTCGGACACACGGACCCGGCGATCACGGTGCAGCACTACATCCGCCGCAACGAGATGGTAAACCCGGCGACCGCCGAAATGCTCGACCGCGTCTTCGGGAAGGACGTGTGAAGTCGGCGCGACGCGACGTTGATCGAGAGGCAACTTTGACGTACGTTGGCTATAAAGATGCCGCATTCAAAGTTGTGCGCTCAACCCTCGTGTGCCCCTTCGGTGCGGATTATCGGTAACGCAAATTCTGCGGCACCGTGACAACACCCGCAGAGTTTCAGGTTCCGCCGAATCGGCGGGACCGCTGATCCCGACAAATAGGGCTTTGTGCGGGTTACGCAATGACTGTTGAGGGTGGGCGAGTTCGTCACTCCCGCGTGCTTGGACGTCCAGCTCAGAGCTACTTCGAACACGCAAGAGTTCGAACTGGGCATGACAGTCTCCTCCCGCTAGTGCTCATTCCAATGAGATAGGTACACGCCATCTCCCAAGACTTCATTCACCCGTCGCGATGTCCCCTCGACCAACCACTCACAAAGCTGCCACGCCTCTGGCAGATCAAGGAAGGCGCGATTTAAGAAGCTTGTTTCGGGCCGTTCATCCGCGCTCTGCCAGACACGTGGTAGTCGGAAGTAGGACTCGTCTTGAAGCAGATCTACGCTCTAGCCCGCGAGCGGAGCTGATTTTGTTTCACCATACAGTGATGGTCTGTCGTTGTAGCCAGCCTCGCAGACTTCGGAACCGAACCGAACGGTAGTAAACAAGGAGAAACCGACTAAAACAGCGGTTTCGCCGATAGGCTCTGAGGTATGACCTTGATTGGACTCATCAAGCCGGTGCCCTCGTGAGTGAGCCCTGGCTGTCTGCCGACGATATCGCCTCTCACTTGGGCGTCACGAAGGAGACGGTCTACGTCTGGATCGCCGACAAAGGGATGCCAGCACACAAAGTGGGACGTCTCTGGAAATTCCAGGTATGCGAAGTCGATGAATGGGTGCGTTCGGGCGGAGCCTCATCAGATGCCCGCTAACGAATGTCGGAGGTCTGTCATAGCCTGAAAAACTTTCGCGCGACAGACCAAGCAGCGAAACAACGAAGGGAGGAGAGCACGCATGAGCGGCTTCACTATTGGACCGGTTAGCGTCGAGGTGCTCAATGGTGAGCACGCGATCACGGTCGTCCCGCCGAGCCAGTGGCACGGAGATAGGGAGGAACGTCCCGCGCACGCCGTGCTCGCCAACCTCAAGGCTGACGACGGGCTCCGCGCCCAGGTCTCGCTCGTCCGCTGGGGCGGCAGCGACGAGATCTCGCTCGGCTTCGCCGAGCTGCTCGCTGGCCCATCGGACTACGAGCGGTTGGAGGACGCCGGGGCGATCTCGCCGAAGCTCGTCAACGACAAACTGGTCGCGCGGATTCGCGCATTGCGCTACGGGAAGACCGGGCGAGCCACCGGTGCTGCGGTCGAGTGGTCGCAGATCAGCGAGTGGGCGGGCGGCGACGCGCAAGCATTGCTCACCAACCTCGGTGCGACGCGCACTGGCGTGTATGGCGTGCTGCTGCCGAGCGCGACGCGCTTCAAGACCGAGCCGGCCATCGAGGTGCCCATCGCCGACCCGACGGCATTGTTCGCCATATACGCGCTCACCCGCGTCGTGCCGATCATGACCGGCTACGGCAAGGAATCGGTGGAAGGCCCGAACGCATGAGCGGCATCGACGTCTCCATCGCGCTACCCGAGAACGAGTCGCCTGGCGAACTCATCAAGGGATACTTCACCCTCATGCGCGCATTCGGTTGGGATCTCTACGTCACAAGCCACTTCACCCTGCGTAAGTCACTGGGGTCACAGTGGTTCGCGGCCCGGATCAGCAAGCTGAAGGACTCGGACCCGAAGAACTGGCGACCCAACCATCGCTTCGAGCCGCAGGACCCCGGCGTAATCCTCCGCGACTACATTCACGAGCAAGACTCGCCGTATCTGAGTGTGTTCGGCGGGCAATTCCAGAAGCAGACCTCCGCGAAGAAGATCCTTGCTACTAGGAACACGTGGTTCCACTTCGGCAACGATCCAACGACCGTCCAACTTGAAGAGGCAGCGAAGGTCGTGCGCGGCTTCGTGCAGTCGAGCGGCATGCACATTGCCGGACGCATCGACACGCTGATCGAGCGCCTGAGCGACCTGCGAACCGGACGCTATCCCGCGGAGGCAGTGCCGAATGCGCCCGCGACGGTCCCTGCCGTTGTCGAGCCCGAGCCACTCGATGCGGCAGAGGACTTGCCACGCCCGAGTATCGGCGGCACCTGGGTCGGACCCATCCCCGAGATGCGCTATCGCATGACTCGTGCGGGCGACGTCGTGCACCCCGACACGATGGAGTCCGTGCGCCCCAGGGTCACCGGCGACTTCGCTGACAAGGTTCGCGCCTGGACCGCCGTCGAGCCGCGCGGCCGTGAGCTGTGGATCGACACCGACGGGGCCGTTGGCGGGTTCATCGGCGCAACGCCCCGATTGCTCGGCTATCTCGGCCCCGACCCTGAGGGCGACATCGCCCGGGGGTTCTTCACTCCGCACTTCTATGTCGTCGATGGTGACGAGATCGTCGACGTTGACTCCGGCGACCGGTTGGGATCGGATGTTGCCGCCACCATGGAGAACGGCACGACGTTTCAGGTCACAACTTACGGGGATGTCCTTATTATCGACGGCGTACACGAGGTCGAGCGTGTCGCAATAGTCCGCCCGGACCAGTGGTTCGTTGGGCACTTGAACGCGTAAGTCGGATAGCAGGAGTAGTAACGAATGAGCAAGATCATCGACAACGAGGACCTCAGCCTTGTAGAGGCACTCAATGAGACGCTTCCGCACGCGCATGCTTTTGACGCCTGCGTTGGCTACTTCAACCTCCGTGGCTGGCGGCTTGTCCGTGAGGCTATCGGCAAGATGCAGCAGCCCAAGCCGGACGGCCGCAATCAGGTGCAACTTCTAGTTGGTATGGCAATGTCGACCGAGGAATCGGTCAGATTGTCTGTCGAAGGCAGCCCACAGCTCGTGGACATGAGTGCTGCCGTCAACCGGGCGAACCAGGCGGTCCTCGGCTTTGCGCGTCAGCTCACCTGGGGTGTGCCGTCAAGGGCCGAGATGACCGGATTGCGCCAGCTTCAGAGGGACCTAGCCGACGGCCTACTCCAAGTGAAGTTCGCTGCCCGTGAACCGCTGCATGCGAAGCTATACATCACGCATGAGGCCGCTGGGATGCAGAATCGGCGCGCAATAGTTGGCTCATCAAACTTCACTGCAGCCGGACTCATCAAGCAAGGTGAACTAAGCCTGGAGGAGACTGATCAGCGCGTTGCAGACGAGCTTTCGGAGTGGTTCGACGCGCACTGGGATGATCACTTCTCAATCGACATCACTCGTGAGCTAGAACGAGTTCTCGAGGAGTCGTGCATCCGGCTGGAGCAGCCAAGCCCCTATTACGTATACCTTCGTCTTGCGTTCGAACTGTCTCGGGACGCGCGCGAGGGTGTTACCGAAGACATCCCGCCGGAAGTCAAGAAGGTACTGCTGCCGCACCAGATAAGCGCGGTCCAAGTTGCGACGCGTTTACTTGAGCGGAAGGGCGTCGCGGTGATCGGAGACGTGGTGGGTCTTGGCAAGACACTCACCGGTACGGCCATCGCCGCAACCGTCGGGGAGAGTGTCCTCGTTATCGCACCGAAGAATCTCGTGAAGATGTGGGAGGAGCACCTTCATCGCTTCCACATCCCTGGCAAGGTCATTAGCCTCAGCCTGGTGGACCGCGAGCTACCCGACCTGCGGCGCTACCGGATCGTCCTCATTGATGAGTCACACAACCTGCGGAACCGACTCCGCAAGGCATGGGATGCGATCCACACCTACGTCGCCGATAACGACAGCAAGGTTGTGTTGCTCACAGCGACGATGTTCAACGCCCGCCACAAAGACATCGGCGGCCAGCTTGGTCTGAAGCTCGATTGGGACGAGCCACTAGGAATCCGCCCCGACAAACACATCGCGGAACTCGACGCAATCAAGGGAGCAGGAAAGGGCGCCCAAGAGATTGCCAAGAAGACTGGAGGGCGCCTCGACAGCCTGGCCGCGTTTGACCTGTCGGAACAAAACGAGGACTGGCAGCGTCTCCTCAGCGAGTTTCTCGTTCGACGCACTCGGAAGTTCCTGGAGACAAGTTACGGCGAGAAAGACGAGAAGTCTGGCGACATTATCCTGAAGTTCCCGGATGGGACGACCTTCCGCTTCCCTAAGCGCATCCCCGAGGGACTCAAGTACCCCGGTGGCGCGACAGACCCGAATGACGCGCTCGCGACAGAGGACACTTTCGACGCAGTCGAGCATCTCACCTACGCCCGGTACCAGCTCGGCAAATACCTTAAGGAGGATGTGGAGGGCGGAGACAAGGCCGAAAGGGAGCTCATCGCCGACTTGGAGAAGTCTATTCAGGCGGCCGCGGGATTCATTCGTACCACGGCACTCAAGCGTCTCACCTCCAGTGCGCACGCGTTTATCCTTACGGTGAAGCGAATGGTTGCCCGGAACGCGATGCTCGACCACGCACTGTCAAACGACCTTAAGATCCCGCTCGGGAATTTCTCCGACAAGTACTTCGACCTCGACGAAGTAGACTATGACGCCGATGCTGACGACGAGCTATCGGATGCTGCATCCGCCGTCTGGGGCATCAAGTGGGCCAGGCAACAATGGCTCGACTATGCCGAGGGTGCTTACAAGGAGCTCACGGCGAAGAAGCCTGCGGGAATCAAGTGGGCCCGCCCGCAGCTCTTCGACAAGACGAAGCTCCTGGAGGACCTCCGCGAGGACTCAGAAATTCTGCAGGATCTCCTCGATGCCTTCGGTGTTTGGAAGCCTGAAGACGACACCAAGCTGAGAGCGCTCGCCGACCTTATTAACGGACTGCCAGAAGACGAGAAAGTACTGGTCTTCAGCGAGTACAAGGACACGGTCGACTATATTGCCGCGCATTTGCCACGGTGGACGAAGCGGTCGATCGCATCGGTCAGTGGACAGTCGGGCGATGCGGTGAAGGTGGCACGCAGGTTCGCGCCGAAGGCGAACGAGCATCTGGGCGGGTTGCCGAAGGGTGAGACCGAGGTTGACGTGCTCCTCACGACCGATGTCCTTAGCGAGGGGCAGAACTTGCAGGATTCAGCGATCGTTGTGAACTGGGACTTGCCATGGACGATCATCAAGGTCATCCAGCGAGCTGGTCGTGTTGATCGCGTTGGGCAAAAAGCGGACACGATTCGCGTAATTTCCTTCCTGCCGCAGGACGGTGTAGAGGCTGTTATTAGGCTGCGGGAGCGGCTGCAGAAGCGCCTCAAGAACGCGCACCAGATCCTCGGCGGAGGCGAGCAGTTTTTCGAGGATGACGACTTCACTATCGACGTCTCGGGGCTCTTCAACGGCAAGGCTAATCTCGGAGAGGACGAAGGCGAAGTCGACGCCTCGTCCTACGCGCTTGGTATCTGGGAGAAGGCAGCGCCACAGGATCGGGAGATCGCCAAGACCCTCAAAGATCTTGTGTTCTCGACCAAGGCCATCGAGGTCGACGGCTCGCCGAGCGCGATCACATACGGGCGCACTGACGCTGGCACTGACCTACTGATCCATACAACAAGCTCAGAGATGAAGCTATTGACCCCGATGGAGGCGCTCAAGCTGACCGAGAGTGCCTACGCCGAAGTCGCCGCTGAAGCTTTGAGTGCGCAATTTGACTTCATGCAACGCGCCGCCGACAACATGACGGAACAGGTGAAGCAGAACACCGTGCTATTGAACCATGGCCTGCGGAAGCAACTCTACGACTTCCTTAAACGGCAGGTCGATCGCATCGATATCGCCACCATTACCCGTGCCAGGGTGAGCGAACTCATCGACGCGGTTAACGCAAGCCCGATCCGAGAGTCCGCGAAGAGGGATGTCGTCGGCGTCCTCCGAGCCGCTCGCATTCTCGGTGATCCAGACGACCTAATAGATCGGCTACTCATGATGAATGACGACAATTTGCTGCTCGATATCCGAGACTTAGGCGCCGATCGCGTCCAGGTCATCACTTCGATGGGGTTCAACCCGGTCGGGATCGCTGAGGAGGTCGACCAGTGGCGGCAGTAACGACAAAAACCGCGGCGATGCAGAAGCGCTTCACGACCGAGGGCCTGACCGGCGTCTTCGTTTCAGAGCTCTTCTGGGATGCCCCGACCGGTACGGTTGCACCGATCGAGATCGAAGAGGTGACCTTCGTTCCGAAGGTGGCGGCGCAGCTGAAAGGCTTCCGCGTGTACACCGTCGCCTGCGACACGAAGCCTACGCCGAAGGAAATGAAGGCAGTCCACAACGTTCTAGCACCGCTCTCTGCGGAGTGCATGGAGCTCTTCCAAGCTTCCGACTACTGGTACTGGCACTGGCCTCGGACCACCGCCGCCGGTACGACTACGTTTGAGCGAGTGGCAACCACGCCGGGCGTGCTTCCCGCGTTCATGGCGCAACGTCTCGCCGGGCTGATATTCACGCAGGAGGACCACCAGAAGGGCTTCTACCTGACCGACGTCCTCGACCGCATCCACGGCCACTTTGATGCGTCGAATGTCACGAAGAAGTTCTACGACCGCTTTGCGAAGGAGCATCAGAACCTTGCGAAGGAGATCGCCGGTCTTACCGAAGGCTTTGCGAAGGCATACTCGACTACTCTTCTCAACCGGCTTATGTTCCTCTACTTCATGCAGAAGAAGGAGTTCCTGAACGGCGACCTCTGGTACTTGGAGCACACCCTTCAGGGGGTGCAGCAGCTCCGTGGACGCGACCAGTACTACGGCTTCTACCGTGACGCGCTTCTACCATTGTTTTTCGAGAAGCTCAACGAGAAAGACAAGGCTATCTCCGACCCGGAGATCGAGCGTATCCTCGGCAGAGTCCCTTACGTGAACGGTGGCCTGTTCGGGCCGACGTCAATTGAGGAGGAATTCGGCGGACAGATCACAATCCCCGATACTGCGTTCGAGCGTATCCTGGGGTTCTTCTCCGAGTACACCTGGCACCTCGACACTGCTCCAGCCGCGAACGATGAGATCAACCCGGATGTCCTCGGCTACATCTTCGAGCAGTTCGTCAACTCGAAGCAGATGGGTGCGTACTACACGAAGGAAGACGTCACTCACTTCATGACACGGTCGACGCTCCTCCCGGTGATCGTGTCGCACCTGGAGAAGATCGGTGTCCCGGTGTGGGACCTCCTAGCGTCCGATCCCGAACGGTACATCTGGGACTCGCTTCGTCATGGAACGGAGTACCCTATTCCGGCAGACATCGATGCGGAGCGCGTTTCGCACCGACGCCCGTCGTGGCTTGGTGAAGTCGATGGTCAGTACGCCCTGCCTGGAGAGAGCTGGTGGGAGATCGACGCACGGCGCGACTACCTCGCTGCTATCCGTGATCGGCTGACTGCTGGGGAAATCTCAACCGTCGATGCCGCGGTATCGGCGAACATTAACATCGAGGTGCTTGCGGTTGATGCGATCAAGCGGGTTTCCGACCCGGCGAAGCTCCGGGCGATCTGGGTTGCGCTGACCGAACTGCACATCATCGACCCGACCTGCGGCTCGGGCGCGTTTCTCTTCGCGGCGCTGAACTTGCTTATGCCGGTGTACGAAGCCCTGCTCGAAACCATGGATCTCGCCGAGCGCGGCGTTGACCCAGAGCTCGACGCGCTCCGTGACGACGTGGACGGGCACAAAGGCGGACGAGACTACTTTCTACTCAAGCACGCCTGCTTGGCGAACCTGTACGGCGTCGACATCATGCCCGAAGCGGTTGAAGTGGCACGCCTGCGCCTCTTCCTCAAGCTCGCCTCAGCGATTTCGGATCCGAAGAAGATCGAACCGCTCCCAGACCTCGACTTCAACATCAAGGCAGGGAACATGCTTGTCGGCGCTCGCACTCCGGATGAGATTGATATCGCGAGCGACGGGCTACTCATCGCCGATGACAATTCATTGCGGGCGCGCGAGTCCTCGGAGAAGGTCAAGGCCGCCTACAGCGAATTCCGTCAGGCGCAGGAAGCCGACAACGCGATGGCCGTGAAGGTGAGCAGAGGCCATCTTAGGTCGGTGCTGGAGAAGGCTCGCGCTGAGACAAACCAGCAGTATTATGCCATCGAGAAGCGCAAGAGCAGCTTCGACGAGTGGGTCCTCGGCACGCGCCCGTTCCACTGGTTCATCGAGTTCCCCGAAGTCTTAGACCGCGATGGATTCGACGTCGTTATCGGCAACCCGCCCTACATCAAAAAGAAGGACATCACCGAGTACTCCTATAAAGGCTTCAAGACGGATGCGCTCCCGGACATCTACGCACCGTGCACCGAGCGAGCCGCGCAGATCACCGGGCCGGACGGTCGGATGGCGCTCATCATTCCGATCTCCGCGAGCTTCAGCGACGACTTTGCGAAGCTGCGCGAGGTCCTCGAGACCCGCTTCGGTCGGCTCTGGGTGAGCAACTTCTCCCGGAATCCCGCGGCGCTTTTTAGTGCTGGCCTCGGTGTGCGGAGCACGATAGTCGTCGGACACCGTGGAGACGGCGAGAAGGAGCTTTACGTCACCAAGACGCACCGCTGGTACGACGCTTACCGACCGGCGCTCTTTGAGACGTTGCAGTACGTCGCCCTTCCGGCCGAGGTCCGGAAGAAGTTCGGATGGGTGCGCCTCCCGTCGAGCGCATACGGACGTATTGTCGGGATTGCAGGTCGAACGCCTGGATCGTTGGCATCACTTGAGCGACCTCGAAGTGGAGTGGCCTCGGTCGGGTTCAAGCAAACCGCGCTCTACTGGCTCGCAGTGTTCCTTGATGATCCCCCGGCATACGAGCGTGACGGTCGCGTCGCCGTTCAGACAAAGATCGGGCGTATCTCAACCGAGTCACGCAGAGCTGCCAAGCTCTTGTTGGCGATTGCGGCTTCGAAGTTCGCCTTCGTGTGGTGGTATACCACGGGCGATGATTTCGATGTCACTTCGGGAGGTATCAAGTCAACGCCAATCGATCCGAATGCGTTCTCGAACGCAGCCCAGGACAAGCTCGTCGACCTCGCGTCACGGCTCGTTGACGCGTTCCCAGGTCACGTCTTGTTCACTCCATACGCGGGGAAGTTCATGGGTACGTACGTCCTTTCGGAGATGCGGGATACCACGGACGCTATCGACCAGGTCATCGCGGAAGAGCTTGGTTTTGTTGACCTTCTCCCCGCCCTGGAACACGCATACGCCTGCGTATTCAAGCCGACTGGCGATCGTCCTGGCACGCTTCGCTACGACCCGTTCGTTGATACTGCGGGTCGCTAGGTTGTTGATGTGCAGTGACATGGATGGGCAGGGAGATGAATGACTACGACAGATGAAGCCATCGCAGCTTTACGTCTTTACAAGAACGTTGTCCTCGAGGGCCCGCCCGGCACTGGCAAGTCTTTTTCCGTCGCAGAGATCGCGAGGGCATGGCCACAGGACAAGCTCGGTATTGACGCGAGCGGAAACGTTGCGGACGGACGCGGCGCCTGGGCGATCACCTTCCATCCGAGCACCGGGTACGAGGAATTTGTGGAGGGGATTCGCTACAACGCTTACGGCACTCCGAAGGGGTTCGAGCTCCTTCCGGGGATCTTCCGCGAATGGGTCGACGCTGCCCGAAAGAGCCCAGATAGGGACTTCCTTGTCTTGATTGATGAGGTCAATCGGGCTAATGTCTCCAAGGTCCTTGGCGACCTTCTCCTCAGCCTGGAGGCCTCGAAGCGGCTCAGGCACAGCGAGGCCTGCACAGGGTCGGACCCCAATCATCCCGATTGCTGGCTCGGCGGCACCACGACGCGGCTCCCATACTCGGGCGTCGTCTTAGGAGTACCGGACAACTTGTACGTGCTCGGCACCATGAACTCGTCAGATCGTTCGATTGCGCCTCTCGACTCCGCGCTCCGTCGTCGATTTGCGTTTGTGCGGGTGGAGCCACTTGCAGGTGACGGATTGAAGGGTCGCCTCAAGGAAGCGTTGCCGGCAGTCGGGGACGAGGTTGTCGACCGGTCTGTCGCCGCCCTCGATGGCCTGAACTCGGGGCTCAGGAACGCTCTCGGACCCGACAGCGCTCTTGGGCACAGCTACCTGTTCGACCTTGGCGACGCCGGATCTTCCAGCTTCTGGATAGAGGTGAATAGCGGTGCGGTTGCGACCGGATCGCAATTCCAGGTAATCCAAGACTGGGCTACAGAACTTCTTGTGGCGGTTGCGCCAGGAGCGAGCATCGCGGCGCAGGGAACATCGGTCGATCTCAAGGTCGTTTTCGAGGGCGCCGAATATGACGTGAAGTTGGAGCATCCGCAAAGCAAACCAAACACGCAGTTTTCGTCTTCGGGCATCGGCTTCAAGCGAAGGATGGCGGGCGGCGGAGTAACGATCTGGACGCCGCTTGGTCGCGGCAAGCTCCGCCTCGAGTTTGTGTCTGCCAATGGCGACGCGCCAGCGCTCGTGCAGCGGTACCTGGATCGCTCAGCTCCCGGAAAGAGCACTTCGGGCCGGGGTTACGGTCGAATCGACTCTTCCGAGCGCCGCGGCGACCTCGACGAGCACACCGTCTGGCGATACTCGATCCTTCCGCAGCTCATCGACACAGCGACACAGTCATTCGTTCCTGAGCTTCTGATCGCGGGGATGCGGGAGACGTGGGTGCGCGAGAACCTACCTACCGATATCCAGGAAGTTGTACTCGACAGCTTTGCTGCGTTCGAGCGGTTCCTGCATGGACAGCTCGGCTTGCAGATCGTGAAGGCAGGTTTCGGCCTTACGAGCGGGCTGGCAATCGAGCGCTATACGCCGATAACTCCGACGACGGGCGATGTCGAGGATGGTTCAGACGGTGGCGCTGCTGACGAGACCGCAGGTGAATAGCGCCCGAATTGCCATCAAGGCGAGCCCCCGAGGCACGCGCGCCGGATTCGCCGTTGTGGAGGATGGTTCGGGCGGCGCGGTGACCTTCACCGTGCTGCCGAAGCCTTGGGCAATCGAGCCTCGTGCAGTCTCCGCAGTGCGGCACGCCCCAGGGACGTCGACCCATGTCACACTCTACGAACTCGACATCGTAGAACTCATTACCGAGCCAGCTGTCCGAGATCGGATCGCAGATGGACTTCTGGTGACCGCCAGTGGCTCGGAACTCGAGGGTGGCACGAACGATGAATACCTGTTGCAACGCGTGCGGCCGGTAGCTGCGATCGAGGACGTTGGGAAGACGCCTGCCACCGCGGGCCTGGAGGACGTCGTCCGGCTGATGTTGCTGGCGAAACGGCAGCGCTCTTCGGTCGGCGATGCCGGATATCAGGGGACCCCGGAGGCATCACTGCTGAGGATCGTCACTCAGCAGATGTTCCTTGACGAGGTTGGTCGAGTTATCGATCGGGCCAGGCCGCGGTACCGGACCCGTACTGAGACGGTGACTACGCCGCGCGGAAAACTGTCAGCCCAGAGCATCGCGTTGTCGATCCTCACTGGACGACCCGCGGTCGAATCGACGTTCGACGAGCTGTCGACCGACACGGACGTCCTGAGAATCGTCCTCGCCGCGCTTCGCGTCGTCGCCACCGATCCCGCGCCGAGCCTCTTCTCGACGATTGCTGCCCCGCTTCGGTCGCGCGCCATCGGCTTCGCACGGCGGCTGGACTCCGTCAGCATTCTTGATCGGGAGCGTGCTCTTCTGGCATACGGTCGCCTCGCCATGTCGGCGCTCGATCGCCCCTGGAAGCCCGCCCTCGACATCGCTGCCGAGATCCTTGGCCGCAAGGCGGTAATGCCGAAAGGTCAGGAATCCTCGACCGCGCATGCGGTCAGCATCAGCCTCTACATGGAGAAGTGGTGGGAGCAGGTGCTCGCTGATGCGCTCCGGATGTGCGCGGATCGGGAGACGGTCTCCGAACAGCTCTCGGTGGAGTCGCCGTGGAAGGGCGGCGAACGCGGGAATGCCGATCTTTACTTCGACCTCGACGGTAGGACGATCCTCACCGACGCAAAGTACAAGTTGGATGAGTCCGGAATCGGAGCCGCCGACGCCTACCAGCTTTTCGCCTATAGCCACACGGCGGATGCGCCACGAACCGGCAAGCCGGACGCCGCCGCGGTCTTCTATCCGGTGCGCGGTGCGGTGGCGGGCGGTACTAGTTCGGTGCTGCTCAGGGTGACGAAGCCTGTTTTCCACCTCCACCTCATCGAGCTACCCTTCCCGAGTCGTAACGACGTGACGACGGACCTGGCTTGGCGCTCGTATATCGAACGCCTCGCGTCGCAGATTGCGGTCGCATTGAGGTAGGTCTCTGCCGGCGAATCTGGTGTTCGCCGCCGGATTCAACTCGTAAATCGCAGTTCCTCGCGGCTGATGCGACGATCCTATGTCTGGGGTGGGTGGCTGACGAGGCGTAGAGCAGGCCGGGGGTCTTCAGCGCCGAGTACCTCGCGCACCCGAGCGGGGTACCATTTCAACTCGCGCGCAAGGTTGGCATGCCCGTAGCCTGCTTGCTCCGCGAGCTCGGCAGCTTGCGCGAGCATCGAGGGCACCTCTCCGGGGTATGCGTTCACGGGTTCTGGTGTTTCGAGCCCCGAGCTGCGCAACTGGTTCAGCTTTTGGTAGCCCCGCCGGATCGATGCATCAGAGACGGTGCCCGTCTCCTTCATCCGCAGCAGCAGCGAGTCGACGGAGACACCCCAGTGTCGGGACAACTCGTCCAGCCGTGACAAGTTCACGGTCCGCGGCAGCAGATTCACGATCTGGGAGTGGGGTGTGAGAAACTCGGCGGCGAACTGATCTGCTTCGCGTTCCTGCTGCTTGTCACCCGGCGCAGCCTCGCCATGTAGCAGCAAGTGTCCGAGCTCGTGAGCGATCGTGAATCGGTACACGAACACGGACTTCGCTCGTTCTGGGGTGACGACGATGACTGGTCTTGCCAGATGCGACGTAGAGAACGCGCCGACGCGAGCGACGTCTGCGTTCGTCATCGTGAGCAGACTGACGACGATCCCATGTGACTCTGCCAGGGCGACCAGATGCTTCACTGGCTTCACGCCGAGCCCCCACTGCACGCGAAGCGCCCGGGCAGCGGAAAGCGGATCCGCTTGCCTTCGGTCGATGGCCGGCAGATCGACGTCCGGGAAGCGCACCTTCTTTTCCAGCGCGAACGTCAGCTCCCACACCTGTTCTATGAAGGCGATCGCCTTCGCGCGGTCCCGCGCGGACGTCGAACGAAGGCTCCTGAAGTGCGCCTGTGACCCGTCCACTCGACCAATCGGGCGGCCGGTTGCGAAGTAGTCCACGGGAACGTGCAGTTCGCGTGCGAGCACGGGGAGGAGGTCTCGTCGCGGCGTGGAAGATTGCGACTCGTACTGGCCGATGGCCGCCGGCGTCACCCCGACGAGATCGGCGAGCCTTGCCTTCGACAGACCTGCCGCGAACCGCGCCTGCGTCAGACGTGCAGGATCGAAACTGCCCGCAACAGTGTCGAGGTCGGGGCGATCGGATGGCTCAACCAGAGAGAACAGAGTATCTCGGTCATCCATGAGTGCCTCCGTCTGCCTCTTCCTCCTTCACCCCCAGCTGAGGGCGCGGGATAGGACCGTCCGAGAAGCCTTCGTCTTCCGCAGGCTCGACGTCTACCAACGAGCCCGATCCGACGTCGAGCAACGACTCCATCGAGGCAAAGGTGAGGTAACCATCGGCACCCAGAGTTGCGTCGCCCCAGTCGACGCTGTGAAGCGCAGACGGGTTGCTCGCATAGGGGACGACAACTACACGGTGGGACGACAGCGTCTCCTCGAGTGCCTTGGCCTCGGCGTCGAGAAGCTCCCGCTCCTCCTGAGTCAGCTCCGGGTGCTCGAACTCGATGTCAAGGCGCTGCTGCGCGAGATCGCGTTCCTGCGTGAAGAGGGAGATGCGCGTGTCCGACACCGCGAAAGGACGCGATCCGATGTCCGTAGAACGCTCCCGAGCGAAGCGCCACGGGAACAGAACCACTCCGTTGAACGAGACCAGCTTGTAGCCCCGCCGCGGGATGATCTCAGCCGAGGGAAGCCGCCCGAGCACCGCCACGAACTCATCCAGACACTTGCGCCAGATCTGTCCATACACTCCGGTGTGTTTCATGTCGGCTTCCGCCTGCGCGTTCGCCATCTTCTCGTGGCAGTCGCGGATGATGGCCGAGATCTGCTCCCGCACCAGCACCCCATCAGCTCCCAGCGTGCGCAGCGCCCATGCGCGCCCTTCGTCGATCGCCACCTGAGGCTCCCTTCATCTGCCTACAGAAACGGTAGCACAGCGCTTTAGTTTTAAACGATATTCGATCACTTTAGCTCGGCGTGTCGCAGTCGACGGTCATTGCTGGCGTCAGGTTCCCCGTGTGGTAGTCACGGTAATCCCCCAGAGTTGCACCTGGAGCACGGTGTCGGCGCCAGAGACTACATGTGGTGCCTCCCTCTCCGATCGACTTGGGTTCCGCGCGTCCTTAGCTCAGCAGGAGGCCCCTAGTTGATGGTGAGCAGCCTGCTGCGATGCGACCGCACGGAGATGGATGTCGAAATCGTACTGTTCTTGGTACTATATTGACAGGGAGGTGTGTGATGGGTTATCGCCGAGGCCTGTGGGAGATCGCTGCGATCCGCAATGGCGTGGTGACTGTCCCCGAGGCGGAAGACGCGGGCGTACCCGCTGTCGAGATGCGGAAGCTCGCTGCCCGTGGTGCGCTTCGCGCGCACGGGCAGGGTGTT
>NZ_JACXJG010000011.1:43065-43157 GCF_014904065.1 Gulosibacter sediminis | reverse complement strand
CGCACCGCGACGTGCCGACGAACCCGTTTACTGAGCCGACCATTGCCGTCGCTCTTGCCGGGGAAGGCGCTTTCTTGCACCGTGAGTCCGTA
>NZ_JACXJG010000011.1:33065-43020 GCF_014904065.1 Gulosibacter sediminis | reverse complement strand
TCGATCTGCTCGGGCTCGGGCAGTTCAACCCGCCGAAGGTGCGTGTGGGTACGCGTCGCCGCGTGCGGCGGACGCTGCCGGAGTGGATGGAACTGGAGAACCGGCCTGACGTGCCCGATGAGGATCTCACTCACTACGAGGGCATCCCCNCGTTCGACGGGCGCTGGAGGACATGCGGGATCGGATGCCGCCGGAGCGATGGAGGGCCGTGGTCGATGAGGCGCTCAGGCGAGACTTGATCGGCGAGCAGGACGCGACTGTGTGGAAGGTGGTGTCGGTGTGAGCGAAGTGACCCCTCCGCTGAATGTGACGCAGCTCAATGCTCGGCTCGCGCAGGTCGCCTTCGAACTGGGCATTCCGGTTGCGCGTGCTCGAGTGATGCTCTGCACGCTGATCGTGTCGCAAATGCTTCCCGACGCTGTCGCCGTAAAGGGCGGCATGGGTGTGAAGCTGCGCTTCGGTGAGCGCGGCACGCGCGCTACCTCCGACCTTGATGTCTCCACCCGCGTCCGCGGTGAAGAGTTCGAGCAGGCGTTCCGCGCGCGTCTGGCCGAGGGCTGGGGAACTGTGCCGGCGTCGAAAGGTGAGCTGCGTCGCAACCCGGATGCGCCGGAACGCGTCGCCTTCACCGCGACCGTCCGGGCAGTGAAACTCCATGACCCGGGGCTTGCTCGGCCGGAGTATGTGATGCACCCGTACCGCGTATCGATCGCGTTCCTCGGCAACGCCTGGGGCGCGCTTGATGTCGAGGTCTCCGATCCTGAGATCGATCCGCACTCACTTAAACGAAAGGAGATCGACGGCGAGCTTGTGCGGTTCGGCGCCTACTTCGGGTTCGGGGGTCTGCACCCCGTCGAGCTCGTCGATCTGGAGTACCAGATCGCGCAGAAACTCCACGCTGTCACCGATCCCGCCTACGAACGAGCACACGACCTGGTCGACCTGCAACTGCTTTGGAGCGCCGGCCCCGTTCTGTTGGTCTTGGAGGGGTTGTGCGTGCGTACGTTCGACTGGCGACGCCAGCAGGCCTGGCCGCCGCTCCCATTGCGCCCGATGGACGGCTGGGAACTTGCGTACGCCGACGCGCGGGCGGAAACTGAGGTCGGCGGCGCGACACCGGTATTGCCCGACATCACTGCGGCGCGTGAATGGCTGACGCAGGTCATCAAGGTCATAGCTTCCTCGCCTGTTCTCGATTGAAGGCGTCGCCCTGCCCACGCGCCGGTGCGTCGAGCATGCCTTCGAAGGGCAAGGATCGCTTCCTCTATCGGAGTCATGCTGCCGGATTGGGCCTACAGGAGCACCTCTAAAGCATGCTGGATCGCGGGGCGTGCCTTCGGGAAGTCCTCGGCCATCGTGAGCAGCGAACCGGGGCTGTTGCCGCGCTGGCGCAACCACTGCTTGAGCGCGCCGAGGGCGATGTCGTTACCCCACGCGTGACGCAGGCGGAACAGATCGATGAGGGTCCGCTCAGCGGAGTAGAGGCCGATCGACGATCCATCCGGCAACGCATGCTCGGTGCGCCCGACGTTGAACGTGTCCGCGTCGAAGCGGTGCCAGGCGATGGGTGCATGGTGAACGGTGACCGGTTGTGTGCCGCGCGGGACGGCGATGTCGCTCCGGGCGGGAATCTCATCGGTCAGCTCGTGCAACGACAGCGCCGTCAGAAGGCACAGCGTGGCGTCGGGTCTCTTGGCGGCGATGGCGATCCACGCTGCCGTTGTGTCGTCCGCGAGCCCTGATCTGAGGAAGAGGCCAGGGGAGATGCGCTCGAACTCACCCGACTCGATCAACCGGTCGAGGCCATGCCGAGTGAGACCCCGGGAGCCCAGATCGTTGTAGCTCAGTAGATCAGGCATCGTCGCGATGTACATCATCACCTCCGACCGGCAGAAACTGTTACAGATACAGCATATCTGTTATGATTTCCGTTGAACAGTGTCGACTCGATCCCCATCGCGGTGGCTACCGCTGCCAAAGGAAACCACCGTCAGTCGGTCGGGTTTGGATAGAAACCGCACACGGCCGTGGTGTGGGTGATCGGATTGTATCCGTGACGGCGCAGCGGACAACGCCGGGAGGCATTGCTCGGATCCGGAGGATGAGTCAACCCGAATACCGATGCCGAGGCATCTGCGGTGGTGCCGGTAGAATGGCATGACAAGAAGCCCGAGCAATGCCGAGGAGGTGGGAGTCGTGGCTGTCCGTACTGTGAACAAGGACGCACTACAGCGCGCTGTCGCACGTTCCACGAAGGCATCGGCCCAGCTCGAACGTCGCACCGTGCCCGCGGGGTTCGTCCGCTCGGAGCGTGTCGAGCGGTTCCTGGCTGAGCGTCGCAAGCGGAGCTGATGTCTCTGACGCCGGGATACGGTGAAACACCGGTTCCCGATGATGAACTGGATGCCCTGCTCCCTGATGCGCGTGAACTGGTGGGGATGCCGACCACCAAGAGTGCGATCTACGACCTCGAACAGGCCCTGCAAAACGAGGTCGCAGAACGCGCCCTAACATCGGTACTGGACGGGACGCTGACCGTTGCCGACCTCCTATCGGACTCCTTTCTTCGCGATCTGCACTCGCAGCTCTACGGCGATATCTGGGCCTGGGCCGGCGTGTATCGCAAGCGAGAGCTGAACATCGGTGTCGCACCCGAGCACGTCGCGGTCGAGCTGCGCGGCTCATTCGAGACGATCCGCTACAGGTGGGAGCATACGACCGACTGGACGCCACGCCAGCTCGGCGCTGTCGTCCACGCTGAGGTCGGGCGGATTCACCCCTTCGCCGATGGGAACGGGCGCTCCAGCCGTCTACTCGCTGACCTTGTGTTCGTCGCTGCCCAGGACTCCGATACCCCTGATGTATATGACTGGCGCCTCGACAAGCGGCGTTACATCGATCTGCTCCGTCAGTACGATCGCCACCGCGATCCCAGAGAGCTTGCCGACTTCCTTAGCACGCAACCCCTCGACTCGTAGGCAATATGACTTCAGCATTCCACCGCACCACAGACCCATCTCCCGGAATCGGGCCGCTGCGCCACCGCCGCGTGGCCTGGAACCTGCACCCGGTGCTCACCGACGTACTGAACACCCTCGGCGAGACACCGTTGGGGCGGGCATTCAAAGACCGAGCCGTCGAGGTGTCGACGCTGAAGGTTCTCGGCGACTCGGTCAACTACGCCGACGCGCTGCTCGCATTTCGCTACCTGCTTGAGCGGGCCGATGGTGATGGGCTGCCTCTGACTGCTGCAGGCTATCTGAAGCCCGCCGATGTGCAGGCGCTCGCGGTGGTGATGCCGACGATGCGCGACTGGATCCACAAGATGGCCCGCGAGATTGACGTGCACCCCGTGCTCCACTTCCGGGAGTACGTGAAGTCGATCGGGCTGCTGCGCAAGTACAAGGGTTCGCTGCGACTCACGAGACTCGGGCGAGTCGTCGTGAATGGCTCGGCTGCGCTCTGGGAGCACCTTGCTGACACGCTGGCTCCCGACGAGCAGTCCTTCCACGCCGATGCGACCGTCGTCGTCCTCGTGCATATGGCGACCACGGAAGGCAGGATCGATGTTGGTACGGTTGCACAGACGCTGACTGCGCTCGGCTGGTCGCACCGAGACGGTAGCCCGGTCAGCCAGGGTGAGGTCTACGAAGTCTGGAACGATCTCTGGGACGTGCTCGGCAACATCGGTGCAAGTGAGGGGAGCCATCGCTCGGATCGAATGATGAGTCATGCGGCCCGCGTCCTGGCGCACGAAGCGCTCTTCACGCAAGTACCGCCGCAATGAGGGGCGAGCCCAGCTGCCAGTGCAGAGTCGAGGGCTGCCATTGTGACGGCATCGCCGATCTTACCGACCACGGTTTCGACCGATGTGCCTGCTGTCTCGCCGACTGCCCTGACGTTCATGACGAGCCTTCCCGCGGGGTCCGAAACGGGGTCCTAAACCCCTCTGCGGGGGTCCGAATGAGGTCGTATCAACCCGCGACAACCCGTAGACTAGTGGTGTAAGAACCGCATGTATACGCGGATCGAGCAGGTTTGCGCGGAGCAGCCCGGAGAGCCAGAGCCCCTCAGTTGATCGTTGTTTGGTGAGGTGCCCGTGCTGCTGCCACCACGCTTGCAGGCCGAGCTGCCACGACACGGCGGTGTCCACGTCGATGACACGCGAGAGCGCTCTGGAGAGTTTCAAGAGGTCTCGTCCTGCTGGGCTTCTTGGGTGCCGTGTGAGGTGGCGGCGGATGTTCATCTGGACATGGAACAGGCAGCGTTGGGTCTTCACTTCTGGCCAGCAGGACCGGGCTGCCGACGCGAACCCGGTCCCGCCGTCACACACGACAACTTCGGGAGCCGGGATGCGTGTCAAGAGCGCGGACCAGGCTGCCGAGGACTCGGTCGAGCACCACTGCCAGGCCAGGACTTGCAGGTCTTCGGTGACCGCGATCAATAAGCACCAGGAACCGATATAGATCCCATCGACGAGGATGACGCGATGACGTGTTTCGACGGGACCGAGTGCGGGCTCGATATCCCAGCACCAGGCTGTTCGGCGTCGCAGTTGCCGTGCGGCGCTGGCTCCGCCGAGCTCGTGCTGGGAGTGTTTTCCGTGCAGCCATTCCAGGAACTCCCGCAGCTGGTTACGGCGGACCAGGTCGACGCGTTTCCTGACGGACGATGCGCCGCAGTCCGGGCAGCGCCACCGTTGCGTTCCAGCAGCGGTTCTTCCGTTCTTCACGAGCCGTTGCCCGCATACCAGACAGGTCGTCGTGTTCGCGTCGTTTCTCACGACTAAGGGTCCCGGACTAAGACCACCCCTCGACACGCCTGCAACGACGGGCCTAGATCAAGATCCCATCCACACGCTTTGTCCTATAACCCCAAGCGACAGACCAACCAGGTCCGGCGCACCCTGAAAATCCTGCAGCTCGTGTTCCCCGGCGCGAATCTGCGCTTCCGCGCCTCCGACATCCTCGCGATGCGCTCTTATAGCGACGACGGCAACATCCGCTCCACCATCGAAGTCCTCGAAGACGCAGGTCTCCTCATCGACGACCGGGTGCCGTCCTTCACCACGCTCTTCGAACGCAAGACCCATGCCCTTCCCGAGCCGATGCGCTCCCAGCTCGAGCTCTGGCGCGACATCATGGTCGACGGCTCCAAGACCCCGCCGCGCCGCCAGCCCCGCGACACGATGACGGTCAAAGGCCAGATGTACGGCATCCTCCCCGCGATCACCCGCTGGGTCGAAGGCGGACGCACCAGCCTCGTCGGAATCGGCACCGAAGACATCCTCGCCGCGCTTCCCGACGATCCGTCGCCCCGTCACACGATGATGCTCGGCTTCCGCAGCCTGTTCACGATCTTGCGCGGACGCAAGCAGGTCTTCATCGACCCGACGAAAGCGATCCCGCTGCGCGGCCCCAGACGCAACCTCCCGCTGCCGATGGAGCCCACGGCGATCCGCGACGCCCTGGTCAATCCCGATCCCGCGGTCGCGCTGGCCGTCTCACTCGTCGCCTTCCACGCCCTGATGACTTCGCAAGTGGAGCACATCAAGCTCACCGACATCATCGACGGACGACTGCGCATGCCCGACGGCCGTTCCATCCCCCTCGCGAAACCCGTTCGCGCCCGCCTGAGCGCGTGGCTCGACCACCGTGCCAAGCGCTGGCCCGAGACGAAGAACCCCTACCTGCTCGTCACCATCCAGACCGCGCCCAGGCTCTCACCGCCAGGCCGGAACTTCCCCTGGAAGAAGGCAGGTGTCACCGCCCAGGCGCTGCGCACCGACCGGATTCTCTACGAAGTCGAACAGACTGGCGGCGACGTCCGCCGAATCTGCGATCTCTTCGGCATCGGCATCGAAACCGCGCTGCGCTACTCCGCCACGATCCTCGAACCACCCATCGCCGACGCCCATCAAACACCCGACGCAGACGCGGCGACTATTTCGCGATCTGAGCGCTGAGCAACCCGATGAACTCGTCCGCAGCATCAAGCTGCTGGGCAAGCTTCACTCGACGCTCTTGTGCGTCATCCAGAAACTGCGCCAACGCGAGTTCTCCGTCCGCTCCCGACGCATCCCCCCTGCGCGCACTCTCCAGCGCTTGAAGCAGGTCACCCATCTGCTCCAGCGAGTACCCCAGCGGCTTCATTCGCCGGATGAGCAAGAGCCGGTCGTAGTCGTCCTCGGTATACAGGCGGAACCCGCCCTCCGAGCGCCCCGAGGGAGCGAGCAGGCCGATCTGGTCATAGTGACGGATCGTGCGCAGCGACAGCCCCGTCCGCTCCGCGAGCTCCCCGATGTGCATCATCCCGGTCTCGGGCATAGCGCGGCTCCCTTCCCAATTCGCCTCAACACTCACGTTACGTTAGAGTTGACTTTCGTGCCCGCATGTTTCGCAGGCATCTTCCCAACTGCCGGACCCCGAGCGGGGCACTGTCGGGCTGCGCGCAGACGCGCGCTCTCATTCTTTGATGGTGTCACACCTGACCCGCCCCTGACCTTGGAGGCCTGCCTCATGACGACAGCGACCACGACCGCCGATGACCGGAACCGGTACCGGCCCGACCCCTCGGTGCTCACCGCGCTGAAGACCCCGCGCATCCTCACCCGCGAGGTCCTCGCCGGACTCGTCGTCGCTCTCGCGTTGATCCCGGAGGCGATCTCGTTCTCGATCATCGCCGGCGTCGACCCGAAGGTCGGCCTATTCTCCTCGTTTGTCATGGCCGTGACCATCGCGTTCGTCGGCGGCAGGCCTGCGATGATCACCGCCGCGACCGGTGCGATCGCACTGGTCATCGCGCCGGTGGCCCGCGAGTACGGGATGGACTACTTCATCGCGACCGTGCTGCTGGCAGGCGTCCTCCAGATCGTGCTCGCCGTGCTCGGGGTGGCGAAGCTGATGCGGTTCATCCCGCGCAGCGTCATGGTCGGCTTCGTCAACGCCCTCGCGATCCTCATCTTCATGGCGCAGGTGCCCGAGCTGATCGGCGTGCCCTGGATGGTCTACCCGCTCGTCGCCGCCGGGCTGGCCATCATGGTCTTCATGCCGAAGATCACCAAGGTCATCCCCGCACCCCTGGTGTCGATCGCGCTTGTCACCGTCGCGGTCGTGGTCTTCGCGATCAACGTACCCGCGGTCGGCGACAAGGGCGAACTGCCGCGCAGCCTGCCCGAGTTGTTCATCCCGAACGTGCCGCTGACCTGGGAGACGCTGACGATCATCGCTCCGTACGCCCTCGCCATGGCGCTCGTCGGCCTCATGGAGTCACTGATGACCGCGAAGCTTGTCGACGACGTCACCGACACGCACTCGAACAAGACCCGCGAATCCTGGGGACAGGGTGTCGCGAACCTGCTCTCCGGCCTGTTCGGTGGCATGGGCGGCTGCGCGATGATCGGGCAGACCATGATCAACGTCAAGGCCTCCGGCGCCCGCACCCGCATCTCGACGTTCCTGGCCGGCATGTTCCTGCTGATCCTCATCGTCGTCCTCGGCGACATCGTCGCCATCATTCCGATGGCGGCCCTGGTCGCGGTGATGATCATGGTGTCCGTCGGCACCTTCGACTGGCACTCCATCAAACCGTCTACGTTGAAGCGGATGCCCAAGAGCGAGACGATCGTCATGGTCATCACCGTCGCCGTCGTTGTCGCCACCCACAACCTCGCCGTCGGCGTCGTCGTGGGCGTATTCGTCGCCTCGGTCATGTTAGTCCGCCGCGTCGCCCACCTCATCGACGTGCGCCGCGAGGTCACCGAACACTTCGGCGAGGCCCGCGCCCACTACACAGTCGAGGGGCAGCTGTTGTTCGCCTCCAGCAACGACCTGACGACGATGTTCGAATACGCCGATGACCCCGAGCGCGTGGTCATCGACCTCACGAAGTCGCACATCTGGGACGCCTCCACCGTCGCCGCGCTCGACGCGATCGAGACCAAGTACGAGCAGCACGGCAAAACCGTCGAGTTCATCGGCATGAACGACTACACGACCGCGTTCCACGCCCGCCTCACCGGCGGCCTCGGCAACGGTCACTAAGCGGACCTGCACCTGCTGCACGGTCCAGGTGCGGCGCGAGTCGCTGCCTGCGCGGGAAGGGCGACGCGCTCCGAGAGCCATTCTGCCGGCTGGCAACTCCCACCTCTCGTCGGCTCCACCCGCAGCCGCAGGTTCGCCGTCGTGATCCTTCCAGCGGATGAACAGGACGTGAACGCTGTCGGCGGTGACGGGGCACCCGTTGCTGACTGATTCGATGTCTGTCAATATAGAAGCATGTCGATTCAAGAGGTAGTGATCGTCGGGTCTGGTCCGGCGGGATACACGGCGGCGATCTACGCCGCCCGTGCGGGGCTGAACCCGGTCGTGGTGGCGGGGTCGGTGACCGCTGGCGGCGCGTTGATGACGACGACGGAGGTGGAGAACTTCCCCGGCTTCATCGACGGCGTGCAGGGGCCGGAGCTGATGGAAGCGATGCGGGCGCAGGCGGAACGGTTCGGCGCCGAGATCGTGTCCGATGACGTGACCCGTCTCGACCTCGCCGGCGATCTGAAGGTCATCGAGACCGGCGCCGGTGTCACGTATCGGGCGCGGGCGGTGATCCTGACGATGGGCTCCGCGTACCGCAAGCTCGGCCTCCCCGAAGAGGAGCGCCTGTCAGGCCACGGGGTCTCGTGGTGTGCGACCTGCGACGGGTTCTTCTTCCGCGAGCAGCACATCGTCGTGGTCGGCGGTGGGGATTCCGCGATGGAGGAAGCCCTGTTCTTGACGCGGTTCGCGTCGAAGGTCACGCTCGTGCACCGGCGCGATACGTTCCGGGCCTCTCGGATCATGGCCGAGCGGGTGCGGGCCGATCCGAAGATCGAGATCGCCTGGAACAGTGAGGTCGCCCAGATCCTCGGCGACGACCGGGTGGCCGGGCTGCGGCTGCGCGACACCCTCACCGGCGCCGAACGCACCCTGGACGTGACCGGGGTGTTCGTCGCGATCGGGCACGACCCGCGCTCCGAACTCGTCACCGGGCAGGTCGACACCGACCCGGACGGGTATGTGCGGGTCGCGCATCCATCGACGGCCACGAACGTGCCGGGCGTGTTCGCTGCCGGTGATCTGGTCGATCACACGTACCGGCAGGCGATCACTGCCGCGGGCACCGGCTGCGCCGCAGCCCAGGACGCCCAGCACTATCTCTCCCATCTCGCCCCCGCCGCCCAGCCGGCTCCCGTTCTGGAGGTCTCCGCATGAACACCGTCACCCCCGTCACCGACGCGACCTTCCAGAGCGAGGTGATCGAAGCCGAGCTACCTGTCGTGGTCGATATCTGGGCGGCCTGGTGCGGGCCGTGCAAGGCGATCGCCCCGATCCTCGACCAGCTCGCCGAAGAGTATGCGGGGCAGGTGAAGATCGTGAAGGTCGACGCCGATGCGAATCCGGAGGCCGTGACCGCGGCCGGGGTGACGTCGATCCCGACGCTCGGGTTCTACCGGGCCGGGGAACGGGTCGACGTGCTGATCGGCGCGCACCCGAAGCCCGTGTACGCGGCGAAGATCGAGGAGCTGCTCGCATGACCCAGACGAACACCGCCCCTACCACGGCGACCCCGAAGCGGCTGTCCACGCTGGACAAGTGGCTGCCGGCNCCTCGCGATGGTCGCGGGCCTCCTCCTGGGACGCTTCGTTCCCGCGCTCTCCGACGCACTGTCCGCGATGGAGGTCGGCGGGATCTCCGTGCCGATCGGGCTGAGCCTGCTGGTGATGATGTACCCGGTGCTCGCGAAAGTGCGTTACGACAAGGTCGCCGCCGTCACCGGCGACAAGCGCCTCCTCGTCTCCTCGCTCGTGCTGAACTGGCTGGTCGGTCCCGCGGTGATGTTCGCCCTCGCCTGGCTGTTCCTCCCGGACCTGCCCGAGTACCGCACGGGGCTGATCATCGTGGGGCTCGCCCGCTGCATCGCG
>NZ_JACXJG010000011.1:32961-33055 GCF_014904065.1 Gulosibacter sediminis | reverse complement strand
CTGCGGCGACCGCGAGGCCACCGCCGTGCTCGTCGCGATCAACTCCGTCTTCCAAGTCGTGATGTTCTCCGTGCTCGGCTGGTTCTACCTCACC
>NZ_JACXJG010000011.1:32576-32952 GCF_014904065.1 Gulosibacter sediminis | reverse complement strand
CTGGCTCGGCCTCGACACCCAAGGCCTGGAGATCTCGGTGTGGCAGATCGCATTGAACGTCCTCGTGTTCCTCGGCGTCCCGCTGATCGCCGGGTTCGCATCCCGGTTCATCGGCGAACGCCGCAAGGGCCGCGAATGGTACGAGGAGCAGTTCCTTCCCCGGGTCGGGCCGTGGGCGCTGTACGGGCTGCTGTTCACCATCGTGCTGCTATTCGCGCTGCAGGGTCAGGCGGTCACCCAGAACCCGCTCGACGTGGCCCGGATCGCGCTGCCGCTGCTGGTCTACTTCGGCCTCATGTGGTTCGCCGGGCTCCTGCTCGGCAAGACCCTCGGGCTCGGGTACGCCCGGTCGACGACGCTGGCGTTCACCGCGGCG
>NZ_JACXJG010000011.1:32462-32564 GCF_014904065.1 Gulosibacter sediminis | reverse complement strand
TTCGAGCTCGCGATCGCGGTCGCCATCGGCACCTTCGGCGCCGCCTCCGGGCAGGCCCTCGCCGGCGTGGTCGGCCCACTGATCGAGGTGCCCGTGCTCGTC
>NZ_JACXJG010000011.1:31111-32431 GCF_014904065.1 Gulosibacter sediminis | reverse complement strand
CGTCTACGTCTCCCTCTGGGCGGCGAAGGCCTGGTTCCACGCCGACCCCTACGCGACGGAAGCCGTCACCGAATCGAGGACGTCATGACCGACACGACCGTCCTCCCGGACGCCGAGGCGTGCGCGCCGTCCTCGACGCACGCGATCGGACGGGATGCCGCCACGACCGTGGCCGGCGCACTCAAATCGCTCGCCGACCCGCTCCGGCTGCGGATGCTGTCCNCGCCACCGACCCGCGCGGCGAGTCGTGCGTGTGCGATCTCGCCGAGCTCGCCGAGGTGTCCCAGCCGACCGTCTCCCACCACTTGAAGGTCCTCAAAGACACCGGGATACTCGCCTCGGAACGGCGCGGCACCTGGGTCTGGTACCGGATCACCCCGACACGGCAGCGCGCCGTCGCCGCGCTCCTGGACGCGTTCGCACCAGCCGCGGTCTCAGGTGAGCCGGAGCAGCCCGAGGTCCGGGCTGAGGCGCTGCGCGACATGGACGCCCGCGTCACCCGCCTCGCCGAGGAACTCGCGGACGAGCTGACCGGCCTGAACCGGGACCTCGTGATCGCGATCGTCCGGGAGTCCTACGCGGGCCTGGTGAGGTCGGAGAAAGTGACCCGGCACATGATCCCGCTCACCGAACGCTTCGCGAGGCAGCGCCTGGCCGATCTCACCCGGGACCGCGTGGCGGGAATACCGCAGGTGCTGTTCGTGTGCGTGNCAGAACGCCGGCCGCTCCCAGCTCGCCGCCGCCCTTCTCAATCAGCTCGCTGGCGGCACCGTCATCGCACGCTCGGCCGGGTCGACCCCGGCGTCGGACGTGCACCCGCATGTGCGCTCTCTGCTGACCGAGATCGAGGGCGAACCGGAGGCGGGGTCGGCGTTCCCGAAGCCGCTCACCGACGACACCGTCCGCGCCGCCGACGTCGTGATCACGATGGGGTGCGGGGACGTGTGCCCGATCATCCCGGGAGTCCGCTACGAGGACTGGGCCGTGGGCGACCCTGCCCTCGCCTCCCCGGAAGGGGTTGCGGCGATCCGCGACGACATCGAAACCCGCGTCCGCGCACTCCTCACCACCCTCACCGACTGAACGAAAGAAGCGAACCGAACATGACCGATCACAAGCCTTCCGTGNAACGCCGGCCGCTCCCAGATGGCCGCGGGCTACCTCCGCCACCTCGCCGCCGGCCGGGTCGAGGTGCGCTCGGCCGGTTCCATGCCCGCCGAGCAGATCAACCCCGTCGCGGTCGAGGCCATGCGCGAGGAAGGCATCGACATCACGGCCGAGCAGCCGAAGATCCTCACGACCGAGGCCGTGCAGGACTCC
>NZ_JACXJG010000011.1:29611-30952 GCF_014904065.1 Gulosibacter sediminis | reverse complement strand
CTTCCCCGGCAAGCGGTACGAGGACTGGAAGCTCGGCGACCCCGCCGGCCAGGGCATCGACGCCGTGCGCCCGATCCGCGACGACATCAAGCAGCGCATCGAGAAGCTGCTTGCGGAACTCCTCGACTGAACGGAGCAACGAACGGGTCTGATGTAGGAACTGGTGACGTCAAACATGGCTAGCCGAGAGGGCTGGCCTGGANGGATGTCATCATGCCCAAGCCGTTCCCCAAGGAGTTCCGCGACGACGTCGTCCGTGTCGCGCAGAACCGCGACCCAGACGTCTCCCTCGCGCAGATCGCGAAGGACTTCGGCGTCCATGTCGGAACTCTCGACAAGTGGATGCGTCAAGCCCGCATCGAAGCCGGCGAACAGCCGGGTGAGACGAAGCAGGATTCCGCCGAGCTGCGCGAGCTCCGTAAGCGCAATCGCCTCCTCGAGCAGGAGGTCGAGGTGCTGCGTCGCGCGACCGCGTATCTGTCCNGCGCATCTGCCGGGAAAATGATGTACCCGCTCGTGAGCGAGCTCGCCGCCGACGGAATCCCTGTCGTGGTGTCGTGCCGGGGCTTGAAGCTCGCTCGCCAGCCCTACTACCGCTGGCTACGTGATCCTGTGACAAGCCGGGAGCTCGAGGAGGCGTATCGGGCGAACGCGCTGTTCGCCGCGCACCGCGACGACCCGGAGTTCGGGTATCGGCTCCTCGCCGACGAGGCCCGCGAGGAGGGCCAGGCGATGTCGGATCGGACCGCGTGGCGGATCGCATCATCGACTGGCTGGTGGAGTGTGTTCGGGAAGAAGCGGAGCAAGAACGGCAAGAAGCCTGGCCCCGCCGTTCACGACGATCTCTGCGTCGTCATTGAGGAGCACGGGCGTGAGCGTCACCGGTTCGTGGCGTCCCGGCCGAACCAGCTCTGGCTGACCGATATTACGGAACACAAAACGAGCGAAGGCCGGCTCTATCTTTGCGCGGTCAAAGACGCCTTCAGCGGTCGGATCGTGGGTNTCGATCGACTCGAGAATGAAGGCATCACTCGCGGTCCGAGCTGTCCGCAACGCCGTCCGGATGCGCGGAAACGTGAACGGCTGTATCGTCCATTCAGATAGAGGATCGCAATTTCGAAGCAGGAAACTGCGCCGCGAACTCGCCGTCCATAACCTCGTCGGTTCGATGGGCAGGGTCGCGTCCTGCGGCGATAACGCGGCGATGGAATCGTTCTTCAGCTTGCTGCAGAAGAACGTCCTGANCCGCCGCTCCTGGACCACACGTGAAGAGTNCGCATCGCGATCGTGACCTGGGTCGAGCGGACCTACCACCGCAGACGCAGGCAGGTCCGCCTGGGC
>NZ_JACXJG010000011.1:14557-29598 GCF_014904065.1 Gulosibacter sediminis | reverse complement strand
TTGACGCCCATCGAGTTCGAGGCCATCATGAACAACGACCTGGCCCTCGCGGCCTAACTAGAACTGTCACCTCTTCCTGCATCAGACCCCATCAACCTCGTCTTGCTCACATGCGGCGAACCCGAACCGCTCGTAGAGACGCCGGGCCGGGCTGCCCTGCAGTACGTTGAGCTTGAATGATCGCGGGTCCTTCGTCGGCAAGACCTGCTCAAGCACCGCCGAACCGATGCCGCGGTTCTGCGCGCTCGGCGCGAGGCAAAAGTGTTCGATCCAGCGCGCATCCTGCTCTTCGCGCAGCGAAATCGACCCTGCGTCGGCGCCGTCGACGACGATGACCTGCGTATTCTGCGGCCGAAATGCCGCGCGCATCCGCTCGCGCACTCGGTGTTCGTCAAACGCTCCCAGGCGCGCGAGGTCGGCGCGCAGTACCTCGGCCCGTAGCTCAACGAGCCACTCGATGTCCATGGCAGTGCTCGCTTAGTAGCCCCGCAGCCGTTCGATCTCGCGGCGCTCGCGCTTCGTGGGGCGCCCGGCGCCGCGATCGCGCACCGCGATGACGGCCACTGGCTCTCGCTGAGGCGTGCGATCCTCGTAGGCCTCGGCAGCCACCGCCGCACCGACTCGCTTCACGAGCGTGCGGCCCACGACGAGGATGCGATCGAAGCCGTTCTGGCGCACTCGCAGCACATCGCCGGGGCCGACTTTCTGCGCGGCTTTCACACGCTCATCATTCACGCGCACATGGCCCGCGCGGCACGCCGCCGTCGCCGCTGACCGGGTCTTGTAGGCCCGCACGGCCCAGAGCCAACTATCCACGCGCACCTGTTCCATGAGCCCATCCTAAGTTCGACGCGACGGCAAATGCAGGGCGAGGAGTTGGTTGCATCGCGGTTACATTTGCGTGTCGCTGTGATTTTCATGTGATCACGTGGCAATAATCGACACAGCACACGCACCCGTGTGCGAAAAATGAAAGGAGAGCTCTCATGGGCTTTTTCAGTTTCCTACTTCTCGGCCTCATTGCCGGTGCCATCGCAAAACTGATCCTTCCCGGTAAGCAGGGAGGCGGCTGGCTCGTCACGCTGCTGCTCGGCGTCGTCGGCGCCTTCGTCGGCGGCTGGCTCGGCGGAATCCTGTTCAACGCCAACCTCGAAGAGTTCTTCTCGCTCCAGACCTGGGCGCTCGCGATCGGTGGTTCGATCGTCGTGCTGCTCATCTACGGCCTGATTGTTGGGCGCGGCGAAAAGAAGTAAGCACGCCGTAACCAGAATGCCCCTAGAATTCGGCTATGGAAGATTCTCCTGGTCATAGTCCTAAGCTCATCCCGGCGCCCGCATATGCGGGCCACGAGCGGGGTGAGCGATGAACTTCGAACTCTGGGGCATTCTTGCCGGCGTCCTTCTGACGTTCGGCACCGGCGTCTTCGTGGCGTCGGAATTTGCCCTCGTTAACCTCGCTCGACCTGACCTTGAGCGGCGCCGTGATCGTGGCGAGAAACGTCTCGGCCCCACGATCAGCGCCCTCAAGGTCACGTCGACCCATCTCTCGAGCGCGCAGCTCGGCATCACGCTAACGACGCTGCTCGCCGGTTACACCTTCGAACCCGCGATCTCATCACTGTTGCGCGAACCGTTGTCGGACCTCGGCCTCAGCGAAGCCGGCGTGACGGCCTCCGGCTCGATCGTCGCGATCGTTGTCGCGACCTTGTTCTCGATGATCTTCGGCGAACTCGTGCCCAAGAACTTCGCGCTCGCCGTGCCGCTCGCGACGTCAAAGATCGTCGTGCCGCTGCAGATCGCCTTCACCTGGCTCTTCAAGCCGGTCGTGCTGCTGCTCAACGGCACCGCAAACTCGCTGATTCGCGCCATGGGCATCGAACCGAAAGAAGAGCTTTCGGGTGCCCGCAGCGCAGAGGAGCTGAGCTTTCTCATTCGCCGCTCGGCGCTCGAGGGCTCGCTCGACCACGATGATGCAGCGATGCTGCACCGAACCCTCACGTTCTCGGAGCGCACCGCCGACTCGGTGATGACCCCGCGGGTGCGGATGCACACGCTCGCGAACGATGTCACGGCCGCGGATGTGGTGGCCGAGGCCGAGCGCACGGGCCACTCGCGGTTTCCGATCATGGGGCGCGACGCCGACAACATCGTGGGCATCGTCCACGTGAAGAGCGCGTACGGCGTGAACTTCGAGGACCGCGCGACGACCCCCGTGACCGAGATCATGTCGAAGCCACTGCTCGTTCCCGAAAGCGCGGGCGTCGGCTCGCTGCTCGGCACGCTCCGCGGCCGCGGCTACCAGATCGCCGTCGTCGTCGACGAGCACGGCGGCACCGCCGGCATCGTCACGCTCGAGGACCTCGTTGAGGAGCTCGTCGGCGACCTCCGCGACGAGCACGATCAGGCGCAGCACCGCATCCACGTCGGCGAGAGCTCGGTGACGCTCGCCGCCTCGCTGCGCCCCGACGAGCTGTGGGAGCTCGCGGCAGTGCGCATCCCCGAGAGCGACGAGTACGAGACGGTCGCGGGCTACGTGCTCGAGAAGCTCGGGCGCATCCCGGCCGTCGGCGACGAGGTCGAGACCCCGCACGGGCGCCTGCGCGTCGAGCGCATGGTCGGCCCGCGCATCGATCGGCTGCGCTACCTACCGAACGACATCACCAAGGACACCGCGTTCGCCGACACCCGCGAACGCATGATGGAGCAGTTTGAGGAGGGACAGCGATGAGCGAATACCTTCCCGGCCTCATCTGGCTTGTTGTACTGCTGGTGGTGAACGCGTTCTTCGTGGGTGCCGAGTTCGCCGTGATTTCGGCCCGCCGTTCGCAGATTGAGCCGAAGGCGGCCGCAGGCCACCGCGCCGCGAAGACGACCCTGTGGGCGATGGAACACGCCACGCTCATGCTCGCAACGAGCCAGCTCGGCATCACCGTCTGCTCGCTCGTGATCCTCAACGTCTCCGAGCCGGCGATCCATCACCTGCTCGAGTACCCGCTCGCGTGGACCGGCCTGTCGGCCGAGGCGGTGACGCTCACCGCGTTCATCGTGGCGCTCGTGCTTGTGACGTTCCTCCACGTCGTGTTCNGGCGAGATGGTGCCGAAGAACATCGCGTTCTCGGTACCCGACCGCGCCGCGCTGCTGCTCGCCCCGCCGCTCGTGCTGATCAGCCGGGTCGTGAGCCCGATCATCCACTCGCTGAACTGGATCGCGAACGGCTTCTTGCGGCTGTTCCGCGTCGAGCCGAAGGACGAGGCGACGAGCGCGTACACGATCGACCAGGTCGCGACGATCGTCGAGGAGTCGCAGCGCGAGGGCACCCTCGTCGACGACTCGGGCACCGTGAGCGCCGCGATCGAGTTCACCGAAAAGCGCGTCGCCGACGTTGAGGTGCCGCTGCAATCGCTCGTGCTGCTGCCGCACACGGCGACGCCGCGCGACGTGCAGCGCGCCGTCGCCGCCCACGGCTACTCCCGGTATGTCATGACGGATGCGCGGGGCACGCCGACCGCGTACGTGCACCTCAAGGACGTGCTCGACCTGAGCGAGCCCGACGTGATCGACGCGCCGATCCCGGCCGACCGCATCCGGCCGCTCATCACGATTCGGCCCGAGGTCGAACTCGAGGATGCGCTCGCGACGATTCGCGCCCGCGGCACGCACATCGCGCGCGTTGCGGACGCGAACGATCAGACGACCGGCGCGCTGTTCCTCGAAGACATCCTCGAGGAGCTCATCGGCGAGGTGCAGGACGCGACCCGGCGGTAGGCGGGTGGCTTCGGCGTAGTCTGGCGGCATGGACGGGTTCGCGGCCGTCGACTACGGCCTTGCTCGAGAGGTGTTGCAGCGCGGCATCGCGGCGCTGTTCGTGGTGGCTTTCGTGTCGACGCTGCGGCAGTTCCCCGTGCTCCTCGGGGAGCGCGGGCTGCAGCGTCGACCGAAGCAGCCCGTGCGCTTCACGATTTTTCGCTGGTGGCGCTACACCGACCGGCGGCTGCGGATACTCTGCTCGGGTGGCATTGTCGTCGCGGCGCTGATCGTGGCCGGGCTGCCGCAGCTCGGGCCACCGTGGCTGCCGATGCTCGCGTTTCTATTGCTTTGGGCCAGCTACATGTCGGTGACGAGCCTCGGCGCGGTGTTCTACAGCTTCGGCTGGGAGATGCTGCTGCTCGAACTCGGCTTTCTCGCCGCGTTTCTCGGCTCGCGCTCGCAGGCGCCGTCGATCGTCGTCATCGTGCTGTTCTGGTGGCTGCTGTTCCGGCTCGAATTCGGAGCGGGCATGATCAAGATTCGCGGCGGCCGCGAGTGGCGCGACTTCACCGCGCTCACCTATCACCACGAAACGCAGCCGATGCCCGGGCCGCTGAGCCGGCAGGCGCACCTGCTGCCGCGGTGGTTTCACCGGCTCGAGGTCGCGGGCAACCACTTCGCGCAACTCGTCGTGCCGTGGTTCCTGTTCGTGCCGGGCGTGGTCGGCACCGTCGCCGCGGGCATCGTGGTCGCGACGCAACTCTGGCTCGTGCTCACCGGCAACTTCGCCTGGCTCAACTGGGCAACGATCGTCATCGCGGCGTCGGCCGTGGCGGTGCCCGGCGCCCCGATCGGTTCGGCCGAGCTGCCGGCCTACTGGGTGGTCATCACCTGGGCCATCGGTGCGCTCTACCTCTGGCTGAGCTGGCCCGCGTTCCACAACCTCTTCTTCGCGAAACGGCAGGTGATGAACGGCGCGTTCAACCGGCTGCAGCTCGCGAACGCCTACGGCGCGTTCGGCAGCGTGACGAAGGTACGCGTCGAATACGTCGTCGAGGGCACCCGCGACGCGAACCCGCGCGACGCGACGTGGCACGAGTACGAGTTCTACGGCAAACCCGGCGACGCTCGGCGGCGGCCGCGCCAGTTCGCGCCGTACCACCTGCGGCTCGACTGGCTCATGTGGTTTCTGCCGCTCGGCCGCGGCCTCGACGGCTGGTTCCGCACGTTCCTTGGCAAGCTGCTCGAGGCGGATGCGCCGACGCTGCGGCTCGTGCGGCACGACCCGTTCGCGGGGGAGCGGCCCGCGTGGGTGCGGGTGGTCGCGTACCGCTACCGCTTCGCTACTCGGGCCCAACATCGCGAGACTGGCGCGGTCTGGGTGCGCGACCAGCGGCGGCTGTTGAAGGGCCCGATGCGCCTGCGAAACTGAGGTTTCGCGCCGCTCGCGCTTGTCTCCGCGAACGCAGTCGGAGGCGCGTAGCTAACGCAATGGTCGCCCTCTCGTTCCGGGCTACGCTGGCGGGCGTGGCGAACAATGACGTGCATCCGACCCTGACCCAACTCGCGGCGCAGCTTGCCGCCGGCGAAACGACCTCCGTCGAGCTGACTCGACGGGCGCTCGAGGCGGCCCGCGCATCCGACAATCTCTTCATCACGGTGGACGACGCCGGGGCGCTCCGGGCAGCGGAGGAATCGGATGCGCGCCGCGCCGCGGGGGAGTCGCGCGGGGCGCTCGACGGCATCCCGACCGCGGTGAAGGACGTCATCGACACGGCGGGGCTGCGCACGACGATGGCCTCGGAGTTCTTCCGCGACAACGTGCCCGAGCACGACGCGTTCATCGTCGCGCGGTTGCGTGCGGTGGGCGCCGTGGTCGTCGGCAAGACGAACGCGCAGGAGTTTTCGTACGGCATTCGCGGTGACGTCGGGGCGTTCGGCGTCGTACGGAATCCCTTCGACGCCGAGCGGGTGCCCGGCGGCTCGAGCTCGGGCTCGGCCGCGGCGGTCGCGACTGGCGTCGTGTCATACGCGGTCGGGTCAGACACGGCCGGCTCGATTCGTCTGCCCGCCGCGCTCTGCGGCGTCGTGGGGCTCAAGCCGACGCTCGGGCTCATCGACACCGCGGGTGCGTTCCCGCTCTCGGACGCCTTCGATACGCTTGGCTTTTTCGCGACCACGGCCGACGACATCGCTGTCGTGATGGAGGCGACCGGATTCCTTCGCGGTGCGGATGCGCAGGTCGCGAGATTCCTCGCCCTCGAGGATGTACGGGCCAAGGTCGTCGACGCGGCCGCCGGCGTTCCTCACGACCGCGTCGTGGCGCAGCTCGGCGCCGACGCAGCTCGGCTGCCGCAGCTTGATGGCCACTACATCGACTATGCCGAGCTCTATCGCATCGTGCGTTCGAGGGAAGCATACGACTTGCACGCCGAGCGGGCACGCACGTCGCCCGAGAAGTTCCAGCCCAAGATTCTCGCGAACGTACTCGCTGGGCGCGACGTCACCGATGCTGAGGTCGCGGCCGCCGAGGCAGAGATCGACCGCGTGCGCGAGCTCTTCGAGGCGACCTTCGACGAACGCGAGGTACTCATCAGCCCGAGCTCGCCCATCCTCGCCCCGCGTTTCACCGACCCCGGTCCGAGTCGCGAGCTCGCCTCAATGACGAACATCTGGAACGTGCTCGGCTGGCCGGCGATCGCCCTGCCGATGTGGGTCGACGGATGCGCGCTGCCGCAGTCGGTACAGTTCATTGCCCGGCCGGGACAGGAAGCCTTGCTGCTGCGTGCAGCGGCGCGCGTCGACAGCGCCCACCTGCCGGCCTCTATCTGATACTCGGCCCGCACGACCTGCTCGAGCGGCTGGGCGCCGCGATCGCGACAGCTGACGTGCATTGCGCCGACCGCCGCGACCGCGGACGATGCCGTTAGAACGTCACGCTGCTGACCTCAGTCGAGTCAAACCTGTGACGTTCTTCGAGGCGGAACGACCGGATTCGGTCGTCTTCATGAACGCCGCGTGCAGCGAGGCCGAGAAGCCGCTTCGCACGGGGCACGCCCTGCGCATCGAGCGCGGCAAGAGCCGATTCGATCGCCCAGCTTGGCTTCGCATCGGCACGTACCTCGTCGCTGATTGCTCCGAGCCACAGGAGCAGCGCGGTGCGGGTCGACACGCTCGCATATCCGATCGAAACCGACCGGAGATCTGACCGATCCGTCTCGATGACGTGCTGCGGATCGATGATGCACTCGCGCCGAACTGTGAGGCCGATCACGCCCGGGCACTCGGTATCGTTCCACCAGCTGAGCTGCAGGGATGTCCTCGCGTCGTCATATTCTTCGACGTCCAGGCGGCCTCCCGAGTATGCCCACTCGAATCCGGCTACTGTGATGGAGTTAGGGCATACTTGATATTCAGCGCAAGACGTGGAGTGGAACCGAAATATGGCGCTAGCCCCGCAGGTGGGCGTCGAGCAGACCGATGCGTTTACCTGGGCTACTCTGACACCCGTTGCATGCAGGTGAGGTAGCGTCGACTCGGCGGGTGAGTGCAGAGGTCGATGGCTCGCGCGAGCGCGACCTGATACAGCTCCTCGGGGGCACCGGATAGGCGTAGCAGCGCGGCGCGTGTCGCATGGTAGGGCTGGAAGGTGGCCAATGCCGGGTCCTGGGCGATGAGTTGGTCGAGCACCGAGAGGCCAGTGCCAGGGCTGTCTGCATGCCCGATTGCCGCGGCACGTGCGACAGCGGCTCCTCGGCTAGGGGTGACCTGGACGAGGGCGTCATAGAGCTGGGCGATCGTGTTCCAAGGTGTGTGGCCGTTACGCGACCGCAGGGCGTGCGCGGTCTGGATCACGGCCTGCAACTCGTAGGGTCCTGGCGTTGTCGGGCGGTCACCGCTCAAGCCATCGCGGAGGATCGCCTCGGCGGTCCGGATGAGGTGATGGTCCCAGAGCCTCGGGTCTTGCTCGTCAAGGGGAACGAGCACACCGTCCTTGAGTCGCGCAGCATCGCGGGAGTGCAAGTAGAGCAGGAGCGAGGCAAGTCCGCGCACCTCGTGGTTGCCCGGTAGCGCAGCCAACAGCAGTTGGCTGGCATGTATCGCGTGTTCCGTCACGAGATCCACGGCACCGTCTGGGGGGATCCGCAGCCACTCCACGGAGTAGGCGGCGTAGATCGCATCGAGCACGGCCGCGACTCGTTCGCTGGGGATCCCTTCGGGGATCTCGAACGACACTCGATTGGCTCGGAGTTTCTGCTTCGCACGTACGAGCCGTTTCGCGAGTGTCGCAGTCGGGAGCGCGAACGCCGTGGCGACGTCAGTCGTATGCACGCCGAGCGCAACCTGGAGGACCAGAGGCGCGTGTACCCCGCGGTCGAGTGCAGGATGCACGCAGGCGAAGAGAAGGGCGAGCGTGTCATCGTCGCGCCCCGTGCCCAGTTCGGCCTGAGGATGAGGGTCGGTCTCTTCGAATGCGCGCGTACGGGTACGCTCGGCGGCTCCGAGCAGGTCGCGGATACGATTTCGAGCTACCGTGACAAGCCACGCCTGCGGGTCACGCGGGATCTCGACCCCCCACGCGGTCAAGGCACGCTCTACTGCGTCAGCGAAGCCGTCTTCCGCCAGTTGCACGTCGCCGCACCACCGGACGAGCGCGCCGACGAACCGCGCCCGATCTGCTCGCACGAGCTCGTCGAGCAGCGCGAGATGCGGACGCGGTCCGTCGGCTGAGGAGTGTGTGCTGATGGAGCCTTAGCCTTCCATCCCGCTCGCGCGAACCTCGACCTTGCCGTACTGCGCGACGGGACACTTCTTCGCCCACTCCAGCGCGGTGTCAAGGTCAGGGACCTCGATGATGAAATAGCCGCCGAGGGTCTCCTGCGTCTCGGCAAACGGGCCGTCGTGCACGACCGCTTCACCATCCGCATACGAGACGGTGGTGGCGGTCTCCACCGGCTGCAGCCAATCGGTCGCGACAAGCACTCCGGCCTCCTGGAGTGCACCGATGTATGCGCCGAAGATCGCTAGCTCCTGCTCCATCTCCTCGGGCGTCGGCTCCGTCGCGCCGGACTGGTCGCTGTAGAGAAGAAATGTGTACTTCATGGTGGGGTTTCCCTTCGATCGGGGTGAACCGCAGAGGCCAAGGCGACCACTACGGAGTCTAGAAAACGCGGGTTAACGCCAGGTAGCCTCGGCGAGGTTGCGGAGACCGGTCTCCAGAGTCGGGCCGAGCACTTTGTTCGCGAATAGACCGAACACCCGCAGCATCGGATTGCGGCCGGAATCCAACGTCATCGACCATTCGACGTCGCAACCACCGCCGCGCACCGGGGTAACCGAGATCCGCTGCCGGGAGCGCCCCATCGACCCCATATCGATGTCGTAGACCACCCGGCTACTCGTGACCTCGGCAACGGTCTGCGTGCCCTTACCGTCCTTCCCCCTGAACGCGAACCCGGACCCAACTCCGGAAGCTGGACCGCTCGGCGTGATGGCGAGCTTCGGGTCCGCGGTGCGGTGAGGATTGATTGAAGTGAACCCCTCGGTCGATGAGACCGTTTCGAGGATCTGCTCAGCCTCAGCAGCAACGTGTCCGTGCCGTGAGATCGTCGTGTACTTACCCATGTCGTCTGCTCCTTCCGAGGCGCGTCTTCTCACGCGCTCATGAAGGGGACGATCGAGACCCCATGGCGAGGACAGGCCGCGCGGAACTTAATTTGGCACGCCCGAAGACATCGCCACATCACGTGCGCCAACGCCATCCAGTAGCAATGGTTGACACCGCACTGATGAAGTGCGTGCTCGTGAATGTCAGCGCTCCTAAGTGCTACGGTCGGTTGCAGACAACACAGCGACCAGATGCCCGGGCCACCGCCGGGAGCCGTCGCCAAGCAGGGAGTCGGGTTGGTGGCCGACAGCACAACGGCGGACTACAGCCCGAGTGTCCCGAATGGTCATGACGTCGGGAAGTACCGCCCCGTCGCCAGGTGAGTAGAGCGGAAAGCTCCTCACGAGAGGGACTCTGCTGTGTTGTCCACTACCGCTCCTGCGCCCGTTCAGAGCGCCACTGATCATCTGAGCCTCCAGTCCGCCGCCGCCCGTGGTCCGATCGCCTACTCGACGCTGCGCAAGCGCATTGCTGACGGTGACCTTCCGGCTCACCGCATCGGCCGCCGTGTCTTCGTTCGCCCCTCCGACATTGACGAACTGGCCGAGGCTGTAGCCGTCGGCCCGGCCGCTGCCACTGCGGTTGAGTCCGCCATCACCCGGTTGGTGAAGGCTGCGCCGCGTCTCACCGACGAGCAGCGTGCTCGTCTCGCCGTCGTGATCGGAGGTGCTCGCGCATGAACGCCGACAACAGCGTCATCTACCCCGACCTGCCCGACCTGGCACTCGCCGAAGGCGAGCTGCCCACCCGCGCGAACGACGTTTGCACCGCAGCCCGCGATACCTCGCTCGTTCCGCTCGTTATCGATCAGAGTGCCAACGACGGTGGCTCCATTATCCCTGATGAGCTCAGCAATGGGCGGGGGACCATGGACTTGTGTCCCCCGCCCCACACCGATACTCGTTCCACTCGTTTTCGACGCTCAGCACTCGTTCTGAGCTGGAGTCGAACGCCCCGGCGGCTACGGAGGATGTCGAAGCGCTGCGCCTGCTCGACGCTGTCGGAACCGATGTTGATCCCTGCCGCCGCGGCGATCGCTGAGCTGGTCGGTGACGAGGTGAGCGCCGAGTACATCGTGCCGAGCCCGCTCGACCCGCGCGTCGCCCCGCCGTCGCGAGCGTCGCGCACTAGCTCGCGCCGCGCCGCGCCAGCCCGACCCAACTCATCCCTGTCGCGGTGGGCGGATGCTCGACGAAGCATCCGCCCACCGCGACGGGGCGTTTCCGGCGCGCGGGTGCGGGCTGCCAGGGCGGCGCGCGAGAATGCACGCATGACGACGCATTTCTACACCGCAACCAGCCTCGACGGATTCATCGCGACGCCAGAACACTCTCTCGATTGGCTGCTCAAACAGGACTTCGACGAAGAAGGCCCGATGGCGTACCCGGCATTCATCGAGGGCATCGGCGCGCTCGCGATGGGCGCGTCGACCTACGAGTGGCTGCGCAAGCACGACAGCGTCTGGTCGTACGAGCAACCGACGTGGGTATTCACGCACCGCGCGCTCGAGACGCCCGAGGGTGCGGATGTGCGCATCACGCAGGCGAACATCCGTGACGTGCACGCCGAGATGACCGCGGCAGCCAACGGCAAAGATCTCTGGATCGTTGGCGGGGGAGACCTCGCCGGGCAGTTCGCCGACCAGGGCCTGCTCGATGAAGTGTGGCTGCAATACGCGCCCGTGATGCTCGGCGCCGGCGCACCGGTGCTGCCGCGCGCCCTCAACCTCGAGCTCATCGAGCTCGCGCGTAACCGCTCGTTTCTCTGCGGGCGCTACCGTGTCGCCGGTTAAGCGAGCGACCGTGGCCTCGAGCACCCCGCAGTTCGCCGAAGAGACCGAAGACGCCGACGAGGCGACCCGGTAGTGGCACGCCGAACCGCGCGGGCCGCCCTGCTCGCCGCCGAGCACCTCGAGCGAGACAGGCCGAGCGAGACGGGGCTTGACGCTGTGCCGCTGTCATGGTTTCTGCCCGTCTGCATGAACCCCGGCGAGATCCTGCTCGGCCCGCTCGCGATTCCGACTCACTTCACCGTCGCGATGCTCGTCGGCATGGGGGCGAAGCGCGGGAGGGTGCTGCTCTGGCAGGTGGTTGCGATCGTGCGTTTGACCGTCGCACTCGCGCTGATGATCACTCGCGTCACGACCGTCGTGCTGCGCTAATGCAACTCAGCGTGCGCGCCGCCGAAGCTGCGAGAATGGCGGAATGACGCAGCAACCCGAAAATGTTTCGACCCAGGCCCGTGGCGCGGCGGTGCTCGCACACCTCTCGGCACCGATCGCCGCGATCGTCTCGGCCGGCTGGCTCGCGATCGTCGGCCCACTCGTCGTGTGGCTGTTCTCGCGTAACAACTCGCAGTTCGTGCGTGTGGCCGCCGCTGGCGCGTTCAACTTTCAGATTTCGGCATGGGTGATGTCGGTGCTCGGGTGGATCCTCTGCTTCACCGTGATCCTGCTGCCGGTCGGGATCCTGCTCATCGTGCTCGGCAACCTGCTCACCTTCGTGCTCGGCATCTGGGGTGCCGTACGCACCTCGGGTGGCTACCAGTACAAGTACCCCTGGCAGATTCCGATCCTGCACTAGGTAACCGGGTGGTCGTGTCTACTCGTGCAGGCCGCCGCCGAGCATCGAGACCGCCGCGGCCTGCGCATCGCGGCCTCGATCGCCGCGATGCGCGATGAGCTGGTCGACGAGCTGCTCCGTGAGCAGCATGAGCGCGGCCCGCGAGGTGTGAATCAGCTCGTCCTGAAACGACTCGTTGATCGGTGGCGCGACGAGCACGACGTCGGCCTCGTCGGCGAGCACCGAGCGGGCGAACGAGGTGATCGCGAGCACCCGTGCCCCGCTTGCCTTCGCGGCCCGCATCGCCTCGAGCGTCGATCGATTCGCGCCCGAACCAGACAGCACGACGCAAACCGAACCCGCGCCGAGCAGGCGTGCGGAGATCTGTTGCGACATCGAATCCATGAGCATNTCGGCGGGGCGCCCCGCCGAGTTGAGTCGCAGCACGAGGTCCAACCCGAGCGACGACGAGAGTCCGTTCGCGATGACGAGCACGCGCTCGGCCTCATCGAGCCCCCGCACGAACGCGCCGACCGACTCCTCGGTGAGCGCCGACACCGTGTGGCTGAGGCGCGCGCCGAAGCGCTGCACGCCTGCGCGTACTGAGCCGACCATCGTGCCGTCGCCCGCATCCTCACCTGCCGTGTCACGGGCCGAGGTCTCGAGCGCGAGCTCCTGCGCGAGGGCCACTCGCAGCTGCGGGTAGCCCTCGTAGCCGAGCGACTGCGCGGCGCGAATCACCGTCGTGCGGCCGACGCCCACCGCATCCGCGAGTTCTTGCGCCGTGCGCTCGACCGTGCCGCTGCGGTCGGCGACGATCGCCTCGGCGACGCGGCGTTCGCCGGGCTGCAGCGAGGGCGACAGTGAACCGATGCGCGCCGACGGCGGTGCGTCAGACGACCCTTGCCAGCTCACGTGACCGCGCTCCCTCCATGATCCGACGACGAATCGCTCCCGAGATCGCGTCGACGATCATCGTCGCGACAATCACGACAATGAGCAGCATGCCAACCGTGTCCCACTGCCGATAGTTCGTGTAGTTCGAGAGCATACTGCCGATGCCGCCCGCGCCGACGAGGCCGAGCACGGCCGAGGTGCGGATATTGATTTCGAAGCGGTAGAGCGCGAATGACATCAGGGCCGGCGCAACCGCGGGCCACAACGCCCAGCGCGTCACCTCGGCGGTCGAGCCGCCGGCGGCGCGCACTGCCTCGGATGCGCCCTCCTGCGCCGACTCGATCGTCTCGTACACCCACTTGCCCTGCGTGCCGATGCCCGCGATGCCGAGGGCGAGCGCGCCGGTGAACGGCGTGAGGCCGGTCACGGTGAGCAGGATGATCGCGATGATCACCTCGGGCACGGCGCGGATCACGGCGAACAGGGCCCGCAGGAGCGCGCGCAGCCAGGCCGGCCCGACGCCGCGCGCGGCGAGCATGCCGAGCGGCACCGACACGACGACGCAGAGGAGAGCGCCGAGCCACGCCATCGAAATCGACCGCCACATCTCGGTGAGCGCGCGCGGCAGCTTCTCCCAATTCGGCGAGGAGAACATGAGCTGCAGGTAATTCGCGACGCTTGCAGGAATCTCGGGCAGGTCGCTCCACTGAATCTGGAGGCCGGCGGCCGAGGCGAGGATGATGAGCCCGGCGACGACGGCGAACACCGTCGACCAGCGGCGCGGCGGGCGCTGGGGCAGCGCGAGCGCGGTCATGTGAGCCTCCTTCGCAGTGCATTCGAGCAGAGCTCGATGAGCACGACGACGACAAGAATTTCGAGGATGATCACCGAGACATCCTCATAGGCGTAGAAGCCGCGGCGCTCGTCGAGCAGGCGGCCGATGCCGCCGGCGCCCACGATGCCGAGGATCGCCGAGATGCGCACGTTGAGTTCGAGCGTGTAGAGCCACTGGTTTGCGAACAGCGGCCAGGTCTGGGGCAGCGCCGTGACGCGGTTGATCTGCAACTGGCTGCCGCCGGCGGCGCGGCCGGCCTCCATGTAGCCGTGGTCGGCCGAATCGATCGCCTCCGACACGAGCTTCACGACGATGCCGAGGTCAAACAGGAACAGCGTGAGCAGGCCGGGCAGGGCACCGACGCCAACCATCGCGACGAGCACGGTCGCGTAGACGAGGTCGGGCACTGAGCGGACGACGTTGACGATGGTACGCACGACGCCGCGGCCGAACGAGTTCGGGTTCGTCGGCTTTGCTGCCCAGAGCGTGAGTGGCACCGACACGATCGCGGCGACGAACGCGCCGACGATCGCCATCTGCAGCGTCTCGAGCATCGGCTGAATGGTGCGCGGCAGGAACTCGAAGTTCGGCTGCAGCAGCTGCACGAGCTTGTCGGCGCCGTTACGCCAGTTGCGCACGATGGCGCCGAGGTCGAGCTCGACGCCGCCGATGGCGGGGATGCACGTGGCAATCGTCATCGCGGCGAGCGCGAGCAGGATAAGCGCGGTGCGCACGCGGTTGCGGGGGCGCGGCGGCACTCGCAGCTCGCCCGCGCCGCCCTTGGCGGCCCGCACCGAGGTGTCGACGCTCATTCCGCCCGGCCCATCACGTCGCGCGCCTGAATCGGGCGGCCGTAGATCTGCTCGAAGTCGGCGTCAGTCGCGGCGCCAGCGGGCCCGTCGTAGACGATCTCGCCGGCCCGCAGGCCGATCATGCGGGTGGTGTATTGCCGGGCGAGGTCCATGAGGTGGATGTTCACGAGCACCGTGAGGCCGCGCTCGCGGTTGATGCGGCGCAGGTCGCCCATGACGGCGTGCGCCGTGGGCGGGTCGAGGCTCGCGACCGGCTCGTCGGCGAGCATGACGCTCGGCTCCTGCGTCNCGATCGCGACGCGCTGCTTCTGCCCGCCCGAGAGCGCGCCGCCGCGCGCCCAGACCTTCTCGAGCATCCCGACCGAGTCGAGCGCGCGCAGCGCGAGCTCGCGATCCTCGGCCGAGGGGAGGCCGAGCAGCGTGCGCCAGGCGGGTGAGTGCGCGAAGCGGCCGACGAGCACGTTGTGGAACACGTCGGTGCGCTCGGCGAGGTTGAAGCCCTGGAAGATCATGCCGACGTG
>NZ_JACXJG010000011.1:14437-14542 GCF_014904065.1 Gulosibacter sediminis | reverse complement strand
GCCGCGCACCTCGCGCAGGGCGCGGCCGCGCAGGCCCGTCACGGTGTGCGGGCCGACCGTGACGGTGCCCGAGCTCGCCTCGACGAGCCCGTTGATGGTGCGGAT
>NZ_JACXJG010000011.1:0-14425 GCF_014904065.1 Gulosibacter sediminis | reverse complement strand
CAGCGTCGACTTGCCCGAGCCCGAAAGGCCGACGATCGACACCATTTCGCCCGGCTCCACCCGCAGCGACACGTCGCGCAGCGCGCGGGTGCCGTTCGGATAGGTGACCGAGACCTGGTCGAGTTCTACGTGCCACGACGTGGAGGCCGGGGCGAGCCCGGCCTCCACGCGGCCTGCATCAGTGTGCATGCGGATGTGCCCTAAGGGAGTTGGTGATTAGTTCTGGAACTTCGCGAGGATCTCGCCGTAGCGGTCGATCTGCTCCTGCTGGGTGTCAGCGGTCCAGTCCGACAGGCCCACGAGGTTGAACATGACGTCGGCCGCCTCGTCCGAGGAGTCGGCGTACTCGTCCATCGCGGAGGTGAGCTGCTCGACGAGGTCGTCGGGCAGCGACTGCGAGACGGCGACGCCGCCGTTCGGGATCTGCTCGGTGTAGCCGAACGCGACGACCTTCTCCGAGACGTCCGGCGCCTCCTCGAGCACGGTCGAGCGGGCGTCCCAGAAGCCGAAGCTCACCTCGGCGTCGTCGTTGTAGACCGAGAGCACCGCGTTGTTGTTGCCCTCAACGGGCACCTGCTGGATGCCGTTGTCGGTGTCGATGCCCGCGTCCTGCATCGCGACGATCGGGTACTGGTAGCCGGCGGGCGAGGTGGCGGCCTGGAGGGCGACCTTCGTGCCGTCGTCGATCTTCTTCAGCGCGTCGAGGCCGAGGGGGCCCTGCCCGGTCGCGTTGGCGCCGGCCTCTTCGATGCCGTTGCAGTACGACATCTCGACATCGCTGGCGGCGTAGGTCGCCATGACGGGCTCGTCGTCGCAGTACTTGTCGGGGTTGTTCGTGTAGGCCACCGACGAGTACGAGGTGGCGCCGAAGCGCACGTCGCGCAGGATGAGCTTCGCGTCGTACTGGTTGATCGCGTTGTAGAGCGAGCCGGCGTCGGTGATGACGACCTGGGCCTGGTCGGCGCCGAGCGCCTCCACCGTGGCGGCGTAGTCGGTGGCAACGACGCCGTTCACCTCGATGCCGAGCTGGTCCGAGAGGTAGGTGGTGAGCGGGTCGAGCGCCTCGGCGAGGTCTTCACCCTCGGTCGAGGGCACGAGCGAGATGGTGATCGACTCGGGCCATTCGCTCGAGCCGGAGGTGGCCGACGCGTCGGAGTCGCCGGCGGCACAGCCGGTGAGGGTGAGGGCGGCCACGGCGAGGAGGCTGGTGGCGGCAAGGGACTTGCGCATGCTCGGAGTTACCTTTCGATGCTGGTAGTGGGGTGGGGTGACGCGGGAGAGCTGGCCGCGGTTGCGGACCAGGCGAGAATGTCGGGCACGAGTTCGGCGAGCGTGCGGCCGCGCAGCGTGGGCTGGGCGGTCGAGCTCGCGGCGGTCGCGCCGACAAGAGCGGTGGTGGCGCCGAGCGCGGCGGCCGGGGCGAGGTCAAACTCGAAGATGTCGCCGATCGACAGCACCGGGCCAGCCTCGAGGGCGGCGCGGATGATCGGCTCGAGCCCGGCGGGCTTGCCCACGGTGAAGTGGCGCTCGGCGAACGATTCGGCGAGGCCCCAGGTCTCGAGGGCGCGGTCAATGCCATCGGCGGGTGCGTTCGTCGCGAGAACGAGGCGGATGCTCGGATCGAGTCGAGCGACGAGCTCGGCGAGGCCCTTGGCCGGGGCGACGGGTGCCTCGTCGGTGCCGAGCTGGGTGCGGCTGTGCTGGTAGGCGCGGCTCAGGGTGGCCTCGTCGACCCCGTCGGCGCGGGCGAGCGAACCGACGACGTCGTAGCCATCGCGATACGCCGAGCCGCCCGCGTTGTAGTCGGCGAGGTCGGTCGCGACCCGCTCGAGGTACGCCGCACTCGCCGACTCCGCGGCCACGCGGGCGTAGGCCCACACGGGGCCGTCGCCGACGGCAACGGTGCCGTCGAAGTCGAAGATGATGGTTGCGGTCACGGGCGCTCCTCGGTTGTGGACGTTGCGTCCAAGAGTGCGCCGTGTTGTGGACTAAAGGTCTACATCTAGGTGAACAGCGGGTGACGTTTTGGACGAATCGTCCGCGTTCCAGCGATATCGCGGATGTTCCACGAAGTCGGCGAGCACCGAGCGCGAGTCCCGGGTGAGAGGAAAAGCGCTGATGAGGCGAAAACCGTCGCCCCCATCGATGCCGTAGATGAGGGCGGTGTTGGACGCTTCGTCCGCGCCGAGGAGCACGACGCGGGCCGTCGCGGAGCCGAGCCGGACGTCGGCGGTGCCTCGCGCATCTGCCGGGGGAGCGAGCAGCGAGGGGCGGATGGCCGCGGTCACGCGCTCAAGCAGCGTGCCCGGGCCGTCGAGGTGGAACGCCTCGGCGGGCAGGCCGAGGGCCAGCGCGAGGTGGCCGTCGAGCCAGCGGTCGCGCTTGTAGCCATACGGCGTGGGCTCGTCAGAGAACCAGTAGCCGTAAACGTGGAGCAGTCCGGCGTTGCCGACGGGGTACGCCGCCTCGATGCCTGCGGCTTCGTGCAGGCGGTCGAACAGCTTACGGTCGAGCACCGGTTCGCCCGTGTTCTCGTCGATGACCGTCGAGCGGCCCCACTGCGTAAAGCGGCCGACCGCGGCATCCTCGCCGATGTCGGCGAGCGCCCGCGGCAACCACTCGGTGCGATCCATCACGCGGCCTCCACGGCGACCGCGTCGCCGAGGTAGTTCAGCTTCGCGCGGTCGTCGCCGACGAACTGTTGCGCCGGGCCGTGCTGCACCGTCACGAGGTCGCCGCCGTCGAGGCGCACGACGGTGCGGCGATGCGCGCCGAGGAAGCCGCTCGACACGACGGTGACCGGCACGCCGTGCTCGGCGTCGGCCGCGTCGAGCCGCAGTTGCTCGGGGCGAACGAACGCCGTCACGGCGTCGCCCTCCTGCGCATCCGAGCCTGGCAGCACGTCGAGCGAAGTGCCCGGCAAGCGCACCTCGCCGCCGAGATAGGTGCCGGGAATTCGGTTCGAGTCGCCGACGAAGCTCGCGACGAACGGGGTGGCCGGGCGGCAGTAGAGCTCCTCGGGCGTGCCGAGCTGCTCGATCACGCCGGCGCGCATGACCGCGATGCGGTCAGCGACGGCGAGCGCCTCCTCCTGATCGTGCGTCACGAAAATCGTCGTAATGCCGAGCTCGGTCTGGATCGCCTTAATCTCGTCGCGCAGGCGCACGCGCACCTTCGCGTCGAGCGCCGAGAGCGGTTCGTCCAGCAACAAGGCGCGCGGCCGGGTGACCAGGGCGCGGGCGAGCGCGACTCGCTGCTGCTGGCCGCCCGAAAGCTGGTGGGCGAAGCGCTCCTTCGTCGCNCGAGGCCGACGAGCTCGAGCGCCTCGTCGACGCGACGGGCGCGCTCGGCCTTGCCGACCCGGCGCATCTCGAGCCCGAAGCTCACGTTCTGTGCCACGGTCATGTGGGGGAACAGGGAGTACGCCTGGAACACGACCGACATGTCGCGGTGGTTCACCGGAACGGGCGCGACGTCGTCGTCGCCGACGAGGATGCGCCCGCCCGAAACCTGCTCGAGGCCGGCGAGGCAGCGCAGCATCGTCGTCTTGCCGCAGCCAGACGGACCGAGCAGTGCCACAAACTCGCCGGGGCGCACATCGAGGTCGATGCCGTGCAGCACGGTGGTGTCGCCGTACGCCTTCGTCACGCCGTCAAAGACGATTGGCGTGCCGCGCTCGGCGCGCACGGTGGTGGCGATGTCAGCCATTTGCGGCGACCTCCTTCTGCTTACGCCGGCGCTCGCCCCGAGGACGAATCGAGGCGAATACGAACAGTAGAACAAATACGACGATGAGCGAGCACAGCGAGGTGATCACGGCGGCCCAGGGGTCGCTGCGCGAGACGTCGAGCAGGGCGACCTGCAGCGTCACGCGGTTGAGCAGCGACGAGACCGTGAACTCGCCGAGCACGACCGCGGCCGTGATGAGCGTCGCGCTCGTGAGGCCGCGGCGAATGCCCGGCACGATGATGCGCCAGAGCACCGTGAACCAGCTCGCCCCGAGCGTGCGCGCGGCCTCGGTGAGCGTGCGCGCATCCATGCCCTGCAACTCGGCGACGATGGCGCGGTAGGCGAACGGCAGCACGAGCACGCCGTAGGCGAGCGCGAGCGTCCAGATCTCGCCGCCAAGCACCTGCACGATGACGCGGTAGAGCGGGGCGAGGCCGACGACGAGCACGATCGCGGGGATCGCGATGGGCATGATCGTGAGGAACTCGAAGGCGCGCGCGAGCCGCGGGAACCGCAGGTGCACGAGCACGATGGTCGGCAGGAACAGCACCCACACGATGAGGATCGTGATGAGCGCGAGCAGCAGCGAATTCGTCACGCCCTTCCAAAGGTTGCGGTATGAGCGCGCGTTCTCGGGGTCGACTAACGCCTGCCAGTGTTGGAAGCTATAGCCCGCGTCGCCGCGCAGTGTGAACTCGAGCATCGCGAGCAGCGGAATAAGAAACAGGCCGCAGATGACGACGAAGATCGTGATGCGCAGCCAGGCAGGGGCCCGCCCGGAGACGGTCGCGGCGGGCTGTCGACGCTTCGTATCGCGGCTCATCGCTGCCACCTCGCGGCTCGGCGCTGCAGCAGCGAGTAGGCGGCCATGACGACGACCATGACGACGATCATGCCGAGCGCGAGGGCGCCGGCGGTGTTGGCGCGCGAGGCCCCCGTCTCGGCGATGAGGGCGCCGCGAATCTGCAGCGGCACGATCTGCGCACCCTGGCTGATGAGCGCCGCCGCGGTCGCGTACGACGAGAACGCGTTCGCGAACAGCAGCAGCAGCGAGCCGAGGAACGACGGCGCGAGGACCGGGCCGGCGATGCGCCGCCAGTAGGTGAACGACGAGCCGCCGAGCGTCGCGGCCGCCTCGGCCCACTCTCGGCGCAGCCCCTCCATGGCGGGCAGGAAGACGATGACCATGAGCGGCACCTGGAAGTAGAGATAGGGGAGGATGAGCCCGGGCAGCTGGTAGAGCCAGACGCCGTCGGCGTAGACATCGATGCCGAGCGAGTCGCGCAGCAGCACCGTCACGAGGCCCTGGATGCCGATGGTCGCGATGAACGCGAACGCGAGCATGACGCCGCCGAACTGCGCAAGCACGCTCGACGCGGCGTCGATGATGCGGCGCAGCACGCCGCCGGGCTTCAAGCCGGTGAGGGCGACACAGAGCAGCGCGCCGAGCACGGCGCCGATGATCGCGGTGAGGCCGCTCACCCAGATGGAACTCCAGAACGAGCCGAGCACGACGGGGTCGCCGAGGTGTGCGAGGTTCTCGAGGGTGAAAGTACCGTCGGCGTCGACGAAACCGGTGGCAATCGCGAGCACCGTGGGCACGGCGAGAAACACGAGCACGTAGAGCGCGAACGGGGTGAGTCCGAGCCACTTCATGGCATCACCTCTGACGGTCGAAAGCGGATGGGGAAGAGCGTCGCGCGGGGACGCGCGGGAGGCGACGAAGCCGCAGGGTGCCGAATATCGAGCACGCTGCGGCTTCGTGGCAGGGGGAGCGCTAGCTAATGACCTTCGGCCATTCGGTCGAGAGCAGCTCGTTGGCGGCCTCGGTCTCCTCGGTCGTCGCGGTCACCTGCTCCTCGGGCAGACCACNCGGCGGCTTCGAGCGCGTCGGCGTCGACGGTTCCGGCTTCATCCATGGCGGCGAGGCGCACGGGGAAGGCGCCGGCCTCGAGGTAGAGGTTCTGTACCTCGTCCGAGAAGATCCACTCCATCCACAGGCGCGCGGCGGCCGGGTGCGGAGCATCCACGTTGATCGCCTCGTTGTAGTACGACACGTAGGCGGTGCCGGGCAGCACCGCGTTCTCCCAGCTCGGGGTCTCGGCCTGCTGGCCGATGTTGTTGAACGACCAGTCGATCACGACCGGGGTCTCGCCCTGCGCGATGGTCGCGGGGGTCGGGTCGACGGTGAGGAAGTTGCCCGCGTCGTTGAGCTCCTGGAAAAAGTCGACGCCGGTCTGGAAGTCGTCGAGCGAGCCGCCCTGCTGAACGGTCGCCATGCCGACGCCCGCGAACGCCGCGCCAGCCTCGGTCGGGTTGCCGTTGAGCGCGACCGAGCCGGCGTACTCCGAGCCGAGCAGGTCATCGAGCGAGGTAGGCGCCGAGAACTGGTCCGAGTCGTAGCCGATCGACATGACACCGGTGTAGTTGTTCACCCACAGGCCGGTCTCTTCCTTGTTCTCGGCCGGGATGTCGTCCCAGGTCTGCACCTGGTACGGGGCGAAGTAATCGGTGCTCTCGAGCGCAACCGCGGTGCCGAGGTCGAACACATCGGGGGCGGTGTCCTGGCCCTTGAGGTTGTCGGCGGCCTGGATCTCTTCGGCGCTCGACACGTCGGGCGACGTCGAGTTCACGGTGATGCCGTACTTGTCTTCGAACCCCTGGATGATCGCGCCGTAGTTCGCCCAGGTCTCGGGCAGCGCGATGACGTTGAGTTCGCCCTCGGCCTGGGCCGCGGCGACGAGCTCGTCGAAGCTGCCGAAGTCCTCGGCGCTCGTGGCGGCCGCGGCATCAACGCCGTTTGCGGCGGTGCCGGCGGAGTCGCCGCCGCTGCACGCGGTGAGGCCGAACATGGCGACGAGGGCGGCCGCCGAGGCCGCAACGAAGGGACGTCGTTTCACGATGGTTCCTATTCTGCTAGGGAGGGATCCGTGCCTCGTCGACCGACGTCGGCCGCTGGCACCTGCGCGACCGTACGGCGGCTCTTCGACCGAACGGGCCCCTTTAAGTGACGCCGAGCTGACCTTCCGGTGAACGCTCGGCGGTTCGATGCCGTTCGGTAACCCCCGCGTCGACTCTGCGCCACCGAGCCTGCGTAGCCTCGCACGCATGTCACTTGAGCAGAACTTGCGCGACTCCGCGCCCGCGATTGCACCGCTCGGCGAGGACGCCGAAAACTACTGGTTTCTCGCGGATCTCTACGACCGCATCCTCACCGGAGACCTGCTCGACCCCGAGGACGCGCAGGAGCTGCTCACCGAGTACCTCGAGGACGAGGACGACGACGAGCTGCCGGAGGAGCTGGTCTCGGCGCTCGAGGCCGACGAGGATGCGCTGACGCTCGAGCTCGTGCGCGTGATCTGGCAGGCCGCGGCCGAAGAGGCTGGTGCCTGGGTCGACGACCACACCGACACCGACCGCTTCTTCGANCGCGCTCGACGAACTCGAAGACGAAGACATCGACGCGGGCGTCTTCACCGACCACGCGTCGGTGCCCGCGCGTCCGGGTCAGCGCGGCACCGTCGTGCTGTGGGTCAACGCGTGGGAGGACCTTGACGCTGACGAGCCGAGCGACACGCTACTCAGCGTCACGGGTGCCGACGCGGGCATCACCGACGAGGTCGCGGCCGCGCTGCGGCACGCCGGCCTCACCGTCGTCGACGTGGCCACCGAGACCGTTACCGTGCGGATGCAGTGGCGTCATCACGTTGAGTCGTGGGACGAGGCGTCCGGAACCTCGGGCGCCCAGTAGCCCGCGCGCGAGGTCGGCGCCGGCGCCCGGCCTCGCGTCGACCCGACTTTGGCAGACCATCGAGACAGAGCAGCAGGATCGCGAGCGCGATCGCGCCGTAGGTGAGCGCATCGGCGAACGTGAGCCATTCGCCGAGCAGCACGACCGAGACGACGACCAACAGCGTCGGCTCGAGGTAGCTCAGCATGCCGAACAGGCTCATCGGCAGCGCCCGCTGTGCGAGCGAGTAGGTCGCAAAGCCGATTGCCGTGAGCACGCCGAGCAGGGCGATCGCGGCCCAGTTCATCGGCGTCGCGGCCACGGCGGCAAGCGAGTGCGGCTGGAGCACGAAGACCGCCACGATCGGCAGCAGCGTTGTCATCTCGAGCGCGAGGGCGGCGGGCGAGTCGAGGTGGAAGCGGCGACGGAGCACGAAGTAGGCCGGGTAGCCGAACGTGACTGCGAAGGTGGCCCACGAGATGCTCGCGCCGGTCGCGAGCGCGACGGTGACGCCGACGACGGCGAGGCTGACGGCTGCGATGCCGAAGCGGCTGAGGCGCTCGCGGTAGAGCACGACGCCGAGCGCGACGAGCATGAGTGGCAGCAGGAAGTAGCCCATCGACACGGCGAGCGCGTTGCCGCTCATGGGGCCCCACGCGAATAGCCAGGTCTGCGTGCCGAAGAGCAGGCCGTCGGCGACGAGCACGAGCGCGAGGGTCGGGCGGCGACGGATGCGGCCGAGGATGCGCCGCAGCTCGGGCCACTGACGAAGCAGGGTGAGGATGACCGCGAGGAACGGCAGCGCGGCGACGATGCGCCAGCCGAAGACGGCCGAGGCGTCGAGGCCGTCAAGCATGCTCGGGATGCCGAAGAGTGCGGCGAACGCGACCGAGGCGACGACCGAGGTGAGGATGCCGCGGGCGTTCGCGGTGCGCGCGGGCGACGTCGCGGCCGGCTGGGCGGCGACGTCGGCGTTCGGGCGCTGGGGGAGCACCTGGATTGCGCCGGTGGTGGGCATCACGAGATCGTTCACATCCACCACGCTAGGATGGGTGACCTATAAGCAAAAGCTGCAATACTTGCAAGAAAATGTCTTGTTTTACTTTACAATCAATTGAGGGTGTCGCGTGAGTGAGATGAAGCGGTTGCGGATGCTGCTCGAGCTCGACCGGCTCGGTACGGTTTCGGCCGTCGCGAAGCTGCTTTCGTACAGCACCTCGGCGGTGTCGCAGCAGCTCGCGCAGCTCGAACGCGACTTTGACGCCGCGCTGCTCGAGCCCGACGGCCGCCGGGTGCGGCTCACGGCGCAGGGGCAGGTGCTGCTCGGCCACGCGCGCCGCGTGCTGCGCGAGTGGGAGGGCGCGCACTCGGCGGTGACGACCTCGCAGGATGAGGTGCGCGGCACGCTCTCGCTCGCAGCGTTTCAGAGCGCGTGCCTGACGATGGTGCCCGAGCTCGTACGCGAGCTGCGGGAGCAGCATCCCCTGGCCGACGTCAGCGTCGTGCAGGCCGATGCCGACGTGTCGCGCGATCGAGTCGTGTCACGCGAGTTCGACCTCGCGATCGTCGAGCGCTACTCGGGACAGTCGTTCCCGCGGCGTGACGACATCGTTGAGACGGTGCTGTTCGATGACCGCATGCTGCTCGTCGTGCCCGAGGGGCTTGAGCGTGACGTTGCGGGGCCGCGCGACGTCGCGGATCTTGACTGGGTCATGGAACTGCCCGGCACACCGACGCGCGACTGGGCGATGTCGCTGTGCCGCCGCGCGGGCTTCGAGCCGCGCATCCGTTTCGAGAGCTCCGACATGCTCGTTCACCAAAACCTCGCTCGCGAGGGCGTCGCGGTGGGGTTCCTCCCCGCGCTCATCCCGTCGCGCCTACTCAGCGGCACGCGGTTCGTCGACCTCGGGCCGGCCGAGTCGCGCACGGTCTACACGGTGTCGCGGCGCAGCCTGCAGTCGACGCCGCTCATGATGGCCGTGCTCGGGCTGCTCGCTCGGCGTCCCGAGGCGGCCGTCCACGAGCCAGCGATGTAGGCGTAGTCCCTTGGTTAGGCGAGTTTCACGACGGTACGGCCTCGCACCCGCCCGGCGAGGATTTCGTCGGCGATGTCGAAGGCACCCTCGAGCGTCGTCTCCTCGGTGAGCGAGTCGAGCAGCTCGAAAGGCAGGTCGCTCGCGAGGCGATCCCACGCCTGTTGCCGGAGGGTGCGCGACGCGGTGACCGAGTTGATGCCCGCCAGCGAAACGCCGCGCAGGATGAACGGCAACACGGTCGTCGGAAGATCGGTGCCCGCGGCAAGGCCACAGGCGGTGACGGTGCCGTTGTCGAAGGTCTGCGAGAGCAGGTTTGCGAGCACGGTCGAGCCGACGCAGTCGACTGCGCCGGCCCAGCGGCGCTGCTGCAGTGGCGCGCCGGATTCGACGAACTCGGCCCGGTCGAGCACCTCCGCGGCGCCGAGTGATGCAAGGAAGTCGCCCTGCACCTGGGCGCGGCCGGTGATCGCCGCCACTTCGTAGCCGAGCTTCGCGAGAATCGCGACGGCGATCGAACCGACGCCGCCCGAGGCGCCGGTGACCGCGACCGGCCCCGAATCGCGTGTGACGCCCGCGCGTTCGAGTGCGAGGACCGAGAGCATCGCGGTGAAGCCAGCAGTTCCGATCGCGGCCGCGCGCTTCGCGCTGAGGGACTGGGGGCGGCGCACAAGCGCGTCGCCGTTCACGCGGGCCCGTTCACTGAGCCCGCCATGCTTCGTTTCGCCGATGCCGTCGCCGGTGAGGATCACCTCGTCGCCCGGCTGGAACGCGAGATCCGCCGACGAGACGACCCGGCCGACGAGGTCGATGCCGGGGATGAGCGGGGACGCCTTGACGATGCCGGGGCGGCCGGCTATCGCCATGCCGTCCTTGTAATTGATGTCGGAGTACTCGACCTCGATATCGATCGGCCGCTCACCGCCCGAAGCAGTGAGGAAGTCATCGTCGAGCTCGCGCAGCTTGGCGGCGTGTTCGGTGATGCGACCTCGGTCGGTGGTCTGTTCAATGACGATGGCGCGAAAGCTCACGTGCAGCTCCTTTGGTGGCGATGGAGTTCAGGATAGGGCGGGGCGTTGCGCGTCGACTGACCGCCGGCGGAATAAAACCAAGCGACAGCCGTTGGCTTCGGGGCGTGGCATTTCACGTCAAGGCGCCCGGGCACGCCGAAGCAATCCTCGACATTCAGGAGCACGATGACCCACAAGTTGTTCGAGCCGCTCACGCTGCGCGGCGTGACCTTCCGCAACCGCATCTGGGCGCCGCCGATGTGTCAGTACGTCGTTGAACAGCACGACGGCGTGCCGACCCCGTGGCATCTCGTGCACCTCGGGCAGTTCGCGATCGGCGGCGCCGGCGCAATCATCGTCGAGGCGACGGGTGTCGTGCCCGAGGGGCGCATCTCGCCTCGCGACCTCGGCCTGTGGAACGACGAACAGCGCGACGCGTTCACCCCGATCGTGGACTTCGTGCACTCGCAGGGGGCCAAGATCGGCATCCAGCTCGCCCACGCCGGGCGCAAGGCGAGCACCTACGGCGAGTACGACGCCGAGGGCAAGAGCGGCTCGCTCTCGACGGAGGACGGTGCTTGGGTGACCGTCGCCCCCTCGACGATCGCTTTCGACGGGCTCGACACCCCGGAGGCGCTCGACGAAGCCGGCCTGGCCGAGGTGAAGGCCGCGTTCGTCGCCGCAGCCAACCGTGCGCTCGACGCTGGCTTCGACTTCCTCGAACTCCACGCCGCCCACGGCTACCTGCTCCACTCGTTCATTTCACCGCTGAGCAACCAGCGCACCGATGAGTACGGCGGTTCGCTCGAGAACCGAGCGCGCCTACTGCTCGAAATCGTCGACGCCGTGCGCGCCGAGATCGCCGACACCGTGCCACTGTTCGTGCGCCTCTCGGCCACGGACTGGACCGAGGGCGGCGTCACCATCGACGAGACGGTGCAGCTCTCAAGCTGGCTTAAGGAGCACGGAGTCGATTTCATTGACGTGTCGACCGGCGGCAACGTGCTCGCCGAGATCCCCGTCGGCCCCGGCTACCAGACGCCGTTCGCGAGCCGCGTGCGCGCCGAGGCGGGCATCCCGACCGGGGCCGTCGGGCTCATCAACGACCCGCTGCAGGCCGAGCACGTGCTCGTCACGGGGCAGGCCGACGTCGTGCTCATCGGCCGTGAGCTGCTGCGCAACCCGCGCCTGCCGATCCAGGCGCAGGAGGCGCTGCGCTTCGACGCCGGACTCGTGCCCGGGCCGTATCGACGCGCGCACCGCTAACCGGAATGCACCGCATCGCCTCGGTTACGCTAGGCCACCACACCGGGCCCGGCGCGGCCGAGGGATGCGCGCCGTTTGCGAGCACCAGCTCGCGGTCGTGAAACCGCGTCGCCGACACGAACACGTATGAGCCAAGTCGGGGATGACCCGGCTGATTACTGCCTGAGATAGGGGAGCAGGTTCTTTGAGTCGGTGAGATGCGCAATGTCGGATAGGACGGGTGAATCGATGTTTCCTTCCCCCAAAGCAGCGGGCGAAGCGTGCTCCGCAAGGTCGAGGAGTCGCTCGAACCGTGAGAGCGAAGTTGCGAGTTGCCGCGCTGTCGCCAAGCTGAGATCCCCGACGTCCTCGACACCTTCGGACTCCGTGAGCGCGAACTCGGTCGGCAGCGCCGTTAGCCCGATGTCGCGCACGAGGGCTTGGGCGATCTTCGCGGGCTGAACGCGCGCATCGGGTGAATCGGCGTCGTTGGCGGTGGCGTAGCGAATGGCAGCGCGCACGTACGCCGCTAGTGCTCCGATCGCCTGGATTGCCTCTGTCAGGGCACCGGTGAGGGTGAAGTCGAGGAAGCTGGACTGGCTCCGGGCGGCGAACTCGCCGTCGTTTGCGAAGAAGAGCGGGTTGCCGCTAGCGCGGGAGAGGCGGTCACGCAGCCCGCGAAGCGCGCCACAGAGTGCCACGTCGACGAAGTTCGTCACTGGATTGAGGTCACGGAGAGTAACCGGCAGTTGCACGCCGGTCGGGATGGGGATCATCGCTGTCGTGGCGCGAATCAGAGCGAGCGCGCGCTTGCTCAATCGATCGAAGCAGTCAACAACGATGAGGGCGGCCGCTGTGGAGACGAAGCTGCCGCTGATGAGCGCGATTAGGTCCCCTCGGTGCGCGAGGCGAACAGAATACCGGGTGCACAGCGCCTCCACGAACCACGCTCCGGATACGACATCGCCGCTGCTGTAGCTCGCGGTCCAGTTCCCGATCCACTGCTGGCCACCTTGAGCGGCGGTCTGTGCCGCGCCTATCAACGCGCGGTGTGTGTCGGGGTGCAGCCCGGATTGTCCATGAGCGAGCTGGGAGAGCTTTGTTGCGAGCAGGAGCCGCCCCCACGAGTGGGGGAACGCGTGGGTAGGCCCGACGAGGTGAGCCTGGAGAAGCCGCTGCTGGTCATTTACTGTGGCAGGTACAGCGTCGAGGTGGCCGAGTAGCGTCGTGAATCCGTATATCGGCGGGGTGGGGTCAGTGGAGAGCAGAACATCGATCCGTGACCGATCGATGGTACTTCGAGTGATCGCCTCATCGCGAAAGCCGGCGTCGATTAGACCGGAGATGGTTCTGCCGAGTTCATTTGCGGACATGGCCCTGTCCTATCTTCTTCTTGCAAGGGTCGCCGCGAGGATCAACGTGATGAGAATGGATGCGCCGAGCAGAAGGTCGGAGTCGCCTGACCGTAGCACGGTGAAAAATCCAACGTCTCCCCCGGGAGCGCCCGAAACCTCGCCGGAGTACGCCGTTGATATTAGGGAGAGCGTCGTATCGATGATGACGAAGAAACCGAGGACGAGAAGAGTTGCTTGAATTGCTGCCTGATGGCGTGAGTCGACTCGCGCTCCCAAGTTCCTTACCTGGTGCGCGACATCTCTATTTCTCTCGAGAAGCCTGCTGACGAACCGTTCATATCTCCATGCGTCAAGAAGGGAGTCGGCCACAAGTCTGCGCAGCCCTTGGACGTTCTGGATCAGGTCATCGAGCAGAAGCTGGTGTGAACTGACCCTGATTTCGATGTCGGCTGACTCTGAAGCGAGGCTCCGGACGGCTCCACGCGTCGGCTTCTTCTGACAGGCGATCGCGCGTTCAAATGCATGCTCGTTCCTCCTGACGAGCCTCGCCGCATCCTGCCAGATGTGCTGCGCATCAATGATGCCGCGGACGAACTCATGACGCCTGGGCTGCGGAATGGCGTTCCAGCCACGGACCAGTCCGTTCCCCCACCCCATCTCGGCGGTAGTGGTAACCGCTTCCGCGATTGCCGCGTCGCCAGAAAACTCGATGGTTGTCCGATCCGCGGCCATCCAGTGTGGAAGGTCGTCTTCGCCGACATCAAGCAGGGCATAGCGTGCGACCCACGGAAGTTCGCTCTCGCCGAACGAGGAAACAGAGCTGATGTAGTCGAGTGCGAATGTACTCAGCTCGGTTTCGAGCGTCTCGATTTCCACTCCATCCGAGACGCCTCCGGTCACCTCGAGTGCGAAGTAGCGTCGGGCCGCGACATCACAGTGTGCCGCGGCGTCGATTCGGAAGCGCGACGTCCCGACGGTCAGTTCTTCCGGATGGTCGGTCCACTCTTGGGCGAGCAGCCGGGTCGACGTCGAAGTGCGCGCTTTCAACGTGCCGGGTTCACTCATCGAGCGAGCAGGTTCGACGGCCGATTCGCGGTTGACAGGGACGACGAGTAGGAATCGCAACGGGCTGCTCCTCAGCAACTGAAGTATGTGCGGCCACTGAATCTGCTTACGCAGAGGTTATGTGAGGTGTTCATACCTACGGTCACGGTGGCTCCTCGATGTCAATATTGCCGGTGGTCCATCATCTCTCGTTTCTGAGCTTGGATCGACACTAAAGTTATGAGGTTCTCTTTGGTAGTGGGCCGCCCCCGTTGTTAG
>NZ_JACXJG010000010.1:182452-231611 GCF_014904065.1 Gulosibacter sediminis | reverse complement strand
TCAAGGCCTCAGCAGACCCAAGCCAGCCCGAGCACCAACCCAAGGACCGCAGAGTGGCGATCCCGGACCGACATCGTCGACCAATACGGCAAAGTCACACTCCGCTACGCCGGCAAGATCCGACACCTCGGCATCGGCAACGCCCACAACGGCACCCCCGTGCTCATGCTCATCCACGACCGCGACGTCGTCGTCAGCAACAGCAACACCGGAGAGACCATCGGTGAGTTCACCATCGACCCCGACAAGAACTACCAACGCAAGAAGCCGTGACGACTACGTCAACGATGACGCGACTCACCAACCCCACGTCAACCGTCAACACCCAAGGCAACAAAAAAGTCCTGAGCCGCGACTAGTTCGTAAACTATGTCGCGACTCAGGACAATGNAGGGGATTCGAACCCCTGACCCCCTGCATGCCATGCAGGTGCGCTACCAGCTGCGCCATAGGCCCAATTTGGGGCTTCCCGCTGGGGAAGCAACTCAACGACTATAGCCCAGATCTGAACGCGCGCGCAAGTTGAGCGCGTCCGGAGAGCCCAGCCCCGGGCATCCGCCCTACTTCTTCGACTGCGAGCGCACGTCCCAGATCATGCGAATCGCCACGAGCACGAGGAACACCGAGAACGTCACGTTCGCGGCGAACGGCGACAGCACGGTCGAGAGCCACACGCTNAACGGGGTCACGACGCCCGCGGCGACGCCGAGGGTCAGCGCGCCAACCGTGTCGACGTTGCGGTGGCGGATGTTCGCCACGGTGCCCGACAACCCGGTCGCGATGATCATGAGCAGCGACGTGCCCTTCGCAACGAGGTCGCTCGCGCCGAAGAGCACGACGAGCGCGGGCACGACGATCACTCCCCCGCCAATGCCGAGCAGGCCACCGGCGATGCCGGCCACGAGGCCGACGAGCACGATGAGCGCACCGCTGAGCAGGTCGACGTGCACCTCGGCATCGCGCGACGGCACAACCAAAAACAACGTGACGATGACGATCACCAAGAAGCAGATGAACACGATCTGCACGATGCGCTTCTCAAGCCGCTTGAGCAGCCACGCGCCGATCGGCGCGCCGACGATCGACCCCGCCGCGAGCAACAGCGCGAGCAGATAGTCGACGTCGCCGCGCAGGCCGTAGCTCACGACGCCGACGACGGCGGGAATCACGATCGCGAGCAGCGAGGTGCCCGACGCGATCTTGTGGTCATAGGCGAGCAGGTACACGAGCGCCGGCACGATGATGATGCCGCCGCCCACGCCAAACAGGCCCGACGCGATGCCGACGGCCACGCCGATGAGCATGAGGCCGAGCCAGTTCCGCTTCGCGGGAAGAGAGGGTGTCGTCACCCTGCGATGTTACTCCGGCGCCTGGTCGGCGTCGGGCTCGTCGTCGACTTCGGCTTCGGATGCGCTCGCCGCGGCAGCCTCAGCGGCCTCCGCCAGCCCGAGCGGCACGACCGGCGCATCCCGCCAGAGTCGCTCCAGCGAGTAGTACTCGCGCTCTTCCTCGTGGAACACGTGCACGACGAGGTCGCCGAAGTCGAGCAGCACCCAGCGACCGAGCTCGGTGCCCTCCTTGCGCAGCGACTTCACGCCGAAGTCCTCGCGCAGCTTGTCTTCGATCTCTTCGGCGATTGAGAGCACCATGCGCTCGTTGCGGCCGGAGGCGACGAGAAACACGTCGGCGTACGGCAGCGTCTCGCTCACGTCGAGGCCGATCTGCTCGGTGGCCTGACGCTCGTCGGCGGCCAGTGCGGCCGCCTTGGTCAATGCGATGGCGTTCTCAGAAGCGGTCATAGATCAAGGCTCCAACCCGGCAGCTAAATGCTGCGCTGTTCATCCGGCCGATAGAGCCGGTTCTTGGTGATGTATTGCACGATGCCGTCTGGCACGAGGTACCAGACCTGGGCGCCGGCGCGCACGCGGGCGCGACAGTCGGTCGACGAAATGGCGAGCGCGGGAATCTCGAGCACCGAGACATTCTCGAGCGACAGGCCCGCGAGGTCGAGCTCGTGGCCGGGTCGCGTGACGGCGACGAAGTGCGCGAGCGCGAACATCTCGTCGGCGTCTTTCCACTCGAGAATCTGCGTCACGGCGTCGGCACCCGTGATGAAGAAGAGCTCGGCCTCGGGCATGAGGCGGTGAAAGTCGCGCAGCGTGTCGATGGTGTAGGTCGGCCCCGGGCGGTCGATGTCGACGCGGCTCGTCTTGAAGCGCGGGTTCGACGCGGTCGCGATCACCGTCATGAGGTAACGATGCTCGGCCGGCGAGACGCCGTCTTTCATGTACGGGTTGCCCGTCGGAACGAAGAACACCTCATCGAGGTCGAAGTGCTGCGCAACTTCGCTGCCCGCGACGAGGTGACCGTGGTGAATCGGGTCGAAGGTACCACCCATAATGCCGACGCGGTGTCGTCGGCGCTGGGCGGGCTCGAATTCGTTCGGCGTCACGCCAGTGGTTCGCTAGTGATCTTGGTGCCGCTGTGCAGCACGCTGCTCACCCTGCGAGCGGCCGATCTGGTCGCGGACGAGTGCGTCTTCGTGGCCGGGCACAGCTCGCGCACCCTCGTGGGCGCCTTCGGCAATCGGATGACCCGGGTGACCGATGGGCTCATAGACGTAGACCGTCGGGTTCTCGGGGTGGCTCGCGGCCATGTTGCGGAACGAGAACGCCACAAGGGCGCAGACCAGCAGAATCACGAGGGCGATGATGCCGAACACGATCGGGGGAAACCACATCTCGCCCGGGTGGACGATCATTTCACCGGCCGACTGGATGACTGCGGGAAGCTCGAACATACCCACCATCCTAGCGCGAGTTCTCAGCCGATTCGGCCGCTTCGTCGTCGCCGTTCCAGATGCCAGCCTTGCGTTCGTCCTCAAGCTGCTCGCGGGCGGCCGACTTGGCGTCCATCCAGCGGTAGTAGTCCTCGCGGCGCTCCTTCGTGGTGCGACGCGTGCGCTCTTCGAAGCGGATGTCCGAGCCGCGCGCCGTCATCACCTCGGCGGCCGACGAAAGTGTCGGCTCCCAGTCGAAGATCATGCCGTCGCCAGGGCCAATCACCACGGTCGACCCGGCCTGCGCGCCCTTCGCGACCAGGGCATCCTCGAGGCCAAGCTTCGCGAGGCGATCGGCGAGGTAGCCGACGGCCTCGTCGTTCGCGAAATCGGTCTGCGCCACCCAGCGCTCGGGCTTGCGGCCGAGGATGCGGTAAATGTCACCCCAGGTGCCACCCTCGACGCGAATCGTGTAGTCCTTCTCGTCGACTGCCTTCGGTCGAATGACGATGCGTTCGCGCTGCTCGGTCTGCTCGGCACGCGCGGCGCGAGCCTGCTCGACGATGTCGCCGAGCGCGAAGCCGAGCTCGCGCAGGCCCTCGTGCGAAACGGTCGACACGAGGAACACCTTGTAGCCGCGCGCCTCGAGATCGGGGCGGATGAACTCGGCCAGCTCGCGCCCATCCGGCACGTCGATCTTGTTCAGCGCGACGATGGCGGGCCGCTGCGTGAGCGGCGTCTGCCCCTCGGGCACCTCGTAGGCGTCGAGCTCGGCAAGGATGATGTCGAGGTCGCTGAGCGGGTCGCGGCCCGGCTCGAGCGTGGCGCAGTCGAGCACGTGCAGCAGCGCCTCGCAGCGCTCGACGTGGCGCAGGAACTCGAGGCCGAGGCCACGGCCCTCGCTCGCGCCCTCGATGAGGCCCGGCACATCGGCCATCGTGAAGCGGCTGTTGCCGGTCTCGATAACGCCGAGGTTCGGGTGCAGCGTGGTGAACGGGTAGTCGGCGATCTTCGGTTTCGCGGCGCTCATCGCGGCGATGAGCGAGCTCTTGCCGGCGCTCGGGTAGCCCACGAGCGCGACGTCGGCGACGGTCTTGAGTTCGAGCACGAGCTCGGTCGTCTCGCCCGGCGTGCCGAGCAGCGCGAAGCCCGGGGCCTTACGCTTCGAGTTCGCGAGCGAGTTGTTGCCGAGGCCACCGAGGCCGCCCTCGGCCGCGACCAGGCGCATCCCAGGCGTGTCGAGGTCGACGATCACCTCGCCGTCGGTGTCGCGCACGACGGTGCCAACGGGCACGGGCAGCTCGAGATCGCCGCCCTTCGTGCCGTTGCGGTAGTCGCCCATGCCGAAGCCGCCCGAGTCGCTGCGCTGGTGCGGCGTGTGGTGGTAGGTGAGCAGCGTGGTCACATCGGGGTCGGCGACGAGCACGATGTCGCCACCGTCACCTCCGTTGCCACCGTCAGGGCCAGCGAGCGGCTTGAACTTTTCGCGGCGAATCGACATGCAGCCATTGCCGCCGTCGCCAGCGCGCAGGTACAGACGTACCTCATCGACGAACGTTGCCATGAGTGCTCCTTCGTTCCCGTTCCATTGTGCCGCCCCGCGTGGCGCCCGTGTTCAGGCCACGTGCGGCGCGGCAATGAAAAAAGGGGCGGAGAGTGTCCGCCCCTTTTTCAAAGTGTGCCGGTTTGCCGGCTCACAGCGCCTTACTCGGCAGCTGCGACGATGTTCACGACCTTGCGCATGCCCTTGGCGCCGAACTCGACCTTGCCGCCCGCGAGAGCGAACAGGGTGTCGTCGCCGCCACGGCCGACGTTGACGCCGGGGTGGAACTTGGTGCCGCGCTGGCGGACGAGGATCTCACCGGCGTTGACTTCCTGACCAGCGAAGCGCTTCACACCGAGACGCTGAGCGTTGGAGTCGCGGCCGTTCTTGGACGAGCTTGCGCCCTTCTTGTGTGCCATTTCAGTATGCTCCTGACGACTTACTTAATGTCGGTGATCTTGACCGTGGTGAGCTCCTGGCGGTGGCCCTGGCGCTTCTTGTAACCGGTCTTGTTCTTGTACTTCATGATGCGGATCTTCGGGCCGCGGAGGTTTTCAACAACCTCGGCCGAGACCGTCACCTTTGCGAGCTTGTCAGCGTCGCTGGTGATGTTGTCACCGTCGACGAGCAGCACGGCGGGAAGAATAACCTTGCCCTTGTCGTCTGCGACGACGCGGTTCATCGTAACGATCGAGCCAACCTCGACCTTTTCCTGCCGGCCACCGGCGCGCACTACTGCGAATACCACTTCAGCTACCTTTTCTTTGTGCTCGGCGACCGAAGTCGCTTCGCGAACGATTTGCGTGACGTGCCGGTGCACGTACCCTGACGCTCTCACTGCGCGGCCGACGCCGCGTCGCTCGAAGAGCGTGCAACAGCGACCTACTTTAGTCGATTCTTCGGGTGAGCGTCAACCCTCGGAGTCGACCCGCTCGCGGGGAACTACTCCCCCGCGATCGGGCCCGTCGTGATGCGCCGACGGCGCTTCGGCGAGCTGGTCTTCGGCGCCTCGGCGGCCGGGGCCGGCTCGGCGCTTGCCCGCGGGGCGGCCTGTGGCTGCTCCTTGGGCTGGCTGCTCGACTCGTTCGGCTCGGCGGTGCCGGCGAGCGAGTCGAGGGCGGCGTCGAGGGATTCGAGGCTCAGCGACGCGTCGACCTGCGGCTCGGCCTTCGGCGCCGGCTGCTTCGCCTCGGGCAGCTCGATCGAGAGCGCCGACTCGCGGCGCGCCTCGCTGCTCGAGGCATCGGCCGTGACCGTGCCGGTGCTCACGCGGCGGCGGCGCGGCTTGGATGCGCGGGGTGCCTCCTCGGCCTTCGTCGCGTCCTGCGCGGGCTGAGCCGTCGTGGTTGCGGCGCGGTCGTTGGCGCTGCGGTCGTTGGCGTTGCGATCGCTGTTTGCGCGGTCGCTAGTGTTGCGGTCGCTGGCCGAACGGTCGTTACCGTTGCGGTCGCTGCCCGACGCATCCTGCTGGATCGAATCGCGGCTGTCGCGGGCATCGCGACTGTCGCGCGCATCCTGCTGACCGTCGGCCTGCTCGGCGTTCGAGTTCTGCGACTCGTCGCCCTGCTGCTCGGCGTTGCGGTTGCGACCGCGGCCGCCGCGGCGCGAGCGCCGCGAACGACGGCCCTCACCGTTCGAGTCGTTGTCGTTCGACGCCTCGCCACCGGCCGCGAGCACATCGGCAGCGGGCTTGCCCGACGCTGCCGCGGCAGCCGCATCCGCGAGCTTCTCGGCCGCCTCGCGCACCGCCTCGTCGTCCTTCGCCGACACCATGGTCGACGCGGCGATCTTCGTCAGCGCGTTGCGGGCGTCATCGGTGATCTCGTGGGTGCCGCCGCCGTTCGAACCGCTCTGCGTCTGGTTCTGGTTCTGGTTCTGGTTTTGGCCCTGGTTTTGGTTGCGACCGTTGTCGTTCTGGCCCTTGTTGTTGCCGCGGCGCGACTGCGAGCGGCCCTTCGACTGGTTGCTGTTGCCGCCGCCGTGGTTGACCGGGTGCGAGTGCACGACGACGCCGCGGCCGGCGCAGGCAGCACAGGGCTCCGAGAAGGTCTCGAGCAGGCCAAGGCCGATCTTCTTGCGGGTCATCTGCACGAGGCCGAGGCTCGTGACCTCGGCGACCTGGTGCTTCGTGCGGTCGCGCGAGAGGCCCTCGACGAGGCGGCGGTGGACGAGGTCGCGGTTCGTTTCGAGCACCATGTCGATGAAGTCGATGACGATGATGCCGCCGATGTCGCGCAGGCGCAGCTGGCGAATGATCTCTTCGGCCGCCTCGAGGTTGTTCTTCGTGACGGTCTCTTCGAGGTTGCCACCCGAGCCGACGAACTTGCCGGTGTTGACGTCGATGACCGTCATCGCCTCGGTGCGGTCGATGACGAGCGAACCACCCGACGGCAGCCAGACCTTGCGGCTGAGCGCCTTGTCGATCATGTCGTTGACCTTGTACTCAACGAAGATGTCGTCGCCGGTGTACTTCTCGACGCGCTCGAGCAGGTCGGGGGCGACCTGACCGAGGTAGGTCTTGATCGTCTCGAGCTCGGAGTTGCCCTGGATGATCAGCTGGTGGAAGTCCTCGTTGAAGACGTCGCGGATGATCTTGATGAGCATGTCGGGCTCGGCGTGGAGCGTCTTCGGGCCCTTGCCTGCCGAGGCGACCTGCTTCTGGATGTCTTCCCACTGGCGCGTGAGGCGCTCAACGTCGCGCTGCAGCTGCTCCTCGGTCGCGCCCTCGGCGGCGGTGCGCACGATGACGCCAACGCCGTCCGGCAGCACCTCCTTGAGGATCTTCTTGAGGCGCGTGCGCTCGGTCTCGGGCAGCTTGCGGCTGATGCCGTTGAGCGTGTTGCCAGGCACGTACACGAGGTAGCGGCCGGGCAGCGAGATCTGGCTGGTCAGGCGGGCACCCTTGTGTCCGACAGGGTCTTTCGTGACCTGCACGAGCACCTTGTCGCCCGGCTTGAGGGCATTCTCGATCTTGCGGGCCGTATTCGGGCCAAGCTTCGCGGCGCTCCAGTCAACCTCGCCCGAGTAGAGCACGGCGTTGCGGGCCTCGCCGATGTCGACGAACGCGGCCTCCATGCTCGGCAGCACGTTCTGCACGCGACCGAGGTAGACGTTGCCAATGAGCGAGACGTCTTCGTTGCGGGCAACGTAGTGCTCGACCAGAATGTTGTCCTCGAGCACGCCGATCTGCACGCGACCGTCCTTGGCGCGCACGAGCATCTTGCGGTCGACCGACTCGCGGCGGGCCTGGAATTCGCTCTCGGTGACGACGGTGCGGCGGCGGCCGAGCTCGCGGCTTTCGCGGCGGCGGGCGCGCTTCGCGGCGAGGCGCGTCGAGCCCTTAACGGCCTGCGGCTCGTCGATGACCTCGGCGTCGGTGTCGTCGTCAAAGTCGCTCGAGTCGCGGCCAGAGTCGCGGCTGCGGTCGCGGTCGCGCTCACGGCGCTGGGGTTCGCGCTGCTCGCGCTCCTGCTCGTCACCGCGGCGGCCGCGGCGCGAGGTGCGGCGGCGGTTGTTGCTGTTGCTCTCGTTGTCGTCGCCGTCCTCGTCGTTCGCGTCGTCGCGCTGCTGCGGCTCGCGCGGCTCGTTGCGGCTGCTGCGGGGGGCCTCGGACAGCGGCGGCAAGTCGGGCGCAAGGAAGAAGAGGGTGCGCTGCGTGATGACCTCGGGAATGCGCGGGTGGCGCTCGTCCTCTGGCTTCGCGTCGTCGGTCTTCGCGGCGTCGTCAGCCTTGTCGGNGTCGGCCTTCGCGCTGTCGTCAGCAACTGCGGCCGCGTCGTCACTCTCTGCGACGTCAGCCTTTGCAGGGTCTGTGCTGTCGGCGTTGCTGGCCTCAGTCGAGTCGGCGGCCTCGGTCGCCGCCGCGTCGGCGTCGCCCTTGGCGTCGTCCGAAGTCACGTCGGCTGCAGTTCTGCCCTCGTTTGACTCGGCGTTGGCCGCGGGCTGCGACTCTGTGTCGGTCGATGCCGCGTCGACAGCATCGCTCGTCGACTCAGCCTGCGGCTGAGCGGCGTCGTCGATCTGGTTCGCTTCGTCGTTGGAGGTATTGGAATCGTTGTTGTGGTTGTCCACCGTCACTGGGGTGCTCCTGCTGTCGCCGACCAGTCGCTGGCGCGATTCCTGGTCGGAACTGTGTCTTGGCCGCGGTCAGCCCGCGGGAAATCTGTCGTCGTGGGTACGGCGTGCCGCTGGTGCGGCGGGAGCGGTTGCTCCGAAAGTCTCAGTACGCTTTCGCGCACTCTGACAGTATCGCACGGTGCGCCCCCGACCTGCTCGGTCAGTGACCCCGAACGCGCCACTTTGTCGGTACCCATTTGTACCGCTACGGCAGGACTGCTGCACGCACAGACCAATCCGGATCAGGTGACGTAATCGGGTCGATTTCAACGCGGAACGCGGAGGTTCCCGCGCAAAACACNCCAAAATCTCGCCGTTCGTCCAATAAGTCAGCCTTACCCCGCGTCGACGTAGGCCCGAATCGGGCTGCCGTCGCCGGCGTCGAGTCGCAGCGGCACCCCCGCGAAGCGCACGCGCGACGGCAGCCCCGTCAGCCCGCGCAGGTTCTCAATAATGAGCCGGTCGCTGCCCAGCACAAGCCGATGCACCTCGAGTTCGCCGCCGTCGCTCGGGTCCGGGTTGAGCGTGTCCATGCCGAGCACGTGCATGCCGGCCCCGATCAGCGCACGGCACGCGTCGGCGCCGAGCGTCGGGTGGGCGAAGTACGAGGCCTCGCCCCAGTGCGCGTCCCACCCCGTCGCGAGCAGCACGATGCGCGCGCCGCCGAGCCCGGCATCCAACAGCGGCGCGAGCCGCTCGACGGTGATCACCTCGCCGGCCGCGAGCCCGGGCAGCTGCAGCACGGCCGCCTCGCCGACGATCTCGTCGAGCGCGACCTGGTCAATCGTGCGGCCGCCGGCGATCGAGTGGGCCGGCGCATCCACATGCGTGCCGCTGTGGCTGCCGAGCTCGAGCCGGGCGACCGCGAAGCCGTCGCGTTCGAGCTCGGCGGCGGGCCGCACCGTGACCTCGGGGTCGCCGGGGAACACCGACATGCCGGTGCCGATCGGGTGCGAAAGGTCGATCAACATGGGGTCACGCTACCTCGGTGTCTTCGGTGAACCTGCCGCTCCCCCGGCGGAACGAATTCCGCGCGAGGAAGCGGTCAGGGTGGCCATGAACTTCGCGGCTACGCCGCCTCGGCGAGGTGCTGCGAGCGCGCACCCGCCTCGGCACGAATGCCGGTCGCCTTCACCCAGACGAAGTAGACGAGCGCCGACACGAGCACCGTCGGCAGCGCCGCGCCAATCGGCGAGAGCCATACGAACGCGAGCACCCAGTAGGTGGCGCCGCCGACGACCCAGGTGAGGATCGCGCCGATGTTCCAACCGCCGGCGAACCAGTACTTGCCGCCGCTGTGCCGCAGAATGTCGCGGTCGTAGACGCCGCGGCGCGCGACGTAGTAGTCGATGATCATCACGGCGAACACTGGAATGAACAGCGCGCCGATCGTCGAAAGGAACGTCGTGAACTGGTCGAGCAGGCCGAGCCAGGTCGAGCCGATGACCGACACGATGCCGAGCCCGAGCGCGGTCGGCACGAACGGCAGCGGCTTCTTTAGCGGGAACGCGTGCTGCAGCGACAGCGTCATGCCGAACACGACCATGGTGTTCGTCGCCATCACCGAGAGGAACATGACGATCGCGAGGGGCGCGCCGAACGCGTCGATGACGACGGTCGGGTCGAAGGGGATCGCCTCGTTGCCCTCAAGCAGCACATACGAGATCGCGACGGCGCCGAGCAGCATTGCGAGCACGGTCGAGAGCGTGTAGCCGATGGCCGCACCGGTCGCGCCGGCGCGCGGGGTGCGCGCAGTACGGGTGAGGTCGGCCGAGAGCACCGTCCACGAGATCGCGGTGGCGAACACGATGTCGAAGACGCTGAGGCCGGTCATGCCGAGCTCGGCGTCAGCCTGAATCGCGAGGTAGTCGCTGAGCGAGTGCTGCCCGAACGCTGAGATGAAGACGTAGGCCATGAAACCGAGGATCACGATGCCGAGCCACGGCTCGATCTTCGCGATGCCCGCGTGCCCGAAGATCGCGAGCAGCACAACGACAACCTCGCAGAGGGCGGCGAAGAGCGCGGGGTTGGTGAAGCCGGTCCAGCTAAAGATGAGGTAGTCGAGCGAGATGCCGGCGAGCATCGCCTGCACCCACGACCATCCCATGAGAATCACGAGGTTCGACAGGGCCGGCACGATCGAGCCGCGCAGGCCGAACGAGCCCTTCGTGAGCGCCATCGTCGACAGGCCGGTGCGCACGCCCATCGTCGCAATGAGCGTGAGCACGCACGCGCCGAGCACGGTGCCGACGACGATCCAGAGCGCCGACTCGGCGAACGTCACACCCGGCACGAAGAGCGTGCCGGTGAGCAGCGTCGTGACGACGAGGTTCGCGGCGAGCCAGATAAGCAGGATGCGCCCGCCGCCGAGCGTGCCGCGGACCGGACCCTCGGCTTGGGTCGCGTCGGCCGATTCGGTGTTGACGTCGTGGCTCACGCTGCGGCCTCGCTTACCTCGGACGCCTCGTCGATCGTCGAGAGGTGCTCGTGAATGGCGATGAGTTCGCCATCGCGGCGCGTGAAGACGATGGTCTCGCGCTCTTTGTACGTTTCGGTCTCGTCGCCGGTGCGCGAGGTGGTCTCGAGCTCGTGCACGAAGATGCCGCCCTCGGGGATGAGCTGGATGTGCGTCACGAGGCTGTGGCACTCGATGACCTCNCAGCCCTCGGCGCGCAGCTCGCGCCAGCCCTGCTGCCACTCGTCGCGCGCGGTGTGGATCTCGCCGTCGGTGTGGAACGCGAACGAGCAATCGGGCGCGAAGCGCGCGAAGTAGTCGGCCTCGTCGTTCGCGGCGTAGGCGGCGACGATCGCCTGCGCGGCCGCCGCGATGTCGTCGACGGTGATGGTGGGGTTCGTCATTGAGTCCTCCGGGAGGTGATCGCCGAACGAGCGGCGGTTGCGCTCCGCACGCAACTTTCTACGATTATGCAATCTTTGTTTTCTATAGTGCAACCTACGTGGCGCGGCTCGTGTGCGCGCGCTGGTGGATACTGGAATCCACCCAACGGAAGGACCATCGATGCGCGGCGTCACCCCCATGGCCGAATCCCAGGCGGCTCGGATCGGTGCCAAGCTGCGCGCAGCGCGCCGCGCCCAGGGACTCACGCTCGCCGAGGTCGCGAGCGGCACCGGCCTATCCAAGGGGTACATCTCGCGCGTCGAGCGCGACGAAACCTCGCCCAGTGTCGCGACACTCCACTCGCTCTGCCAGGTGCTCTCAGTGACGATCGGCAGTCTCTTCGACGAGCCCGACACTGCAGTCGTGCACCTCGACTCGGCACCGCACATCAACCTCGGCGGCTTCGGCGCACGCGAGCAGATGGTCACACCGCGCGGCCAGTCGGCCGTGCAGGTCATCCACTCGACGATCGAGGCCGGCGCCGACGGCGGCGACGAGCTCTACACGATCAACTGCGACGTCGAGGTGCTCCACGTCATCTCGGGCTCGCTGGAGTTGCGCCTCAGCACCGGCTCGATCCACCTCAAGGCAACCGACACGGTCACCTTCCACGGCGCCGAACCGCACAGCTGGCACTGCGACGAAGCGACCCGCGTCATGTGGATCCTCATCCCGGCCCCGTGGAGTAACGGCCGCTAACCCTCGCTCAGCCAAGTCGGATGCTCGAGACTTGCGCGGGCCGTGCACCGCGCGTAGTTTCGCAATAGACAACTTTTGTAATCTGACGGTGAGGTTGAGATGCGTCCCGAGTACGTGCAATTTGAGAGCGGCAAGCTGGGCCCCGCCGACGCGAGCAAGTCGCCGCGATTCGCCGACATTGCGACGTTCGCGCGCCTCCCCCGGCTCGAAGATGTCGAGTCGGCCGATGTGATCGTCGTCGGCATTCCCTTCGACAGCGGCGTGAGCTACCGCCCCGGCACCCGCTTCGGCCCGTCGCACGTACGCGAGGCGTCACGCCTGCTGCGCCCCTACAACCCGGCCGTCGACATCGCGCCGTTCAACGAGGTGCAGGTCGTCGACGCCGGCGACATCCCCGTCAACCCCTTCGACATCACCGAGGCCGTCGCCGAGATGGAAGCCGGCGCCGACCAGCTGCGCGCCGACGGTGCCCGCCTCGTCGTCATCGGCGGCGACCACACCCTCGCGCTGCCGATGCTGCGCTCGGTCGCGAAGCAGCACGGCCCCGTCGCGGTCGTGCACTTCGACGCGCACCTCGACACCTGGGACACCTACTTCGGCGCGCCCGTGACGCACGGCACGCCGTTCCGCCGCGCATCCGAAGAGGGCCTGATCGACCTCGAGGCGAGCCTGCACGTCGGCACGCGCGGCCCGCTCTACAGCAAGCAGGATCTCCGCGACGACGAGCGCCTCGGTTTCGCGATTATCTCGAGCGATGAGATCGAGAACGAGGGCGTGCCTGCGGCGATCGAGCGGATGCGCACCCGCCTCGGCGACCGTCCCGTCTACCTCTCGGTCGACATCGATGTGCTCGACCCGGCGCACGCGCCCGGCACCGGCACGCCCGAGGCCGGTGGCATGACGAGCCGCGAGCTACTGCGGATGATTCGCCAGTTCTCGGACTTCAACCTCGTCGGCGCCGACGTCGTCGAGGTCTCGCCGCCCTACGACCACGCGCAGATCACCGCCGTGAGCGCCTCGCACGTCGCCTACGAAATCGTCAGCGCGATGGCCGCCCGCCCGTAGCGCGCCAGCTCCCTCAGACTGTGGCCCTCGTCTCCCCGGAGACGAGGGCCACACTGCTTTCCACCCTTGACGCGTGTGTACAACGGACTTCCGGCGTCGCTGTGGATACTTGGCCGTCCACAGTTGGGCTCCACCACTCAACGTTTGCGTGACCGCACCGGGCAGGCTGCCGCCATGCACGACGATCTCGACGCCTACCTCAATCGCAACCACCAGGTCATCACGACCGAGGAGCTCCACGACCTCGGCTATGACCGGCATGCCATCGGCAAGTTCGTCGCGACCGGCCGACTCAAGAAGCAACAGCGCGGCTGGTATCGCCTGCCGACCACTCCCCTCACGATGTTTGGCCGTGCCCGGATCGCCGGCGGCGCCGTCACTTGCCTCAGCGCACTGCAGCACCTCGGCTTCTGGACACCAGAGTTCAGCGAGCTACACCTGCGGGTGGGCGCCTACGGGCTCGGCGACACGTGGCACCACCTGCCCTCGCTCAGCCTCCCCGATGATGCGCTCGACAGTCACGAGGGAATCCTGTTGTGTGCCCAAGACTGCTGCGAGCTCGACGAACTCGTGGCGATCCTCGACGAGATGGCCAGGCGCGAACTCGACGTCACGTCGCTTAACGAACACCCGCTGGCCAAGGAGAAGCTGCAGCGCGCCATCGCGTTGTCGGGGCATCGCGCCGACTCGGCGCTCGAGTCGCTCGTGCGAGTGCGGCTTGACCAACTCGGCATCAAGCACCGTCGGCATGTGAAGGTGGGTGTGTTCGAGCTCGACTTTCTCATCGGCGACTACCTCGCCGTCGAGTGCGACGGCTTCGCCTACCACTCGAATCAGGCCGACGTAATCCGCGACCGCAAGAAGGACCGCTACTTCGAGTCGCTCGGCTACTCGATGCTGCGGTTCACGTACTGGGACATCATCGAGCGCTGGGACGAGTGCGCGTCGCAGATCCTCGCGATGGTGCGCGCTGAGCGACACCGCTACCCGTCGTCTCGCCGAGTCGCCCCCTTCGCCGTCTAACCCAAAAGTCTGTCGAGACGAAGCTCACGTATCGACGCGGGTCGACACGCGTAGCGCGCAAGGCAACGAAGAGCGACGCGCGGAGTTGTTGGGTCGAATTATCGTGTGTTCTGGCGCGCCACTGCGAAGAACTGCGGCCTCGCGGGGCCGGTGACCTCGGGAAACANNNCCAAAATCTCGGCGTTCGTCCAAGAATCTGCTCCGCACCCGACCCAAGCAGCCCGATTTGCGGCTCAAACGCCCCCACTTGGTGACCGCGCCAGAACACCACTGGCCGCTTCGGAAACGCGAATGGTCGCGCCGGGGATCCGGCGCGACCATGAGCGTTGGTGCGAGCAGCGTTACTTGAACCAGATGCCGAGCTCGCGGTCGGCCGAGAGGGTCGAGTCCGAGCCGTGCACGATGTTCTCGATGACGGCCTTGCCCCAGTCGCGACCGAGGTCGCCGCGGATGGTGCCGGGCGCGGCAGTCGTCGGGTTGGTGGCGCCGGCGAGCGAGCGGAAGCCCTCAACGACGCCGTTGCCCTCGACGCGCACGGCGACGGTCGGGCCCGACATCATGAACTCGACGAGCGGCTCGAAGAACGGCTTGCCCACGTGCTCCTCGTAGTGCTCGGTGAGCAACTCGCGGGTGGCGCTCACGTAGCGGAGGTCGGTGACGACGTAGCCCTTGCGCTCAATGCGGGCGATCACCTCGCCGATGAGGTTGCGGCGAACGCCATCGGGCTTCACGAGAACGAGGGTCTGTTCGGTCATTCCTGCTCCTATTCGTTGCAGCGGATATCGCTGTCGACGTTAGTCGGTGGTGGTTGCGGCGCGCGGGGCGCCAGTGTCGTCAAGCGGGGCGCCGGTTTCGTCAATCTCGCCCGCCGCGAGGGCGCGTTCGAACTCGGCGATGATGGGCGCGCGCTCGGCGTCGATCTTGCCGCCGCGGAACATGCAGAACAGCCAGACGGCCAAGAACAGCCCGCCGACGATGAACACGATCGAGTCGAGGAACCCGCCGAGGGTGAGCAAAACCTGCAGCCCGAGCACGTACCAGCGACCCCAGTTGAACCGCAAGAAATACACGCCGGCCACAAACGCGAGCACGAACACTGCCCCGCCACCAAGCGCGGTGCCGGCGGGCAGCGCGCGCAGCCCGAACAGCGCGAGGGCGACGAGCGCGACCGAGATCACCTCGAACGCAATGAGAATCGAGCCGAGCTGCTCGGTGACGGTGCGATACCTTCGCGCCACGCCTACTCCCCCGCGTCTTCCGGCGGCAACTTCCAGCCGCCCTCGTGCGCGAGCGCGTACGCCTCGCCGATGAGCGTGATCGAGCCGGTCACGAGCACGCCGGCCGACTGTGGGAGACCGTGGTCGTCCTCGCCGAGCTCGAACGTGGCGGCCTCGGCACGGGCCTGCAGCAGCGCATCCTCAGAGCGGTCGATGACGCGCACCTGCTTCTGCTCGGCGAGCTCCTCGCCCAGCACGTCGCGCACCATTTCGGCGAGGTCGTAGGCGTCGATCGCGCGCGGCGAGTCGGACTGCGTCACGATGATGCGGTCGGCGATCGTCGCGAGCGGGCGCACGATGCCCTCGACGTTCTTGTCTTCGAGCACTGCGAGCACGAGCGTGAGCTGGTCGAACGCGTACGTCTCGGTGACGGCCTGCGCGAGGTGCGCGGCGCCGTGCGGGTTGTGCGCGGCATCAACAATGACGGCCGGGGATGCGCCAACCAGCTCGAGCCGGCCGGGCGAGAGCGCCTCGGCGATGCCGGCCTCGACGTTCTCGGCGAGCAGCTCGCGCTCGCCGCCGAAGAACGCCTCGACCGCCGCGAGCGCGAGCGCCGCGTTGTGGGCCTGGTAGTCGCCCGCAATCGCGAGCGGCAGGTCGTCGTACTGCCCAGAGAGGCCCCGCACCGAGATGAGTCGGCCGCCGACTGCCATGTGATCGGCGGTGACGGCGAAGTCGGTCGGCTCGACGAAAAGCTTGGCCTCGAGCCGCTCGGCTGCCGCGGCGATTTCGGCGGCGGCCTCGGCGGGCTGCGCGGCCGACACGACCGAGGCGCCGGGCTTGATAATGCCCGACTTCGTGCGCGCGATCTCGGCGACGGTCGAGCCAAGCCGGCCGACGTGGTCGAGCGAGATCGGCGTGAACACCGAGACCGCACCGTCGGCGACGTTCGTCGAGTCCCACTCGCCGCCCATGCCGACCTCGACGACGGCGACGTCGACCGGCGCATCCGCGAAGCACGCGAACGCGAGCACGGTGAGTGCCTCGAAGAACGTCAGCCGAACCTCGCCGGCCTCCTCGAGCTCGGCGTCGACGATCGCGAGGAACGGCTCGATGTCGCGCCAGTTCGCGACGAGTCGCTCGTCGGCGATCGGCGCACCGTCGATACCGATGCGCTCATTGAGCCGCACGAGGTGCGGGCTCGTGAGAATACCGGTACGCAGTCCGTGGGCGCGCAGCAGCGACTCGGTGATACGCGCGGTCGACGACTTGCCGTTCGTGCCGGTGATATGAATCATCGGCCACGCGCGGTGAATGTCGCCGAGCAACTCGCACGCGCGCCGCGTGGGCGCGAGCCGCGGCTGCGGCTGGCCTTCGCCGACGCGCTCCATGAGCTCGTCGAACACGGCATCGGCTTCCTCGCGCCAGTCGGTCTGCTCGAGGCGGCGGCGCTCCTCGGCCTCGCGGTCGCTGAGGCGCACCTCCTCGGCGGCAAAGTCGTCGGCGAAGTCGGTGTCGAAGTCGAGGCCGTCGTCGAACGGCGCCCCGCCGAGCAGCTTCGCGATGTCTTCGGCGGTCAGTTCTTCTTCGGGGAGGTTGTCGTCGGACTCGTCGCGATTGCGGTCATCGCTCATGCCTTCTCCAGTTCAATCTCGAGGGCGCCGTAGCTGTGCGCCACGGATGCGCGCGCCGGGTCGGGCGCGGCGCCGCCCGTGATCTCCAGGCTAGTGGCGAGCGTCTCGCCCGCGAGCAGATCGCGGTTCGCCTCGAGCGAAGCCACCGACGCGTCGTCGGCGCGCAGGCGCAGGCGGATGCGGTCGCTCACCTCGAGCCCGGCGGCCTTGCGGGCATCCTGCACCGCGCGCACGGCGTCGCGGGCCGTACCCTCGGCCGCGAGCTCGCCGGTCACTTCGGCGTCGAGCACGAGGATGCCGCCGTTCGGCAGCAGCCCAAGGACGTCGGTACCCTGCGAGTCGGCGACCTGGAGGTCGACCTCGTACTCGTTCGGCTCGAGCGCGATGCCGCCGGCGACGACGTTGCCCGCGTCATCCTGCTGCCAGTCACCCGACTTCGAGCCCTTGATGGCCTGCTGCACGAGCTTGCCGATGCGGGGTCCTGCGGCGCGCGCGTTCACGCGCAGCACGCGCGAGACGCCGTAGGCAGCAGCGGCCTCGTCGGTGCGTGGCTGCAGCAGCACCTCGCGCACGTTGAGTTCGTCGGCGACGATCGACGCAAAGCCCTCGAGCTCGCCCGCGCGCTCGGTGAGCACGGTGAGGCGGTGCAGCGGCAGGCGCACGCGCAGCTGGTGCTGCTTGCGCAGGGCCTGGCCGGCCGAGACGATCTCGCGCACCGCATCCATCGACGACACGAGCTCGACGTCGGCGGGGAACGACTCGGCGTCGGGCCAGTCTTCGAGGTGTACCGATCGGCCGCCGGTGAGCCCCTGCCAGATCGTCTCGGTGACGAACGGCGCGAGCGGCGCGGCGACGCGGCAGAGCGTTTCGAGCACGGTGTAGAGCGTGTCNAAGGCGTCGCGGTTCGCCTCGCCGTTGTCGCCTTCGAGTCCCTCCCAGAAGCGGTCGCGCGAGCGGCGCACGTACCAGTTCGTGAGCACCTCGGCGAAGTCGCGCAGGCGCTGGGTGGCGTTCGAGGCGTCGAGCTCGTCGAGGTCGGCCTGCACGCCACGCATCGTCTCGCCGAGCTTCGCAAGGATGTACCGGTCGAGCACGTGCGCCGAGTCGGTGCGCCACTGCGCCTCGTACCCCGGCGCATCCGGCCCGTTCGCGGTGTTCGCGTAGGTGGTGAAGAAGTAGTAGGTCGACCACAGCGGCAGCAGGAACTGGCGCGTCGACTCGCGGATGCCCTCTTCGCTCACGATGAGGTTGCCGCCGCGCAGCACCGAACTCGACATGAGGAACCAGCGCATCGCGTCGGAGCCGTCGCGGTCGAATACCTCGTTCACGTCGGGGTAGTTGCGCAGCGACTTCGACATCTTGCGGCCGTCCGAGCCAAGCACGATGCCGTGCGAGATGACGTTCGAGAACGCCGGGCGGTCGAACAGCGCGGTCGAGAGCACGTGCATCATGTAGAACCAGCCGCGTGTCTGCCCGATGTACTCGACGATGAAGTCGGCGGGCGAGTGCGTGTCGAACCAGGGCCCGTTCTCGAACGGGTAGTGCACCTGCGCGAACGGCATCGAGCCCGAGTCGAACCACACGTCGAGCACATCGGGGATGCGGCGCATCATCGACTTGCCGGTCGGGTCGTCGGGGTTCGGGCGCACGAGCTCGTCGATCGCGGGGCGGTGCAGGTCGGTCGGCCGCACCNCCGAAGTCGCGCTCGAGCTCGTCGAGCGAGCCGTACACGTCGACGCGCGGGTAGTTGTCGTCGTCGCTCTTCCACACCGGAATTGGCGAACCCCAGTAGCGGTTGCGCGAGATCGACCAGTCGCGGGCGCCCTGCAGCCACTTGCCGAACTGGCCATGCTTCACGTTCTCGGGCACCCAGGTGATGTCTTCGTTGAGCTCGACCATGCGGTCGCGGAACTCGGTGACCCGCACGAACCAGCTCGAGACGGCCTTGTAGATGAGCGGCTGCTTGCAGCGCCAGCAGTGCGGGTACGAGTGCACGTACGACTTCTGCTGCACGAGCCGGCCGCGCGCCTTGAGCTCCTGCACGAGCGGCTTGTTCGCGTCCTGCCAGTTCAGGCCGGCGACGAGCGGCACGTCGGCGAGGAACTTGCCGCCCGCGTCGAGCGAGAGGATGGTCGGGATGCCCGCGGCGTCGTTGAGCCGCTTGTCGTCCTCACCGTAGGCGGGCGCCTGGTGCACGATGCCCGTACCGTCGCTCGTCGTGACGTAGTCGTCGACGAGGAACTGCCAGGCCCGCTCGGTGCCCCACTTCGCGGTGTCGGTGTAGAAGTCGAACAGCGGCTCGTAGGTGACGCCGGCGAGATCGCGGCCGGATATCATCCACGGATCGAGCATCTCGGAAGCCAGTTCGGGGTCAATGCCCTGGTCAACGAGATCCTTGTAACCGACGCGTTCGGACGCTGCGGCCATCGCATCCTCAGCGCTCTCGTAGCCGAGTTCCTTGAGGTAGGCAGGGATGCGCGCCTCGGCGAGCAGGTAGGTGGCGGTGCCGTCGGCCTTCGGCACAACGACATAGTCGATTTCGGGGCCGACCGCGAGCGAAAGGTTCGTCGGGAGGGTCCACGGCGTCGTCGTCCACGCGAGCGCCGCAACGCCCNAGGCCGAGCTCGGATGCGCGGGCGCCGGTGAGCGGGAACGACACGGTGACCGTGTTGTCCTGGCGATCCTGGTAGACGTCGTCGTCCATGCGCAGCTCGTGGTTCGACAGCGGCGTCTCGTCGTTCCAGCAGTACGGCAGCACGCGGAAGCCCTCGTAGGCGAGGCCCTTGTCGTAGAGCTGCTTGAACGCCCAGATCACCGACTCCATGTAGGTGATGTTCAGCGTCTTGTAGCCGTTCTCGAAGTCGACCCAGCGGCCTTGACGCTCGACGTAGTCCTGCCACTCCTGCGTGTAGCGCAGCACCGATTCGCGCGCCTCGCGGTTGAACTCCGCGACGCCCATCTCTTCGATCTCGTCCTTCGTTGTGATGCCGAGCTGCTTCATGGCCTCGAGCTCGGCGGGCAACCCGTGGGTGTCCCAGCCGAAGACGCGGTTGACCTGCTTGCCGCGCATCGTGTTGTAGCGCGGGAAGACGTCCTTCGCGTAGCCCGTGAGCAGATGCCCGTAGTGTGGCAGGCCGTTCGCAAACGGCGGGCCGTCATAGAACACCCACTCCTCGGCACCCTCGCGCTGATCAATCGACGCCTGGAAGGTGTTGTCGCTGCCCCAGAACTTGAGCACCTGCTGCTCGAGGTTCGGGAACGAGGGCGAAGCGGGCACATCGGCGCCGAACGCCGAGGCGGAGGACTTGGGGTACGTCGCGCTCATATGGGTGGTCTCCTGCAGATGACTGGTTTGCCAGGCCCAGGGGCGCTTTCGCGCGGTACCACCCCGATTGCAGCGTGCGCTGCCACTTCGTTACGGCTGTTTCGGGCCTACCCGTTCGGTTCTACTTGGCCGCGGGCGGCCGTTCTTCCGAAGACTCCCCGTTGATGGCGGATCATCGTCACTGCCGCCAAGTCTAGCGGCCGGCGGGCGGCCGCCGCTACCAGGACTCGTCGCCCCAGACGAACGATTCCTCGGGCAGCGGGTCGCCGATCGTGATCGCGTTCGGCGCATCCGCATCGACCTGGTAGCCGACCTGGCCGAAGCGCTCGACGAGCCAGTCCGGCGCGGTGAGGGCGAGCGGCGTCGACTGGGGCAGCCCCGCCAGGGTGAGGAAGTCGACGTCGAGCGTCGCCCGCTCGGGCGCGACGCCGGCAAAGTTCACGTCGACCGACGCCGCCGAGGCCGTGAGCGAGCGAATCTCGCCGCGTGCGCTGAACGTCGCGGTCGGTCCAGCGAGCTCGAGGGTGTCGATGTCGCCCCGCACGTCGGCCCAGCCGGGGCCGGTGACCGTGACGCTCACTCGCTCGGCGTCGGTGTTGAGCCAGAGGTTGGCGTCGTCGGAGAGCGACGCGGTGATCTCGAGCCCCGCCGCCATGTCGCTCGGCAGCAGCAGCACGCCGGTCGCCATGGCATACCCGTCGCTCCGCCACGGCATCGGCTCCTGCTCGGTCGAGGTGATGCGCAGCGTGCCCTCTGCCGACGTGTCGACCTCGAATGGCCCCTGACCGTCGATGCCGGTGCCGTACACCTCGAGCGTCGGCCGCTTGATCTCGTTGTCGCGCTCGACCGAGAGCGTCGACACCGTGCCGAGTTCGAGCTCGATGCGCTGGGCCATGGGCAGCTCTACCGTGCTCGTGACGTCGAACTCGCGGGATGCGCCATACGCCGAGACACCGGCGATCGTCGCGCCGGCGAGCACGATCAGGATGCNGACGGCGGCGAGGATGCGCGCTGCCCAGCCTGCGCGTGGGCGAATGGCGGGAGTCGTCATGGCTGCCTCGCTTCGACCTCGAGATAGGTGAGCACGGCCTGCACTCGGCGGTTGCCCGCGCGGTCGGTCGAAAGGTCGAGCTTCTGGAAAATCTGTGCGCTGTACTTCTCGACGGCGCCGTTCGACACGAACAGCTGCCCCGCGATCTCGGCGTTCGAGCGGCCCTGCGCCATGAGCCCGAGCACCTCGCGTTCGCGAGGTGAGAGCGCCGCGAGCCGGTCGTCGCTCGTGCGACGCGCGAGCAGCTGGGCAATCACGTCCTCGTCGAGCACGTGCTCACCGGCGTGGATGCGCTCGAGGGCGTCGAGGAACACGTCGATGTCGGCGACGCGGTCTTTGAGTAGGTAGCCGAGCCCGGCGCCGGGCTGGCGGATGAGCTCGGTCGCGTAGCGCTCCTCGACATACTGCGAGAGCACGAGCACGGGGAAGCAGGGGCGCTCACGTCGCAGCTCGAGCGCGGCAAGCACGCCCTCGTTCGTGAACGTCGGCGGCATGCGCACATCGAGCACCGCGATATCGGCGTCGGCCGCCGCGTCGGTGAGCCCGCGCGCATCCGACAGCGTCGCTACCACCTCGTGGCCGGCCTCGCGCAGCAGGCGCACGAGGCCCTCCCGCAGCAGCGCGTGGTCTTCGCACACTACGACGCGCATGGCACCATCACCTCAATCTCGGTCGGGCCGCCAGCGGGGCTCGAAAACACCATCGAACCACCCGCCGCGGCGACGCGTTCGCGCACGCCCTGCAGACCGCCGCCCGGCGTGAGCAGCGCCCCGCCGTGCCCGTTGTCGCGAATGTCGGCGCGCAGGCCGTGCTCGCTGCGCCAGATGCGCACGTCGATGTTCGTCGCGCCCGAGTGCTTCATCGCGTTCGTCACCGACTCGGCGACGGCGAAGTAGACGACGAGCTCGGTCGTCACGTCAGCGCGGTCGGTGACCTCGTTGACGAGCCGCACGGGCACCGCGCTTGACGAGACGAGCGCCGAGAGGGCGGCGTCGAGGCCGCGGTCGCTGAGAATCGCGGGGCGCATGCCCCGCACGAGCGCGCGAAGGTCACCGATGCTCAGCTTCGTCGTGCGAATCGCCTCGTCGATGAGCTCCTCGGCCGCCGACGCATCGGTCGCGAGCTTGCGTTTCGCGAGTGCGAGCGTCATCGCAACCGACACGAGCTGCGGCTGCACGCCGTCGTGGAGGTCGCGTTCGAGCCGGCCCTGCTCAATGTCGGCGGCCGAGATTGCGTGGCGGCGGCGGTCGCGCTCGGCGCGGGCGGCCTCGCGCAGTTCGGCTTCTTTCGACGGCACGAGCATCGCGCGGGTGAGGATCGCGAACAGTGGGAGGATGCCGACGATGAGCCCGAGGCCAACGACGATCGCGCCGATCGCAACGCCGATCACGGTGCCCCGGTCCACCGGCACCGTGAACACGGCGACGACGTTCGAAGGGTGCGCGATCGCCCGCACGAGGTAGCCCACCCCGATGCCGATGGCCATCGCGAGCAGCAGCACCGCGGTGCCGGTGAGGACCGCGACGACGGCGTTTGCGAAGCCCCACCAGTTGCGCCGGTCGGCGAACTGCGCGAGCGAGCTCGCCGACACTGAGAACTCCTCGCCACTCCCGCCGCNCGCACCGGATGCTCGGGCACGGCCAGGCCGTACGTCTCGCGTCCGAAGCGCTCCTGCACTCGCGCCGCGCCAGCGAGCACCCAGGGCGAGGCGACCGCGATCACCGCGAGCAACACGAGGGTCGCCGCGACGTACGCGAACGTCGTGCCGATCGCCCACCCCACCGATTGCGCGAGCACCAGCGCCGCGAACAGCATGCCGAGCACCACGGTGGCCTCGAGCACGAGGTGACCTGCCGACAGCAGCAGGCGCGCGGGGGTGATCTTCATGCCCGTAACGCTACGAGGCGGGGTGGGTGCCGCCAATGCAGTTTTCCCTACAGTAGACACAGCCCCTACAGTCGGCACAGGCCCGACGGTCGAAATAGCCCCGACGGTCGACACAACCTCTGCCGTTGCAACCGCACCGACGCTCGTCGCCGACGCGCGCGCTACTCGCCGCGCCACTGGGTGCCGAGCACCGCATCCATGCGCTCGGCGAGCGCGCCGCGGGCGACGCCGTCGCCGGCCCAGTCGACGACGACGAGCACGACGCCAAGCGCGCCCATCTCGGCGCGGATGCGCTCGCCCGCGTCCTGCGGGTGCGGTGCGATGTGGCGCACGAGTCGGCGCGCGCGGCTCAGCGCCGTCTCGGCGATGGCGTTCTGCGCGCCCATCGCCTCGGCATGCGTGAGCGCGGCCGGCGGGCCCGCGACCTGCAGGCGCTCGACGACGTCGACGAGCGAGGTGCCCGCGTCCGCCGCCTCGTCGAAGGTCGACCAGAGCACGTCAGACTTCGCGGTGAAGTAGTTAAAGAACGAGGAGCGGCTTACGCCGGCGCGCGTCGCGATGTCGTTCACTGAAATCGCGTCCCACCCCTGCTCGAGGGCGAGTTCCCCCGCGGCCTCCTCGAGCGTGACGCGGCTCGAGGCCGCGGGACGACCGATGCGGCCCTTGCGCTGCGACATGCATGACTCCGTGTTCTCTCGTGTTCGTATGCGATGCTATCGGGCGCACCAGCATCACTTTTGGAGGAATACCATGCGCAGCGTTTCCCGCGCGCTGACCGGCCTCGCGGTCGGCATCTCGCTCCTCGCCCTCACGGCGTGCGGCGCCGTCGGCCCCGAGTCGGGCGGCGAGCGCGAGACGACGCAGCAGGCGGTTCCGAGCGAGATCACCTGCGCGAACATCGGCAGCGAGCTCGAGCGCATCGGCTCCGACCTCAGCACGGCGGCCGAGTCGGCGCTGACCGACCCGCAGGGATTCATTGCTGAGCTCCAGCAGCTCTCCGAGCGCGTCACCCAGCTCACCGACAGCACGACCGATCCCGAGCTGCGCACGCGCATGGAGGCGGTCGAGACCGCGATCGGCGAGCTCGTGTCGAGCGTGTCGAGTGGCTCGGGGCTGAGCGATCTTGGCGAACTGCAGCAGCAGGCGCAGGAGGTTGGCGACGCCGTCACCGCCGTCAGCGACTACTGCGGCTCGGCGGCATAGGAAGATAGGGAGCAATGATTTCGTCTCGCCGCACCCTCACTGTCGTCGCCACCCTCGCCGCGACCGCCACGCTGCTCGTTGGCTGCAATGTCTCACCGCCCACCGGCGTCGTCGACGGCGGCACCGTTCTGCCGACGAACACGCACCCCGCGCCGACCTCGGTCTCGTGCGCGACCATCGAGAGCGATCTCGCCTACGCGAACCAGATCGTCTCGGAGGCGGCGCAGAACTTCGGCGACGATCCGTACGCGACGCTCGACCGCATGCGCGTCGCGATCGGCTACATCAAGGACCTCCGCAATGTTGCCGAGGACGTCGAACTCGAGGGGATGCTCAACGAGGTTGCGGTCGAGGGCGAGGACCTCGTCGACACGATCGAGCGGGTGATGGACAACGGCACGATTCTGCTCGAGTTCGACCAGATCGCCGACGGCGCGGATGCGGTGGAAGACCGCATCAACGACCTCGTCGACTACTGCCGGTTCTAACGCTCTGCGCGCAACCCGCCGTTTCTAAACACGGTCTACAAACAGCTAGGCTGGGAGCTATGCCTGCTCCTCTTCGGCGTGCGCTCGCCGTGGCTACGGGTCTCGCGCTTCTTGCGCCCCTCGCCGCCTGCTCCGCACAAGCCGCTACCACCACCCTTGTCTACGCGACCGGCCAGTCGGAGCCCGATTGCCTCGACCCACACGTCGGCGGCAACTGGCCTCAGGCCGAGCTTGGCCACCAGGTGCTCGAGTCGCTCTTCGCCCGCGACGATAACGGCGACATCGTGCCCTGGCTCGCCGAGTCGTCCTCGCTGAGCGACGACGGCCTCACGCTCACGGTGCCGCTGAAGCAGGGCATCGAGTTCTCCGACGGCACGCCGTTCGACGCGGATGCCGTGGTGGCGAACATGGAGCACGTGCGCGACCCCGACACGGCCTCGTCGACGGGCATCCTCGCCCTCGCGAAGGTCGACGAGATCGTCGCGACCGACGACTCGACCGTCGAGTTCCGCCTCAACACCCCCGACTCGGCGCTCACCGCATCCCTCGCCCAGACCTGGCTCGCGATCATGTCGCCCGCCGGCCTCGAGCGCGGGCAGGACGCGAACTGCGAGGACCCGATCGGCACCGGCTACTTCAAGGTCGACTCGTGGGAGCGCCAGAACCAGGTGACGCTCGTGCGCAACGAGACGCACCAGGCGAACATGCCGGGCGAGATTCTGCCCGACGAGGGCTCGCGCCTCGAGCGCCTCGAGTGGCGGTTCATCCCCGACGCCGCGACCCGCGCCGCCGCCCTGCAGGCGGGCCAAGTCGACGTGATCGACCAGGTGCAGCCCGACACCCTGAGCCAGCTCAGCGACGAGGCGGGCTACGAAACCGTCGTCGCGGCGCGCCCCGGCACGACCGCGCGCATCGAGCTCAACTCGACCCGCGCGCCGTTCGACGACCCGAAGGTGCGCGAGGCGTTCGCGGTGTCGACCGACATCGATGCGGCCGTCGAGTCGCTCTACTTCGGCACGCTCGACCGCGCCTACTCGCCGCTCTCGTCGGCGCTGCCCGAGGCGGTCGAGTCGTACGACGGCACCGACTTCTCGGCCGTGCTCGCGGCCGACCCCGACCGGGCGAACGAGCTGCTCGACGAGGCCGGCTACACCGAGCGCAACGACGATGGCATTCGCCTCAAGGACGGCGAACCGCTCACCGTCAGCTTCCCGCTCTCGACAAACCAGTCGATTCCGGCCGAGGTCTCGCTCGTCGAGCAGATCGCCGCGTCGGCCGCGAAGATCGGCTTCGACGTGCAGATCGAACAGCTCGACATCTCTTCTTGGTACGCCGCGAGCGGCGAGTGGGACTTCGACGCGATCATCGCGCCGTACTCGAAGTCGTCGGCCGACGTGCTGCGCATCGTGTACCACTCCGACGGCAACACCCCCGCGCCGAGTGGCTACCATGCGAACAACACCGGACTCGCCGACCCCGACATCGACGCAATGCTCGACGAAGCCGGCTCGACGACCGATGAAACCGCCCGCGCCGAGCTCTACGCGCAGGTGCAGGCGTACCTCGTCGCGAACTACTACGTCGTGCCGCTCTACGACCAGACGGTGCAGTTCGCCTACCGCGACGCGGTGCAGGGCTTCCGCCTCGACCCGTCGCTCAACCTCGTCACGTTCACGAACGTCGTCATCGCCTCGTAGCTCGTGACCGTCACCACCGCCGCCCCGTCGGCGGCGCCCACCCGGGTGCCGCCGACGGGGCGTTCGTGGCGGCGCCTCGGCCTGCGGGTCGCCGGCCGGCTCGTCGCGGCCGCGGTCGTCGTCTGGGCGGTCGTCACCTTCACGTTCTTCGCGGTGCGCGCCGTGCCCGGCGACCCGGTCACCGCGATTCTCGGCGGCCCCGGCTCGAACGCGTCCGAGGAGGCGATCGCGCAGGCGCGCGCCGACTTCGGCCTCGACCTGCCGCTCGGGCAGCAGTACCTGCACTACCTCGGCCAGCTGCTGCGCGGCGACCTCGGCGAGAGCTACCGGTTGCACCGCGACGTCGCCGACATCGTCGGCCAGCTCGTGCCCGGCACCCTCGCCCTCGCGTCGCTCGCGCTCGTGCTCGGCTGGGTCTTCGCGCTCGGCCTCGCCTGGTGGTCGGTGCGCGGCGGCCGCGGCTCGGCGCTCGCCGCCGACTTCATCGGCATCATCGCCTCGGCGCTCCCCCACTTCTGGCTCGGCGCGCTCCTTATTTCGTTGCTCGCCACCGGCCTGGGCCTGCCGGTCGCGATCTCGGGCCCCGGCTTCGGCGGCCTCATCGTGCCCGCCCTCACGCTCGCGCTGCCGCTCGGCGGCTACCTCGCGCAGGTCATGCGGGATGCCCTGGTGGCGACGCTCGAGGAGCCCTACGTGCTCGCGGCGCGGGCCCGCGGCGAGACCCGGGCCGGCGTGTTTTTGCGCCACCTGCTGCGGCGCGCGGCGGTACCCGCGATCGGCCTCACCGGCTGGGCCTTCGGCTCGCTCGTGTCGGGTGCCGTTGTCGTCGAGCAGCTCTTCGCGCGCCCCGGTCTCGGCCGCGCGCTCGTCGACGCGGTGCTCGCGCGCGACGTGCCAATGGTGCAGGGCGTGCTCATCGTCGTCGCGGTCGCCTATGTCGTCGTGACGCTCGCCACCGACGTGCTCGAGCGAGCCGTGTTGCCGCCGGCGAAGGAGGCCCGCGCATGACCGTGCCACCGATCACCGCGTCGCTGCCCGCCCAGCGGCTGCGTGCATCCGGCCGCGGTATGCGCGCCGGCATTCTGCTCTGCCTCATCGTCGTCGCCTGGTACGTCGTCGCGGCCCTCGCGCCGCAGCTGCTCGCGCCGGGCAGCCCGCTCGACATCGACCCGGCGCAGGCGTATCAGGCCCCGAGCCTCGCGCATCCGTTCGGCACCGACGAGTCGGGTCGCGACATCTATACCCGCGTTGTGCACGGCGCGGCCCGCTCGCTCACGATCGGCGTCGTCGCGACCGTGATTGGCCTCGCACTCGGCACCCTCCTCGCGCTTGTCGCGGCGTTCGGCGGTCGCGTCGGCGACTGGCTCTCGACGCGGCTCGTCGAGACGCTCTACGCGCTGCCGGGCATCCTGCTCGCGCTGCTGCTGCTCTCGCTCACCGGGCCCGGCGTCGTGCCCGCGACGATCGCCGTCGGCCTCGCGACCGCGCCCGGCTATGCCCGGATGCTCCGCTCGCAGCTGCTGCGCGTGCGCGAGTCGGGCTACGTCGACGCCGACCGGATTCTCGGACGAAGCTGGGGCTGGCGGCTGTGGCACACCGTGCTACCGAACGCGTTCGCGCCGCTGTTTGCGCTCGCGACACTCGGCATCGGCCAGGCCGTCGTCTGGGCTGCCGCGCTGAGCTACTTGGGCCTCGGCGATCCCCCGCCGAGCGCCGAGTGGGGCGCCATGCTCAACGCCGGAGCGACGTATCTGCCCGCCGGTGGCTGGTGGATGTCGGTGTTCCCTGGCGCCGCGATCGCGCTCGTCGCCGTCACCGGCACGCTGCTCGGCCGATTTGTCGAGGCCGAGGCGAGGAGATCGCGATGACGCTTCAAGTTCAGGGCCCGCTGCGCCGCTTTGGCCGGTGTGTCGAGGCCGAGTCGAGGAGGCCGCGATGACGCTCGAAGTTCAGGGCCTGCGCATCGGCTTCGGCCGCGGCACCGACGCCCGCGAGGTCGTGCGAGGAATCGACCTGCGCATCGCGCCCGGCGAGGCGCTCGGCCTCATCGGCGCGTCGGGCTCGGGCAAGTCGCTCACCGCAAAGGCCTTGCTCGGGCTCGTCACCTCGTCGGCGCCCGACGCGCGCGTCACGGCCGAGCGGCTGCGGCTCGGCGACACCGATCTGCTCGAGCTGCGCGAGGCCGGCTGGCAGCGCCTGCGCGGCCGTCGCGTCGGGCTCGTGCTGCAGGATGCGCTCGGCTCGCTCGACCCCGCGCGCACGATCGGCGCCGAGCTCGCCACCGCAATCACCACCCACGACCGCCGCCTCAGCCGCGCCGCCGTGCACGAACGCTCCCTCGAANTGCTGCGCCGCGTCGGCCTGCCCGAACCCGAGGTGCGGCTGCGCCAGCGCGCCGTGCAGCTCTCGGGCGGCCAGCGACAGCGCGCCCTCATCGCGACCGCGATCGCCCACGAGCCCGAGCTGCTCATCGCCGACGAGCCGACGACCGCGCTCGACGCGAGCGCGCGCCGCGAGCTCCTCGCCCTGCTGCGCGAGCTCGCCGACGCGGGCATGGGCATCCTCTTCGTCTCACACGACCTCGCCTCGGTGCAGCTGCTCTGCGAGCGCGTCGCGGTGATCGACGCGGGCGAGATGGTCGAGACCGGGCCGACCGCGCGCATCCTCACCGCCCCCGAGACGCCGCCGGCCCGCGCCCTCGTCGAGGCGCTGCCCCGGCCGCCCGAGGCTCGCCCGGACGCTTCGACAGAGCTCGTACTGCGCGCCGAACACCTCGCTCGCAGCTATGCGCGCCCCGACGGCAGCCGCTTCACCGCGCTCGACGTCGACGACCTCGAGCTGCATCGCGGCGAGACGCTCGGCATCGTCGGCGCCTCGGGCTCGGGAAAGTCGACCCTCGCCCGCGAGTTGCTCGCACTCGAGCCGCCCGAGCGAGCCGATGCGCGCATCCTCCTGGGCGAGTTCAGGTGGCAGCCCGCGAGCGAGCGGACCCGCCGGCCCGAGCGCCACCGCATCGGCCTCGTGTCGCAGGATCCCCTCGCGAGCTTCGACCCGCGGCTGCGCGCCGGGCAGATTCTCGCGGATGCGCACAGCCGAGGCCGCTCGCGCCGCGTCGGTGCCCAGCACGACGAGTTGGTGCGGATGCTCGAGGAGGTCGGGCTCGGCGCTCAGCACCTCGGCGTGCGCCCGAGCCGCATGTCGGGCGGAGAGCGCCAGCGGCTCGCGATCGCGCGGGCCCTCGCGGCCGACCCCGAGGTGCTCATTTGCGACGAGGCGGTATCGGCGCTCGACGCGACGGTTCGTCGGCAGGTGCTCGATTTATTGCGGCGCGTGCAAGAATCCAGACAACTTAGCGTCGTGTTCATCTCGCACGATCTCGACGTTGTGGGCGAAATCGCTGACCGTGTCGCGGTCGTCGAGGCGGGCTCGGTTGTTGAATCAGGCCCCACCAGCGGTTTGTTTTCAGCCCCGAAACATCGGGCCACGCGCCGTCTGCTCGGCTTCGAGGCCTCGTCGAAAAACTACGACAGAACGTAGTTATCCTTGGCCCGCCCGCCAACTCTTGTGTGCGATATGCGTGCAATACTGATTTGAACAACCTTCGCCCCGTGCCTCGCGCCCATAGTCGGGATAGCTGAGGCCATCAGGTGAAAGAGCCCCAATCGGCCAAATGAAAGTTGCTTTGCCATGACGACCCATGCGCCAGTCACCGCCGCTGACATTGAACAGCTGTCGGCCAACCCAGAGGTCAACGAATGGGTGGTGAAGGTCGCCGAGCTCGCAAAGCCCGACCGCGTCGTTTGGGCGGATGGTTCGCAAGAGGAGTATGACCGCATCGCCGCGGAGCTCGTCGAACAGGGCGTGCTGATCAAGCTCAACCCGGAGCTGCGCCCGAACTCGTACCTCGCGCGCTCCGACGCTGCGGACGTCGCCCGCGTCGAGAGCCGCACGTTCATCTGCTCCGAGAAGGAAGAGGACGCCGGCCCCACGAACAACTGGCGCGCACCCGCCGAGATGCGCGCCGAGCTCGATGGCCTGCTCGACGGCTCGATGCGCGGCCGCACGATGTACGTCGTGCCCTTCGCAATGGGCCCGCTCGGCGGCAAGATCACGCAGTACGGCGTTGAGATCACCGACTCGCCGTACGTTGTGCTGTCGATGGCACTCATGACCCGCTCGGGCACCGAGGCACTCAGCTACATCAAGCCCGATGCTGAATGGGTCAAGGCCCTGCACACCGTCGGCTACCCGCTCGTCAGCGCCGACGGCGTCGAGCGCGACGACGTCGCGTGGCCCTGCAACGACACGAAGTACATCACCCACTTCCCCGACGACCTCGAGATCATCTCGTACGGCTCGGGCTACGGCGGCAACGCGCTGCTCGGCAAGAAGTGCTTCGCGCTGCGCATCGCCTCGGTGATGGCCCGCGACGAGGGCTGGATGGCCGAGCACATGCTGCTCATTCAGGCCACGAGCCCCGAGGGTAAGAAGTACACCATCTCGGGTGCGTTCCCGTCGGCCACCGGCAAGACGAACCTCGCCATGATGCGCCCGAAGCTCGACGGTTGGAAGGTCGAGACCATCGGCGACGACATCGTCTGGATGCGCCCCGGCGACGACGGCCGCCTCAACGCGATCAACCCCGAGTTCGGCTTCTTCGGCGTCGCCCCCGGCACCGGCTGGTCGACGAACCCGGTCGCGATGGAGACGATCAGCAAGAACGCGATCTTCACGAACGTCGCGCTCACCGACGACGGCGACGTGTGGTGGGAGGGCATGACCGACGAAGTGCCCGCGCACCTCACCGACTGGCAGGGCAACGGCTGGACCCCCGCATCCGACCTGCCCGCCGCGCACCCGAACGCGCGCTTCACGGTGCGCGCCGAGCAGTGCCCGACCATCTCGCCCGACTGGGAGGCCGCCGACGGCGTGCCCGTCGACATCATCCTCTTCGGTGGCCGCCGCCGCACCAACGTGCCGCTCGTCTACCGCTCGAAGAGCTGGGAGCACGGTTGCTTCCTCGGCGCGACGCTCGGCAGCGAGCAGACCGCCGCGGCCGAGGGCCCCGTTGGTGTGCTGCGCCGCGACCCGTTCGCCATGCAGCCCTTCACCGGCTACCACATGGGCGACTACTGGGCGCACTGGCTTGAGATGGGCGAGACGCTCGGCGACAAGGCGCCCGCGATCTTCCAGGTCAACTGGTTCCGCCGCGACCAGGACGGCAGCTTCCTCTGGCCGGGCTTCGGCGAGAACATTCGCGCCATCAAGTGGGCCATCGAGATCCTCGAGGGCACGGTCACCCCGGTCGAGACGCCGATCGGTCTCCTCCCCGAGACTTCCGACATCGACGTGAGCGGCCTCGACGTGAGCGACGAGCAGCTGCAGGCGCTCTTCGATGTACCGACCGCGGGCTGGGTCGAAGAGCTGCGCAAGACCGACGAGTACTTCGCGTCGATCGGCGACCGTGTGCCCGCGCAGCTGCACGAGCAGCTCAGCAAGGTGCGCGCCGGCTTCGCCAACTAGTCACCACAACGAAGAATCCCACCTGCGCAGCCTCGGCTGCCGGGTGGGATTTTTTTGTGTGGTCTGGTTCGGGGTTCGCGGGTCGTGATGAGCGTTGAGGCGAGCCATTAGCGGCCTACGGCTAATGGCTGACCGTAACGCGNGGATGCGCCTTCGGTCATGGAGTGCTGTCTTGGCACAGCGGGCGGCCGGAGAGAAGCGGGCCCGAAGGCAGGGACGGTGGATGCGGCGCGCGTCGTTGCGGCGCGGGGCGGGGCGGGGTGAGACGGGTGGGCGCTCGCGCTACGCGAAGAAGCGCGTGGCCTCGTCGCTCACGTCAATCGGGGGGTACCAGGTGAGTGCCGCCATCGGGATGGCGACGACGAGTTCTTCGCAGTACTCGTAGTCAACTTCGCCCATGATGCTTCCTCGGGTTCGGGGGTGGTGCGTCCGCGCCGTCGTGACGCGATCTGGGAATTGGATGCGCGAGGCGCGCGAAAAGTTCCCGAGTCCCGGGTATCCGTTGAATCTGCGGCGGTGGACTGCCATGCGCCCCTACTCCCCCTCAACCTTGGCAACAAGTTCGCGGTCGCGGGCCACCCCGAACAGCATGACGGCGGGGAAACACACCGTGAGCGCGGCGACGAGGTAGGTAATCAGCACCCAGGCCGACTTCGGCCGCTCGGCCGACGTGCTGTTGTTGGCGGTGAGGATAAGGGCGACAACGACGGCCGCGATGGTGAGCCAGGTCGGCAGGGCGGGGCCGCCGCCGAGGTACATCTGCGGGTTGAAGAACTCGGTGACCGAGATCGAGCGGATGCGCTCACCAGTACCTTCGGCGAGACCGATCGCGGTGAGCGGCATTCCCGCCAGCGCAATGACGATGCCGAGCCCGGTCGCGTAACCGATCAGAGTTCGCATGGTTCTCAGGATATGTACACCGGGCAAACTTGCGGTAACGCGTCGCACATCCCTGCACCCGCCCGCCTCGCGGGCTGGGCCGTTTGCCGGCGGTTAACCGAGCAGCGCCTCGATCGGCGTGCGCGCGAAGTAGATAACGAAGCCGGCAGCGACTATCCAGAGCAGCCAGTGGATCTGGCGGATCTTGCCTGCGAACGCGTTCACGACGACGAAGGCGATAAAGCCGACGCCGATGCCGTTCGCAATCGAGTAGGTCAGCGGCATCGCGATGACGGTGAGGAACGCGGGCAGCGCGATCGAGAAGTCCTGCCAGTCGATGTCGGCGACCTGCACCATCATCATCGCGCCGACGATGACCAGCGCGGCCGAGCCGACCTCCATCGGCACGATGACCGCGAGCGGCGTGAAGAACATCGCGATGAGGAAGAGTGCGCCCGTGACGACCGAGGCGAAACCCGTGCGGGCGCCCTCGCCGATGCCCGAGGCCGAGTCGACGAAGATCGTGTTCGACGAACTCGACGTCGCGCCACCGACGACGGCGCCGAAGCCCTCAATGATGAACGCGTGGCGGATGCGCGGGAACGTGCCGTCGGCGCGCGCGAGCCCGGCGTTGCGCGCGAGGCCGGTCATGGCGCCCATCGCGTCGAAGAAGTTCATGAAGACGAGCGTGAGCAGCAGCATCAGGGCCGCGACCGGGCCGAGGCGCGTGAAGGCGCCGACCGGGTCAAACGCGCCGACGAGGCTGAGGTCGGGCACGGCGATGAGCTGCTCGGGCAGGCTCGGCACGGTGAGGTGCCAGCCGCCGGGGTTGTCGGTGCCGGATGCGCCGAGGTTCCAGAGCGCCTCAGCACCGAGCGCCAGCAGGGTGCCGACGACGATGCCGATGAGGATTGCGCCCGGCACCTTGCGGATGAGCAGCACGGCCATGATGAGCAGCGTGACGATGAAGACGAGCGTCGGGATTGTCGAGATCGAACCCGAGAGGCCGAGCTGCACGGGCGGGCCACCCTCGGTGCGGGTGACGAAGCCCGAGTTCACGAGGCCGACGAAGGCGATGAACATGCCGATGCCGACGGTGATCGCCGACTTCAGGCCCGCGGGCACCGCGTTGAAGATCGCCGTGCGGGCGCCGGTCGCCCCGAGAATCACGATGACGACACCGTTGAGCAGCACGAGACCCATCGCCTCGGGCCAGGTGATTTGCTGCACCATCGACACCGCGAGGAACGAGTTGATGCCAAGGCCGGCCGCGAGCGCGAACGGCAGGTTCGCGACGAAGCCGAACACGATGGTGAGCAGGCCGGCCGCGAGCGCGGTCGTCGACGCGACCTGAATCGAGTCGAGCACGCCGCCCTCGACGTCGGCCGAGGCGGCGCCGCCGAGCACGAGCGGATTGAGCACGAGGATGTACGAGATGGTGACGAAGGTCACCAGGCCGCCGCGCAGCTCGCGGCCCATGGTCGTGCCGCGGCCCGAGAAGTTGAAGATGTGCTCGAGCCAGCCGGGGGTGCCGGATGCTGGCGCCGGGCTGGCGGCGGGGGTGGCAGATTCGTCGGTGACAGATCGCTTACTCACGCGTCGAGCTTAGTCTCCGACGAAATCGAGCGGGGGCGGATGCCCGAGTGGCACATCCCGGCCGCTGCTGCGAGACACGGGCGCCTAGTCGAAGACGATCACGCTGCGCGCGATCTTGCCGCACTCGAGCTCGGCGTACCCGGCGTTGATGTCCTCGAGACGGATCGTCTTCGAGACGAGGTCGTCGAGGTTGAAGCGGCCCTGCTGGTAGAGGTCGGCGTAGAGTGGAATGTCGCGCTTCGGGCTCGCCGAACCCATGTAGACACCCTGGTATTTGCGCTGCTGCATGAGGATGTCGACGAAGGGGTCGATCTCGAGCTGCTTGCCGATCGGGATCATGCCGATCTGGTAGGCGCCGCCGCCGACGCCGAGGATCTCAATGGCCTGCTCGGCGGTGGGCTTCAGGCCAATAACCTCGAAGGCGTGGTCGACGCCGCTCGTCTCGGTGATTTCTTGCACGGCCGCGACGACGTCGTCGACCTCGTTCGGGTTGATCGTGTGCGTCGCGCCGAACGTCTTCGCGAGCTCGAGCTTCTCGGGCTGCAGGTCGATCGCGATGATCTTGTGCGCGCCGGCGAGACGCGCGCCCTGCACGGCGTTGAGGCCGACGCCACCGCATCCGATAACCGCGACGGTGTCGCCAACGCGCACCTCGGCGGTGTTGATCGCCGCGCCCGCGCCAGTGACGACGCCGCACCCGAGCAGGCACGCCTTCTCGAACGGGATGTCCTTCGTGACGCGCACGACGCAGTTCTCGTGCGCGAGTGCCTGCTCGGCGAAGCCCGAGAGCTCCGAGAACTGGGTGACGGTCTCGCCGTTACGGCTGAGGCGCGGTGCCTCGCCCTCGCCGCGGCGGGTTTCTTCGGGATGCTCGCACTCGTACGGCTTGCCCGGCGCGCACCTGCGGCAGTGACCGCAGAACGAGACGAGGCAGCCGACGACGTGGTCGCCAGCCGCGATTTCGTTGACGTCGGAGCCAACCTTCGTGACGACGCCGGCGAGCTCGTGACCGAGCACCGTCGGCATCGGGAAGCCGAAGTCGTGGTCGCGAATGTGCGCGTCACTGTGGCACAGTCCGCACGTCTTCACGTCGATGAGCACTTCGCGACCGATCGGATCGGCGATGTCGATGTCTTCGATGACGAAGTCCTGGCCGACCCCATTGAGCACCGCTGCCTTCATTTGAGAGCTCCTTTGCACTCTGAACTGCCTATGCCTCGGCGTCGTCGTTGACGCCCGGAAACATAAACGATGTTTCATGACACTATTCGACACGCGTCACCTAACCAACAGGTGATGCGGAAACTCGGGGAACCCTCAGCTTGCGGTTTCGGCTTGAGCGTTGGTCGCGTCGACTGTCACCTGGGATTGAGATCACGCAGAGACACCATGACGCAGCTACCGCAGCTCGTGCCACCACGCGGGCAGGCAGGCCGCGACGGCGTCGGCGAATTCCGCATCCGACAGGTCTTGCCGGTGCAGCCACACGCCGATGCCGCCGAGCACGGCGTTGCCGATGCACGCGGCCGCGATCTCCGCATCCACGCCCTTCGGCAGCGCATCCTGCCGAGCGAGAATGCCGCGAATCGACTCGACGAAGTGCGAGCTCACGGCGCGCGTCAGCGTCGAGTCGACGGGGCTGCGCACCGACTGCTCATACACCGGAAGAAACCGCCGCACGTGGTCGAGCACCTCACTCATCGTCACGCGAAAGTTGCCGCCGTGCGGGCCGTTCACCGCGTCGCGCAGCTCGAGATCGTGCTGGCGGGTCCGGTCGAGGTCGTCGCGCAGCACCTCGAGCAGCACCTCCTGCGGCGAGTCGTAGTGGTCGTAGAAGGTCGCACGGTTGATGCCAGCGGTCTGCGTGAGCGATGCGACGGTGACCGAACTCGGGTCCTGTGCCGACGCGAGCTCGACGACCGCACGTTGCAAAGAACTCCGGGTGCGGAGGGTTCGTGGATCTGACATGAGAGCTCCTGACAGAAAGGATGCGCGCGCATCGTTGCGCTTTGACTTGAGCCTAGCCCGCGCGGGGCCCAAGCGCGGCGCCGCGCCGGTAGACTTGGGCACACCTACAGCAGGCACCCCAGACTCGGTGCCGCCCATAGTGATCGGAGCACGAATGACGGCCACGCCCGCGAACATCCCGGACCGCCCCGCCCTCGAAGGTCTCGAGCAGAAGTGGGGTGACGCCTGGAATGCACAGGGCACCTACGCGTTCCGACGCGACGGTGCGACCCGCGAGCAGGTCTACTCGGTCGACACTCCCCCGCCCACCGCATCCGGTTCGCTGCACATCGGCCACGTGTTCTCCTACACGCACACGGATGTGGTGGCGCGCTACCAGCGCATGCGCGGCAAGCGCGTGTTCTATCCGATGGGTTGGGACGACAACGGCCTGCCGACCGAGCGCCGCGTCCAGAACTACTACGGCGTGCGCTGTGACCCGTCGCTGCCGTACGTCGAAGGCTTCGTGCCGCCGCACGAGGGCGGTGACGGCAAGAGCATCAAGGCCGCTGACCAGCAGCCGATCTCGCGCCAGAACTTCATCGAGCTCTGCCTGAAGCTTTCGGAAGAGGACGAGCGCGCCTTCGAAGAACTTTGGCGCCAGCTCGGCCTCTCGGTCGACTGGAACCAGACGTACCGCACGATCGACGACGACGCGCGCCGCATCTCGCAGCTCGCGTTCGTGCGCAACATCGAGCGCGGCGAGGCGTACCAGGACATGGCGCCGACGCTCTGGGACATCACGTTCCGCACTGCCGTCGCGCAGGCCGAGCTTGAGGACCGCGAGCAGCCGGGCGCCTACCACCGCCTCGCGTTCCACGGCGCCGACGGCGACGTGTTCATCGAGACGACCCGCCCCGAGCTGCTGCCCGCGTGCGTCGCCCTCGTCGCGCATCCCGACGACGAGCGCTACCAGCCGCTGTTCGGCAGCACGGTGCGCACGCCGCTGTTCGACGTCGAGGTGCCGGTGCTCGCGCATCCGCTCGCACAGCCCGACAAGGGCTCGGGCATCGCGATGATCTGTACCTTCGGTGACCTCACCGACGTCATCTGGTGGCGCGAGCTGCGCCTGCCGAACCGCTCGATTCTCGGCGAAGACGGTCGCATCCTCGCCGACGCCCCCGAGGTGATCATGAGCGAGCGCGGCCGCGAGGCCTACGCGACCATGGCCGGCAAGACCGTGTTCAGCGCGAAGCAGGCCGTCGTCGAGGCGCTCGGCGAGTCGGGCGAGCTCATCGGCGAGCCGAACAAGATCTCACACCCCGTGAAGTTCTTTGAGAAGGGCGACAAGCCCCTCGAGATCGTGTCGACGCGCCAGTGGTACGTGAAGAACGGCGCGAACGACGACGAACTGCGCGCGAAGCTGCTGCAGTTCGGTGAGCAGCTCGAGTTCTGGCCCGAGTTCATGCGCGTGCGCTACCTCAACTGGGTCGAGGGACTCTCGGNTCATCTCGCGCCAGCGCTACTTCGGCGTGCCGATTCCGGTCTGGTACCCGATCGACGCCGACGGCGTGACGCAGTACGACCAGCCGATCGTGCCCGCCCCCGAGCAGCTGCCGGTCGACCCGTCGACGGATGCGCCGAACGGGTTCGACGCATCGCAGCGCGGCCAGGCTGGCGGCTTCGAGGGCGAGCTCGACGTGATGGACACGTGGATGACCTCCTCGCTCACGCCGCAGCTCGCCGGTGGTTGGATGCGCGATGACGAGCTCTGGAACCTCGTCGCGCCGTTCTCGGTGCGCCCGCAGGGCCAGGACATCATTCGCACGTGGCTGTTCTCGACGCTGCTGCGCTCGCTGCTCGAGGACGACCGCCTGCCCTGGGACAACGCGACCATCAGCGGCTTCATTGTCGACCCCGACCGCAAGNGATGTCGAAGTCGAAGGGCAATGTGGTGACGCCGAAGGGCCTGCTCAACGAGCACGGCTCGGATGCGGTTCGCTACTGGGCAGCATCGAGCCGCCTCGGCACCGACGCGGCCTTCGACCCGCAGCGCCCGACGCAGATCAAGATCGGCCGCCGCCTCGCGATCAAGGTGCTCAACGCCGCGAAGCTTGTGCTCGGCTACGAGGCCGGCGACGCCGGTGAGGCCGATGTGACGAACCCGCTCGACCGGGCGATGCTCGCGCAGCTGCGCGACGTGGTCGCCCAGGCGACCGTCGCGTTCGACGCGTTCAACCATGCTCGGGCGCTCGAGGTGACCGAGTCGTTCTTCTGGTCGTTCTGCGACGACTACCTCGAGCTTGCGAAGGAGCGTGCCTACGGCGGCGCCACCCCCGAGGGTCAGCGCTCGGCCGTGGCGGCGATGCGCCTCGCGGTCGACGTGCTGCTGCGCCTGCTCGCCCCGTTCATCCCGTTCGCGACCGAAGAGGTGTGGTCGTGGTCGAACGAGGGCTCGGTGCACGAGGCCGCCTGGCCGACCGTCGAGGAGCTTGCGGCGGCCGGCGACGGCGAGCCGCGGATGCTCGACCTCGCGTCGGCCGCGCTGACCTCGATTCGCGGGGCGAAGACCGCCGCGAAGGTCTCGCAGAAGACCCCGATGCTGCAGGCGACGTTCGTGACGAAGCCGGGCGGCGATGGTGCGAGCGTGCTGTCGCTGCTCGAGGGCGCCGCGGGAGACATCGCCGCGGTGGGTCGCATCGAGTCGTTCTCGTTCACCGAGGGCGCGGCCGACGACGTCGCGTTCGCGGAGGGCGCGGTGCTCGAAGTACGCGACATTGAACTCGGCGAGCCGCCGGTCAAGAAGTAGCGGCGGGCCGCTTCGATGACGATCGCCTTCGAAGGAATCGACGAGTCGTCCCCCGCGCCGCCGTACGAACAGCTGCGGATGCAGGTGGTCGCGGCGATTGCGGATGGGCGGCTCGCCCCCGGCGACCGCCTGCCGTCTGTGCGCGCGCTCGCGAGCGAGATTGGCCTGGCCGCAAACACGGTGGCGCGCGCGTACCGCGAGCTCGAGGTCGACGGCCACGTCGTGACTGCGGGCCGCAACGGCACGCACGTCGCCGAGCGTGAGCTCACCGCAGTCGACGAGGCGCGCGCATTGGAGCTGACCGTCGCGTTCCTGCGTGACATGCAGGCGCTCGGCATCGGGCCGGAGTCGATCGAGCATCGCGTCGCGGCGGCGCTCCGCCCACTCGCGTAGGGGTCGGCGCGCGCGGTGTTGGGTCGCCCGGCGTTAGCGCACTGGCGCTAGCGCGCGCTGCACGGTCGTTTCCGAGCGCGATTCCATGCCAGCGCATCCGCCGAGCCCGCCGCGCATCCCGGCCCGCGCATCCAAAGCCGCGAAAACCGCATCAAAGTTAGAAAACTGCACCGTGCGTGCGTTGCTTGCCGGAACACCCTGTTGTGGTGGGACAGATCCGGTCGGATGCGTCGGAACAGCAACATCCGGATGCACGGGAACAGCAACGCACGAATGCATCGGATGCGCGGGAGCAGCACCGCCCGGATGCACCAGCCGGCAGCACGCGCGGCCAACGACGCGCGCAGCTACGGGTTGAGAACGGTCGCGTGCGCACCCATCAGCACGAAGACGAATGACGCGATCGCCATGACCACCCCGGCGCCGGTCAGACTCAGCGCGAAGCGGTGAATGAAGCCCTCGGGCTGGCCCTCGACGAGCTGCATGATCGCGGTGAAGAACAGCAGCAGGAGCATCGCGATCGGCACCCAGGTGAGCTGCCGCTCCGGCGACGCGAGCACGCCCACGAGCACGGCGGCCACCACGGCCACGGCCCACACCGCCACGATGCGCAGCCGCGACGCCCGCGATTCGGGGCGCGCGTCGGCTTCTCGTGGCGTGGGCGCATCGGACATGCGCCACAGTCTACGCACCGCCCATCCGCAAGCGCGTAGCAACCATCAGCCCCAGTGCTTCTCACCGAAATACGACTCCCCGCCCGCCACATGAAACGCTCACCCGCACGCGTCACCCGCGCCCAGTACAGTGAAGCAATGGCCTCACCTCACCTCACCGCAGCAGATCTGGGCGCCGAATTCGAAGAGTTCAGCGCTCTCGTCACGTCGGCCGATGGGGTCGCCCCCTTCAACGAGGCCACGATGCTCAATCCAGCCGAACGCGAGGCCCGCGTCATCCGCGGCGACAGCGGCGACATCGATGCCCTCGCGCTGACGCACGCGCTCGACGACGGCACGATCGAGGCCGAGCTGGCCGTGGCCCCGACTGCGCGCGGGCTCGGTCTCGGCCACGAACTCGTCGACCGCATCCGCTCGGCCGGCCCGAGCGTGTTCTGGGCCCACGGCGACCTGCCGCAGGCCCAACAGCTCGCGCAGAAATCCGGCCTCACCGCGACCCGCCGCCTCTACGTGCTCGAGCGGCCGCTCACCGAAGACGAGACGGCGCCAGCACAGCTGCCGTCGGGCGTGCGCATCCGCCCCTTCAACGAGGAGGCGGATGCAAACGCTTGGGTCGAGCTCAACGCTCGCGTCTTCCGCGACCACCCCGAGCAGGGCTCGATCACCCGCGACGACCTCGCCGACCGCATCGCGCAGCCGTGGTTCTCGGCCGACAACTTCCTCGTGCTCGAGGGCGCGGGCGGCATTCTGCTCGGCTACAACTGGCTCAAGGTGACCGACGATGAGGCCGAAATCTACGTCGTCGGCGTGGCCCCCGAGGCCGCGGGCACCGGCTTCGGTAAGGCGCTTATGCAGGCGGGCCTCGCCCGTTTGCGGGAGACCGGCGCCGACGCCGCAGTGCTCTACGTTGACGGCGACAACGAGCGCGCCGTCGAGCTGTACCGCAAGCTCGGCTTCACGCCGCGCTCGCTCGACGTGCAATACCGCTAACCGCCGAGCCTCCGACCACCCCTGGGCGCTCGCCCGCTCCATTACCCACCGTTTACCGGCACTAGGAAAGATGCGTCTTATGGACACCGGAACTCCCGTGACGAACGACACGATCGGCCTCGACCGCTACATCGACCGCGAGACGAGCTGGCTCGCGTTCAACCAGCGGGTCCTCGAGCTCGGCGAAGACGCCAACGTGCCGCTCCTTGAGCGCACGAACTTCATGGCGATCTTCCCCTCGAACCTCGACGAGTGGTTCATGGTGCGCGTCGCGGGTTTGAAGCGCCGCATCGACACCGGCCTCGCGGTGCCCACCCCCGCGGGTGTGCCGCCGCGCCAGGAGCTCGCGACCATCCGCGCCGCCGCGCGCGACCTCCAGGTGCGCCACGCCGAGCACTTCCGCGACTCGATCCGGCCCGCGCTCGCCGCGGAGGGCATCCACATCCTCGCCTGGAACGACCTCAGCGCCGAGCAGCAGGCGAAGCTCACCGAGGTGTTCGGCACCGAGATCTTCCCCGTGCTGATGCCGCTGGCGGTCGACCCGGCCCACCCGTTCCCGTACATCTCGGGCCTCTCGCTCAACCTCTCGGTGCGCGTGCAGAACCCGACGGCGGGCAAGGCCGAGTTCGCGCGCCTCAAGGTGCCGCCGATGCTCCCGCGCCTCTACCCGCTCGACGCGCCCGAAGGCGAGACCTGGTACATCCTGCTCGAGGACCTCATCGCGCAGCACCTCGACGCCCTCTTCCCCGGCATGGAGGTGCTCGACCACCACGCGTTCCGCGTCACCCGCAACGAGGACGTGACGATCGAGGAGGACGAGACCGAGAACCTCCTCCAGGCGCTCGAGAAGGAGCTGCTGCGTCGCCGCTTCGGCCCGCCGATCCGCCTCGAGGTGTCGGAGGACATGGACGACGAGACGCTCGACCTGCTCAAGGACGAGCTCGACGTCGACGACGAAGCCGTCACGGTGCTGCCGAGCCCGCTTGACCTCACCTCGCTCTTCGCGCTCGGCGGCATCAACCGCCCCGACCTCAAATTCTCGACGCACGTGCCGGTGACGCACCCCGCGTTCCGCACCTCTGACTCCGACGAGTCGCCCGACGTGTTCCGGGCGATCGCCGAGCGGGATGTGCTGGTGCACCACCCGTACGAATCGTTCTCGACCAGCGTGGTCGAGTTCATCGAGCAGGCCGCCTCCGACCCGGATGTGCTCGCGATCAAGCAGACGCTCTACCGCACCTCGGGTGACTCGCCGATCGTCGCGGCGCTCATCAAGGCGGCCGAGTCGGGCAAGCAGGTGCTCGCCCTCGTCGAGATCAAGGCGCGCTTCGACGAGCAGAACAATATCGTCTGGGCCCGCAAGCTCGAGAAGGCGGGCGTGCACGTCGTCTACGGCCTCGTCGGCCTCAAGACCCACTGCAAGCTCCTGCAGGTGCTGCGCCGCGAAGACGGCAAGCTGCGCGCCTACAACCACATCGGCACGGGCAACTACAACCCGAAGACCTCGCGCATCTACGAGGACCTCGGCCTGTTCACCTGCGACCCCGAGGTCTCGGGTGACGTGACCCGCCTGTTCAACCAGCTCTCGGGCTACGCGATCGAGCGCGACTTCAAGCGCCTGCTCGTCGCGCCGCTCCACCTGCGCAAGGGCCTGCTCGACCTCATCGACCGCGAGCGCCAGGCCGCACTGCGCGGCGAGGAGAGCCGCATCCGCATCAAGGTGAACTCGATAATCGACGAGGAGATCATCGACGCGCTCTACGCGGCCTCGCAGGCCGGCGTGCCCGTTGACATCTACGTGCGCGGCATCTGCGGCATCCGCCCGGGCGTGCCCGGCCTCAGCGAGACCATCCAGGTGCGCTCGGTCGTCGGCCGCTATCTCGAGCACTCGCGTATCTTCACGTTCCACAACGGTGGCGACACGCAGACGTACATCGGTTCGGCCGACATGATGCACCGCAACCTCGACCGCCGCATCGAGGCGCTGGTTCGCCTCGCCGACCCGCACCACGTCAAGGAACTCGAGGACTTCTTCGACATGGGCATGTCGAACGACTACTCGACGTGGACGCTCGAGTCGAGCGGCGAGTGGGTGCGCCGCAGCGTCGACGAGAATGGTCGCCGGCTGCCCCAGCTCCACGACGAGCTGATGCGCCGCATCCAAGCGCGTCCGATGCGCCACACCCTGCGTTAGCATTCGGAAGCGTCCCCGCGCGGCCGAGCCCGCGCATCCTGATCGATTCTCTGGAGCACCTCGTCGATGACCACCGCACTTCGTGACGACACCGTCTATGCCGCCGGCGCCATCCTCTGGCACATGGACGGTGAGAAGCCGCGGGTGCTCGTGATTCACCGCGACCGCCACGGCGACTACTCGTTCCCGAAGGGCAAGGTTGACCCGGGCGAGACGCTGCCCGAGACTGCGGTGCGCGAGATTCGCGAGGAGACCGGCTTTCGGGTGACCTTGGATGCGCCGCTCGGCTCGATCGAGTACACGCTGCCGAGCGGGCGGCCGAAGGAGGTCCACTACTGGGCCGCCGAAGTGCCTGCTGAGGAGGTCGCGCGCAACGAGTTCGTGCCGAACGACGAGGTCGACAAGCTCGAGTGGATGGGCCTGAAGAAGGCGAGCAAGCACCTCACCTACGGTCGTGACAAAGAGCTCCTCGCGGTGCTGCACGAGCGCATCAAGGCCGGCACGGCGCGCACCTTTGCCGTAATCGCGCTGCGGCACGCGCAGGCGGTGCCGCCCCTGTCGTGGCCCGGCAACGACGAATCGCGGCCGCTCACCTCGCGCGGCCAAGAGCAGGCCGAGCAGGTCGCGGACATCCTCGAGGCGTACGGACCGAAGCGCATCGTGTCGTCGACGGCCGTGCGCTGCCTCACGACCGTGAGCCCCGTCGCCAGCACGCTCGGGCTTGTCCCCTCAAGCGAGCGAGCGATCTCGCAGTCGGCAGGCCCGGGCGACGGCGACGTCGACGAGGTCGTCCTGTCGGCCCTCGCCGAGCCGAGCACCGTAGTTATCTGCAGCCACTCCCCCGTCATGCCCGACATCGTGCGCTCCGTCGCACGCGCCTGCGGCAACGAACCGGCGCCGCTGTCGCGCTATGCGATGCTCTCGACCGCCGAGTTCACGCTGCTACACGTGCCCGCCGAGGGCACCGAACGCGGCCTCGTCGCGGTCGAAACTCAGGGCCCGCGCATCTAACACGCCTGGGCCGGCTGCGCATCCCTAGCCGCGCGAAATTCGCGCCGTGATCAGCCCCGATTCATGTTGCGTACGCATCAATGACAGATTGCATTCATTTGTCACGGCCACCAGGGATCGTTCACCGCGCGTTCATATTTCCGCTGCAAGTACGTTACCGCCCACGCATAGTTTCGGTTCACGAACCCGAACAGGTTCGAAACCAAATACGTTTCTTATGGAGGAAACTCAATGAAGCTTTCGCGTGTTGGCGCATCGGTCGCCATGACCGCAATTGCCGCGCTCGCTCTTGCCGGCTGCGCTGGCGGCGACGCAGGTACCGACTCGACCAGCGGCGCGGACTCGACCGCAGCTGCCGGCGGCGGCTCGCTCTCGGGCAGCCTCAACGCGACGGGCGCGAGCTCGCAGGAGCAGGCTCAGCTCAACGCTTGGGTTCCCGGCTTCCAGGGCATCGAGTCTGGCGTCACCGTCAACTACGAGGCCACTGGTTCGGGCACCGGCCGCGAGAACTTCGTCGCTGGCTCGTCGGACTTCATCGGTTCGGACCGCGCCTACAAGACCGACGAGATCGAAGAGAGCACCTTCCCGCTCTGCGCCGACGGCACCGACCTCGTCGAGTTCCCCGCCTACATCTCGCCGATCGCGGTGGCGTACAACCTTCCGGGCGTCGACGGCCTCAACCTTGACGCCGAGACCATCGCCAAGATTTACGCGGGCGAGGTCACCACCTGGAACGACCCAGCCATCGCCGCGATCAACGAGGGCGTCGACCTCCCCGACACCACCATCACCGCTGTGCACCGTGGCGACAAGTCGGGTACCACCGGTAACTTCACCGCGTACCTCACCGAGGCCGCTCCCGACACCTGGACCTACGGCGACGAGGACGACTTCCCGGCCGACCTTGGTGGCGAGGCCGCGAACCAGACCGCTGGTGTTGCTGAGGCCGTTGCTGCTGGTGAGGGCACCATCGGTTACCTCGACGCTTCGGCTGCGACCGACCTGCAGACCGCTGCGATCAAGTCGGGTTCGGAGTTCGTGCCGTACAGCCCCGAGGCTGCCGCGCAGGTTGTTGCTGGCTCGTCGCTCGAGGAGGGCCGCGCCGCGACCGACCTCGCCTACGCGCTCGACTACACCGGCGTTGAGGGTGCCTACCCGATTGTTCTCGTGTCGTACCTCATCGGCTGCGCCGACTACCAGGACGACGCCAAGGGCGAGCTCGTGAAGGCCTACTTCAACTACGTCATCACCCCTGAGGCGCAGGACGCCGCGGCTTCGGTTGCCGGCAACGCCCCGATCTCGGACGAGATCCGCAGCGAGGCCCAGACCGCGATTGACGCGATCCAGTAGTACTCCTACTGCGTTTCTCGCAGTGAAGTAAGGTGCCCGGTGCCGTGCATTATGCCGGTACCGGGCACTTACTGCGTAGAAGCGCCCCCCGACCTTGAGACTTACCTCACCCCCACGTTTCACTGAGGAAGGCACGTCAGATGACCACCACTGACACGGCGACCCCGACGCCTCCGGCTCGCGCCAAAGCGGTCCGACGCGTTGGCGACACCGTTTTCGAGACCATTTCCACCACTTCCGGCGCGCTCATTCTGGCGATCCTGGCCGCAGTGTTCTTCTTCCTGCTGATCCAGGGCCTGCCGGCCATCACCACCCCGGTCGCCGAAGACTCGGCCGACTCGCTCCGCCAGAACGGCGGCTTCCTCGGCTACATCGCCCCGCTCGTGTTCGGCACCGTCTGGGCGTCGCTGCTCGCGATGATCATGGCGTTCCCGGTCGGCGTCGCGGTGGCCCTCTTCATCAGCCACTTCGCGAGCCGCAAGCTCACCGGCGCCCTCGGCTTCATCATTGACATGCTCGCCGCGATCCCCTCGGTCATCTTCGGTCTCTGGGGCATCCTGGTGTTCGCGCCGATCGCCGGCCCGCTCTACACGTGGCTCAGCAACTACCTCGGCTGGATTCCCCTCTTCGCGGGCAACCCGACGCCAACCGGCAAGAACATGCTTACCGCCGCGATCGTGCTCGCGATCATGATCCTCCCGATCATGACGTCGCTCAGCCGCGAGATCTTCCTGCAGACCCCCCGTCTGCACGAGGAGGCCTCGCTCGCCCTCGGCGCGACCCGCTGGGAGATGGTGAAGCAGGCGGTCTTCCCCTACGCATCCTCGGGTATGTTCGCCTCCGCGATCCTCGCCCTCGGTCGAGCGCTCGGTGAAACGATGGCCATCACGATGGTGCTGTCGGCGACGGGCGCGGTGACGTTCAAGCTGCTCACCTCCGAGAACCCGACCACCATCGCCGCATCCATCGCCCTCAACTTCCCCGAGGCGCACGGCCAGAACTCGTCGACGCTCATCGCCGGTGGCCTTGTCCTGTTCGCGATCACGCTGATCGTGAACTCGATCGGCCGCTGGATCATCAGCCGCAACGTGAAGAAGTAGAGAGGAACAGTTCATGTCTACTACCACGACAACTCCTGCGGCCCCGTCGAAGGGTCGCGCCAAGAACGCCCTTACCGCCGGCCACCTCTCGGGTGGCCAGGTCGGTCTGATCGCCGTTGGCGCACTCGTCATCTCGACCATCATCTTCGGTCTGCTCTGGCTCATGAGCGGTGACCCGCTCTTCATCTTCACCGAGCAGACCGGCAAGCTCACGCTCAACTTCAACTGGGGCGCGTGGCTCGCGCTCGCTGGCCTGGTCTACCTGCTCGGCGTGTACTTCATCTCGCGCCAGGTTGAGGGTCCCCGCCAGGCCACGAACCGCTTCGTGTCGGGCCTGCTCACGGTGGCGTTCGTCATCGCGATGATCCCGCTGCTCTCGCTGATCTTCACGCTCCTCGTGAACGGTATCCCGGGCCTGCTCCAAGCCAACTTCTGGACTCGCGACGCCGCGGTGCCCGGCCAGCGAGGCGCGCTTAACTCGATCATCGGTACGCTCTGGATCACCGGCCTCACGACGCTCATGTCGGTGCCGATCGGTATCTTCACGGCGATCTACCTCGTCGAGTACGGGCGCGGCAACTGGCTGAGCAAGCTGCTCAACTTCTTCGTCGACGTGATGACGGGTATTCCCTCGATCGTCGCCGGTCTGTTCGCCTTCGCGCTGTTCATGCTGTTCACGCAGCTGGCAGGCGGTGACATCACCACGATCAAGAGCGGTTTCGTTGGCTCGATCGCGCTCATGGTGCTGATGATCCCGACCGTCGTGCGCTCGGCTGAAGAGATGATTCGCCTCGTGCCGATGGACCTCCGCGAGGCCTCCTACGCCCTCGGTGTGACGAAGTGGCGCACGATCGTCAAGGTTGTGCTTCCTACCTGCCTCGGTGGTCTCGTGACCGGTGTGCTACTGGCCATCGCCCGCGTGATCGGTGAGACCGCTCCCCTGATGGTTGCTGCCGGTATGACGATCAACATGAACCTGAACCCGTTCCAGGGCGCCATGTCGACGCTGCCGACGCTCGTGTTCCAGCAGTGGAAGTTCACCGGTGACGAGGCCGAGATGCTCTCGTGGGCGGGCGCCCTCGCGCTGCTGCTCATCGTGGTCGTGCTCAACGTCATCGGCCGCGTCATCAGCTACTACTTCTCGCCCAAGAAGGACCGCTAGGTCGTCGGGCTTAACTTCGAAACAAAGGATCTTTCACAGTGTCGAAGCGTATTGAAATCAAGGACCTGGACATCTACTACGACAAGTTCAAGGCTGTCGAGGGTGTCAACATGACCATCGAGCCGAAGAGCGTCACCGCCTTCATCGGCCCGTCGGGTTGCGGTAAGTCGACCGTGCTCCGCACCCTCAACCGCATGCACGAGGTCATTCCCAAGGCTTGGGTTGACGGGGAGGTGCTTCTCGACGGCGACGACCTCTACGGCACGGGCGTTGACCCGGTGAACGTGCGCCGCCAGGTGGGCATGGTGTTCCAGCGCGCGAACCCGTTCCCCACGATGTCGATTCGTGAGAACGTGCTCGCCGGTGTGCGCCTCAACAACAAGCGCATTGGCAACAAGGAGGCGACCGAGCTCGTCGAGAAGTCGCTGCGCGGCGCGAACCTCTGGGAAGAGGTCAAGGACCGTCTCGACGCTCCTGGTGGCGGCCTCTCGGGTGGTCAGCAGCAGCGTCTGTGCATCGCCCGCGCGATCGCGGTGAAGCCCGATGTGCTGCTGATGGACGAGCCCTGCTCGGCCCTCGACCCGATCTCGACGCTCGCGATCGAAGACCTCATTCACGAGCTCAAGACCGACTACACGATCGTGATCGTGACCCACAACATGCAGCAGGCCACTCGCGTCAGCGACAAGACCGGCTTCTTCAACATTGCGGGTACCGGCAAGCCGGGCAAGCTCATCGAGTTCGACGACACTCGCACCATCTTCGAGAACCCGAGCAACAACCAGACCCAGGACTACGTGACCGGCCGCTTCGGCTAAGTCGCGCATCCTGTGCGTTGGCGGGCGCCCCACTCCGGTGGGGCGCCCGCGTCGTTTCCGGGGGCGTGCGCGGCGGCGCCGCGCACG
>NZ_JACXJG010000010.1:182311-182446 GCF_014904065.1 Gulosibacter sediminis | reverse complement strand
CCCCCACTCGCACGCCCCCACTCCCCCGCCCGCGGCATCCCGCCCCCGCACATCCCGGGCCCGCGCTCTCGCCCGGCCCCGCACATCCCGCCCCCTGCCATCAGGGTGTCCCCAAAATCCCACTTTCAAGCCGAA
>NZ_JACXJG010000010.1:181245-182199 GCF_014904065.1 Gulosibacter sediminis | reverse complement strand
AAATGGGACATCGGCGACACTCTGTCTCAGCCGCCTCAGGCACGCGCTCGCGACCCAGAGCAGAGTGTCCCCGGCATCCCACTTTCGCGCTCAGNAAATGGGACATCGGCGACACTTTGGGCAAGCAGCCGGGAAGCTAGGGAGCAAGAGGCATGGCGGATGCGGCGCGCGGGTTCGAGCGCCGGGCCAGCAGCGCGCGGAGGTCGGCGATGAGGGATCCGTCTTCACCCATGGCGGTCACGGTGACGCGGACGTACTCGTAGCCGAGTGCCCGCAGTCGCCGCTCTCGCTCGAGATCGCGCCGAAACGTCTTGTCGTCGGTGCGGTGCACATCACCTTCGTACTCGATGGCGATCTTTGCCTCGCGGTAAAGCAGATCAACCTCGGCCGACCAGTCCCCCTCGTGCGACTGCACGATGCCGTTCACCTCGGGCTCGGGGAGTCCGGATCGCACGAGCAGGAGGCGTAGTCGTGTCTCCATGGGCGAAGCGACGCGACGGCGCGCTAATGCGAGGGCATCCCTCGCAGTACCGATCCCGGGAATCGGACCCACTTCTTGCAGTCGCGCCTCGAGTGACCTCATCGTGGTTGCGGGGCGCTGATGCAACCTGAGACCCGGATAGTGGGATTTGTTCGTCAGCAACGCATCGAGCATCACCACGGCATCCTCGACGGTGAGATTACGGCAGCAACTGAGGAATGTCTCGACGGGCCGCAGCACTGGGAGTCGTCGAAACGTGCGGACCTGAAACTGTGACTTCGTCTGCTGAATGGCGGGGTTCTTCGGTCGCTTCGTGGCGGGGTCAGGTGACACCGATGACCAGGGTGCTCTGTGCGGCTTCGATGACGTCGTTGGTGATGGTGTCGAGTTCGTTGATCTTCAGGACCCGCTGGATCTGGGGGAAGAGGCGTTCGAGGAGCCGGAAGTTGCCGCGGGTGATCCGTGCGATGGCT
>NZ_JACXJG010000010.1:181105-181230 GCF_014904065.1 Gulosibacter sediminis | reverse complement strand
GGTACTGGTGGGCGAAGCCGACTCGGCTGTAGAACTGGNGGTGAAGTCGTCGGGGTCGAGGGTCTTGCCGAGGGATCGCCAGTGTCGCTCGAGGACGAACAGCAGTTCGTCTTGTCCCAGGGGCC
>NZ_JACXJG010000010.1:178291-181067 GCF_014904065.1 Gulosibacter sediminis | reverse complement strand
GTAGTGGCTGAACTGCTTCTCCAGGCCGGGCATGCCGATCAGGATCAGGGCGATGTCGTCGCGGTCGTAGCGATCGCGCAGCAGTTCCAGCGCGGCGGGACGCAGTCGTTCGGCCTCGTCGACGATGATCAGCTCCACGTAGTTCCTGCCGTGTCGCCATCCCCAGGCCTCGGGAGTGGCCGTGCCGGGAGGTACGAGGTGCTGCCCGATGCACATGTTGGTGCGGGTGATGGCTTGGGTCAGCTCGTCCTTCAGGGTCCGCGGGGTGGTCAGCACGCTGGGGGTGTAGAGCACGGTGCGGCTCCGGTTCAAGGCGGCGTAGATCTTGGCGTCGTTGTCGGAGCGCGGCCCCCAGTAGGTCAGCAGGTCATGAGCCTTCTCGTAGTGCGCGTAGCGGCGCGCGGAGAGTGTCTTTCCCACGCCGGCTGATCCGAAGCACAAACCGATGGTGTGCCCGCGGCGCACTGCGTCGGCGAACTCGGTGAAGCGGCGGTGCTCCTTGGTGACGATGAAGCGCTGGCTCACCTGAGGTCCTCCTTGTAGATCTTCAACGCCGACCTCGGCGCCGGAGCCGGTGCTTCGGTGATCCGTGGTGTCTCGGTAGGTGCGGCCACGAGGGCGATGCGTTCGTTGATGCCGGCTCGCAGCGCCCGGCGGCGGGCGTTGCGCGCGGCCTGGATCTCCTTGAGGCTGACCTTCTGGTCGTGGTGCTCTTGGTTGACGGCCTTGCAGACGAATTCGTCGTGATCGAAGACGCGGATCTCGGTGATGTCGCGGGGGTCGTAGCGGATCACGACCGAGCGTCCGACGTAGCCGGCCAGAGTTGGCGAGACGTAGCGCATGCCCTGGAAGCGGATGCCATCGCGGCGCACGACGCGGGTCTTGGCGACGGTCAACAGCAGTCCGTCGAGGTCTTCCAGGCTCTCGGGCATTCGGGGCAGCCAGCCATCGGCGATCCACGCGCTGCGCGGGGAGGTTCCGAGCTCGCTGTGCGTGCGGTCGTTGTAGGTGGCCACGAACGCCTCCAGGGCGCTATCGAGGGCGGCCAGGGACAGTTTCGGTGTCGGCCAGGGGTGCCCTTCGGTGATGTGTCCGGGCAGGGTGGCGAGTNGCCGAAGAACCGCTCGATCTTGCCCCGTCCCTGGGGTCGGGCGACGGTGGAGTGGATCAGTCGGATGTGGAGGTCGACGGCGGTGTGGGCGAGCTGGTCACTGGTGAAGTCGCTGCCGTGGTCGACGTAGAGCACGTCGGGCAGGCCGCACATCGGCCAGGCCGGGTCGGTCTTGTGCCAGATCGCTTGGCGTAGCGCCAGGGCGGTGTTCATCGCCGACGGTGCGCCCAGGAAGACTGTGTAGCCGCAGACCGCCCGGGAGCAGTCGTCGAGGATCGTTGTCAGCCATGGCCGTGCAGGCTTGCCGTCGGTGCCCACCACCAGGATGTCGAGCATGGTGTGATCGGATTGCCACATCGCGTTGGGCAGCTCTGCTTGCCGGCGTAGCACCAGCTCGTGCTTGTCGCGNCCCCCCCCAGGGCGAGGGTGACCATGCCGGGATCCAGGGTCCGCACGATGTCCCACACCACCGAGTAGGAGGGGACCGGCCACCTCCGGGCGGCGCAGATGCCCGTGACTTTGCGATGGATCGTGGCGATGGCCGGCCGCGGCTTGCTCAGTGCCAGGCCCTCGATCAGGTGGACGAGGTCGGGCGGAAGGCGGCGGGAGCCGGTGTCCGCTCGCGAGGCTGTCTCCAGTCCGGCGTAGCCGTCGGCGCGGTAGCGGGCGTGCCAGCGCTCCAGGGTCCGCAGCCCAACATCGGTCTCACGCGCTAAGCGCGCGAGGGGCACCTGGTCCTCGACGTGGAGCCTGAGGATTCGCCACCGCGCTCGAGCGTCCACGACGCACCTACTGCAAGGCGTTCTCGCGCCCGCGCTCGGCGCGCTGAAGGGCGCGGTAGACCGTGGAGCGGCCCACGCTGAACAGCTCGGCCAGCTCGCCCACGGTGTGCTCGTCGGCGGCATGTAGCTGGACGAGGTGAGCTTCTTGCCGGGGGGTGAGTTTCGGTGACTTCCCGCGCAGCCGGCCCTTGGCCTTGGCGACCTTCATCCCCTCGCGGGTGCGGGCACGGATGAGGTCGGCTTCGAATTCGGCGACCATCGCCAGCACGTTGAACAACAGTTTCCCCATCGGGTCGGTCGGGTCGTTCACCGATCCGGCGATGCTCAGCTTCACTTCCCGCGCCGCGAGGTCGTCGGCGATCTGGTGGGCATCACGGACCGAACGCGCCAGCCGATCGAGCTTGGTGACCACGAATGTATCGCCGTCCCGACACGCTGCCAGCGCCTGTCGCAGGCCCTCACGGTCGGCGTTGCGGCCCGTGAGCCCGTGATCGACGTAGATGCGCTTGGGATCGACGCCGAACGCCGCGAGTCCGTCACGCTGCGCGGTCAGGTCCTGCTCGTCGGTGGAGACTCGGGCATAGCCGACCTTCAAGGGGGACATGCTCCCCAGTGTGTCATATAGCCTCCCTTCACCGGACAGTTCACCGGACGGGTCTTNGCCAGGCGTGCCGTCGTTCCTTGTGAGCAGCCTCGCTCTGTGTCGTCGTTTTCGCTGCGGTCGGTGTCGGGTCAGGTGGTGCCGATGACGAGGGTGCTGCGGGCGGCTTCGACGACGTCGTTGGTGATGACGTCGAGCTCGTTGATCTTCAGGACGCGTTGGATCTGTGGGAGGAGGCGTTCGAGGAGTCGGAAGTTGCCTCGGGTGATGCGTTCGACGGCG
>NZ_JACXJG010000010.1:138322-178280 GCF_014904065.1 Gulosibacter sediminis | reverse complement strand
GGTGAAGTCGTCGGGGTCGAGCGTCTTGCCGAGCTTGCGCCATTGACGTTCGAGAACGAAGAGCAGCTCGTCGTGGCCGAGCGGACGGTATTGGTGGGCGAATCCGAGGCGGCTGTAGAGCTGCNGTAGTGGCTGAACTGCTTCTCGATGCCGGGCATGCCGATGAGGATCATCGCGATGCCGGTGCGGTCGTACTGGTCACGGAGCCACTCGACGGCGTTGCCGGTGAGGCGTTCGGACTCGTCGATGATGATCAGCTCGAGCAGCGACGGGTTGGGGCCGTGTGCGTGGTCGCAGTGGCGGCCGTGGAGGATGAGGTGTTCCTCGATGCAGTGTTCGGTGCGGAGCATGTCGTGCCGGAGGTCGTCCTGCAGGGCTCGCATCGTGGCGGAGACCTCGGGCGTGTAGAAGACCGTGCGGGCACGGTGTGCGGCGGCGTAGATCTTGGTGTCGTCTTCACTGCGTGCGGCCCATCTGGCGATGAATGGGCCGATGCTGTCCCAGTGGGCGTAGCGGCGTGCGGAAAGGGTCTTACCGACGCCAGCGGGGCCGAAGCAGACGCCGATGGTGTTCTGCTTCCGAACGGCATCCGCGAACTCCGCGAACCGGCGGTGTTCCTTCGTGATGATGAACTGGCTCGTCATGACCGGTCCTCCTCGTAGGTCTTCAGTCGCCGTTGATCCGGTGCGGGTGCTGGTGGGGTGTGATCATCGGGCGTGGGGCGGACGATCGCGATGCGTTCGCGGATCTGCCCGCGCAGGGCTCTGCGTTGCGCGTTCCGGGCGGCTTGGATCTGTTTGAGGCTGATCGTCTCGGTCTGGTGCTGGGTGCTGATGGCGGTGCAGAGGAACGCGTCGCGGTGGAAGACGCGGATCTCGGTGACGTCGCGGGGGTCGTACCGAACGCTGACGGTGCTGCCCACGAAGGGTGCGAGGGTGGCTGCGGTGTAGCGAAGCCCTTCGAAGTGGATGCCGTCTCGTTGCACGACGCGCGTGGTCGGGACGGTGAGCAGGAACCCGTCGAGCTGCTCGAGGGAGTCCGGCAGTCGTGGCAGCCACCCGTCTGCGATCCACGCTTCCAGTGGGCTCTTCCGGAGCTCGCGGTGGGTGCGGGCGTTGTAGCGGCGGATGAACGTGTTCATGGCACTCTCGACACCGGCGAGATCTAGCGCCGGCGTCGGCGCGGAGGATCCGGGCGCGAGGTGGCCGGGGAGCGTTGGGAGCNGCCGAAGAACCGCTCGATCTTCCCGCGGCCCTGTGGTCGAGCGACCTGGGAGTAAATGATGCGGAGGTGCAGCACGGCGGCGGTGTCGCCGAGGCGGTGGCTGGTGAAGTCGGACCCGTGGTCCGTGTAGAGCACGTCCGGGATCCCGCAGACGGGCCAGTCTGGTTCCGGCTTGTGCCAGATCGCTTGCCGGAGCGCGAGCGCGGTGTTCGCGGCGGATGGGGCGCCGAGGAACACCATGTACCCGCAGACCGCACGGGAGTAGTCGTCGAGGATCACCGTCAACCACGGCCGTTCCGGCTTGCCGTCGGGTCCGACGATGAGCAGGTCGAGCATCGTGTGGTCCGCCTGCCAGATCGCGTTGGGGCGATCCGCACGACGTCGGAGCAACAGTTCGTGCTTGTCCCGATATGACGCGGGCCCCTCGAGCGCGAGCGTCACCATCCCGGGATCAAGCCCGTTCACGATCGACCGCACAACCGAGTACGACGGCGCTGAGAGACCTCGTTTGGTGCAGTGGTTGTCGACCTGGCGGTGAATCGTGGCGATCGAGGGTCGTGGCTTGGTGAGCGCGAGCCCCTCGATCAGGCGCACCAGTTCCGGTGCCGTCCGTCGGGCGCCGTGATCGGTGCGGGTGCCGTCGGCGAGAGCCGGGTATCCGCCGGTTCGGTAGCGGGCGAGCCAGCGTTGCAGGGTGCGTTCGGCGACGCCCGTGGTGCGAGCGAGGGTGGCGAGCGGGATGGCGTCCTCGACGTGCAGTCGAAGGATGCCCCACCGCTCGCTTGCGTCCATGGGTAGCTACATCGTTGGGGAAGGCTTGGTTCGTCGCGCCACGACGGGCTCGGCGTGCTTCGCGAGTGCACGGTAGATGGTGGTGCGGCTGACGCCGAGCACGTCACCGATCTGCGCGACGGTCATGTCCTGCTGCTCGTACAGCCGGCGCGCGGTGCGCACCTGGTCCGCGGAGAGGCGAGACGGTCGGCCGCCGGTCCGGCCGCGGGCTCGGGCGGCGGCGAGGCCGGCGTTGGTGCGTTCCTTGATGAGGTCCCGCTCGAACTCCGCCAGAGCGGCGAAGACGTGGAACACGAGCCGGCCGCCGGGTGAGGTGGTGTCGATGGTCTCCTGCAGCGACCGGAACCCGACCCCGCGCTCGGCGAGAGCGTGCAGCTGATCGATGAGGTGCCGGATGGACCGGCCGAGCCGGTCGAGTCGCCAGACGACGAGAGTGTCGCCGGGGCGGAGCTGGTCGAGGAGCTTGTCCAGCTCGGGCCGGTGTTGGAGCGACCCGGACATGGTGTCGACGAACACGCGGTAGCAGCCGGCGGCGTTGAGCGCGTCGATCTGCAGCGCCGCGTCCTGGTCAGTAGTGGACACGCGCGCGTACCCGAGGAGGTGGCCCATGAAGAGAACGTAGCGAAACTCGATCCGGAGGGGTAGTGGTGGCACGTAGATTCCGGGACTGGGTTCCGTTACATGACACGCCGCCTCGCACCCTGGCGGGGCGTCGGTACGGATAGTTGTAGCGGAATCGTTCGTTTTCGCTACAACATGGAGACAGAGCTCTCCTGGCCGAATGAGGGGCGGCTTTTTGAACCGGTGGTTACTGCTGCCCGCGGCGGGCTCGACGCAGTTCTGCGACGATGCGAGCTCGCTCGGGATCCTTGGCCAGCGTGCGGTCGTCGATGACGTCGATGACGTGCTGGATCAGCGCGACGACCTGCTTGGACAGGAACGCGCTGAGCACGCCGCCGGCGACGGCGATGACGCCAGTCAGGGCAGCAGTACCACCGGAGGCCGTCAGCATGTCCACCGTGTCGGTGATGGGCATGATGCCTCCTTCGGGGTTGGCCAGTTGCGGCCAGAACCCACCCGTCCTCGGGTGGGGGCATGAGGACCGCCGGCGCGCAACGAGGCGTGGCAGCGGATGGCAGGAGCGTCGAGAGCTCCCTGCGAATGCCCGAGTCAGATCAGGGCATAAAAAAGGCCGGACCTGAGAGGGCCGGCCGGAGACAGCGTCGTGCTGCCTTGAGTGTCAGCGTACAGCGCCTATGCGACACCCGCGAGATTCCCGGGCAGACGCGTGCCGAGCAGCCTCAGGGTAGCGGAGCAGGCGGGCATGAAAAAAGCCGATCCAGAGGACCGGCTGTAGGCGCGCACTATGAACGCAGGACGATTCTGACACGGCCGGCGGACATTCGGCAAGCACTTCGCGCCACCATGTCGCGGTGGACTACTTCGCCGGCGCGGTGATGAGGCCGGCGAGGGTGTCCAGGGCGCCGGGGATGAGGGAGAAGTAGGCCCAGGTGCCGCGCTTTTCGCGGTGGAGGATCCCGGCGTCGACGAGGACCTTGAGGTGGTGCGACACGGTCGGCTGGGACAGGCCGAGCGGTTCCTGCAGGTCGCAGACGCAGGCCTCGGCACCGTCGTGCGCGGCGACCATCGAGATCAGCCGGAGCCGGGCCGGGTCCGCGATCGCCTTGAGCGACTTCGCGAGGACCTCGGCGGACGCCTGGTCCATCGCCTCGGTGGTGACGGGCGAGCAGCACGCGGTGACGTCCTGGATGGGAAGCAGCTCGATCGTCATGGGCTCATCCTCCCACCGACTTCGACGGGCGTCTATATTTGCGTTCATCGATATCGACGTGCTTCAATGTACGGGCCGGCTTTCGGCTCCCGCTCGATCCGTGAAGGACCAGCCTGATGACTCACCTCCTCGCCGTCGGCGGCAGTGACGCCGGCATCGCCGCAGCGCTCCGCGCCCGCGAACTTGACCCGACCACCGATGTGACGGTGGTACTCGCGGACGAGTTCCCGAACTTCTCCATCTGCGGCATCCCGTACTGGGTCTCCGGCGACGTCGCGACGGAAGCGTCCCTCGCGCACCGCACCCGCGCGGACCTCGAAGCCGCCGGCATGACCGTCCGCTCCTCCACCTGGGCCTCCGCCGTCGACGTCGACCGCCGCCGCCTCACCGTCACCGGCGCTGCCGGGGAAGAGCAGATCTCCTACGACGAGCTGCTGATCGGCACCGGCGCCGAGCCCGTGCGCCCGGCCGGGGTCCCGTTCGGGGAATCTGGCATCCACCTGCTGCACTCCATGACTGATGCGGAGCAGGTGGTCGCTGCCCTCGAGCTGCTGCCGGCGGGGAGCCGGGTGGCGGTCGTCGGTGCTGGCTACATCGGCCTGGAGATGACCGAAGGGCTCGTCGCGCGCGGGTTCGAGACGACGCTGATTCAGCGTGGCCCGGAAGTGCTCTCCACCCTCGACCCGGAGCTCGGGTCCCTCGTCACCGCCGAGGTCCGCCGCCATGGCGCCGCCGTCCTGACCGGGTCGACCGTCACCGGGATCGCCCCGACAGGCGATGGGCAGTGGCGCGTCGCCACCAGGTCGACGTCCGGTGACGCGGAGGGCACGTTCGCCCTCGTCGTGGTCTGCGTCGGCGTCCATCCCGTCACGGACCTCGCGGTCGCCGCTGGGGCACGGCTCGGTCAGGCCGGCGCGATCGTCGTCGACGAATCGATGCGGACCGGGGTGCCGCATGTGTGGGCTGCCGGTGACTGCGTCGTGACGCACCACCGGCTCCTCGGCACCACGTGGTTGCCGCTCGGGACGACAGCGCACAAGCAGGGCCGCGTCGCCGCGGAAAACATGCTCGGCGGCAGCAAGGTTTTCGCAGGCTCGGTGGGGACGCAGGTGGTGAAGGTGTTCGATCTCGTCGCCGCCCGCACCGGCCTCCGCCAGCACGAGACCGGCCCTCTGGAGGTGTCTCCGTTGACGCGGGTGACGGTGGCGGATGACCACAAGCGGTACTACCCGGGCGCGGTCCCGCTGACGATCAGCGTCACCGGCGACCAGAGCACCGGTCGGCTCCTCGGTGCGCAGATCGTCGGGCAGCGCTCGGCAGAGATCAGCAAGCGCATCGACACGTTCGCCACTGCCCTCCACGCGGAGCTCACCGTGGACGACGTCATCGACCTCGACCTCTCCTACACGCCGCCGCTCGGGTCCCCGTGGGACGCCGTGCAGGTCGCCGCGCAGGGCTGGGAACGCGCCGCCGCCGCAGCGAACCAGGCTGCAGTGAACCAGGCTGCGGTGATCGGCTGATGGTGATGGCTGTGGTGGCTGCGGCGATCTTCGTCGCGACGCTCGTGGTGGTGATCTGGCAGCCCAAGGGGTTCCCGATCGGCTACACCGCGNATCGGCGCCGTCATCGCCCTCGCCACCACCGTCGTCGGCCTCTCCGACATCCCGACAGTGGTCGGGATCGTGTGGAACGCGACACTGACGTTCGTCGCGGTGGTGCTGATCTCGTTGATCCTCGACGAGGCCGGGTTCTTCGAGTGGGCAGCCCTCCACGTTGCCCGCTGGGGCCGCGGCAACGGACGGCTGCTGTTCGTCCTCATCGTCGGCCTCGGTGCCGTCATCGCGGCCGTGTTCGCCAACGACGGGGCCGCACTGATCCTCACCCCGATCGTCGTCGGGATGCTCCGGGCCCTGAACATGCCGCAGAAGGCAGCGCTCGGGTTCATCCTCGCCACCGGGTTCATCGCCGACACCGGCAGCCTGCCGCTGGTGGTGTCGAACCTGGTCAACATCGTCTCCGCCGACTACTTCCACCTCGGCTTCGCCGAGTACGCCGCCGTCATGATCCCCGTCGGCATCGTCTCCGTCCTCGCCTCCCTCGGCATGCTGCTGCTCTACTTCGGCAAGAGCATCCCGAAGCGGTACGACGTCCTCGCCCTCACCAGCCCCACCGCCGCGATCACGGACCGGGCGACGTTCCGCGCCGGTTGGGTCGTCCTCGCCCTGCTGCTCGTCGGCTACTTCGCCGCCGACCCACTCGGTGTGCCGCTCGCGGCCGTCGCTGGTGTCGGGGCGGTCGTGATCGTGCTCGTTGCCGCCCGGCAGCCCGCGTTCCTCTTCGCCCGCGCCCAGGCCGCACCGGTCCTGGTCACCACCGGCGGCACCGCCACCGTCGGTGCCGCCGGTGGCGGTNGGTGCGCCGTCGGGGCGGGTGATTCCGGTGTGGAAGACGATCCGGGAGGCGCCGTGGCAGATCGTGCTGTTCTCCATCGGCATGTACCTCGTCGTCTACGGCCTGCAGAACCAGGGCCTCACTGACCACCTCGCGAAGCTGTTCGACGTGTTCGGCGACCACGGGGTGCTCGTCACGGCGCTCGGCGTCGGGTTCACCATCGCGATCCTCGCGTCCCTGATGAACAACATGCCCACCGTCCTCATCGCCGCCCTCGCCATCGGCGGAGCCGGAGCGACCGGGCTCACCCACGAGGTGATGGTCTACGCCAACGTCATCGGCTCCGACCTCGGCCCGAAGATCACCCCCATCGGCTCCCTCGCGACCCTGCTGTGGTTGCACGTGCTGGAGAAGAAGGGCATCCACATCGGGTGGGGGCAGTACTTCCGCACCGGCATCGTCCTCACCGTCCCCGTCCTCGCCGTCACCCTCGCCGCCCTCGCCGGCTGGCTCACCCTCATCCGCTGAACCCGGAAAGACACACACCCATGAGTGACAAGCCCACGATCNGTTCGTCTGCGTCCACAACGCGGGACGCTCCCAGATGGCCGCCGGCTACGCGCAGGCACTCGGCGGCGACCGCGTCGAGGTCCTCTCCGCCGGCAGTGCGCCGAAGGACCAGATCAACCCGATCGCGATCCAGGCGATGGCCGAAGACGGCATCGACATCGCCGGCAACCAGCCGAAGATCCTCACCACCGACGCCGTCCGCGACTCCGACGCCGTCATCACCATGGGGTGCGGCGACGCGTGCCCGATCTTCCCGGGCAAGCGGTACGAGGACTGGGAACTCACCGATCCCGCCGGCCGCGGCATCGAGGACGTCCGCCCCATCCGCGACGACGTCAAGCACCGCGTCCAGACGCTCCTCGCCGAGCTGCTGCCCACCGAAGCAACCGCGTAACGACCAGGAAGCCGCAGACCATGACGCTTACCCTCACCGTCCCACCCCGGACCGACGCGGACCGCCTCACCGGGCTGCCCGTCGCGGTCATCGGTGCCGGCCCCGTCGGGCTCGCTGCCGCCGCGCACCTCCTCGAGCGCGGCCTCGACGTCGTCGTCTACGAAGCTGGCCCGACGGTTGGGACGAGCGTCCGCGCGTGGGGACACACGCGCCTGTTCTCCCCGTGGCAGTACGTCATCGACCCTGCCGCGCAGCGTCTCCTGGAAGCCACCGGCTGGGAAGCGCCTCGAGCGGCGTCGTTGCCCACTGGCCAGGACCTCGTCGACACGTACCTGGCGCCCCTGGCTGCGACCCCGCAGCTCGCACCGGTGATCCGCTACGGCACCCGGGTGGAGGCGGTGTCACGGCAGGGCATGGACCGCACCCGCTCCACCGGCCGCGCCGACACCCCCTTCCTGCTCCGCCTCCACACCGCCGACGGCGTCACGGACATCACCGCGCGTGCGGTCGTCGACACCTCCGGCACCTACACATCACCGAACCCCCTCACTGCCGCTGGGCTCGCACCCGCCGCGGACCTCGGCGACCGCGTCGTCCACGCACTGCCTGACGTCCTCGGCGCCGACCGGGCCCGGTTCTCGGGGAAGCGGGTCCTCGTCGTTGGTGCCGGCCACTCCGCGGCGAACACGCTCATCAAGCTCGCCAGCCTCGCCAAGACCGCGCCGGGTACCGAAGTGCTGTGGGCTGTCCGAAACGCCGGCACCGCCCGGCTCGGCGCCGACGCAGCCGACGGCCTCGCGGCCAGGGGTCAGCTCGGGTCCACCGTCCACGGCCTCGTCGAGTCCGGTCAGCTGCAGCAGATCGCCTCGTACGAGATCGACGACGTCCGCGCCGACGGCGACCAGGTCACCGTCACCGGCCGGCGCGCGGGAGAGCCGTTCGCGGTCACTGTCGACGTCATCGTGAACGCCACCGGATTCCGGCCCGACCTCGACATGCTCCGCGAGATCCGCCTCGGCCTCGACGACATCGTCGAAGCACCCCGAGCCCTCGCACCACTGATCGACCCGAACCTGCACTCCTGCGGCTCCGTTCCCCCGCACGGTGTCGCCGAGTTGGCGCACCCGGAGCCGAACTTCTTCATCGCCGGCATGAAGTCCTACGGCCGCGCGCCCACGTTCCTGCTCCTCACCGGCTACGAGCAGGTCCGCTCCATCGCCGCCGAACTCGCCGGCGACCACACCGCAGCCCGACAACTCGAACTCGTCCTCCCCGAAACGGGTGTCTGCTCCACCGACATCGGCGGCAGCTCCTGCTGCACCACCCCGCCCGCCACCGCCACTCCTGCCGCTGAGGACGCTGCCTGCTGCACTCCGCTTGATTCGGCTACCGGCAACACCTCGTGCTGCACCAACTGACCGGACTTGCATCCATGACCACGAAGCCCACTGTCCTGTTCATCTGCAAGCACAACGCCGGCCGCTCACAACTCGGCGCAGCACTCCTCGAACTCGCCGCACCCGACCGATACACGGCCACCTCCGCCGGCATCACCCCGGCCGACGAGGTGAACCCCTCGATCGCCGCGACCGTAGGCGAACTCGGCCTCGACATCACCGCACGCATGCCGCGGCGCGTGACGCCCGACCTGCTCGAACACGCGGACATCGTCGTCCTCATGAAGCCCGGACTCGAACTCCCCGCAGAACCTGGCGGCACGGTCCTGGAGTGGTCGTTCCCCGACCCCAACTCCTGGTCACCGGAAGACGTGCGACCAATGCGGGACGCCATCGCAGAACGCATCGAACGAGAGCTCCTGCAGCCGTAGCGACCGGGCTACCCGACACGAAGCGAAGCCAGAAGGACGACACAGAGCGAAGCTGTTCACNGCCAGGCGTGCCGTCGTTCCTCTCGATAAGTAGCGGTGGTGTCCGGTGAGGGTTCCCCTTACGGGCATGCGATCTGGGCTGACGCCTGTGACCGAGCGTTCAGTGCGCGCTGTATAGTTCAGTCCATGCTGACTATTGCTTCGCGTCTCGACGTGATGAACCGCCTGGGTCGTGCACTGGCCGACCCCACTCGATCCCGGATCATCTTGACCCTGCTCGACCATCCCGCTCACCCGGCGGAACTGGCCCGAGATCTGGACCTGACACGCCCGAACGTGTCCAACCACCTGGCATGCCTGCGCGATTGCGGGATCGTCGTCTCCGAGCCCGAGGGTCGTCGGACACGATATGAGATCGCCGATTCGCACCTGGCGCAGGCGCTGACGGCACTGGTCGATGCCACCCTGGCAGTGGACGAAGACGCCCCGTGCATCGATCCCGCCTGCTCGCTTCCCGGATGCGACGCAGCTGGGGAGGGCGCATGATCCTCACCTCGGTCTTGCAGGCGATGGGCCTGTTCGCAGCGACCAACATCGACGACATCATCGTGCTCTCCCTCTTCTTCGCGCGAGGGGCAGGCCAGCGCGGCACTACCGCCCGCATTCTGGCCGGCCAGTACCTCGGATTCGCCGGCATCCTCGGTGCCGCGGTCCTGGTGACTATCGGTGCCGGAGCATTCCTGCCCTCGGCAGCCATCCCGTACTTCGGTCTCATCCCTCTGGGCCTCGGCCTCTGGGCCGCATGGCAGGCCTGGCGCGGAGACGATGACGACGATGACGACGAGGCCAAGGTTGCCGGCAAGAAGGTCGGCGTGTGGACAGTCGCAGGCGTCACCCTTGCCAACGGCGGCGACAACATCGGCGTCTACACCCCTGTCTTCCTCAGCGTGGAACCTCTCGCAGTAGTCGCCTACTGCATCGTCTTCCTCGCGCTCGTCGCGGTCCTGGTGGCCCTGGCAAAGTTCGTCGCCACCCGCCCCCCGATCGCCGAAGTGCTCGAACGCTGGGAGCACATCCTCTTCCCCATCGTTCTCATCGGCCTCGGCATCGTGATCCTCGTCAGCGGCGGAGCCTTCGGACTCTGACGTAGCGGCAGCGATCCAAACGGCCCCGACCGGGCGCACCCCTCTCGGTTCAGACCGCGACACCTACCTGCAGCCAGTCCGGCGTGATCGCGGCAACAAGACCGCCACGGAGCGCTGCAAAAACCCCGCCACCAAGCGAACGAAGCCACACTGAAACATCGGCTTGCTGAGCCTGCGGCCGACGATTCCTGCGCCCCGCGGCTTGGACCGGCCGCGCGCCGCGGCAACATAAATTGGCTGCGGTGATGTCGTTGGCGCTGGCGCCGGCACGGGTTGTGTCGACGCCGAGGCAGCCTCGGTCGGTGGCGGTGGTTTCGGGCTGTCGGGATGCGGCAGTCCGTAGATTCGCGCGGCGCTCTCGCCGCAGAATGCAGCACCCGCGGGGATGCGCGCGGCGTAGGCGCGTAGGTCTGCGAGCGGGTGGTTCGTGGTCGCCTTGGCAACGCGGACGCCACGGCGGGGTGCCGCGAGACCGCGCCGGCGAAGCTGCGCCCGCGTCATGCCCGCGGCCTTTCCGGCGGCGACAGTAAACGGGGCGTGCAAAAGCTCGTGCGGAATGTCTGGGGAGGTCACGCGGGCAAGCTACCCCGCGCGACCCGTCTCATGGTGTGCCTGTCCACAGGTGCCTGTGACGGCCCACCTTGGTGTCGCCGAGATCCCACTTCTGCGCGCAAGAGTGGGACATTAGGGACACTTTGTGGCGACGCACCGAGGAGTGGGGCGCACCTCACTTTGGCGCCGCAACATAGTGTCCCCGAGATCCCACTTCTGCGCNAAGTGGGATTCCGGGGACACTTTGTGGCGGGGCGGAACGCCCCAGAGACGAAAAGTGCCGGACCGCAGAACGCCTCTCGGCGGAAGGCCGCTCGAAGCGGCAGAAATTGGAGCCCGGGGTTACTGCGGCCCGGCGTCGTCAATTCTACGACCCGAGACAGAGCACGCAAGGCGTGTTCGCCCCTCGCGAGCATGCGGGCGCGTCGCGTTGCGCTTGCGCCGGCACGATGCCGAACGAGCAGCATGGCCCAGGCGACCGACCGCCCTCAGCGCGCCTGCGCGCGGCCCTGCCCCGCGCATCCGTCGCCTGCCAATGTCCACCGCACTGACCAGACCCGCGAGTTGCCGCAACCACGCGTCCAACGACGCGTAGCCGCGCCCGCCCCGCTAGTCGAGGGCGCCGACGCGCCAGAGTTTCGCGCTCGACGCGAGGTCGCGCGCGAAATCGAGGTAGCGCGCGCCCCGGCGCAGCGCGGCGGATGCGCGGGGCGGGTTCGCGTGCTCGTCCGACTCGGCGACGGCGGCGGCGCCCTGCGACATGACGGCGCAGAAGGCGGCGGCGCGGTCGAGCGCATCCGCGAAGTCGCCCGTGAATGCGCCGCGCAGAATCGTCTCGATGAGCGACTGCAGTTCAGCGGGGCCGGTCGGCTCGACGGCGCCCGCAACGACGTGGTTGATCGACACGTCGATCTCGGCGCCGCGGCGATAGAGATAGCTCGCGTTCGCCGCATCCTGCGTCACGGCGGCGTGCACGAGGTAGAGCCGCCAGAGCGATCCGGGCAGGCTCTGCGCCGCGGCCGGCGCCCACAGCTGCACGAGGTCGTCGAGGCCGTTGTGGTTCGCGTAGCGCACGGTGCGTTCGACCACATCCGGGTCTTCGCTCTCGTGCACGCGGTTGAGCAGCGCGTGCGCCGTGTCGTGCGCTACACGGTTTACGGCCGCGGGATCGGGAGCTCCCTCGAACACGTCAAACGCCTCGATGGGCATCCGCACCGGTCGATGAAAGCGTTCCACAGCATCTCCCTCCGGCCCGACGATCGCCGGGCAACGCCCCCAATTCTCTCGCGTTCCGCGCCGTGATGCGAGGGGATGCGCGCTCGGCGAACCACGTTCGGCCCGGCGCAGGCGCCCCGCAAGTATTCTTGTGGTCATGNCCCCCCCCGCATCCGCCTCGACGGAACCCGCCGCGTCGACCCACGACAAGGCAACGTTGAACGACTCGACGAGTCAGCGCGTGCAGCCGGGAACCCCGGAGAAGCGCTGGTCGGCGTGGATTTGCGCCGCACTCATCGTGATCTCGATGTTCCTGCCGTGGTGGCTCACCACCTACCCGATCCGCAACGACGCCGACACCCTCAACGGCTGGCAGCTACTCGGCTTAGGCCTTGGCTTCGGTGACTGGGCGAGCCAGACCGGACTCTCCGCCTTCGGCAACGTGCTCTGGGGCGTCGTGCCGACCGCATCCAGCCTGATTCTCGCGCTGCTGCTGGTCGTGCGCGCGACGCGTCCCCGCGCCCTGCCCGCCACGAACATCGCGCTCTGGGCGATCTTCTCGCTGCTGTGCCAGCTCTGGCTCGTCGTGCTCGGCTGGGTGCGCCTCGAGACGACCTTCGGCGAGTTCCCGACCCTGTGGGGCATGCTCCCGGCGACCATGGCCGCCGTCTTCACCGCCGTCACCCTCTACAACTGGTGGCGCCGCGGCGAACGAGGCCTGTGGCCGTCGCGCAAGCGTCGCCTCGGCCCACCGCTCGAGGCCGACGACGGCATGGACGAGCTGCTCGACCTCAGCGACGAGCCGGATGCGTGGGTCGCGTCGGAGGCGTCCGAACTGACGGATGCGCAGGCCGAGCAGGGTGGCGCGGCAGCGCCCGGCGAAGCCAGCCCAGCCGAAGCCGCGGATGCTTCGGACGCCGCGGCGAACAACGACCTCACCGATGGCGGTTCGACGCGCGCGTAGCCGCTAGACTTGCGGGCGGGCCTATAGCTCAGTTGGCAGAGCAGTGGACTTTTAATCCATGGGTCGCGGGTTCGAGCCCCGCTGGGCCCACCGCCATCGCTTCACGGGAATGCCCAACATCAGTCGGTGTTGGGCATTCCCGCTCTCCGTGAACGGTCCCTGGACGCGCGAGCTCGCCAGCCCACAGTCACGACCTCGTCGTTTCATGGGCGGCGATTCGTGCCCACCGGATCTCCCAGCTCCCCACATTCAGAAAAGTGGACGTACGTCTGGCCGGGATCCGGAGAGCTCCGCGCCCGCGTCGACGGCGTAGAACTCGCCGAAGCGCCCCTCGGGCGTCAGCAGCGACGCTGGAGGCCAGGCGACGAGCCGCTGATCCGCATCCGGTTGGCCGGTCGAGCTACCGCAACCGGTCGAGCATGAACCCAACGAGCTCGTTGAACCCCTCACCCGAGCGAATCGTCGAGCGCTCAATGTGGCGGGACGAGCGGTTGCCCGAGAAGTGCAGCGTCACCGAACTGGCGACGCCGCCGCGGGCGCCGACGTGGCTGTTCAGTCCGATCGATTCGACCGCACCCCAACGCACGATCTCAATGGGCGATGGCGCGTCGATGGTGAGGTCGCGGTCGGCAAAGACGAGAAAGTCGTTCGTCGCGAAGGTCGCCGAGAACACGACCGAGTCGAACCGCTTGGTGCCCGACTCCGTCAGCGTCGCGGTCGCGCGAAAGCTCCGCGAACCGATCGCCAGCAGGACGCCGGCGAGCGTGTCCTGATACCGGTGCGATTCGTCGGTGCGCGACGACACCGGCAAGCTGATCCCGAGCCATTCGTGCAGCTCCGCGATATCCAATTTTCTGCCTCCATCACCTCGAAACGGACCTGCCGCCACGACAAACGAGGCGGCAGGTCACGCACTGCTGAGGGTTAGAGGAACGTCAGTGCAGGAAAGTTCCCGCGATGACCTACAACGTCAGCATGACTTTGGTCGCGCGGCGCTCGTCCATCGCACGGTAGGCCTCGGCCGCCTCCTCGAGCGGCAGCGTGAGGTCGAACACCACACCGGGGTCGATCTCATCGCGCATGATGCGGTCGATGAGGTCGGGCAGGAATCGGCGCACCGGCGCGGGGCCGCCAAGCAGCCCGACCGATGCGAAGAAGAGCTCCTGGCCCTCAAGCTGCACATCGTGCGACACCCCGACGAATCCGACGCGGCCACCGGCGCGCGTCGCGTGAATCGCCTGCTGCATCGACTCTTGCGTGCCCACGGCTTCGATCGTCGCGTGCGCGCCGTAGCCGCCGGTGAGCTCCTTCACCTTCGCGACGCCGGCCTCGCCGCGCTCCTCGACGATGTCGGTCGCGCCGAACTGACGCGCGAGCGCCTGCCGGTCGGCGTGGCGCGACATCGCGATGATGCGCTCGGCGCCCAGCTGCTTCGCCGCGAGCACGCCGAGCAGGCCGACCGCGCCATCGCCGACGACGGCGACGGTCTTGCCCGGACCCGCCTCGGCCGCGACGGCCGCGTACCAACCTGTCCCAAGCACATCCGACGCCGCGAGCAGGCTGCGCAGCTGCGCCTCGGTCGGCTCGCCGGGCACCTTCACGAGCGTGCCGTCGGCGAGCGGGATGCGCGCGAACTCGGCCTGGGTGCCGATGCCGCCCATCATCACCTGGTGGATACAGCGCGACTGGAACCCCGCCTCGCAGATCTCGCAGGTGTTGTCGGATGCGACAAACGAGCCGACCACGAAGTCACCGACCGCGACCTCCCGCACCTCGTCACCGACCTGCTCGACCACGCCGATGTACTCGTGGCCCATCGGCGACGGCCCATTCACTGGCTGCGCGCCGCGGTACGGCCAAAGGTCAGAGCCACACACGCAGGTCGCGGTCACGCGAATGACGGCGTCGGTCGGCGCCTCGATCGTCGGCTTGGCGACTTCATCAACCCGAACGTCGCCGGGCGCGTACATCATCACTGCTCGCATTTTTGCTCCTTCGATAGAGAATCGCATCGCTGGTAGAAAACCGCGGCTCCGCCACAAGACCACGTCGGTGGTCGAGAACTATGGCTTCACTAGGAAACCGCATCGCTGTTGGAAGAGCGCAGAGAAGTGAGAAAACCGCGGCAGGGATCCTCACCCGGCGCCGAGCTCGTCGCGCTCCGGCGACACCGACGTGCGTAGCAAGCGCCACCCAGATCAGGGCGCGGCAGCCGCGTGGGATCGGGGGATCGACGGGGCCCAGCTCTGGGCTCGCCGCGCGCTGCTAGCTCGGCAGCTCGGCGCCGGCGACCAGCTCACGTAGCGCGGCGACGTGCTCGTCGAAGGTCTTTGCGCCGAGCTGCGTGATGCGCACCGAGGTGCGACGGCGGCGGTCGCGCTCGCTCGTCGCGAGCTTGCTCGTCGTGACGTACTGCAGCTCGGCGAGCGTCTTGATCGTCTTCGAGAGGTTGGCATCGGAGAGATCGAGCGCTTCCCGCACCGCCGTGAACTCCGCGCCCTCGAGCGGCCGCAGCAGGCTCAGGATGCGCAGCCGGTTCGGCGCGTGGATTTCGTCGTGGAACGCGGGACTAACGGACACTGTTGTACTCCGCAATCGACACGCGGTCGTAGATCGGTCCGCCGACGCAGAACACGACGATGGCGGCGAGCATCGGGGCGAAGACCCAGAGGCTGAGTCCCTCGCCCCCGAGCGCTCCTGCCACCACCATGCACATGATCAGCAGCGCCATCATGACGATCAGCACCGTCCAGCTACGGGGGCCGGACGGCTTCGTGCTGGACACACCGGTGCGCTTTCGATAGATGAAGATGAGCGAGACGCTGATCACGAGGCTCACGGCGAGCACGACAAGGTTCCAGCCGCCCGCGTGAATCAGTGCGGGCGCGGCCACGACGAGGGCGGCCGCAATCGAGAGCACGGGGTAATACCATCGCGGCGTCTCCATGCGCTCGCTGAAGGAAGCACGATCGGTGTCGATCTACTGCAGGGCATCGGCGGCCGAAAAATTCTCTTCGTTACGCGGGGCCATATTGCTTTCCATGTGGTTAAAAGAATCACATTCCACACGGTTAAGTCAATTGACTTTCCTGGGCGTTAAGTGAGTGCCGAGCGCATGACCCCGCGAGTCACCCGCCACGCCGAGCCCAGCGCATCCTCGTAGACTGCCCGGGTGAGTAATTCCGGCGACGGATGGGCGGAGGGCCCCGACGGCACCCGAATGTGGGGGCTGTTTGGCGCGGCCGGACTCGTCGCGCACGACCCCGACCGGGGCATCCTGCTGCAGCATCGCGCGCCGTGGAGTCACTACGGCGACACCTGGGGCATCCCCGGCGGCGCACGCAACGGCGACGAGACGCCAGTGCAGGCGGCGCTGCGCGAATCGTTCGAGGAGGCGGCCGTGCCGTCGGACGCGGTGCGCCCGCGCTTCACCTACGTGCGCGACCTCGGCTTCTGGCAGTACACGACCGTCATCGCGCGGGTGACGACGCCGTTCGAGGCGCACATGAACGACAACGAGTCGCACCAGCTCGCCTGGGTGGCCGTCAATGAGCTCGAGCGGCTCCGCCTGCATCCCGGCTTTGCCCGCGCCTGGCCGACGCTGCGGCCGCTGCTGGATGCCCGGGTCGAGATCATCGTCGACGTCGCGAACGTCATGGGCTCGCGGCCCGACGGCTGGTGGAAGGATCGCGCCGGTGGGGCCCGGCGCGTCGTTGCGGAGATCTCCCCCATTGCCGCCGACGGCTGCCCTGCGTCGCTGTTCGGGCTCGACGTTGCGACCGCCTGGCCGCGCGTCACGTTCGTTGTCGAGGGCGCGGCCCGACCCTTGGCCGAGGCCTGCGCATCCGAACCCGGGGTGCGCATCCGCGCCGCCGCCGGCTCGGGCGATGACGAGGTCGTGGCCGCAATTAAGCCGGGTGTGACGACGCTCGTGGTGACGAGCGACCGCGAGCTGCGGGCCCGAGCCGAGGCGCTCGGGGCGCGCACGATCGGCGCCGGCACCTTTGGATCTGCGATTGGGTTCAGCAAATCGTCGTAGAGTTGAGGGGCCGAAGCTTTGCTCGCGCATGCCCTGACCGCGTACCCCGGGAAGATTGATGATTCGAGACACGAGCCGACTCGTCGCCGAACAATTTGCCGCCGCGTACGGGGCACCGCCCGAGGGCGTCTGGTCGGCTCCTGGGCGCGTGAGCATCATGGGCGACCACACCGACATCGAGGACGGGCTCACCCTCGCGCACGCGACCGAGCGGCGCTCGGCGGTCGCGATGTCGCGGCGCGACGACACGGTCGTGCGGGTGCGCACCGACCTCGCCGGCGACGTGATCGAGACGACGCTCGAGCAGCTGGTGCCGCCGGCCGAACACAACTGGTTCGACTATCCGCTCGGTACGATCTGGGCGGGGCTCGAGCACATTCAGATGTTCAACTCCGAGCTCATCGACGGCGACGAGGATGCGGCGCTCGAGCCGACTGGACTCGACCTCTTTATTACGACCGACCTGCCGATCGGCGGCGGCCTCGCCTCGAGCGCGTCGATCTGCGGCGCGATCTCACTCGCGATCAACGCACTGTGGGGGTTTGAGCTCGACATGCAGAGGCTCGCGCGGCTCGGCTACCGCGTCGAGAACAACTATGTCGGCGCCTCAGCCGGCCCCGCCGACCACGTCGTCTGCCTGAGCGCCGAGGCGAACAAGGACGTCTTCTTCGACGCGCGCGGCAACGATGTGACGCTGCTCGATGCCCCGCCACTCGCCGAGCTCGGCCTCGCGCAACTGCTCGTGCACTCGGGCGAGAACCACCTCAACTGGGAGGGCATCGTCGCCGACCGCCACGATGCCTGCGATCGGGTCGCGCGGGCGCTCGGCTGCCAGTTTCTGCGCGAGGTGAGGTTCGAGGACTTTGAGGCCGCGACGAACCTCGACCCCGTCGACCGTAAGCGCGCAGCGTACGTGCTCACCGAGATCCAGCGCGTCCTCGACATCACGCGGGTGCTGCGCACCGACGGCGTCGCCCACACCGGGCCGATCCTCAACGCCTCGCAGCAGTCGCTGCGAGAAGACTTCGAGGCGTCGACGCAGCGCATCGACCTCATCACCGAGCTCGCGCTCGCGAACGGCGCGCTCGGCGCGCGGATGACCGGCTCGGGCTTCGGTGGCACGGTGTTCGTGCTGATCCCACTCGACCGCGTCGACGAGTTCCGCAACAACCTCGACGAGGCCTACGCCGAGTTCGGCTGGACCGGCCTCGAGGTCGTCACAACTTCCTCGGCCGACGGCCCCCGCCGCGACCTCTAACCGCGGCCGCCTTCCTCGCGGCACACCCGAACTCCGCCAACGCCGCTGCGCCGTCAGNAAAACCGACCACTCAACTGCTGCGGTTTAGGCGGCGCGTTCGGCGGTTTCCACCACGTTGGCGAGCAGGAGGGCCCGCGTCATCGGGCCGACGCCGCCGGGGTTCGGCGAGAGGTAGCCCGCGACCTCGGCGACCGCCGGGTCGACGTCGCCGTACACCTTCGACTTACCCGTCTCGGGGTCGGTGACGCGCGAGACGCCCACGTCGAGCACCGCGGCGCCCGGCTTGACCCACTCGGGCTTCACCAGGTGCGCGGCACCGGTCGCGGCAACGATCACGTCCGCGGTGCGAGCGATCTCGGCGATGTTCTGCGTGCCCGTGTGCGTCAGTGTCACGGTCGCGTTGAGGTCGCGCCGCGTCAGCAGCGCGCCAATCGGCCGGCCGACGGTCACGCCACGGCCCACGACGACGACATGCTTGCCGTCGAGCGAGTAGCCGTTGCGCTGCAGCAGCTCGACGCAGCCGCGCGGCGTGCACGGCAGCGGCGTCGTGATTTCATCACGCACATTGAGCACAAGCCGGCCGAGGTTCGTCGGGTGCAGCCCATCCGCATCCTTCGCCGGGTCGATGCGCTCAATCAGCGATTCCTGGTCGAGATGCTTCGGCAGCGGCAGCTGCAGGATGTAGCCGGTGCACGCCGGGTTCGCGTTGAGCTCGTCGAGGGCGGCCGCCACCTCCTCCTGCGTCGCCGTCTCGGGCAGCACGACCTGAATCGACTCGATGCCGACCTCGGCGCAGTCGCGGTGCTTTCCCGCGACGTAAAGCTTCGACCCCGGGTCTTCACCCACGANCACCGTGCCGAGCCCCGGCACGACGCCGCGCTCGCGCAGCGCGCTCACGCGCTGCGCGAGCTCGGTCTTGATCGCTGCCGCCGCGGCCTTGCCGTCGAGGCGAAGTGCCGTCATGCGTACACCAGGCCAGGGTAGAGCGGGAACTTGTCGGCGAGCGCCTTCGTGCGCGCGCGCAGCGACTCGATGTTCGGCTCGGGCTTGAGCGCCTCAGCGATGACGTCGGCCACCTCGCGGAACTCCTCGTCGCCGAAGCCACGGGTCGCGAGCGCCGGCGTGCCGATGCGCAGGCCCGACGTCACCATCGGCGGGCGCGGGTCGTCGGGCACCGAGTTGCGGTTCACGGTGATGCCGACCTCGTGCAAGAGGTCTTCGGCCTGCTGGCCGTCGATCGGCGCATCGCGCAGGTCGACGAGCACGAGGTGCACCTCGGTGCCGCCGGTGGTCAGCGCGACGCCGGCCTCCTTCACGTCGTCCTGCAGCAGGCGCTCGGCGAGAATCTCGGCGCCGCGGAGGGTGCGGGCCTGACGGTCCTTGAACTCCTCGGTCTGCGCGAGCTTGAACGCGACGGCCTTACCGGCAACCACGTGCATGAGCGGGCCGCCCTGCTGGCCCGGGAACACGGCCGAGTTGATCCTCTTCGAGAGGTCGGCGTCGTTCGTGAGAATGAAGCCCGAGCGGGGGCCGCCGATGGTCTTGTGCACGGTCGACGAGACGACGTGGGCGTGCGGCACCGGGTTCGGGTGCAGGCCCGCGGCCACGAGGCCCGCGAAGTGCGCCATGTCGACCCACAGGTACGCGCCGACCTCGTCGGCGATCGCGCGGAACTGCTCGAAGTCGAGCTGGCGCGGGTAGGCCGACCAGCCGGCGATGATCACCTTCGGCTTGTGCTCGAGGGCGAGCTCGCGCACCTGGTCCATGTTGATGCGGCCGGTCGAGAAGTCGACGCCATAGGCCACGACGTCGTAGAGTCGGCCCGAGAAGTTGATCTTCATGCCGTGCGTGAGGTGGCCGCCGTGGTCGAGCGAGAGGCCGAGGATGGTGTCGCCCGGCTTCGCGAGCGCGTGCAGCACCGCGGCGTTCGCGCTCGCACCCGAGTGGGGCTGCACGTTCGCGTAGGCGGCGCCGAAGAGTTCCTTCGCGCGGTCGCGCGCGAGGTCTTCGGCGACGTCGACGGCCTCGCAGCCGCCGTAATAGCGGCGGCCGGGGTAGCCCTCGGCGTACTTGTTCGTGAGCACACTGCCCACGGCCTCGAGCACCGAGCGGGGCACAAAGTTCTCGCTCGCGATCATCTCGAGCGTGTTGCGCTGGCGATCGAGCTCGTTCTTGAGCACCTGCTCGATCTCGGGGTCGACTTCGGAAAGTGGCAGGTTCTGGTATTCGGACACTGGGACTCCTTCGCTGATTCGCGGAATCGAATCGGTCGTTCGTGTCGGCGAGCCCAGGCGTGCGGCTCGTGCTCCGGATGCCGCTCCCCGATGGTGACCCATCCGACGCCAGTTGCGACCTCGCCAGTCTAATCGGATGCGCGAGGCTCGATGCTGCGTGCGTCGCAGAAAGTCATGNGCCGGATGCGCGGGCTCGGCCGTGCGTTAGGGTGGCGGCAGTGACACGGGGTGCCGAGCGATCGGCTGAGATCACACCCGTCGAACCTGATCCAGTTAGTACTGGCGAAGGGATCGTCCAATTCGCTGCTGTTCCGCCGTCGGCCTCGCCGCGCGCGGCCGGGTAGCGTCGCCGCGCCCCTTCGCCGATGAAGGGAATGTCGCAATGCCACCTCTCACCGCGTCGATCACCGACGCGCCCACACCCGACACCGTCGCCGAACTGCTCCGCCGGGTGCGCGCATCCGCCCCGCTCGTGCACAACATCACGAACACTGTCGTTACGGGCTTCACCGCGAACGCCCTGCTCGCGCTCGGCGCGGCGCCCGCCATGGTCGACATCGTCGGCGAGGCGGGCTTGTTCGCTCGCGCCGCGGGCGGCCTGCTCGTGAACCTCGGCACGCCGACGCCCGAGCAGCGTGGCGCAATCGCCGAGGCGGTCGCGGGTGCGCGAGAGGCCGGCACGCCATGGGTACTCGACCCGGTCGCGATCGGCGCGCTCCCCATCCGCACGCAGCTCGCCGCCGAGCTCGTCGCGCAGCGCCCCACCGCGGTACGCGGCAACCCCTCCGAGGTGCTCGCGCTCGCCGGCGCCGGCTCGGGCGGCCGCGGCGTCGAGTCGGCCGACTCAGCCGCGAGCGCGCGGGATGCGGCAGTCGCCCTCGCGCGCCGCTACGGCACCGTCGTCGCGGTGTCGGGCGAGGAGGATCTCGTCACCGACGGGAGCTCGGTCGTGTGGGTTTCGGGCGGGGATGCGCTGCTCACGAAGGTGACCGGCGGCGGCTGCGCGCTCGGCGCAATCGTCGCGGCGTTCCTCGCGGTGCGAGTCGAGTTGTCGGTGCTGGATGCGCTGGTCGCGGCGCACGTAAGCTACGGCGTCGCGGCCGAGCGGGCGGCCGCCCGGGCGGCCGGGCCGGGCTCGTTCGCCGTCGAACTGCTCGACGCGCTCGCCCACATCATGCCGGTCGAGGTGGCCGCAGGCACGCGCCTCCGGTTCGAACCGGCCGGCGACCTCGAGCCGGTCCGGGCCACGACGGGCGACGCGGCATGACCGCCGAGAGCGCGCAGCCAGCCCACGGCACAACGCCGACCGGCTGCACAACCGGGCAACCACCCGCACCCGTCACCGGCATCTACCTCGTCACCGACCGCCACCTCACGGGCGAGCGCGGCCTGCTCCCGACCGTCGACGCGGCCGTGTTGGGCGGCGTCACGACGGTGCAGTACCGCGAAAAGCGCCGCGGCGCTGAGGACCAACTGCGCGACATCGAACGGCTCGCCGAGGTGATCGACGGCCGCGCGACGCTGCTCATCAACGATCGCCTCGACGTGGCGATCGCGGCGCGCAAACTCGGCATTCGCCTCGACGGCGTGCACCTCGGCCAGGGCGACGCCGCGGTGCGCGAGGCCCGTGACGCGCTCGGCCCGGACGCGATCGTCGGCCTCACCGCGAACACGTCCGCCCACCTCGCGGCCGTTGCCGCGCTGCCGGTCGGCACGGTCGACTACCTCGGCATCGGCGTGATCCGCCCGACCTCGACGAAGCCCGACCATCCGCCCGCCCTCGGCGTCGCGGGCTTCGCCGCCCTCGCCGCGAGCACCCCACTGCCAGCGGTCGCGATCGGCGGCATCCGTCCCGACGACGTCGCCCCGCTCCGCGACGCCGGCGCGGCGGCCATCGCCCTCGTCTCGGCGATCTGCGCCGCACCCGACCCCACACTCACCGCCCGCGGCCTCGCCGCGGCCTGGCACACCGCATCCGCTTCCACCCGAAAGGCCCACGCATGACCACCACCATCGACCCCACCACCGCGCTCCCCCTGGCCGAGCAGCTCGTGCTCGTCACGGGCGGCGCGCGCGGACTCGGCCGCGCCCTCACCCAGGCGTTCGTGCGCGAAGGCGCCCGCGTCGTTGTCAACTACCGCACCAGCCGCGAAGCGGCCGAGCAGCTCGAGGCGACGAATCCCGGCCGCGTGGTGGCCGCTCGCGCCGACGTGCGCGACCCCGCCGAGGTCGAGCAACTCTTCGCCGCCGCCGATGCCGCATTCGGTGCGCCCGTGACCACCGTCGTCAACAACGCGCTCATCGACTTCTCGTTCAACGGCGACGCGCGCGCGAAGGCCGACGAGATCGACTACGCCGACTTCGACACGCAGTTCTCGGGCACAATCCGCGGCGCGCTCAACGTGATTCAGACGGCCGCCCCGCACTTCGCCCGCGCGGGTTCGGGCCGGGTCATCAACATCGGCACGAACCTGTTTCAGTACCCCGTCGTGCCGTACCACGACTACACCGCCGCGAAGGCCGCACTGCTCTCGCTCACGCGCACCTTCGCCGACGACCTCGGGCCTCGCGGCATCACCGTGAACATGATCAGCGGCGGCTTGCTGCGCACCACCGACGCGAGCGCCGCGACGCCGGATGCGGTGTTCGACGCCATCGCGCAGGGCACCCCACTGCGCTCGGTCACGACGCCCGAGCAGTTCGCCGACGCCGCCTGTTCTTCGCGTCGCCGTGGGCGCGCGCCGTGACCGGGCAGAACCTCGTCGTCGACGGCGGGCTCGTGAAGAACTAGCGGCTACGCGCCAACGACCGCGGGCACGGGCCAGAGCTCATGAAAGTGATGCACCGGCCCGTGCCCCGAACCCACCTCGAGTTCGTCGGCGTGCCGCAGCGCGCCCGTGAGGTACCGCTTCGCCAGCTCAACGCTCGTGGGCACGTCGTGCCGTGGTAGGAGCGCCGCGATCGCGGCCGAGAGGGTGCAGCCCGTGCCGTGGGTGTTGCGGGTGCGGATGCGCGGGGCCGCGTACTCGCGCACGCGCGGCTCGTCGGCGTGCCCGCTCGCGAGCAGGTCAACGCTCGCCTCCCCCGCGAGGTGCCCGCCCTTGAGCAACACCCACTCGCTGCCGCAACCGCGCAGGCGCTGGAGCAGCTCGCGCATCCCCTCGACGTCGCGGGGTTCGGCGCCGCCCGCGAGCACGGAGCCCTCGGGCAGATTTGGAGTGATGACGGTGGCCCGCGGCAGCAGCTCGTCACGGATCGCCGCCACCGTGTCCTGCGCGAGCAGGTGGTCGCCGCTCTTCGCGACCATCACCGGGTCGAGCACGACCGGCACCTCAGGCACCGTGTCGAGGCCGCGCGCGATCGCCGCGACGATGCCCGCGTTCGCGACCATGCCGATCTTGATCGCGTCCACGCGTACATCGTCGGTCACCGCGGCGAGCTGCGCCGCGACGAAGTCGGGCTCGAGGGCGACGATGTCGCGCACCCCGTGCGTGTTCTGCGCGACGACCGCGGTGATCACGCTCATGCCGTACGCGCCCTGCGCCGCGAAGGCCTTGAGGTCGGCTTGGATGCCCGCGCCGCCGCTCGGGTCGGTTCCGGCAATCGAGAGAACGTTGGCAATCATGGTCGACCTCGGCTTCCTGAGCCGCCACGAGGACGAATGCGACGCCAGCAAGCCGGCGCGTGCCGACGTACCAACGTCGCCGCGACATCCCTCCGCGAGTGCGAACTCGATCAGGTTCTCGGGTGTGATCTCAGCCCCTCGGTGGGGCACCCCGTGTCTTCGGCCAGGCTAGCGCACGCCGGCTCGCGCTCGCTGGCCGCGGCGCCGCGAATCAGCGGATGGGCGGGGTTGCGACCGCCGCGCGTCGCTGCCGAAAGTCCATCACCATCATGCCGATGAATGCGCAGCCGACCAGGGTGAGGAAGGCGGGCGCGACCGACCAGATGCCGTAGTCGTCGAGGAGGAGGCCGCCGATGAACGCGCCCGAGCCGATGCCGAGGTTGAAGCCCGAGGTGTAGAGCGCGCTTGAGAGGTCGCGGTGCTTGCGTGGCGCAACCGCGAGCAGGCGCGACTGGAGCAGGGTCGGGAGGAAGCCCATCCCGGCGCCCCAGAGCCCGAGCCCCACGACGACGAGCGGCAGCACCTGCGGCGCGAACGCGAGGCTCCCCGCGCCGAGCAGCATGCAGGCGTACGCGACCGCAAGGCCGAGCGTTGACCGGTTCGAGAAGAGCAGGCCGGTGATCATCGTCGCCAGCGCCGAGGTGATGCCGAAGGCGAAGAGTGCGGTCGCGAGCCACTCGGGCGGCAGCGAGACAATGCCGAGCAGGTACGGCGAGATGTAGGAGTAGAAGGAGTAGTTGCCCGACATCGTCAGCGCGCACAGCAATATGAGCAGGGCGACGAGATACATCGAGCGGGTTGGCCGTGGCACCCGAGGGCCGTCGAGGCCGGTCTTCTCGACGTCACCAATCGGCTGCGGGGCGGGCACGACCTCGATGGCAGAGGTCTCGGGTTGCTCCTCGACCCGTTTCGGCAGCACGAACCAGAGCAGCGCCGCGACGAGCACGCAGAGCGCGGCGATCGCGAAGAACGTCGTGCGCCAGCCGAGCACCTGCCCGAGCGCGGTGCCGAGCGGCACGCCGAGCACGAACGCGAGGCCACCGCCGCCGCCCGTGATCGACACCGCCTTCGTGAGCTGTTTCGAGGTGACGAGCGCGCCGGTGTACGACGTCACGGTCGCCCAAAAGACGCCGTGTGCGGCGCCCGTGAAGATGCGGGTGAGCACGACGATGGTGTAGCTCGGCGCGAACGCGGTGCCGATTGTGCCGATCGCGAAGGCCGTGAGCACGCCGACGAGCAGGATGCGCTTCGGCACCCGCTGCAGCAGGTAGACGAGCGGCGTCGACAGTGCGACAACGGTGAACGCGAAGATCGTCATGAGCAGGCCGATCTGCGACTCGCTCGCGCCGAGTCCCGCTGACATGAGCGGCATGAGCCCCGTGGGCAGCATCTCGACCGTCACCGAGAGGAATGTCGCGGCGGCGAGCGTGATGAGCGGGATCAGCGGAAACGGCCGTTCTGGCGCGCGTGACGAGGTTTCTGGCACGCTCTGAGGCTACGCTGGTGCGGTGACTGACACGCCCTCGAACGCCGCCGCATCGCCCGCTTCGCACCTTGTGCTGACCCTCGTCTGCGACGATCAGCCCGGAATCGTGCACGAGCTCACGGGAGCGATCACGCGCGGAGGCGGCAACATTGTCGAGCTGCAGCAGTTCTCGTCGCTCGATGCCGGCCGCTTCTTCCTGCGCTGCGAGGTCGAGACCTCGTCGAGCCGTGCCGACTTCGAGGCCGGCATCTACGAGGTGCGCGACGCCCTGCGGGCCGAGGTGCACATCGACGAGGCACACCGCCCGCTGCGCACGCTCGTGCTCGGCTCGAAGGCCGAGCACGCCGTGAACGACCTGCTGTTTCGTCAGCGTGCGGGCTACCTGCCGATCACCGTTCCTCGGGTCATGGCGAACCACGAAGTGCTCGGCAAGCTGGCCGGCTTCTACGATGTGCCGTTCGAGTTCCGCCCCGTGCGCAACGCGCAAGAGAAGGCCGACTTCGAGCGCCGTGTGCTCGAAGTCGTCGAGAGCGACGACATCGAGCTCGTCGTGCTCGCTCGCTACATGCAGATCGTCTCGCCCGAGCTCTGCGCCGCGCTCGAGGGTCGGCTCATCAACATCCACCACTCGTTCCTGCCCGGCTTCAAGGGCGCGAACCCATACCGTCAGGCCCACGCTCGAGGCGTGAAGCTCGTCGGCGCGACCGCCCACTTTGTGACCACCGACCTCGACGAGGGCCCGATCATCGAGCAGAACGTGCGCCGCGTCGACCACGCCGACACCGTCGCCGAGCTGCAGGCCATGGGCCAGGACGAAGAGTCGCGTACCCTCACGCAGGCCGTGAAGTGGTTCGCCGAGCACCGCATCCTGCTCGACGGGCACCGCACGATCGTCTTCCGCTAGCCGCGGGTCGTTCGGGCGGTGTCGGCGGCGCGCCCCACTTGCCAATCTCGGCACGACCATCGTTGTGCATCAACCGCGCGCCTGCCCGGCCGTGTCGGAGCCTCGGAGGAGCATGTTCACATGAGCAGTTTCCTTGAGCGCGAGTGGCAGCCGCCGCACCGTACCGATCTGGGGCTCACCCTGTCGGCGCTGCAGCACGGCGCCGGGGATCCAACGTTCCAGTGGCTTGCGGGCGGCACGGATGCGTTGCTCGCCCGCCGCTTCGGCGATACCAGCGCAACACTGCGGCTCACGCAGCTCGCGGGCGGCACGCTGCGCGCCCGCGCGTGGGGCGACGGCGCCGAGGCGGCACTCGAGGCCGCGCCCGAGATCTGCGGGGCGGCCGACGACGCCGCGGGCTTCGACCCGCTACTTCCTGAGGTCCGGGCCGAGTTTCGGCGCGCGAGCGGCATGCGTGTGCCCCGCACCGGCGCGGTGTTCGCCGAACTCGTTCCCGTGGTGCTCGAGCAAAAGGTGATCGTGCAGCAGGCGACGGCGTCATACCGGCGCCTTGTGCTGCGCTTCGGCGAGGCCGCACCCGGTCCGCTGCCGCCCGAGCTCGCGGCCCACATGCGCGTGGCGCCGTCCGCCGCCGCGTGGCGACGCGTGCCGAGCTGGGAGTGGCACCGCGCGGGCGTCGAACCGGCGCGCAGCCGCACCGTCGCGCGGCTCGCCGAGCGTGCGAGCGCCATCGACCGGCTCGCACAGCACCCCGCCGCCGTGGCCCGAGAGCGGCTCGAGTCGCTTCCGGGCGTGGGCCGCTGGACCAGCGCGGAGCTCGCGCAGCGCGCCCTCGGCGACGCCGATGCTGTGTCGGTCGGCGACTATCACCTGCGCAAGTACGTCGGCCACGCGCTCGAGGGCCGCGACTTCAGCGACGACGAGATGCTCGCCGCGCTCGAACCGTGGCGCGGCCAGCGCTTCCGCGCCGTGCGCCTGCTGCTCGCGGCTGGCCCGCGCCGCCCACGCCGCGGCCCCCGCCTCGAAAAGGTCGACTACCGGGCCTTCTAGCGCCGCTTCACTCGGCTGCCGTGTCCCAGCTGCCCCAGAGGNGACGCAGAAGGGATATATACCCCCTGCGCCGTCTATGGGACAGCTGGGTCACGCGACGGCGATGACCGCCGTCGCGCGGTGTCAGACGAGTGCCGGTGTCTGCCAGAGCGGCAGGCTCGTGCCGATGCCCCGCTCAAGGGCGTTGCGGTACAGCACGGTGCCCCACGCGACGTCCTCGATCGGCAGGCCGCCGATCGACACGAGCACGATCTCCTCGGGCGTGCGGCGCCCCTCGGTGCGGCGTTCGACGACGGGGCCGAGCTCCTCGATGTCCCAGTGACGCAGCTTGTTTTCAGAGACGAGGTCGAGGAACTTGTTGCCGATGATGCCGACGTGGTGGTGCGTCGGTGTCGGGAATTCCATGCCCCACGCTTCGTAGAGACCGTACGAGTCGACAACCTTGCGCACCTCTTGCGCCTCGAGGCCCTCGTCGATGTTCGCGGCGGCCGGCATCGTCACGAACGCGCCCGCCTCGAGCCACTCGCGCCGGATCATCGGGTACGCGTCAACGTCGCCCGCCTTCGCGGTCGTGCAGACGGCAACGACGTCGCAGCCGCGCACGGCGTCTTCGTCGCGGTCGACCTGCTCGATCGTCGTAATCTGCGGCACGAACTCGGCCACCCACGCGCGGAAGTCGTCGATGCCCTGCTGGCTGCGGCCGCGCACCTTGACGGTGTCGAGCATCGGGCATGCCACAGCGAGCGCGGCGAGCGTCGTGCGTCCCATGACGCCCGGGCCGATCACGCCGGCGACCCGCGAGTCGCCGCGCGCGAAGTGCCGCGCGGCGACGCCAGAGACGGCGCCGGTGCGCATCGCCGAGAGCAGGTTCGCCGACATGAGCGCGAGCGGTGCCGCCGTGTCGGTGTCGTTGAGCATGAACATGAGGATCGAGCGCGGCAGGCCCTTGNCGAGCCGTACCACTTCACGCCCGTCGTGCCGAACGAGCCACCGAGGTAGGCCGGCATCGCGGTAAAGCGGCGGTCGTCGCTGTTCGCGGGCATATTCTCGAACGGCGGGTCATCGGGGAAAATCATGCGGGCGCCGTGCGAGTCGTTGTTCGGGCCGGCCATGCGGTAGTCGCCGGCGGCGTAGAGCGCGAAGGTCTCTTCCATCGCATCGACGCAGGCGGCCATGTCCATCACTCCAGCGGCGATCGTGTCGTCTTCGGAGAGGTAACGGAAATCAATACGCGTATTCACCGCTCGATTTTGGGCTCAATCGGTGAACGGTTGGTAATCGACGCGCCGACGAATATGCCCCAATTTTGACCGGTTTGTTCGCAACCATTCATCACGTGACAAATTGCACCCAAAAACCCGCCGGACCAAGGGTTTCACGGCACATTGCGTCCACGCTGCGACCCGTCGAAGCAGGCCCGCGCAACACGCCCGGCTAGCGCGCCGAAAGTTGCGGCACGGGGATGCGCTCGAACACCGCGTCGATGATGCGGCGACCTGCCGCATCGCGCAGCGTCATGAGCGATTCGGGGTGGAATTGCACCGCGAACCACGGCTGCTCGCGGTGCTGAATCGCCATCGGCACGCCGTCGTCGTCGCTCGCGACGACGACGAGTTCGTCGGGCAGCGTCGCCGGATCGATATACAGCGAGTGATAGCGGCCGGTCACGATGCGCTCGGGCAGTTCGTCGAGGAACCCCTCGGCCACTCGCACCGCATCGCGCTCCTTGCCGTGCAGCGGATACCCGAGCTGGCCGAGCGACGCCCCGAAGTACTCGCCGATCGCCTGCTGCCCGAGGCACACGCCAAATACGGCGAGGCCGCGAGCGTNGACGGCGGCGAGGATGCGCGCATCCTCGAAGTCGCGCGGGTTGCCAGGCCCCGGCGACATCACGACGAGGCTCGGGTCGGCGTCGTCGAGCGCGGCCTGAATGTCGACCTCCGAAAGCCCACCCCGCGGCACGCGCACCGTGCGCACCTCGGCGCCGGTCGCGCGCAGGTAGCCGGCAAGCATCTGCACGAACGAGTCCTCGTGGTCGAACATGAGAATGCGGTGCCCCGCGCCGCTCGCGGCGACCGGCTCGGTCTCAGTTTCGGCCGCGGCCGTCGCATCCGGGCCCGCCGCAATCGCCTCGATCAGCGCCTGCGCCTTCATCTCGGTCTCGCGCTCTTCGTCTTCGGGCGTCGAGTCGATGAGCAGCGTGCCACCGGCGCGCACCTCGGCGATGCCCCCGCGGATCATCGCCGCGCGAATTGTCAGGCCGGTGTTGACGTCGCCGTCGGCATAGAGCACCCCGAGCGCGCCGGCGTACCAGGTGCGCGGCGAGCGCTCGTGCTCGTCGATGAACCGCATCGCCCAGATCTTCGGGGCCCCGGTCACGGTCACGGCCCACATGTGCGTCGCGATCGCGTCGAGCCCGTCGAAGCCTTCGCGCAGCCTGCCCTCGACGTGGTCGACGGTGTGGATCACCTTCGAGTAGAGCTCGACCTGGCGGCGCCCGATGATGCGGATGCTGTCGGGCTCGCAGATGCGCGACTTATCGTTGCGGTCGACGTCGGTGCACATCGTGAGCTCCGAGGCGTCCTTGTCAGAGTTGAGCAGGGTGCGGATGCGGTCGGCATCCTCGATCGCATCGGCGCCGCGGGCGATTGTGCCCGAGATCGGCGCGGTCTCGACCCGCGAGCCGTGCACACGCACGAACATCTCGGGGCTCGCGGTGACGAGAAACTCGTTGTCGCCAAGGTTCATGAGCGCGCCGTAGGGCGCGGGGTTGTCGCGCACGAGGTTGCGGAACACCTGCGCCGGCGAGGTGCGCACGGGGCGACGGAACGCCTGGCCCGGCACGACCTCGAACAGGTCACCGCGCGCGAACGAATGCTTCGCCTCACGCACGAGCGCGGCATACTCCCCCGGCGCGTGGTCGCGGCTCGCCTCGGCCGAGGCCGGCGCCGCGGTGAATGGCGACACGGTCTCGCTGCGGGCGACGCCGATGGTCGAGGCGCCCTCGTAGTCAAAGTCAAAGTCGTAGCGACGCGCGTCGCCGCGCTGTCGGTCAACGGCAAGGATGCTGTCGGGCAGATACACCGCGAGGTCGCGCTGCTCGCCGCCCGCGGGCTCGGCGAGCGTCTCGATCTGCCGCACGAGGTCGTAGCCGAACGCGCCGTAGAGGCCGAAGTGCCGGCCCGAGTCCTTTGGCAACTGCTCGAGAATGACCCGCAGCACCGTGAAGCTCGAGCGGCGGCGCGTGCGCTGCTCTTCGGGGAGCAGTTCGTCGCGCTGTGGGGTGACACGAATACGCGTGTCGGTCTCGTCGACCCGCTGGACGTCAATGCCGTNCGGCGGCTTCGAGCGCGTCGGTGAAGCACGCGAGCGGCACCCGCCCGCGGTCGTTGAGCGCGCGCATCCGCAGCTCGAACCCGCGGCCCTCGAGCGAGAGCGGCGGGTCGATGAAGCCGATGTCCCATCGTGTGTAACGGCCCGGGTATTCGACGCCCGACGCGAGAATGACCCCCGCGCGCTCGTCGAGCCCGGCAACGATGGCATCCATTTCGGCCGGGGTGGCCGACTGCTCTCCCGCTACAACACGCAACATACCTCTAGCCTAGATGCCTCGCGGCACCCGGATGCGCGCTACAGCCCCTGCGAGATGACGGCCGCCGCGTGGCGCCAGGCTTCGAGGGTGCCGGGCTGCAGGCTCGGGATGTCGAGCTCGCCGCCGCCCACGAACTCCTGGTCGTACGGCACCGACACGACGGCGCGCGTGAGCTGCTGGAAGTGCGAGGTGAGCTTCAGGGTGAGGTCGGTGTCTTCCTTCTCGGAGGGCGACGAGAGAATCGTCACGGCGTTCGCAAGCTTGTCACCGTAGCCACGCTCACGCAGGCCGTCGGCGAGCCACGCGGCCGATGCCGCCGTGTCTTCGCGTGCCGTCGACACGATGACGAGCTGGTCGGCGACGTCGAGCGCGGCCTCCCAGTTCGAGGCGCGCATGTTGTTGCCCGTGTCGATGACCATGATGCGGTAGAAGCGCGACAGCACGGTGTGCAGGCGGCTGAACGCGTCGTCGTCGATGATCGCGGCGCTCGCCGCGTCGTCATCGCTCGCGAGCACGTCGAACTTCGCGTCGCCCTGGTTGCGCACGTAGCGGTCGACGTCGGCGATCGTCATGCCGCCCGAGATCTCGAAGCGCGGCAGCTCGCGCAGCAGGTCGACGGCGGTGTTCTTGTTCACGCCGGGGCGCGAGCGCCACCCGAGGGTGCCGCGGGTCTCGTTGTTATCCCACGCGAGCGTGTAGCCGCCGCGCATGGTGCCGAAGGTCGCCGCGATCATCAGTGTCGCGGTGGTCTTGTGGGCGCCACCCTTCGGGTTCATCACGACGATCGTGCGCGGGCCCTGGAAGGTGCGCTGAATCGACGCGATCTCGTCGCGACGGCTGCGCTCCTTCGCGCCCGGGCCGAGCGTGATGAGCCCGCCGGTCATGCGGCGCAGGTTCGCGCGCCATCCCTGCTCGGCGGGCCGCTTGCGCGCCGGCGACTTCTCGGCGAAGAAGTCGTCGAGGGTCGGCACTCCCTCGGTGTTCGGTCGGTGTTCGGGCTTCGGCGGCGTGCCCCGTCGGTCGTGGCTGCCGCCGTGCTCGGCTGCGACGCTCGCGGCGGCCTGCGCGGCGCGAGCGGCCGCGGGGCTCTGGTGTGGCGTCGCCTCGGGTGCGGCGCCGGTGTCGCGACCGCGGCCGCGCAGGAAGTTCGGCTGCCACTCGGCGGTGTCGGCGGCGTCTTCGACCGTGGCGTCCTGGTCGTGCCAGACGGGAGGCTCCGCATCGGCGGGGCGGTCACGCCACACCGGCGGCTTCGAGCCCGGGGTCTGCTCGAACGGCGGCTTGTCGCCCTTAACGTCGGAGTCGGCGGGGTCGGTTTCGCCCGACTCCTCAGCCTGCTCAGCCACATCCTGCTCGGCTTCGGCCTGCTCGGTCACGGCCTGCTGCTCGTCAAGCTCGTCGAACTCGTGGTCGAGCCCCTCATCGTGGAACTCATCGTCGACTTCCTCGTCGAGCAACTCGTCAGCCTCGCCGACCGGCACCGGGCCGGTCTTCGCGCCGTCGAACAGCCCCTGCGTCGAGAGCGCGGCGTCTTCGTCCTGCGCCGTCTCTTCGCCACGCAGCAGTTCGTCGTAGTCGAGCTTGGCCATCATGGCCTCGCGCGGCAGTCGCTCGGTCTCGTGCACGGGCACGCTCGGCGCATCAACGTCGGTCGACGGCTCGTCGACGTCAAGTCCGAACAGCGACGCGTAGCCGCCGTCGGTCTGACGGATCGGCGCCTCGGGCGTGAGGTCGTTGTCCCCCGGCTGCAGCGGTCGCATATCGCCGACCTCGTCGACCTGGCCGTCTGCCGTGCAAAGCAAGTCATAAACGCCATCGACGTCGATCGTCGTCACGTGCACCTCGATGCCCTCGTCGAACGCGACCGCGAGCGCCCGCTCCATGAGCATGCCGCGGAGTTCGTCGGAATCCGCCGCGCGCATCCGGGTCACTCGTCCGCCATCGCGCAGCTCGCCTTCGCCGTCCGAGCGCACCAGCACCGTGAGCTCTCGCAAGCCGCCTGTCGCCTCCTGAGTCATCCCGACCTCCCCGTGTGCAGCCGGCCTGTGCCAGCGCGCCATCAACAAACCTCCGTTCAGTCTAGGTTGCCGTCACGTGCGAGTTTCGCTTCATCCTGGTAAACACCCCGGGCGGTTTCAAGACTTCCAGGTACGCTGCGAACATGACTGAGATGCGCATCGCCCCGCTGACCGCCGACAACGTCGTCGCCGCTAACGCCCTCACGCTCAAGCCCGGGCAGGAGGCATTCGTTGCCCCCGTTTCGCACTCGATTGCCGAGGCCTACGTCAACCAAGAGACCATGTGGCCGCGCGTGGTCGAGGCCGACGGCAACATCGTCGCCTTCATCATGGCGACGTTCAACGAAGAGGCGGCAGATGAGCTCTACCGAGCCACGATCCTCCGTATGAACGTCGACGCCACGCAGCAGCGCCGCGGCATCGGCCGGTTCGCGGTGGACGCGGTGGTCGACGAGGCCGTCAACCGCGGCTTCGACCAGGTGGTCGCGGTCTGGGAAGACGGCGACCTCGGCCCCGGCAAGTTCTTCACCGCGATGGGCTTCGAGATTGTCGGCGAGACGCAGTACGGCGAGGTCATCGGCATCCGCAAGATCTCCTAGGGCGCCCGCGCACGGCGACGCAACGAAGAACCCCGCGACCATTGGTCGCGGGGTTCTTCGTTCATGGCCTAGTCGCGCGAACGCAGCGAGAGCCGCGGCAGCGTGCCGCCGACCTGTGCGAAGGCGCTGATGTCGAGCCGCTCGACCTCGTAGCCGAGGTCTTCGAGCAGGTCTGCCGTGCTCGGGGCGTCGGCTGACACGGCGAGCGCCGTCGGCGAGAGCGCGAGCACCGCGGCGCCCGCGGGCTCGGGGGCGATGAGGCAGTCGCCGAGCACATCGGGGGTCTCGAGCGCCTCGCGCCAGATGAGTCGAGTGCCGTCGGGCAGCACGCTGAGCGCCTCGCTGAGCAGCACCGAGCCGATCATCGGCACGCCGACGACGCGATAGCCGCGGTCACCAAGCAGGCGGCGCAGACCGCGCACGGCCGACTTATTCGTCGTGCCGCCGACACCGACATAGAGCACGCCTTCGGCCTGCACGACGTCGGCCGGGTTGAACTCGGCGGGGGCCTCAAGCTCGTCGAACACGGCACCCGCGGTCTCGAGGGTTTCGCGCACGGCGATGAGGCTCGCGCGGGCCTCGCCGTGCTTCGGGCGAGCCATGATGACCTGCTCGCCGAGCACGAGTGCGGTGTCGCCGAGCAGCACCGACCGCTCATCGTCCTCGTCGCCGCCCGGCACGGCCTGCGTGCCCCAGTCGTGCTGCTCGAATGCCGAGACGAGGGCCTCCCACTGCTCGTTCGCATCGTCCGATTCGTCACCGAGTCGCTCGAGCAGCGCGTCCGAGGGGATGCGCAGGAACGCCGAGCCGGAGTCGAACGTCGAGGCGGTTGCCTCGCCGCTCGCGGCCGCAGCGTAACGTGCGGGCTCGCCGGCCACCGNCGCGAGCGTGCGCAGGGCCGCGGGGGCGACGAAGGTCGCCGAGAGCATCCCCGAGACGAGCAACGGGAAGTTGAGGCCGAGGAACTCGCTGAAGATCGCCGCCCAGGCGTCGCCGTTGAGGTCGACCCCGTTTGAGACGATCTGCAGCAGGTACCCGAGCGCGCCGCCGATGATGATCGACACCGTGCCCGCGATGAGCCCGCGCCACCAGTTGCGCAGCCAGCCGAAGAGGCCGAAGATCGCGAGCGCGACGAAGTAGATCAGCACCGGCACGACGGCGATGCCGAACGCGTTCGAGAACGTGTCCCACACCGACACAGAGAAGGTGAGGTCGCGTTCGTTCGTCTTAAACAGGGTCGCGGCGAGCGTCACCCCGGCCGCCGCGAGCGCGGCGAGCGCGACGATGGCGAGCTGGGGTTTCGGAGTGGACTGCTGAGACAAATCGGGCTTTCTGAGTCGGCGGCGGGGAGGGCTGCGCGGGGTTAGTGGAAGAAGTGGCGTTCGCCGGTGAAGTACATCGTGATGCCGGCCTGCTCGGCGGCCGCCTTCACCTCGTCGTCGCGAATCGAGCCTCCCGGCTGCACGACGGCGCGCACGCCGCCCGCGATGAGGGTTTCGAGGCCGTCGGCGAAGGGGAAGAAGGCGTCGGATGCGGCGACCGAGCCGCTCGCGCGCTCGCCCGCACGGTTCACCGCGAGGTGGCACGAGTCGACGCGGTTGACCTGGCCCATGCCGACGCCGACCGCGGCGCCGTCGTGGGCGAGCAGGATCGCGTTCGACTTCACGGCGCGCACGGCCTTCCACGCGAATTCGAGGTCGCGCAGGGTCGCCTCGTCGGCGGCCCCGCCGGTGACGAGCTCCCAGCTCGCGCTGATGCCCTCGGGCGCGTAGGTGTCGGGGGTCTGCGCGAGCAGGCCACCCGAGATCTGGCGCAGCTCGAGCGCCTCACGCGCGTAGCCCTCGGGCAGCTCGAGCAGGCGGATGTTCTTCTTGCGCGAGAGGATCTCGCGCGCCTCGTCGGCGAAGCCGGGGGCGACGACAACCTCGGTGAAGATTTCGCTCAGGGTCTGCGCCATCTCGGCCGACACCTCGCGGTTCGCGGCGACGACGCCGCCGAAGGCCGACACGGGGTCGGTCGCGTGCGCGCGGCGGTGTGCCTCGGCGATGGCCGCGGCGTCGTCAAGGTCGGCGGGCGCGATCGCGATGCCACAGGGGTTCGCGTGCTTGATGATCGCGACGGCGGGCTCAGCGAAGTCGTAGGCGGCGCGCACGGCGGCATCGGCGTCGACGTAGTTGTTATACGACATCTCCTTGCCGTGCAGCTGCGTCGCCTGGGCGATGCCGTGGCCGTCGGCGAGGCGGTAAAGCGCCGCCTGCTGGTGCGAGTTCTCGCCGTAGCGCAGCGGGGTGCGCTCGGCCGCGACGACCTTGAGCTGCTCGGGCAGCGCGGCAGGCGCATCCGCCTCGGCCGCAGCAGCGAGCTCGCGCTTGAACCAGTTCGAGACGTTGGTGTCGTACTCCGCGGTGTGCGCGAAGGCTGCGGCCGCGAGGTCGCGGCGCTGCGCAAGCGTCGTGCCGCCGTCGCCCAGCGCGGCAATGACCTCGTCGTAGCTCGCCGGCGACACGACGATCGCCACGTTCGCGTGGTTCTTCGCCGAGGCGCGCACCATCGCGGGACCGCCGATGTCGATCTGCTCGACCACGTCGTCGCCCTGCGCGCCCGAGGCGACGGTCTCGGCGAATGGGTAGAGATTCACGACAACGAGGTCGAAGGGTTTGATGTCGAACTNCGCCGAGCTGCTGCTCGTGCGACGCGAGGCGTAGGTCGGCGAGCAGGCCGCCGTGAATCGCCGGGTGCAGCGTCTTGACGCGGCCGTCGAGCATCTCGGGGAAGCCGGTGACGTCGGCGGCGTCGGTCACGGCCACGCCGAGGTCGCGGATGCGCCCCGCGGTCGAGCCGGTCGAGACGATTTCGACGCCGGCCTCGCCGAGCGCGGTCGCGAGGCGCTCGAGGTCGGTCTTGTCCGAGACGGAGATCAGAGCGCGGCGGATCTCGATGCGGTCGCGCTCGCGACGGGGTTCGGTGATTTTCGGGGCGCTCATGATGCGATCTCCTTCAGGTTCAGGGTGCCGGCGGCGAGGTGTCGCACCGTGTCGAGCAGCAGCTGCCGCTCGACGACCTTGATGCGTTCGTGCAGCGTCACCTCGGTGTCATCGGGGGTGATGGCGATGCGGCGCTGGTCGATGATGGGGCCCGTATCGACACCGTTGTCGACGATCATGATCGTGGCGCCAGTTTCGTTGGCGCCGGCCTCGAGGGCATCGCGCACGGCGTGCGCGCCGGGGAACTCGGGCAGATACGCGGGATGCGTGTTGAGCAGCTCGGGCGCGAGTGCGTCGACGACGCGCGGCGGCACGAGACGCATGAAGCCCGAAAGGATCGTCAGGTCGGGGCCGAACTCGCGCACCTTGGCGAGCAGCGCATCCCCCCACGCGGCGCGGTCGGGGTACGCGCCCGGCGCGACGACGAAGGTCGCGATGCCCCGCTCGTCGCCGAGTGCGAGGTTCGCCCGCTCGGTGTCGGCGCCGATCGCGACGATCTCGGCGGCGATGGGCGCATCGCTCGCGCGCGCCTCGTCGAGGCCGTCGAGGAGCGCGCGAAGGTTCGATCCGGTTCCGGAGATGAGCACGACGACCTTAAGCACCAGGCAATTCTACGCGGCACGCGACTGGACGCCGCGGGAAGCCGCCGCGGCCCCACTCGGTAGGAAATGCGCGCGCGGTAGGCCAGGCAGTACATCCGTCGACCGATCCGCCCCGAGCATCCGACCGGAATGATTTGAGGAGACACGGCGCACGAGCGCCGGACGACTTCGAGGAGACCCCCCAAAATGTTCCGCAAACAGGCCAACCCGTTCGTTCGCTTCGGGCTCAGCTCGCTCGTCATCGGCATCGTGCTGCTCGCGCTCAACATCTTCAACACCGCCCGCACGGTAGCCGAGTACCCCGGCATCGACTTCATGGATGTCTTCTGGGTCACCGAGGGCACGAACGGTGCGAGCAACGTGCGCCTCATGGTGCAGGTGTGGGGTCCGGTCATTCTCATCCCGCTCGGCATCATTCTGCTCATCGTCGCCGTCGTGACCCGCAAGGGCAACCAGGATGCGCAGCAGCAGGCCGGCGGCCAGTCGGCCGCGGGGCAGTTCGGCGGCCAGCAGGCCGCGCCGCAGTACGGTGCGCCCCAGCAGTCGCAGCAGTGGCAGCAGCAGTCGCAGGGGGCGCAGGCCTCGCAGTGGACGCCCGAGCAGCCGCAGCATGCGCCGCAGGCGCCGGCCCAGCAGTACGGCGCGCAGGCCGGTTACTACCCGGCGCAGTCGACGCAGGGTGACGCCGCCGCGCCGCAGTACGGCCAGCAGGCGCCCAACTTTGGCGACGACCAGGTCACCAAGCAGTAACGCTACTTTCGAGGTCCTCGCGGCGCCTCGTCAAGGTCGATATCTCCGTAGATGTCGGGTTCGTCGGGGCGCCGCAGTGCGTCTGCCAGGTCGCCGAGGTCACGGCGCGGCGCGGGCTTGCGACCGGGCGTCGAACGTTGGTCAGCGTCGCGCTGACGAGTCGCTCGGTCGGATGCGGTGGGCTCGGGGGCAGCGTCGTTGTCGCTCGTGAGCTCGTCGCTCGCGTCGTCGGCCGCGTCGTCATCATGCGCGATGGCGCTGCCCGCGCCCGATCGTTGCCGGGCCCGGCGTACGACCGTGAGCGGCGCATCCTCGTCGTCGTCGTCGAACTCGTCAGCCTCAGCCTCAGACTCGGCAGCACGTAGCTCGCCGCGTTCGAGCTCATCGGTGTCGAACTGGTCGCGCGGCTCGGTGGCGTGGTCGCGATCTTCCTCAGGCCAGTTGCCGTCGCCGTCGGCGTCGCGGGCGACCGTGGTGGTACGTCGGAGGCCGGCGGTGAGGTCGTCGAGGCGATCCTGCGTCGCGTAGACGGCCCGCCGCCACCAGGCGGTGCGGGCCGGCCCGTCGAGGTCATCGAACTCGGCGTAGGGGTCGGCGTCGTCCTCGACCGCGCGGAGGGTGCGGGCGGTGCGCACGTCCTCGAGATCTTCGGTCGCGAGGTCACGGAACGCGCCCGGCTCCTCCGGTGTCTCGAGTTCGTCGGCCGCGAGGACGGGCACGGGGATGTACGCGCCTGCGACCGCGCCGATGAGCAGCAGCGCGGTCGCGTAGACGAGCACGAGCCAAGGCACTGGGCCGAATTCGGTGAGGCGCCCCGGGCCGACCGCGCCGCGCGAGAGGTACGCGAGCCAGGTGAGGATGAGCGCCGCGACGATCGCGCCCGACGCGGGCACGATGAGGCGCTGCCACCAGGGCCCCGCATCCGCGCCCTTCGTCGTCGTGCGCAGCCACATCGTCAGCACCGCCGCGAGCAACACCGGCAGCGCGAGCAGCGACCAGAGCAGGGTGGTGTGCGGCTCGGGCACGACGCCGAGCAGCGGCAGGATGGGCAGCGGGCCCGCATCGGTCGCCCCGGGATTCGCCATCGTGCCGGCGCCGAACTGGACGCCCGCACCGAGCAGCCACGCGATCGCCCACACGAGCAGCGTCGGCAGGTAGAGCAGCTCGGTGAGACCGACCGACACATTGCCCCAGGCATCGAGCTGAAGCAACTGCGTGAGGCCCACAATGTCGCCCATGTTCAGCACGAGACCGACGAGCACGAGCGCGCTCGCGAGCGCGAACAAGCCGACGACGAAGCCGAGCGCGAGGCGAAGGGCGCGGGATGCGGCGGTCAGAATCGCGTCGGTACGGTCGCCGAGCAGGCGAGTCCAGGGCACAAACTCCCAGATGCGCGCGCCAGCGAGGAGTCCGACGACCCAGATGAGCGTGCCGCCTGCGGNCGACCCCGCCCGGCTCGAGGCGGGCGATGTCGGTGCCGCCGAGCTGGAGCGCGAGCTGGTTGCCGATGATGAAGGCGGCCGCGCTGACCGCGAGCGACAGCCACGGCCCGTCCTCGTCGGCCTCGACGATGCGGCGGCCGGTGCGCCACGCGAACCACGCAATGTAGGCCGTGATCGCGAGCGGCGCGAGCGAGACGACGAAGCCGAACGGCTCGGCGAGCTGCAGCGAGGGGAAGGCCTCCGGATGCACTGTGAAGCCGACGGCGCTCGTGAGGCCGAGCGTCCACAGCGCCATCGCTGCGGCAAGCGGCACCTCCCACGGGGTCGTCTGGAAGCTGCCAGAAATGAGCCACCCGGCCGCGGCGACGGCGAGTGGCGTAAGAATGCCGACGACGACCGCGAGCGCGGTGTCGGCGAGCGCAGCGAACATCGTGGCGAGGCGGGACATAGCGTTCTGAGCGTAGTGCAGCCGGCTGGCGCATCCGCCCTGCCAAGCCGCCCTCCCCGG
>NZ_JACXJG010000010.1:124703-138279 GCF_014904065.1 Gulosibacter sediminis | reverse complement strand
AACCGACCACTCAACGCATTTTGGTGGCTAGAGGCCGGCGAAGATTTCCTTCATGATGTTCGCCGTCTCGGTCGGGGTCGTGCCCACGCGAANNNGGCGGCCTCGAGGGCCTCCTTCTTCGCGGCGGCGGTGCCCGCCGAACCGGTAACGATGGCGCCAGCGTGGCCCATGGTCTTGCCCTCGGGCGCGGTGAAGCCAGCCACGTAGCCGACGACCGGCTTGGTGACGTTCGCCTTGATGTACTCGGCCGCGCGCTCTTCAGCGTCGCCACCGATCTCACCAATCATGACGATGGCCTTGGTCTCGGGGTCGTTCTGGAACGCCTCGAGCGCGTCGATGTGGGTGGTGCCGATGACCGGGTCGCCGCCGATACCGATGGCGGTCGAGATGCCGATCTCGCGCAGCTCGTACATCATCTGGTAGGTCAGCGTGCCCGACTTCGACACGAGGCCGATCGGGCCCTTGCCGGTGATGTTCGCCGGGGTGATGCCCGCGAGCGACACCTCGGGGGTGATGATGCCGGGGCAGTTCGGGCCGATGAGGCGCGTCTTGCCGAGCTGCTGCACGCGGGTGAACGCCTCAGCGGCGTCCCTGACCGGGATGCCCTCGGTGATCGCGACGGCGAGGGGGATCTCGGCTTCGGCCGCTTCAACGATGGCGCCCTTGGCGAATGCCGGCGGCACGAAGATGACGGTGACGTTCGCGCCGGTGGCCTCCATGGCCTCCTTCACGGTGCCGAAGATCGGCAGCTCCTTGCCCGCGAGCTCAATCGTCTGACCGGCCTTGCGGGGGTTGGTGCCACCGACGACGTTCGCGCCGGCCTCGAGCATGCGCGTGGCGTGCTTCGAGCCCTCCGAACCCGTGATGCCCTGGACAATGATGACGGACTTGTCGTCGAGGAAAATTGCCATTGTGTTCTGTAGTCCTTCCGAGCCCTAGGCGTTCGCGAGTTCGGCGGCCTTGTCGGCGGCCTCGTCCATGGTCGCCACGACGGTGACAAGCGGGTGGTTGAAGTCAGCGAGGATCGCGCGACCCTCTTCGACGTTGTTGCCGTCGAGGCGCACAACGAGGGGCTTGGTGGCGGCGTCTCCGAGCTGCTGCAGCGCGCCGACGATGCCGTTCGCGACAGCGTCGCACGCGGTGATGCCACCGAAAACGTTGACGAACACGCTTTTGACCTGCTCGTCGCCGAGGATGACGTCAAGGCCGGCAGCCATGACCTCAGCCGAGGCGCCACCACCGATGTCGAGGAAGTTCGCGGGCTTCACGTTGCCGTGCTTCTCGCCGGCGCCGGCGACGACGTCGAGGGTCGACATGACGAGGCCGGCACCGTTACCGATGATGCCCACCTGGCCGTCGAGCTTGACGTAGTTGAGGTCGTGCTCCTTGGCCTTCTCCTCGAGCGGGTCGAGGCCACCGGCCGCGACACGCAGGGCTTCGTGCGCCTCGTGGCGGAACGCAGCGTTGTCGTCGAGCGTGACCTTGCCGTCCAGGGCGATGATGTTGCCCTCGCCGGTGAGCACGAGCGGGTTCACCTCGACGAGCGTGGCATCTTCACCAACGTAGACGTCGTAGAGCTTCTGGAAGACCGGGACGACCTTCTCGACGAGCTCGGCCGAGAAGCCAGCGGCCTCGGCGATCTCGCGTGCCTTGGCCTCGTCGATGCCGACGATCGGGTCGACGGCGACGCGGGCGAGGGCCTCGGGGCGCTCTTCGGCGAGCTGCTCGATCTCCATGCCGCCCTCAACCGAGCACATGGCCAGGTAGTTGCGGTTCGCGCGGTCGAGGAGCACCGAGAAGTAGTACTCCTCCTTGATGTCGGCGCCTTCGGCAACCATCACGCGCTCGACGATGTGGCCCTTGATGTCGAGTCCGAGGATGCTCTTCGCCGCCTCGTACGCGTCGTCAGCGGTCTTCGCGACCTTGACGCCGCCAGCCTTGCCGCGGCCGCCGGTCTTGACCTGCGCCTTGACGACGGTCACGCCGCCGAGCTGCTCCGCAGCAGCCTTCACGTCTTCGGGGGTGTCTGCGACGATGCCCTTCAGCACCGGAACACCGTGTGCCTCGAACAGGTCGCGAGCCTGATACTCGAAAAGATCCACGTTTCTTCCAATCCACGGCGTTGCCGCGTTTGACTTGCTCACACGAGCACGAACTGGGGGCGGAGCGACCGCGCGAAAAGTGTCGAGTGCGTGGCTCGAGAAACGAAGCGCCGCGGCGCACATCCGCTGGCAAGCATAACTGACCTGTCTTCCCGCAATTCACCGGGTTTGCAGGTTGTGAGGGGCGGATGCGGGGCTCGCGCGGGCGGGCATGTCGCTGGCGGGTGCGAGGATCATCCTGCTCGACACCAAAGACGCATCGTCCCATTGAAAGGCCGCATCGTGACCGCACGCCGCGCAGCACCCGCATCCCTCTTCGTGACTTCGGCCATTGCTCTCGTGACGCTGCTCGGATGCGCGGCCCCGGTCGATCCCGCGGCGCTCGCGCCGACCGCATCCGGAACCGCCGAGCCGACCGAAACGGCGGCGGTGCCGGACGGCACCGATGGCGCACCGGAGGAATCAACGCCTACCGAGGCGGAGGCCGAGCCGTTCGCGACGCCCGAGGGTCTCCCGGCCGGCGTCGAGATCGACCAGAATACCGGCACCTGGGTCTACAGCGACCAGGTCGCGTTCCAGGATCTCCCGGTCGACCCCGACAAGTTCCTCTCCGACCCGGTCGAGTCGCTCCCCGAGCTCCCGCCGATCGACTCGCTCGCGGGCCAGGAGCTCGCCGACGACCAGGGCCTCGTCGATGTCTGGAGCCTGCAGCAATACTACATCGCCGCGTGCATGGCCGACGCCGGCTTTGAGTGGCGGTGGGTCTACTACGACCGTCCGTTCGACGGCGCGGTTCAAGACGAGGCCGTGACCCCCGGTGTGCCTTTGTCCGAGGGGTATGTGATCCCCGGCACCTGGGACGACGCGACCCCGGGCTTCCAGGATGCCCTGTGGGGCGAGAACAACACCAACAGCCCCGACTTCGACCCGAACTACGTCTACCACTGGTCGACGGCAGGCTGCGACGGCTACGCCGTCCACGTCACCGGCCAGGACGACGCGCACTAGCGGCTGCTCGGGCCACGCGGGCGCGGTGGCGGCGGCGGTAGATGATCCTCTTGGGTTCTTCGACCCAAGGCAAGGTCGAGCGGCGCACCCGCTCAGTCGTCGCCGTTCTGCGTGCCCGCCGACGCTCGCGTACCAGAGCGACGCGGCGCGAACAGCAGCGGGAGGAGCAGCACGATCATGCCGATCGTGATGAGGCGGTTCGCGAGCAGGTCGTCGGCGACGGTCTCGGCCGGGAAGCCGTAGCCGAGGACGGTGATGAACACGAGGAACGCGATCATGCCGACGATCGCGAGCCGCTCGGTGCGCCGCCAGAGGATCCCGGCGCCGCACGCGAGCTCGAAGACGCCGAGCGCGATCGTGAGCCAGCCGATGTTCGGCATCACCGAGGAGTGCCAGAAGCTCGTCAGCCACGGGAAGAGCGCAGTGTCGGCGAAGGCCGCGTAGCTGTCGGGCTGCGTGCGGCCGAGCACGAAGTGCGCGATGCCGCCGCCGATGAAGATGACGGCGAACAGCACCCGCACGATCCATCGATACCAGCGCATCCGTACCCCTCACGCCGACGCCACACCCTCACCGTATTTCGCGGCCCGCGCGGCGTCGACAAACGGCGGGTGAAGTCTGTGAAACGACGGCGGCTCAGGCAGCCCGGTTACGGCGGCGGAGTCGGTAGAGCATCTTCATGATTTCCTCAGCCAAGAGCACGATCGACCCCATCGCGATCGCGATGAGCCAGTGCTGGAGGTCGAGCGCCGCGGTGCCGAAGGCGACCTGCATGAACGGCGCCTGCACGACCGCGACCTGCAGCACCAGGCCGAGGCCGACGGAGGCCCAGAGCCAGCGGTTCGTGAAGAGGTTGCTGAACGCCGACGCGTGGGCCGACCGCGAGTTGAACACGTTGAACAGCTGCGCGACCACGAGGGTCGTGAAGCCGGCCGTGCGCGCGACCTCGAGCGAGTCGGTGCCCTCGACGAGGCCGCCCGGCAGGAACATGTCGATCGTGAGGAGGGTCACGGCGCCCATGACGAGCCCGATGAAGATGACGCGCTGCCACATCGCGGCGTCGATGACGTGGTCGTCGAGGCTGCGGGGCTTGCGCCGCATGACGTCGCCGTCGGCCGGGTCGAGCCCGAGCGCGAGCGCCGGCGCCGAGTCGGTGACGAGGTTGATCCAGAGCACCTGGGTCGCGAGCAGTGGCAGCACGAGGTCAGAGCTGTTCGGGTCGCTGAGGCCGATGACCCCGGCGAGCACGACGCCGAAGAATACGGTGCAGACCTCACCCATGTTCGAGCTGAGGAGGTAGCGGAGGAACTTCTGGATGTTGTCGAACACGACCCGGCCGCGCTTCACGGCCGACACGATTGTCGCGTAGTTGTCGTCGGCGAGGATCATCCGCGCCGCTTCCTTCGTCACCTCGGTGCCGTTGATGCCCATCGCGACGCCAATGTCGGCCGCCTTGACGGCGGGCNGCCGTCGCCGGTCATCGCGACAATCTGACCGTCGCGCCGCAGTGCATCCACGAGGTGCAGCTTGTCCTCCGGCGCAACGCGTGCGTACACGTCGACCTCGTGCACGACCTTCGCGCGCTCCTCGGGCGACAGCGCATCCACCTCTGCGCCGGTCATGACGCGCTGGTTGTCGGCGACCCCGAGCTGCCCGGCGATGCTCGCGGCCGTGACGGGGTGGTCTCCGGTGATCATGATGGTGCGGATGCCCGCGCCGTGCGCCTCCGCGATGGCCCGCTTCGCCTCCTCGCGGGGCGGGTCGAGGATGCCGACGAAGCCCGCGAAGCAGAGCCCGGCCTCGTCGGCGGCGCTGAGCTCGCACCGCTCCCCCACGTCCTTGAACGCGGTGCCGAGGGTGCGCATCCCCTTCGCCGAGAGCTCGATGATCGCGCGCGCGATCTCCTCGCGGCGAGCGTCGGTGAGGGGCTGCGGCTCCTCGCCGACGAGCTCGTGCGTACACAGCTCGAGGATCACGTCGGGCGCGCCCTTCGTGAACATCCGGCCGTCGACGAGCACCGACATGCGCTTGCGCTCCGAGCTGAACGGCACCTCCGCGGTGCGCTCGCCGGGCAGCTCGCGCGACGACGCGAACTTCGGCCAGGCTACGAGGAACGCCGCCTCGGTCGGGTCGCCGAGGATCTCCCAGCCCGACTCCCCCTCGTCGAGCTGCGAGTTGTTCGCGACGGCGCCGATCAGCACCGCGAGCTCGGCCTCGGCCTGCGCCCGCTCGCTCGTGCGCGCGACGACGGCGCCCGAAGTCGGGTCGTAGCCGATGCCGCCGAGCTCGACGGTGCCGCTCGCGGTGACCACCGTCGTCAGGGTCATCTCGTTGCGNGTCAGCGTGCCGGTCTTGTCGGAACAGATGACGCTCGCGGCGCCGAGCGTCTCGACCGAGTGGAGATCCTTCATCACCGCATTGCGGCGCGCGAGCGCCTGCACCCCGATCGCGAGCACGAGCGAGAGGATCGCAGGCAGGCCCTCGGGCACCGCGGCGACGGCGAGCGAGACGCCGAGCACGAGAATCTCGACGTAGTCGCTCGGGCTCTCGAGGTCGCTGACGAGCAGCAGCACCGCCATCACAACGACCGCGATGCCGACCACCGCAATGCCGAGCCACTTCGAGATTCGCGTGATTTCGCGCTTGAGCGGCGATTCTTCCTGCTCGGTCGCGTCGAGGAGCGTCGCGATCGCGCCCATCTCAGTGCGCATCCCGGTCGCGGTCACAACGGCACGGCCGACGCCCTCGACGACGCCGGTGCCGTTGAACACGCAGTTGTCGCGCTCCGCGAGCGGCGGCTCGCCCGCGAGCGGCAAGGTCTGCTTGTCGACCGCGATCGCCTCGCCGGTGAGCGATGCCTCCTGGATGCGCAGATTCGTCGCCTCGAGCAGGCGGCCGTCGGCACCGACCGCATCCCCCTCCTCGAGCAGCAGGATGTCGCCCGGCACGAGCTCGCTCGACGGGATGCGCGTCTTGTGTCGGTCGCGAACGACCGTCGACATCGCCGCCGACATTTTCGCGAGCGCCGCGACCGCGTCGGCCGCCTTGCTCTCCTGGGCGTAGCCGATCACGGCGTTCGCGATGACGATGATCGCGATGACGATCGCGTCGATCGGGGCGCCGTGCGCGCCCTCGAGGATCCAGGCGAGCGTCGAGATCGCGATGGCGACGAACAGAAGTGACACGAGAGGGTCGCGGAACTGCTTGAGGAACCGCTGCAGGCGCGTCTCCTGCTCCGTGTCCTCGAGCTCGTTCGGGCCAAACTCCGCCCGGCGCGCGGCGACCTCGGCGCTCGAGANGCCCGGCCACCGCATCCGTCTGCAGCCTCGCGGTGAGGTCGTCGCCCGGCACCTGCCAGACGTTGTCGACCGCGCCGATGCCGGCAGTGCTGCTGGTCTTGGTGGGGTCGTTCACTTTGGTCACTTGGGCTCCGCATCCGGCCGTGCTTCGGGCAAATTCCGCTTCGCACCAGCCTATCGACGGTGAGTGACGTCAACCCTCGTGACGCAGCGCCCTAGAGCTTCTCGAGCGGCGCGACCTTGATGAGCAGCTTCTTGCGGCCGACCTCGTCGAAATCGACCTCGGCGACGCGCTTCGACCCCGTGCCGAGCACGGCACGAACGGTGCCGTCGCCGAAGTCGGTGTGCTTGACGCGGTCGCCGTGGGCGAGCTCGAGGTCGGCGTTGTCTTTCACCGCGCCCGTCACGGTGTTGTCGAAGCTGCGCTTGCCGCGCCGCGGGTTGAAGGGCTCCTTGAGCCCCCGCGCACCCTCGAGCACATTGCTCGTGCGCACCTCGCCGAAGCGGCGCTCTCCCCCGCCCCAGCCCGACGAGCCGGTCGGGCGCAGCGTCGGCCGCGACATGACATCCTGCGGCGACTGCCGCCACGCGATGAGCGACGCGGGGATCTCGTCGAGGAACCGGCTCGGCATCGCGGTCGACGCCTCGCCGTACTGCGTGCGCGACACGGCGAGCGAGAGGTGCAGCACCTGGCGCGCTCGGGTGATGCCCACGTAGAACAGGCGCCGCTCTTCGGCGAGCCCGCCGGGCTCATCCGCGCTCATGCGGTGCGGCAGGAGCTCTTCCTCGACGCCGGTAAGGAACACGGCCTCGTACTCGAGCCCCTTCGCGGTGTGCAGCGTCATGAGCGACACGGCGCCCGACTCGTCATCGATGTCGTCGGCGGCCGCGACGAGGGCGACCTCGGTGAGCAGGTCGACGAGGTTGCCGTCGGGGTGCTGCTTGTCGAACTCCTTCGCGACGTTGATGAACTCCTCGACGTTTTCGGCGCGCGCGTCGTCCTGCGGGTTGCCCGTCGCGCGCAGCGCGTCGATGTAGCCGGTCTGTTCGATGATCGTCTCGAGCATCTTCGACACGAGTACGGGGCCGGTCGGCCGCTGCGGGTCGATCGAGGCCTCGGCGTGGTCGAGAATCTGCGCGAGCTCGGCGATCTTGCCGCGCAGCTTTGGCCCCACCCCGAGGTCGTCGGCCCGGCGCAGCGCCTCGCGGAACGTGATGTCGTGCTCGTTCGCGAAGTTCGAAATCGCGGTGACCGTCGCCGGCCCGATGCCGCGCTTCGGCGCGTTGATGATGCGGCGCAGCGAGAGCTCGTCGTTCGGGTTCGCGACGCTGAGGAGGTACGCGAGGATGTCCTTGACCTCGGCGCGTTCGTAGAACTTCGTGCCCCCGATGAGCCGATACGGCACGGCCGAGCGAATCAGGATTTCTTCGAGCGCACGCGTCTGCGCATTGGTGCGGTAGAACACCGCGATGTCGTTGAAGTTCGTGCCCGAGTCGTGCAGCTTATGAATCTCGTCGGCGACGAACTGCGCCTCATCGTGCGCCGAGAAGCCCGCAAAGCCGACGATCTGCTTGCCCGCTCCCTCGGCCGTCCAGAGGCTCTTCTCGCGGCGGTCGAAGTTGTTGCCGATCACCGCGTTCGCGGCGTCGAGGATGTTCTGGGTCGAGCGGTAGTTCTGCTCGAGCAGGATCGTCTCGGCGCCCGGGAAGTCGTGCTCGAACTCGGTGATGTTGCGAATGTCGGCGCCGCGGAACGCGTAGATCGACTGGTCGGAGTCGCCCACGACCGTGAGGGATGCGGGCGGAATCGAGCCGTCGGCGGCGAGCTCGATGCGGGTGTCGGCGGGCACGTGCTGCGCCGGCGTCGCGTGCGTCAGCTCGCGGATGAGCGCGTACTGCGCGTGGTTGGTGTCTTGGTACTCGTCGACGAGCACGTGGCGGAAGCGGCGGCGGTAGAGTGCGGCGATGTCAGGGAACGCGCGGAACAGCCAGACCGTCTGGGTAATGAGGTCATCGAAGTCGAACGCGCGGTTGCGTTCGAGCTCGCGCTGGTATTGCCGGTAGATCTCGAGCACGAGCTGGTCGCGCGGGTTCGATGCGTCGACCTTCCGTGCGAAGCCGTCGGGGTCGATGAGCTCGTTCTTCAGCGCCGAGATGCGGTTGAGCGCGTGCGAGGGCGTCACGCCGAGCGACTCTGCCTCGAGCGCCTTGACGATGCGCTTCACCAGCGCCTTCGAGTCGGCCGAGTCGTAGATGGTGAAGCCCTGCGGGTAGCCGAACTTCTCGGCCTCGCGGCGCAGAATGCGCACGCACGCCGAGTGGAACGTCGAGATCCACATGCCCTGCACCGTCTCGCCGAGCAGGTGCCCCACACGCTCGCGCATCTCCGCCGCGGCCTTATTCGTGAAGGTGATCGCGAGAATCTGGCTCGGCCACGCCTCGCGTGTCGCGATGAGCCCGGCGATGCGGTGCGTCAGCACGCGCGTCTTGCCCGACCCCGCACCCGCAATGATGAGCAGCGCGTCGCCGCGATACTCGACGGCAGCGCGCTGCGGCGGGTTCAGGCCGTCCACGAGGTCGGCAGGAATGGGGTCATACGACAGATAGGTCATGGCCAATCCATCCTAGGCGGCGCCCCCGACACCGGCCCCGTTCATCCACAGGCCGACAGGCGCCCCGGCCTCGTGCTTCAGGCGGCCGAAACCTCGCCCGCGACCGGCGCATCCTCGCCGAGCTGCGACTCGCCGCTGAGCGCAGCGCGGCAGGCCCCCGGGTCGTCGGCGAACACGCCGTCGACCCCGGTCGCGGCCAGCGCGCGCCAGTAGTCGAAGGGTCGTCCCGCGAACTCCGGCGGCACGAACGGCGCCTCGGCACGCAGCGTGTAGGTGAATACCTCGAGGCCGCGAGCGTGCGCGCGGTCGACGAGGTCGGTGTCGAGCAGCGTCGTGCGCACCGAGATGCCGTCGTAGCGGTACGCGGCGTCGTCGAGCCCCTCGTCGGTGCATCGCTCGGGCCCCTCCTCGCCCGATCCCGGCCGCAGCCACGGCTCGTCCTCGACGAGCACGACGAGGCGCGCATCGAGCTCGCGCACGAGGGCCGAGCCGCAGAGGCGGTCGAGCGCCGACACCTCGAAGCTCTCGATGCGCGCGCCCTGCAGGCAGCGCGCCGAGCGCACGGGCTCAAGCTCGCGCACGAGCAGCTTCTCGAAGCGGAAGCCGCGCGCGCGCATCCAGGCATCCCACTTCAGCTCGAGCACGAGCGTGCAATCGCGCCCGCGAGCGGTCGCCGCCTCGTCGATGAGCAGCACAAGGTCGCGCAGGCGCAACAGCCCCTGCTCGCCCGAGTGGGCGGCGGATGCGGGGCGCAGCTCGGGCAGGCGCTCGACGGCGCGCAGCGTCTGCAGCTGAGCCCACGTGAAGTCTTCGGCGTACCAGCCGGCCGCCGCGTCGCGCGTCGCCTCGCGCCGCAGCGCGGCGAACTCCGGATGCTCGGCGACGTCGGTCGTGTCGTCGAGCAGCGGCTCGTGGCGCACCACCAGCACGCCGTCGGCCGAGGGCACGAGGTCGGGCTCCACCGCATCGGCACCCTGCGAGATCGCCAGGGCGTAGCTGGCGGCGGTGTGTTCGGGGAGGTATGCGGGAGCCCCGCGGTGGCCGATGAGCCACGGCATGCGCTGTGCCATAGCGACCAGCATGCGCCCCATTGGTGAATTTCCGGAAACACCACGCCCCCGCAGCGCTTGCGCGCGACGGGGGCGTGATGTTTCGAGCGGAACTAGTCGTTGCCGCGGAAGATCGCGATGAGTCGCAGTATCTCGATGTAGATGAACACGACGGTCGAGATGAGCGAGTAGGCGGCGACCCAGCCGTACTTGCGCGGGGCACCCGACTTCACGCCGTTCTGGATGAACTCGAAGTCCATGATCAGCATGTAGGCGCCCATGAGCACCGCGAGAATACCGACGATGACGCCGAGCGGGATGCCGAAGATCTCGACGCTCGTGCGCAGACCCCAGGGGTCGCTGACGACGCCGGTGACCTGCAGGATGAAGTTCACGAGCGAGAACGCCGCGTAGGAGATCATCACGATCATCACGAACTTCGTGAGCTTCGGCGAGGTGCGAACCTTGCCCGAGCTGAACAGGGCGAGGGTCACGCCGATGACGACGAGGGTCGCGAGCGTGGCCTGCAGCACGATGCCCGGGTAGACCTGTTCGAGGATCGACGAGAAGCCACCGACGACGAGGCCTTCGGCGATCGTGAAGATCGTCGTGAGCACGGGCGACGGCTCGCGACGGAAGGTCATCACGAGCGCGAGCACAAACGCGCCGATGCTCCCCGCGACGGTGAGGCCGTAGCCGACGGCCGGTGCGGCGAGCACGGTAAACCAGGTGAGGGCGGCCGCAACGAGCAGCACGCCGAACATGCCAGCGGTCTTCGCGATGGTGTCTTCCATCGTCATGCGGTCGAGCTGGTCGTTCGACGGCGACGGCATGTCGTACTGGCGGTTCAGCTGCTCGGGGCTTGGCGCCGGCTGCTGGTATTGGGGCTGCTGGCCGTACGCCTGCTGCTGCCCATAGGCNCTGCTGCTGGCCGTACTGCTGACCAGTCTGGGGGTTGCCGTACGCCTGGTTAAACTGCGCCTGTGCATTCTGGGCTACGCCCGAGTGCTGGTTTCGTCGCTGGTATTCGCCATTGAAGTACGGGTTCCGCTGAAGTGCAGAGCTCGACATCAGTTCTCCTCTAAGTAGTGCGCTTCAGGCAAGTCTACGGCCTACTCTCGCCGCGCACCGGGATTTTTCCCCAGACTTTGCCGCTACATCTCAGTGTTCGCTACGGGCGTGCGGTGACGCCGACGGATGAGCTGCCACACAAGCCGGGGCACGAGCAGGAACACCGCGAGGGTAATCGTCGCGACGATGATGAAGGCGGGCGCGGCGGTGTCGCCGAAGAGGATGCGCAGGGCAAGTCCGCTCGACACGGTCACGGCCCAGATGAGCACGCCGGCCGGCCACACCCTCGAGTGGTCGCGGTCGGTCAGCCGAACAATGACCCAGCTCAGCAGCAGCGCCGCGAGGAACGGCCACGCGGTGTCGAGGATGTCGAGTACGCCGAGCGCCTCGCCATGTGACGAGCGACCGATCGCGGCGAAGGCAATCACGAGCACGCCGTCGGTGAGCACGAAGGGATAAATCGATGGGCTAGCGGGGGCGTCGGACATGCCTCCAAGGCTAGCGCGCCGAGCCCGCACNGCCGGCTGGCTCGACGCATCCGCGCCCTCACCACGAATGAACTGCACAACACACGTCGATTTCTTGTGCTCGCTACCCGCGCGTTACCGAGAGGGCACGCGATCGCAGTTTGCGACACCCAACTTCTCTTCAGTCAGCTGTTAGGTACACCCTACAAATCGTCGAAAGGACGCCATGAAGACTCGCAACTTCGTGGAGTCGCTCTCGGTCTGCGCCACCGCCGCAGCCGTCGCGCTCGGAAGCTTCGCATTCGCAACGCCCGCATCCGCCGCCACCGCGGCAGATGGCCCGAAGAACGTCATCCTCCTCATCGGTGACGGCATGGGGGTACAACCACCTCGACAACATGAACGCCTACGAGAACAACGAGGTCTACTGGCAGGTTGACCGCGGCGGCGACAACAAGGTGCAGCCGTGGGGCGGCAACTCGACCCCGACCGAGGGTTTCCAGTCGTGGGAGCACACCTCGATGGAGACCGCCTGGTACGAGCAGACCCCCTACGACTCGTTCTCCGCCTAGAACGACTTCGAGTCGTCGAAGGAGAACCCGACCGACTCGGCCGCCGCGGGCACCGCGATGGCCACCGGTCACAAGACCTACAACGCCGGCATCGGCGTTGACTACGAGGGCAACGTCGTCGAGAACGTGTCCGAGCGCGCGGACGCGCTCGACAAGTCGGCCGGTGTCGTCAGCTCGGTGCCGTTCTCGCACGCCACCCCGGCGGCGTTCTCGGCGCACAACGCGAACCGCAACGACCACCACGGCATCGCTGCCGACCAGATCTCGAACGGCTACATGGACGTCGTGATGGGTGCCGGCCACCCGTACTACAACGACGACAACGAGCAGCAGGCCACCGGCGACTTCAGCTACATCTCGGAGGAGTCGTACAACCAGCTCGCCGCCGGCGAGACCGACTTCACCTTCGTTGAGGACGACGCTGACTTCGAGGCGCTCACCACCGGTGAGACCCCCGAGACCGTCTTCGGCCTCGCACAGGTCGGCTCGACCCTCCAGCAGGGCCGTAGCGACGAGGCTGCCTACAACGACGTCGTCTCGCTCTCGACGATGACCGAGGGTGCGCTCAACGTGCTCGACAACAACGAAAACGGCTTCTTCCTCATGGTTGAGGGCGGCGCGATCGACTGGGCCGGTCACGCCAACCAGACGCAGCGCGACATCGACGAGACCGTCGACTTCGCGGCCGCCGTTGACTCGGTCGTCAACTGGGTTGAGACCAACTCGAGCTGGGACGACACCCTCGTGATCGTCACCGCCGACCACGAGACCGGCTACCTCTCGGGCGCGGACTACGTGACCGACGAGGACGGCAACCAGATTCCCGTTGAGGGCTCGACCGACTACGTGCTCGGCGACTGGGGCCCCATGGAGCCGAACGGCGTCGGCACCCCGGCCACGCAGGACTGGTTCTCGAACAACCACACCACCATGCTCGTTCCCTACTTTGCGAAGGGCGCGTACTCCGAGGACCTCCTCAGCATGGCCACCGGCCACGACCTCGTGCGCACCGACTACCTCTCGAACGTTGACATGGCCAACTGGCTGCTCGACACCGCATGGGTTGCCTCGGAGGACACCCCGGAGCCGACCCCGACCCCCACGACCGACCCGGAGCCGACTACCGACCCCGAGCCGACCGCCGAGCCGACCGAGACCGCTGAGCCGACCGCGACCGCGACGACCGACCCCACCGCTTCGGCGACGTCGACCGACGCTCCCGCCGCGGGCAACCAGGGCGACTCGACCGACGCTGACGGCGGCTCACTCGCCACGACCGGTGCCGACGCGTTCGGCCCGATCGCGATCGCTGCTGCGGTGCTGCTCGTCGCCGGCGCCGCGTTCATGATCATCCGCCGCCGCGGCCAGGGCGAGGACGGGTAACGCGCCTCCCCCG
>NZ_JACXJG010000010.1:116949-124634 GCF_014904065.1 Gulosibacter sediminis | reverse complement strand
CGGGGCCACGGCCGTTTTCCGTACCGTCGGGCCGAAACCGTCAGGTCAGGATGCGCGGGACTACTCCCACTCGATGGTCCCCGGCGGCTTCGAGGTCACGTCGAGCACGACGCGGTTGACGCCGTCGACCTCGTTCGTGATGCGGTTCGAGATGCGCGCCGTGACGTCGTAGGGCAGGCGAGTCCAGTCGGCCGTCATCGCGTCCTCGCTCGAGACGGGGCGCAGCACGATCGGGTGGCCGTAGGTGCGGCCGTCGCCCTGCACACCCACCGAGCGCACGTCGGCGAGCAGCACTACCGGGCACTGCCAGATCTGCGGGTCGAGGCCGGCTGCCGTGAGTTCCTCGCGCACGATCGCGTCGGCCTCGCGGAGCAGGTCGAGCCGCTCTTGCGTCACCTCGCCGATGATGCGGATGCCGAGGCCGGGGCCCGGGAAGGGCTGGCGGGCGACGATGACCTCGGGCACGCCGAGCTCGCGGCCGATCGCGCGCACCTCGTCCTTGAACAGGGCGCGCAGCGGCTCGACGAGGGCGAAGGTCATGTCTTCGGGCAGGCCACCGACGTTGTGGTGCGACTTGATGTTCGCGGTGCCGGTACCGCCGCCCGATTCGACGACGTCGGGGTAGAGCGTGCCCTGCACGAGGTACTTGATCTCGCCCGAATCGCCGTCGGCACGCGACTCGGCGACGAGGTCGGCCGCGGTCTGCTCGAACACGCGGATGAACTCGCGGCCGATGATCTTGCGCTTCTGTTCCGGGTCGGTCACGCCCGCGAGGTGCCCGAGGAACTGCTCACGCGCATCCACGGTCACGAGGCGCACGCCGGTGGCCGCAACGTAGTCCTGCTCGACCTGCTCGCGCTCGTCCTTGCGCAGCAGGCCGTGGTCGACGAACACGCACGTGAGCTGCTCGCCCACCGCGCGCTGCACGAGCGCCGCGGCCACGGCCGAGTCGACGCCGCCCGAGAGACCGCAAATGACCTGGTCGCTGCCGACCTGCTCGCGGATGCGCGCGACCTGCTCGTCGATGATGGAGGCGCTCGACCAGTCGCCGGGAATCTGCGCGGCGCGGCGCAGGAACGCCTCGAGTTGGGCCTGGCCCTGCTCGGAGTGGAGTACCTCGGGGTGCCACTGCACACCGTAGAGGCCGCGCTCGGGGTTGCCGAACGCCGCGACCGGGGTGGTCTCGGTTGACGCAAGCACCTCGAAGCCCTCCGGCGCCCGCACGACCGAGTCGCCGTGGCTCATCCACANGTCTGCTGCGCGGGCTGCTCGGCGAAGATTGTCGACTCGGCCGCCGCATCCGCGAGCGTCACGTTCGTCGCGCCGTACTCGCGCCGGCCGGTCTTGGCGACCTCGCCGCCGAGGGCGATCGCCATGGTCTGGAAGCCGTAGCAAATGCCAAACACGGGCACGCCGAGGCCGAACACCTCCGCGTCGAAGCTCGCGGCGTCGTCGGCGTACACGCTGGCGGGACCGCCCGAGAGCACGATGGCGAGCGGCTGTCGCTCGCGCACCTCTGCAGCCGAGATGGTGTGCGGCACAATTTCGGAATAGACGTTCGCCTCGCGCACGCGTCGAGCAATCAGCTGCGCGTATTGCGCACCGAAGTCGACGACCAGTACTGGACGAGCCTGGGTCACGGTTTCAGTCACGCGACCAGTCTAGTTCTCCTGCCGACGCCGCACTTCCTCCGCGACCTTCGCGTCGAGCGCCGCGCGCTCCTCGTCGCTGAGCTCGGCCTCGACTCGGGCCACACGGGCATCCTCGTCGTCGGTTTCGTCCCAGATCTCCTGGTATTCGCCGAGCAGTCGCTTCGTGCGGCGCGTGATGAGTGCCTCGGTGATGAACGAGAGGAACGGTACGACGCCGCCGCCAGCGAGGGCGAGCAGCCAGCCGAGCTCCCACCGCATCTTCTGCCAGAGCAGGTAGCAGCTGATGAGATAGATGACGTAGAACCAGCCGTGCACGATGAGGATCCAACGCGAGAGGTTGATCGCGGTGACCGTGTCCTCCTGCACGAGCGCGAGGAAACCGAAGGGGCCGCCGAGCTCAATCTCAACGTGGCCGATGTACTTCAGCAGCATCTCGAACACGAGCAACAGCAACAGCACGCCCGTGATCACCGAGGTGACCTGATAGAAGCGCAGGCGCTTGCGGATGGTCGGGAACTCGGTCGGGGTAGGGATGCGGGCCACGGGATGCGCTCCAGAAGTGTCGGGGTGGGATGGGCTGAGTGTACGAGGCGGAGCTTGGTTGCTACCGCTGCTCGCGGTTGCGCTCATTCGCGAGTTCGAGCAGGAGTTCGCGGCGCACGCGCTCGGCCACGGCAGCATCGGTGTGCTCGGCCTTCGTGGTGAGGTAGTCGTCGCGCACCATGCGCCACCAGATGTAGATGGCCATGGCGCAGAAGACGAGCCATTCGATCGCGTAGAAGATGTTCAGCAGATCGATCTGCAGCGAGTCGTCGATGGGCACGACATCGATGGCCTCGAGCGGGGCCGGCACCGGCAGGCCGGCGGTCGCGAGCAGCCAGGCCGGGTAGTAGTCGGATGCCTCGGTCGCCCAGGTGTTGATGAGCTGCCCCGGCGACATCGAGAGGATGCGCTGCGGATCACCATCGCGCGCGGGTACCGGGTCTTGCCCGACCTCGAGCTTCGCGAGGACGACCAGTGGCGTCTGCGCGCTGCCGAGGCTGGCCTCGGCTGCGGCGAGTGAGGCGATCGCCTGTANGGCCTGCACCTCGTCGGCGACCCAGCCGAGCGCGACGGGCATGCCCGGCAGCTCGCTCGCGTCGACGCCGCCGAAGCTGGTCGTGCCGTCATCGGTGACCGCAAAATGGCCGACGACCCAGAAGCCGCTCACCCCATCCTGCAGCCGCCCCTCGACCACACCGAAGTCGCCGGGCACGAGGAACCCCTCGACCACAACCGGCCGCGCGGCGGCCTCGTCGGTGACCCAGGTGTCGGGCGCGATGAGCTCGCCGAGCGGCACCGGCTCAACGTAGGCCTCGGCGTCAGCCGCGGTGCCCGCTGATTCGAACGCCGCCGTGAGCTGCCAGCGGCCGAGCAGCAGGAACGCCACGACGACGACGAGCACCAGGGCGAGGAACGCAAGCCACTTGGGCTTGAGCATCGTGCGCAGCATGCGGCTCGTGACTACGAATTGGAGGTGGGGCTCACCACGAGGTCAGCCCGCTGGAACGACTTGAGGTCGGTGTAGCCGGTCGTCGCCATCGCGAAGCAGAGCGCGCCCACGAGGTTCGCGGCGCCTCCGGCGGTCGCCGAGGGGCCGCGCACGATCTCTTCGAGGCTGCCGACCTGGCCGACCTCAACACGGTTACCGCGGGGCAGGCGGGGGTGGCGCGCTTCGGCGCCCCAGTGCCAGCCGCGACCCGGCGCATCCGTCGCCCGGGCGAGCGCCGCGCCGAGCATGACGGCGTCAGCGCCGCACGCGACGGCCTTGACGATGTCGCCCGACGAGCCGAAGCCGCCGTCGGCGATGACGTGCACGTAACGGCCGCCCGACTCATCCATGTAGTCGCGGCGCGCGCTCGCGACGTCGGCGATCGCGGTCGCCATCGGCGCCTGGATGCCGAGCACGCGGCGGGTGGTCNTGGCCGCGCCGCCGCCGAAGCCGACGAGTACGCCGGCCGCGCCGGTGCGCATGAGGTGCAGCGCCGACGAGTACGAGGCCGCGCCGCCGACGATGACGGGGGTGTCGAGCTCGTAAATGAACTTCTTGAGGTTGAGGGGCTCGCGGTTCTGCGAGACATGCTCGGCCGAGACCGTCGCGCCGCGGATCACGAATACGTCGGCGCCGGCCGCGAGCACGTCGGAGTAGAACTCCTGCGTGCGCTGCGGCGAAAGCGCACCGGCAACGACGACGCCGGCATCGCGGATCTCTTGCAGGCGCGCCTTGATGAGCTCGCCCTTGATCGGCTCCTGGTAGATCTGCTGAAGGCGGGCGGTCGCCTGCTTCTGCGGCAGGTCGGCGATCTCGGCGAGCAGCGTCGTCGGGTCGTCGTAGCGGGTCCACAGGCCCTCGAGGTCGAGCACACCGAGGCCGCCGAGCTGGCCGAAGGCGATCGCCGTGGCCGGGCTCATCACCGAGTCCATGGGGGCAGCGAGGAAGGGGACGTCGAAGGTGAACGCGTCGATCTTCCACGTCGTCGAGACGTCATCGGGGTCGCGGGTGCGCCGCGAAGGAATGATTGCCACGTCGTCGAGGCCAAACACAGGGCGCGCGCGCTTCGTGCCGCCAATCTCAATCTCAGTCACCCCCACAGCCTACCGGGGCTCGCCGATGAACGCGTCAGAATAGACGCACGACGACAGGAGGCAGCGTGGCCGATTACATCCTCGCGCTCGACCAGGGCACCACATCGACTCGCGCGATCATCTTTGATCACGACGGGCAGATCGTTGCGAGCGCGCAGCGTGAACACGAGCAACACTTCCCCCAGCCCGGCTGGGTCGAACACGACGCGCTTGAGATCTGGCGCAACGCCCGCGCCTGCATGGGCACGGCGCTCGCCGAGGCGCAGCTCGCCCCGAGCGACATCGCCGCGGTTGGCATCACGAATCAGCGCGAGACCACGGTGCTGTGGGATCGCGCGACCGGCCGCCCCGTGCATCCCGCGCTCGTATGGCAGGACACGCGCACGCAGGGCATCGTCAACCGGCTCGCGGCCGACGGCGGCGTCGACCGCTTCCGCGAGCGCACCGGCCTGCCACTCAACACCTATTTCTCGGCGACCAAGCTCGCGTGGCTGTTCGACGAGCATCCCGGCACGCGCGAGCGGGCCGCGCGGGGCGAGCTCTGCGCCGGCACCATCGACACCTGGCTCACCTGGTGGCTCACCGGCGGGCCGCGCTCGGGCGTGCACGTCACCGATGTGACCAACGCGTCGCGCTCGCTGCTGCTTGACCTCGGCAGCTGCGACTGGAGCGACGAGCTGCTCGAGGCCTTCGACATTCCGCGCGCGTGCCTGCCCGAGGTGCGCTCGTCGAGCGAGGTGTACGGGCACTGCGCCGAGCGCACTCCTCTGCCGGGCGTGCCGGTCGCGGGCATCCTCGGCGATCAGCAGGCCGCGACGTTCGGTCAGGCCGCGTTCGGCGAGGGGCAGGCGAAAAACACCTACGGCACCGGCTCGTTCTTGATCTACGGCACCGGCGAGCAGATCGTGCACAGCGAGCACGGGCTGCTCACGACCGTCGCGTACCAGCTTGGCGACGAGGCGCCACGGTACGCGCTCGAGGGATCGATCGCGGTGACCGGCTCGCTCGTGCAGTGGCTGCGCGACAACCTCGGGCTGATTCGCACGTCGGAGGAGGTCGAGTCGCTCGCAGCGACGGTCGACGACAACGGCGGCTGCTACATCGTGCCGGCGTTCTCTGGGTTGTATGCGCCGTGGTGGCGGCCGGACGCGCGGGGCGTGATTGTCGGGTTGACCGGGTACGTGCGCGCGGGGCACATCGCGCGGGCGGCGCTTGAGGCAACGGCGTACCAGAGCTGTGACGTGCTCGACGCCTGCAATTCGGATGCCGGCGAGCCGCTGCAGGAGCTGCGGGTCGACGGCGGGATGGTCGTGAACGACGCGCTGATGCAGTTTCAGGCCGACCTGCTCGGGACGGCGGTCGTGCGGCCGAAGATCGTCGAGACGACGGCGCTCGGGGCCGCGTTCGCGGCGGGGCTCGCGGTCGGTTTCTGGCGCGACCGCGACGAACTCGCCGCCCTCTGGCGCGAGGACCGCCGCTTCGAGCCGACGATGTCGGCGGATGCGGTGGCCGAGCTCCGCGCTGGCTGGCGCCGCGCCGTCGACCGCAGCTTCAACCTTGCCTAGGCCTTCAGCGAGTAGAGGCTGCGAATGAGTGGGCCCAGAACCGTTGAGTGGTCAGTCAAGGGGTGGGGCCTTCACTGAGGAGGTGGCGGCAGGCCTCGAGGAGCGGGCGCAGCCGGGCGCTGACGTAGTCGTCGAGCGGCTGTTCTGGCGGTTGCTGCGACCAGTCGTCGATCGCCTGCGACGACACCGCCGTGAGGGCATGCGTGAGGTCGCGCGCGAGCGTCCGCTCCTCCGGCGCGACGCGCTCGCTCGCAAATTCGGCGAGGGATGCGGTGAGCTGCGCCACGTGCCGGGTCACGTGCGCCGTGAGCTCGGCCGACGCGCGGCAGATCGAGCGGCGCTGGGCAAAATCGACGTGGTCGGCGATCGGATACCTGGCGGCAACGAGGATCGCCTCGGCGACGACGTCGAGGACCGTCCCGGCGGGCTCCCCCGCCAGATACGCGAGCGCGGCGGCCGAGTGCGCCTCCATCTCCTCGGCCATGAGGTCGGCCTTTGCCTGGTAGTAGGAGAACAGGGTCGTGCGGCTGATGCCGGCCGCCGAAGCGATGCGCGCGAGGGAGACGCGGTCGTAGCCTGCCTCTGCGAACAGCCGACGCGCGACGTCGCGAATCTCGGCGTGCGTCGTCTGGCGAGGGCGCCCGGGAGTTCGTGTCACNCCCCCCCCCCCCCGCTCCCAGCGCTGACTGCACCGGGTTGCCTGCAAGTATGCCGCATTCGCGGTAATTCCGAACCCTGTTCTGATATTCTCCGGGCACGCGCGCGAACCCCGCCCCGCGCATCCTGTTCGAAAGGAAATCGCCATGAAGTCCGTCTACGTGACCGGTCAGAACGAGAACAGCTGGGTCGACGTGCCCGAGCCCGAAATCGGCCCCGGTGACGTGCTTCTCCGCATCCGCGCCTGCGGCATCTGCGGCTCCGACGCGATGTACTCGATGGTCGGAGGCATCCCGCCGCGCCAGGGCGCGACCCCGCTCGGCCACGAGCCGGCCGCCGAAGTGGTTGAGATCGGCGCCGACGTCGACGGCGTCGCGGTCGGCGACCACGTCGTCATCGACACGATGGCATTCACCGATGGGCTGCTCGGCTCGGGCGGCGCCCAGGGCGCGCTCACGCCTTACGTCGTGGTAAAGGATTTCGCGCCGAACACGCAGCTGCGCGTGATCCCGAACGAGATCCCGTGGCAGGTCGCGGCACTGAACGAGCCGATGGCGGTCGCGCACCATGCGGTAAATCGCTCTGGCGCGGGCGAGGGCGACACGACGGTCGTCTTCGGCGCCGGGCCGATCGGGCTCGGCGCGACCATCAGCCTGAAGTCGAAGGGCGTGGGCCACGTGGTCGTCGTCGACATCCAGCCGTCGCGCCTCGAGGTGGCGCTCCAGGTCGGAGCCGACGCCGTCGTGAACTCGGCGGAGGAGGATGTGCGCGAGGCGCTCATCCGGCTGCACGGCGAGGGGCACAGCGGACTCGGCCGCGGCAGCTATGCCGGCACCGACGTCTTCATCGACGCCGCGGGCGCTGCGCCGGTCATCACCACGATTCTCGAGGTCGCGAAGCACCGCGCCGTCGTCACGATTCCAGCCGTGCACAAGCAGCCGGTCGAGGTGAACTTCGGCGAGATCCTGCAGCAGGAGCTCGATATCCGCCTCTCGATGGGCTACCCGACGGAGATTTTCGAGGTGACCGACGCGATCATCGCGAACGCCGACAAGTACGCGAAGATCATCAGCCACACCTTCCCGTTCGACGAGGCCCTCGAGGCGCTCGAGCTCGCGAAGACGCCGGGCGCCGCCGACAAGGTCGTCGTGCTCTTCGACTAACCCCGCACCAGCCAGATCGAACC
>NZ_JACXJG010000010.1:110107-116816 GCF_014904065.1 Gulosibacter sediminis | reverse complement strand
CGACGCCCTCGCCGAGCTCGGCGAGCTCGCGAAGAGCCCCGAGGCGAACATCATCAAGCTGCCGAACATCTCGGCCTCGGTGCCACAGCTGAAGGCCGCGATCGCCGAGCTGCAGGCGCAGGGCTTCGACATCCCCGACTACCCCGAGGAGTCGGAGGACGCGGATGACGTCGAGGTGCGTGCCCGCTACGACAAGATCAAGGGCTCGGCCGTGAACCCGGTGCTGCGCGAGGGCAACTCGGACCGCCGCGCACCGGCCGCGGTGAAGAACTTCGCCCGCAAGCACCCGCACTCGATGGGCGCTTGGTCGGCCGATAGCAAGACCGCGGTCGCCACGATGACCGACGGTGACTTCCGCCACAACGAGCAGTCGGTCGTGCTGCCCACCGCTGACAACCTCGAGATCCGCTTCGTTGGCGACAACGGCACCTCGCGCGTGCTCAAGGACAACCTCGCCGTGCTCGAGGGCGAGGTCGTCGACTCGACGGTCATGCACCTCGCCGACCTCGACGCGTTCCTGCGCGAGCAGGTGCGGGCGGCGAAGGATGCGGGCGTACTGTTCTCGACGCACCTCAAGGCCACGATGATGAAGGTCTCCGACCCGATCATCTTCGGCCGCGTCGTGCGCGCCTTCTTCCCCGACCTCTTTGACACCTATGGCGATGTGCTCGCCCAGGCCGGCCTCTCGCCGAACGACGGCCTCGCCGCGATCATCAAGGGCGCCGAGAACCTGCCGCAGCGCGACGGCATCCTCGAGGCCATCAACAAGGCCTACGAGACCGGCCCGAAGCTCGCGATGGTGAACTCCGACAAGGGCATCACCAACCTGCACGTGCCGAGCGACGTCATCGTCGACGCGTCGATGCCCGCCATGATCCGCATCGGCGGCAAGATGTGGGGCCCCGACGGCAACGAGGCAGACACGCTCGCCGTTCTGCCCGACTCGTCGTACGCCGGCATCTACCAGGTGACGATCGACGACTGCAAAGCGAACGGCGCCTTCGACCCGGCCACGATGGGATCGGTGTCGAACGTCGGTCTCATGGCGCAGAAGGCCGAGGAGTACGGCTCGCACGACAAGACCTTCGAGGCGCCGGGCGACGGCCGTATCGAGATCGTCAACTCGTCCGGCGAGGTGCTCACCTCGCACCAGGTGGCGACGGGCGACATCTGGCGCGCTTGCCAGACCAAGGATGCGCCCATCCGCGACTGGGTGAAGCTTGCCGTCACGCGTGCTCGCGCCTCGGACACCCCGGCCGTGTTCTGGCTCGATGACACCCGAGCGCACGACCGCAACCTCATCGACAAGGTGAACACGTACCTCGGCGAGCACGACACCGACGGGCTCGACATTCGCATCCTCTCCCCCGAGGCCGCGACCGAACTTTCGGTGCAGCGCATCCGCGACGGCCTCGACACCATCTCGGTGACCGGCAACGTACTGCGCGACTACCTCACCGACCTGTTCCCGATCCTCGAGGTCGGTACATCGGCGAAGATGCTCTCGGTCGTGCCGCTCATGAACGGCGGCGGCCTGTTCGAGACCGGTGCCGGCGGGTCCGCGCCGAAGCACGTCGACCAGCTCGTGCACGAGAACCACCTGCGCTGGGACTCGCTCGGCGAGTTCCTCGCCCTCGCCGAGTCGCTGCGGCACGAGGCCGCGGCTGGAAACAAGCGCGCCTCGGTGCTCGGTGACGCCCTCGACGCCGCGACCGAGCGTCTGCTCGACGAGAACCTCTCGCCGAGCCGCAAGACGGGCGAGCACGACAACCGCGGTTCGCACCTCTACATCGCGAAGTTCTGGGCTGAGGAACTCGCGAAGCAGACGGCCGACGCCGAGCTCGCCGCGGCCTTCGCCCCGGTCGCCGAGGCGTTCGCCGAGCAGGTCGAAGAGATCGCCGCGGCGCTCATCGCCGAGCAGGGCAAGCCAGTCGACATCGGCGGTTACTACCGCCCGGTTGACGCGAAGGCGTCGCGGGTGATGCGCCCGATAGAGACGTACAACAACATCCTCACCCTTCTCGCCTAAGCGCCCTCCGCGCACCACCCACAACNACAACAACCGACCACTCAACCCTTGTTTGAGCTAGAGGACCGTGTCCTTGGTGAGGTGCTTGTAGGCCGGGATGGTCAGGAACGCCGGGTAGTCGTCGCTGAGCACGATCTCGGCGAGCAGTCCGGCCGCCTCGTCGAGACGGTCGCCCTCGAAGCGGTCGAGGTCCTCGCGCAGCACACGCTCGATGCAGCCCTCGATGCGAGTGCGCACCACGGGAATCCCGTCATCCTGCGTCACGACGCCCTGGTGAATCCACTGCCAGAGCTGCGAGCGCGAGATCTCTGCCGTCGCCGCATCCTCCATCAGTCCGTAGATCGCGGCGGCACCGGTGCCCCGCAGCCAGCTCGCGATGTAGAGCATGGCCACGCGGATGTTCACCTTGAGGCCCTCCTCAACGGTGATCTCGCCGCCCTCGATGCGCAGGTCGAGCAGCTCTGCCGCCGTCACATGCACGTCCGGGCGCTGGCGCGAAATCTGGTTCGGCGCATCCCCGAGCACCTCGTCGAACTCCGCCCGCGCGGTCGCGACGAGCCCCGGATGCGCGACCCACGAGCCGTCGAAGCCGGCGGCCGCCTCGCGGCGCTTGTCGGCCGACACCTTCTCGAGCGCACGCGCGGTCGCTTCGGGGTCGGAGCGGTTCGGGATGAACGCGGCCATGCCGCCGATCGCGAAGGCCCCACGACGGTGACACGTCGCCACGAGCAGCTCGGTGTACGCGGTCATGAACGGCTGCGTCATCGTGAGCTGACCACGGTTCGGTAGCACCCAGCGCTTCGAGCGGTCGCGGAACGTCTTGATGATGCTGAAGAGGTAGTCCCAGCGGCCTGCGTTGAGGCCGGCGCAGTGGTCGCGCAGCTCGTAGAGGATCTCCTCCATCTCGAAGGCCGCGGTGATCGTCTCGATGAGCACCGTGGCACGCACCGAACCGTACGGCACGCCCACGTGGCGCTCGGCGAAGGTGAACACGTCGTTCCAGAGGCGCGCCTCGCGGTGATTCTCGAGCTTCGGCAGGTAGAAGTACGGCCCGGTGCCGGTCGCGAGCAGCTCCTTCGCGTTGTGGAAGAAGTAGAGGCCGAAGTCGACGAGTGACGCCGACACGACGCCCGACTGGCCCCGCTCATCCACGTAGCGAAGGTGGTTCTCGGGCAGGTGCCACCCGCGCGGGCGGAACACGATCGTCGGCGTTGCTTCGCCGAGGCGGTACTCCTTGCCGTTGTCGGCCGTGAAGTCGATGCGGCGGCGAATCGCGTCGGCGAGGTTGAGCTGGCCATCGATGACGTTGAACCACGTCGGGCTCGTCGCATCCTCGTGGTCGGCGAGCCAGACCTTGGCACCCGAGTTCATCGCGTTGATCGTCATCTTGCGGTCGGTCGGACCAGTGATTTCGACGCGACGGTCTTCGAGCCCCGGGCCCGTGCCGGCGACCTGCCAGTTCGCATCCTCGCGGATGTGTCGGGTCTCGGCGAGGAAGTCGAGGTTCGCCCCCTGCGAGATCTCGCGGCGGCGGTCATCGCGAGCCGCGAGCAGGTTGCAGCGGCGCTGACCGAAGCGGTCGTGCAGCTGGGCGAGGAATTCGAGTGCCTCGGGCGTCAGCACCTCGTCGAAGCGAGGATGCATGGTGCCGCGGATTTCGATGTGGCCGCCGGTACGGGTGGTGGTCTGTTCGGTCGTGAGAATGGTCATGATGCGCTCCTTCGCGCGAGTGGCCCTGGCGGCCTAGTGAAACTGTTCGGATTCGGTCGAGCCCACGAGAGCGAGGGTCTTCGAGTCGGGGTTGAGCGCCGTCGAGATCAGGTCGAAGTAGCCGGTGCCGACCTCGCGCTGGTGCTTGGTGGCGGTGTAGCCGTTGGCCTCAGAGGCGAACTCGGCCTCCTGCAGCTCGACATACGCCTCCATCTGGCGCTCTTCGTAGCCGCGGGCGAGCTCGAACATCGAGTGGTTGAGCGCGTGGAAGCCGGCGAGGGTGATGAACTGGAACGCGTAGCCCATCGCCGAGAGCTCACGCTGGAAGCGCGAGATCTGGTCGTCGTCGAGGTGGCGGCGCCAGTTGAAGCTCGGCGAGCAGTTGTAGGCAAGCAGCTGGCCGGGGTGCTCGGCGCGGACGCGCTCGGCGACGACGCGGGCGTGCTCGAGGTCGGGCACGGCGGTCTCAACCCAGAGCATGTCGGCGTACTTCGCGTACTCGAGGCAGCGGGCGATGACTGGCTCGATGCCGTTCTGCACCTCGTAGAAGCCCTCGGCGGTGCGCTCGCCGGTGACGAACGGACGGTCGCGCTCGTCGACGTCGCTCGTGATGAGGGTGGCCGCAAGCGAGTCGGTGCGGGCGATGACGATGCTCGGCACGTCGGCGACGTCGGCCGCGAGGCGGGCGGCGTTGAGGGTGCGGATGTGCTGGCTGGTGGGCACGAGCACCTTGCCGCCCATGTGACCGCACTTCTTCTCGCTCGCGAGCTGGTCTTCCCAGTGCACGCCAGCCGCACCGGCCGAGATCATCTGGTGCATGAGCTCGTAGGCGTTGAGCGGGCCGCCGAAGCCCGCCTCGGCGTCGGCGACGACCGGGGCCATCCAGTCGCGCTCGGTCGTGCCGGTCTCGGCGAACTCGATCTGGCCTGCGCGCTGGAGGGCGCTGTTGATGCGGCTGACGACAGCAGGCACCGAGTTGGCCGGGTAGAGCGACTGGTCGGGGTAGGTCTGGCCCGAGAGGTTCGCGTCGGCGGCGACCTGCCAGCCCGAGAGGTAGACGGCCTGGAGACCGGCGCGCACCTGCTGCACGGCCTGGTTACCGGTGAGGGCACCGAGGGCATAGGTCCACTCGTTCGGGTCCTCGTGGTTGCGCTGAATCTGCGACCAGAGGCGCTCGGCACCGCGGCGAGCCGTGGTGTGTTCCTCGCGGAAGGGGCCACGCAGCTTGATGACGTCTTCGGCGCTGTAGTTACGCTCGACTCCGTCCCAGCGGGAGTTGCTCTCCCACTCAGCCTGCAGCTCTTCGGCGGTCTGGGTCTGGTCTCCTGGCAGCTGGTTGTTCGACATCGCGGACTTCCTTGTCTTCTCGGTGGCCGAGCCTGCGCTCGTTGCCTGGTGTGCATCCAGCTTGCGGCCGCCGGCACGCCCCGAACGCCCAAACGGCGGCAGAAATGTTGTCGTTTTTCCGCACTTCGGAAAAGTCGACGTTGCTTCGAACCGGATGCTCGGCCAAGATTGCGTCATGGTCCCCAATGACGCGTTGACCCTCGGCCGCCGCATCCGAGCCCGCCGAGTCGAGCTCGGCCTCTCGCTGCAGGAGTTTTCTGACCGCATCGGCAAGGCGCCCTCGCGCGTCTCGGTGATCGAAAACGGGCAGCGCGATCTGCGCCTGAGCGAACTGCAGGACATCGCGACGGCCCTCGACACCTCGAGCGACGCCCTCGCTGAGTCGGGCGAGCTCAGCGAGCGGGATGCGCTCGAGATCGATTTTCTGCGTGCGCAGCGCACTCCCCTCTATGCGAGCCTCGGGCTGCCCGAAATTCCCGTGCGCAAGTCGCTCAGCGACGAAACGATGCAGGCGATGCTCAAACTGCTCGGCGAGCTCACCGATCTGCATTCGACGCGGGCCGCGACGCCCGAGGTGGCGCGCCTCGCGAATCTGCAGCTGCGCGCCGACCAGCGCGAGCGCGGCAACTACTTTGAGGAGCTCGAGCGCGAGGCCGAAGCGCTCCTGCGCGCGGTTGGCTACCGCGAGGGGCCGGTGTCGATGGACACCGTGAAGCAGATCGCCGAGCACCTCGGCTTCACGCTGCACGCCGTGAACGACCTGCCGTATTCGACCCGCAGCATCACCGACAGCGAGCGGATGCGCGTCTACCTTTCTGCGAGCGGCGTGAGTCGCTCGCGCTCGGTGGTGCTGCAGGCGCTCGCCGCGCACGTGCTCGGCAAGCGCGAGCCCGTCGACTATGGCGACCTGCTGCAGCAGCGCGTCGAGACGAACTACCTCACGGGCGCGATCCTCATGCCCGAGTCGAGCGCGGCGCCGCTGCTGCGCGCGTCGAAGCAGCGACGTGATCTGTCGATCGAAGAATTCCGCGGCCACTACGGTGTCACCTACGAAACGGCGGCCCACCGCTTCAGCAACCTCGCGACGCAGCACCTGGAAATTCCCGTACATTTCCTCAAGGTGCACGAGTCGGGTGCGGTGCTCAAAGCGTACGAGAATGACTCGGTGCTCTTCCCCACGGATGCGCTGGGCAACGTCGAGGGCCAGATTGTCTGCCGCTGGTGGAGCGCACGGCAAGTGTTCACGACAGACCAGCGCATCGGCACGTACTCGCAGTACACCGACAAGCCGGCGGGCACCTACTGGTGCACCTCACAGGTCGAGTCGGGGCCGGGCGGCAGCTACTCGATCAGCGTCGGCACGAAGTTTTCGGAGGCGAAGTGGTTCCGCGGCCGCGACACCACGGTGCGGCTGCGCTCGGGCTGCCCGAACCCGTCGTGCTGCCGCGAGCCCGAAGAGGAACTCGTTGAGCGATGGGGCGAGCGTTCCTACCCGAGCGCGCGTATGAACTCCTCACTCCTCGCTGCGATGCCGACGGGCACCTTCACTGGCGTCGACCGCGTTGCCGTCCTCGAATTCCTCCAACGCCATACCCCGGAATCCCCCTAACCGGGTTGCGGTCA
>NZ_JACXJG010000010.1:53366-110101 GCF_014904065.1 Gulosibacter sediminis | reverse complement strand
CCCCCTCACCCAGCAGGAAACGGGGGCTGCCGCCCGGCTTCCATGGAAGCAGCGGGCGGCAGCCGGTGGCGCTAAGGGTTAGGCCTCGGTGGCGAACTCGAAGCTGGCGCCGGGGATCGCCTCAAGCAGGCGTTGCGTGTACTCCTCACGCGGGTTGTCGAAGAGCTCGTCAGTCGTGCCCCGCTCGACGATCTGGCCCTGGCGCATCACGCAGACGTTGTCGGCCACCAGGCGCACAACCGCGAGGTCGTGCGTGATGAACAGGTACGTCAAGCCGAGCTCGTGTTGGAGCTTCGTGAGCAGCTGCAGAATCTGCCCCTGCACGAGCACGTCGAGCGCCGAAACGGCCTCGTCGAGCACGAGTACCTCGGGCTGCAGCGCCAGCGCACGCGCGACGGCGACACGCTGTCGCTGACCGCCCGAAAGCTCGCTCGGGTAGCGGTCGCGGAGCTCGGTCGGCAGCGCCACCTGCTCGAGCAGCTCTTCGACGCGCTCGCGGCGCGACTTCGGAGTGCCGACGCCGTGAATCGCCATCGGCTCGGCAATCGTGTTGCCGACGCTGTACTGCGGGTCGAGCGTGCCGTATGGGTCCTGGAACACCGGCTGCACGCGGCGACGGAACGCGAGCAGCTCCTTGCGGCTCAGTCGCGTCATGTCGCGACCGTCGAACTCGATGCTGCCCGAGGTCAGCGGCTCGAGCTGCAGGAACAGCTTCGCAAGCGTCGATTTGCCCGAACCCGACTCGCCCACGATCGCCGTGGTCGTGCCACGCGCGACGTCGACGCTCACACTGTCAACGGCGCGCACTTCCTTCTTCGCGAGGCCGCGGGTGCGCAGCTTGTAGATCTTCTGCGCATCCTTGATCTGAATCAGCGGCGGCTCGCTCGCGGGCACCTCATCGGCCTGCTCCTCGCGCTCGGCCGCGCGCTCGAGCATGGGGGCCTCGATGGCGCCCGTCGGCGACACGTCAATGTCGTCCTGACGCGCGACCTCGAGCCGCTTCGAGGCGAGGCTCGGCGCAGCGCTCACGAGGCGCTTCGTGTACGGATGCCGCGGGTCGGTGAGAATCTCGCGCGACGGCCCGGACTCGACGACCTGCCCCTTGTACATAACGACGAGGTGCTCGGCACGGTCGGCCGCGAGGCCGAGGTCGTGGGTGATGAACAGCACCGAGGTGCCGTGCGTGGCCGTCAGGCTCTCGAGGTNCCGAGGTCGGCTCGTCGGCGATGAGAAGCTTGGGCCGCGCCGACATGCCAATACCGATCAGCGCGCGCTGGCGCATGCCGCCCGAGAACTCGTGCGGGTACTGGCGAAGGCGAGCCTGCGCATCCGGCAAACCGGCCTCGGTGAGCACCTCGATCGCGCGCTGGCGCACCGCCTTGCGGCCGTGCGCGACGTTGTTCGCGCGAATCGTCTCCTCGACCTGGAACCCGATAGTCCATACCGGGTTGAGGTTCGACATCGGGTCCTGCGGCACGTAGCCGATCTGCTCGCCGCGCAGCTCGGTGATTTCGCGCGAGCTCAGCTTCGTGAGGTCGCGCCCCTCGAAGAGAATCTCACCACCGGTCACGTGACCGGTGCCGGGCAGCAGCTGAATAATCGACTGCGCCGTGGTCGACTTACCCGAGCCCGACTCGCCCACGATCGCGACGGACTGGCCGGGGAAGATCGTGAGGTCGACGCCGCGTACGGCGGGCACCGAGCCCGACTTCGTCTCGAAGTTCACCTGCAAGTTGCGGATCTCGAGCAGCGGCGTCTCGGCCTCGCCCGTCGTCTCTGGCGTAGTTGCTGGGCTGGTGGTCATCGGCGTGCACGCTCCTTCGGGTCGAGCGCGTCGGTGACCACGTCACCGAGCATGAGGAACGAGAGCACCGTGAGCGACAGCGCGGCGGCCGGGAACACGAGCACGAGGGGGTTGGTGTTGAGGGAGGCGCGTGCCTGCGAAATGTCGTTACCCCACGACATCGTGCTCGGCGGCAGACCGATACCGAGGAACGACAGGGTCGACTCGGCCACGATGTAGACACCGAGCGACACCGTCGCGACGGCGATGACGGGGCCGATCGCGTTCGGCAGTACGTGACGCAGCAGGATGCGGAACCGCGAGAGCCCCAGCGCGATCGACGCGGTCACGTAGTCGGACTGCTTTGCGGTCATGACCGAGCCGCGCATGATGCGCGCGATCTGTGGCCACGCGAACAGCGAGATCACGAGGGCGACGAGCAGCGGGGTGCGACCCGAGAGGGCCGACATGAGCACGATGGCGCCGAGGACGGTCGGGATCGCGAAGAAGATGTCGCCCACGCGCGAGATGATCGTGTCGAGCCAGCCGCCGTAGTAGCCGGCGAGCGCGCCAACGACACCGCCGAACAGCACGACGATCAGAGTCGCGAGGAAGCCGACGATCACTGAGGCCTGCGCGCCGTAGAGCACGCGGGCGAAGACGTCACAGCCCTGGCGGGTGTAGCCGAATGGGTGGCCGGCGGTGGGCAAGCCGTCGCTGTTCGCGAGCAGGCAGCCCTGGTTCGGCGACTCGTTCGTGAAGACGCCGGGGAAGAAAGCGACGAACAGGATGATGACGATGAGCACCGCCGAGATCCAGAACATCGGGCGACGGCGCATCGACTCCCAGGCGTCGCCCCAGGTGGTGCGTGGCTTGCCGCTCGTGCGCACGGCATCGACCGCCTGCACCGGAGTCTCGGAGACGGGTGCGACGAAGCGTTCTTGCTGCAGACGAGCGTTATTTGGCATAGCGGATCCTTGGGTCAAGCCACGCGTAGAGCAGGTCGACGAGGAGGTTGGCGAGCATGAAGATCAACACCATGATGGCGACGAACGACACGACAGTCGGCCCCTCACCGAGGGTCACGGCGCGGTAGACCGTGCCGCCGACACCGTTGATGTTGAAGATGCCCTCGGTGACGATCGCGCCGACCATGAGCGCACCGAGGTCGATGCCGAGGAACGTGATCACCGGAATGAGCGAGTTGCGCACGACGTGCACCGTGATGACGCGGCGGCTCGAGAGGCCCTTCGCGGTCGCGGTGCGCACGAAGTCCGCCGACATGTTTTCGGCGACGCTCGAGCGCGTGAGCCGCACGATGTAGGCGAAGGATGCGCTCGCGAGCACGATGGCGGGCAGAATCAGCTCGCCCCAGGGCGCTTCGGCGCTCACGGTAGTTCGCGCCCACCCAAGGTTGATGGCGAAGACGAGCTGCAGCACATAACCGATGACGAACGTCGGCACCGAGATGAGCAGCAGGCTGACGACGAGCACGCTCGCGTCGAAGAGCTTGCCCTTGCGCAGGCCAGCGATGAGGCCGATCAGGATGCCCGCGACAGCTTCGAATGCGAGCGAGAGCAGCGCGAGGCGCAGGGTGATGGGGAAGGCGTGGGCCATCACTTCGGTGACAGGGCGACCCGAGAAGGTCGTGCCCCAGTCACCGCGGACGAGGCCCGAAATGTAATAGAAGTACTGGGCGATGAAGGGTTCATCGAGGTGATACTGCGCCCGGATGGCGTCAATGGCCGCTTGTGACGGCTGACGGTCTCCGAACAGCGCGGCGATCGGGTCGCCGGGCAAAAGAAAGACGAGGCTGTAAATCAGGAATGTTGCCCCGAAGAACACGGGGATGAGTTGCAGCAAGCGTCGGCCGAGATACCAAAGCATCGGCGGCTCCTCCTTGACATGTCACGAACGGCGACGGATCGCATCCCCGTTCGCACGGATGGAACCGGGGTTCGGTTGCCGAGCGCACTGGCTCAGCAACCGAACCCCGGTTCACGAATGGCTATTCCTTGGTGATCTGCTCGTAGAGCGGCACCGAGTCCCACCCGAAGGTGACGTTGCTCACGGTCTCGCCCCAGACACCAACAGCGTTGGAGTACCAGAGCGGGATCGACGGGAGGTCCTCAAGAAGAATCTGCTGGGCCTCGGTGTAGAGCGCGGTCGCTTCCTCAGGCGTTGCGGCCGAGAGTGCTGCCTGCACCTTCTTGTCGAACTCTGGGTTCGAGTAGCCCTCGTAGTTCGACGACGCACCGGTCTGGTACTGACCCGAGAGGAAGTTACCCTGCGACGGGTAGTCACCCTGCCAGCCGGCGCGGGTGGCACCGTCGAGCTTCTGCGCCTCGCGGTCCTCAAGGGCCGCGGCGAAGGTCGGGTACGACTCGCCCTCGGCGGTGATGCCGAGCGTGTTCGAGATGCTGTTCGCGGTTGCGTCGACCCAGGCCTGGTGGCCGCCGTCGGCGTTGTACGAGATGTAGAAGGTGCCCTCGTACGGCGAGATCTCGTCGGCCTGCGCCCAGAGTTCCTTCGCCTTCTCGGGGTCGTAGCTCAGCACATCGTTGCCCTCGAGGTTCTCGTCGTAGCCCTCAACGACCGGCGACGTGAAGTCGGTGGCCGGCGTGCGGGTGCCCTGGAAGATCGTGTCGGTGATCTCCTGGCGGTTGATCGACAGCGAGATGGCCTCACGGCGCAGCTTGCCCTCTTCGTCGTCCTTGAAGTGGTCGAGGTAGAAGGGGATGTTGATGCCCTGGTAGATCGCAGCCGCCTGGTTGACGTTGCGGTCCGGGAAGTCGGTCGTGTAGGTGCTGAACGCGGTGTCAGGCACTGCGTCGAGCACGTCGAGGTTGCCACCCTGCGCGTCGGCGTAGGCGGCCTCGAGACCGGTGTAGAAGACGAACTTCACGCCGCCGTTGACCGGCGTGCGGTTGCCCGAGTAGTCGGGGTTGGTGACGAGCGACATGCTCTCGTCGTGGGCCCAAGCGTCCTCGCCATCCGGCATGTAGGGGCCGTTGCCGATCGGGTTCTCACCGAATGCCTCGATGTCGTCGAATGCGACCGAGGGCAGCGGCATGTAGGCGGTGTAGCCGAGGCGGATCGGGAAGTCGGCCTCCGGCTCCTTCAGCGTGACGGTGAAGGTGGTGTCGTCGGTGGCCTCGATGCCGGTCAGCTCGGTGCTGCCGTCTTCGCTGGCGCCTTCAAAGTTACCGAACCAGTAGGCACCCGAAGGGTCCTGTGCCGCGTGGTTCCAGGTGTCCACGTACGTCTGCGCGGTGATCGCCTCACCGTTGGTGAAGGTCCAGTCCGGCTTGATCGTGATCGTCCAGGTAGTCGCGTCGTCGCTCTCGATCGACTCAGCCATCTCGTTCTGGTACTCGCCGGTGGCGTCATAGCTGACAAGACCGGCGTACATCGCGCTCAGAATCTTGCCGCCACCGGTTTCGGTGGTCGCGTAGGTAATCAGCGGGTTCTGGGGCTCGCTACCGTTGGTGGTGATGATCGCGGATGAGTCGCCAGTGGCGGCCTCGGTCGCACCATCGCCGCTGGTATTGCCGCTGGCGCAGCCAGCCAGCATGAGCGCACCTGCAGCTGCGAGGGCGATGGAGCCCCGCAGGAGTCGTGGTCGTCTCGACATGTTTCCTCAATTCTTGGGTGAGGCCGACTTCGTGGTGATGGGCGTGCAACTCTGCCTGCCCGAAGCCGGATCTTTGGATGAATACTTTAGGTGGTTGTTCACCCATTGCACAGATGTCGTTCAGGAAACCTGAAAATCTTTGCAAGTTTGTTGCACGCGAATGCGTGAGATTACGCAAAAGCGACAATTCTTGGTCGGCGTCTCGGTAATTCTGTGCACCCAACAACGACCCAACCTCGGAGTGAATTAGGGTAGCCTTACCTGAGTCGCGACCGACACGGGCTCGCTCGAATGTCCTCGATCGCGTGACTTTCCCCTGAGGTCCCTACGAAAGGATCCCCCATGCGCGCACGCCGCGTGACCACCGTCGCCACGACTCTTGTCGCATCCTTGGCCCTTGCTGCCTGCTCGAGCACCGCATCCGGCACCGACGGCGCCGCGAGCGGCGAGGCGGGCTACCCCATCACCATCGAGCACGCGCTCGGCACCACCACGATCGACGCGAAGCCGACGAGCGTCGCCGCCGTCGGCTGGGCCAACCAAGACACGGCGCTCGCGCTTGGCGTCTCGCCCGTCGGGTTCGGCGCTCAGACCTGGGGCGTTGAGGATGGCAGCGGCATGATGCCCTGGACGAAGGAGAAGGTGGAGGAGCTCGGCGGCGACCCCGTGCTCTTCGACGAGACCGACGGTATCGACTACGAGGCCCTCGCGAACACCGCTCCCGACGTGATCCTCGCCGCCTACTCGGGCATCACCGAGGAGGAATACGGCACGCTGAGCGACATCGCCGACACTGTCGCCTACCCCGAGACCGCATGGGCCACCACGTGGCGCGACCAGATCAAGTACAACTCCGAGGCAATGGGCCTGGCCACCGAGGGCGAAGCACTCACGACCGAGCTCGAGACGCTGCTCGACGAGAAGGTCGCTGAATACCCGCAGATCGACGGCAAGACCGGCGCGTTCATGTACGCCGGCCTCGGCGACGAGTCGCAGATCGGCTTCTACACGTCACTCGACCCGCGCGCAGGCTACCTCGAGGACCTCGGCCTCTCGGTGCCGCAGTCGGTGGCCGATGCGACCGAAACCGCCGACGGCTTCTACGTCGACATCAGCGCGGAGAACATCGACCAGCTCAACGACGTCGACGTGCTCGTCGTCTACGGCGACCAGGCGCTCCTCGACGAGTGGCAGGCCGACCCGCTCATCAGTCAGATTCCCGCCGTGCAGAACGGCTCGGTCGTGCTGCTCGGCAACGACGGCGCGCTCGCCGCTTCGGCGAACCCGTCGCCCCTGTCGATCCCGTGGGGTGTCGACGAGTACGTGCAGCTGATCGCCGACGCGGCCGACAAGGTCAAGTAGTTCCCCGCGTGCACAGCGTGCGAATCGGCCGCCGCCGGAGACTCCTCGGGCTCCTCCTGCTCGTCGGTCTGCTGGCGGTGGCCGCCGCACTTTCCCTCGCCTTCGGTGCCCGCGTGGTGAGCTGGCAGGAATTCCTGGCCGGCGTCACCGGCAGCGCCGGCCCGAGCGACATCGGTGCAATCGCGGTGCAGGAGCGCATCCCCCGCACCGTGTTCACCCTCGTCGCGGGCGCCGCGCTCGGCGTCTCTGGCGCCCTCATGCAGGCACTCACCCGCAATCCCATCGCCGACCCGGGCATCCTCGGCATCAACACTGGCGCCGCGCTCGGCGTCGTGGTGAGCATGTCGGCCTTCGGCCTCTCCACCCTCCCCCAGTACCTCGCGTTCGCCCTGCTCGGCGGGCTCGTCACCGCCGTCGCCGTCTACGCCATCGCCTCACTCGGCTCGGGCGGCGCGACGCCCGTCAAGCTCGCGCTGGCCGGCGTAGCGACCACCGCCGTGCTCACCTCGCTCGTCAGCGTCGTCACGCTGACGCAGAGCGACGTGCTCGACGTGTGGCGGCACTGGACGGTCGGCTCGGTCGGCCGCGGCAGTTGGGAGTCACTCGCGATCATCTCACCGCTGCTCATCATCGCGGCGGCGCTCGCAGCGTTCTCGCTCGGCCCGCTCAACTCGCTCGCGCTCGGCGACGAGGCCGCGACCGGGCTCGGCGTGAACGTGCTGCGCACACGCATCCTCGTCGCCGTATCGGGCGTGCTGCTTTGTGCCTCCGTCACCGCGGTCGCCGGGCCGATCAGCTTCGTCGGGCTCATGGTGCCCCACATCGTGCGGTTCCTCGTCGGCCCGAACCAGGCCTGGGTCGTACCACTCTCGGCCCTCGGCGGCGCGACCCTGCTGCTGCTCGCCGACGTGATCGGCCGCGTCGTCGTGCGCCCCGGCGAGCTTGCGGTCGGTCTCATCACCGCGTTCGTCTGCGCGCCCATGCTCATCGTCATCGCCCGCCGTTCGAAGGTGCGCGAACTATGACCCTCGACCTCGCCTGCCGCGCCCGCACCCGCCGCTACCACCTCGTGGTCGGCGTGCTCGTCGCGCTCCTCCTCGCCCTCGTCGTCGCGTTCGCGATGATCGGCGACGTCGTCTATCCAATCGGCGATGTACTCGCCGTCGTGGCCGGGCAGGATGTGCCGGGCGCGTCGTTCAACGTCGGCCAGCTGCGCCTGCCCGCGGCCACGCTCGCGGTGCTTGCGGGCGTCGCGTTCGGCGTCAGCGGCTGCGTGTTCCAGAACCTGCTGCGCAACGACCTCGCGAGCCCCGACATCATCGGCATCACCTCGGGCTCGAGCACCGCCGCGGTGTTTGGCCTGCTCGTGCTGGGGTGGAGCGGTCCCGCCGTGTCGGCTCTCTCCGTGGTCGCCGGGCTCGTGGTCGCAGCCATAATTGCGGCGCTCGCGGCCGGCCGCGGCGGCTTCGGCGGCCGACTCATTCTTATCGGCATCGGCGTGAGCGCGATGCTCGTGTCGGTGACAAGCTACCTACTCATGTACGGCAACGTGAACAGCGTGCCCGCGGCCCTGCGCTGGCTCAACGGCAGCCTCAACAATGCGAGCTGGGACGACATCCCCGTGCTGCTTATCGCCCTTGTCGTGTGCGGCGGCGGGGTGCTCGCACTGCAGCGCAACCTGCTGCCCATGGAGCTTGGTGACGAGGCCGCGACGGGGCTCGGTGTACGGGTGCAGCGCTCGCGGCTCACCCTCATGCTGCTCGCCGTCGCCCTCACCTCGTTCGCAACCGCCGCATCCGGCCCGATCTCGTTCGTCGCGTTCCTGTCGGGTCCGATCGCGCTGCGCCTCACCGGCCGCAGTAACCACTCGCCCATCGTGTCCGCGGCGCTCGTCGGCGCGGTGCTCGTGCTCGCGGGCGAGCTCATCGGCCAGCACGCGCTCGGCGTGCGCCTGCCGGTCGGCGTCGTCACCGGGCTCATGGGCGCGCCGTTCTTCTTGTACCTCCTCATCCGCTCCAACCGAAAGGGGGCCCAGTGACGAAGCACGCCCTTGTGCTCGAAGCGTCGGGGCTCGACGCGGGCTACGGCCGCACCGCGATCGTCCATGACGCGACCGTGCGCATCCCGCCCGGCGAAATCACGGTGATCCTCGGCGCCAACGCCTGCGGTAAGTCGACCCTGCTCAAGACCTTCGTGCGCGTACTCAAGCCGCTCGCGGGCAGCGTCGTGCTCGACGGCCGCGACGTCGCCGCGACACCGTCGAAAGAGCTGGCGCGCCAGCTCGGGCTGCTCCCCCAACAGCCGATCGCGCCCGAGGGCATCACGGTCTACGACCTCGTCGCGCGCGGCCGGCACCCACATCACCGGGCGTTTCAGACCCACGCGGCCGACGACGACGCGGTGATCGCCGATGCCCTCGCCGCGACCGGCGTCACCGAGCTCGCGGGGCGGGCCGTCGACGAGCTCTCGGGCGGCCAGCGGCAGCGCGTGTGGATCTCGATGGCCCTCGCGCAGCGCACCGACGTGCTGCTGCTCGACGAGCCGACGACATTCCTCGACGTGACACACCAGTACGAGGTGCTCGACCTGCTCACCGACCTCAACCGCGAGCGCGGCACGACCATCGTCATGGTGCTCCACGACGTGAACCTCGCCGCCCGCTACGCCGACCACCTCATCGCCATGCGCGGCGGCAAGATCGTCGCCACCGGCACCCCGCGCGAGGTCGTCACCGAGGCCACCATGGCCGAGGTGTACGACATGACCTCGCGCGTCATCGACGACCCGGTCTCGGGCGCACCGCTCGTGCTGCCCGTCGGTCGCCACCACATCGACCCCACCGGAGGAAGCCATGCCCGTTAGCACCACCGTCGCCCCGTTCGCCCTGTTCCCGGTGCGCGTCACCGCGGTGCGCGACATCTCGCCCGGATTCCGCCGGGTCACGTTCGTCGACGAGTCGCTCGGTCACTTCGGCGACCCGGGCTGGGACCAGCGCATTAAGCTGCTGTTCTCGACGCCGACCGCGGATGCGCGCACGCTGCTCGGCTCGACCGACTGGTATGGCGACTGGCGCGCGCTGCCCGAGGACGCGCGCCCGCCCATCCGCACCTACACGACGCGCTATGTGCGACCCGAGCTGAACGAAGTCGATCTCGACCTCGTCGTGCACCCGGGCGGCACCGGGCCCGCCTCGCGCTGGCTTGAGGGCGCCGCCGAGGGCGACGAGCTCGTGCTGCTCGGCCCGGATGCGCGCTTCGACGGCGAGCCCGGCGGGGTCGACTTCGTGCCGCCGGCGCGCACCGAGCAGTACCTGCTCATCGGCGACGAGACGGCGGCACCCGCGATCGCGGTGATGCTCGAGCAGCTGCCGGCGGATGCTCGGGGTGTCGCGGTCGTCGAGGTCGAGTCGGCCGCCGACGCCGCGTACTTCCCCGCGCATCCCGGCTTCGAGGTGCGCGCCGTAGCGCGGGCCGGGGCCGAGCACGGTGCGGCGCTCGTCCCCGCCGTCGAGCGCGCCGCGGCCGAGCTCGCTCCCGAGGGCACGCCGCAGACCCTCACCGAGATCAACCTCGACACCGACCTGCTCTGGGAAGTGCCGCGCACCGCAAAGGGCGGCGCCGCGCTCGAGCAGACCTCGCTCTACACCTGGCTTGCGGGCGAGTCGAATGCCGTGAAGACGCTGCGCCGGCACCTCGTCGGCGAGCGTGGCATCGACAAGCGCACCGTCGCCTTCATGGGCTACTGGCGCCTCGGCCGCGCCGAAAACTAGCCGCACCCCTCAACAAGGCAGAGGTCGCGGATGCGCGGGGCCAGTCGCGAGTGCGCCGCCAGCCCTGCGCGAGCGCCTACTTCTTGTAGTTCGGGGCCTCCATGACCATCTGCACGTCGTGGGGGTGGCTCTCTTTGAGGCCCGCCGGGGTGATTCGCACGAAGCGGCCGCGCGACTGCAGGTCGGGGATCGTGCGGGCGCCGACGTAGAACATCGACTGGTGCAGGCCGCCGGTGAGCTGGAACACGTTCTGACGCACCGTGCCGCGGTACTGCACCTTGCCCTCGATGCCCTCGGCGATGAGCTCGTCGTCGCTCGGCACGTCGGCCTGGAAGTACCGGTCGCGCGAGTACGAGGTCTTCTTGCCGCGAGTCTGCATCGCGCCGAGCGAGCCCATGCCGCGATACGACTTGTACTGCTTGCCGTTGACGAAGATGAGGTCGCCGGGCGCCTCGTCGGTGCCCGCGAGCAGCGAGCCGAGCATGACGGCGTTCGCGCCAGCGACGAGCGCCTTCGCGATGTCGCCCGAGAACTGCAGGCCACCGTCGGCGATGACCGGCACGCCGGTGCCACGCGTCGCCTTCGAGGCCTCGTAGATCGCGGTGATCTGGGGCACGCCGACGCCCGCGACGATGCGCGTGGTGCAGATCGANCGGGGCCGACGCCGACCTTGACCGCATCCGCGCCCGCCTCGACGAGCGCCGCGGCGCCCTCGCGGGTCGCAACGTTGCCGCCGATAATGTCGACGTCCTTGAACGCCGGATCGTTCTTGAGCTTGCGGATCATGTCGATCTCGCCGCGCGAGTGGCCGTTCGCGGTGTCGACGACGATGACGTCGACACCGGCGTCGAGCAGCGAGCCCGCGCGCTCCCAGGCGTCGCCGAAGAAGCCGATGGCCGCGCCGACGCGCAGGCGGCTGATCGCATCCTTCGTCGCCAGCGGGTACTTGTCGCGCTTGTCGAAGTCCTTCACCGTCACGAGGCCACGCAGAATGCCGGCCTCGTCGACGAGCGGTAGCTTCTCGATGCGGTGCTGGCCGAGCAGGCGGAACGCGTCGTCGCCACTGATACCGACGGGGCCGGTGATGAGGCCCTCCGACGTCATCACCTCGTGCACCTTCGTGGTCGCCTTCTCGCTCTCGGCAACGAAACGCATGTCGCGGTTCGAGATGATGCCGACGAGCTTGCCGGCCTCGTCGACGACGGGCAGGCCCGAGATGCGGAACTGGCCGCAGATCTCGTCAACGTCGGCGACGGTCGCGTCGGCCGAGGTCGTGATGGGGTTCGTGATCATGCCTGACTCCGACCGCTTCACGCGGTCGACCATGTCGGACTGGTCCTGAATCGAGGCATTGCGGTGGATGATGCCGAGACCACCCTGGCGAGCCATCGCAATCGCGAGCCGTGACTCGGTCACGGTGTCCATGGCCGCCGAGACGAGGGGCACCTTAACCGAGATGTTGCGGGTGAGCTGCGTGGTCGTGTCTACCTCAGACGGAATCACATCGGTTTCTTCCGGAAGCAGCAACACATCGTCATAGGTGAGTCCGGTAAAGCCGAAGGGATCGTGCTCAGTCATGTTGCTCCTGCAAACGCGGTAGTGATCGCCCGCCGAGGACGCGGGCGCGTATCTCCATGGTACGACCCAACGTAGGGGCGGCGCGGGGCATTCCCGGGGTCGGGCCCGGGTGGTGCCGGATGCTCAGACGACGTTGATCTCGCCGGTCGGGTCGGGCTCGACCCTGGTGCGTCGGCGGCCTCGCCCAACATCGATCACGAGGTCGATCGTGAAGAACACGAGGCCGAGCCACACCAGGCCGAAACCGAGCCAGCGCTCGGGCGGCATCGGCTCGTGCAGCAGCACGACGCCGAAGATGAATTGCATGGTCGGCGCGACGTACTGCACGATGCCCACTTCGACGAGGCTCAGGCGCGCGGTGGCCGCAGCGAACAGCAGCAGCGGCACGCTCGTCATGACGCCCGCGAGCAGCAGCATCGTGGTGTGGCTGCCCGACACGCGGCCCATCGTCAGCCCGCTGGTCACCTCGATGAAGATGAGGATGCCGATGCCGACCGGCGCGAGCCAGAGTGTCTCCATCGTGAGCCCGGCGATCGGGTCGACGCTCCGACTCACCTGCTTCTTCAGCAGGCCATAGATCGCGAACGAGCACGCGATCGCGAGCGAAAGCCACGGCGGCTCGCCGTAGGCGACCACCATGACGATGAACGATGCCGTCGCGAGCGCGGCCGCGACCCACTGCAGCGGCCGCAGCCGCTCGCGCAGAAACACCATGCCGAGCAGCATCGAGATGAGCGGATTGAGGTAGTACCCGAGCGAGCCCTCGAGCGAGCGCCCGACCTCGACCGTGAGCACGTAGAGCGTCCAGTTCGCGAACACGGCGAGGCTCGCGAGGCCGAGGAAGAGCATCGAACGCCAGTTCTTAACGATGCGCATGAACGCACCCCAGCGGCGTGCAACCAGCAGCACCGCGAAGCAGAAGACGACCGAGAGGACAATGCGCCACGCGATGATCTCAAAGGTGCTCGTCGGCTTCACCGTCTGCAGGTAGAGCGGCAGCAGGCCCCACACTGCGAACGACGAGATGCCGAGAACCAGGCCGGTCGTCTGCGTCGACCCCGATCGCTCCGGTGCGGATGCGGGGCTGGCGGCAGAGTTCGTCACCTCCGCAGCTTACGCCGAAGCAACAACAAAGGCGGGCCCCCGGTATTCCGGGAGCCCGCCTGGTCGTTACGCGAGTAGCCTAGGCGATCTTCGCGAGCACGTCGCGAGCCGAAAGGATGAGGTAGTCCTCACCGGCGTACTTCACCTCGGTGCCACCGTACTTCGAGTAGATGACCTTGTCGCCAACGGCGACATCCATGGGGATGCGCTCGCCGTCTTCGTCGAAGCGGCCGGGGCCGACGGCAACAACCTCACCCTCCTGCGGCTTCTCCTTGGCGGTGTCAGGAATCACGAGACCCGACGCGGTGGTCTGCTCGGCCTGAACCTGCTGGATGACAATGCGATCTTCGAGCGGCTGAATGTTCACCGACACGGCAATCCTCTTTCTCTTGACGAGCTGTGCAAGTTTGAAGTTAGCACTCTCACCCTGAGGGTGCTAACTCGAGTGTATTGGGTGCTCCCTGATGGTGCCACCCAGCCGCCCGAGCGTACGCCCAGAGCGAATGCGCCCGCCTGCAAGTACGGTAGGCAGGGTGAATCGCGACGACCTGGAAGTGCTGCTCACCCCCAAGGCACTGCGCTTGCTCGATGAGTACGCCGAGCTTGACACTGTGAGCGACGCCGTCGGCGCGGTGATGACCCTGCGCAAGGCCGGCGTGGATGCGCACATGAGCTCCGTCGTGCTCACGCAGTTGCAATTGCGGCGGCGGGCACGCGCGAAGTTCGGCAAGTTCGCCACGAACATGCTGTTCACGGATGCCGGGCTCGCGCAGGCGACCCGGCTGCAGGTCGCGGCGCGGCACGCCGACCGGTTTCGCCGGGCCGAGGTGCGCACCCTCGCCGACCTCGGCTGCGGCATCGGCGCCGACTCGCTCGCGTTCGCATCGCTCGGCTTCGACCTGCTCTCGGTCGACACCGACGAGCTGACCGCCGCCATCGCGAGCTTCAACCTCGCGCCGTTCTCGAACGCGCGCGTCGAGCATTCGACGGCCGAGGCCACGAACCTCGATGGCGTCGAGGGCGTGTTCCTCGACCCCGCCCGCCGCACCGAGTCGCGCGGCGGCACCCGGCGCCTCGCTGACCCCGACGACTGGCGCCCGTCGCTCGGCTTCGCCTTCGATGTCGCCGCGAACGGCCGGGCGGCCGGCGTGAAACTCGGCCCCGCGATGCCCCACGAACTGCTCCCGCCGAGCACCGCGTCGAGGCCCGTGGAGACGCAGTGGCTGTCGGTCGAAGGCGAACTCGTCGAGTGCGCGGTATGGCTCGGCGCCACGGCGCGCGCCGGCGTACGCCGCAGCGCGCTCGTCCTGCGCGACGGCGCCCACGAACTCACGTCAGCCGGCGCAGCGAGCGAGGATGCGCCCGTCGGCGAGCTCGACGAGTTTCTCTACGAGCCCGACCCGGCGCTCATCCGCGGCCGGTTCATCGGCGAATTGGCGGGCCTCCTTGGTGGGCACATGATCTCGCCCGAGATCGCCTGGGTGACCGCGCCCGAGTTGCGCGAGACTCCCTTCGCGCAGGTGTTTCGCGTGCGCGAGGTGCTGCCGCTCCACGCGAGCTCGCTGAAGAAGCGGCTGCGCGAGCTCGGCATCGGCCGGCTCGAGATCAAGAAGCGTGGCGTCGACCTCGACCCGGCAAAGTTCCGCAAGGAGCTGCAGCCTCGCGGCGACAACGCCGCGACGCTGATCTGCACGCGCGTCGACGAGCGCCGCGTCGCGATCCTCGCCGACCGCGCCTAGCCCCGCGGGCTAGTTACATCGCGACAACGATCGCGGTCGCGATCGCAATCGCAATCGCAATCGCACTGCCCGCAATGCCGATGCCGGCGAGCGCCTTGCCGTTCGGCTCGCGACTCATCGCAACAACCGACATGACCAGGCCGATGACGCCGAGCGCACCCGCGATGATCCACAGAATGCCGGGGAAGCAAAGCAGAATCAGCGCGATGAGCGCGAGCGCGAGGCCGACGTACGAGAACGTGGGCCGCGCAGCCCCGGCCGCGGGCGCGCCGAACTGCGTCGGCGCAAACTCCTGCTCGCGCGGCTGGCCGTAGCCTTGCTGCTGGGTCGGCGGAGCGCCGTACCCACCCGGCTGCGGCTGGGCCTGCTGGCCCTGCTGGTGCTGGGCCTGCTGCGACACCGGCTGACCGGCGAGTGGCGGCTGCCCACCAGCGTAGTCGCCGTATTCGCGGTGCTCGAGGTGCTGCACCCGGTCGGTGTACTCGTCGTTCGTGAGGCCATCGACGTCGAGGGTGTCGCTGTCGTCGGCCTCACCGTTGTCGCCCGTCTCGCGCGGGTGAATCGGGCCCCGGCCGAAGTCAGAGCGGTCGTCGGTGACGCCAAACGTGCCGCCCGCGGCCGGCACAACCTGTTCTTCCTCACCGTGTGGCCGCTGCGTGTTTGCGCCCCCGCTGTCGGTCATCGACATGCTCCCTTCGCCATCGCGATCATCCTAAATTGTCAGGCTCGAAGATTCCGTGAGTTGTGCCTGGGTCATCGGCAACGTCGAGTCGGCAGCGAAGTCGACCGGCGACGGCGCGTGCCCTGCGGCCACAAGCTGGGCACCGAGCACGGCGATCATGGCGCCGTTGTCGGTGCAGAGCGACAGCGGTGGGATGTGCAGCTGCACGCCCGCCTCGGCGCTCCGCTCTGCGGTGAGCTCGCGCACCCGCGCGTTCGCGGCGACGCCGCCGCCGAGCAGCAACCGCGGAATGCCGAGGTCGCGGCACGCCGCGAGCGCCTTAGTCACGAGCACGTCGGCGACGGCCTCGCGGAACGACGCGGCGATGTCGGCGACGGGCACCTGCTCCCCCGCATCCTCGAAACGCTCGACCTCGCGCGCGACGGCCGTCTTCAGCCCCGAGAACGAGAAGCCGTAGCGGTGCCGCTCGAGGTCGGATGCGCGCGACAGTCCGCGGGGGAAGCGGAACGCCTTCGGGTTGCCCTCGGCCGCGACGCGGTCGATCTGCGGGCCACCGGGGTACGGCAGGCCGAGCACGCGGGCGACCTTGTCAAAGGCCTCGCCGGCGGCGTCGTCGATCGTCTCGCCGAGCAGCTCGGAGTCGCCCGTGAGCGAGTCGACGCGGATCAGCGAAGTGTGGCNCGCCCGAGACGAGCAGCGCGATGGTTGGAAACTCGACGGGGTCGCCGCCCTCGCGCAGCAGGTCGGCCGCGACATGGCCGACGAGGTGGTTCACGCCGTAGAGCGGCTTGCCGGTCGCAACCGCGAGCGCCTTCGCTGCGCCGACGCCGACCATGAGTGCGCCAGCGAGGCCGGGCCCCGCGGTCACGGCGATGGCGTCGAGCTCGTCGAGGGTCACGCCGGCCTCGTCGAGGGCCTGCTGCAGCACGTGCACCATCGAGTCGGCGTGGGCGCGCGCCGCGACCTCGGGCACGACGCCGCCGAACTTCGCGTGCTCGTCCATCGACGAGGCGACCGAGTTCGTGAGCAGCGTCGTGCCGCGCACGATGCCGACGCCGGTTTCGTCGCAGCTCGTCTCGATGCCGAGCACGAGCGGCTCGCGCGCCGGTTCGAGGCGCGCGTCGGCCGCGCTGAGCGCCGTGTCGATGTCGGCTCGCATCACGATCGCGGCCTCCCGTTCCTTGCGGTAGTAGTTGTCGCGCCGCCCGATTTCGGTGAAGCCGAGGGCGGCGTAGAGGGCGCGCGCGGGAGCGCCCGATTCGCGCACTTCCAGAAAGACGCGCTGTGCGCCGCGCGAGCGGGCCCAGGCGAGCAGTTCGCGCAGTAGGCGTGTGCCCCAGCCACCGCGGCGTAGCTCCGGGCGCACGGCGATCGTCTGCACATCCGCCTCGCCCGCCCCTTGCGCGGCGAGCACGCCAGCGGCGCCGACGAGCGCGCCGTCGCGTTCGAGCACGACGTAGTGCGTGTGCTCGCTGCGGAGCTCGTCGTGCATGCCCGACGCGCTCCAGTGGTCGAGCGGAAACATCTCGAGGTCGAGCGCGACCATCCCGTCGAGGTCGTCGACGGTCGCCTCCCGCAGCCGCACGCTCACGCGGTCACCCGCTTCGGCACGGCGCCGGGCTTCGCGTCGGGCGCGCGCAGGTAGAGAATCTCGTCGGCGTCGGCCGGCACACCTTGCTCCTGCCGCGCGAGCCACGCGAGGGCGAGGTACGCGGCCGAGACCTGGCGCGCATCCGCCCTGGCCTCGGCCTCAGGCACGGCGTCGGGCGCGACGAGTTGGAAGCCGCCGTCTGCGAGCACCGAACCCGCCGGGTAGTGGCTCAGGGCGAGCTCGCGGCGGCGGGCATCGGTCGTGACGAGCAGTGAGCCCGTGTTGGCGGGGTGCTCGTGGCGCCACTCGTGAGCGATCGCGTCGTGGCTCGGCATCGGATGCAGGGGCAGGCTGCGCGCGAACGCGAAGGTGCGCGCCGCGGCCACGCCGACGCGCAGGCCGGTGAAGGGGCCTGGGCCCATGCCGCAGACGACGTCGGTAATCTCGGCCGCTGTGATGCCGGCTGTCTCGAGCGCCGTCGCGATTGCCGCGCCGATGACCTCGGCGTGGTGGCGCGAGCTCGGCTCGCGGAACTCACCGATGACGCGGCCCTGGTCACTCACGACGGCGACGTCGGTTCCGGCAGAGGTGTCGATGGCGAGCAGCATGGCGCCAAGTCTACGCGGGCGACGCGGCCCCGCCGTCGGTGAGGAGTGCCTCGACCGAGAGGCCCGCGAAGCGGTCGCCGACCGCGCGCACCGCGACCTCGCGGGGTTCCTCGACCGCCGCATCCGGGTCGTTCGACGCGCCGGGGGCCGGGTCGGTCTGCCCAGCGCGGGGCCGCTCGAGTTCGAGCTCGAGCCACTCGTCGGTGATCGCGCCGACGACCTCCCTGCCCCACTCGATCACCGTGACGGCCGAGNTCGAGGTCGAGGTCGAGGTCGTCGAGTTCGAGCGCCGAGGCGAGGCGGTACGCGTCGACGTGAATGAGCGCGGGGCCGTCGCCGAGCGAGGGATGCGTGCGAGCGATCACGAACGTCGGGCTCGCGACCGCGCCGCGCACGCCGAGCGCCTCGCCGAGGCCGCGCACNAGCGTCGTCTTGCCGGCGCCGAGCGGCCCGTTGAGCACGAGGACGTCGCCGCGGCGCAGCACACTCGCGAGCGCGGCGCCGAGGCGTTCCATGTCGTCGGAGGTCTCGATTCGCGTCATGCCCGCACCCTACACAGCCTCGTTGTCGCGGGCCGAGCGGCGTTGCACGCGCGTGCCGAGGCCGGCGACGAGCCCCTCGACGCACAGGCCGGTCCAGCCGGCCCAATCCTGCAGGCTGAAGTCGCTCGGGCGTGGGCCCCACAGGCGCACCGGTTCGCCCGGGGCGCCGTCGCGGTCGCCGAGGTTCACCACCACTTGGTCCATCGCGACGCGGCCGACGAGCGGCGCGGGTGTCTCGCGCACGAGCAATTCAGCGCGGTGCGCTGCCGAGCGGGGAATCGCATCCGCGTAGCCCACCGGCACGAGGCCGATCGTCGTCGTCTCGCTCGCGTGCCACTCGTAGCCGTAGCTCACGCCCTGGCCCGCGTGCACGCGCTTGATCTGCGCGAGCTCGCTGCGCAGCACGGCGGGCGCACGGGAGTCGTCGGCCAGCCCGTAGGCGGCCCGGGTTGCCGCGGGCGCGAACGGCTCGACCGTCGCCGAGACGCCGAAGTCGCGCAGCGCGGCGAGGTCGTGCGGGCGGCGCACGAGGTACTTGAGACGCAGGCCAGCCGCGAGGCCGAGCACGCGCTCGAGGCCGAAGCCGTAGGCGTCGGCGGTGAGGTCGAGCGCCGTGCCCGCCTCGGCGAGCTGCCGCAACCGGTCGGCGAGCTCGGCGTCGTCGATCACGAACTCGGGCAGCGGCGACGCCGATGCGGGCCGCTCGGGTGTGCGGAGGCGCCGGCCCGAGTGGCTCGGATGCTCGGCCGCCCCGCCCTGGTAGTCGCGGGCGATGCGGCCGCTGAGCCGCGTCGTCACCTCGTAGTTGATGGTGCCCGAGGCAGCCGCCCAGTCATCGGCGCTCGCGGTGCCGCCGATAACGGTGACGCGGCGGTGCGCGCTGCGTTCGACGTCGCCGAGCGGCGTGACCACGCAGTGGCAGGCGTCGACGCGTTCGAGGCGCCAGCGATCCCCCGCCTCGTCCTGCAGCAACAGCTCGCCTTCGGCCACCGGCAGCAGCCCGTCGACCTGGCCGACGTCGAGCAGCCAGCGGGGCATGTCGTCAACGTCGTAGCGGCGCACGTGCGCCGTCAGCGTCAACGCCGGGCGCAGTTCGAGGCCGCAGCGGGCGTCGGGCGCGATCGGGTCGAGGCCGTAGAGCGCGATGCCGAGTCGCGTCGCGTCGTAGCGCGCCTCGGGGAATTTCAGCGCGCCGGCGGTCGCCGCGAGGTGGCGCAGGCTCGGCTGCAGGCCGAACCCCTCGGCGAGGGCGGCGGCGCGGTCGAAGGCGGCGATCTGCTCGGCGTCGTCGGCGTCGCTCGTACCCGAAAAGTGGCTCATGAGTCCGCGCACCTCGAGGTAACCGCGCGCCTCGTAGTCGCTCGCGAGCGTGAACATGGCCGGCCAGTCGGGCTCGCGCACGCCGTTGCGGCCGAGGCCCGTGTCGAGCTTGATGTGCACCCGCACGGGGCCGTCGACGCGGCCCTCGCGCTCGATCCAGTCGGCGAGCATCGCGAGGTGCTGCGGGCTCGAGAACCNAGCTCGACGCCGGCCTCGACGGCCGCCCCGAAGTCGATGCTCGGGGTGTCGAGCCACGCGATGACGGGCGCCGTGATGCCGGCGGCGCGCAGCGCGAGCGCTTCGTCGACGTCGGCGACGCCGAGCGCGCTCGCCCCTGCCGCGAGCGCAGCGCGGCCGACCTCGACCATGCCGTGCCCGTACGCGTTTGCCTTGACGATGGCAATCACGGGCACCTGCACCGCGTGAGAAAAGGCCTGCAGGTTATGGCGCACCGCGTCGAGGTCGACGTGGATACGCGGGGCCGGGGCGCGCTGGGTCACGACGCTGCTCCTTCCGCGACGACAAAAGCCGTCGACACGTCGCGATCGTGCGAGATAGAGAGGTGGAGGCGCCCCACCCCGAGACGAGCGAGGACACCGTCAAGCTTGTCGCCGCCGACGAACGAGGGCGCGCCAAGGTGCGTCCGCCGCACCTCGAGTTCGCGCAGGGTGAGTCCGTGCAAGCCGCCGAGCGCCTTCACCGCCGCCTCGCGCGCCGCCCAGCGAGCGGAAATGCTCGTGAGCGGCAGCGCGAGTTCGGCCTCGGCAAAGATGCGTTCGGCGAAGCGCGGCACGCCCAGCGCGCGCTCGACGCGAACGTGCTCGACGGTGTCGACGCCAATTCCGAAAATCAGCGACATGCGGGCGCCGCTATTCGACGGTGACCGACTTGGCGAGGTTGCGCGGCTGGTCGACGTCGAGGCCCTTCGCGGTCGAGAGCTCAAGCGCGAAGATCTGCAGCGGCAGCACGCGCAGGAACGGCTCGAAGAAGTGCTCGGTCAGCGGCATCGCAAACACCTCGTCGGCGAACGGCAGCACCGCGGCGTCGCCCTCTTCGGCCACCGCGAGCACGCGGGCGCCGCGGGCGCGGATCTCCTGAATGTTCGAGACGACCTTCGGGTGCAGGGTGTTGTCGTGGCGCGGGCTCGGCACGATGACGAACACCGGCTGGCCGGGCTCGATCAGCGCGATCGGGCCGTGCTTCAGCTCGCCGGCGGCGAAGCCCTCGGCGTGAATGTAGGCGATCTCCTTGAGCTTGAGCGCGCCCTCAAGCGCGATCGGGTAGCCCGTCGAGCGGCCGAGGAAGAGCACCGAGCGGGTGTCAGCCATCCAGTTCGCGAGCTCGCGGATGCGGTCGTGCTGCTCGAGCACGTGCTGCATCTTCTCGGGCAGCTGGCGGAACTCCTCGAGGTGGCCCGCGACCTCCTCCTTCGAGAGGGTCTCGCGCGCGCCGGCGACATAGAGGCCGAGCAGGTAGATGGCAGCGACCTGCGCCGTGAACGCCTTCGTCGAGGCCACGGCGACCTCGGGGCCCGCGTGGGTGTAGACGACCGAGTCGGACTCGCGCGGAATCGAGGCGCCCTGCGTGTTGCAGATCGAGATGGTCTTCGCGCCGAGCTCGCGGGCGTAGCGCACGGCCATGAGGGTGTCCATGGTCTCGCCCGACTGCGAGAGCGACACAACGAGGGTGCGCTCGGTGACGACGGGGTTGCGGTAGCGGAACTCGTGGGCGAGTTCGACCGTCACGGGCACGCGGGTCCACTGCTCGAGCGCGTACTGGCCGGTGAGGCCCGAGTAGTACGCGGTGCCGCAGGCGATGAGCAGGATGCGGTCGATCTCGCGGAAGTAGTCGGCGCCGAGCCCCTCGAGGTCGGGCAGCTTGACGTGGTCGNGTCTTCTCGATCGCCTCGGGGTTCTCGGCGATCTCCTTCGCCATGTACGACGGCCAACCGCCCTTGTCGGCGGCCGACGCATCCCAGCTCACCTCGAACTCGTCGCCCGACGCGGGCTCGCCGTCGAAGGTCGTGATCTCGACCGACTCCTTGCGCACGACGACGATCTGTTCCTGGCCCACCGCGATCGCGCGGTCGGTGTGCTCGACGAACGCCGCGACATCAGAGCCGAGGAAGTTCTCGCCGTCGCCGAGGCCGATCACGAGCGGCGAGTTGAGGCGCGCGCCGACGATGACGTCGGGCTGGCTCGCGTGAATCGCGAGCAGCGTGAACGCGCCCTCGAGGCGGGGCACGACGTTGCGGAACGTCTGCACGAGGTCACCCGTCTTCGCGTACTCGCGGCCGAGCAGTTGCGCGGCAACCTCGGTGTCGGTCTCGGAGAGGAACTCGACGCCGTCGGCCTTGAGCTCTTCGCGCAGCTCGTGGAAGTTCTCGATGATGCCGTTGTGAATGACGGCGAGCTTGCCGCCATCCGACAGGTGCGGGTGCGCATTGCTGTCGTTCGCGGGGCCGTGCGTGGCCCAGCGGGTGTGGCCGATGCCGATGTGGCCATCTGCCATGGGGGTCTGCTCGAGGTCATCGAGCAGCGTCTGCAGCTTGCCGGCGCGCTTGCGGGTGTTCAGCGCACCGTGCTCGTCGACCACGGCGATGCCCGCCGAGTCGTAGCCGCGGTATTCGAGTCGGGCCAGACCCGACAAGAGGACCTGCTGACTGGTTTTGTCACCGACGTATCCAACGATTCCACACATAGGGGTAATTCTGCCCCATCCCTCCGACGCGCGCGTTCATCCGCGCGCACGCGTCGGGGGCGTGGGCCGGGCTAGTTCTGCTGCACGCGGGTCACGACCGCCACGAGTTCGTCGAAAAGCTGCTCGCCTGGTTGCACACCCATCACCTCGGGCACGAGGTGGGCGGCCGGGCGTGTCTCGAGCAGCTCGCCGAGCTCGTGCGACTGCTCGTCGTCGTCGCTGCGGAACTGCAGCGCCGCGCCGATCGCCGCGAGCAGCCCGCCGTGTTCGAGGCCGCGCGCCGCGAGGTCCACCGCCGGCTCGACGAACCGCTCGTGCCGGCTCAGCTTGCGCAGCGGCTGGCGGCCGATGCGCGTCGGGGTGTCGGGCAGCTCGGGGTTTTGGAAGCGCTGAATCGTACGCGCGACGTAGGCGGCATGCTCGTCGTGCCCGAAGCCGAACTGCGCGATAAGCAGCTCGCTCGTCTCGCCGAGCACCGTGTCGACGTGCTCGCGCACCTGCGGGTTCGCGAGGGCCGACGCGATCGAGGCCTCGCCGAGCAGCGAGCCCCAGTACGCGGCCGTCGCGTGGCCGGTGTTCACCGTGAACAGCTTGCGGCGGATGTACGGGGCGAGGTCGTCGACGAAATGGGCATCGGGGATGCTCGGCTCGGCGCCGTCGAACGGGCCTCGCTCGATCGCCCACTCGCTGAAGTCCTCGACCACGACGTCGACGCCGTCGGCGTGCACCGCCGGAATGATGCGGTCGACGGCGGTGTTCGCGAAGATCGCGCGGTCGGCGAGCTCCTCGGCGCCCTCGAGCACGAAGTCACGCAGCGTGTCGGTCGCGTTGATCGCGTTCTCGCAGGCGAGCACGACGAGCTTCGGCGCATCCACCGCCCGCTGGCGCAGGCCCTCGCGAATGACGGGCGCGATGAACTTGAGCACGCCCGCGCCGACCGCGCAGGTCGCGATCTCGGCCCCGGCCACGGCCGCCTGCGCGGAGGCCGGGTCGGAGGCCGAGTTCACGGCGCTGAAGCGGTCGACGGTGTGGGTGCGGGCGTTCGCGCCCACCTCGCGCACCTCGTAGCTATCGGCGGCGTTGAGGGTGTCGACGAGCTCGGCGTTGACGTCCGAGAACACGAGGTCGTAGCCCGCCTCGTGCAGGGCGAGGCCGATGAAGCCGCGCCCGATGTTGCCGGCGCCGAAATGTACTGCGGTCTTGGCCATTAGTCGTTTACTCCGCTCAGCAGTTCGTAGAGTTCTTCGTCGGTCTGCGCCGCGAGCAGGCGGTCAACCTGGCTCTGGTCGGCGAAGATCTGGGCGATCTTGGCGAGGATCTCGAGGTGCCCGCCGTCCTTGCCGGCGATGCCGATCACGAAGCGCACCTCGTTGCCATCCCAGTCAACCGGCTGCGGGTAGCGCGCAACCGAAAGCCCCGATGCGAGCACCGCCTGCTTGGCGTCGTTCGTGCCGTGCGGGATCGCGAGGAAGCTGCCCATGAAGGTCGAGACCTCGGCCTCGCGGGCGAACATCGCGTCGACGTAGTCAGGCGTGACCGAGCCGCGGGCGACGAGTCGTTCCCCCGCCTCTCGGATCGCCTCATCACGCGTCGTCGCGGTCGGCGCCGTCGTGATGCTCTCGAGCGTGAGCACGTCGGGGTCGGCCGCCGGGGTGGCCGGTGCGGTCGCGGTGGCCGTTGCCGCGGCAGGGGCGGCGGCCGGGGCCGGCGCATCCGTGCCGTCGCTCGGCGTGTAGGGCGAGGACNTCGGCCGGAGCCGCCTCGGCGGTCGCCGCCGTGAGCTCGCCATCCTGGCGCTGCTTCAGCAGGTCCACGACCTCGTCGTACTTCGGCGAGTTCATGAACTGGCCGACGGACACGTGGATCGCGTCGGGGCGGCGCTGGCGCGCGCGGGGTGTGAGCTCTTCCTGCGTGATGATGAGGTCGGCCGTGCTGTCGAGGTTCGCGATGGCCGCGTTCGTCACGGTCACGCCGGTGATGCCCGCATCCTTCACCTTTTTGCGCATGACGCTCGCACCCATCGCGCTCGAGCCCATCCCCGCATCGCAGGCGAACACGACGCTCGTGATCTCGCGGTTCGGGTTGGCGACCTCGTCGCGCAGCGAACCGGCGGATGCCTGACCGGCGAGGCTCGAGAGCGCCGCCGAGTCCTTGCCCTTGTTGCGCTGGGTCTTCGCGACGGCCGCACTCATGCCGTCCTCGCCGCGCTCAAGCGCCTCAAGGTCACGCTTGCGCGAGGCCCGCAGAATCACCGCGGCGACGACGAAGGTGACGGTGGCCGAGATGACAACCGACAGGATCACGCCGAGGTAGCTGTCACTCGCGGTTTGCAGCAGCACCGCAATGATCGAGCCCGGCGCCGCGGGCGCCCGCAGGCCCGAGTCGAAAATCATGTTCGTGAACACGCCACTCATGCCACCCGCGATCACCGCAAGCAGCAGTGCCGGCTTCATGAGCACGTACGGGAAATAGATCTCGTGGATGCCGCCGAGGAAGTGGATGATCGCGGCGCCCGGTGCCGAGGCCCGGGCCATGCCGACGCCGAAGACCGAGAACGCGAGCAGGATGCCGAGACCGGGGCCCGGGTTCGCCTCGAGCAGGAACAGGATCGACTTGCCGTCGACCGACGCCATCTGCGTGCCGAGCGGCGTCAGCACGCCGTGGTTGATGGCGTTGTTGAGGAAGAAAACCTTCGCGGGCTCGATCAAGATGCTCGTCAACGGCAGCAGGCCGTTGTTGATGAGCCAGCCGACCGCGTTCCCGAGCGCCGTCATGAGGCCGTTAACGACCGGCGCGAGCAAGTAGAAGCCTGCGATCGCCATGATGAACGAGAAGATGCCGGCCGAGAACAGGTTGACGAGCATCTCGAAGCCGGCGCGGATCTTGCCGTCCCAGAGCTTGTCGAGCTGTTTCATGAGCCAGGCCGCGATCGGCGCCATGATCATCGCTCCGATGAACATGTGCACCTGGCCGAGCTCGCTCGCGCCCTCGGGCAGCGAGGCATTGAACTGGTTGACGATGTAGTCGCTACCGACGATGACGCCCATGGTCGCGACCGTGGCGACGACGCCACCGCGCTCCTTGTAGACCATGCGGCCGGCCGTGTTCGCGATGAGCAGCGGCATCAGGTAGTGGATGGTCGGGCCGACGAGCTCCGAGAGGCTCGCGTTCGGCGTCCATCCCTTTTCGATGAAGAACGCCGTGAACAGACCCCACGCGATGAGTGCGGGGATGTTCGGCATGATCATTCCCGAGAGGAATGTGCCGAACTTCTGGACTCCGACGCTGAACTTGTTCTTGCCGCCTGACGCTGAGTCGGTCGACGGCGCGGTAGTTGCGGACACCACTGCCTCCAGATGCTCGTGAGATACGGGCGGAACCGCGACACCGCGGTTCATCCTTTACTAAGCCTACTCTGCGGCTTGTCCCAGGAATACGGCCATCACGGCCAAGCGTTCCGCACTGCCCTACCTGCCAGTAAGCTGGCTTGATGCTCACCACCGCACGGCGCCCGGCCACCGCGAAGTGGTCGACGCCGTTCGATGAGATCGATCGCGCCGACTGGGCCGAGCTCGCCCCGTCGACGCCGCTGACGATCGACGAGGACGACGTCGCGCGCCTGCGCAGCCTCGGCGACCCGATCGACATCGATGAGGTGCGCGAGGTCTATCTGCCGCTCACCCGGCTGCTGAACATCCACGTGAACAACGCGCGCCAGCTGCGCCGCGCCCAGAACTCGTTTCTCGGCGACCGCGGCGACGGCACGCCCTTCGTCATCGGCGTCGCGGGCTCGGTCGCCGTGGGCAAGTCGACGGTGGCACGACTCCTGCGAGAGCTGCTGCGGCGGTGGGAGGACACCCCTCGCGTCGAGCTCATCACGACCGACGGGTTCCTCTACCCGAACGCCGAGCTCGAGCGCCGCGGCCTGATGTCGCGCAAGGGATTCCCGGAGTCGTACGACCGCCGCGCCCTGCTGCGCTTCGTCACGCAGGTGAAGTCGGGCGCTCCCGAAGTGCGCGCGCCGTTCTACTCGCACGTTGTCTACGACATCGTGCGCGACGCCGAGATCGTCGTGAACGCCCCCGACGTGCTCATCGTCGAGGGCCTCAACGTCCTGCAGCCGCCGTCGCGCGGCGGCGGGCTCGCGGTGAGCGACATGTTTGACTTCTCGATCTTCGTGGATGCGCGCACCTCCGACATCGAGAAGTGGTACCTCGACCGCTTTCTGCAACTGCAGCGCGGCGCATTCGCGAACCCGTCCTCGTACTTCCGCAAGTACGCTGACCTCTCCCCGACCGAGGCCGTTGCCACCGCATCCGATATCTGGAACTCGATCAACCTGCCGAACCTCGAGCAGAACGTGCTGCCGACGCGCTCACGCGCGAAGCTCATCCTGCGCAAATCTGCGAACCACGCGATCTCGAAGGTCCTCCTCCGCAAGTCCTAGCGGCGGGTGCCTGGGTGCAGTTTTCTAGGATCGCTGCGGTTACCGCCGCATCTCTCGTAGAAAACCGCATCGGATGCGCGGGCACCGTCGCGAGCGGATGCGCGGGCCGAGCGGATGCGCCAGTCACGACCCCGCACCGGGCGCAAAATATCAGCGACTCGCTATTTGATAACGATTCTTATTAGCAGATAGTCTCGTGCGGTGCCGTTCCGGCGGCATCGAATTTGCTGATCCTTTAGGAAGGACCCGCCTCTATGGCACCGATCCTGTCCCGTCGAGCGCCGCTGCTCGCCTCTGCCGCATCCCTCGCGATTGCCGCGCTCGCCCTCACGGGCTGCGCCGCCGGCTCGCAGCCCGGGAGCACCACATCAACGGAGGCCGACCACGACCACGAAGACGGTCACGAACACGAACACGAGGCGACGGAGTCGTCGGGCCCGCAGCCCCGCCTCGCGCTCACCTACGACGGCGGCATCCTGGTCGTCGACGCGAACTCGCTCGAGGTCATCGCCGATCTGCCCATCGATGGCTTCAACCGCCTCAGCCCCGGCGGTGACAACCGCAACGTGTTCGTCTCGACGACGGGCGGCTGGGCCGTGCTCGACGCCGGCACCTACACCCAGCCACACGGCGACCACACCCACTCGTACGTCTCCGAGCCCGTGCTCAGCGACGTCGTCGCGAGCGCCGAGACACCCGGTCATGTCGTGCACCACGACGGCCAGACCGCACTCTTCGACGACGGCACCGGCGAGGTCACGATCTTCGCCACGGCGACGCTCGAGGAGCAGGTTGACGCCGGCAGCATCACGCCGACCGCGAGCTACGAGTCGGCCGACGCGCACCACGGCGTCGCCGTGCCGCTCGCCGACGGCCAGCTGTTCGTGACGGTGGGCAACGAGTCGGAGCGCAACGGCGCCCAGGTCGTTGACACCGACGGCAACGTCATCGCCGAATCCGACGAGTGCCCCGGCATCCATGGTGAGACCACCGTCGGCGACGACCTTGTTCTCGCCGGCTGCGAGGACGGCGTGCTGCTCTCGCACGGCGACCACTTCCACAAGATCGACGCGCCCGACGACTTCGGCCGCACCGGCAACGCGTTCGCCGACGATGATTCGACCGTCGTGCTCGGCGACTACAAGACCGACCCCGAGGGCGGCATCGACCTGACCCAGATTGCCCTCATTGACACCGTCGACGAGTCGATCAACGTCGTCGACACCGGCAGCCACTACACCTGGCATGGCCTCGCCCGCGGCGAGGACGGCGAGGCCCTCGTCTTTGGCACCGACGGCACCCTGCGCGTCTTCGACCCCGGGTCGGGCGAACTCGTCAACGAGATCGCCGTCACCGACGAGTGGACCGTGCCTGACGAGTGGCAGACCAGCCACCCGGCCATCGTGCAGGACCGCGGCTACGTCTACATCAGCGACCCGAACACCTCGACCATGTACGTGGTCGACTACCTCGGCGGGGAGGTCACCGAGTCGGCCCAACTGCCCCACGAGGTCAACGAGCTGGCCCTCGCCTCGGGCCAGCGCGCAGAGGCCTAATCGGCAGCGCGAACCCTCCAAAAACGGCTGCGGCCCCGACCAGATTCTGGTTGGGGCCGCGGCCGATTGACGTGAAAATTACGCGAGCGCGAGCTCGGCTTTCACGACTTCGGCGAGCGCGTCGGCATGCAGGCGCGCGGCGTCGTCGGTCTCGGCCTCGACCATCACGCGCACGACCGGCTCGGTGCCGGATGGGCGCAGCAGCACGCGGCCAGTGTTGCCGAGCGCGAGTGTCACTTTCTCGACCGCGGCCTGGACGGCCTCGTTCGAAGTGCACTCGTCCTGGCGCACGCCGCGCACGTTGACGAGCACCTGTGGGTAGACCTTCATGACCTGCTTGAGTTCACTGAGGGGCTTGCCCTCGGATGCGACAACGCAGGCGAGCAGCAGGCCGGTGAGCACGCCGTCGCCGGTGGTCGCGTGGCGAGTGACGATGACGTGTCCCGACTGCTCGCCACCGATGGTGAGCTCGCGGCGGTTGAGCTCGGCGAGCACGTAGCGGTCGCCCACCTTCGTTTCGACGAGGGTGATGCCATGCTCGCGCATCGCGATGCGCAGGCCAAGGTTCGACATGACCGTCGCGACGAGCGTGTCGTCCTTGAGCATCCCGCGGCCCTTGAGCCACAGGGCGAGGATCGCGAGGATTTGGTCGCCGTCGATAACTTCGCCGTTCGAGTCGACCGCGAGGCAGCGGTCGGCATCGCCATCGTGCGCGACGCCGAGGTCGGCGCCGAGCGACACGACGGTCTCACGCAACTTGTCGAGGTGCGTCGAGCCGACGCCCTCGTTGATGTTGAGGCCATCGGGCTCGCCACCGATGACGGTGACGTCGGCGCCCGCGTCGGCGAACACCTCGGGCGAAACGCCCGCGGCTGCGCCGTTGGCGCCATCGATGACGATGCGCATGCCGTCGAGCGGCGGGCGGCCGTCGTCGTAGACGACCGGCAGCGACGAGAGCAGGTGCAGCGTGTAGCGATCTTCGGCATCAGCAAAACGCTCGATGCGGCCGACCCCGTCGCCAGTGGGACGAAGCTGCTCAGCGTCAAGCTGGGCCTCGATCTCGTCTTCGAGTTCGTCGGCCAGCTTCCTCCCGCCGCGGGCAAAGAACTTGATGCCGTTGTCGGGAGCAGGGTTGTGAGACGCCGAGATCATGACGCCAAAGTCGGCGTCAACGTCGGCGGTCAGGAACGCCGCTGCGGGCGTAGGGATCACGCCGGCGTCGAAGACATCGACGCCCGCGGAGGCGAGTCCGGCGGCGACTGCCGCGCTGATGAACTGGCCGGAGATACGCGGATCCCGGGCGAGAACCGCGACCGGCCGCTCGCCGCGCTCGCGCGCTTCACGCGCGAGCACGGCGGCGGCCGATTGAGCCAGGCCGACTGCGAGTTCTACGGTCAGGCGTTCGTTGGCGAGGCCACGAACACCATCCGTTCCAAAAAGTCGACCCACGTTGGCCCTTCCGATTAGCGCTTCGAGTACTGCGGAGCCTTGCGGGCCTTCTTGAGACCGGCCTTCTTGCGTTCCTTGACTCGCGGGTCGCGGGTAAGGAAGCCGGCCTTCTTCAGCTCGGGACGGTTGTGCTCTCGGTCAATCTCGTTGAGCGCACGCGCAATGCCGAGGCGAAGCGCGCCAGCCTGACCCGAAGGTCCGCCGCCGTGAATCTTTGCGATTACGTCGTAAGCACCGTTCAACGTCAGCAGGGTGAACGGATCGTTAATGAGCTGCTGGTGCAGCTTGTTGGGGAAGTACTCGTCAAGGGCGCGGCCATTGACGGTGATCTTGCCGGTACCGGGGACAACGCGCACGCGGGCAACAGCCTGCTTGCGACGGCCCACGGCCTGACCCGACACGGTGAGTGCGGGGCGCGGGGTGGTTTCGACAGCTTCCGAGGCCGGGGTCTCGGTGCTGAAGTTGGTGAGCTGCTCCGCGGTGGAGTCTTCGATGGTCGCCACTATCTCAGTCCTTCGTTCTTCGTGCCGCTACTGGGCAACCTGGTCAAAGGTGTAGGGCTTGGGCTGCTGTGCAGCGTGCGGGTGCTCAGGACCCGCGTACACCTTGAGCTTCTTGAGCTGGTCACGGCCGAGCGAGTTCTTCGGCAGCATGCCCCGGATCGCCTTTTCAACGGCGCGCTCCGGGCGCTTCTCGAGGAGCTCGGTGTAGCTCTCGGCGCGGAGGCCACCCGGGTAACCCGAGTGACGGTAGGCCTTCTTCTGCTCCAGCTTCGCACCCGTGAGCGCGACCTTGTCGGCGTTCACGACGACGACGAAGTCGCCGGTGTCGACGTGGGGAGCGAAGATGGCCTTGTGCTTACCGCGCAGGATGGCGGCAGCGTGCGAGGCGAGACGACCCAGGACGATGTCGGTTGCGTCAATGACGAACCATTCGCGGGTGATTTCACCTGCCTTGGGCGTGTAAGTACGCATAGCAATGCATCTTTCGTTCGAAGGGAATGGTCGTGAGTCCCGCTCGGTCGTCGTGTTGGCCCGCCGAATGACGGGTGAACGCGACAGTTGAGGGTCCACTTCGATGCCCGGGTAAGCGGGCAACCTGAATATGTTACTTCACGGCGTGGCAGCGGCGCAATGGTCTGCGGCGGATGCAGCGGCTTAGAAGAGCTGGCGGAAGTTCGCCCGCGCGAGATCGAGCAGTTCGTCGCCACGACCCGAGAGCACGGTGCGGATCGCGTAGAGCGAGAAGCCCTTCACCTGCTCGGCCGTGATCGCCGGGGGCATCGAGAGCTCCTGGCGCTCAACCACGACGTCGACGAGTGCCGGGCCGGGATGCGCGAGGGCCTCGGCGATGGTCGACTCGACGTCCCTTGATTCCTCGACGCGCCAGCCGCGGATGCCCACGGCCTCGGCCACCTTCGCAAAGTTCGGGTTCTCGAGATCAGTCGCGAACGTGACGAAGCCGGCCGCCTTCATCTCAAGCTCGACGAAGTTGAGTGACGAGTTGTTCAGCACGATGAGTTTCACCGGGAGCTGGTTCTGCGTCACGGTGAGCAGCTCCCCCATGAGCATCGACAGGCCTCCGTCGCCTGCGAGCGCGACGATCTGGCGGTCGGGGAACGCCGACTGGGCGCCGATCGCGTGAGGCAGCGCGTTCGCCATTGAGCCGTGGCTGAACGAGCCGATGAGACGTCGGCCGCCGCCGAGGTGCAGGTACCGGGCCGCGTAGACGACGGGCGACCCCACGTCAGGGATAAACACCGCGTCGTCGTCGGCCAGTTCGTCGAGCACGCTGGCGACGTACTGCGGATGGATGGGCCGCTTGCCGCGAGACGGTACGGCGAGTTCGTCGAGGCGCTTGCGCGTGCGCTCGTAGTGCTTCACCGAGTCGTTGAGGTGCGCCCGTTTGCGGTTGCGCTTGAGCAACGGCAGCAGGGCGCGCACGGTGTCGCCGACGTCGCCGACGAGGCCAAGGTCGAGGGGTGTGCGGCGACCGAGCTGCTCGCCGCGAATATCCACCTGCGCGACCTTCGCATCCTTCGGGTAGAACTGCTGATAGGGGAAGTCGGTGCCGAGCATCAGCAGCACGTCGGAATTTTCCATGGCGCGGTAGCCCGAGTTGAAGCCGAGCAGTCCGGTCATGCCGACGTCGAACGGGTTGTCGTGCTCGATGTGCTCCTTGCCGCGCAGCGCGTGCACGATCGGCGCGCCGAGCACGTCGGCGAGTTCGACGACGTCATCGTGTGCGCCCGCGACGCCGGCACCGGCAAGGATGGTGGGGCTCGACGCACCCGCAAGCAGCTTGGCGAGCTCCTGCAGCTCGGCCTCGGACGGCAGCACGCGCGGCTGTGCGGCCCGCACGACGTGTTCACCCTCGTGGCTGGCTTGCTGCAGCGCGACGTCACCGGGCAGCACGACGACGGCGACGCCGCGCCGCTCGATGGCCGCGCGCATCGCGATCTCGAGCACGCGGGGCATCTGTTCGGCAGACGAGACGAGCTCGGTGTAGACACTGCACTCGCGAAAGAGCTCCTGCGGATGCGTCTCTTGGAAGTAGTTCGAGCCGATTTCCTCGCTCGGGATGTGCGCTGCAATCGCGAGCACGGGCACGCGCGAGCGCTGTGCGTCGAAGAGCCCGTTGATGAGGTGCAGGTTGCCCGGGCCACAGCTGCCGGCACAGACCGCCAGCTCGCCGGTGAGCTCGGCATCGGCCGCAGCCGCGAACGCCGCCGCCTCCTCGTGGCGCACGTGCACCCACTCGACCTGCTCGTCTTTGCGAATCGCATCGGTGAAGCCGTTGAGCGAGTCGCCCGGCACCCCATACACGCGGCGCACGCCGTTCACTCGAAGGTTGTCGACCAGATTCTGCGCCACTGTGACCATGGACTGCTCCTTGCCTCGCGTTTAGTACGGCCAGTCTTGCACTTGCGTACGAGAAGTTCTCGAACGCGGCACGGGCAACGGCGACCCCGATCCATATCGAATCTGGGCCGCCGCCGGACTTTCACTGCCGCGAGTCGCTAGCAGCAGCGCGCCGAAGGGTTCGCATCCTCGTCGCGCGCCTTCTGCCGCCAGAACTCACGCTCGGTCATCGGCGTGGCGTCGGGGTGCTCCCGGCGCAGGTGATTCACGTACCGCTCGTACGCGTGCCCGCCCATCATGCCGTTGAGGTACCAGCTCGCGGTCGCGAACCAGGCCCTGATGTGCCCTGGCTTGTTCGAGTGCGTGGGCGCGGTCATTATTCGAGCGTCCGATCGCGCTTGTCCTCGGGCAGCTGCGCCCACTTCTCCATGAGCTCCTTCTCGGGTTGGGTCGCCGAGATACCCGCCGGAGCGAAGGTCAGCGATGGCACCGGCTTCGGCTCCGACGTCGGCAGACCATCGTGCTTCCACGCCTGGATGATCTTCACGAAGGCCGCGCCAACAACGACGAGCGTGAGGATCGCGAACAGTACCGAGAGCGAGCCCTGCACCGCGGTGTTGCGCACGGTGGCCTCGAGCTTCGTAACGTCGGCGTTCGGATCGGCCGCGAGCGCCGTGTCGATGTCGGCGCGGGTGGCGAAGTGGTTGGCCCAGTAACCGACGTTGCGCACCGGCGAGAAAATCTTGTGCCAGGAGCCGACCATCGTGACGACAAGGTCGAACACGAGTGGAACGCCGGGAATCCAGAGGTACTTGAACATCCGGCGTCCGCGCTTCGCGAGGATCGCCGTGACGACCGCGAGCGCGACCGCCGCGAGCAACTGGTTCGCGATACCAAACAACGGGAAGAACGTGTTGATGCCGCCGAGTGGATCGGTGACGCCGAGCAGCAGGATGTAGCCCCAGCCCGCGACCATGAGGGCGGTCGTCAACCACACGCCGAGCCGCCAGTTGTTGTCTTTGATGCGCGGCCAGAAGTTGCCGAGCGCCTCCTGCAGCTGGAAGCGTGCCACGCGGGTACCAGCGTCCACCGCGGTGAGGATGAACAGCGCCTCAAACATGATCGCGAAGTGGTACCAGAAGCCCATGAGGCCCGGCGTGATGTTGTGCATGATGTGCGCGATACCCATGGCGAGCGTTGGCGCACCACCCGTGCGGGAGACGATCGACTCCTCCCCCACCTCATCGGCCATCTGCTGCAGGAACGAACCGTCAACGTGCACGCCGTTGAGGCCGAGCGAGTTCACGAACATCGCCGCGCCCTCGACCGTGCCGCCCGTGGCCGCGACGGACGCGTTCATGGCGAAGTAGAGGCCACGGTCGATCGACACGGCGGCGACGAGCGCCATAATCGCGACGAACGACTCCATGAGCATGCCGCCGTAACCGATGAACTTTGTCTGGCGCTCCTTGTGCACCATCTTTGGAGTCGTGCCCGACGAGATGAGCGCGTGGAAGCCCGAGAGCGCGCCACACGCGATGGTGACGAAGAGGAACGGGAACAGCGCGCCGCTGAACACGGGGCCGTCTGACCGGCTCGCAAACTCGCTGAACGCGGGCGCCGTGATCTCGGGGCGCACGATGACGATCGCCACCGCGAGCACAACGATGACGCCGATCTTCATGAACGTCGACAGGTAGTCGCGGGGCGTGAGCAGCAGCCACACCGGCAGCACGGCCGCGACGAAGCCGTAGATGATGATCGCCCACGCGATGGTCGTGTGGTCGAGCAGGAAGAACGACGAGCCCCACTCGGTCGCGGCGATCTGGCCGCCGCCGATGATCGCGGCCATCAGCAAGATGAAGCCGATCACCGAGACCTCGAGGATCTTGCCAGGGCGCAGATACCGCAGGTAGATGCCCATGAACAACGCGATCGGAATTGTCATGCCGACCGAGAAGACACCCCAGGGGCTCTCGCCGAGCGAGTTCACGACGACGAGCGCGAGGATCGCCACGATGATGATCATGATCGTGAGGGTCGCGAGAATTGCGGCGATGCCGCCGACGCGCCCGAGGTCATCCCGCGCCATCTGGCCGAGCGAGCGGCCGCGGCGACGCGTCGAGATGAAGAGCACGAGGTAGTCCTGTACCGCGCCCGCGAGCACGACGCCGACGATGATCCAGATCGTGCCGGGCAAGTAGCCCATCTGCGCGGCGAGCACGGGGCCGACGAGCGGGCCGGCGCCGGCGATCGCGGCGAAGTGGTGGCCGAACAGCACGCGGCGGTCGGTCGCGACGAAGTCCTTGCCGTTCGCCATGTACTCGGCCGGGGTGGCGCGGTGGTCGTTCGGGCGCAGCAGGTGCTTCTCGATGTAGTTCGCGTAGAAGCGGTAGGCGATGAGGTAGGTGCACACCGCGGCGAACACGAACCAGATGCCGTTGACCGATTCGCCGCGCACGAACGCGAGCATGGTCCAGGCCACGCCACCGAGCAGCGCAATGGCCACCCACGTGATGATCTTGCCGGGCGTCCACTTCCGCGCTCGGTCGAGCGCCTTGGCGTCGGCGCCGGCGACCGGGTACCCCTCGGGGGTGTTGAGCTGGGACTCATCCCATTCGACGGGCGGATTCGCGGCGTCGTCGGCGCGCGATTCGTCGATCTTGGTCATTCTTTCTCGCTCTCACTGGTTCAGCTCTGCGTTGAGTTGACGCGCGCCGTGCGGGTGCGGCGCGTGGCTAAGCATAGTGGCTTTCAGCAAATTGGCGAGATTCTTACAGCTTGGAGGCCTCGCGACGTGGTAGCTCAACGACATTGTCTGGCCGCTTCGCGCGGGTTGCGAGCTGGCGGGATGCGAGGTCGGCGTCGTCGGGGTAGCCCACCTCGGTGAGGGTGAGGCCCTTCGCCGCAAGCACCGTGAACGCGTTCGAGCGGCTGCGCACCTCGAGCAGCTCGGGCACGCGCGCGAGCGGCAGCCTGCCCTGCCCGACCGCGGCGCACATCCCCACGAGCGAGCGCACCATCGAGTGGCAGAACGCGTCGGCGCGCACGTGCGCGCGAAAGACGCCCCGTTCGAGTTCCTCCCAGCGGAACTCCTGCAGGGTGCGAATCGTCGTCGCGCCCTCGCGCGGCTTGCAGAAGCCCGCGAAGTCGTGCAGCCCGACGAGCACCTCGGCGGATGCGTTCATCGCGTCGAGGTCGAGGGCTCGGCGCACGACGGTGGTGCGGTGGCGCTCGAGCGGGTTCGCGACCGAGGTTGAGTCGGCGAGGCGATATTCGTAGCTACGCCAGAGCGCCGAGAAGCGGGCGTCGAACTCCGGGCCGACCTCGCGCGCGCCGGTGATGACGACGTCCGAGTCGGCTCCGAGAATGCCCGCACAGCGGCGCACCAGCGCGGCCGCGGGTTCGTCGTCGGCGCGCCCACGCACGGTCGACGCCCACACCTCGTCGTCGAGGTCGAGGTGCGCGACCTGGCCGGTGGCATGGACGCCAGCATCCGTTCGTCCAGCGACCGTGAGCAGCGGGCCGCTGTCGGGCAGCGGTCGGTACAGGATGCGCAGCGCATCCTCGAGCGTGCCCTGCACGGTGCGCAGCTCGGGCTGCGCGGCCCAGCCGCTGAAGGCCGTGCCGTCGTAGGCGATGTCGAAGCGCACGCGGACATTCATGGCGACCATCTTGCCGTATCCCTGCGCCTGCCGGGCCGAGGCGCTCGCAAGGAAACGAGGAAGGCCCCCACCGATTGGCAGGGGCCTTGCTCTTGGTGCGAGGAGACTACTTGGTTTCTTCCTCGGCAGCGTCGTCGGCAGCAACCTCGTCGGTCGCCTCGGCGGCGGCCTCGTCGGGCTCGACCTCGGCGGCAGCCTCGGCTGCCTCGGTCTCGACGGCGGCCTCGGCCTCAACGTCCTCGGTCACCACGTCGTCCTCGACAACCGGCGCCTCAGCGACGGGGGTCTCGGCAGCGGTGTTCTTCACCTTCGGCGTGACGGGCTCGAGTACGAGCTCAATCACGGCCATCGGCGCGTTGTCACCCTTGCGGTAACCGGTCTTGATGACGCGGGTGTAGCCGCCCGGGCGCTCCGCGACGAGCGGCGCGATCTCGGTGAAGAGCTCGTGCACGACACCGCGGTCGGTGATCGTCTCAAGCACCTTGCGGCGGTTGTGCAGGTCGCCACGCTTGGCCTGCGTGATGAGGCGCTCGGCGACGGGCTGGAGGCGCTTCGCGCGGGTCTCGGTGGTCTGGATGCGCTTGTGCGTGAACAGCTGCGCGGCCATCTGGCCAAGAATCATGCGCTCGTGGGTGGGGCCGGCGCCGATGCGAGGACCCTTTGTAGGCTTAGGCATTCTCGTGATCTCTTTCTGAAACTAGGTATCCGCGTCTGCGCGGTTTAGATGTACTCGCCGCTGTCTTCGCCAGCACCGTAGAAGTGGGTGCCTTCGAAACCGGGCACCGAATCCTTGAGGCTCAGGCCCATGCTCGACAGCTTGTCGCGCACCTCATCTACCGACTTCTGACCGAAGTTGCGGATGTTCATCAGCTGCGTCTCGCTCAGCGCAACGAGCTGCGACACCGTGGTGATGCCCTCGCGCATGAGGCAGTTGTACGAACGAACCGACAGGTCGAGGTCGTTAATGCTCATCGACAGTTCTTCGTTGATGACCTGGTCAACCGGCGCGGGGCCGATCTCGATACCTTCAGCCTCAACGTTGAGCTCGCGTGCAAGCCCGAACAGCTCAACCAGCGTACCGCCAGCCGACGCAACCGCGTCGCGCGGCGACATCGACTGCTTGGTCTCGACGTCGACCACGAGGCGGTCGAAGTCGGTGCGCTCACCCGCACGGGTGGCCTCGACGCGGTAGGTGACCTTGAGCACCGGCGAGTAGATCGAGTCGACCGGAATCTGGCCGGCCTCGGAGTACTCGTTACGGTTCTGCTGGGCCGAAACATAGCCGCGGCCACGCTCGACCGTCAGCTCAAGCTCGAACTTCGCGTCGTCGTTCAGCGTCGCGATGACGAGGTTCGGGTTGTGAATCTCCACACCGGCGGGGGCGGAGATGTCAGCGGCAGTCACTTCACCGGCGCCGGTCTTGCGCAGGTACGCGGTGATCGGCTCGTCGTGCTCGCTCGAAACAACGAGCTGCTTGATGTTGAGGATGATTTCGGTGACATCCTCTTTCACGCCCGAAATGGTCGTGAACTCGTGCTGCACGTTGTCGAGACGAATGCTCGTAACGGCCGCGCCGGGGATCGAGCTGAGCAGGGTGCGACGCAGCGAGTTGCCGAGCGTGTAGCCGAAGCCAGGCTCGAGCGGCTCGATGACGAAGCGCGAACGGTACTCGGAGACGTGCTCCTCGGTGAGGGTGGGGCGCTGTGCAATGAGCACTGTGTGGTTCCTTTCGGCAAAGCGTCCGCTATATGACGCTTGGCGTGTGCGTGAGGGGCGATCTCACGTGAGGTAGGTAGTGGTGCGAAAGACAGGCGGTCCGGCGGGTGCCGGAAAGTCGCCCAACCCTCGAGGTGAGGGCCGGGCGACTGGGGGCGTTAGACGCGACGACGCTTCGGCGGACGAGCACCGTTGTGCGCCTGCGGGGTGACGTCGGTGATCGAACCGACCTCGAGGCCCGCGGCCTGCAGCGAACGGATGGCGGTCTCGCGACCCGAACCGGGGCCCTTCACGAAGACGTCAACCTTCTTCATGCCGTGCTCCTGCGCCTGGCGAGCAGCCGACTCCGCGGCGAGCTGCGCGGCGAACGGGGTCGACTTACGCGAACCCTTGTAGCCAACAGCGCCCGACGAGGCCCAGCTGATCACAGCACCGGTGGTGTCAGTGATCGAAACGATCGTGTTGTTGAACGTCGACTTGATGTGCGCCTGGCCGACGGCGACGTTCTTGTTGCTCTTGCGGCGCGGCTTGCGCGCGGCGGTCTTGGGGGTAGCCAATTCTTCTCTCCTACGAAATTCGGTTCACTCACATCCGCAATGCGGATGGGTTACTTCGCCTTCTTCTTACCGGCGACGGTGCGCTTCGGGCCCTTACGCGAACGCGCGTTGGTCTTGGTGCGCTGACCGTGCACGGGAAGACCGCGACGGTGGCGGATGCCCTGGTAGCTACCGATTTCGACCTTGCGGCGGATGTCGGCTGCGACCTCACGGCGAAGGTCACCTTCAACCTGGTAGGTGCCTTCGATGTGGTCGCGGAGGGCAACGAGCTGCTCGTCGCTGAGGTCCTTGACTCGGGTGTTGCCGTCGACGCCGGTAGCCTCGATCGCCTCGAGGGCGCGGGTGCGGCCGATGCCGTAAATGTAGGTGAGTGCAACCTCGACGCGCTTTTCGCGCGGGAGGTCAACGCCTGCTAGACGTGCCATTGGAGTGTGCTCCTAGATGGTGAGAGGTGTGGTGCAGCAGTTGGGCCCCGGCCTCGTGCCCGGAGGTGTCCCCGACCTTGGTGCGATCGGCTCTTACCGCTGCGATTGCAATATTGAGTTGTGCGCCGCCGAGGCGGCAGATGCGCGTCGGGCGCGGGGCCCGCCAACCGCAACTAGCCCTGGCGCTGCTTGTGACGCGGGTTGTCGCAGATGACCATGACGCGGCCGTGACGACGGATCACGCGGCACTTGTCGCACATCTTCTTAACCGAAGGCTTGACCTTCATGAGTGTTCTTCTTTCTTCGCTGGCCTCGTGCTGACGCGGGTGCGCCAGCCGTTCCTTATCCGGCCGAAACGAACTGCAAGCTACTTGTAGCGGTAGACGATTCGGCCACGCGTGAGGTCGTAGGGGCTGAGCTCTACGATCACTCGGTCTTCGGGAAGGATGCGGATGTAGTGCTGCCGCATCTTGCCGGAGATGTGTGCGAGGACCTTGTGTCCATTGGAAAGTTCGACACGGAACATTGCGTTCGGCAATGCTTCGATGACCGTGCCCTCGATCTCGATGACGCCGTCTTTTTTGGCCATAGCCTCACTGTCGCTTGCTGTAGTTCGCCGCATGCCGGTCATGCGGAAATCGACTTCTCGCAGACATGCCAAAGCAGGCACGACAAGCCGACTTTCAACTATAGGCTGGCGCGCTCGCGAAATGCAAGGGGGAGTTCCGTTCAGATCCCACGGAACTCAGACAGCCCGAGCCTAACAGCCTTGCGTGCAGAACACACTCATCGCTGGCGGTGGGTTTCGGGCGCGCGCCCTTGGGCATGTCGGAGGGTCGTGGTGTTCTTGGTGCAGGTGGACGAGCTGCCGTCGGCGGCGCGGAGGAAATGTCGGAGGCTCATGGTCCACTCCTAGTACCGGTAACGCGACCCAGCAAAAGCGATAGAGGAGGCGAGGCACAATGACCAACACGGAACCCGAGTTCGACGATGACCACGCCGACGAGTCGCTGCGCCTCGCGCTCGAGCAGTTCCACGCCGACCTGCGCGCGCGTGCCGCGGTCGATGCCTCCGACTTCCGCACCTACGCCACCATCTACAACACTGCCGAGACCTATACCGCGCGCGATTGCGGGCCGGCAGTTTCGGCCACGAAGCGCGCCGAGACGTTCCAGTGGCATCTGCGCTCGGTCGCGGGCGAGTTCGCGTGCGACTCGCAGCTCACCGACAACGCGCTGATGAACCGCGCGCGCAACGCGCACAACCTGTTCACGAAGTTCCCGTACTGGCACGACGCGCTCGCCGAGGCGTCGGTGCAGGCGGGGCACGTGGGCGCGATGCTGCGGTACCACTCCCCTGTTCCGGCGCACCACTACGACGCCTACGGCAACGGCGTGCTTCGGTACGCCAAGGCCCACACGGTGCCTCAGACCGAGACCTACGCCAAGAAGCTCGCGGCGAAGCTCGCGAGCGAGGAGTTCGAGGAGGCCCACAAGCAGGCATTCGAACAGCGCCGCGTCATCGTCAACCACGACGACTTTGGCATGGCCTACCTCACTGCCTTTATCCCGTCTGTCATCGCGGCCGCCATCGACGAGCGTCTGTCGCGCGACGCCGAGGCGATGATCGACGCGGCCAAGCAGGAGGGTAAGGACCGTCGGGACGAGCCCGAGTTCGAGGCCGATCTGCGCACGCGCGACCAGCACCGCGCCGATGCCCTCTCCGACACCCTGCTCACGGCAACAGCACAGACGATCCTCGAGGGCCCTGCCGAGGGCGCCGCCCGCGTCAAGGCCACGGTCAGCATCGTCACGCCGGTGCTCGCACTACGTGACCCAAAGTTCGCCGAGGACTTCGCTCAGGCGGGTGGCTCCGACACCAGCGCCGGGGTGGCGATGCTCAACGGCATCCAGCCCATGAGCGCCGACGAGGCCCGGCAGTGGGCGGCCGACGGCGAGCTCGAGCGCATCCTCACGCACCCCATCACAGGGCACGTGATCACCGCCGACACCTACGCGCCGACCGCCTCGCTGCGCCGGTATCTCCGGGCCCGCGACGTCGTCTGCCGCTTCCCAGGTTGTCGCCGACCGGCGCACCGCAGCGAGCTCGACCACACGGTCGCGTGGCAGAACGGCGGCAAGACGCACCCGGGCAATCTCGGGCATCTCTGCCGGGCGCACCACACACAGAAGCACGTGCAGCCTTGGCAGGTTGTCAACCTCGGCGGCGGAGAACTGGCCTGGATCACACCCGTGGGGCGCACCATTCACGTTTCACCCGAACCGCCGGGGCCCCGCTTTGTCGAGGTGCACGATCCGCCACCCTTCTGAGGGTGCGGTCTGCCGACGAACGGGCCAACGCACCCCAGCACCCCAGCGCATCCACAGAGCCCATCAGGGTCACACCGCTCGTCACATCGAGAGCGGTACTCGGGATGCGCTGGGGCGCTTTTGCGCTACGGCACAGGAACGGGAACGACCCCAAGCGGCGCCAGACCCGCAGCCCCACCGTCGGCGGCGGTGGAGACCCAGATACCTTCTTTATGGCGAAGCACGGTGTGCTCCCAGTGGGCGCTCGGAGTGCCGTCGATGGCGCGCACGGCCCAGTGGTCGGGGTCGGTGCGCACGTCGGGGATGCCGGCGGTAAGCATGGGCTCGATGCAGATCGCGAGACCGGCCTTGACGACGGGTCCGCGGCGGCGCACGCGGTAGTTGAAGACCGTCGGCTCCTCGTGCATGTCGCGGCCGATGCCGTGGCCGGTGTAGCCCTCAAGGTTNCCGAGCGGGCCCTCGTCGAGGTGCATATCAATCTCGTCCTCGATGGCGCCGCCGACGTCGTTGAGGTGGCGAGCAGACGCGACCGCGGCGATGCCGGCCCACATGGCGGCCTGCGCCGCGGCGCTCGTGCGGTGCGCATCCAGCAGCCACTGCTCGGCGTTCTCGCGCTGCGGCTCACCCTGCACGATGAACGTGCGGGCCGAGTCGCCGTTCCAGCCGTTGAGCTGGGCGCCGCAGTCGATCGACACGATGTCGCCGGGTTGCAGCGGCGTCTCGTTTGGGATCCCGTGCACGACCACGTCGTTCACCGACGCGCAGACGGTGTGGGCGTAATCCTCTACGAGTTGGAAGTTCGACTCGCCACCGCCGTCGAGAATCACGCGCTCGGCGATGGCGTCGAGTTCAAGGGTCGAAATGCCGGGCCGGATGGCCGCCTCGACCGCATCCAGCGCCTGCGAGGTGAGCAGGCCGGCGGGCACCATGAGGCGTAGCTCCTCGGGGGATTTGTAGATCGACCGCATGGCACCGAGCCTACTCGGCACACCGCGTATCACGGGCGAGTAAAGAGGTATCGCTCAAGCTGTACGTTCCGTGCTAACTTGCTGGAAACTTCACGACGGCATCCGCGCCATACAACGACGGTAGGAACCACGCATGTCCGCCAGCCCAACAACGCTCGAAGATCGCGACCCACCGGAACCAACAGGGCTGAAGCGCACGCTCGGGGTCTGGAGCACCCTCACTCTCGGCGTCGGCGCCATGGTCGGCTTCGGCTGGGTGACGCTCGTCGGAGGATGGATCGAAAGCGCCGGCTCGCTCGGCGCCACCCTCGCGTTCGTCGTCGGTGGCTTCATGATGGCGATCGTGTCGCTGGTCTACGCCGAGCTCGTCGCCGCGATGCCGAAGGCGGGCGGCGAGCACAACTACATCATCCGTGCGATGGGCCCGCGCTGGTCCTTCATCGGTTCGTGGGCGATCACGGGTGGCTATGCCACGGTGGTCGCATTCGAGGCGGTCGCGCTCCCCCGAGCCATCGACTATGTCGTCGACCTCGAGCAGATCCACCTTTGGACGGTCAGCGGCTCCGAGGTCTTCCTCGTCTGGGCCCTCGTCGGCTCGGTCGTCGCGGTGCTCATCACGATCATCAACATCCTCGGCGTCAAGGTCGCGGGTGGCGTGCAGATGTTCGTCGTCATCTTCCTCTTCGCCATCGGCGCGCTGCAGATCTTCGGCTCGGTCACGGGCGGCTCTGGCGCAAACTTCGAGCCCTTCTTCACGGGCGGCTCCGCGGGCTTCTTCGCGGTGCTCATCGTCGTGCCGTTCCTCTTCGTTGGCTTCGATGTGATCCCCCAGGCCGCCGAAGAGGTGGACATCCCGCCGCGCAAGGTGGGCAACATCTCGTTCATCTCGGTGCTCATCGCCGCGGCCTGGTACATCATGATCGTGCTCACGGTCTCGTCGGCGCTCACGCACGAGCAGATGGCGGGCTCGAGCCTGCCGGCGGCGGATGCGATGGGCGCGCTGTTCGGCAACCAGTTCTTCGCGAACCTCATGGTCGCGGCAGGCGTCGCCGGCATCATCACGTCGTGGAACTCGCTGCAGCTCGGTGCCTCGCGCCTCATGTTCTCGCTCGCCCGCGGCGGCATGCTGCCCGCGTGGCTCGGCAAGCTGCACCCGAAGTACGGCACGCCCGCGAACGCGCTCATCGTGCTCGGCGCCATCGCGACGATCGCCCCGTTCTTCGGCGCCTCCGCACTCGGCTGGATCGTCGACGCGGGTTCCCCGATGATCGTCACCGCCTACCTGCTCGTGTCGATCTCGTTCGTGATCCTCCGCGTGCGCGAGCCTCGCATGGAGCGCCCGCTGCGCATCGGCGGCATAGGCAAGTTCGGCGTCGTCATCGGCGGCCTCTCGATCGCGATCACCGCGTTCCTCTGCTCGCTCTACCTGCCCGGCATGCCCGCCGGCATCGGCATCGAGTCGTGGCTCATCTTCGGCGTCTGGTGGATCGTCGGCGCCGTGTTCTTCGTGGCGATCCCGGGCGGCGTGAAGCCGGGCCCGGACGCCGAACAGGAGCTCTACGAAAAGGTGCTGCAGAAGTTCCCGAACCGGCGCGGCTAGCGANGCCCCGGCTCGCGCCCGCACCTGTCGCACGAACTCCCCGAAGAGCACGCGCCGATCGTCAAGATTCGCCGCGAGCTCTTCGGGATGCCACTGCACCCCGAGAATCCAGGTGTTGCCGACGCGCTCGGTCGCCTCGGTGATGCCGTCGCCGGCACGCGCCGCGACGCGCAGCCCCTCGCCGACCCGGTCGACGGCCTGGTGATGCCCGTTGCGCACCGTCAGGCTCGACGATCCATACAGCTCACGAAGGCGACTGCCCTCGACGAGCTCGACCACCTCATCCACGAAGAGCGGGTCGCCCGGCGCACCCTTGTGCAGCTCGAACGGATCGAGATCGGGCACGAGCGAACCCCCGCACGCGACGTTGAGCAACTGCGAGCCACGGCACAGGTGCAGCATGATCGCGTCGTCGGCGATGCCGGCACGAATGAGCTCGAGCTCGCGGTCGTCGGCGCGACGATCCTTGCCGTACTCGTTCGGCACGGGGTCGGTGTGCCCGTACAGCGTCGCGTCGACGTCGCCACCGCCGAGCACGAGGATGCCGTCGGCGCCGCGAATCGCCTCGGCATCGGGCGGCGTCTCGTCGGCCACGTCGTGCAGGCTCGCGCGGGCGCCGGCATCATGCAGCGCGGCCACGGCGACCTGAATCAGATCGCGATTCAACCCGCGCGAGAACGACGACTGCCCCGGCGTATTCAGCTGCACGACGACTGCGATCTCGACGTCGGCATCGGGATGCGCCGAGGTCGTCACCGCCTCGTCCCACGTCAGCGGCGTCACGCCGCGTTCTGTTCGCTCGAGCGTGCGCGGGCCTGGGCCACGACCCAGTCGAACAGCGCCTGATCGCTCGCGACCGAGTCGCTGCGATCCTCGGGATGCCACTGCACCGCAACGATGTTCAGCTCCGGGTCCTCGAGTGCCTCGACAGCGCCGTCGGCGGCCCGCGCCGTGACGCGCATGCCCTCGCCAACGCGCCCAACGGCTTGATGGTGATAACTCGACACCGAGACGACGCCCGCGGCCGCCTCCCCCAGCGCCCCCGCGAGCGCGCTGCCCGGCGCAACCTCGACGTCGTGAATGGTGTCGACATGTTCCTGCGGCTGCTGCGGCCAGTGCTGCACAAGGTCGCCCCCGCGCTCGACGTTCCACAGCTGCATCCCGCGACAGATCAGCAGGGCGGGGATGCCGTGCTCGGCCGCCGCCGCGATGGCCGCCGCGTCGGCGTCATCCTGCCCGTCGTACGAGCACCCGGCGTAGCTTGCCTCGGCGAGCTGACCGTAGCGGAACGGGTCAATGTCGGGCCCGCCCGGCAGCACGAGCCCGTCGACGAGGCCCCAGAACCGAGAGTCGGGGTTCGCCCAGTCGACGAGCGGGCTCAGGACGACCGGGTCGCCGCCCGCGCGCTGGATCGCGCGCAGGACGGCGTTAGCGGCCACCGAGGCATCAAAGCGCAGGCCCTGAATCTTGGCCGAGCTCAGCCCCGGCACGCCGATGATCGGTCGCAAGGCTAGGCGCCCTCCCCGCGCAGGGTCTCACCCGGGAAAGGCAGGTGCGGCATCCATTTGACCCAGACTGCTTCGAGCCGGCCGTCATCGAGCACGCGGCCGATCTCGCCGTTGAGTTCCTCGAGCAGCTCCGTGTTGCCCTTGCGCACCCCGACGCCCCACTTGTTGCGGGTCTGCGCGGTGAACGCGAGGTCGAACTCGGGCTCGTCGCCGAGCGGCACCGTCACCACGTCGTCGTCGATCATCGCGTCGACGAAGCCGCTGCGCACCGCCTCGAGCATGTCGGCGAAGACGTCATCGCTCGCGCCAAACGGCACGAGCTCGGCCTCGGGGAACGTCTCAGCGAGCTTCATGTTCGTCGAGCCGGCGATTGCACCCACGCGGTAGCCGCGCATATCCTCGGGAGCCCGCGCCGGGTCGCCGGCACGCACGAGCACCGACTCGTTGAACACGGTGTAGGGGCGGGTGAAGTCGACGAGCTCCTGACGCGAAGGGATGATGCCCTGGCCGCACCAGACGGCGTCGGCGCGGCCATCCTGCACCGCGGGAATCATGTCGTCCCAGGGCAGAATGACCCACTCGACCTCGGCGCCGAGCTCGCCGGCGACCAGCACCGCGACATCCGGTTCGAAGCCCGGGCGGGTCTTGCCGCCGTCGGTCGAAAGGTCAAAGAGCGGCGGTGCCGCCGAATCGATACATGCAAGTTTGATGGTGCGCATTACGGAATCGCCTGCCAATACTGATTGAATTCCCACTCGGTCACGGCCCCGCAGTAGCGGGCCCATTCGTCCGACTTCATCTCCAAATAGATGCGACGAAGATCCTCAGGCAGGTTCGCCTGATTCCAGTCGGACGACTTGAATGCCTCGATCGCCTCACCGAGCGTCATCGGCAGCTCGGCGCCGCCCGAGCCAGCGGCGGGCGGTTCGATCTCGTTGCCGATGCCGTCGGCCATTGCCGACACGAGCAGTGAGTGCGAGAGGTAGGGGTTGACGGAGGCGTCGGGCACGCGCACCTCGGCGCGTCCGTTCGCCGAGATGCGCACCATCGAGGCGCGGTCGTCGAGGCCCCAGTCGGCGCTGGCGGGCGCGAACTGGCCCGGGTCCCAGAACCGCTTGTACGAGTTGACGGTGCTCGCCATAACGAGCATCATCGACGGCGCGTGTTTGAGCACGCCGCCGATGGCCCAGCGCCCCAGTTGCGACATGTGCAGCTCGGTGACGCCCGGAGTGACGAAGGTGTTCGTGCCTTCGTCGTCCCAGAGCGACAGGTTATGGTGGCAGCCGTTGCCCATCGAGCCGAGGTATGGCTTCGGCATGAACGACGCCTGCACCCCGAACTCACGCGCGACCTGCGAGCAAATCTGGCGGTAGGTGACGAGCCGATCAGCCGTGCGCTCAATGTCGTCAAACATCCAGTTGAGCTCGATCTGGCCCTTGTCCTCGTAGTCGCCCTCGATCATGTCGAAGTCGAGCGCGGTCGCGTATTCCTCGAGCCGCTTATAGATAGGACGCATGACCTCGAGGTTCTCGACCTGGTAGGCGGGGCTGTGCCCTGGGATGAGCGTGGGCTCGATCGAGTCGCCGGTCCAGGTCATCTCGGGCTCAGTCCCCGACTTCATCGTGAGGCTGAAGACATCCTTGAGCAGCTGGTGCGTGCGCTGCATGTTCGCGCGCGAGTCGATCGCGAGCGGGCGGCCGCCGACGCCGGGGAGATGCTCGGGCTCGTAGGCCGCGCAGAAGATCCGGCCGATCTCGCCGTCCCACGGCAACTGCTGGAACGACTCGGGCTCGGGTAGACCGACGAATTCCTTCGCCTCGATGCCGCCGCCGATGAGGTTGCCGAAGATGTCCGACTGGAGATCGCTCAGCGCCGTGCGGTGAAAAGCGATGCCCTTTTCGAGGTTGCGCACGATGTGCTTCGCCGGCACCNATCTTCGCGACGGTGCGCGCGCCGAGCGTCGGCAGCATGTAATAGAGGTACTTCACGCCCGAGCGCTCGATCTTCTCGACGATCTCGGCGACGGTGTCGTCCTCGAGGTTCTGCTCCTGGTGGTGCCCAAACGCGCCGTTGTCGTTGAGCGCCGCCTCGACGCTCTCGCGATAGAAGTCGCCGAGGTTGCGCCCGAGCTCGACCGCCGCGGTCTGGAGTTTCTCGACGTGCGGCTCAACCGTCGTCGTGCTGTGGTTGGTCATTGCCTTGCCTTCCGTGCGCGTGGGCCTAGGCCCGCGCCGTGAACGAGATGGGGAATCGCACCGGGCCGGTATTGCCGGAGTCCGGCAGCCACTCGTCCCCACCCGTCGAGCGGATGTTGGTGAGATTGCGCGCGAGCACCGGCAGTGCCTGGCTCATGTCCGCGCGCGCGATGTAGTGGCCGAGGCAGTGATGCACGCCGCCGCCGAAGGTGAAGTGCGGCTTGCGCTCCTCAGCCGTGATGTCGACCTCGGGGTCGGGATACGCGACCGGGTCGGTGCCCGAGGTCGCCGTGAACAAGTGCACGGTCGTGCCCTTCGCGATCCGCACGCCCTCGTACTCGAAATCGTCGATCGCCTCGCGCGTGACCCAGCGCGTCGTCGGGTTGACGCGCAGCGCCTCCTCGAGCGCGGCGCTCGCGAGCGACTCGTCGGCGGCGAGCTTCTCCCACTCCGCGGCGTTGTGGATGTACGTCTGCAGCGCGAGCCCGAGCTGGTTGCGCGTCGTGTCCATCCCGCCGAAGAGCATGAGCACGAGGGCGTTGCGAAGCTCTTCGCCCGAGAGCTTGTCACCGTCGTCGCTGAACTGCACGAGCCGCGACACGACGTCCTCGCCAGGGTTCGCCTTGCGCTCTTCGATGAGCTGCTCAACGAAGTCATAGAGCTCGTGCACGGCCTCGTCGATCTGCTCGATGTCGTCCTTGATGCTCACGCTGAGCGCGTAGCCAACCGTGTTCGCGCGGCTCGCGATGAACTGCCAGTGCTTGTGGTCGAGGCCCATCATGATGCACAGGGCGCGGGTCGCGAACGGCTCGGCGAAGTCGGCGACAAACTCGCACTCGCCGCGGTCCTTGAAGCTCGTGACGAGCTCCTCCGCCAGCGTGGTGAATTGGGGCTCGAGCCGACGCGCCATCGAGGGCGAGAAGGCGGGGTTGAGCAGGCGGCGGATGCGGTGGTGTTCGTCGCCCTCGAGCACGAGCAGGTTCTTGCTCCACCACTCGTAGAAGAGGCCGGAGTGCACCCCGTTGAGCTCGGGCCAGCGCGCCGACCCCTGCGAGAGCTTCGGATGCTTGAGCAGTTCGGCCACCTCGGCGTACCGCAGCACCGCGTAGCCGTAGTTGGTCTTCGCGATCCACGAGCGTTCGCGCGCATCGCGCACCGCCTCAGACTGCATCGTAAACTTCGGGTCTGCGATGTCGAAATATGGCAGATCGTCGATCACTTGGGTGTGACTCATGACGTTCCCTTCTTGCAAATCTTCGTCGATTTCCGGGGATTCAGGCGATTAAACCTTCATTGGTGAATGAATAGAACCACAGGCCCCGTGGAAGCACAAGAGGGCAATTTCGCCCGATTCTCTGAATGTGTACGGGGTTTGCGCGAACCACTTGCCGGAAGCTCGCGGAGCGGGTAATGATTGAAAACCAGATTTTTATGGAGGACCCAATGTCCGAGATCCTCACAACGGATCACGCAGCGCCGCGCCATATCGCCATCGTCGGCAGTGGCCCGAGCGGCTGCTTTACCGCCCAAGCACTCCACCGCAAGTGGCCGGATGCTGAGGTCACGGTCTTCGACCGGCTCGCCGTGCCGTACGGGCTGATTCGCTACGGCGTCGCCGCCGACCACCAGCACACGAAGGCGATCACGCGGCAGTTCGACCGAAGCTTCGCCGACGGCGGCGTGCGCTTCGCCGGCAACATGGAAGTCGGCACCGACCTCGGCCTCGACCAGTTGCGCCAGAACTACGACATCGTCGTGCTCGCCTCGGGGCGGTGGCGTGACCGCGCGCTCTCGATTCCAGGCGGCAAACTCCCCGGCGTCGTCGTATCGGGCGACATCGTCAACGCGTTCAACGCCGTGCCGCGACCGGCGATCCCCATGCCCCACATCGGCCGCCGAGTCGTCGTGGTCGGCGCGGGCAACGTCGCGCTCGACATGGTGAGGTTTCTCATCAAGACCGATGCCGACTACGAGGGCAGCGACGTCGCTTCCGCCGCGCTGCGGCAGTACCTCGAGGCACCCGCAACCGAGATCACCGTCTTGAGCCGCTCCCCCATCGCCGCCGCCAAGGCCGACGTCGCGATGGTGCGGGAGCTCGGCAAGATCGACGGCGTCAAGTTCAGCTACGCCAACACGAGCCCGGCGACCGACGACAACGCACTCGGCCGCAAGCGCGAGGAGGCCTTCGCCCAGCTCGCCGCGCTGGACGTCGACGCGTGGCGGGCGCGCGTGCACTTCATCTTCGGCNGCCGAGCCCGGGCGCATCCGCGGCACCGAGCACGTCGAGGCCCTGCACCTGCAGGCGGCGCCCGCGGGCGAGCCGAGCGTGCTCGAGTGCGACACCGTCATCAGCGCAATCGGCTTCGACGTGAACGCCCCCGGCCAGTGGCACTACGCCCAGCACCTCGACTTCACGCCCGACGACACCACGGGGCGCATCGAAGACGGGCTCTACCGCGTTGGCTGGCTCAAGCGCGGCCCCCACGGCGCGATCCCCGCGAACCGCGCCGACGCGAACGAGGTGGCGAAGGAGATCATCGCCGACGTCGAGGCGGGTCGATTCCATGCGCACGAAGAGGCGCGGGGTTACGAGGGCCTGCCCGAGCGTGCCCGCGCGAACGCCGTCAGCTTCGACGACTGGCGTCACATCGACGAGGCCGAGGTGCGCGCGNGCCGAGCCCGGGCGCATCCGCCACAAAATCACCGACCACGACACGATGCTCGCAACGGTGCGAGCCGCAACCACTAAGTGAGGACACTCATGACCATCACCGTGCTCTACGGCACCGAGTCGGGCAACTCCGAGCTCATCGCGCAGGACATCAACGGTCGCCTGCAGCAGGACGGCCACGAGTCGGAGGTGTTCGACCTGCAGGACTTCGAGCCCGAGTCGATCACCGCCGACAACGTTTACATCATCGTCTGCTCGACGCACGGCGAGGGCGAGCTGCCGAACACCGCCCTGCCATTCTTCGAGAAGTTCAAGGACTTCGCGGGCGACCTCACCGGCGTGCGCTACGCCATGTTCGGCCTCGGCGACACCTTCTACGAGGAGACCTACAGCCAGGGCAGCGAGCACCTCGACCGCCGCTTCGCCGAGCTCGGCGCGACCCGGGTCGGCGACTACGGGCGCCACGACGCCTCGTCCTGGGACCTCCCGAGCGATGTCGCGCTCGAATGGTTGCCCGGAGTGCTGGGCGCCGAGGCGAAAGGTTCCTAGACTGACACCAAGATGAACACCGCGTCGCTCTTCAGTCCCGTCCGGCCCCGACTGCCGGCGTCGCTGACGTCTGGCGACGAGCTCGCCGACACGATCACCGCCGCGATCTCGCTCGGCTCCATCGCCGTCGGAGATCGCCTCCCCGCCGAGATCGACCTCGCCGCGGAGTTCGGTGTCGCGGTCGCCACCCTGCGCAAGAGCCTCGCAGTGCTGCGCTCGCAACAGGTCGTCGAGACCCGGCGCGGGCGCGACGGCGGCACGTTCGTCATGCGCGTGCCGTTCCCGAGCGACTCGCAGGTGCGCGAGTACCTGCGCTCGCTCAGCATCATCGACCTGCGCGACTACAGCGATGAACACACGGCCGTCGCCGGCGGCATCGCCCGCCTCGTGAGCCAGCGCGCCCTGGATCAAGACCTCGAGGCGCTCGCCGAGCAGGCGCAGCAGCAGGCTGAGAGCGCCGATCTCACGGCGCAGGTCAGCCTCGACAACCGCTTCTACGTGCAGCTCGGCGCCGAGTCGCAGTCGCAGCGGCTCATGCGCGCGCAGATGCGCCTCCAGAGCGAGGTCTCGACGCTGAAATGGTCGCCGGCCGCCGCCGCCACCAGCCCCGAGGCCGCAAAGTATGCGCGCATCCAGGTCGCCGACGCGCTGCGCGCGCGCGACCCGGAACTCGCCGAGTCGACCATCGGCAACCTCATTCGACAAACCACGTACCGGATCATCGACGTCAAGCTCACGCTCGACCGCCCCGACTCCGAAGGGAACGCAGCTTCATGACGACCCCTGCCACCGCCGTCACCGAAATCGCCGACTGGTTCGAGTGCTACTTCCTCGACATCGAGCAACTCCGTGACGAGATCACGGCCGAACTCGCCGCGACATTCACGGATGGGCGGCCCGTGGTCATCACGCCGCCGGTGAGCGAGCGCATCCGTCAGATCTCGGTGGCCTTTCTCGAGCGACACCCGCGCAGCGACGGCGCTGGCATCGTCTTCGAGCTCGCACAACTCGACCCGGCTCGGGCCCGTCTCGAGTGGTGGCTGCGGGACGGCGAGAAGTTTCAGCGCAACAACTTCGTCCTCGACCCGCGCTCGGAGCGCTTCTACGACTACGAGAAGCTCGACTGGTTTCGCAGCGGATTTCACCACGAGTCACGCACGATCGCCGGGCCATACATCGACCACCTCGGCGTCGACTACTACATCAGCACGCTCACGGTGCCGGCGTTCGTCGGCGAGCGCAAGGTTGGCATCGTCGGCTCGGATGTGCGTATGGATGATCTCGAGCGGGTACTGATTCCGATGCTCGCGCCACTTCCCCGCGGGGCCGCGGTGTTGAGCCGGCACAATCAGGTGCTCGTCGGTAACTCGGGCGAGTTCAGCACCGGCGTGCTCGTCGCGGCCGTGCCCCAGGGGTTTTCGTGCGTGAGCATCCCAACCCCTGGGCTCGGCCTACGACTGCTGTATCGCGACTAGCCCCGCGCGTCGTCGCCCGGGCCACGCTCGGGATAGACGTGCGGCTTCTTGCCACTAAGCCGCATAGCGAGGTCTACGGCCTCCTCGGACTGCGCGATCGGCGTCGCGTAGCTGAGGTCGACGACGCCGGTGCCCGCGAGCTGCGCCGGGGCGTTGAGGTGCGGCTTCGCGATGAACAGGTAGAGCAGGCCCACGACGACCACGAGCGTGCCGACAATCAGCACCATCCACGACTGGAACCAGTTCACGTCGGGCACGGGCTGGACGAGCGTGTAGACCGCGAAGGCCTGGTAGATCAACGCGGCGATCGCGACGACCCAGCCCATGTTGCCCATCGTGAATTCGCCCTTCGGCTTCCACCCCCTTGCCCGGGCACGGATCGACGCGATGACGACGCTCGCGAAGGCGAGGTAAATGCCGAAGGCCGCGAACGAGATGATGGCGATGAGCGCGTCGGCGCTGAGCAGCGAGATGACCAGCACGATCGCGGGCAGCAGCGCTGCGCCGAGGAGCGCGTACGGCGGCACCGCGCGCTTGCGGTTGAACTTCGCGAGCGCCTTCGACAGCGGCAGCTGCTTGTCGCGTCCCATCGAGTACATGAGGCGTGAGGCCGCGGCTTGCAACGAGATCGTGCACGAGAGGAACGAGACGAGCACGATGATCATCACAAAGCGGAAGCCGACCGGGCCGAAGGTCGCGAGGAAGATTTCGCTCACGGGGTCGGTCGCCGTACCGTCCATCACCGCGGTGAAGTCGGGCACGGCGAGGATCAGGCCGAGCGCAATGAACATCGAGGCGACACCGCCAACATAGATCGTCATGCGCATGGCGCGCGGGATCACGCGGCCCGGGTTCTTCACCTCTTCGGCGACGTCACCGTTCGCCTCGAAGCCGTAGTAGAGGTAGATGCCGAAGATCGCCGAGCCGATGAAGGCCGCGAGGAACGGCGTCGCCTCCTGCATCTCGGGGGTGCGGAAGTCGGTGAACAGCGCGCTGAGGTCGTGGTGGCGCGAGGCGATGAGCAGCCAGGCGCCGATGAACACCGTCGCGACGATCTCAACCACGAAGCCGATGAACGCGACGTTCGCGAGGAACTTCGTGCCGCCAAAGTTCACGAGGGTCGCGAGCACGAGCAGGAACAGCGCGAGCAGCACGTTGGCGGTCGCGTTCATCTCGATACCGAAGAGGGCGCCGAGGAACGGGCCGGCACCGTAGGCGACGGATGCGATGGTCGCGTTGATCGCGATCATGTAGATCCAGCCCGAGATCCAGCCCCACTTGGGGCCCCAGAGGCGTCGGTTCCAAGGGTAAATGCCGCCAGCGACCGGGTACTGCGAGACGACCTCGCCGAACACGCAGGCGACGAGCAGCTGCCCGAGGCCCGCGATCACGAGCATCCAGAACGCTGGCGGGCCGGCGATCGCGATCGACGCGGCGAAGGTGGTGTAGACGCCGACGACCGGCGAGAGATAGGTAAAGCCGAGGGCAAGGTTGCCCCAGAACCCCATATCGCGCTTGAACTCGCTCTCGATGTGAAGTTCGTCCTCGGCGGTGGGCGGTTGGTTGTGCGTTGAAGTCTCCATGGAGGGCTCCGACCTCTCTGAGCAGGTGATTCAGTTCACTTTTAGAGGTTTAAGCCGTCGTGGCCGCCTCGTGCGTGACGAATCAGATCTTGGGACTAACCCCGGCCGACTACAGTGTCGCCCGGATGCGGGCAATACTAGCAATCCTGCAGGTTTCGACAAGGGGGATGGGGAGAGCAGTTTTCACCTCCTGGGGCGATCTTCCTTGACAGACGTCGTTGGAAGCTCCGAGATTCGCCGTTAATTTGCCAGATATTGCACGTATTGCAAACATACATCTTCGAATCGCATCCGACCACTGCAGATTAAACGAATGAGTTTCAGTTGAGGATTGGAACTGACCCGGTCGAACTGCCTACGATGACAACGGGGATCGCGCGCAACGATGCGCGGCCCCGGGGAGCAATATGACGACACCACAGCAGCCGGCCGGACCCCTCGCGGGCCTGCGCGTGCTTGATCTTTCGCGGATTCTCGCCGGCCCGATGGCCGCAATGACGCTCGCCGACCTCGGCGCCGAGGTGGTCAAGGTCGAGCGCGCGGGCGCGGGCGACGACACCCGCACCTGGGGCCCTCCCTACGCCGAGGACGGCACGGCCACCTACTTCCAGACGGCGAACCGCAATAAACAATCGGTTGCGCTGGATTTCACGAACGAGGACGACCTGCGCGTCGTGCGCGGGCTCATCCGCGACGCCGACATCGCCGTCGACAACTTCCTGCCGGGCGCGCTCGACCGCCTCGGCATCGGCCACGACGCGATGCGCGAACTCAACCCCCGCATAGTCACCGCCACGATCTCGGGCTTCGGCTCGGCCGGCGGCGCGAGCCGCCCCGGCTACGACTTCGTCGTGCAGGCACTCAGCGGCCTCATGCACGTCACCGGCGAGCGCGACGGCGCGGCCATGAAGGTCGGCGTCGCGCTCGTCGACATCCTCGCCGCGAAGGATCTCACCATCGGCGTGCTCGCGGCACTCCGGCACCGCGACGCGACCGGCACGGGCCTGCACGTCGAGGTCAATCTGCTCTCGAGCATCCAGCAGGCCCTCGCCAACCAGTCGCAGGCCGTCGTCGGCGCCGGCGCCTCGCCCACCCGCCTGGGGAACATGCATCCGTCGATCTGCCCCTACGAGTCGCTGCCGTGTGCTGAGGGCGAGCTCGCCGTGGCGGTCGGCAACGATAAGCAGTTCCGTGTGTTCGCGCGCGAGCTCGGCGTGCCGCACCTCGCCGACGACGAGCGCTTTGCGACGAACCCGCTGCGCGTCGAGCACCGCGAAGCGCTGCGACCGCTGCTCAGCGAGGCCCTCGCCGCGAAGCCGGCGGCCGAGTGGCAAGACCAGCTCGTGCCCGCGGGCCTCGCCGTCGGCAAGGTGAACACGATCGCCGAGGGCATCGCCCTCGCGCAGGAGCTCGGCATCGACCCCGTCGTGCCGCTCGAGCGCGACGGCGTTGCGTCGAGCGGCCTGCGCCACCCCATCCGCTACACCCCCGAGTTCCCCCTGCCCCTCGTCGGCCCGCCCGCCCTCGACGCCGACGGCGACGAGATCCGCGCGCGCTACTGACACACTGACGCACCGACCACCGAAAGGCCCAACATTGTCTGAACTGACCGACCTGCTCAACCTCGACGCCGAGTTCACCGAAGAGGAGCTCGCGCTGCGCGGCCGCGTCCGCGAGTTTGTCGACCGCCGCATCCGCCCGAACATCGAGCAGTGGTACGAGGACGCGGTGTTCCCGACCGAGATCATCCCCGAGATGGCCGAACTCGGCCTGCTCGGCATGCACATCAAGGGCTATGGTTGCGCGGGCCGCAGCGCGACCGAGTACGGCATCGCGATGCAGGAGCTCGAGGCGGGCGACTCGGGTCTGCGCACCTTCGTGTCGGTGCAGGGCTCGCTCGCGATGAGCGCAATCGCGAAGCACGGCTCTGAGGAGCAGAAGCAGCACTGGCTGCCCGAGATGGCCGCCGGCCGTGTCGTCGGTTGCTTCGCCCTCACCGAGCCCGAGGCCGGCAGCGACCCGGCCGGGATGCAGACGACCGCCGTGCGCGACGGCGACGGTTGGGTGCTCAACGGCTCGAAGCGCTGGATCGGCCTCGGCACGATCGCGCAGATCGCCATCGTCTGGGCAAAGACCGACGAGGGCGTGCGCGGCTTCATCGTGCCGACCGACGCCGAGGGCTTCTCCGCGAAGGCGCTCGAGCCGAAGCTGTCGATGCGCGCGTCGATTCAGACCGAGCTCACGTTCGACAACATCCGCCTCACCGAGGCCGACCGCCTGCCGGGCGCGACGAGCCTGCGCGCGCCGTTCGAGTGCCTCAACGAGGCGCGCTACGGCATCGTCTGGGGCGCGATGGGCGCGGCCCGCGACGCCTTCGAGAAGGCCGCGAGCTACGCCGGCGAGCGCCACCAGTTCAACCGACCGCTCTCGTCGTTCCAGCTCACGCAGAAGAAGCTCACCGACATGGCGCTCGAGATCGTCAAGGGCCAGCTGCTCTCGCTGCGCATCGGCCGCCTCAAGGACGCCGGCAAGCTCGAGCGCCACATGATCTCGGTCGGCAAGCTCAACAACTGCCGCGCCGCGATCGAGATCTGCCGTGAGGCCCGCACGATCCTCGGCGGCAACGGCATCCTGCTCGAGAACTCGGTGCTGCGCCACGCGAACAACCTCGAGTCGGTGCGCACCTACGAGGGCACCGACGAGGTCCACACCCTCATCATCGGCCAGCACCTCACGGGCCAAAACGCCTTCACCAACTAACCCTTCTG
>NZ_JACXJG010000010.1:24555-53341 GCF_014904065.1 Gulosibacter sediminis | reverse complement strand
TTTTGTAGTTCTGACGGCGTCGANACAAAAAGTGACCACTCAACTTTCTGGCGGAAGCCAAGAGTTGCCTCTGAGGTAATCCGAGACGGATGCGCGCTCGCGGACCCGCGTGTAGGCACCGGCGGCGTCGCGCACGTAGACCGCGGGCGGAAGCTCGATGAACGTCGACTGGTACGACATCGTGTAGGCGCCGACGTTGCGGAACACGAGTCGGTCGCCGACTCGCAGCTCACGCTCATCCTCGAGCGTGAGCAGTCGGTCGTCCTCCATGCAGGTGAAGCCGCTCACGATCTGCGTCGGCACGGTCGCCGACGACGCCGTCGTGAGGTCGACGGCGAAGGGCCGGCGCCGGCGAAAGAGCGGGTCGAGGTCGGTGCGGCTCGTGTCGGTCACGACGATGCGGTTGTCGCCGACCCACTTCACGTCGACGACGCTTGCGTGAAACTCGATCGGCACCGCCGTGAGCGAGCCGCCCGGCTCGACGATGAGCCGAGTACGGGCGGGGTCGACCGCACCGACGAGGCACTCGCGAATGGCGCCGACGTAGTCGTCGAACGTCGGGCTGTCGTCGAGGCTGCCGAAGAAGCCGCCGCCGATGTCAACCCAGTCGNGCTCGAGTCCGCGCTCGACGATGAGCTCGGCCGCGAGGGAGGCGGATGCGCGGTACACGTCGACCGACTGGCTCCGTGAGTTTCGGTGCATGTGCAGCCCCGCGAGGCGCACTCCCCCGGTGCGCAGCCGCGCGATCGCCGCATCGAGCTCACCGTTTTCGACGTTGAAGCCGAAGCGGCTGCCCGCCGCACCCGTCGTGCTCTCGCCCGGCACCCGCTCCTCGAGGTCCCAGTTCACCCGCAGGCCCACCGCGAGCCCCGCATCCGGCTGCTCTCGGCCGAGCTCGGCCGCCCACTCCACCTCGCGCTTCGCGTCGAGGTTCACCATCGAACCTGCCGCAAGCGCCGCGCGCAAGCGCTCGCGACCCTTGACCGGGCCGTTGTAGACGATTCGCTCGGGTGGGTAGCCGAGGGCGAGGGCGAGCTCGTATTCGTGGTCTGAGACGACCTCGGCCCACACGCCGCGATTGCGCAGGTGCGAGATCAGCCACGGCAGCGCGTTCGTCTTGAACGAGTACGACAGGATTGAGTTAGGCCAGTGCCGTTCGAGGGCCGCCTCGAAGCGGCCGGCGAACAGCGTGAGGAGCGGCTCGTCGACGACGAAGGCGGGCGTCGGGATCATGCCGTCGGCTCCTCGCGGAATGCCTCGCGCGTCACATGGCCGTCCGCCGAAATACCTTCGCGGCGCAGCACCGTCGTAACGGTGCGCACGAGGATGCGCAGGTCGAGCCCCGCGCTGCGGTGGTCGACGTACTCGATGTCGAGGTCGAAGATCTCGTCCCACTCGAGCGAGTTGCGGCCGCTGACCTGCGCGAGCCCGGTGATGCCGGGGCGCACTTCGTGGCGGCGCGCCTGCCGCGGCGTGTAGGCCTCGAGGTAGTGCACAAGCAGCGGCCGGGGCCCGACCACACTCATGTCGCCGCGCACCACGTTCCAGAGCGACGGCAGCTCGTCGAGACTCGTCGCGCGCAGCGCGCTGCCGAACGGCGTGAGGCGGTCCTCGTCCTCGAGCAGTCGACCCTGCGCATCCCGATCGTCGAGCATGCTGCGAAACTTCAGCAGCGTAAAGGTGCGCCCGTCTCGGCCAGCCCGCGCCTGCCGGAACAGCACCGGCGCGCCGAGCTTCGTGCGCACCGCGAGCGCGGTGCCCGCGATCACGGGCGCGAGCACGATGAGCCCGGCGGCCGCGGCGACGATGTCAAGGCCGCGCTTCACGAGGTCAAACCGTCGCGGCCGCGCCATGGGAGTACTCCTGAGGGTTGCGGGCCTGCTCGGGCTCGGGGTGTGCGACAGCGAGTACCTCGACAGCCTTGGCGGCGATCGTGCCCGGCCGGGCGCGGAGCCAGTCGGTGTCGGGGGTCCGGCCAAGCGCCCAGGCGACGTACGCGGCGGGGATGTCGGCCCCGGCGACGTGCGAGAGCGGGTAGCCGCCGCCGAAGCGCGGGTTGACGTCGATGACCGACAGTTCCCCCGCATCCGTACGGATCACGTCGAGATCGACAAGCCCGCGGTGCCCGAGCGCCCGCGCGACGCCCCGCGCGAGACCGAGGTAGGGCGTCGCGTCGACCGACTCGGCGCGATCGGTCTCACCGGCGCGCATCGCGATCTTGCGGCGCACGAGCGCGGTTGCAAACCCGCCGCGCAGGTCGGTGACGACGTCGACGCCGTGCTCGGTGCCCTGCAGCCGCGGCTGCACGACGATGAGCTCATCGGCCGCGTCGGGGTCGGCCTCGCCGCGTCCGTCGCGGTGGGTCACTTCGGCGCGGGCGCGGGCGATCGCCTCGGGCAGGGATGCGGCGCGCGCAAACCCGAGGCCGCGGGAGCCGCTGCCGTAGCGGCCTTTCACGACGAACTCGTCGGCACCGAGGCGCTCCTTCAGCGCCTCTGGGCCGAGGCGCAACGCCGTCGAGGCGAGCAGCGTCTCGGGGCTCGTCACGCCCGCATCGGCGAGCAGCTGCGCCATCGCCAGCTTGTCTTCGATTGTGCGCTGGCGCCGCGCGTCGAGCCGCACGAGGGCATCGAAAACCGACCGATCTTCGAGCCTGGCCCAGCGCGAGAGCTCGAAGTCGTTGATGCTCACGGCGAGCGTCACTGCCTCGCGGCGCAGCGTCGCCTCGAGCCAGTCGCCGTAACCGGGGTCGACCACCGGCATCGCCGCGACAAAGGCGTCGGCGACGGCGGCCGCTGGCGAGCACGGGTCGAGGTCGGCGACCACGACCCGACCGGCGACGCGATTGCGACGCAACGCCTCGCGAAACCACCGCACGAGGTACGGCCGGCGTCCGCCCGACGCGACGAGCACCGTGAAATCAGACATGTGCAGGCTCGCTCGCTACCTTGGTGGCTGGCTGCAGGTACNGGCGGGAAGAACTCGTCGGCGCGGCCCACCACGCGCTCCGGTGAGCGCTCCCAGAGCGCGCACCGGCGGCCGTACTCGACCGGGTCGACAACGATCCGCACGCTCGACGCGGCGGGTTGCACCTTCGTGAGGCCGGCCTTGAAGTGCCGCAGCGACTCCTACGCGCCGCCGTCGAGGAAGTAGTCGTGCAGGCCGTGCTCGGGCGCCCACGCCAACTCGCTGTCGTAGAGGCCGACCTGGGGCACCTGCCGCTGATAGTCGGGATGCACGCCCACATAGAGCAGCTCGGCGATGCCGTCACACTGCGCGACGAGGTGCCCCACCGCGAGCTGCCCGTCGACGATGGTGGCCCACAGCGCGAGGTGCTCGCCGAGGTTGTCGCGGAGCTGCTCGAAGAATTCGAGCGAGAAGCGGTAATCGTCGCTCGCGCCGACGCGATCCATCGTAAGCGAGTAGAGGCGGTGGAACTGCTCGAGGTAGCGCCATTCGGTGTCGGGTTCGCAGTGCAAGCCCTGGTTATGGAATTTCCGGATGCCGCGCTGATGGTTCACGCGCATCCCGGCCCTGATCTCGGCGAGGGGCCGGTCGAGCGGGATGTCGAAGGTCGGCCCGTGGTCGACGATCGCGCCGAAGGGCGCGAAGTCCGCGCCGTCGGGGTCGAGCAGCGGATGCAGTCGCAGGAACCGCATGACTACCCCACGCGACTGCAGGAAGTCGAGCAGCTCCCGAATTGCCCCGCGGCGCCACCGCGCTGTCGCACCCTCCGAGAAGATCGGCGACGACCGCACCTCGGAGGACGTCGCGTGCACCGAGTCGCCCGGGCCAACGAGCAACCGCAGCGGCACCGCGAGCACACCCTCCGCATCCTGCACGACGAGCAGCTGCGAGGAATGCCCCCGGAACGCGTCATAGGCGGCGAGCGCCGTCGGCAGGTGGTCGACGCCGTGCCGTAGTCGGGTCAGGAGTGCTGGCCAGCGCGGGTCATCAAGTTCAAGGAGTTCAACGTCCAACTCAGCGGCTGCCCTTCTCGTGCGGTGAATCGCGGATTACGACCCCGCCAGATCTCTGATGGTGGCAGAGTGATCATCGGCCGAGCACTCGGGGACGTGGCTTTCACCCCCGAGGCTCACCCCGGGCTGGCGGTAGNGGCGGGAAGAACTCGTCGGCGTGCGACACGCTGCGCCCCGCGGCGCGTTCCCACGAGGCACACTGTCGCCCAAACTCAACCGGGTCGATGACGATGCGGGCGCTGACGGCGACCGGTCGATGCTCGGTCATGCCCGCCTTGAAGCGGCGCAGCGACTCGTACGCGGCCCCGTCGAAGAAGTAGTTCTGCGCTCGGCGCGAGAGCGCCCACTGCACCTCGGCGTCGTAGGTACCGATGTGCGGAATCTCCTTGTGAAACTCGTGGTTCATCGCTCCGCAGAGCCCCTGCACCGTGCCGCCGCACTCCGTGACGATGCTGCCCATCGCCAGCACGCCGTCGACCTCGAGCATCCAGAGCGAAACGTGCTCACGGAGGGTGTCGCGCAGCCGCTCGAAGTAGTCGAGAGTAAAGCGGAAGTCATCGCTCGCGCCGACCCGCTCCATCGTCTGCGCGTAGATCGTGTGGAAGTCGGCGAGCCACTCCCAGTCGGGGTCGGGCGCATACTCGTACCCGGCCGCCTGAAACTTGCGGATGCCGCGCCGGTGGCTCTTGCTCATCCCCGCGCGGATGTCGTCGAGCGAGCGGCCGAGCTTGATGTTGAACGTCGGCCCGTGCTTCACCACCGCGCCGTAGCGGGAGAACTCGGGCACCGATGACTCGAGCAGCGGATGAAACCGCAGGAACAACGAGGCAACGTCACGACGGCGCAGAAACATGAGCAGTTCGCGGATCGCCTCGCGGCGCCACTCGACCGAGGTGCCGCCGGTGAACAACGGCGCAGAACGCACCTCGGACGAAGCTGCGTCGAGGCTCCCGCCATCGCTGTGCTGGATGCGCAGGGGCACGAGCAGCGCGCCCACATCGTCCTCGACGACCGCCAGCTGCGAGACCCCGCCGCGAAAGGCATCGTGTGCGGCGAGATACGCCGGCAGGTGATCAACGTCGTGTTGCACGGTCGCGAGCAGCGCATCCCACCGCTCGTCGCCAATGTCGAGTAGGTTTGCGTGCATGCGCTCCGGCGCCCCTCTCAGCCTCTGCGGCCTTTCGGGGTGTCGTCGGCCGCCGTGCTTCGAGGCTCTCAGAGTTCGTGAGGGTCACCGATGAATGTCGCCAGCTTTCACCCCGCGGAATGCCCCGTCAAGGCCCCGAGCCGCGCGCCGTCGCGATAGGGCGGGAAGAATTCGTCGGTTCGGCCCACCATGCCGCCTGTCTGGTGCTGCCAAGCCTCGCATCGGCGCCCGAACTCGGCGTGGTCGACAACAATGCGCGCGCTGTACTCGGCGGGTCGCACCTTCGTGATGCCTGCTTTGAACTGGTGCAGCGACTCGGTGCCCGCGCCCACTCAAGTTCCTGGTCGTAGAGCCCGACCTGCGGCACCCGGCTGTGAAAATCCGGATGCACTCCCGCGTAGAGCCCCTGCACGATGCCGCCGCAGTCGGTGACGAGATGCGCTGCGACGATCTGCTCACCGGAGCGGAGCACCCAGAGCGCCACGCGGTTGCCAAGCCCGACCACCAAATCCTGGAAGTAGGCGAGCGAGAAGTGGAACTCACCACGCGCATGCACCCGCTGCATCGTGAGTTCATAGAGCTCGTGGAAGGCCGCGAGATCGTCGTAGCCGGGCTCTCGCTCGAAGCGGAAATCACTCGCTCGGAATTTGCGGATGCTCTGGCGATGGCTGCGGCGCATATTCGCCCGGATCTCCTCGAGCGGATGATCGAGTGGGATGTCGTAGGTCGGCCCGTGCTCGACGATGGCGCCGTAGGGCGCGAAGTCGCTTCGATACCCCTCGAGCAGGGGGTGGAAGCGGAGGAACAGCGAAACGGTGCCGGAATCGCGCAGATGGTCGAGGAGCGCCCGGATGGCAGCGGATCGCCAGGCCGCGCTCGTGCCCTCGGTGAAGAGCGGCGCCGCGCGGAGTTCTGCTGATGCCGCGTCTCGCATCCCACCCGGCAGCTCGATGAACTGCAGCGGCACGGCGAACACGACGTCGCCATCGCTCACGTGGGCGAGGAGCGAGGTGCTCCCCCGCCGTCGATCGCTCGCCGCGAGGTAGCCGGGAAGGTGGTCAATGTCGTGTCGCACGCGGCCAAGGAGCGCGGCCCAGCGCTCATCCTCGTGGTCAAGAAGTTGAACTTCCATGTTGCCTTCTCTCTGGACCGTCCAAGAGGGAATGCTAGACCTGCCGCACACGAAAGGAGCGGGTGAACCTGTTTAGGATCACCCCCTCCTCACGCTGCTGTTAGGCGCGCGGCACTCGTGCCTCGAGCGCGTCGAGGATGCGCTGCGCGACTTCCTCAACCGTGCCCATGCCGTCAACCTTGACGAGGGAGCCGCGCTGTTCGTACACGCCGAGGATCGGCGCCGTTTCGTTCGCGTAGACCTCCTGGCGGTGGCGGATGACCTCTTCGGTGTCGTCGACGCGACCGAGCTCCTGCGCGCGCTTGAGCAGGCGGGCGACCACGGCATCCGTGTCGACCTCGAGCTGCACGACCGCGTCGATCGCCTGGCCCTCGGCCTCGAGCAGCCCCGTGAGGAATTCGACCTGGCCGAGCGTGCGCGGATAGCCGTCGAGCAGGAAGCCGCCCTTGGCGTCGTCCTGGCCGATGCGGTCCTGCACGAGCTCGTTCGTCAGCGAGTCGGGCACGAGCTCACCAGCGGCAGTGATCTCCTGCACCTTCTTGCCGAGCTCGGTGCCGTTCTTGATGTTCTCGCGGAAGATGTCTCCAGTCGAGATGGCGGGAATGCCGTAGGCATCGGCGAGGCCGGTTGCCTGGGTGCCCTTGCCTGCGCCGGGAGGGCCAACAATCAGCAGTCGAGCGGGTGCAGTTTGCGTCATCGCAGAAGTCCTTCGTAGTTGCGTTGCTGGAGCTGGGCGTCGATCTGTTTCACGGTTTCAAGACCGACACCGACGAGGATCAGGATAGACGCACCGCCGAGGGGGAAGTTCTGGTTCGCCGAAACCGTGGCGAGCGCGATGAGCGGCAGCAGCGCAATAATGCCGAGGTAGATCGACCCTGGGAAGGTGATGCGGTTGAGCACGTGCGCGAGGTAGTCGGCGGTCGGCTGGCCGGCTCGGATACCGGGCACAAAGCCGCCCTGACGGCGCATGTTCTCGGCGACCTCATCGGGGTTGAACGCGATGTAGACGTAGAAGTAGGCGAACCCAATGATGAGCAGGAAGTACGTCAGCATGTACGGCCAGGTGTCGCCCGAAACGAAGTTGTTCTGAATCCAGATGACCCACTCGGGCGCGGTCGTGCCATCGGTCGGCGTGTTAAATTGCGCGACGAGCGACGGCAGCATCAGCAGCGACGATGCGAAGATGACCGGGATCACGCCGGCCTGGTTTACCTTGATCGGGATGTAGGTCGACTGGCCGCCATAGGTGCGGCGACCGACCATGCGGCGCGCGTACTGCACCGGGATGCGTCGCTGCGACTGCTCGACGTAGATGACGGCCACAAGCACGAGGAACGCGAGCACGATCACGACCGCAAAGGTGATGCCGCCGCCGGTGCCACTCATCAGCGACCACATGGCCTGCGGGAATGAGGCACAGATCGAAGTGAAGATGAGTAGGGACATGCCGTTGCCGACGCCGCGTTCGGTGATGAGCTCGCCGAACCACATGATGGCGGCGGTTCCCGCGGTCATGGCGGTGACCATGATGATCATGCGGATGATGTTGGTCGTCACGTCGAAGCCAGTCGTCTCGGCAACGAGGTCGAGGACGTTCGAACAGGCCGCGTCGGTGTTGGCGCCGAAGAGGCCACCCGTGCGGGCGACGGTGAGCAGCGTAGTCGCCTGCAGCACCGCGAGGGCGATGGTGAGGTAACGCGTGTACTGCGTCAGCTTCGTCTGGCCCGACTGGCCCTCCTTGTGGAGCGCCTCAAAGTGCGGCACGACGACTCGGAGCAGCTGGATGATGATCGACGCGGTGATGTACGGCATGATGCCGAGTGCGAAGATCGACAGCTGCATGAGCGCGCCGCCCGAGAAGAGGTTGAGCATCGAGAACAGGTTCGTCTGTCCGTCGGTGTTCATGCCGTCCACACAGGTCTGCACGTTCGCGAAGTTCACGTGCGGCGCCGGGATGGTGGTACCCAACCGGTAAAGGGCGATCATGCCGAGTGTGAACAGGATCTTGCGTCGAAGATCCGGCGTTCGAAACACCCGTGAGATAGCACTGAACACGCGGGAAGCCTGCTTTCCTAATGTGGACAAACGAGAACGGGGCCGGTGAAAGCCGGCCCCGTTCTCGGGAAATTACTTGATGGAGCCGCCAGCGTCGACGATCTTCTGCTCTGCTGAGCTCGAGACCTTGTCGACGGCAACATTCAGCTTAACGGTTACTTCGCCAGTACCGAGAACCTTGACGAGCTCGTTCTTGCGAACGAGGCCCTTCTTCACGAGGTCCTCGATGGTGACGTCGCCACCCTGCGGGTAGGCCTGCTCCAGCTGGAACAGGTTCACCACCTGGTACTCCTTGCGGAACGGGTTCTTGAACCCGCGCAGCTTCGGGGTACGCATGTGCTGTGGCATCTGGCCACCCTCGAATCCGAGGCGCACGGTCGTACGAGCCTTCGAACCCTTGGTACCGCGACCAGCGGTCTTGCCCTTCGAGCCCTCACCGCGACCCTTACGGATGCGCGACTTCTTGGCTCCCGGAGCCGGACGGAGGTCGTGCAGCTTGAGCTTGCCTTCCTCGGGTCCGGTCGTGTTCTCGTTGTTCGTCATTATTCGTTGATCTCCTCAACCTTGACCAGGTGAGCGACCGCACGCACATAGCCACGCAGCTGCTGGCTGTCCTCACGGACAACCGAGTCGCCGATGCGCTTCAGGCCGAGCGAGCGCAGGGTTTCGCGCTGGTTCTGCTTTTCGCTAATGACCGACTTGATCTGGGTCACCTTGAGAGTCGTAGCCATTAGGCACCAACCTTTGCAGACTTGGCGGCCTCGTCGGCGGCGCGTGCCTGGTCGCGCAGGATGCGCTCCGGCACGACGTGCTCGACGTCGAGGCCACGACGGGCGGCGACGGCACGCGGCTCTTCGAGCAGCTTGAGCGCCTCAACCGTCGCGTGGACGATGTTGATGGTGTTCGACGAGCCGAGCGACTTGCTCAGGATGTCGTGGATACCAGCGCACTCGAGCACGGCGCGGACGGGACCACCTGCGATAACACCGGTACCCTGCGCGGCCGGGCGGAGGAGGACGACGCCAGCGCCGGCCTCACCCTGCACGGGGTGCGGGATGGTCTTGAGCACGCGGGGAACGCGGAAGAAGTTTTTCTTCGCTTCCTCGACGCCCTTCGCGATTGCCAGGGGCACTTCGCGTGCCTTGCCGTAGCCGACGCCCACGAGACCGTTGCCATCGCCAACGACGACGAGCGCGGTGAAGCTGAAGCGACGACCACCCTTGACGACCTTGGAGACGCGGTTGATGGTGACAACGCGCTCGAGGAACTCGTTTGCCTTGTCGTCCTCGCGGCCACGGCCACCACGGCCGCCACGGCCGCCGTCGCGCTGCTGGCGGTCGCGGTTGCCGCTGCGGCGCTCGCGTCCGTCTTCACGCAGGTTGGTCTCGCTCGAAGCGGCGGTCTCAACCGGGGTGTCGGTCATGTTGTCGGGGACGTTGTTCGTGTTGTTCTCGGTCACAGGTTCAGCCCTGCCTCTCGTGCTCCATCGGCAATCGCGGCGACACGGCCGGCGTACTTGTTTCCACCACGGTCGAACACGACGGTCTCGACTCCGGCTTCCTTGGCGCGCTCGGCAACCAGTTCGCCGACGCGACGAGCCTTGGCGGTCTTGTCACCGTCGAAGCTGCGAAGCTCGGCTTCCATGGTCGAGGCCGACGCGAGGGTGTGACCCTGGGCGTCGTCGATGACCTGGACGAACACGTGGCGAGCGGAACGGGTAACGGACAGACGGGGGCGCGCTGCGGTGCCCTCGATCTTCTTGCGCAGCCGGTTATGGCGACGGCCACGGGCGGCCTGCTTGCTCTGCTGAGCCATGCTTACTTACCAGCCTTTCCGGCCTTGCGGCGTACCTGCTCGCCCGCGTAGCGGATGCCCTTGCCCTTGTAGGGCTCCGGCGGACGAATCTTGCGGATGTTCGCAGCGGTCTCGCCGACCAGCTGCTTGTCGATGCCCGAGATCGAGATCTTGTTCTGACCCTCGACCTTGAAGGTGATGCCTTCGGGGGCGGGCACGTTGACCGGGTGCGAGAAGCCAAGCGCGAACTCGAGGTCCGAGCCCTTGGCCATCACGCGGTAACCGGTTCCAACGACCTCGAGGTCCTTGGTGTAACCAGCGGTCACGCCGATGATGTTGTTGAAGATGAGGGTGCGGGTCAGACCGTGCAGGGCACGCGACTCACGCTCGTCGTCGGGGCGGGTGACGAGCACCTGGCCTTCTTCGACCTTCACCTCGATGGGCTGGGCGACGGTGAGTTTGAGCTCACCCTTGGGGCCCTTAACCGAGACGAGTGCGCCGTCAAGCTTGACCTCAACGCCGGCGGGAATTTCGATGGGGAGACGTCCAATACGCGACATTCTGGATCACCATACGTAGGCGAGGACTTCCCCACCCACGCCCTTCTGCTCGGCCTCGCGGTCAGTCAGCATGCCGGAGGAAGTGGACAGGATCGCGATGCCGAGGCCACCAAGAACGGTGGGCAGCTCGGTCGACTTCGCGTAGACGCGCAGACCCGGCTTCGAGACGCGCTTGATGCCCGACAGAGCGGGGCGGCGGTCCTGGCCGAACTTGAGCGAGACGCTGAGGGTCTCACCAACGCGAGCGTCCTCGACGCTCCAGTCGGTGATGTAACCCTCGCGCTTGAGGATCTCTGCGATGTTCTTCTTGAGCTTCGAACCCGGCATCGACACTGCGTCGTGGTGGGCGTTGCTCGCGTTGCGCAGACGGGTAAGCATGTCTGCGACGGGGTCGGTCATAGTCATGACTCGATATTTCCTTTCGCCTGGTTTCGACGCGCCGTACACGGCACGCCGACCTGTGGTGTTGCCCGCCGGGGGTTCCCGGCGGGCAATGGGCCAAACGTAGAGTCTACTTCAGGCCCGCGGTGAAGGGGAAGCCGAGAGCGCGAAGCAGTGCGCGGCCGCTCTCGTCGTCCTTCGCGGTGGTGACCACGGTGATGTCCATACCGCGGGTGCGGTCGATCCGGTCCGGGTCGATCTCGTGGAACATAACCTGCTCCGTGAGACCAAAGGTGTAGTTGCCGTTGCCGTCAAACTGCTTGTCCGAGAGACCGCGGAAGTCGCGGATACGGGGCAGTGCGAGCGCCAGGAGGCGGTCGAGGAACTCCCACATGCGGTCACCGCGGAGGGTGACGTGGGTACCGATGGGCTGGCCTTCGCGAAGCTTGAACTGCGCGATCGACTTGCGCGCGCGGGTCACCTTCGGCTTCTGGCCGGTGATCTGGGTAAGGTCGCTGATCGCGCCCTCGATCACCTTGCCGTCACGAGCTGCCTCGCCAACACCCATGTTCACGACGATCTTCTCGAGACCCGGAATCTGGTGAACGTTGGCAACACCGAGCTCCTCCTGGAGCTTGGCCTTGAGTTCGTTGCGGTACTTGACCTTGAGTCGGGGCTGGATTTTGCCAGCCACCGTGGCAGTGTCAGTCATCTGCTACTCGCTGTCCTTCTTTGCTGCGGTCTTCTTCGTGGTCTTCTTCGCCGGCGCGGCAGCTGCGCTGTCGCGACGCGACGCCTTGAACTCACGAGTACGAACCGTCTTGGTAACGCCACCCTCGGTGACCTCTTCGACCTTGACGCCCACGCGGGCGGGCTTCCCGGTCTCGGGGTTCACGAGTGCAACGTTCGAAACGTGGATGGGGGCCTCGACGGTCTCGATGCCACCGGTCTTCGAACCACGCTGCGTCTGGCCGACGCGAGTGTGCTTCGTGGCGTAGTTGACGCCTTCAACGATGACGCGGCTCTGCGCGACGAGGACCTCGAGGACCTTGCCCTGCTTGCCCTTGTCGCTGCCGCTGATGACCTCGACGAGGTCGCCCTTGCGAATCTTCGCCATGAGTTAGAGCACCTCCGGAGCGAGCGAAATAATCTTCATGAACCGCTTGTCGCGCAGCTCACGGCCGATCGGGCCGAAGATGCGCGTACCGCGCGGTTCACCGTCGTTCTTGAGAATCACGGCAGCGTTCTCGTCGAACTTGATGTACGAACCGTCGACGCGACGGGTGGCCTTCTTCGTGCGAACGACGACCGCCTTGACGACGTCGCCCTTCTTCACGTTGCCGCCGGGGATCGCGTCCTTGACGGTCGCGACGATGACGTCACCGAGGCCGGCGTAGCGGCGACCCGAGCCACCCAGAACGCGGATGGTGAGGATCTCCTTGGCGCCGGTGTTATCGGCGACGCGGAGGCGGGATTCCTGCTGAATCATGTGTCAGTCTCCTTGGCTGTGTCCAGGCTTCGTAGGCGAAGGCCTACTTCGCCTTCTCGAGGATCTCGACCAGCCGCCAGCGCTTGGAAGCGCTGAGGGGACGGGTCTCGGCGATGAGCACGAGGTCGCCGATGCCGGCGGTGTTCTGCTCGTCGTGCGCCTTGATCTTGGTGGAGCGGCGGAGCACCTTGCCATAAAGGGGGTGCTTCACGCGGTCCTCGACCAGCACAGTGATGGTCTTTTCCATCTTGTCGCTGGTGACGTAGCCGCGGCGGGTCTTGCGGTAGTTGCGGTGCTGCGCGGCAGCCTCGTTGACCTCGGCAGCCGACGCGTTCGTGGTCTCAGCCATTAGTTGGTCTCCTCGTTCTCGGCCTTCTCAGCCTTCTTCGCGCGAGTCTTCTTGGCCGGCTTCTCAGCAGCGGCCGGAGTCGCACGGATGCCGAGCTCGCGCTCACGGATGACCGTGTAGATGCGAGCGATGTCGCGCTTCACGGCGCGGATGCGGCCGCGCTCTTCGCCCTGACCGGTGGCGGCCTGGAAGCGCAGGTTGAACAGCTCTTCCTTGGCCTTCTTCAGCTCGTCGGTAAGACGGCCGTTCTCAAAGGTGTCGAGCTCGGTAATGGCGAGCTCCTTCGATCCAATCGCCATGTCTACTCGCCTTCCTCACGGGTAATGATGCGTGCCTTGAGCGGCAGCTTGTGGATTGCGCGCATGAGTGCTTCGCGGGCCAGTTCCTCGTCAACGCCGCCGACCTCGAAGAGGACGCGACCGGGCTTGACGTTGGCGACCCACCACTCAGGCGAACCCTTACCGGAACCCATGCGGACTTCCGCAGGCTTCTTGGTGAGCGGACGGTCCGGGTAGATGTTGATCCACACCTTGCCGCCACGCTTGATGTGGCGGGTCATGGCGATACGTGCGGCCTCGATCTGGCGGTTCGTGACGTATGCCGGGCTCAAGGCCTGGATGCCGTACTCACCGAAGGAGACCTTGGTGCCACCAGTTGCCTGGCCGCTACGGCCGGGGTGGTGCTGCTTGCGGTACTTAACTCGTCGTGGAATCAGCATGTCTTACGCCTCCGCTCCTGCGGCAACCTGCTCGTTGTTGCGACGGTTGCGACGCGGACGGTCGCCACGGTTGTCGCGCGACGACTTCTGGTTGGCCTGCTCGCGAGCAAGCTCCTTGTTGGTGAGGTCACCCTTGTAGATCCACACCTTGACACCGATGCGACCGTAGGTGGTCTTGGCCTCGTAGAAGCCGTAGTCGATGTTGGCGCGGAGGGTGTGCAGGGGCACGCGGCCCTCGCGGTAGAACTCCGAGCGGCTCATTTCAGCGCCACCCAGACGGCCCGACACCTGGATACGAATACCCTTGGCGCCGGCGCGCTGGGCGCTCTGCAGGCCCTTGCGCATCGCACGGCGGAATGCCACACGACCCACAAGCTGCTCGGCGATGCCCTGTGCGACGAGCTGAGCTTCCTGGTCGGGGTTCTTGACCTCGAGGATGTTCAGCTGGATCTGCTTGCCGGTGAGCTTCTCGAGCTCGCCACGGATGCGCTCGGCCTCGGCACCGCGGCGACCGATCACGATGCCCGGACGGGCGGTGTGAATGTCGACGCGAACGCGATCGCGGGTGCGCTCGATGGCGATGTACGCGATACCGGCGCGGTCAAGCGAGTTGGTGAGGTGCGTCCGGATGCGGATGTCCTCGTTCACGTAGTCCGAGTAGCGCTGACCGGGCTTGGTCGAGTCGGCGTACCAGCGCGAACGGTGGTCAGTTGTGACACCGAGGCGGAAGCCGTACGGATTGATCTTCTGGCCCATTAGTTCGCCGCCTTCTGCTCTTCGGTCTCGGGGGTCGAGACAATGACCGTGATGTGGCTGGTGCGCTTGTTGATGCGACCGGCACGCCCCTGGGCGCGCGGACGGAAGCGCTTGAGGGTGACACCCTCATCGACGAATGCGGTGCTGACGTACAGGTCACGCTCGTCAAGGAACTCGTTCGAGTTGTCAGCCTTGACGCGGGCGTTTGCGATGGCCGAGGCCACGACCTTGTACACCGGCTCCGAAGCACCCTGCGGTGCAAACTTCAGAATGGCAAGCGCTTCGAGCGCCTGCTTGCCGCGGATCAGGTTGACGACGCGGCGAGCCTTCTGAGGGGTAACGCGGATGTGACGCGCGCGGGCGATCGACTCCACCATAATTTCCTCCTTCACGCCCCCGCTTAGCGGCGGCGACCCTTCTTGTCGTCCTTCACGTGACCGCGGAAGGTGCGGGTCGGTGCGAACTCACCGAGCTTGTGGCCAACCATCGTCTCGGTAACGAATACCGGGATGTGCTTGCGACCGTCGTGCACGGCGATCGTGTGGCCGAGCATGTCGGGCACAATCATCGATCGGCGCGACCAGGTCTTGATGACATTCTTCGAACCGGCTTCGTTCTGCTTCAGCACCTTCTGCAGCAGGTGCTCGTCAACGAAGGGGCCCTTCTTCAGACTGCGAGGCATCTTCTTGAACTCCTACTACTTGCGCTTCTTGCCAGTCGGGCGACGGCGGACAATGAGCTTGTCCGAGTCCTTGTTGGGCTTGCGGGTGCGGCCCTCAGGCTTACCCCACGGGCTCACCGGGTGACGACCACCCGAGGTACGACCCTCGCCACCACCGTGCGGGTGGTCGATCGGGTTCATGACGACACCACGCACGGTCGGGCGAACGCCCTTCCAGCGCTTACGGCCGGCCTTACCGAGGTCGATGTTCGACTGCTCAGCGTTACCAACCTCGCCGACGGTCGCGCGGCAGCGTGCATCCACGTTGCGAACCTCACCCGAGGGCAGGCGCAGCTGGGCGTAAGGGCCGTCCTTTGCGACGAGGCGGACCGAGGCGCCGGCCGAACGGCCGAGCTTCGCGCCGCCACCGGGGCGCAGCTCAACGGCGTGCACGACGGTACCGGTCGGGATGTTGCGCAGCGGCAAGTTGTTGCCGGGCTTGATGTCGGCGCTGGCGCCCGACTCGATGATGTCGCCCTGCTTGAGCTTGTTCGGCGCGATGATGTATCGCTTGGTGCCGTCGAAGTAGTGCAGGAGCGCGATGCGAGCGGTACGGTTCGGGTCGTACTCAATGTGAGCGACCTTGGCGTTCACGCCGTCCTTGTCGTTACGACGGAAGTCGATCACGCGGTACTGGCGCTTGTGGCCACCACCGATGTGACGGGTCGTGATGCGACCCTGGTTGTTACGACCACCAGTCTTGGGCAGCGGGCGCAGCAGCGACTTCTCGGGGGTCGAGCGGGTGATCTCGGTGAACTCCGAGACCGAACCAGCACGACGACCGGGAGTCGTGGGCTTGAATTTACGAATCGCCATTTTTACTCAGTCCTCCGGTTAGCCGACGTTCGAGAAGATGTCGATAGTGCCGGACTTCAGGGTCACGATGGCGCGCTTGGTGTCCTTGCGCTTGCCCATGCCGAAACGAGTCCGGCGAGTCTTGCCCTGACGGTTAAGGGTGTTGATGCGGTCAACCTGCACGTCGAAGATGCGCTCGATCGCGATCTTGATCTCGGTCTTGTTCGCGTCGGGTGCCACCTCGAAGGTGTACTTGCCCTGGTCGATGAGGCCGTAGCTCTTCTCCGAGATCACCGGGCGGATGATGACATCGCGCGGGTCCTTGTAGATGTCGCTCATGCCTGCAGCTCCTTGTTGGTCTTCGCGGCGACGAAGCCGTCGAACGCGCTCTTGAGGAAGACCACGTCATCGGCAACGAGCACGTCGTATGCGTTCAGCTGGTCCGCCGAGAGCACGTGGGCGTGCTCGATGTTGCGCACCGAACGGCGGGTGACGAGGTCGTCGTGCTCAACGATGACGAGCACGTTGCGGCCTTCGGCAGCGGTACGGAATGCCGAGATCGCGGCCTTGGTCGAGGGTGCCTCGCCGGTCACGAGTTCGGTGAACACGTGCACGCGGCCACCACGAGCGCGGTCCGACAGCGACTGCAGCAGGGCTGCGGCAACCATCTTCTTGGGGGTGCGCTGCGAGTAGTCACGCGGGGTCGGGCCGTGGACGATGCCACCGCCGCGGTGCTGCGGCATGCGGATCGAACCCTGACGGGCGTTACCCGTGCCCTTCTGCTTGAACGGCTTACGGCCGGCGCCCGAGCGCTCGCCGCGGTTCTTGGTCTTGTGCGTACCCTGGCGGGCGGCGGCCTGCTGGGCCACGACCACCTGGTGCACGAGGGGGACGTTCAGCTCGACGTCGAAGAGCTCAGCGGGGAGCTCAACGGTGCCCGACTTCTTGCCGGTTGCGTCGAGGACATCAATGGTGTTGGCAGCCATTTGGCTAGGCCCCCTTCACTGCGTTGCGGACGAAAACAAGGCGGCCCTTGGCGCCGGGAACGGCACCCTTGACCAGCAGCAGACCCCGTTCCACGTCGATGCCGTGGAGGGTGAGGTTCTGGACGGTCACGCGGTCGTGACCCATGCGGCCAGCCATGCGCGTGCCCTTGAAGACACGGCTCGGGGTGGCCGAAGCACCGATCGAGCCGGGCTTGCGGTGGTTCTTGTGCGCACCGTGCGATGCGCTAACGCCCTTGAAGTTGTGGCGCTTCATAACACCGGCGAAACCCTTACCCTTCGACGTACCAACGACGTCGACGAGCTGGCCGGCTTCGAAAAGCTCGACGTTCAGTTCCTGGCCGAGCGCGTAGTCTGCGGCGTCAGCGGTGCGGATTTCAGTTACGTGGCGACGCGGGGTCACGCCGGCGGCCTTGAAGTGGCCAGCGAGGGGCTGCGAAACTTTGCGGAGTTCGATAGCGCCCGCGGCGATCTGAATGGCGTCGTAGCCGTTCTTCTCCTGCGTCATGATCTGGGTCACGACGTTGGGGCTCACCTGAATCACGGTGAGGGGGACGAGACGGTTCTCTGCGTCCCACTGCTGGGTCATGCCCAGCTTGGTGCCGAGCAGCCCCTTGTAGGTCTTAGTAGCGATAGACATGAATCCCTCTAGAGCTTGATCTCGATGTTGACATCGGCCGGAAGGTCGAGGCGCATGAGCGAGTCGACAGCCTTCGGGGTGGGGTCGACAATGTCGATCAGGCGCTTGTGGGTGCGCTTCTCGAACTGCTCGCGGCTGTCCTTGTACTTGTGGGGCGAACGGATAACCGTCACCACGCTCTTTTCCGTCGGAAGCGGGACGGGCCCAATGACGGAGGCACCAGCGCGAGTAACCGTGTCGACGATCTTGCGCGCGGAGCTGTCGATGACCTCGTGGTCATACGACTTCAGTCGGATGCGGATCTTCTGTCCCGCCATGTCCTACTCCTAATTCGTTCGGGCCGGTTTGGCCTCACATGCAATCTCGGCTGTGACCAGCTGAAAAGTGCACCACTGTTTATCTGTCAAGTTCACCTGCCCGGAGCGCTTCGCTCAGGCTGATGTACGGCACGCGGATATGCGCCCGGGCCGTGCTCTCCTGCCGCCGGACTTGCCTGCCTCCGAAAGAGTCGGGCGGCGAGTCACGTGTTCGGCAGTGATCCTGCTGCAGGCCGGGCACAAAGATGCCACGGCACAACGGGAATGTTGAACTGCATCAGTTTAGCCCGCAGTTTTGTGTTCATGCAACCCGGGCGTGTCGGATTTTTGTGAACCCCATGCGCGGCACCATTACCGCGGAGTTCCGCCGCCCACACTCCCCTAGTGTGAGCGATTCGACGGGGAACGAGTTCGTCCAAATAATACGGGATGCGGTGAGCGCCGATCCGACCAATGTCGGCCTGCGCGCCGACCTCGTCGAGCTCCTCCTCGAGCACGACCCGCAGGCGGTCAGCCCCGAACTGGATGCGCTGGCCCAGCACGGCGCGAACCCGCAGACGATCGCGGTGCTCCGGGCCCGCGCNCGGCCGCGAAGCTGCGCGCCGAGAAGACCGGGCAGACCGGCGCGAGCGCATGGCAGCAGGGCGTCGACGCGCAGCCGAGCAGCGCTTGCACCCCGCCCCAGTTTTTGCCACCGAACGAACCGCCGCAGCAGCGGCATCCCGACCCCATCCTTGCGCCGGTCGAGCCGCAGGGCGAGGCGAAGCCGATGTTCGAGGTCGAGCGCCCGCGGGTGCGCCTCGACGACGTCGCGGGCATGCACGAGGTGAAGGCCCACCTCGAGTCGACGTTCCTCGGGCCGATGCGCAACCCCGAGCTCGCGCAGATGTACGGCCAGGTCGCGCGCGGCAGCCTGTTCACGTATGGCCCGCCCGGATGCGGCAAGACGTTCATCGCCCGGGCAATCGCCGGCGAGCTGCAGGCCAACTTCGTGCACGTCACCCTTGCCGACATCATGGGCGCGCACTGGGGCGAGACCGAGAAGGCGATCCACGCGGTGTTCGAGCAGGCCCGCGCCGCGCGTCCCTGCGTCATCTTCTTCGACGAGTTCGACGCGATCGGCGGGCGGCGCACATCGGGCAACGCGAGCTCGAAGTCGCTGCGCATGATGGCGAGCCAGCTGCTCGTCGAGCTCGACGGCGTGGCCGCGTCGAGTGACGGCATCTACGTGCTCGCGGCGACAAACCGGCCGTGGGACATCGACCCCGCGCTGCGCCGCTCCGGCCGCTTCGACCGCACCGTGCTCGTGCTGCCGCCCGACGACGTCGCCCGCGGCGCCATCGTCGCGGGCAGCCTCCGCAACAAGCCGGCCGCGCAGGTCGACATCGGCGAGATCGTGCGGCGTACCCGCGAGTTCTCGGGCGCCGACCTGAGCTACGTCGTCGATACGGCCGTGCAGCAGGGGTTCGCCCACATTATCGGGTACCTCGACGCCGGGCGGTACGACCGAGCGCGCGAACTCGCGAGCGCGGAGCTCGCGCAGGACCCGACCTCGGCCCGGCTCCACGCCGTCATGGCCCGCGCCGAGCTCGGCCTCGAGCACTACGAGGCAGCCGAGCGGCACGCGGGCATCGCGACGCACGACCCCGCGGTGGCCGCGCCCGCGTGGCAGATCGTCAGCAACGCCGTGCGCCACCTGCCGGGGCGGCGGCAGGATGCGCTGGCCGCTGCCGCGAACGCCGTCCGCCTCGACCCCGAGCACTGGGGCTACCACGCGAGCCTCGCCGCGACACTCACCGACGTCGGGCGCCAGCAGGAGGCCCTCGGCGAGGGGCAGATCGCGGTGCAGCTCACGGGCGGCGACCCGGCGGCGTGGGCGGAGGCGACCATGCCCCTCGCCTACCACCAGGCCGCGAACGTCCAGAAGGAATTGGCGCTCGAGACCGCGGCCACGGCGCTCGCCGTCGACCCGACCGATGTGCAGCTCCAGCAGCGCTACCTGCGGGTGCAGTCGATCGCGGGCCGGCACGCGCAGGGGCTCGCGACCGCGCTGTCGGTGCTCCGCGCATCCCCCACCGACCGCTACCCGAGGGTGTTCGCGAGCATCGCGCTCTACCTGCTCGTCTATCGCGCTATCACCCTGCTGCTGCTCGTCACGTTTCTCGTGCCGATGGTCGCGTTCGTGCTGCCGACCACGGTGCTCGGCAGCCCCGACGCGGCGACTTCGTGGACACGGAAACGCCGCCGGTCCTGCACGTCACGATTCGCGTCGCGGGCCTGCTCGGCCTCGTCGGCGTCGCCCTCGCCGTCTACCTTTCCTTCGGCAGGCGCGGGAGCCGCACACCCGCCACGCGCTGTGGACGTTCGCGCGCAAGTCGCTCACGAGCTGGGTCGCCATCATCGGCGTCGGGCTCATCGCGCTGAGCTCCGTGGCAGCAATCGTCCTCGGCCTGCTCTCCTTCTTCGCGGTCGCGCTCCCGTTCCTCATCGCGATCGCGCTCTGGTGGCTTCACGCACCGCTGGCTGGCTCCTCCCCAGCCACAAGAGCTAGCCCCCCATATGAAGGGAGTACTTCGGAGCGAACGCGCATGCGCCGCGCGTACGGTCGGCGCCATGAGCATCCAAGACAAGGCCCTCACCCTCAAGCAGCTCCACGAAGCCGACACCATCCTCCGCGTCGTCAACGTGTGGGACGCGATCACGACCAAGGTCGTGGCCGACCTTCCCGAGACCAAGGCGATCGCGACCGCCGGCCACTCCATCGCCGCGGCCCACGGCTTCGCCGACGGTGAGCTCCCCCTCGACCTCGCGCTCGCCGCGATCGAGCGCATCGTGACCGCGACCGACCTCCCCGTCACCGCCGACCTCGATGCCGGCTTCGGCGACCCCGGCGAGACCGTCCGCCGGGCGATCGGCGTCGGCGCCGTCGGTGCGAACGTCGAGGATCGCCTCGTGCCGTTCGACGAGGCCGTCGCGAACGTCGAGGCCATCGTCGCGGCCGCCGAGGCGGAGGGCGTCGCGTTCCAGCTCAACGCCCGCACCGACGCTCTCGTGCGGGGTGGCGAGCGCCCGCTCGAAGAGAGCCTGCAGGATGCGATTGCTCGCGGCCGCGCGTTCCTCGACGCGGGTGCCTCCCTCGTCTTCGTGCCCGGCGTGCTCGACCGCGCGTCCACCGAGACACTCGTCGACGGGCTCGGCCGCGGCAAGCTCAGCGTGATCGGCCTGCCCGGCGCGCTGCCGGCCGCGGAGTACGAGGCGCTCGGCGTCGCGCGCATCTCCTACGGCCCGACCACGCAGCGGGTGGCCCTACGCGCGTACCGCGACCTCGCATCCGACCTCTACGCCGGCGGCGTGATCCCAGAGGACACCCCCGCGCTCAACTAGGCGTCGTCGGTTTCCTTCCCCTCCCGCGGCGCGGGCTGCGCGGCGTGCCGCCCCTGCGAAGAGCCGCCGAACGCGACGTACGCGCCCGCGAGCAGCACCGACGCGGCCGACCAGACGATCCACCACGGGAATCCCGGCACCTCGGGCGAGTCGACCGACTCCTCGGCGAGCTCGGGCGTGGTGTCGAGCGGCACGCGCGCCGCATGGATGAGCAGGCGATGGCTGTTGATGCCGATCGGCGTGCAGGTCACGAGCGTGAGGAGGTCCTCCCCCGGCTGCATCCGCAGCGACTCGGTATCGGTCGGGATCACGGTGTCGCTGTCGTACATCTCGTACGCGAGCGTTTCGCCGTAGACGTCGATGTAGATGCGGTCGCCCGGCTCCATGCGCGAGAGGTTCGTGAAGAGCACCGCGTCGGCGAGGCCCGAGTGGCCCGTGAGCACCGAGTGCGTGCCTTCGCCACCGACCGGCAGCGAGGTGCCAAAGAGGTGGCCGACGCCCTGCAGCAGGGTCGCTTCGCTCGTGCCGTGGTAGATGGGCAGGTTCACGCCGATCGAGGGGATGCGGATGCGCGCCATGACGCCGGTCGGGATGCCCTCGAGCTGGCGGAGGTACTCCTTGTACTGCTCCGACTGTTCATCGCCGATGCGCATCGTAAACGGGTCGAACGCGGCACCCGAGTTCAGGGTGGCGTTGTACTCGCGGGCGGCCTGCAGCGCCGCGGCGCGGTCCGCGGCCGTGAAGTCGTGCACCTCTGACTGGTACGAGTCGCCGAGGAGGCTCTGGTTCGCCTGCGAGAACCAGCCGGCCATGAACGGATACGTGATGAGCCCGACACCGAGCAGCATCACGATCGCGAGCACGAGCCGCGAGCGCCAGGTGCTCGTGATGCGCTTCGAGTGGTAGGTGCGCAGCTGCTGCAGCTCGACGGCGTCGCCGTCGGACGCGGGCTGGGTGGGCTGTTCCGTGGTCGTGCTCATCGACGCCGCCGCAGGAGGTAGAGGATGATCGCACCGACGACGAGCAGCGCGCCGAGCCCGTAGAACACCATGGCCGGGATGCCCGGCGAGCCGCTGATCGGCTCGAGCGGCACCTCGGTCTCGGCGCTCGCCGCCTGGGTCGCCGAGAACGCGAGCCACGCGATGCCCGCGAGGAGCGCGGCGGTGCCCGCCCCGAGCATCCGCCCGAACGAACGGATGCGCGGTGCGCTCGCCGCTCGGGTTCGAGAGTTCCGCGTTCGGTCACGCTGGGCCATGGCACCGTCCTGCTTGTCGGGCAATCTGCGTCGTTCAAAAGTACGCGAGGCGGAGCGCATCGTGGATGCGTTCCGCCTCGCGGTGTGTTTGGGGGTCANGAGACATGTCTCGGCGGGGCCCAACGTCACCTACGCCGAGGTGTGGTTGCGGCGTGCGCGGAGCGCGAGGCCGAGGCCAATCGCGAGGACCGCGGCGCCGCCGAGGCCGAACAGCAGGGCGCCGTTCGCACCGGTGATCGGCAGCCCAGGGAAGTCCTGCTTGGTGTTGTCGACGGCGATCTCGAACGCGTCCGTGGTCGAGCCCGGCGTCACGGTCACCTCGCGGGGGGTCTGGTCGAGGACGTAACCGGCGGGGGCTTCGATCTCAACGATCCAGTACGAGGTACCCTCGGCGGTGGCCTTGAGGCCGGGGATGGTCACAACGCCGTCCACCGTCTCAAAGGTCGTCTGGTCGGTGGCGCCAACCTGGATCGGGTTGGTGCGCGCAGCGGCGTCAGCCTCGGTCGCGTACACCGAGAACACGGCGCCGTCGAGGAGGTCGTCGTTGGTGGCGTCCTGCTTCACGATGCGCACGGCGCCCCACAGGGTCTCAACCTCGTTGCTGTCAACGTCAGTGCCGTTGATGTTCTGGTTGATGATGTTCGTGATAAAGCCGGCTTCCTCGTCGCCGATGCCGTCGATGCTGTTGACCGTGGTCACGATGTCGAAGGTCAGCTGACCGTTCGAGTTGCCCGTGAGGTAGGTGAGACCAGCCGGGGTGATGGTCAGGGTAACGACGGGGCCGTTCGCGGTGGCCGCTGCCGGGGCGACGGTGTAGTAGCTCGCGTCGAACGCGGCACCCTTGTACTGCACGTTGCTGATCGACACGAAGTCGAGACGCGAGTCGAGGTCATCCGTGAGGACGATCGAGGTGAAGGCGTCGCCCTGGGCAGTGTTGATCTGCGGCACGTTGACGGTGACCGGCCAGGTCACGGTGTCGCCGAGGGCGACGGCGGCCGAGTCGTCCACGGCCTTGACCGGAGCGGTCGTGGTCGTGTTCTTCGGGTAGACGTGGATGTCGTAGACCCAGTTGGTCACGTCGTTGTCGGTGATCGCGGTCGGGACCACGACGACCCACGGGGCGGCCGTGGTCGCGATGTTCGCGGGGGTGCCGTCGGCGAAGGTCGCGTTCGTGACGTCGGTCTCGTAGACGTAGTAGACGCCGACCGGCAGCTCACCGAAGGTGTACTCGCCGTTGTCGGTCACACCGGTGCCGGCCAGGGTGCCGGTCGGGGTCGCCGGCGCCGTCAGCGTGTCGATCGCGTCCCACTGTGCCTGCGTGTAGTTTTCGAGGTCGATGCCCGAGTTGTAGACCTGGAACGCGACGCCGTTGATGAGCTGAGCGCCCGCGGGCACGTCCTGCTCGAGGCCCGTCGCCGGTTCGGTGCTCGGGGTCGTCGGCTGCGAGTACTTGTGGACGGTAATCGAGCCTTCGGCGCCGAAGTCAATGTTGCCCTCGGCNGGCGTTCGCTGCGCCCGCGCCACCGATGATGCCGGCGGTCGCGAGGGCAAGCATGCCGAGGCCAGCGAGGATTCGCTTGCCTAGCGCTTGTGTCTTAACACCCATTTTGGGTCCCTTTCAGTGTGTGAGTTCGGCACGAAGCGCCGGTATTACGAGGTGTAAATCGTGGTGGAGCGGGGGTAGAAGGAAGTTTTTAGGTTTCGAGGAGCGTGTCGCTCGAGTCGTCGCGACGACGCATGAGGAGCCACGCGGTGCCGAGCAGTGCGAGCANCGCCCGCGCCGCCGAAGAGCCAGGGCCCGGCGCCCGAGAACACACCGGTCAGCGGCAGCTCGCCCATGGGCACCTGTTCGTTGACCATGTTCTCGTCGAACGACGCGTTCAGCGCGCTGCCCGAGATGGTGAACTCGTGGACGGTCTCGTCAAGCTGGAACCCGGGAGGCGCCTTCGTTTCAACGAGGGTGTAGTCGCCCCACGCGAGCTCCTGCACGAGGAACTGTCCGGCAGTCGGGTTCTTGTCCGCCGCGGCGGCGCAGTCACCGGTGGTGCAGTCGATCACCGCGATGGCGCCGTTCGGCCCGGTGATGCTCCACTCGGAGCCATCCAGCGCAAGGCCCTGACCATCGCTCTTCTGCCACGTCACCGAGCCCGGCTTGTCCGCGTTCGTGAGCGTGCACTCGACCCGGTCACCAGCAGCGATCGTGATGCCGTTGCTGCTGCTAATCGCAAGATTCGACGTCGCACCGTGACGGTCGGTGACCTTGCAGGTCGTCGACGTCCAGTCGTAGCCAGTCTCGGTGCCCGCGGCTGAGCCCTTCAAGAACTCGCCGAGGGTGTAGTTGCCGGCCGTGACTGTCTGCGTCTGCCCGCTCTCGAACTGGAGGGTCGAGCCCGTCGCGGGTGCGGCGGTCAGGGTCCAGTCACCAGCGTTGGCGGGAGCGCCGTAGTTGATGTCGAAGTCCTTGGTCAGCGTCAGGTTGGTGACGAGCAGCTGGTTCACGTAGGTGCACTCGACCTTGTCGCCGGGCACAATGCCGGTCAGCCCCTGGCTGCTCGCGCTGGCGAGTGCGACTTCGCGCGTGGTGCCATCCAGGTGGGTCACCAGGCAGACGCCCGAGACGAACGCGTAGTTGCTTTGCATCTGCTCGCTCACCGAGACCGTCGCCACGTGGTTCTTGCCCCCGAAGCGGTAGCTCCAGGAGGCGTTACCGGAATCATTGGTCTGCTGAGTCGTCGCCGTCGGCTGCGCGGTGACCGAGCCGGTCGTTGCCGCGGCAGTTGCGCCGACGGTCCAACCCGACTTCGCCACGGAGTTCTCACCGTTGGCGTCCACGACGTCCTTGTGGATCGTCACGTTCGCGATCAGCGGCGAGTTGAAGATCTGACAAATGACCTCCTGGCCACCACTTGGGATCGTCACCGATCCCGAGGTCGCATTGCCCTCGGCGAACTGCACACCATCCAGCAGGCATCGGTACGAAGTCGCGTAGTTGGCGAGATTGGCGCCACCCGCCGCGGTCTCCGCGAAGGTCAACGGGATGTTGCGCACCGTCGGCAGCGGCCCAATGCGCTGCGCCTGGACGCCGCTCGCGTTGCCCGTGGTTGTCGCGTTCGCGATCTGGGTCGACCCCTGGTTCAGCGTGAGCGTGAACTGGTCAGTCGCATTCACACGCCCGCCTTCGACGACCTTCTCGATCGTGATCGTCGGCGGTGACGAGCAGGACGCAAGGTCGGTTCCGCTGTAGTTGCTGCTGGTGACGGTCGAGCCGCCGGTCCAGTCAGGCATGTTGTACGAGCGAATTTCCGTGTCGGACGCGAGGTAGCCCTTGCCGGCCGAGTCGAACGCGATGCCGTTGACGTTGCGCATGGTCGTAAAGCCATTGCTCGAGGAGCTCTGCATGTTGCCGCCGGTGGCCGCCAAGAAGGTGGCGCTGGTCACGCTATACACCGTGCTGGTGGTGCCGGAGCCGTGGACGACGAAGAGGTTGCCAGCGGCGTCGAAGGCGAAGTCACCATTCGCGTTGGTAGTCGCCGCGGTTACCACGGTGCCCTTGAGGGAGATGCGACTGTTCGCAGGCTTCGACGGGTCGTACTCGAAAATCCTGAAATTGCCGTTACTCATGAAGCCGCCGAAATAGTAGAGACCGTTGAGGAGGTTCACTGCACCACCGACAAGGTTCGTACTGGTGTTGTAGTTATTGCCGAGTGACGAGGTGCTGCTGCCAGTGCTCGTCCAGACGCCCGATGCGGTGTCGTAGACCCAAACGGTGCCGTTCTGAGCAGTGCCCGAGCCATCCCGCTGCAGCCCGTAGATCCGTTCTCCGCCCAGGCTCATGCCGAGACCGTTGAAGTTTGTGGTGCCCGCGGAGGTACCGACATTGGTAACGGTGCCGTTAGGCGCGACCTGCTGCAGCTGACCGGCAGCGCTGACGCCGTAGACATAGCCCGGCTCGCACACTGCTGTGGTCACAATCTTTCGGACGGTGAACGTTCCGAAGTTGTGCGTGAGGTTGCCGTTTTGGTCGTTCCAGGTTCCGTAATTCCAATTGGCCGCACCAATGGTCTGAGTATTGTCACCGGATACCACCNGGGGGGCTCACCTGCTGCACCCGGTAGTTGCTTCCGTCGGACAAACGGTTGGTGTTGTTTGTTTCCGCAGCGTAACCGCGGTGCGTGAGCAGCCACTCGCCACCGTCGGTGTCGCGGTCGAGGGAGGTGGCGGCGCAGGAGGAAGCGGCACAATCCGCGATCGGGTCAGCGCTCGTGCCTGTCGTCCAGCTGCCACCGGTTCGATACTGGAATCGGAATGTCGCGCCGGGGACGAGGTTCCCGTCCGTGTCTCGCACGTCCCAATACACGTAGGGCGCCGTTCCGCCATCCGGGCCCACTGCCACGACGTTGGTCTTGTTCTGCGGCTCCGGGGAGGTCGACTCGGACTCGGTGGGAGCCGTGGTTTCCGGCGCCGTCGTGGAGTCGGGAGTCGTGTTCGGCTCGGTGGTCGAGTCGACGGAGTCCTGCGTCTCCGCCGGCTCGCTCGCGGTCGGTGTCGGCGTGGGGGTCGCGCCTTCCGTGGCGGCGAACGCACTCGACGGAACAACCAGGGCCGAGGCGAGCACCACGGCCGTCGAGGCCATGAGGGGCCTCAACCACCGGCGAAACGATACGGACATACCCGGCTCTCCTCCATAGAAAGAACGCGACTTACGGTGTCGCTTTCCCTGCTCGGGCTGCCATCACGAACTCGTTACGACTCGCGAACGATTCCGCATCGGCCAGAAGTTGGGCCCNGCTTAAGGTGTGAGATCACTGAGTCGCAACGGAAAACTACAATTTGCCGATCTTGTGCACTCTCACACAAATCCCGATGACGAAATATGTAGATTGGACGACGATCAATGTGGCGGGTGCATTGATTCTGCAGGGATCACGGCAACGACGACGCGCCGCCTCGCGGGTGCGAGGCGGCGCGTTCCGTGCGTGGCTGACTAGATCTGGAGTTCGTCGAGTCGGCCCTCGTCGCGGAGCTCGAGGTAGTGCTCCACCGCGGTGTCGAGCCAGACCTCGGCGGTCTTGTAGAGGCTCACGACCCAGCCGCTGTCCTCCTCCACCACGGCGATGCCGAGGTCGGTGAGGCCGAGCGCCTCCGCCGGTGCGTAGTCGGAGAGGCACTGTTCTCCCCCACCGGTGCCGTACGAGTTCTGCTGCTCGACGCAGAGGCCGTTGAACGTCACCGACGAGTAGGAGTCCTCGACGACGAGGCCGTCGGGGCGGATCATCGTCACACCGTTCACCTCGAACGACTCGAAGCCACCCGAGACCGAGAACTCCGACGGGCTCGCGTAGCCGGAGCCACCCGAGCCGAAGCCCTGGTAGAGCATCGACATGACGAGGCGCTCGGGGCGGCTCAGCAGCTCGATGGCGGGCTGAGCGTCGCCGCCCGATGTCAGCGAGAACACCGCGTCGAGTGCCTGGAGCCCGGCCTCCTCCGGCGAGTCCGCGCCGTTGCCAGCGACCTCGTCGATGCTCGAGACCTGCTCGCCGCTCGTGCCCGCGAGGGCGTAGTCGACCGTGGTGAGCGCCATGCTCACGTACCACTTGCCGTCCTCGTAGGTCGAGATCAGCGAGTTGGTGTCCTGCTCGGCGAAGTCGACCGTCTGCGGGTACTCCTCGTCGAAGTTGAAGTCGGCGGTGGCCTCGTTCACCGCTTCTTCGGCGTAGTCGATCGCGTCGCCCTCGCTCATGCCCTGGAGCAGCCCACCCTCGTAGGCGAGCGAGCGGATCACGCTCTCCATCGCTGCCGCGATGGCTTCGGTGTCGCCGTCGATCGTGACCGTACCCGAAGTGATGGTGACGCGCTCGACGCCCTCAGTGAGCTCCTCCGTCTCGTACTCGAGGCCCTCGGTCGTGGTCGTCGTCGCGTTGCCAAGGTCGTCGAGCGCGTCGCTGAGGCTGACGCCGTCGCCCGTGTCGCCGAAGTCGCTCTCGAGGAGGCGCTGCGCGGCGGTGCCGAACACGTCGGCCTCGCTCGGGGCCACCATCGCCATGGCGCCGAGGTAGTCGAGCTCGCCGCCCTCGGAGATGAGCGTGTCGACGGCCTCTTCGGCCGAGGCCGCACCGCGGCCCCCGCCCGAAAACAGCGCGATGCCGCCCCAGATCGCGCCGCCGATGACTGCCACNGCGGCGACGGCGGCAACGGGGAGCAGCCAGCGGCGCTTGCGCTTCGGCTGCTCGGCCTGCTGCTGCCACAGGTTGCCCGCGTTCGCGTCGCCGCCGGCGTACCCCTGCGCCGGCTGGTAGCCGTACGCGGCCG
>NZ_JACXJG010000010.1:24392-24503 GCF_014904065.1 Gulosibacter sediminis | reverse complement strand
GGCCGTACTGGTTCTGGCCGTGGTCACCGTTCGTCGCGTAGTACTTCTCGTTCTGCTGGCCGTAGCCCTGGCCCCCCGCTTGGCCGTAGTCGTTCCGGCCGTATTGCTGTT
>NZ_JACXJG010000010.1:24217-24293 GCF_014904065.1 Gulosibacter sediminis | reverse complement strand
GGCCGTACTGGTTCTGGCCGTACTGGTTCTGGCCATACGCCTGCGGGCCGTTCTGCGCATCCTGGCCATAGCCATA
>NZ_JACXJG010000010.1:1506-24194 GCF_014904065.1 Gulosibacter sediminis | reverse complement strand
CTGGCCCTGCTGACCGTAGCCGCCCTGCGCATCCTGCGCGTAGACCTGCCGGCCACCCTGCCCGTAATGCTGCTGGCCGTAGCCACCCTGCTGCTGCCAGTTGTTCTGCTGCGGCCAGTCGCCCTGCTGCCAGCCCTGCGGCCGCTCGTCCTCGGGCGGCACGCCTCCCCACTGGTTCTGATTCGGGTCGGTCGGTGGTTGCTGATTCGACATGCCTCGCCCTTCGCTCATCGTTCGGTGCGGCCTTCGGTCACGCAGGCGCGCCATGATCTTTGAGTCGTCACGGCGCCAAAAAGTTCCCGCCAAATCAGCTTGCCAGCAAACGCCACAGCACCCGGGGTTGTCCACAAGAAATCATCCTGGAAAACGACAGCGGGCCGGACGCTTGCGCGTCCGGCCCGCTGAGCGGAGTCAGAGACTACTTGGTGATCGAGGTGACGGTACCGGCACCAACGGTGCGGCCACCCTCACGGATGGCGAAGCCGAGGCCCTCTTCCATAGCGATCGGCTGGATGAGCTCGACCGACATGTCGACGGTGTCACCAGGCATAACCATTTCCTTGCCCTCGGGCAGGGTGATGACGCCGGTCACGTCCGTGGTACGGAAGTAGAACTGCGGGCGGTAGTTCGAGTAGAACGGGTTGTGACGGCCGCCCTCTTCCTTCGAGAGGATGTAGGCAGTGCCCTCGAAGTTGGTGTGCGGGGTGACGCTACCGGGCTTGACCACAACCTGGCCACGCTCGACGTCTTCGCGCTTGAGACCACGGAGCAGGAGACCACAGTTCTCACCGGCCCATGCCTCATCGAGCTGCTTGTGGAACATCTCGATACCGGTAACGGTGGTCTTCTGGGTCGGGCGGATACCAACGATCTCAACTTCCGAGTTGATCGCGAGGGTACCGCGCTCGGCGCGGCCGGTCACAACGGTGCCACGACCGGTGATGGTGAAGACGTCCTCAATCGGCATGAGGAAGGGCTTCTCGCGGTCACGCTCCGGGTCCGGAACGCTCTCGTCGACAGCCTCCATGAGGTCGAGGACCGACTGGACCCACTTCTCGTCGCCCTCGAGCGCCTTGAGCGCCGAGACGCGAACGACAGGAGCGTCTTCGTCGAAGCCCTGCGAAGCGAGGAGCTCGCGGACCTCGAGCTCAACGAGCTCCAGGATCTCTTCGTCGTCAACCATGTCCGACTTGTTGAGAGCAGCAACCAGGTAGGGAACGCCAACCTGCTTGGCGAGCAGCACGTGCTCGCGGGTCTGCGCCATCGGGCCGTCGGTGGCGGCGACAACGAGGATCGCGCCGTCCATCTGGGCAGCACCGGTGATCATGTTCTTCACGTAGTCAGCGTGACCCGGGGCGTCAACGTGGGCGTAGTGACGCTTCGGGGTCTCGTACTCGATGTGCGAGATGTTGATCGTGATGCCGCGCTGGCGCTCTTCCGGAGCCGAGTCGATCGAGGCGAAGTCGCGCTGCACGTTGGTCTCCGACGGGTACTTGTCAGCAAGCACCTTCGAGATCGCGGCGGAGAGCGTCGTCTTGCCGTGGTCGACGTGACCGATCGTTCCGATGTTTACGTGCGGCTTGGTCCGCTCAAACTTGGCCTTGGCCACTGTGGGTCCTCCTCAGGACTGTTACTGGAATCGCTCCACGATACAGCGCGGATCGAAACTTTAAAACTTGGACAGATGAATAAATGCTACTCGGCCTAGCGCATGGCGCCTGACCGAAGCCTGAGCTACGGGGAGGCTACTCGCCCTTGCTCTTCTGGATGATCTCGTCGGCAACAGCCTTCGGGACCTCCGAGTAGGAGTCGAACTCCATCGAGTACACAGCGCGACCAGAGGTCTTGCTGCGCAGGTCGCCGATGTACCCGAACATCTCGGACAGCGGCACGAGCGCGCGCACCACCTTGACGCCCGAGGCGTCTTCCATCGACTGGATCTGGCCGCGACGGGAGTTCAGGTCACCAATAACGTCACCCATGTACTCCTCAGGCGTACGCACTTCGACCTTCATGAGCGGCTCGAGCAGCGCGGGGCTCGCCTTGGGAGCGGCCTCCTTGAACGCCATCGAACCAGCAATCTTGAAGGCCATTTCCGACGAGTCAACGTCGTGGTACGCGCCATCAACCAGAATCGCCTTCACGCCGACCATCGGGTAGCCAGCGAGGATACCAACACGCATCGCGTCCTGGATACCCGCGTCAACCGAGGGGATGTACTCGCGAGGCACGCGACCACCGGTCACGGCGTTCTCGAACTCGTACACCTTGTCGCCCTCGACCTCCATGGGCTCGAGGCTGATCTGCACCTTCGCGAACTGACCGGAACCACCGGTCTGCTTCTTGTGGGTGTAGTCGTACTTCTCGACCGGGCGGCGGAGGGTCTCGCGGTACGCAACCTGCGGCTTACCGATGTTCGCCTCAACCTTGAACTCGCGCTTCATGCGGTCGACGAGGATATCGAGGTGGAGCTCGCCCATGCCCGAGATGGTCGTCTGACCTGTCTCGTGGTTGAGCTCGACGCGGAACGTCGGGTCCTCTTCGGCTAGCTTCTGGATCGCGGTGCCGAGCTTCTCCTGGTCGGCCTTCGAGTTCGGCTCGATGGCCACCGAGATGACGGGCTCCGGGAAGCTCATCGACTCGAGGATCACGGGCGCGTCGAGTGCCGAGAGGGTGTCACCGGTGGTGGTGTCCTTCAGACCGATGGCCGCGTAGATGTGACCGGCGGTAACCGACTCGACGGGGTTCTCCTTGTTGGCGTGCATCTGGAAGAGCTTGCCGATGCGCTCCTTCTTGCCCTTCGTCGAGTTGAGCACCTGGGTGCCGGCCTCGACGTGGCCCGAGTAAACGCGGAGGTAGGTGAGGCGACCGTAGAACGGGTGCGCAACAACCTTGAACGCGAGCGCCGCGAAGGGCTCGTCGGTCGAAGGCTTGCGGATGATCTCGATCTCCTCGTCCTTGACGTCGTGGCCAACCATCGGCGGCACGTCGAGGGGCGAGGGGAGGTACGAGACGACCGCGTCGAGCATCGGCTGGATGCCGCGGTTCTTGAACGCGGTACCGCAAAGCACGGGGAATGCCTCGCCCGCGATGGTGAGCTGGCGGATGCCGGCCTGAAGCTCTTCGATCGAGATCTCTTCGCCACCGAGGTACTTCTCGAGCAGCTCGTCACTCGACTCAGCAACGGCCTCGAGCAGCTCGGCGCGGTACTCTTCGGCGCGCTCGAGCAGGTCGGCGGGGATCTCCTCGATCTCGGCCTCGGCGCCCTGTGCCACGACGCCCTTGGCGTCGCCGCGCCAGGTGAGCGCGCGCATGTTGATGAGGTCGACAACACCGATGAAGTCGTTCTCAACACCGATCGGGAGCTGCAGAACGAGCGGCTTCACGCCGAGGCGCGACTTGATCGTGTCGATCGAGTAGTAGAAGTCCGCGCCGAGCTTGTCCATCTTGTTGACGAAGCAAATGCGGGGGACGTTGTACTTGTCAGCCTGACGCCACACGGTCTCGGACTGGGGCTCAACACCCTCCTTGCCGTCGAACACGGCGACGGCGCCGTCGAGGACGCGCAGCGAGCGCTCAACCTCAACGGTGAAGTCAACGTGACCGGGGGTGTCGATGATGTTGATCTGGGTGTCGCCCCACGAGCAAGTGGTCGCCGCGGAGGTAATGGTGATACCGCGTTCCTGCTCCTGCGCCATCCAGTCCATGGTGGCGGCACCATCGTGGGTCTCACCGATCTTGTGGTTTACACCCGTGTAGAAAAGAATGCGCTCGGTGGTCGTGGTCTTACCAGCATCGATGTGCGCCATGATGCCGATATTTCGAACCTTGCTGAGGTTCGTCTGCACTGCCTGTGCCACGGATGTCTCCCGTTGTGTTTGGAACTGAAAAAGCGAGGATGCGCCGGTAAACGCGTCTGAAGCAAGACCGGCCAACATGAGTGCTTAGCACGCCACGTTGACCGGTCTAAGAACTACCAGCGGTAGTGGGCGAAGGCCTTGTTCGACTCGGCCATCTTGTGCGTGTCTTCGCGACGCTTCACGGCGGCGCCGAGGCCGTTCGAGGCGTCGAGGATCTCGTTGGTGAGACGCTCGGTCATCGACTTCTCGCGACGAGCCTTGGCGTAGCCGGTGAGCCAGCGCAGCGCGAGGGTGTTCGCGCGAAGCGGCTTGACCTCAACCGGAACCTGGTAGGTCGAACCGCCGACGCGGCGCGAACGAACCTCAAGGGTCGGGCGAACGTTGTCGAGGGCCTTCTTGAGGGTCGCGACGGCGTCCTGGTCGGACTTCTTCGCGACGTTCTCGAGGGCACCGTAAACGATGCGCTCGGCCTGCGACTTCTTACCGTCGAGGAGGATCTTGTTGATGAGCTGCGTCACGACCGGCGAGCTGTACACCGGGTCGATCACTACGGGGCGCTTAGGCGCGGGACCCTTACGAGGCATTACTTCTCCTTCTTCGCGCCGTAGCGGCTACGAGCCTGCTTGCGGTCCTTGACCGACTGGGTGTCGAGGGCACCGCGGACGATGCGGTAACGCACGCCCGGGAGGTCCTTCACACGACCGCCACGCACGAGCACCATCGAGTGCTCCTGCAGGTTGTGCCCCTCACCGGGGATGTAGGCGGTAACTTCGGTGCCGTTCGAAAGCTTCACACGGGCCACCTTGCGCAGTGCCGAGTTCGGCTTCTTCGGGGTGGTGGTGTACACACGGGTGCATACGCCACGCTGCTGGGGGTTGCCCTTCAGAGCCGGCGACTTGGACGAGGTCACCTTGGGCTTGCGGCCCTTGCGGACCAACTGCTGAATGGTTGGCACTGGTTAATCTCCTTGGAATTGATTGTGCTTTCGCCTTGCTGCACGCGGCAGCTGCTCTGAAACTCGCGCCTCACCCCGTCGCGGCCGTGCATGGACGACGCTGGACTGGATACATGTTCGGCCTGGACTTCGCCGGGCAAACACTCCTACCGACCGCTGTGACCGCGGCGACGGCATGAATTTGAGGCACGCCAGAGGGCGGCGTACCGATCTAGTCTAACCAGACAGAATGTGGCGGTCAAGCGTCGCGTGTCGCGGAGGCCGTCAGATCGACACTCCGGAGGATGCGCGTGACGTCGCCTTCGACGCCATCGGCCTGCTCAAGCAGGTAGGTTGCGACCGCGGTAAGCACAAGCGTATCAGCGCCGGCTTCGAGCAGTTGTACGCGATAGCGCACCCGCACGGATGCGCCAGCTTCGTCGCGCTGTAGCGTCGCGATCTCGACGCCGGGACGCGGCTCGGCAAAGGTCTCGCGCTCGGTAACCTCGGCGCCTGCGGCCACCAGTTGCTCGCCGAGAATCTCGTCGGCCTGTTGCGCGCCGACCTGACCCGGCCACTTGTCGAGGGTGACGAGCACGTTCGGGCGGAAGTCGCCGCTCACGGCAAGGTGGCGCACTCCCCCGAGCGTGCCTTCCCACTCGAACTTCTCCCAGCCGTTCGGTACCTCGAACGTCGCGGCGACCTGCGCCATGAAGTTAGCGTCCCTCGTCAAAGGTGATCGACGTTCGCTGGGCCTCGTACTCGCGCTCCTCGGCCACCTTGCGCTCATACTCGGCGCGCTCTGCGGCATTGCGCTTCTTCACGCTGCGGCCGCGCAGGGCGGCGATGCCACCGATCCACAGCGCGCTCTCACGACCCGCGATGAAGGCGAGCAGCGCACCGGGCAGGTGCTCGGCCGAGCGAATAGCGGTCTCGAAGGTGTCATTCGACCAGGGCTGGCCATTCACGACGTCCTGGAAGGCGACGCCCACGTAGTAGCCGCCGCCCGTCAGCACGGCCGCGATCAGGCTCGCGACGATGTACGACCACCAGCCCGCGCGGTTCGCAATGAGCGACCACACGATGAGGAAGATGCCGAACAGAGCTACCGGCACGTAGAACGGCGCCGTGCCGATGAACTCGAAGATGCCACCGACGAAGTCGCCGCCGGTCGTGAAGATCATGCGGGCGGCCGCGAATGCGACCGCATAGAGGGCGCCGAATACGACGATTGCGAGCAGCGCGGTGAAGAACGCGAAGCCGCGGTTGCCACGCTTGTCGGGCTCAACAATGAGCCCCTCCGTCGGCGAGGTCGTCGGGGCCTCGGTGGGCGTCGCCGCTACCGGGTCGTCGAGCTGCGTCGTCGCGGGGTCGGCATCGGCGTAGATATCGGGTTCATCGGTGCGGTCGTTGACCGCACCGACGGGCATATCGAGCGGCGCGACGTTCGCGTCCGTGGCGGACTCGGCCGCCGGCGCATCCGTGCCGTACGCGTCGGCGTGGTAGGCGCGCGCCGCCGTGTCAGGCTCGGCGTCGAGCGTTGCGCCCGCCCCAGTTTCGTCGACCGGGATCGAACGCGAGCGGGCTACGGCCTCGTTGAGGCGTGCATCCCCCGCGGGCGCTGCGCCCGGCGCGTCGAAGCCCTCGGCGGGTGTCTCGCGCGAGGTCTCGCCATCGGTGCCGACGGCAAACGCGTTGCTCGGCTGCTCGCCCGCATCCGCCGGCACCTCGGGGACGGGCTCGGACACTGCGGCGGGCTCGGATGCTGGAGTCGGGTTCTCGACCGGCGCGTCCGTCGCCTGCGGCCCATCCGCCTGCTCGGGCTGCGAAGCAGCCGAGGCGGGGCGCTGTGGCAGCAGATGCGGGTCGACGGTCGTGCGGGGCCCATCGTCGTACGGCTGCGGTCGGTACTGGTCACTCATGCCGCCAGGGTAACGGTGCGCGGGCCCGAAACCCGGCTACGGCACGCGGAAACGGGCGATGCCCCGAACCTGGAGGTTCGGGGCATCGCCCGTGGAGTGCGAGTTCGGTTGCGACGACTTCTAGTTGAAGTCGATGTTGCCGAAGTCGTCGTTACCCGAGAACGAGTCGAAGTCAGCGAACGAGAGGTCGTTGCTGAAGNTCGAGCGCGTCGGCCTCGGCGTACGGGTAGCGCTCGTTGCGCGCTTCTTCGGTGGGCTCAACGACCTGCTCCGAGTACTCGGGCATACCGGTACCGGCGGTGATGAGACGACCGATGATGACGTTCTCCTTAAGGCCGAGCAGCGGGTCGGTCTTCTGCTCCATCGCCGCCTGCGTGAGCACGCGGGTGGTCTCCTGGAACGACGCGGCCGACAGCCACGACTCGGTCGCGAGCGACGCCTTGGTGATACCCATAACCTCGGGGCGACCCGACGCGGGGCGGCGACCCTCGGTCACCGCCTGGCGGTTGGTCGCCTGGAAGCGCTGGCGGTCGACGAGCTCACCGGGAAGCATGTCGGTCTCACCCGAGTCATTGATGGTGACCTTGCGCAGCATCTGGCGCACGATGACCTCAATGTGCTTGTCGTGGATCGGCACACCCTGCGAGTTGTAGACGTCCTGCACGCCACCGACGAGGTACTTCTGCACCGCAGTGGTGCCGAGCACTTCGAGCACGTCCTTCGGGTCGAGCGGACCCTCAACGAGCTGCTGGCCGGGCTCGACGTGGTCGCCGTCCTCGACGAGGAACTCCGAGAAGCGCGACACCGGGTAGGTGAGCGTCTCGTCGTCCTTGTTGTCGGGCTCGAGCACGATCTTGCGCTGGCGCTCGGTGTCCTGGAACGTGACCGTACCGGCCACCTTCGCGAGCGGCGCCGCACCCTTCGGGGTACGAGCCTCGAAGAGCTCCTGAACACGCGGAAGACCCTGCGTGATGTCGGCCGCACCGGCGATACCACCGGTGTGGAAGGTACGCATGGTCAGCTGCGTGCCGGGCTCACCGATCGACTGGGCCGCGATAATACCGACGGCCTCGCCGAGGTCGGCGAGCTCGCTCGACGCCATCGAACGGCCGTAGCACTTGGCGCAGACACCGACCTGCGACTCGCACGAGAGCACCGAACGGATCGTCACTTCGCGGACTCCCTCACCGAGCAGGCGCTCGATGAGCACGTCGCCAACCGACTCGCCCGCGTGAGCGAGCACGTCGCCTGCGGCGTTCGTGACGTCGGTCGCCAGCGTACGTGCGTACACCGAGTTCTCGACGTTATCGGCGAGCGAGACGTTGCCGTCCTTGTCGGTCTGCGCGATCGGCAGCACGATGCCCTTGTGGGTACCGCAGTCGTCTTCACGAATGATGACGTCCTGCGACACGTCGACGAGACGACGCGTGAGGTACCCCGAGTCGGCGGTCTTGAGCGCGGTGTCGGCAAGGCCCTTACGAGCACCGTGGGTCGACGAGAAGTACTCGAGCACGGTCAGACCCTCGCGGTACGAGTGAATGATCGGTCGGGCGATCTTCTCACCCTTCGGGTTTGCCACGATGCCGCGCATACCGGCGATCTGACGAACCTGCAGCCAGTTACCGTTTGCACCTGCCGTCACCATGCGGTGAATCGAGTTGGTCTCGGGGAACTGCTCGCGGGTGTCGGCGGCGACGCGTTCGGTCGCCTCCTCCCACAGCGCGATCGTCTGGTCGCGGTACTCCTGCTGCGTCGACAGACCCATCTGGTAGTCCTCGCGCAGCTGCGCAACCTTGGTCTCGGTCTCGGCGACGATCTCGGCCTTGGTGTCGGGGATCACGACGTCGGAGAACGACAGCGAGATGCCCGAACGCGTGGCCCAGTGGAAGCCCGAGTCCTTGATGCGGTCAAGCGTGGCCGCCACTACGTCCTTGTCGTACCGCTCGGCGAGGTAGTTCACCACGCCCGAGAGACGACCCTTGGTCATGACGTCCTCGAGGTACGGGTAGGTGTCGGGCAGCAGTTCGTTGAACAGCGCGCGACCCAGCGTCGTGTCCTTGACGACCGGACGACCCTCGACGAAGCCCTCGGGAGCCTCGGCCGGGTGGAATGTGACGCCCTCGAGGCGGATCTTGACGGGAGCGTTGAGGTGCAGCGTGCCCTCGTCCTGCGCCATGATCGCCTCAGCAACCGAGCCGAACACGCGGCCGGCGCCGGCAGCATCCTCACGAAGGAAGGTGAGGTGGTACAGACCGGCAACCATGTCCTGCGAAGGCAGAGTCACGGGGCGGCCGTCCGACGGCTTGAGGATGTTGTTCGACGCGAGCATGAGCACGCGGGCCTCAGCCTGGGCCTCAACCGAAAGCGGCAGGTGCACGGCCATCTGGTCACCATCGAAGTCAGCGTTGAACGCCGAGCACGCGAGCGGGTGCAGCTGGATCGCCTTACCCTCAACGAGCTGCGGCTCGAACGCCTGGATGCCGAGACGGTGCAGCGTGGGCGCACGGTTCAGCAGCACGGGACGCTCACGGATGACCTCTTCGAGGACGTCCCACACCTCGGGCTTGGCGCGCTCAACGGCACGCTTCGCGGCCTTGATGTTGCTCGCGTGTCCGAGGTCGATGAGGCGCTTAATCACGTACGGCTTGAACAGCTCGAGCGCCATCTGCTTCGGCAGACCACACTGGTGCATCTGCAGCTGCGGGCCAACGATAATCACCGAACGACCCGAGTAGTCGACGCGCTTGCCGAGCAGGTTCTGGCGGAAGCGACCCTGCTTACCCTTCAGCATGTCGCTGAGGGACTTGAGGGCGCGGTTACCGGTACCCGTGACTGGACGACCGCGGCGGCCGTTGTCGAACAGTGCGTCGACGGCCTCCTGCAGCATGCGCTTCTCGTTGTTCACGATGATCTCGGGCGCACCGAGCTCAAGCAGACGCATGAGGCGGTTGTTGCGGTTGATCACGCGACGGTAGAGGTCGTTGAGGTCGCTCGTTGCGAAGCGGCCACCATCGAGCTGCACCATCGGGCGCAGCTCCGGCGGGATCACGGGGATCACGTCGAGGACCATCGCGGCCGGCTTGTTCTCGGTCTGAAGGAACGCCGTGACGACCTTGAGACGCTTGATGGCGCGGATCTTCTTCTGACCCTTGCCGTTCTGGATCTGGTCGCGCAGCAGCTCGGCCTCGGTCGCGAGATCGAAGTCCTGCAGGCGGCGCTTGATCGCCTCGGCGCCCATGTGGGCCTCGAAGTAGTCACCGTAACGGTCGATGAGCTCGGCGAAGTCGGCGTCGTCCGGCTTGAGCTCGCCAACCTTCAGGTTCTTGAAGCCCTCGTAGACGCGCTCGATCTGCGCGATGTCGTTGTCGACGTCCTTGCGGATCCGAGCCATTTCCTTCTCGGCCGCATCCTTGGTCTTCTTCTTCTGGTCGGCGGTCGCGCCCTCTTCCTCGAGTGCCTCGAGGTCCTTCTCCAGCTGCGCCATCCGCTCGTTGATCTGCGAATCGCGCTGCTTGCCGCGCGTGTCGACCTCGAGGTTCTTCTCCTTTTCGAGGTCGGTCAGGTCGTCGCGACGACCCTCTTCGTCGATCTCGACCACCATGTAGGCGGCGAAGTAGATGACCTTCTCGAGGTCCTTCGGCGCCATGTCGAGCAGGTAGCCGAGGCGCGACGGAACACCCTTGAAGTACCAGATGTGCGTCACGGGCGCGGCGAGCTTGATGTGGCCCATGCGCTCACGGCGCACTGCCGACTTCGTCACCTCGACGCCGCAGCGCTCACAGATGATGCCCTTGAAGCGCACGCGCTTGTACTTACCGCAGGCGCACTCCCAGTCGCGCGAGGGGCCGAAGATCTGCTCACCGAACAGACCGTCCTTCTCGGGCTTGAGGGTGCGGTAGTTGATGGTCTCGGGCTTCTTTACCTCGCCACGCGACCAACCGAGGATGTCCTCGCTTGTAGCCAGCCCGATGCTGATGCTGTCGAACTTAGTTGCGTCGATCAATTCTTGATTCTCCCTAGGAACAAAGCTTCGTAATCGGGGGTGGACTAGATCTCGTCGACCGAAGACGACTCGAAGCGAGTGGAGATGTTGATGCCGAGTTCTTCGGCAGCACGGTAGGCGTCATCGTCGTTCTCTTCGAGGCTGACGATGGAGCCATCGGCGGCGAGCACCTCGACGTTCAGGCACAGCGAGCGCATTTCGCGCACGAGCACTCGGAACGACTCGGGGATACCGGCCTTCTGGATGTTTTCGCCCTTGACGATCGACTCGTAGGCCTTCACGCGGCCGACAATGTCGTCCGACTTGATCGTGAGCAGCTCCTGCAGGGTGTAGGCGGCGCCGTAGGCCTCGAGGGCCCACACCTCCATCTCACCGAAGCGCTGGCCACCGAACTGTGCCTTACCACCGAGCGGCTGCTGGGTGATCATCGAGTACGGGCCCGTCGAGCGCGCGTGAATCTTGTCATCGACGAGGTGGTGGAGCTTGAGCATGTACATGTAGCCCACCGAGATCGGGTCGGGGAACGGCTCGCCGGAGCGGCCGTCGAACAGACGCGCCTTGCCGTTTTCCTTCACCATGCGCTCGCCGTCGTCGTTCGGGCGGGTCGAGGTGAGCAGGCCCTGGAGCTGCTCCTGGCTCGCACCGTCGAACACCGGGGTCGCCACCTTGGTGCCGGGGGCCACGTGGAAGGCTTCCTCGGGCAGGTTTGCGGCCCACTCCGGGTTGCCCTCGATGTCCCAACCCTGCGTCGCGATCCAGCCGAGGTGCGACTCGAGCACCTGACCGAGGTTCATGCGCTTCGGGATACCGAGCGGGTTCAGGATGATGTCGACCGGCGTGCCGTCCTCGAGGAAGGGCATGTCTTCCTCGGGCAGGATCTTCGCGATGACACCCTTGTTGCCGTGACGGCCGGCGAGCTTGTCACCCTCGGTGATCTTGCGCTTCTGGGCAATGTAGACGACCACGCGCTGGTTCACGCCCGAGCCGAGCTCGTCGTCACCGTTCTCGACGTCAAACACCTTGACGCCGATGATGGTGCCGGTCTGGCCGTGAGGAACCTTGAGCGAGGTGTCGCGCACCTCGCGGCTCTTCTCGTTGAAGATCGCGCGGAGCAGGCGCTCTTCGGCGCTCAGCTCGGTCTCGCCCTTCGGTGTGACCTTACCGACGAGGATGTCGCCAGCCTGCACCTCGGCGCCGACGCGGATGATGCCGCGCTCGTCGAGGTCCTTGAGCATGTCCTGACCCACGTTCGGCAGGTCGGCGGTGATTTCTTCCTTACCGAGCTTCGTGTCGCGAGCGTCAACCTCGTACTCCTCGATGTGGATCGAGGAGAGCACATCGTTCTTCACGATGTTCTGGCTGATGATGATCGCGTCCTCGAAGTTGTGGCCCTCCCACGGCATGAACGCCACGAGGAGGTTCTTGCCGAGCGCGAGCTCACCGTTTTCGGTTGCCGGGCCGTCGGCGATAACCTCGCCGACCTCAACGCGGTCGCCGGCGGTGACGATGACGCGGTGGTTGTAGCAGGTACCCGCGTTCGAACGCTCGAACTTGCGGAGCCAGTACGACTCGCTGCCGCCCTCATCGGTCTGCACGACCACCTGGTCGGCCGACACCGAGGTGACGACACCGGCGTGCTGCGCGGTGACCACGTCACCAGCGTCGATGGCGGTGTAACCCTCCATACCGGTGCCGACGATCGGCGAGGTCGAGCGCAGCAGGGGAACTGCCTGGCGCTGCATGTTCGCGCCCATGAGCGCGCGGTTCGTGTCGTCGTGCTCGAGGAACGGGATGAGCGAGGTACCAACCGACACCATCTGGCGCGGCGAGACGTCCATGTAGTCGACCTCACCGGCGGGCACGAGCTCAACCTCGCCACCCTTGGTGCGCACGAGCACGTCGTCCTCGATGTAGCGACCGTTGGCGTCGAGCGGCGCGTTGGCCTGGGCCACCACGAACTCGTCCTCGTCAGCGGCGGTGAGGTACTCGATGGTCGGCGAGACAACGCCGTTCTCGACGCGGCGGTACGGCGTCTCGATGAAGCCGAACGCGTTGATGCGCGCAAACGTTGCGAGCGAGCCGATCAGACCAATGTTCGGGCCTTCAGGCGTCTCAATCGGGCACATGCGGCCGTAGTGCGAGGCGTGCACGTCTCGCACCTCGACACCGGCGCGCTCACGGCTCAGACCACCCGGGCCGAGCGCGTTGAGGCGACGCTTGTGCGTAATGCCCGCGAGCGGGTTGTTCTGGTCCATGAACTGCGACAGCTGCGAGGTTCCGAAGAACTCCTTGATGGCAGCAACGACGGGGCGCACGTTGATGAGCGACTGCGGGGTGATCGAGTCGATCTCCTGCGTGGTCATGCGCTCGCGCACGACGCGCTCCATGCGGCTGAGTCCGGTGCGGACCTGGTTCTGGATCAGCTCGCCGACGGCGCGGATGCGACGGTTACCGAAGTGGTCGATGTCGTCGATGTCGAGCGGGATGTCGGTGAGCTCGCCGCCGTTGCGGGTGCCCTCGATCGTCGTCTCGCCCTTCTGGAGCGCGACGAGGTACTTGATCGTGCCGACGATGTCCTCCACCGAGAGCACCGAGTCGCTGATGGGCGCCTCGAGGCCGAGCTTGCGGTTGATCTTGTAGCGGCCGACCTTCGCGAGGTCGTAGCGCTTGTCGTTGAAGTAGTAGTTCTCGAGGAGCGCCTTGGCGGCCTCCGAGGCCACCTGCTCGCCCGGGCGCAGCTTCTTGTAGATGTCGCGGAGCGCGTCTTCTTGCGTCTGGATCTTCGGGTCGTCCTTCGACAGCGTGTCGAGGAGCGTCTCGTAGCCAGCGAACTCGGCGCGGATCTCTTCTTCCGACAGGCCGATGGCGCGCAGGAAGACAGTGACCGACTGCTTGCGCTTGCGGTCGATGCGAACGGCAACGAGGCCCTTCTTGTCGACCTCAAACTCGAGCCAGGCACCACGCGAAGGAATCACGCGCGACGAGTAGACGTCGATGTCCGAGTTCTTCTCGGGAGTGCGGTCGAAGTAGACGCCCGGCGAGCGCACGAGCTGCGAGACGACGACACGCTCGGTGCCGTTGATGATGAAGGTACCCATCGGGGTCATGAGCGGGAAGTCGCCCATGAAGACCGTCTGGGTCTTGATCTCGCCGGTCTCGTAACGCATGAACTCGGCCTCGACGTAGAGCGGGGCCGAGTAGGTCTTGCCGCGCTCCTTGCATTCGTCAATCGAGTACTTCTCGGGCTCGAGCTGCGGGTTGCGGAACGTCAGCTGCATCTGATCCGCGTTGTCTTCGATGGGTGAGATCTCTTCGAAGATCTCTTCGAGACCCGAGACGCGAGGCACATCTGTGCCCCCGTTCTCGATCTCATAGTCGCGACGAGCCTTCCAGTACTCGTTGCCGATGAGCCAGTCGAAGGACTCGGTCTGCAGCGAGAGCAGATCCGGTACCTCGAGCGTGTCCTTGATGTTCGCGAACGACAGGCGGTGAGCGTCGCGACCGGACTTCGGCGTGTAAGTTGCGTTATTCGCAGCAGCCAAAAGAGTTACCTCCACAGGTCCCGCTGGCCAGCGGGACGCGATTGCATTGGGCGTGAGGGTGGCCCCGCCGTCCGTTGCCGAAAGTCATCGCCTCCCCTGTGATTCGGAGGAATTCATCAGGTTCAGAACCTGGAACTCGACTCCTGCCACAGCACCCGTAACGCGCGTTTCGGGCTGAGGGACTTGTGAATTGCAGCAACCGAGCCGACCGCAATATGAAGGCAAGGAGCGACGAAGCGCAAGGATCTACTATAACCCGACACTATTCGCAGTGTCCAGAGAGAGTTTTTGCAGATCCCACCGCAGCGTGCAGCCTACCCCATCTCCGGCTAGCGATCTCGGCGTCGCGATCCTGGCTGCTGTGCGGGGCGAGGTCGAGGTGGAGGCGGTTCTTGCGCTCCTGCTTCTCTGGCACCGCCACAAACTCGATCGGCCGTTCGGAATCGATAGCGGCGGTGTACCAGCGCAGACTCATGCGCGAAGGCGAGGCCCGATCTCTGGATGTCGGGTGCGGATGCGCGGGGCCAGGCTCCCCCGCTAGCCTCGTACCATGTCGCATCCCTTCTCCCCCAAGCTCGACGCGTTCGGCAACCTCGAGGTTCACTACGCCGAGGTCAACGATTACGAGAACAACTGCTACGTCATCGTCGACGTGCCGACCGGGGCGGCGCTCATCGTCGACGCCGCCGACAACTTCCCCGCGATCACCGAACTCGTCGACCTGGCCGGCCGCCGCGCCACCGACGCCGGCGCGGCACAGGTGCACGTCGTCGGAGTGCTCACGACCCACCGACACCAGGACCACTGGCAGGCACTCGAGGCGACGAAGGCCCACTTCGAGGTGCCGAGCTATGCGGGTGCCGAGGATGCGGGCGAACTGCCCGGCGCGACCGAGCACACGCTCGGCGACGGCGACACCATCGCGCTCGGCGGCCAGCAGATCGAGATCATTGGCCTGCGCGGCCACACGCCCGGCTCGGTCGCCCTCGCGCTGCGNTGCCCGAGCATCCGGTGCGCCTGATCACCGGCGACTCGCTCTTCCCCGGCGGCATCGGCAACACTTTTGGCGACACGGATGCATATGCCCAGCTACTCGGCGACGTGGTCGAGCGCGTGTTCCACCGCTTCGCGGACGACACCATCTTCTATCCCGGCCATGGCCTGCCCTCGACCCTCGGCCGCGAGCGCGGTTTCCTCAACGCCTGGCGACTCACCGGCGGGCTGCCGCCTGCCGACCCGGGCAGCGACGCGTTCCGAGGCGAGTAGCCCGAGCCTCCGAAACCGCGCGTGGCGCCCCCGATTGCTCGGGAGCGCCACGCGCGGTCTGTTGCTGTCGGAACTTGGCGCTACACGCCGGGCTCCGGGTCGCCGCCGGGGATCTTACCGGCGTTGGCGAGGCCCTCGCGGACCTTCGCCTCGATGCGCTCACCGGTGGCCTGGTCGACGTTCTTCCAGTACTGGAAGGCGTTCGAGAGGACGGGCTCCCGCACGGTCGCGAGGCCGCCGGCGACGGTTTCCACGAAGCGGTCGCGCTCCGCGTCGTCCCAGACCTCGCGCACGAGGGTGCCGGCCTGGCCGAAGTCGTCGTCGTCAGCGCGCAGCTCGTAGGTCGAACGCACGAGCTCGCCGTCGCTCTCCCAGCTGTTCTCGACCTGGCCGACCTCGTCGGCGTACGGGCGGCCGAACGAGTTCGGCGCGTACACCGGGGCGTCACCCGAGTGCTGGAAGCGCATGTGGCCGTCGAACGTATAGCTGTTCACCGGGTTCACGGGCTGGTTCACCGGCAGCTGGTTGTAGTTCGTGCCGATGCGGGCACGCTGGGCGTCCGGGTAGGCGAAGGTGCGCGACACGAGCATCCGGTCGGGCGAGATGCCGGTGCCGGGCACGAAGTTGCCGGGCGAGAACGCCGCCTGTTCGATCTCCGCGAAGAAGTTCTTCGGGTTCTCGTTGAGCGTGAACTTGCCGACCGGGATCAGCGGGTAGTCGCTGTGCGGCCACACCTTCGTGAGGTCGAAGGGGTTGAAGCGGTAGGTCTTCGCGTCTTCGTAGGGCATGATCTGCATCTTGATCTGCCAGCTCGGGAAGTTGCCCTCCTCGATCGCATCGAACAGGTCGCGGCGGTGGTAGTCGGCGTCCTCGCCCGCGAGGCGTTCTGCCTCCTCGTTGGTGAGGTTGTGCACTCCCTGGTCGGAGTGGAAGTGGTACTTCACCCAAAAGCGCTCGCCCTCGGCGTTGATCCACGCGTAGGTGTGCGAGCTGTAGCCGTTCATCTCGCGCCACGAGCGGGGCAGGCCGCGCGAACCCATGAGGTAGGTGACCTGGTGGGCCGACTCGGGGTTGAGGGTCCAGAAGTCGAACTGCATCGTGTTGTCGCGCAGGCCCGAGTCGGGCAGGCGCTTCTGCGAACGGATGAAGTTCGGGAACTTCATCGGGTCACGCACGAAGAACACCGGCGTGTTGTTGCCGACGATATCGAGGTTGCCCTCTTCGGTGTAGAAGCGCAGCGAGAAGCCGCGAACGTCGCGCCAGGTGTCGGGCGAACCCTGCTCACCGGCAACGGTCGAGAAGCGGATCGCGACGCGACCCTTCGCGCCCGGCTGGAAGGCGGCGGCTCGCGTGTACTTCGAGACATCCTCGGTCACCTCCCACTCGCCGAAGGCGCCGGCGCCCTTGGCGTGCGGGTTGCGCTCCGGAACGCGCTCGCGGTTGAACGCGGCGAGCGTCTCGATGAGGTGCACGTCATTGAGGGTGATAGGCCCGTTCGGGCCGACGGTCAGCGAGTTGCGGTTGCTCTCGGCGGGCGCGCCATTCTGGCGAGTCGCAGGTGCATTGGGATCGATCTGGGTCACGATCACTCCTGTTCTTCGGTAGGGGTGGATGGGGTGGTCTGATTGGGCTGGCGCGCGGCGTTGCGCTCGGCCAGGCAGTCGGCACAGAGGCCTCGGTACGTCACCTCGGCGAGCTGCACCTCGAAGCCGGCGTCGGCGGCCGGGTGGAGGCACGGCGCGGCGCCGACCGAACAGTCGACGTCGACGATGATGCCGCAGTTGTCGCACACCAGGTGGTGGTGATTGTCATCCGTGCGGGTTTCGTACCGAGCCGGAGAGTTCGGCGGGTCGATGCGGCGCACAAGACCGTGGTGTTGGAAGTCGCCGAGGCTGACGTAGACCGCCTGCTTCGTGAGGTGGGGCACCGCGGTCGACGCGCGTGCGTGCACCTCGTCGACCGTTGAATGCGGATGCTCGACGAGTGCTTCGAGCAGCGCGATGCGACGCGGCGTTACGCGCAGTCCGACCGCGCGGATGCGCGCGGCCCACGCCTCCGGTGCGGCGTGCTCATGCGTGGTCGTCATGACACCACCGTATCGCTCTTTTGAACTGATCAAAATAAGGCCAACCTAAGTCGTGCCGTCGAGTTGGCTGGATGCGCGGGCCGACGCCGGCCTGGTGCGGGCGGCCATAATCGAATCATGGCGCGCCAGCACTCCCCCGACCTCACCCGCACTCTCGCCTCCGGCCGGCAGGCCCAGTTCGTCCTCGATGGCGAGATCGTGCAGCTCATTGTCGACGGCACACCGCAGTCGCAGGTCGACCGGGCCGACCCGACGAGCCTTGGCTTCGGTTACATCCGTCACATGGGGCACGTGCTCGACCTCGCTTTCCGTGAGCGACAAGCAATCACGGCACTGCACCTCGGCGCCGGCGCCCTGTCGATTCCGCGTTACGTCGAGGCGACACGCCCCGGCTCTCGTCAGCAGGTGATCGAGCTCGAGCGCGATCTCGTGGAGTTCGTCCGCGAGGTGGCGCCGCTGCCAGCGAGCGCGTCCATTCGGGTTCGCTACGGGGATGCGCGCGAGCAGCTCGCAAAGCTGCCGCGCGGCCTGGCGGGCAGTGTCGACGCCATCGTCGTCGACGTGTTTGCCGGCCCGTCGACGCCGGCGCACGTCACAAGCGTCGAGTTCTTCCAGGCGATCGCCACCTTCCTCGCGCCCGACGGTGTCGTGCTTGTGAACGTGGCCGACGGGCACGAGCTGCGCTTTGCGCGCGGCGAAGTGGCGAGCATCCGCGCCGCGATCGGTCCGACACTGCTCATTAGCGACCCGGCGGTGCTCAAGGGCCGCCGCTTCGGCAACATCGTCGCGGTCGCGAGTCGCGACGAACTCGAGCTGCCGATGCTGCCGCGCCTCGCCGCATCCGGCTTCCCGCCCGCCACCGTGCATTCGGCACCACAGACGATCGCGTGGCTGCGGGGCGCGAGCGAGGTGCACGACGCCGAGGCGACCGACTCTCCCGTGCCGGGTCGGGGCATCTTCACCACGGGCCGCGCGCGCGAGCGCGGCTAGCTCCGCCCGCGCCGGGGTGGCACGCGCGCATTTGGAGGAGGGCGCATTACTCTCGGTGGCGTGTCTGACTCACCGATCATTCTTGGCTATGACCCCGAGACGCTGCGCGAGCGCATCGATGTGGATGCGGCGACGGCACGGCTAGAAGAGATTTCGCAGTTCCGCTCCCTCGCCGCCCTGAACGAGCAGGTCGCGCTGCTGCGCATGCTCGACCGCCTCGACGAGGCGTTTGACAAGGCGCAGGATGCGGCCCGGCAGTCCCGTTTCACCGGCTCGCGCGAGGACTCGCTCGCGGCGCGCGTGCGGCGCGCGCAGGTCACGCAGTACCAGGGCAAGCTCGACCTCTCGTTAAACGAACTCACGAACTGCGTCGAAGAGGCGATCGCGCACGACTGGGCCGAGCTCGCCGGGTTCGCGCTGCAGCACCGTGGCAAGGTGCTGTTCGAACTCGAACGTTACGACGAGTCGCTTGCCGATTTCGAGCGCGCGCTGAAGTTCCGCGAGGGCGACGGGATTCCCGCCGACCACGCCAACTCGACGAAGTTCGCGATTCGCGTCGTGCGGGCAAAGCTCGAGGGCGACCGCACGCCCGACGAGTTCGACGAGCCCATCACCTCGATCAACGCCTAGCGGGGCGGATGTTGTCGGCGCCGAAGATCATGTCGGAGGCCGATGCGATGCTGTCGTTGCCGTGCGGGGCAGTACGCGGCGGCGCCCGAGTGGCACGGCCGCACGAACGAGAGGCAGTGACCATGGCTGATCTTGATGAGGTGCGCACGCGCGCCAACGAACTGATGACGCGGCATCTTTCCCGCGACTGGGTGTTCCGCTTCGACACGGCGAAGACTCGCGCTGGTCTGTGCAACTTCACCAAGCGCACCATCTCGGTGTCGAAGTATTTGGCCGCGCGCTCGACGCTCGCCGACGTCGAGCAGACCCTGCTGCACGAGATCGCGCATGCCCTCGCCGGGCCCGACGCGGGCCACGGCGAGGTGTGGCTCGTGCTCGCGCGCAGCATCGGTTACACCGGAAGCCGTACGCACGACGGCCCGGTCGCGCGCGAGTTCGCGCGCTGGCACGGCGAGTGCCCGAACGGCCACGAGGTCGTGCGCTTTCGGCGGCCCACGCGGCCGATGTCGTGCGGCAAGTGCACGCGGCGATTCGACCGGCGTTTTCTCATCATGTGGCGCGAGCGATCGCCGGAAGAACTCGCGGCAAGCGCCGCCGGGGCCGCGCGCTCGTAGAACGCTCGGCCGCGCGGGGCAGAATAGTTGCCGTGATCTCACCGCTGCATGACGCTAACCAGTACCACTTCGGCTCCGACAACTACGCCGGGGTGCACCCCGAAGTGCTTGAGGCGATCGTCGCGGTGAATGGCGGGCACGTGCTCGCCTACGGCGACGACCCTTACACCCTGCATTTGCAGGAGGTCGTGCGCGGCTGGTTCGGTGAGCAGGCCGAGGTCTTCCCGGTGTTCAACGGCACCGGGGCGAACGTGGTGTCATTACAGGCGATGCTGCCGCGGTGGGGCACGGCCATGTGCACCACCGCGGCACACATCAACACCGACGAGCAGGCGGCGCCCGAGCGCGTCGGCGGCATCAAGCTGCTGCCGATTGAGGCGCCCGGCGGCAAGCTGCTGCCCGAGTTGCTCATCGAGGGCGACCCCGACGACGTGCACCGCGCATCCCCGCAGGTGGTGTCGGTGAGCAACTCAACCGAGCTCGGCACGGTGTACTCGGTCGACGAGTTCGCGCGCCTCGCCGAGGCGGTGCACGAGGCGGGCATGTTCCTGCACCTCGACGGCTCGCGCCTGAGCAATGCCGCGGCAGCCCAGGGCGTGACGCCGGCCGAACTCGCGCAGGGCGCCGACGTGATCTCGCTCGGGGGCACGAAGAACGGCGCGCTCGGCGCCGAGGCGGTCATCGTCGTCAACCCGGATGCCGTGGCCGGCACCGCCTACCTGCGCAAGATCACGACGCAGCTCGCGTCGAAGCAGCGCTTCGTGTCGGCACAGTTGCTCGCGCTGTTTGAAGGCGACCTGTGGCGCCGCAACGCCGAGCACGCGAACGGGCAGGCGCGCGAGCTCGGGCGTCGGTTGGCCGAGCTGCCGGGCGTCGAGGTGCCGCTCGAGGTCGAGGCGAACGCGGTGTTCCCCGTGTTGCCGGAGGGCGTCGCCGACCGCGTGCGGGCGCATGACACCGTGCGCTTCTACGACTGGCCGCCGATGCCGGGCGCGGTGCGCCTCATGGCGTCGTGGGATACCCCGGATGCCGCGATCGACCACCTGGTTGAGGCAATTCGCGCGGAGCTTGGCTAGGCGGTTCCCGGTACGGTCGCTGGGGCCTGCGCCTTGTTGGGGTTAGGGGCCGGCTCCTGATTGGCGCTGGGGCGCCAGCTCTGATGAGTGTTGGCTCGCGGGGCGATCAGGCGGTGTCGGACGACTCGTTGTCGTTGTCGGGGTCGTAGCGCAGCAGATCGCCCGGCTGGCAGTCGAGGACTCGGCAGATTGCATCGAGGGTCGAGAAACGCACGGCCCTGGCGCGACCGTTCTTCAGCACCGCGACGTTCGCCGGGGTGATGCCGATCGCGGCCGCGAAGTCGCCGACGCTCATCCCCCGCTCCGCGAGCATCCGATCGATGGTGATGCGAATCGCCATCACACGACCTCGTCAAGTTCGGCCCGCATCGCGATCGCGTTACGCAGAAGCGACCGCAGCACGAGCGTGATGCCGGCGATGGTGAGGATCGCGAGAACGCCGATCGCGAGGATGAGTGCCAGGAACGGGCTGCCCGCCTGGCCGCCGCTGATCACCGCTGCGCCAGAGACGATTTGCAGGGCTGCGCACACGAGGATTGCCACGAGCGCGCCGACCCAGATCACGGACTGTCGGGTGAGCATCGTGCCGCGGTAAATGCGATGAACGAGCAGTGAGACCAGGGCGATCGTGATCAGCCCGAGCGCGGTGAAGCCGATCGATGATGCGAGGACTGGCCCGCGGAGGTCAGCGTATTCGGGCAGCGCCTCGGCCACGCTCGCGGCAACGCCCGGCAACAGCGCGATGGCGGCGATGCCGTCGCCGAATAGCACGCCAAGGAACAGTTGGGTGGCGACGACGAGCGCGAGCGGCGGGCGCGGCAGGCTGGTGTTCATGTATCGAGTTTCGATAGATAGCTATCGATTGTCAATAAGTGGCGGCGATCGTAGGAGCAGCTTGTGGCTCGACGAGTTGTCGGGTTTCTCACGAGGCGGGGGTCAGGTCAGCGACTTGGTTCGGCGCCGTTCGAAAAGTGTCATGTCGGGTCGTTCGTCGAGCTTGACGTTGCTGTCTTCGTTCCATCCGTGGCGTTCGTAGAAGCTCGCGGCGCGGGTGTTGCCATCGAGGACCCAGAGGAACGCGGAATCGAATCCGTCTTCACGGAGCGCCAGCTCGACGGCCGAGATCAAGGCGTGCCCGACGCCGGTCGAGAACACGGAGGGGTGCGCGTAGAGCCCCCAGAGTTCGCCCTGGTCAGAAGCTCCTTCGTCTCGGCCGGGCCCAAAGGACGCCCAGCCAACGATCTCGCCTTCGCGGTCTGCGACGAGTGTCTGGCCCATCGTGTGCGGGTCGCTGATGATCCGACGCCATCTCTCCTCGCGCTGCTCGACGGACTGCGCATCGAGCACGTCGTTCGGCATGAGCCCCCGTTAAGCGGCCTGCCATGAGGCAACGTGCACGGTCGCAATTCCGCGCGCGTCATCGATGTCGGCGGTGCGGATTACGAATGGTCGTCCCATGCATCCTGTTGATACCACAGCCGCGGGTGGAGGCACGGCGTCACTTCCCGTTGCCTGAAGCCGGGTGGCCATCTGGCGCGCTGGGGCGGGGGCGGGTCGGCAGTGGCGGGTGGGATTCGGTGCCGGTCTCGCGAGGTTGCGTCGATGTCGGAGGGGCGTGGTGGAGTGATTCCGAGCACCAGATCACGCTGCGTACCGTCGCCGATAAATGTCGGAGGCTCGTGGTCAATTAGTACTAGGCCCCCAAGACCGTCGTCCATTCCTCCTATTTCGCTGCTCCGCAGCAATGTCGGAGGCTCGTGATGAA
>NZ_JACXJG010000010.1:1362-1433 GCF_014904065.1 Gulosibacter sediminis | reverse complement strand
AGGAAACTCCCAGCAAAAAGACCAGACCCCNTCACGCGTCTACAAGACAACACCGAACAGATCCGCCAGGT
>NZ_JACXJG010000010.1:0-1315 GCF_014904065.1 Gulosibacter sediminis | reverse complement strand
AGGTGACGCCCGATGACCGCACCCAACCCCGCCACGCCCGCCGACAATGGCAGCGACGACGACCAGCGCGACCTCAGCCGCAAGCGCGACCGTGAAGCCTTCAAACCCACCCGGCACGCGCACCGGAACCAGCCCGACGGCACCACCCCCGAACCCGAAACCGACGGCATCAACGACCACGTCCGTACTCACCGCGACCACTACCTCGACGGCGAACGACTCGCACGCCTTGGCGAGTTCCAGAAACTCACCGCACTCGCCGGCGCCTACCGCGACGCGGTCGCCCGCACCGAACTCCAGGTCGAAGAGCGCAGCTACGTCGCGAGTTACGACGACCTGTTCCGCCTGAACCTCCGGTCGATCGTCGCCGACTTCGGCATCAAGACCAACGAATCCGACGCGGCATTGGTGAACCGCGCGCACGACGCCCACCGGCTCACGACCAACCACCACACCTGGCTTGCTCCCTTGCGCGATGGTNGACGATGCGGCACGCCCGCGCGCTCCTGCGGTACGCCGGCAACGTGCCCGATGACCGGCTCGACGAATACACGCGCAAAGTCCTCGACTACGCCCGCACCGCGACCGTGTCGCAAACCGATACCTACGCGCGCAAACTCGCGGTCGACCTCGCCGCGCCAGAGTTTGAAGAAGCGTTCGAGCACGAATACGCAAAGCGACGCGTCACGATCGACGACCACGACTTTGGCATGTCGACGATCCACATTGATGTGCCCACCGTGCAAGGCCACGCGATCGTCGACCTCGCCGACCAACAAGCCCGCGCCCTCCACACCGAACACGAGACCGAAGCCGAGGAACACCGGGAACGCGTCCGTGCGGCGGCCGCAACCGGCACCGACTTGTCGCCGGAGGATGCCGAGTTCGTCGAAGACACCCGCACCCTCCGGCAACTCCAAACCGACCTCATGGTCGACACGCTCCTCACCGCGACCCCGCAAGCCATCGTCGACTCGCCGACCGCGGGCGCAGCCCGGGTCACGGCGACGGTGAGCGTCGTCATTCCGGTGATGAACCTGATCGACCCCGACGCACCCCGCGAGGTGGCGACGGTCGACGGGATGAACCCGTGCAGCATGACCGAAGCCCGCGAAATCGCCGCCGGGGCACCTTGCTTCCAGNCCTCACCGACCCGATCACCGGCCACGTCCTCACGGTCGACACCCGCAAACCCACCATCGAAATGCGCCGGTTCTTGCAGGTCCGCGACCAGACGTGCGTGTTCCCCGGCTGCCGCCGAGCGGCGCATCGCAGCGAACTCGACCACATCACCCCCTGGGCCGCGGGCGGCAAA
>NZ_JACXJG010000001.1:140590-159546 GCF_014904065.1 Gulosibacter sediminis | reverse complement strand
CGTCGTCGCCGGCCGCAACGCTCGCAAGACCGAAATGTTCGCCGCCACCGCGGCCGAGCTCGGCTGGAACGCCCGCATCGGCCAGGCTATGCCGCCGCAGACGGCGATTCCGCAGGCCGACCTCATCATCACGGCTACCGGCTCAGGCGAGCCCCTCTTCGACGGCTCGCTCGTGCGCCCGGGCACCCTCGTGGTCGCGCTCGGCACACACAACAACGAGCGCAGCGAACTTGACACCGCCCTCATGGCACGCTCGAACGTCATCGTCGAAGACATAGACACGGCGGTCAACGAGTCGGGCGAGATCGCCCACGCGATCGCCGAGGGCGTGCTGCGCCGCGAGTCACTCATCCCCGTGCGCGACGTCGTGCGCGGCGAGGTGAGCATCGACCGCAGCAAGCCCACCGTGTACAAGACCGTGGGCATGCCGTGGCAAGACCTCGTCGTCGCCGGCGAGATCTACACGCGCATGCCGAGCACCGCGCTGCGCTAAGCCACCGTGGCGATTCGATACTGGCTGCTCGTCCACCCACTCGATCGCGCCCGCGAGCTCGTCGAAACGGGCGTCGCGCGCGTGACGTGGGGCAACGAGCAGCCAGTTTCATCATTTCGTGAGGCCGATGGCATCGTCATCTACTCGCCGCGCGAATACAACCCCGACGGCGAACCGCTGCGCGCCGCCGTCGCCGCGGGGCGAGTCACCGGCGAGGCTTACCAACTCGGCGGGCACGGCACGCCCCGCTGGGTCGCGCCGGTCGACTGGCTCCCGGGCGCACGCATCGCGCCCATCCGGCCACTGCGCGACATGCTCGAGCTCACGCGCGACACCAAGTTTTGGGGTGAGCAGCTGCGCGATGGCTGGGTCGAGCTCTCGCAGCGCGACTTCATGATTCTCGAGGATGCGGTGCGACCGGCCACGCCCGAACCGAGCGGTTTCGCGATCGACGCGCTCCGCGACGGCGCGAGCCGCACCGAGCATCCGAGCAGCGCGCCTGCCGCAGACACGCGAGCGCGCGCCGAGCAGGCGTGGCGCGACTGGGACGCGAACCGCTAGTAGCTGTGCGACGAGTAACTCGATGAGTTGTTCAGTTCGCTGAACACGGCGGTGAAGAACAGCCCGCCGGTCACCGCGGCAATGATGCCCAAGACAATCGCCAGCGCGATGCCGATACCGATCCAGATGAGGTAGGCACCGGCAAAGTTGCGCTTCGCGAGCGAGCGACCGTCGCCGGCCGCGAGCACGATCATGTAGATGAGGCCGACGAGAGGAATGCCCATCAGAAAGATGGTGAGCACCCAGTTGCCGACGCTGTCGGCACTATCCACCTGCTGAGCGGGCTGGTACCCGGCCGTCTGATACCCCTGCTGGTAGTAGGGCTGCTGGGGGTACTGCTGGCTCATGGTTCCTCCTGAGAGCGGATGCGGACACGGCGAACGTACATTCTGATGGTTGCCGGCGGGCAAAAGTTCCCGCTGCCGCGAACTCGGTGCTCGCTACCAAGCACCGAGGAAGCCGATGGCCTGACGCAGAATCGCGCCACGGCCACCCTCAAGCTCCTCGAGCAGGTCGGGGTCCTTCGCCTCGTCCGGCGTGACCCACGTGACCTCGAGCGCATCCTGACGCGGAATGCACTCGCCCGTCACCGGCACGATGTACTCGAGCGCGACCGCGTGCTGACGCTCGTCGTAGAGCTCAGTCACGGGCAGCGGCGAAAACTCGGCGACGGTAAATGGCTGCAGCGAGGGAGGCAGCTGTGGGAAGGCCATCGTGCCGAGGTCCTTCTCCAGGTGACGCAGCAACGCGCTGCGGATCGACTCGCCGTAGTGCACGCGGCCCGACACGAACGTGCGGGTGATAAGTCCCTCGGGGTTTGCGCGCAGCAGGAGGCCGATTGCCTCGACTTCGCCACGGCCGTCGAGCAGCACTGGAATCGCCTCGACATAGATGATCGGCGTGCGTCGGCGGATGAGCTCGAGATCGTCGTCGCTCAACCAGCCTGAAGACTCGGGGTCGGGGGTACTCACGTCCATGTGCTCATTGTGCCGCATTCCGCCACGAGTGCGGGGAGCTTGTCGGTGGGTGGTGGTTTGATCAAACGGTGAGCAGTTCGGATGCCCTGACCGGGTTCAGCGAGTCGACCACCATGTGGTTTCGTGGCGCGTTCGACGCGCCGACGCGCGCCCAGCGCGAGGCGTGGGGCGCCATCCGACACGGCCACCACACGCTCGTCGTCGCCCCGACCGGCTCGGGAAAGACGCTCGCAGCGTTCCTCTGGGCGATCGATCAACTCATCCAGGAGCGTGCGAGCGACGCGGGTCGGGGCACGCGCATCCTCTATATTTCGCCACTCAAGGCGCTCGGCGTCGACGTCGAGCGCAACCTCGCCGCGCCGCTCGTCGGCATCCGCCAAACTGCCACGCGCCTCGGTCACGAGGTGCCCGAGATCACGGTCGACGTGCGCTCGGGCGACACCACACCTTCCGAGCGCCGCGCGCAGGTGTCGAAGCCGCCCGACATCCTCATTACGACGCCCGAGTCGCTCTACCTGATGCTCACCTCAAGCGCGCGCAAGGCACTTCGGGGCGTGCGCACCGTCATCATCGATGAGGTGCACGCCGTTGCGGCGAGCAAGCGCGGTTCGCACCTCGCCCTCTCGCTCGAACGCCTGGATGCGCTGCTCGAGTCGCCGGCGCAGCGCATCGGCCTCTCGGCCACGGTGCGGCCGCTCGAGGCGGTCGCGCGTTTCCTCGGCGGGCAGGCGCCAGTCGAGATCGTCGCACCCGCGAGCGAAAAGGCATTCGACCTGCGAGTCGTCGTGCCCGTCGCCGATCTCAGCGACATTCCCGTCGCGGAGCCGCAAGACGAGCTAGTTTTCGGCGACGCGACCCAGGGCATCCGCGACCCCGATCCGCGACGTACCGGCACGGTTTGGCCGCACATCGAGTCGGCGATCGTTGACCGCGTACTCGAGCATCGCTCAACGATCGTGTTCGTGAACTCACGCGGGCTTGCCGAGCGGCTCACGGCCCGCCTCAACGAAGAGTACGAGCGGCGGCTCGCCACGGCCGAACCGCCAGGCACCGAACCCGCGCCCGCAACCCGCACGCTCGGGGCCCAGCTCATGGGCGGCTCGGGGGCGTTCGACGGCGCGAGCGCCGACCTCGCCCGGGCACACCACGGTTCGGTGTCGAAAGAGCAGCGTGCGCAGGTTGAAGATGCCCTGAAATCGGGCGTCCTGCGCTGCGTCGTCGCCACCTCGAGCCTCGAGCTCGGCATCGACATGGGCGACGTCGACCTTGTCATCCAGGTCGAATCCCCGCCGAGCGTCGCGAGTGGGCTGCAGCGCGTCGGCCGGGCAGGCCACCAGGTCGGCGAGGTGTCGCGGGCTCGGCTGTACCCAAAGCACCGGGCGGATGTGCTCCACACCGCCGTCGCGACCTCGCGCATGCTCGACGGCAACATCGAGCGCATGACCACCATCGACCAGCCGCTCGATGTGCTCGCGCAGCACACTGTGTCGGCGGCCGCGCTCGACCGCTGGAAAGTGCAGGAGTGGCTCGCGCTCGTGCGGCGCAGCGCTCCGTTCGCGCAGCTCAGCTCGGCGCTGCTCGAGTNCGGTGCTCGACCTGCTCGCCGGCAAGTACCCGTCCGACGAGTTCGCGACCCTGCGGCCCCGCCTCGTGTGGGACCGTGACGCCGACTGGTTCGAGGGTCGCCCGGGCGCACAACGCCTCGCCGTCGTTTCTGGCGGCACGATTCCCGACCGCGGCATGTTCGGGGTGTTCATGCTCGACGGCACTGATGGCGGCGGCAAGCGCGTCGGCGAGCTCGACGAAGAGATGGTCTACGAATCGCGCGTGGGCGACGTCATCGCGCTCGGCGCGACGTCGTGGCGCATCCGCGAAATTGGCCCCGACCGCGTGCTCGTCGTGCCGGCCTTCGGCGAGCCCGGACGGCTGCCGTTCTGGAAGGGCGACGGCATCGGCCGCCCCGCCGAGCTTGGCGCCGCGATCGGTGCCATCGTGCGCGAGATCGCCGCGAACGATGCTCGCCTGCCCGACGGCCTCGCCCGGGTGTGCGACGACTTCGCGCAGGCGAACATCACGGCGTACGTGCGCGAGCAACTCGAGGTGACCGGCCAGGTGCCGACCGACCGCCAGCTCATCATCGAGCGTGTGCGCGACGAGCTCGGCGACTGGCGCATCATCCTCCACTCCCCCTACGGCCGCCCCGTGCACGCCCCGTGGGCGCTCATGGTGACCGCTCGCGTGCGCGAGCGGTTCGGCATGGAGGCAAGCGCGATGGCCCTCGACGACGGCATCATCGTGCGCATCCCCGACGTCGACGACGAACCGCCCGGGGCCGAGCTGTTCGCCTTCGAGCGTGACGAGGTCGAGACGACCATCACCCGCGAGGTCGGGGCGTCGGCGCTGTTCGCGGCGCGCTTCCGCGAGAACGCGGCCCGCGCGCTCCTGCTGCCCCGGCTGCATCCCGGCAAGCGGGCGCCCCTATGGCAGCAGCGGCTGCGCGCGGCCCAGCTGCTCGAGGTCGCCCGCAAGTACCCCGAGTTCCCGATGATTCTCGAGACCGTGCGCGAGGTGCTCCACGACGTCTACGACCTCGACTCGCTCACTGAGCTGTTCGCGAAGCTTGCGACACGTGAGGTGCGGCTCGCCGAGGTGACGACCGAGTCGCCCTCTCCCTTCGCACAGTCGCTGCTGTTCGGCTACGTCGGCGAGTTCATGTACGAGGGCGACCAGCCGCTCGCCGAGCGCCGTGCGGCCGCTCTGCAGCTCGACACGAACCTGCTCGCCGACCTCCTCGGCGCGAGCTCGCTGCGCGAACTGCTCGACCTCGATGCGATCCACGACGTCGAGGCGCAGCTGCAGTGGCTCGAACCGTCGCGCCGGACGCGCGATGCCGAAGGCTTCGCCGACCTGCTGCGCGTGGTTGGCCCGCTCACCCTCGACGAGCTGTGCCGCCGCGTGCGCCACCCCGACGCCGACCCGCACGACGAGGCGACCGAACTGGCCGATGCTCCGCCCGAGTTCGTCAAGTCGCTCGCCGATCAGCTCGTGGTCGCGAAGCGCGCGCTCTGGTTGCGCGTGCAGGGCGCCGAACGCCTCACCGGTGTCGAGGATGCCGCGCGCCTGCGCGACGCGCTCGGTGTGCCGCTGCCCATCGGCGTGCCGACGGCGATGCTCGAGCCCGTCGCCGACCCGCTCGGCGATCTCGTGCGCCGTTACGCGCGCACCCACGCCCCCTTCCGCGCCGAGCAACTCACGGCCGAGTTCGGTCTCGGCCAGGCGGTGGTCGCTGACGTGCTGCGGCGTCTCGAGATCGCCGGCACCGTGCAGCGAGGAGAATTCACGCCCGGTGTCGAAGGCGTCGAGTGGGTCGACGCGGGTGTGCTGCGGCGCATCCGCTCGCGCACCCTCGCGAAGCTGCGCAGCGAGATCGAGCCTGTTACCCAGCAGTCGCTCGCGGCGTTCCTACCCGAGTGGCAGCACGTCGGCGACGAGCTGCACGGCATCGACGGCGTCGTCACCGTGATCGACCAGCTGCAGGGTGTGCCGATCCCCGCATCCGCCTGGGAGTCGCTCGTGCTGCCCGCCCGCGTGCGCGACTACTCGCCCGCCATGCTCGACGAGTTGCTCGGCGGCGGCGAGGTGCTCTGGCTCGGCCACGGCGCGATCGGCGGTGCCGACGGCTGGGTGAGCCTGCACCTGCGCGACACGGCTGCGTTCACGCTGCCCGAGACACCCGCCGAGCGCGAGGCTCCGGGCCCGCTCGCGGCCCGCTGCGCCGAAGTGCTCGAGCAAGGCGGCGCGATGTTCGCGACCGAGCTCATCCGTCGACTCGAACAGCTCGAGCCCGACGCCGCGCCGCCGCGCATCGATGCCGTCATCGACGCACTCTGGGAGCTCACGTGGCTCGGCATCGCCGCGAACGACGCGCTCACGCCCCTGCGAGCGCTGCTCTCGGGCAATGCGGGCAGCAAGTCGACCTCAGCGCATCGCACGGCGGCAAGACCGGCACGCGGCCGGCTCTGGCGCGGCCACGCCGCCGCGACCGCCGGCCCGGGCACGCCGCCGCAGGGCACGGGGCGCTGGTCGATCGCACCGACGAGCGACGAGGGCACGACGACGCGGGCGCAGGCCCTCGGCGACCTCCTGCTCGACCGCTACGGCGTCGTCACGCGCGGCTCAGTCGAGGCGAGCGGCGTCGTCGGCGGCTTCGCCCTCGTCTACCGCGTGCTCGCCCGCTTCGAAGAGTCGGGCCACGCCCGACGCGGCTACTTCGTCGAGCAGCTCGGCGCCTCGCAGTTCGCGGCCGCGGGCGCCATCGACCGGCTCCGCGCCGTGCAGCAGCGCCTCGAGACCGACCGCGAACCGCACCTGCTCACGCTCGCGGCGACCGACCCCGCGAACGCCTACGGCGCGGCGGTCGCGTGGCCTGAGCACGCATCAACCCACCGCCCCGGCCGCAAGGCCGGCGGGCTCGTGACCCTCGCCGACGGCGCGCTCGTGCTCTACGTCGAGCGCGGCGGCAAGACCATGCTCACGTTCAGCGACGACGACACTGTGCTGCGGCAGGCGGCCTACAGCCTCAGCGACACGGTGCGGCGCGCGCGCATCCCGGGCCTCGTCATCGAACGCGTCAACGGCGCGTCAGTGTTCGAGCACGGCATTTCAACGTGGCTCCAGGAGGCCGGCTTTGTCACGACGCCGCGCGGACTGCGGCTGAAACCAGAGTCGGGTTATGCCGGAAGGCGATAGCGCCTACCGCGCCGCCCACCACCTCGCGCAGTCGCTCGCGGGGCGCGAGGTGACGGAGTTCTCGCTGCGCGTGCCGGCGCACGCGACGGCAGATCTGCGGGGCGAGCGCATCCGCGGGGCCGACGCGCGCGGCAAGCACGTGCTGCTGCGTGTCGGCGAGTACACGGTGCACTCGCACTTCGGCATGGACGGCAGCTGGCGGCTCGTGCGCCCAGGCGAGTCCGGTCGCACCTCGTGGCCGGCACGGCATCGGCTCCGCGCGGTGATCGGTACGGATGCCGTGGTCGCGCTCGGCATCGACCTCGCGAAGCTCACGCTCTGGCGCACGCGCGACGAAGCCGACAAGCTCGGCTGGCTCGGCCCCGACCTGCTCGCCGAGGCGCCCGACCTCGCGGAGGCGGCCCGGCGCATCCGCGCCGAGCCAGCGCGGCCGCTTACGGCCGCGCTGCTCGACCAGGGCAACGTCGCGGGCCTCGGCAACGAGTATGTCACCGAACTGCTGTTTCTGCGGGCGATCCGCCCCGACCGGCACGTGGGCGACACCGCAGACCTCGACGCTCTGCTCGCGCACGCCCGCGACCTCATGCTCGAGAACCGCGACCGCGTCGAGCGCACCTTCACCGGCGACCCACGACCCGGCCAGCGCAGCTACGTGTTTGGCCGGGCGGGTCGAGCGTGCCGCCGCTGCGGCACCATCATTCTCGAAGGCACGCACGCCTCGGGGCAGCGCGACGGCGGCACGCGGAGAGCGGCTTGGTGCCCGAGGTGTCAGGCCTTCTGACGAATGTGCCCGAGGAACTCGTCGCGCACATGCGCCATGAGTTCGGGCGTCGAGGCCTCGACGTTGAGCCGCAGCAGGGGCTCGGTGTTCGAGGCGCGCACGTTCGCCCACCACCACTCACCGCTGCCGCGATCACTGATGGTGAGACCGTCGAGCTCGTCGAGCTCGATGCCTTCGAACTCGGTGCGGAGCCGCTCGAGCACGGCGGCCGCATCGGCGACCGTCGAGTTGATCTCGCCCGACGCGAAGTACGGCGTGTGCTCGGCCGCGAGAGCGGAGACCGGGCGGCCGGATGCGCCCACTTCGGCGAGCACGTGCAGCGCGGCGAGCATGCCGTTGTCGGCACCCCAGAAGTCGCGGAAGTAGTAGTGCGCCGAGTGCTCGCCGCCGAAGATCGCGCCGGTGCGCGCCATTTCGGCCTTGATGAGCGAGTGGCCGACGCGGGTGCGCACGGGCTCGCCACCGAGCTCGCGCACGATCTCCTCGACGTGGCGCGATGTGAGCAGGTTGTGAATGACCGTCGGCTGCGCCTCCCCCGCGGCGTTCGCGCGGGCGATCTCGCGCGCGGCGACGATCGCGCACACCGCCGACGGCGACACGGGCTCGCCTTGCTCGTCGACGACGAAGCACCGATCGGCGTCGCCGTCGAAGGCGAGACCAAGGTCGGCACCCTCGGCAATGACGCGCGCTTGCAGGTCGACGAGGTTCTTGGGGTCGAGGGGATTCGCCTCGTGGTTCGGGAAGTTGCCGTCGAGCTCGAAGTACATCGGCACAATCTCGGGGGGCAGCGCGGGTAGGCCGGCGGCCTCCTGCAGCACTGCGGGAACGGTGTAGCCGCCCATGCCGTTGCCCGCGTCGATGACGAGTTTGAGCGGGCGGATGCCCGAGAGGTCGACGAGCGAGCGCAGGTGCCGCGCGTAGTCAGCCAGAACATCCACGCGCTGCGGTTCGTGCGTGTGCTCGACCTCGGGGATGCCCGCGTCGAGGTAGGCGGCCGCGCGGTCGCGGACCGCGCCGAGCCCGGAATCGAGTGAGATGCCCTTTGCGCCCGCGGCCGAGATCTTGATGCCGTTGTAGGCGGCCGGGTTGTGTGAGGCCGTGAACATCGCCGCGGCGGCGTTCCGCTGGCCCGAGGCGAAGTAGTCCATGTCGGTCGAGCACAGGCCGAGGTGGATGACGCGGGCGCCGCGGGCGGTCGCGCCGCGGGCAAAGGCCTCCGCGAACTCCGGGCTGGATTCGCGCATGTCGTGCCCGATGACGAGCTCGAGGTCTGCGAGCCCGAGCTCATCGACAGTGGCGGCGCCGAGCGCGGTGACGAGCGGTGCGGTGAGGGTGTCACCGACGAGACCGCGGATGTCGTAGTTCTTGACGACCTGGGTCAGGTCACCGCGAAGCTCAGGTTCGATAGCCGAAATCGCAGTATGCATAGGCGCAAATGTAGTCGCTCGGCGGCGAGAGCCCGCCCAGCCTCGCCCGTAAGTGCCCCGGAATACTGCTCGGGAGGGATGCGTTACATACGCCTGCAGGGCGCAATCTTGCGCCATTTCGACGCATGAGGAGGACCTTTTGACTTCCAACAACCGCATCGTCATTCTCGGTGGACACGGCAAGGTCGCGCTGCTCGCGGCGCCCAAGCTCGCCGCGGCGGGCTTCGCCGTCGACGCCGTGATCCGTAATCCCGAGCACGCGGCCGACGTCGAGGCCGCGGGCGCGACCCCGCGCATCCTCGACATCGAGACCGCCTCGGTCGACGAACTCGCCGCGCTGTTCGCTGGCGCGCAGGCCGTCGTATTCTCGGCGGGCGCCGGCGGCGGCAGCCCCGAGCGCACCCATCGGGTCGATTTCGTCGCCGCAACCCGGTCGATTGATGCAGCCAAGCAGGCCGGCGTTGACCGCTACGTGATGGTGTCGTACGCCCGTGCCGACATCGACATCGACGCGATTCCCGAGAGCAACAGCTTTTACGCGTACGCCAAGGCAAAGCACGACGCCGACGCGTACCTGCGCGCATCCGAACTCAACTACACGATTCTCGGCCCGGGCCTGCTCACGCTTGAGCCCGCGACCGGCAAGGTGCTCATCGCCGACGCCGACGGCGAGGGAGTCGACGCCCCGCTCGACGACGACGCGAAGGTGACCTCGCGCGACAACGTCGCGGCCGTCATCGCGCACGTCGTGGCGACCGGCGCCGCCTCGCGCACGAAGGTGAACTTCTACGACGGCGAGACCCCAATCGCCGACGCGATCCGCTAGGGCTCATCCCCCGACAGNGAAAACTGGGATGTCGGGGACCCTTTGCGTCGCGGGGCGCGAGGACGGCTAGTCGATGCGACCGATCGGCACGGGCTTGATAAGGGTCCACCCCTCGGGCACCGATGTGCGGCCCGCGTGCAGCGGGCAGAGGTCGTAGGCGTGCGGCTCGGCCCGGAACGCGAGCGGCCCGATCGCGGCCATCTGATCGCGGTAGTCGAAGGTGAGCGTGTATGCGGCACGCCGCGAACACCCAACTCGGCTACAGGGACGGGATCGCATACCGCCATGCTAGTCCGCCGCTCACCTCGCCGGGGTAGGCTGGCGGCTATGCCTAGGTCTTCGAAGCGTCGGCTCTCTGATGCACGCCGCAGCCGGGGATCCCGTAGCCGCCACGGTCGCAACCTGCGCTCCAGCGCGGCCGGGCCGTGGCTGCCGCAGCTGACGGGCCGCGTGCCGCGTTTTCACCTCATCGTCGCCGAGACGCTCGGCTTCTTGCGCTCAATGGCGCCCGAGCAACTCGCCGAGGTGAAGGTCTTCACGGCCCCGATGCCGCCGGATGATCAGCACCGCGACGGCATGGACCGCTGGCAGATCCGCCCGCCGAACGACGTGATTCTCTACCGAGTGCCGCTCGAGCGCCTGGCCAAGCTCTCGCTTTCAGACCCGCGCGATCAGATCCGCTATCGCGAGTACATCGAGCGCGCCGTGATCTCGGCCGTCAACGAACTGCTCGACGGCGGGCTCGGCGGCATCATTAACGATGACCTACTCGACCCCCCGCGCTAGCGCGTGACCTGAATCGGCTCGGCGTCGGCGTTGCCCGGCTGCACCGGGAAGCTCGCGATGCGCCCGCCGGCGGCGTAGCTCACGGCGGCGTAGAGGCCGTCGGCGTCCACCAGCTCGATCTCACCGGCGGCATCCACTCGGTGCGTCGCGTTCGGCTCGAGCGTGACCTCGTCGCCATCGATCGTGACGGTGCGCGCCTCATCCGTGAAGTTCGTCAGTGAAAGCGTCGCGCTCGGCCCGCTCGGCACGGCGACCATGACGTCATCGCTCAGCGTCGGCGACGAGGGCAGCCAGCCAAACTCGTCGGCCTCCATCGGCGCGACCCGGCCCGAGATCGTGACGGGCTGATCGGCGTCGACCCGCACCGAGTAGTTACCGCTCGCAAGCGACGTGATCGGGTAGTCGATGACCACATTCGGCTGCAGCTCGAGGTCGATCTGCGCGGTCTGCGACCCGTCTTCACCGTAGAGCTCGAGGCTCGCGCTCGTGACCGAGTCGTTCGGGTTCGCGAGGCGCACCATGGTGCCGATGGTCGTTGACGCAGTCTCGTCGTCCTCGGCCCGCTCGTACACGTAGAGGCCCGGCAGCACCTGCTCGGTCGACGGCAGTGCCGAGGGCCCGACAATGTCGCTGCCCACGGGGTCGAGGGTGCTCGTGATGGTCTCGTGGAGGAAGCTCGCGACCTCGGCGCCGGTCGACGTGACCTGAATGGCGAGGGATGCGGCGTCGGGAGCAATGCCCGCGAGCGAAATCTCCTGCCGCTCGCCGGGCGCAATGACGGTCTCTGGAATCGAGGGCGACACCGGGCCGGACTCGTCGTACGTGTTGAAGTTGACGCGGGCCTCGACGTTGCCGGGGTTCACGACGTCGATGACGAGTGTGTGCCCCACCGTCGTGTCGCCGGCGAGCAGCCACTGCGACGACGTCGGCTGCATGCACGCTGTCGCCGAGAAGCCGCTCGCGTTGCCGCCCGTGGCAATCACTGTCTGCGCCGCGGTGAGCTGGGTGATCTCGCCGTCGGCCATGCCGGGCAGCGCCAGCACGCTCGGTCCCGAGCCCTGGCCCGTGCCACCGAGCTCGGTCGTTTCGGGGTCGCCGCCGGTGGCCGCGCTCGCTACGGTGGGCGAGCCCACCGCGGTGATCTCGGACGCATCCGACGAGACGCCGAGCTGCTGCAGCGGGCCGGGGCACACGCGCAGCTGCTCGCCAGGCTCGGGCGTCACTGATACCGGCACGGCCTCGGCCTGGAACTGCGGCAGGGGCATCCAGCCGAGGGCCCAGACGCTCGCTGCGACGATCGCGAGTGCCGCAACGGTGCCACCGGTGCGGGCGGCCGTTGAGGCGGCGCCGCGTCGGCGGTGCTCCTGGGCGCGCGAGCGGCCGGATGCACGCGTGCGGCCGCGGCGCGGGCGCGGCTTGGGCAGGGTGCTGGGTTCGGGGGCGGTGGATTCGGCCTCAGCCTCGTCTTCCGCGAGCTCCTCAGCCTCAGGCTCGTGCTCCGGCTCGGGCTCGTCATCAAGCACCGCAACGCCGCTACCGGGCTTGACCTCAGGCGCGGGGGCTGCGCCACCCAAGTACGCGGGCACACCCGTCAGTTCATCGAGGCGCAGGGACTCGTCCTCGTCGGGCAGGGCCGGGGCCGCGACGAGCTCCGGGTCGATGCCGAAGTCGCGGTAGGAGTCAGCGGGGCGGGGCGAGCGGTCAGCCACGGATGTCTCCCTCGGGGTCGATGTGGTCGCCGGTGGGCTGGTCGGCGTAGACGTGCACTGTCTCTTGCGACACGGCACCGAACTCGGCGAACTTCTCGCGCCCGCGGTCGAGGTCTTCCCAATGCCTGCGACCGAGCGCTCGGCTCGCACGCACGCGCGACTCGAGACCGCCGGTGGGCAGGGCGAGCAGGATCACGAACAGCAGCACCGCGAGCTGCACGATGAGCATGCTGCGACCGAGTTGGTGTTGCCAGTTCGTCGTCTCGAGTGCGCCGGCGAGGTCGGGGTCAGTGGGCGTCTCGGCGGCGTTGACCACCTGGAAGAGCGTGCCGTATTCGGCGGTCTGGCCGGCCGACGAGAGCGCCTCGTTGGTCGACATCGCGGTCACGAGGCGCTGCTCGATGGCGCCGCCGCCCGAGGGCGCGTTCTCAACGAGCACGAAGCCGATGCCGAGCTCGTGCAGTTGGGCGGTGGGGTTGGATGCGCCAGCAGAGAGGAACCCGACGGCGATGTTCGCGAGCTGCTCGTCGGCCGGCGTTGGAATCAGGTTCGTCGTCTCGAGCGTCGAGAACTGGTTGAGCTTTTGCCCGGCGCCGCGAATGAGCTCGACCCGCAGGGTGTCGCTGCTCGCCGGGGTGATCACGAGGGTGCCGAGCTGTTCGGCGGCGCGGCCCTGCGCATCCACGAGGGCGGGCAGCGTGCGGCCGTCGGAGGCCGCGACCGGTGACGTGCCGGTGAGCTGGCTCGGCGCGACGGGCACGATCAGGGCGACAACTGCGAGTAGCGCGACCGCGGTGACCGGTACCCGGAAGCCACGAATCGCGACAGCGCCCGCGCAAGCAGCGACGAGCAGCCCGAGGAAGCCGAACGACTGCGCCGGGCCGATCCACAGCGGCACCGCGACGCCACCAGTGGTGGCGAACGCGAAGCCGCCCGCAAGGCCGGCCGTCACGTAGCCGAGCGCGGCGGTGCCGAGGCCCACGAGCGCGACTCGCCAGCTGCGGGTGAAGATGCCGATGAGCGCGAGAAGCGCGATCGGCACCTGCAGCAGGGCGAGCACAATCCAAGGGTCCCAGGTGATACCGAGCGACTGGAGCAGCTGCGCCCAGCCGTGCGCCGACTGCTCAGCGAACAGGGTCGCGGCGTGCCAACCGCGCGCGGGCTCCGCGACAACGGGCATGCCGGGGTCGGCAAACATCGAGAACGGCCGGCCGCGGTTGAGCTGCGTGATCAACAGCGGGAGGAACATGACGACCGTCGGCACCGGCGTGAGCGCGAGCCGCACCCAGCCGCGGCCCGCGATGAACACCGAGAGCAGCCAGGTGACGGTGAGTGCCGGAATCAAGCTGGGCGAGCTCGCNGCGACGACGAGCGCGAGCAGCGAGCACACCGCGGCGGCCGCCCACGACCGCGCCCCGGCGATGCAGGTGAAGAACAGCCAGGGCAGCGCGAGGTGCACGAGCACACCCGTGACGCGCCCCTCGGCGAGCGCGACGTGCAGCGGCGGCGCGGCCATCCAGACCAGGCCGAAGAACGCGCGAATCCAGGGGCTGCGCGTGAACCGGGCGGCGAGGAACCAGCCGCCGACCGCCGCGACGGGCAGCGCGAGCAGCCAGAGCAGCACGATGATGAAGCTCGGGTTCCAGAACGTCAACGAGCCGAACACCGCGAGCACAAGGTTGAAGGGGTCGGCTACGCCGATGCCGCCGCCCGTGTCACGCAGGCCGTAGCCGGTCGTGCCCCAGAGCTCGCCGATGCTGCCCGACAGCGGCAACAGCGCGCCGCCCGCCAGCGAGCCCGCTCCGATGAGCGGGAAGAACAACGCGACGGCAGCGATGAGCGCGATGATGAGCACCCAGCCACCGCCGCCGGTGATGAAGTTGAAGCGATCGCGGCCATGTTGCGAGGCCGCGAGGTACTCGTCGCGCCGGTTCGCGCGCATCTTGCGCCACTCGGTGGGCGAGATGAGCAGCCGATCGACGGTGTTGAACGGCTGCTGCGTGGTGCGGTGGAACTGCCGCCGCGACGAAGGCACACCGGTCTGTAGGAAGAACACGGTGAGCGCGGCGCGCAGGTCAGGCAGGATGCGCCCGGGATTCTTGCGCAGCAGGTGCAGCAGGGTGCGCACGAGCGCTGCGGGCAGCAGCATCAGCCAGTTGAAGAAGAACTCGACGCGGCCGGCCCAGACGAGCTGGCGGTGCAGCTGCGCGGTGCGGCGGATGCGGTACCGCTGCAGGCCGCGGGTGCGCTGGCCGTAGCGGGCCGTGCCCGAGGCATCCTCGGCAAGCGATTCGACCCGGGCGCGCGGGCTCAGCAGCACGCGTCCGCCCGAGAGCCAGGTGCGAACCGAGAAGTCGAGGCCGTCGTCGACCGCGTCGAGGCCGCGGTCGAAGCCGTCGAGGCGGTCCCAGGTGTTGCGGCGCACGAGCATGCCGCCGGCGCCAACGCCGAGCACGTCGCTGAGGTGTTCGAACTGTCCCTGGTCGAGGGAGTCCTGGTGCAGGCGTACCGAGACGCCGGTGTGCGTCACAGACTCGCCGTACTCGACGATGACGGCGGGGTCGTCGGTACGCACGACCTTCGGACCGGTCACCTCGAGCGAGGGGTTGCGTTCGGTTGTATCGAGGAGTTCCTCGAGCGCATCCGGGTCGGGTGCGTTGTCGGCCGCGAGCAACCAAATCCAGTCGTTCGGCGTCTCGCCCTCGGTGCCAAACTCTTCGATGCGGGCGGCGTCGCCCTCGTCGATCTCGGCGAGCTGCGCGACCGCGGCGCGCACGGCCTCGCCGAAGGAGGTGCGCTCGGGCAGGGTGACAAGGACGTCGGGCGACGCTGCCCGCAGGACTTCCTCGGTGGCATCTCGCGACTCAAGGCTGACGAAGATACGTCGCTCGGGCGCTCGCGTCTGTGCCTCGAGCGCGGGCAGGGTTCGAGCGAGCGCCTCGGCGGCGTTTTGCGCCACGACGATGGCCGTTACTCTTGGTCGCATTTGTCGAATGCTAGGTCGCAGGGCCCCGGCCGCGGGGATTCATCTCGGCAAGCCAAAATTTCGCTCCCCCCTCCCGGCCGGCGTGACGGAAGCATCCGGCCGGGCGTGGGTGGTGCCGGGCTGCTTCCGCGGGCCTTGCTAGGCCTGCTTGCGCAGCTTCCGGCGTTCGCGCTCCGAGAGCCCGCCCCAGATGCCGAAGCGCTCGTCGCGCTCGAGGGCGTACTCGAGGCACAGTGCGCGCACATCGCAGGACTGGCAGATCATCTTGGCGTCGCGAGTCGAGCCTCCCTTTTCGGGGAAGAACGCCTCCGGGTCGGTCTGCGCACACAGCGCGTCCGCCTGCCAGGCAAGCGGATTGTCGTCGCCGATCTGGTTGCCGGTGCCGGGTACCCCCAGCTCGAGCGGATCGACGTACCAGTTCTCAGGAACTGGACGGATCATCTTTGCCATATCACGTCTCCCACGCTTTTCCTCGAGCGACTTGCCCGAGCCACCGCACTAATTACATCGTTGTCATTCGGTGCGCGTCAAGTGGGAGAGCCGGAAACCCTAATGCAACACTTGAGACATTCGCGCAACGACGGCGACGGCGTGTCGCGCGCCCTCCCAACGATCTCCCGGCATTTACCCGGCGAAGATCAATACCTGATCAGGCGGGCATCTCCTGAGAATCCCCCGCATGCGGGTTCATCGTGGCGACGAGCAGGTTGCCACGGCCGCGCACGTGCACCGAGCCCTCGTCGGGCGTGATGAACACCGCGTCGCCGCGGCCGAGGGTCTTCGCGGTGCCCGAGGCCCCGCCCTCGAGCTGCACGGTGCCGGCGACGCACACGGCGATGCCGGGGCCGACACACTCGAGGCGGTCGTCGAGGTGCTCGGCGGCGGCGCGTTGCAGCATGAAGTCGGGTTCCTGCGGCACGAAGGCCGCCACGTTGCCGTGCACGACCGGCGCGAGCAGCGGCGCATCCTCGGGCGCGACCGTGAGGATGCGCATGAGCTCGTCGACGTCGATGTGCTTGACGGTGAGCCCGCCGCGCAGCACGTTGTCGCTCGAGGCCATGACCTCGATGCCGAGGCCCTCGAGGTAGGCGTGGAGCACGCCGGCGCGCACGTAGAGCGCCTCGCCGCGGTGCAGCACGACGTGGTTCATGAGCAGCGCGATGAGCGCGCTGGCATCGCCCGGGAAGGCCTCGCGGATGCGGCGGAGATTGTGCCGCTCGACGGCGAATGCCTCGCCCTCGGCCGCGACCCAGGCATCGAGCGCCGCCGACGCGGGCGTCGCCGCCGCGTCGGTGAGGATCCAGGTGAGCAGCTCGCGCATGGCCGCCTCGTCGTCCGCCGCGCCGACGAGCCGCACGAACGGCGCAAAGTCGACCTCGGCCGGGGTGCCGACCACCGCCGACTCGACGTCAGCGNACGAGCTCGCGCACCGCATCCACAGCACGGAAGCCCGCGAGCGCCGACATCGTCTCGCTGAGCGCGACGAGCAGTTCGGGCTTGTGCAGGCGGTCGCGGTAGTTGCGCTCGGGCGCATCGACCGCGACTCCGGCCGCATCCTCGGCGTCGTAGCCGGCGCTCGCCTCGGCAAGCGTCGGGTGCACCTGCAGCGAGAGCGGCTGCGCCGCCGCGAGCACCTTGAGCAGGAACGGCAGCTGTGGTTCGCCCGGATGCACCCGGGCGGCCCGGGCACCGAGCGCCGCGTCGGGCGCGTCGGCGATCCAGTCGCGCAGCGTGGCCGCACCGTCGGCAAGCTCGGGGTCGGGAATCCTCGACGGCGAGGCGGGATGCGCGCCGAACCAGAGCTCCGCCTGCAGCGGTGAATTGAGCTCGGGTTCGTCGAGCACACCGCCCGTTCCGAGCAGGTCGCTGATGGCTCCACGGGAGCCCCAGGCGTAGCGCATTGGCGTGTTTTTCAGCGGCACAAACATCACCTGTGAGGGTAACCCTTCTCGGTGAGCAACGGGCCAGTGTGGGCCTGCGTGCGAGAATTGGGCGCATGACTGCGTCCCCGAACTCTGCCGGCGCTCCCGGTACGGGGGCGAAACTGCTTGACCGGCTGCGGTTGCCCGACGGCCAGCCATACTCGAAGGCGATGCTGCTCACGTTCGCGGCGCTCGTCGTCGCGTTCAGCGGCGACACCTTCCGCTACACGATCGGCTGGACCGGCTACGGCGCCATCGTCGGCCTGCTCGTGGCCCTCTCGATTGTGCTGCTCGTGCGCCGCAAGCCGCAGCTGCGGCTGCGGCACCTGCCGCTCATGCTCCTTTTATTTACGGCGTGGTGCCTCCTCTCGGTGATCTGGTCGGGCTACCGCATCGAGACACTCGCCGGCTCGGCGGTGCAGCTCGCGACGGCGTTTGTCGCGCTCGTCACCGCCGTTTCACTCACGCGCATGCAGTTCCTGCGCACCCTCGGCACCGCGATGCGCTGGCTCGTGTTCGGTTCGCTCGCCTTCGAGCTCTTCGCCGCGATCGCGATGCCCGCGGGCGTGCTGCCGCCGACCTACCTCCGCCCAGGCGTGCTCCAGTCACTGCTCAGCACCGACCGCATCCCCGACCCGCTGCCGGGTGGGTTTTACTGGACCCACTCCGAACTCTTCGACGGCGGCCCGCTGCAGGGCCTCATGGGCAATCGGAATCTGCTCGCGATCGTCGCCCTCATCGCCCTCATCGTCACCATCGTCGAGTTGCTCGACCGCATGGTGTCGCGCTGNGTACGCGCTCGTCGCGAGCGCCGCATCCGTCGCCGCGATCTTGCTCACCGACTCGGCCACGGCCTACGTCGCCGGCGCGTTCGTGCTGCTCGGCGCAGCGCTCGTGCTCATCAGCCGGCGCATCCATCGTCAGTTGCGCTGGGTGCTCTACAGCGTCGTCGGCGCCTGCCTCGTCGCGGGCGGCATCCTCGTCGTCGTGTTCAATAACGAGGTCTTCGCGCTCATGAACCGCAGCTCCGACATGTCGGGCCGCGGCTCGATCTGGCGCGCCGTGATCGCGCTCGGCTCGGAGTCGCCGATGCTCGGCCACGGCTGGATCAGCTACTGGGCGCCGTGGCTTCCGGAGTTCCACAGCCTCGCAGTCGTCGAGGGCATGCCGTATCACCAGGCGCACAACGCATTCCTCGACGTTTGGATGCAGGTGGGCGTCATCGGCCTGCTGCTATTCATCGGCCTCGTGTTCAGCACGCTCATTCGCACCTGGTGGATCTCGATCGACGTGCCCGATGCCCCGCGCATCCCGCCGGTGCGCCCCGGCGGCCGCGCGCACGTGTCGGCGGCGACGGCGGCGCCGTTCCTGATCATGGTCGCGCTCGTCGTGCAGGCGATGACCGAGTCGCGCCTGCTCGTCGAGGGCGCCTGGCTGCTGCTGTGTTACTTCGCGATCTACGCGAAGCTGCGCATCCAGGACCCGGCCATGCTCCCCCGCCGCACCGTCAGCACGAAGACGGGCCCGGTGCGCGTCGTGCTCGACACCAAGGTCGGCGGCTAGCGCTCGCGGCGCCCCTTGCTCGTGGGCGCACGAGGGCACCCGGCGCCACGAGCAAAGTGCGCGTCACGCGCCCCGTCCGTAGCATGGGTGTCGAGAATCCGCCCTTTGAATCGTTGAAATGGCGCGCGCAAGGGCGGGTTCCCGACACCCATACCAGTGGCGGGCTGGATGCGCGC
>NZ_JACXJG010000001.1:139505-140490 GCF_014904065.1 Gulosibacter sediminis | reverse complement strand
GTGGCAAACGCAACACCCATGAAACGACGGCGGCGGGCGCCACGCGGCGGAAGCCGCTGCAGCCACTGCCATGAAAGGAACCCATCAGCGGATACGCGGAGGGACCAGGAGAACGGGAACAAGAAGGGCGCACGCAAACAGAAACGCGGAAGAGCCCACGCAAGCGGAAACGAGGAGAGCCCGGCGCGTGTGCACCGGGCTCTCCTCGTTGGGCTACGCCTGCGGCTAGACCTCCATGCGGTCGCGGCGTGCGACGAGCAGGAGCCCGAGACCGGCGGCGACACCGAGGGCAACGATCGCGATGATCGGAGTGACATTCGCCGGGCCGGTCACGGCCAGGCCGCTCGCGTCCGCTTGCGTCTCGTCAGCCGACTGGTCCGACCGCGGGATCACCGACAGCGGCGCCGTGGTCGAGTTGTCGTCAGTNGAGGCGGATGCGCTCGGGCTCAGCGTCGCGCTCGGGGTCGCGGCGGTGCCAGCGTCGGTCGCCGTGCCACCGGCGGTGCCGGCGTCGGTCGCCTCGCCGCCCGCGGCGGCGTCACCCGTCGTGACCGTCAGGTCGTGCCAGCCGATGACGTTGCCGTCGGCGTCGTAGATCGCGAGGTCGTGCTCGCCCTCGACGATCGTGTCGGGCAGCTGCACCGTGACCGTGCCGTCCCCATTGACCGTGAGGTCGCCGAGGTCCTGCGGCTCCGAGAACACGACCACCTTGACGGACTCGCCCTTGTGCTCCTTGCCCACGTTCACGGTGATCTGGTCGCCCGGGGCGAAGGATGCGCCGGGGAGCTCGATCGCGCCCTTGGTGTCCGCCGTCAGGTCGTCCTTCGACGGCGCGAAGGTCGAGGTCTCGCCTTCCGTCGCGGTCGGCGCCGGCGTCTCAGTGGGCTTCGGCGTCGCGGATGCGCTCGGGCTCGTCGTCGCGGTCGGCTCCTCCGACTTCACCGGCGGGATGACGGTGAGCGGCGGCTGGGTCGGCTTCGGGGTT
>NZ_JACXJG010000001.1:139410-139489 GCF_014904065.1 Gulosibacter sediminis | reverse complement strand
GTCGCGGTCGGCTTCGGCGTCTCCGTCGGCTTCGGTGTTGTCGTTGCAGTGGGCTTGGGCGTCTCCGTAGGCTTCGGCG
>NZ_JACXJG010000001.1:139250-139319 GCF_014904065.1 Gulosibacter sediminis | reverse complement strand
CGTCGCGGTCGGCTTCGGCGTTGCCGTGGCCGTCGGCTTCGGGGTCTGCGAAGGAACCACCGTCAGGGG
>NZ_JACXJG010000001.1:93401-139065 GCF_014904065.1 Gulosibacter sediminis | reverse complement strand
CGGCTTCGGCGTCGCCGTGGCACTCGGCTTGGGCGTCGCACTNCGGCTTCGGGGTCGCCGTCGCCGTCGGCTTCGGCGTCGCCGCCGCGGGCTCCTTCACCGTCACGGTCTTCGTCGCGAAGGCGATGTTCTTACCGCCGCCGGCATTCATCGCGTAAACGGTGATCTTGTGTTCGCCCGCCGAGAGCGGCTCCGTCGTGTAGCTAAACCCGACGTTGTCGATGCTCAGTGTCGAGTACGCGTTGTTCACGTCGGGGCGAGCCTTGTCGGCCGCGATCGACGCGTACGGCTTGCCGTCGACGTGGATGTGCACGCGAATCGACGCCTTCGGGGTGTCCGCATCGAACGCCCAGCCGCGCACGAAGACGGTCATGTCCGAGTTCACCTTGATCTCGTCAAGGTTGCCCTGCGGGTTGTTCGAGGCGGGCTTCGGCGTCGCGCTCGGCTCGGTGGCCGGCTTGTCGTTCGACACCGACGCGGTCGGCGAACCGAACCAGTCGGTCCACAGGCGCCAGAAGTTGCGGTTGCCGTACGCCGAGCAACCGTCACCACTGCCGTAGAGGTTGTTCAGCGCCGCCTTGTTGGGCTGGTACGGCGTGTAGATGTACAGCGCCGCGGTGGCCTGGTTCTGGATGTAGACCGGGCCGTAGCCGCACGAGGCGTTCGGGTTGTAATAGATGTTGTTCGTCCGGCCCGCGATGTAGTTCCACGAGTTCGGCGACTGGGCGTAGCGCTGGTACTGCGCCGCCGAGTTGTAGACCTGATTAAAGAACCCACCGTATTCGGGGGCACACCAGCCGGGGCGCGACGGGTCGTCCGGGCAGTAGTAGCCCATGGCGCGGTCATAGCGCCAGCTCGCCGGGTTCGAGATCGTGACGAGCGACGTCTCCTTCTCCAGCAGCACGAGCAGCGTCTTCTGCGAGATGTTGCAGGCCTTCGCGACGTTGTAGATGATCTCCGCCGCGCTCTGGTTCGCCGTGCCCTGGTACGCGTCGCAGCGAGCGTTACCGCTCATCGACGGCGTCGTAACGCGGTAGTCCTTGAGGCAGTTCGTGCTGCAGTTCGCGCCCTTCTGCGTGAGGAACGACTGCACCTGCGCGGCCGTCATCGCGTCATCGTTGTAGAACTGTGCGTCCGACACGATGTAGCCGGGGTTGAAGTCCGCGGCGTTCGCCGCTTCGGCCTGCTGCGCACTGCCGACGCCGAGTTCGAGACCCGTCACCGCGAGCGCGGCGGCCGCCACGGCCGAAAGGATCTTGGTGATGCGCTTCACTAGCCAACCTCCGCGGCCAGCGGCTCAGACTCGCCCCACACGCCGTCACCCGCGAACGACAGCGTGACCTGCCAGTCCGACCCGGTGACCCCAGAGATCGTGATGGGCGCGCAGATCGTGCTCTGCGCATCCGGCGTTGCCGCCGNCGTCGGCGGTGAGCTCGGTGCCGTCGGCAGCGACCGCGGTCACGGTGCACGTGCCGTCGCCGATGTACTCGGCGATCGTGCCCCGCACCTCGATGGTGCCGGCTGCGGTGTCGAGGAAGGCGCTGTTGATCATGACCGGCACCTCGGTGCCCTCGCGGGTCTCAGCCGGCTCGGTCGCATCGGTCGTCGACCTCGGCTCCGCGGTCTCGGCCGGCGTGGTCGCCAGGGCCGTCTCGCTCGGCTCCGGTGCCGCGGTCTCCGCGGCCACGTTACCGGCCGTCGTGCCCGTCGAACATCCCACTAGGAGCAGGCCCGCGGCGACCAGCGCTACGGAACCGGTGACCAGCGGAGCGTGGCGTCGGGGATGCAGCTTCCCATTCAACATTTTGCCCTCCTCGGCGTGTCGTCACGTAAGTTAACGAATTTCACAGTATTCACACCGGTCACGATTGTCACGTGAAACTGGGAGATAAGGCAAAGATTTCACCCGATAGTCGGCGTGTCGCACGCCGTTCAAAAGTTTCGGGGGTAAAATAACGCGGGTCGAGGAGCATCGATGCTCCCCGACCCGCTTCGGTCGCCTCGGCTAGCGCCGCAGCTTGGCTTTGACGGCCCGCAGCCCGCGGAAGGCCCGGCTCAACACCCGCCCAACGCCCGGAACCTTCGCTTCGGCACGCGCCCAAACCAACCGCCGCAGTACCTGGCGAATCGGCCAGGTCTGCCCTCGACCCCGCAGCGTCTGCACCTGCTCGAAGCCATAGGCAGGCAGGTACTCCCCGATCGACGAGAGCTTGTACTCAAGGATCGGCTCACTCACCGACGCGACGCTCGGGCTCGTCACAGTCTTCGCGTAGTAACCGCTGCTGAACACGACGTAGCTGATGAGGCGCTCGAGCACGTGCGCGAGCGAACCGTCGCGGTACGCGCGCGCATCCGGGAACTCAGTGATGCCGAAGTTCGCTTCGAGCAGCGGCGCCAGCGCCTCCCGACGCGCGATGAACATCGAGCCGTACGGCGAGAGCGGGGTATTCGCGTCGAACGGCGTCGTGAGCCCGAGCCGGGGCGCGAGTGCCTCGGCCGGCGCACGGTTGAGTGACCAGGCGTGGCCGAGGGTCGGTAGGCCCATGTGAATCGTGGGCGGAAACACCATTCCGAGCTGCGGCTCGGTCTCGAAGAGCTCGTAGACGTTGCGCAGGTACTGCTCGCTCGCGAACAGGCTCTCGAACAGGTGGCGGCGAAACCAGCCGCTCACCGACGGCGGATCCTGCACCGAGCGCTTCGAGTGCAGCTTCACCACCACGTCGATTTCCGGGTCGCGCAGCACGTCCTCGCAGTCGATGAGGAAGGCGGTGATGTCGCGGCCGAGGTTGCTCGTCACCGCGCGCACCTCGACGGAGGCGAAGCGCGGGTCATCACCGATCTTCGCCTCGAGCGCCGCGCGGCGCGGCTCGTCGGCGGCGGTCGCATACAGCCGCACCTCGCCGGGGATGCGCGCCGCCAGCTCGAGCAGTTCGTCCGCCATGTCGAGGTAGTAGATGTGCGCGATCACCGCCGTCGTGAGCGAGACCGGCGACTCGGGCGCGACGTTCGTCGGCAGCACCTCGGCCATCGAGAGGTTGGTGTACCAGGTGCGCGGCGGCACGGCGGTGAGCAGCTTCGACCAGATGAGCTCGGTCGGGAACCCTCGCGCCGCGATGCGGTCGAAGCTCTCGCGCGGCACGATGCCCCACCGATCGTTGAGCATCGGGTCGATCGTGAAGGTGCGCCAGGGCACAAACTCGAGCCCCTCATCCAGCAGCCGAACGATCGAGTCGCGCAGGAAGTAGTGCTCGTTGTCGGCCACCCGCGGATGCACGGCGCTGAGGTTGAACCCGGCCTCGCGCAGGCCCGTGGTGAAGGCCGCGAACTCGCCCCCGGTCGCGGCGACGACCTGCCAGAAGCGTGCCTCGACGAACACCCGGCCGCGCAGCGCGAGGTACGGCACGTCCGTCGCTTCGATGCCGTCGCCGCGCTCCGGCTCGACGAGCGTCGAGCCGTCCTGATCCTCACCCCGCACCCGGGGGAACCCGGAAGGCGGCCGGATCGGGCCGAACAGCGAGTCGTCGAGCACGAGCACCTCGTCGAACTCCTGCAGCGCCGCCTTGCCGAGGCGCTGCTCCAGGATGCGGAACACCGCGCCGAACGCGTCCGTGTCATCCAGCTGCCACAGCGAGCGGGTCAGGCCCTCGATCTGCTGGCGCTCGGGCGCCGGGGGCCGCTTGCCCTTGCCGTAGAGCACGACGAGCTGGTCGCTCGCGGCCGACGCGGCGCGCAGCAGGTGCAGCGTGGCCGCGCTCGGACGCGCGTCAGGCCCCAGCAACACGACCGCGATGAGGCGTTGCGACACGGTTAGCGCCCCTTCTTCTTCACGACGCGCGTCACCGCGCGCTTCGCGGCGCCAAGTTTCTTCCGCGCCGACTCCTCGCCCTGCAGCACGACCTTGGCGGTCGACGGCGCCTTCGTGCGCAGCCAGTCCCCCACGAGCGGGCGTATGAACGAGTTCGGGTGCTCGAGCGGGCCGAGGAACGGCGCGCGCTGTTCGGGCCCGAAGCGCGCGCTCGCGTCGGCAAACTTGTACTGCAACACCTGTGACGAGCGCACGAAGTCACCGCGGCGCGCGGCCTCGGAGGCCACGAAGCCGTTGGTCTTCGCCACGTCGGCGGCGAGCAGGTCGAGGACGAGNTCGAGCTCGGCCTCGTCGACCTCCGCGAGGCGCACGAGCGAGTCCCAGCCGCCGACCGCCTCGACGCGCGCCGGCAGGTCGGCGAGCGCGGCGGCCCGGTAGGCGGCGACGCCGACGAACGGCGCCAGCGGGGCGTACCGCTCGAGCGGTCCGATGAGCCGCAGCGCCGTCGAGACCCGCTTCGCGGCGGCCTCGAGCCCCCGCCAGCCGTGGCCAAGGCGGGTGCCCGCCCGGTGCTCGGCCAGCGGCACGAGCACGCCGAGGCGCGCATCCTGGTCAAACGCGGCAAGGGTGTCACCGAGGCGGTCGACGATGCCACCGCGAGCGCGGGCGAGCTGGTTGTCGTCGAGGTTCGTGTTCGTGTACTCGGCGGCCGGGCCGTCCCGAAGTTCGTCCTCGGTCACGCCGTCAACGACGAGCACCTCCGCTTCGCCGAAGGGGTCGTGGGCGTCGCGGAGCCAGTCGCGCCAGATGCGGCCGGTGCGGAGCGCGAGGCGAGGCGACTCGGGAGCCGCCGCCGGTGCATCCGCAACGAGGTGGAGCAGGCCGAGCCCGGTCGAAAGCGCGCGCGCCGGGGTGCGGCGGATCACGCCGTCAATGAGCACGTCGCGGGGGAAGCCGAGCGCCAGAGCCTTGGCCGTGACTTCACTCGCCGCGACGTCGCGCGTATCGAGGTCGACGAGGTCGTGAAAGTAGAGGCGCCGCTTGAACATCGGGCAGCCGTCCTCCAGCAGCAGCAGGGGCTGCTCCATCGAGACGTTGTTGACGGAGTAGTTCTCGGCGGGGTAGGCGCTCTCCCACGCGTACCCGAGGTCGCCGAAGTGCCGGGTGAGCGCCGCCTCGAACACCGTGATGACGTCGTGGTACGACATGCCGTTCGGCAGGCTCGACCAGTAGTCCCGGAAGTCCGCGGTGTTGACGAGGCTCTTGCGGAAGGCGATCCAGTAGGACTGCAGGTGCTCGGGCATGATGCCCTTACCGAGCATCGGATGCGGTGAGACGGCCACGTGGTCGGTCAGGCCCCAGAAGTCGATCGGCTTCGGGTCCATGCGAGCGAAGAGCTCGTCGAACGTCGTGATCGGCCCGAAGAAGGTGTAGTTGATGAGGAGCACCTCGTCGTACTCGGCGAGCTTGGCGTAGCCGACGCGGCCGATCGCGCTGCGGTACGCGCCCGAGTCGAAGCCGACGTTCTCGCGCTCGAAGACCTCGTCGATCACCGCATCCAGGCGCTCGCGGGACTCCTGCTGCAGAAACCCGTTTGAGACGACCATGATGTGCTCGACGTGGGGGCGCAGCCCGTTCAGCGTGTGCAGCACCGCGCTGTCAACGTACCCGTCGGGGTCGTAGAGCAGGAAAAACACAAACCGTCGCACGCACATCTCCTTGGTTGACTGCAGCTAAGACTAGCGAGCGGGCCCGCTGCGCTCCCTGAGGTGGCGGGCCCACGACCGAAATCGAGGCCGTATCAGCCGACCGACACTAGACTTTCAGCAGCGTGACCGGCGATCCCCAGGCAACTCCGTCTGTTTCTACCGCAACCCCCGTCGGCTCGCGAACACCTCTATGACGTACTTCAATGAAATGCAGCAGGTTGCCGACGAACGCATGCGCCGGCTGGCCTCGCTTGAGCTCACCACGCGCGAGAAGCCCAAGAATGCCGTTTCGGGCTTCATCACAGCGATCAAGGAGCTGCGCGAGCACCGGGATCTGCTCGGTCTGCTCGTGCGCCGCGAGGTTGTCGGCAGGTATAAGGACTCGGTGCTCGGCTTCGCGTGGAGCCTGATCCGCCCGCTCACCCAGCTGCTGATCTACTACCTCGTCATGGGTCAGTTCCTCGGCGCGGCCCGCTCGATTGAGAACTTCGCGGTCTACATCTTCACCGGCCTCACGCTCTACAGCCTGTTCTCGGAGACGCTGACGGCGATGACCGGGTCGATCATCGCGAACGCGGGGCTCGTGAAGAAGGTGTACCTCCCCCGCGAGATCTTCCCGCTCGCGACGCTCGGCTCGTCGCTGTTCAACTTCGTGCTGCAGATGGTGATCCTCATCGCGGCCGCGGCCTTCACCGGCTCGCTCACCTTCGGTTGGCACCTCATGTACGGCCTCGTCGCCGTCGTCATCATCCTGCTCTATGGGACGGGCCTCGGGCTCATCCTGGCCTCGACGAACGTGTACTTCCGCGACGTCCAGTACCTCGTCGAGGTGCTGATGATGCTGCTGATGTGGTTCAGCCCCATCGTCTACTCCTGGACGTTTGTGCACGACGCCTTCGTCAGCTTCGGAGTGCCCTGGCTCACGGAGGTCTACATCAACAACCCCGTGACCCTCGCGGTGCTCGGGTTCCAGATGGCGTTCTGGTCGCCGAGCTCCCCCACCGCGGAGTTCCCGCCCGAGCTGATGACCCGGATGGGCGTCTCAATCATTTTCGGGCTGCTGCTCGTGTGGATCGGCCAGCGCATCTTTGCGCGGCTGCAGGGCAACTTTGCGCAGGAGCTGTAACGGATGACTACCCAAGACTTTATTGCCGAGGATGCGCGCCCCAACGTCGTGGAAATTCGCGACGTCTCCAAGCGGTTCGTGCTGCACAAGGACAAGTCGCTCAAGGAGCGCGTGCTGCACCCGCGGCGCTCCCGCGAGCACCGCGACGACTTCTGGGCGCTGAAGGACGTCAATCTAGAGATCGAGGCCGGCAGCACGATCGGTCTGATCGGACCGAACGGCTCCGGCAAGTCGACGCTCCTCAAGACGATCGGCGGCATCATCGAACCGACCTCGGGTGCGGTCTATTCGCGCGGCCGCCTCGCGGCGCTACTCGAGCTCGGCGCCGGCTTCCACCCCGACCTCACGGGCCGCGAGAATGTCTACCTCAACGCCGCGATCCTCGGCATGGACCGCGAGGAGACCGAATCGCGCTTCGAGGAGATTGTCGATTTCTCGGGCATCCGCCCCTTCATCGACACCCAGGTGAAGTTCTATTCCTCTGGCATGTACGTGCGCCTCGCGTTCGCGGTGGCGATCAACGTCAACCCCGACGTCCTGCTGGTCGATGAGGTGCTCGCGGTCGGTGACGAGGCCTTCCAGAAGAAGTGCCTCGACAAGATCAAGCAGTTTCAGGAGGAGGGCCGCACGATCGTCATCGTGTCGCACTCCCTCCCCCAGATCGTCGAGCTCTGCACCCGAGCCGTCGTCATGGGGCACGGCCATGTCATCTTCGACGGCCACCCCGAGGATGCGGTGAGCATTTTGCGCGCCGGGTTCGACTCCGCCGACCAGGCCGAGTCCGAGCAGGGCCGGCTTGAGCGCGACCGCGCGCGGATCGAAGAGATCGCCCGCCGTCGCCAGCTGGTGCAGATCACCAACGTCACTTCGACGCCCAGCGAAGGCGAGGACCTGCTCCCCGGCAGCACGCTCGAGGTGGCGGTGACCTTCGAAACCCAGCTCGACTTGACGGCCTGGGACCTCACGGTCGCGCTCGTGAACCAGCTCGGCACGACCGTGCTCGTCACGTCGACGCATGTCTCCGGCCTGAAGAACGCGCCCCTCGGCATCGGCGAGCACACGATCAACTTCACGCTGCCGAACCTGTCGATGGGCGCGGGCGAATACCTCGTGACGACAACGTTCCTGGACGACCAGCGCCACGAGCTCTCCCGCCGTGAAGACCTCGGCGGTTTCCGCGCCGTGACGGGGCCGGAGAGCATCGGCCCGGTGTACGCCGACGCCTCTTCGACCTTTCTCGACTAGGCCTGACAGACTGAGCCGCGAGCGCGCGACCGCGCGCGGAGACAGGAGGAAGCAGTGATTAGCGCACCCGAGCCCGTGCTCGTGCTGACCCTGATGGTTCGCGACGAGATCGACATCATCCGTACCTGGCTCGACTATCACCTCACTCAGGGGTTCGCGCAGATCATCGTCACCGACAACGGCTCGGTCGACGGCACTCGCGAGGTGCTCGGCGAGTACGCGGAGGCGGGGCGCATCGAGCTCCACGATCACCCGGTGCAGGACAAGCGCCAGTACGAGGTCGTCACCGCCATGGCCCGCCGCGCCGCAAGCCAACACGGCGCCACCTGGGTGTTCAACTCCGACGCCGACGAGTTCTGGGTCACCGGCTCGGGCGAGAAGCTGGCGGCAGCGGCCGCCCGTCTCCCTAACCCCACGGTCTCCTACCCCATCCCCGTCGTGAACATGTTCGGCCCCACGCTGGAGAGCGGCTTCGACATCGCGGCGGCGGTGTGGCGCGACGAGCGCGAACCCGAGGCGCTCCACCGCGTCGGCCTGCACGCGCATCCGACCCACAATCTCATCCACCCGGGCTCGCCCGCGGTCGAGGTCGCCCAGGGCAATCACTTCTCGTCGTTCCCCCAGGCCGACGAGCTCCCCGCCGACGTCGACATCGAGGTGCTGCACTTCCCGATGCGCTCGTGGCAGCAGTACCGGGCGCGCGTCCGGATGGCCGGCGAGATCTACGACGCGAGCCCCGACCTGCAGCCAAGCCCCCGTCACCACATCATGCGCGACTATCGCTGGGACGCGGCGGGCGTGCTGAAAATGTTCTTCGCCGCCCGGCACCCGCAGGGCCGCCGGGCCGAGGGCTTCCGCCGCGACGCGCGCCTCGTGGAGCGGCTCCCTGCAAATAGCACGGGCCACTTCCCCGCGGTGCCCCTCGGCCCGACCGAGGCGCGGGAGCTCGCGCAGCGGTTCTCCCACCTGGGTGCCGTGGTCGTGGCCCTCGAGGACGCCCGGGTGGCCGACCTAGCCCTCGCGGACGCGCGGTTTGTGGAGCTCCAGACACACAATACCGCCCAGCACGAGGCCATTCGGGCCTACGGGGCGAAGCTCGCGGAGCTCTCCGACTGGGCCGAGGAGCGCGAGCTGTTCGTCAGCCGCTACGAGCAGATGAAGGAGCGCATCCGGCGGCTCGACCAGGACCTCACGCGCGCCGAGGGCGAGTTAGAGGACTTCCGCAGCCGTCGCATCGTGCGGGTGGCCGAGGCCCTGACGGCCCCGGCGACCCGACTGAAGCAGCGGCTGCGCTAGGCCTGCTGCTCTTGCGCCTTGAGGATGCGCTTCAGGTAGCGGCCGTACCCCGACTTCTCGAGCGGCGCCGCGAGTTCGCGCAGCTGATCGTCGTCGATCCACCCGGCGCGCCAGGCGATCTCCTCGATGCAGCCGAGCTTGAGCCCCTGGCGGTCTTCGATTACCTTGACGTACTCGGAGGCCTGCATCATCGACTCGAACGTCCCGGTGTCGAGCCAGGCCGTGCCGCGGTCGAGCACGTGCACCTGCAGCTCGCCGCGCTCGAGGTACTCCGCGTTGATCGACGAAACCTCGAGCTCGCCGCGGTCGGACGGCTTCACGTTCTTCGCGATCTCCACGACGCGGTTGTCGTAGAAGTAGAGGCCGGGAACCGCGTAGTTCGACTTCGGCTGCTTCGGCTTCTCCTCAATCGACAGCGCCTTCATGTTCTCGTCGAACTCGACGACGCCGTAGGCCTTCGGGTTCGCCACCTGGTAGGCGAAGATGAGGCCACCCTGGATCTCGCCGTGGGCGCGCAGCGACGAGCCAAGGCCGGTGCCGTGGAAGATGTTGTCGCCGAGCACGAGCGCGACTGAGTCGTCGCCGATGAATTCCTCACCGATGATGAACGCCTGCGCGAGCCCGTCGGGCGAGGGCTGCTCGGCGTACTCGATGCTGATGCCGAGGCGCGAGCCGTCACCGAAGAGCGCGCGGAACTGCGAGTTGTACTCGGGCGTCGTGATGATGAGGATCTCGTTGATACCGGCCATCATCAGCGTCGACAGCGGGTAGTAGATCATGGGCTTGTCGTAGATCGGCATCAGCTGCTTCGAGATGCCTTTCGTGATCGGCCACAGCCGCGTGCCCGATCCGCCCGCGAGAATAATTCCCTTCACTACTTTGCCTCCTTGGGCTCAGCGTTGAGCTGCTCGTAGAACTTCAGACACTCCTCGTAGTCGGGCAGCAGGCCCTGATCCTTCGCCTTCAGCAGGCCTGGTGCCTCGGTGTCCTTCGGCGAGAGCAGCAGCTCCGACGCGTCGATTTCGAACTCGAGCCCGACCGTCTTGCAGAGCGGGTTGATGCCGTGCTCGCGCCCTGGCGCGTAGGTCGCCGAGCAGAGGTAGCTCACCGTTGAGTCGTCCTCGAGGGCAACGAAGCAGTGGCCCAGGCCTTCGGGGATGTAGATCGCGCGGCGGTCGACGGTGTCGAGCCGCACGCTGTCCCACTGGCCAAACGTCGGAGAACCCACGCGAATATCGATGACGTAGTCGATGACCGCACCGCCAGTGCACGTGACGTACTTCGCCTGGCTCGGCGGTATGTCAGCGAAGTGGATGCCCCGGACCGTGCCGCGCTTGGACACCGAGGTGTTGCCCTGTTGCAGGTCGAGCGGGTGCCCGACCACCTCTGCCAGCTGGTCGAAGCGGTAGTACTCGTAGAACACTCCCCGCTCGTCAAAGAACTGCTTCGGCGTGACCTCAAAGGAGCCAGCAATGCTGAGTTCGCGGAATTCCATAGGCCCTAGTCTACGAGGCGACTCGACGATATGCCTGCCCCCGAACCGCTCGCCTCGGCTCGGCGCCGGCGCCCCACGACGGCAATCCCGACCCAGACCGCCACCATGGCCGCGAGTGAGGCACCCGTGACGACCGCGCCGGTGACGAACCCGGGCGAGCTGAACTTGAGCTTCAGCTCGTAGCTGCCGGCGGCCGGGACGTAGACGGCCGCACCGGCGTGCTCGGCCGGGAGCAACTCCGCCGGTTCGCCATTCAGGGTCGCGGTCCAGCCAGACCGTCGCATCGAATCCGCGATCACGACCCAGCCCGGCCCGTCGGCTTCGATCTTGACGTTTGTGATGTCCAGATCGTCCGACTGCTCGACGGTGACCGTGGCGTCGCCGCCGCCCGCCTCCGCCGTCGGCGACTCGAGCACGACCTCGTCGGGCTCGGCGTCGTCCGCGAGGTAGTCAAGCCGGTCCTGTGGGTCCTCCTTCACGACCTCCGAGCTCGCCCACCGGATGCGGTCAAGCGCGGTGTCGCGCTCTAGGATCGTCACGTCGCCGGCCAGCACGACGTTGAGCCCATCATCGATCGGCCGGAGCACATCGACCTCCGGCTCCGCGTCGTCGTCCGCCGCGCTCGTCAGCTCGATCGAAGCATCCGGGGTGTCGGTCGACAGGCGAAGCTCCCATGCCTGGTCGTCGTCGAGTTCATCCGCGTCGAATGCCAGGAAGATGTCCTCGTCGATTTCGCGCAGTTGTTGGGTGTTGCTGGCGAGGACCTCGCCGTTCGGCGCCACGATCTCGGCGAGCAGGGTGACGCCCTGCGGCGGAATGTTTTCGGCGGCAACACTGTGCACCATGACACCCCGCAGGGGGCCGCTGCCGCTGGCGGTGACCTGACCCGCGTCGCTCCCGAGGTCGATCGGTAGCGCGGCGTTTCCGCCCTCGTCCTCGACCTCGCCGGGGAGGGCAACGTTCGACGGTACGAGCGCATACGCGACGCCATACCGGTCGAGGATCTGATCGTGGACCGTCTGGCTGAAGCCGGCCGCGTCGAAGCTCGCGTAGGTCGGCGTCAGCAGCGCCGACGGTTGCACCTCGGTGATGAGGTCGCGCCACTGCGAGGTCATGAACCCGCGGCCACCGAACATGCGAATCTCATACACGCTGGACGTGCCCATGTAGATCGCGTTCCCGTACGAGATCACGCGATTCTCTCCGATCGCGTCCTCGAGGTAGGTCGTGGCCTGGGTGTCCGGGTAGAACGTGTCGGCATCATTCACGGTCCACCAGGTCTTCATGACGTGGGCCGCCGGCACCGCGACAATCACGAGGACGGCCGTGCCCGCCACCACCTTGAGCCAGGCGACCGGGTACATCCGGAGCAACGCGACGAAGAGTGCAATCGCCACGACGCAGATGAACGATGCCACGATCCACCGCTCCGCAAACACCGGGGAGGGCGAGTTCACGACAGCGGCGACGGTGGTTCGGAAGAGCATGTAGGCCACGAAGACCGCCGTTGCCCAGCCGAGCAGGTCAAGAATCCGCGCTCGCCGTGACGTCACTGGCATGACCCGCGCCGGGCGCAGCAGCACCTGCAGCCCGAACGCGGCCATCACGGCGATCAAGAACCCCGAGACGCTGCGCATCCGCCCGAAGAGGCTCGTGCCGAGGGCGGGGAGGTCCTGGATCAGGGCGAGCAGCGGGCCACCCCAGAACATGGCGGCGGTCACGAGAATCGTTACGATCGGGAAGAACCAGAAGATGCCGGCGCGCTGCCCGACGCGACGCCAGAGCAGCAGCGCGAGGCACGCGAGCGCCAGCGCGCCCGCCCCGGCGTAGTTGAAGAGTTCGACGACGTTGACGTCGATCCACACACCCGTGGCATCGGGGAGCCCCATGACATATGGCAGCACGGTGCTCGAGAGGGAGACCGGCTGCAGGATCGCGCCCACCTGGGTCTGCCTGGCGGCAAAATCCACGACGTCGCTCGCGTTCAGCGCAAACGGGAGCAGGTGGATCGCCGCGAGCGCGAGGCTCCCGACCACGCCGGCGCCGTACCGCAGGGCCTGCATGCCGAGGTCGATCACACGCTCCCGGGTGCTGCCGTGCCAGAGCGTGAGCGCGCGCACGACCGCATAAGCCGTCACCACGTACATCGCGTTGACCGTGACGCCGGGGAAACCGCCGAGCCACATGCAGGCGAGCACGACGCTCAAGATCGGCACCGCGGTCCATTTTCGGCTGGCGATGAGCTTCTCCACCGCCCAAAACAGCAGCGGGATGAACGCGGCCACGCGGGTCTGCGGCCAGCCCGTCCACGCCACCATGAACCCCGAGCTCGCATAAATAATCGACGCGAGGGGCCACGCGGCCCGCGTGATGCCGAGCCGGCGCAGGAAGAGCGACGAGCCGAGCGCGATGACCGCGATCTCGAGCAGCTTGACCACTGCCGGGGCCAGCTCCATCGGCAGCACAAAGTACGGCAGGCTCAGGGGCGACAGATACGCGCCATTCGGCAGCCCCGCCAGCTCGCCGCCGCCGAGCTGATACGGATCCCAGAACGCCAGGTCACCGCGAGACATTGCCTCGTGCATCAGGATGGTGCGCGGCAGCACCGAGTCGACGGTGTCGGACACCAACACGTTGCCGGGCACCAGCATGGTGTCGGTGACCGACCAGTACGTCGGCGACTGCGTGAGGATGTTCGTGCTCGCGAACACGTTGCCGGGGAGCAGACCCGGCAGCACCGTCAACACCACGATTAGGGCGAGAGCACACCAGCCCGCAGTGGCCACGAGGTTTTCGACCGTCGCGAACCGCCCTGCTGCCGACCACAGCCGAGCACCTCGTGATGTCGCGGGTTGCTGCACTAACTGCCCTTCGCCGGGGGAACGCGCCGATGGATGTGAACTGAACGAGCATATCGCCACTCCAATGCCCCAATGAAGCGCTGCTCCCCGTCTCCCGCCCGGCGCTTCGCCGCGCCTGGGGTGACCACGGTGGGATAAATTGACGGATGACCTTTGACGCTCACGAGCGCGCAACTACGCCCCGGTCAGCGTCCTTCCCCGAGCCCCGAGAAAAGCGAGTTTTCGTGTCGTCAGTCGTCGTTCCCCCCGCCACCAGCGAGACCGCAGGCGGCGAGCCGGCACCGCCGAGCCACGGCGCACGGCGCACGTTGACGACCGACGCCTGGTATCGCCTCGGGATCGCCGGGATCGGCGTCGTGTTCTTCGTCATGTCGCTGCTCTCGGCACTGAACACCCCCTACTTCGATGGCCCGGATGAGCACGAGCACGTGAACTCGGTGTCGCGGCTCGTCGACGGCGGGGGCTGGCCGCTCCCCTACGAGGCGCCGATGCAGGGAACGATTATCCAGGCCCAGCGGGACAACGGGGTGAAGATCCAACCCGTTGACACGGCCGCGCCGCAGGTGTCGCCCGAGGACCGCGGGAACTTCGCTGGCCCCGCAAGATACGCCAACCGGGGCGTCGACGCGATGGTCCAGCATCCCCCGGCCTATTACCTGGCGGCCGCCGGGGCCGTCTGGCTCGCGGGCGGCGAGGATCTCCGCTGGGACCACGCGTACATGGTGATTCGCGGCACCTCGGCGCTGTTCATGGCCGGCGCGATCCCGTTCATCATCGGCGGCGTGCGGTGGGCCACGGGCCGCCGCACGGCGGGCCTGCTCGGCGGTGCTGCCCTGCTCCTCGTGCCGTTCTTTAGCGTGATCGGCGGGTATGCCTCGAACGACACCCTCCTCACGCTGAGCGCGAGCGCGACCATGTATTTCCTGCTGCGCTACTGGCGCGACCCCGAGCCATCGCGGTGGCTGCTGCCCCTTGCGGGTGTGGCCTACGGCGTGGCCTTGCTCACCAAGGGCTTCGCGCTCTTCCTGGGGCCGACCGTCGTCTTCCTTGCGCTGCTCGGCGTTTGGCGGCACCGCAACGGCCTGCTCCGCGGCATCCTGCGGCTTGCCGTGCCCGCGGTCATCGCCGTCGCGCTGGGCGGCTGGTGGTGGGTTCGTAACTACCTGGTCCTCGGCACGGTACAGCCGAGCCGAGCCGGGCAGCGCGAGCACCTCACGGAGGCGCTCCCCGGTTACGACTTCGGCTTCTTCGTGAGCAACTTCTTCGAACGCCTCAACAACACGTTCTGGGCGCGCGGCGCGCTGCCCGAAGAGATTCCGCAAATTGCCGCGGTCGGGGTGATCATCGCGTTGGTGGTGGCGCTCTGGCTCCGCAGGACTCGCGTGCCGCTGCTCGTGACCGCCCTCTACCTGGTCATCACGATGTCGACGATCTTCGTAAACGCCCACGCGATCTACTTCGACCTCGGCGACCCTGATCGCGGGGTCCAGGGGCGTTACCTGTTTTCGGGCTTGATCACGCTCGCCATTGCGGTCGGTGCCGTCTGGCTCCTGCTGCTACGCATCCGGAAGCCGGTCGCGCGCGCCGTGGTCGCCGTACTCGGCGTCCTCGTGCCGCTCGGGGTGAATTTCGTGACGGTGTTCTGGCTGGCCGACCGTCGGTGGCTGCTGTTCTGGCAGTCGCGCGGCGCGCTCTGGGAGCGCTCCAACTGGCGGGCAGACTCGGAGTGGTATGGGGCTGTGCCGCACTGGCTCGACGTCACGCTCATGGGCGTTGGCGCTGTCGCGTGCGTACTGGCCTGCGTCGCCGTGACGAAACTCGCGCTGGCCGCGCCGCGGGTGGGCGCGGACGCCGAGACTGAAGAACGTTAGCGCTGCGCGCGCAGGATGCGGACGATCTCTTCGACCTGCACGCGCGACTTCGCCTTCACCTCGGGCAGGGACTCGCTGAGCTTCGCGCGCACCTCGTCCTCGTTCGCCGCGAGGCGGTCGAACTCGCCGCGCAGGTGGGCCTGCGAGAACTTGTCCTTGCCGAACGCCCACTCGGCGAGGCCGAACATGTCGAGCACTTCCTGGTACTTGTGGCTCCAGCCGATGACGAGCGTCGGCACCGCCATCGCGAGTGACGACACCATCGCGTGGAAGCGTGACGCGACGAAGAGGTCGCAGAGGCCGATGACGTGGCGCAGGCCCTGTGACGACATCTCGGTGTCGATGAACAGGAGGTCCTCGCTCGCGTCGATGCGCTCGGCGAGGTCGCGCACCATCGGGAGGTCATTGTTATGCGTCTTGTCGGTGCCCGTCCGAACGCTGTGCGGGATGAGCGCGACGCGGTAGCCGCGTTCGGAGATGAGGTACTGGGCGAACGAGGCGAGTTCGCCGACGTAGTCGCCGCCGTCGCCGTCGATCTTCTTCTGCATCACGACACTCGGCGAGATGCCGACGACGGGCTTGCCGCCGAAGAACTCGACGTCGAACTGCGTCTCAGCCTCGCGCTTCTCGTCGTCGGTGAGTTCGAGTAGGAACGCGTAGTCGGCGCCCGGCACGGTGTTGGTCAGGCCGAGTCCGTCAAGGTGCTCCTGGGTGATTGCACCCCGCGAGATGATCTTGGCCATCTTCGGCAGGAACACCTTGGCGGCAGCCTTGTTCGCGGGGTTCTCGAACGGGCCGAGCGCCTGCGCGCACTTGAAGACGGGCACACCCTCGTTGAGCGCGGGCAGGATGCTCGCGACGTTGTAGACGAGGAACTTCTCGCGGCCGTCCACGAAGGTGATCCCGCCCTGGTCGAGCAGGATGTCGGCCTTGGCGAGGGCTCGCGCGGCCGGCGAGTTCGTACGCAGGGTGCGGCGCAGCGGCGGCAGCAGGCGGTACGCGAGCGCCGCAGAGTTGATCTTCACGCCGAGCGTGAGCGGATCGGCGGCCACGATGTCGAGGTTCGGGTAGGTGTTGAGCTTGCGGTCCTCATCCGGGTACATGCTGAGGAGGGTGAAGCGCACGTCGCCGAGCTCCTCGGTCAGGGTCTGCATTGCGCTCTCGAGCATGGCGGCGGCACCCTTGTTCCCCGACAGGGCCGAACCGATGATCACGATGTTGTAGGTCACTGCTGCTTGAGCCTTCCCTTGTTGAGGACGAAGTAGATGAGCGCGACGAGGGCGTCGGAGACGGTGGCGCACAGGCGTGCCACCAACGTTACGACGATCGCCTGCGCGACCGGAATGTAGGCGCTCAACAGTGCGACGGCCACCGCCTCGCGCACGCCAAGCCCGCCCGGCACGAAGATCGCGAGCATGCCGATGATGCTCGCGAGGATGTAGGTCGCGGCCACGCCGAAGACCCACTCCGGGCGCATCCCCACCATCGACTCGACGATGAAGACGAAGCCGATGCCGTTGAGGATGCGCGGGATCAGGTAGCCGAGCTGGAAGCCGACGAGGGGCAGCGGGCGGATCACGTCGCTCGCGGCGAAGGGCTTGCGCTTGACGAGCGCGAGCGCCTTGTTGAGCAGCCAGTAAAACGCCTTCGGGAAGAAGATAATGAGCATCGGCACGACTACGAGCAGCGGCAGGAACAGGCTCGCGTTCGAGGAGAGCTCCTCGCTGAACATGAAGACGACGGGGATCGAGAGCAGCACGCTCGCGATCACCATGAGCACGTTCTCGTAGATGACCGAGTTCGTAACCGTCTTCTTGCTCAGGCCAACCTTGTTGCCCCAGGCAATCTTGTTCAGCACCGAGCCGACCTGGCCCGGGATGTACTTGAGCACCCATGACGCGGCATGGATGCGCACCGCATCCGAGATTGACACCTTGGTGCCCGACATGTAGGCGAGCAGGCGACCCCAGAGCAGCCCCGACACGACGACCGCCAGGGTGAACAGCACGGTGCCGCCGACCAGCCACCAGTCGAGGTGGAGGTCGACGTCGCGCAGTGCCTCGATGTTGTTCGAGAGGGCGCGCCAGAACAGCAGCGCGATCGCGATGATGATGACCCAGGGCAGGATCTTCGACGCGAGCTTGAGCGCCTTCTTCAAGGGCTACTTCTTCGCGTTGATCGACCGGATGGAGTCGATCGACTTCTTCTGCGAGAACGGCACGCCGCCGTCTGGATCGGCGTAGCCGAACGCGATCAACATGATCACGCGCTCGCTCGCATCGAGGCCGAGCGCCTTCTGCATCTGGATCTCGAGCGGCTCGAAGTCGGGCCAGTTGATGATCGTGCTGCTCAGGCCGAGCGTCTCAAGGCCATAGATAAACGACATCGCGGCGAGCGAGGAGTCCACGTAGATCGCGTGGCGGTCGCGCGGGCTGAAGTAATTCTCGAGCTTGCCAACGACGACCGCAATGGCCGGCACCTGCTCGGAGTAGCCACCGGTGCCGAAGGGGATGCCCGCGACCTCGCGCGCCATGGCCGGGTCGGTAAAGACCTTGAACTCGTAGGGCTCGCGGTTGCACGCGGTCGGCGACTGGCGGGCGACGGCGAGGGCCTTGTCGACGAGCTCGGTCGGCACCTCGCGCTGCTCGAACCAGCGCACGCTGCGGCGGTGGGTGGCGAGGTTGAGCATCTGGTCATAGGTTACGCCCGGCTCGGTGCGCTGGCCCGCGAGGAACGGCGAGCGCGAGACGACGTCGGTCACGGCGCGGTCAGTCGGCTGCTCGTCGATGCCCTCGACCGGGTCGAGCGTGCCGATGACGTTCTCGAAGCGTTCCTTCGCCTCGGCGATGACCGGGTTGCTGAGGTCGACCATGCCGAAGTACGCGGTGAGCACATCCTTCGCCCAGGCGATCTCGTTCGGGTCGACGCGCACGGCGCCGCTGCGGCGGCTCAGCGCGCCCTCGAGAAACTCGATGGTCTCGCCGAGGTAGTCGAGCGCGAACACGTCGCGGCGCGGCTGCATCACCATGCCCTTTTCGAGGCGGTGGATGTTGCGGCGCAGGCCCACGTTGTTGCGCTGCGGGCGGTTGATGTCGCGGTAGTAGTGGCTGCGGCCGCGGAGAACGGCGTACTGCTCGCGGTTGAAGGTCGCAAAACCGACCGTCGAGTACAGCGTCGCAGTGAGGCGGTTGGATGCCGCCACGGCCAGCACGGCCCGATTGGTGCCGTTGTAGACGGCACGGACCTGTGGGTTCGCGAGCACGTTCTTGACGGTCGATTTCAGCTTCTTGAGCATTACTTCGAGGCACTCCTTTTTACTCTGTCCTCGAGACAGACGTTCAAGCGTACGTCAGGCCCGTCAGGCGTGACAAGGGAAGGTCGGGGGCTACCGGCCCATGCCGAGGTAGGTGAATCCCGCCGACTCCCAGTTCGTGCGGTCGAGGCAGTTGCGCCCGTCGAGGACGACGCGGCCTGCCGCGAGCTTCGCGACGTCCGCCGCGTCCAGCTCGCGGAACTGCGTCCACTCGGTGAGCACCGCGATCGCATCGACGCCGGTGACGGCCTCGTCGATCGAGTCGATGAAGTTCAGGTCGTCAGCGAAACGCGCGACCGTCGGGCCCGCCTTCGGGTCGGTCACGCGCACATCCGCGCCGGCCGCCGCGAGCTGGCGGGCCACGTCCACGGCCGGCGAGTCGCGAATGTCGTCGCTGTCGGGCTTGAACGCCGCGCCGAGCACCGCGATGGTCTTGCCCTCGACGCTGCCGCCGAGCGCATCCGCGAGCTTCGCCACCACGCGCGAGCGCTGGCGCACGTTCACGGCGTCAATGTCGCCGAGGAAGTCGAGCGTGTCGTCGAGACCGAGCTCGTCGACGCGCGCCTGGAACGCACGGATGTCCTTCGGCAGGCAGCCGCCGCCGAAGCCGACACCGGCGCGGAGGAACTTCTTGCCAATGCGGTCGTCATAGCCGATCGCCTCCGCTAGCGTCGTCACGTTGCCACCGGTCGCGTCGCAGATCTCCGCCATCGAGTTGATGAACGAGATCTTCGTCGCGAGGAAGGAGTTCGCCGCCACCTTCACGAGCTCGGCCGTCGCATAGTCGGTGACGACCTTCGGCGTCTCCGTCCAGTCGCGACCCGCGTAGGTCTCACCCGAGAGGATCTTCGCGTAGGCGCCGTCGAGCAGCGCCTCGGCGCGCTCCGCCTGGGCCGGGTCCACCGGCAGGCCGTAGACGAGGCGGTCGGGGCGCAGCGTGTCGTCGACCGCGAAGCCCTCGCGGAGGAACTCGGGGTTCCACGCGACGATCGCGCCCTTGGCCGCGAACTTTTTCGCGAGCGTGGCCGCGGTGCCCACGGGCACGGTCGACTTGCCCGCAACCAGCGATGGGTTTTCGGGGTGGTCCGGCAANGACCGCGAGCAGCGCATCCGTCGCCGCGTGCACGTACGTGAGGTCGGCGCCCTGGCCGTCCTTGCGCTGCGGGGTGCCGACGCCAATGAAGTGGATCTCGGCATCCGCCGCGTCTGCGAAGTCGGTCGAGAACGTCAGGCGGCCCGCCTCGACGTTTCGACGCAGGAGCTCGTCGAAACCAGGCTCATAGAACGGGGCCTTGCCCGCCGAAAGCAGCGCGACCTTGTCCGCATCCGTGTCGATACCGACTACCTGGTGCCCGACCTCCGCCATGCTGGCGGCATGCACCGCGCCGAGATACCCGCAACCGATTACAGAAAGCTTCGTCATGCCGACAATGTTACCGGCGAGCGGACGCGAGCCCGCTGCAGACAGGCGGCGGCGTTATCGAAGCAGGCCGGTAATGGATGCGCTGTAGAGCAGCGCGAGACCGCCCGCGCTGAACAGGGCGGGCTTGTCCCAGCCCCGCTCCTGCACCACCAACGCCACCACGAGGTAGGCGAGCGGCAAGTACGCAATGCCGTAGCGCGTGGTCATGCTCGGGAAGTACATGCCCTGGTCGGTGAGCGCCTCGAGCTGCACAAAGAACGGGGTGATGATGAGGCCGGCGAGCAAGACGAGGTTCGCGATGCTCGCAGACGAGCGGCGACGGAAGACCACGAGGGCGAGGAAAGGAATCACCACCATGAGGATGCCGAGCACCTTCGCGGAGAACTGCGCGCCCCAGCCGTTGAGCTGCGGGTGGATCCAGTAGCCCTGGCCGATACCGAAGAACGCGAGCGGCGTCGAGACGAGCAACTCGCCGATCGGCAGACCGGTGAATGGCGCCGTCGAAAGCCCCTGCATCGGGGTGATCCAGTTGGGGTCGCCCCGGCCGGAATGAACGAGGTTCCAACCCACGTACACGCAGATCAGGGCGACCGCAGAAACCACCGCGAGGAGCATCTGCTTGGTGCCTCGAGGCCGGTCTGACTTCACGAACTTGATGAGGCCGTTGATGCCGACGTACGCGGCGACGATGACCAACGGCAGCGAGATGATTACCTTCGATCCGGCGGCCAGCAGCATGCTCACGCCCGCGAAGATGATCGGCACCTTGCCCCCGTTCACCACCCGGCCAAGGATGAACACGCTCGCGGCTCCCGTCAGCGTGGCCACCGCATCCGGGTTCACGGTCGCCCCGGAGTGCATCACCATGGGCGTCGCGATGAGCGCGAGGGCAGCGGTTGTCGCCGGGGCGACGCGCACCCGCCAGGTACGGATCGCGAGATAGCTCGCGGCGATGCCCAGTGCGACGATGCCCGCGCTGACGAAACGCGCCGCGGTCACGAAGTTGATGTCGACAACCGAGGAGATTGCATTCGCGGTGACACCGGCAACCGCGTAGTACACGGGCGGGTGGAAGAAGTTGTACTGGTAGGCCGAGTACATGAAGTTGTTAGGGTCTTCGGCCTCTGGGCTGCCGCAGGGCGGCACACCAAATTTCGCGTCGCCGCGGCAGGACCAGTCTTCGAGGATCTCCGGGGACGCCTGGTCGCCGGCCGCCGGAATCTGACCGTGCGAGATCTTGAAGGCATAGTCGGCATGCGTGTACTCGTCGTATCGCGAGTACTCGGGGGCCCGCACGATTGCCACCAGCGAGATCAGGAGCACCGCGAGCGCAAGCAAGGCGGCAATGATCACATCGCGGCGCCCCAGCGGATGCGAGTTCGTCGCGGCCGAGATCGGCTGGGGGTCGTGGCGTTGAGCAGTTGCGGCGGAAGACATTATTCCTGGCTGGCGATGATGCGGTGCAAAATATCGGTGTATCGGCGCCCGATGGCTGCCTTACTGTACACACTCTGGGCGCGCTCGGCAGCCGACGAGCCGAGGCGGGCGCGAAGTTCGGGATCTGCCGCCAGCTCTTTGAGCGCCGCGACGATTGCCTCGGGGCTGCCAGGCTCGACAAGCGCACCCGTTTCGCCCGGAATCACCGCCTCCGAGATGCCGGGGAGGTCGGAGGCGATGATGGCGCAGCCTGCGCCCATGGCCTCAAGCAGCGCCACCGGCAGGCCGTCCTGGTCACCGCTCGAGGACGGCACCGAGGGGAAGACCGCGACGTCCGCCTTGGCGTACTCCTCGCGCAGCGTCTCGCGCCCCTGCTTGCCGAGGAACTCGACGCCGGGCCCGGCCTCGGCCTCGAGCTCGGCACGGAGCGGGCCGTCCCCGATCACCCGCAGGCGCCAGGTGCCCGGCTCGAGCATCCGCACCGCGCGCAGCAGGTGGGTGAGGCCCTTCTTTTCGACCATGCGGCCGACAAACACGATGGAAAGCGCGTCGTCGTCGCGCTCGACTCGGGGGCGCACCGTGTCAAGGTCGGCGCCCATGGGGACGACCTCGACCCGATCGGCGGGCATCCCGAGGGCGCGGACCTGTTCGGCCATCTCCTCGTTCATCACCGTGACGTAGCTCGCGCCGCGGAGCACCCAGCGCTTCAGCGCTCGCAAGGGCGCCGCGTTCAGGGCGTAGAGGTCGCCGCCGAGCGTGGTGATCAGCAGGGGCGTGCCCGGCGCGACGAGGCGCGCGACAACGCCCTGGGGGATGATCCAGTGCGCGTGGATCGCCGCTGGATTGCCGTTGCGCACCGCCCGACGCGCGGCCAGCGCCTCCGAGATCACGAACGGAACAACCTGCAGCCACCGGCTCTTGCGTTCCCGCAGGTTCTCGATGATCGCGCCCTCGGCGAGGTCCTCCCACCGGCGCGGAAAATAGCGGAAGCGGCGGACGCGGAAGCCGTTGCGTTCTTCAGTTGCCTTGGACCCGGGGACTGACGGCACGACGAGCGCGGTGTCGAATTCCTTGGCGACCTCGCCAGCAAGGTCGGAGACAAACTCAGGGGTGCCATCGCCAGCCTCTGCGGGGAACGTTGACGCGAGCACCAGTAGCCGGGTTCGCGCCACGGGCCACTCCCTCCAGTAAACTCAAGAACGATGTCGCAAGTATTCCACACGCAAGGCTCGCCAGAGATCGCCGTTGTCGGCGCGGGTGGCTTCATCGGTTCCCGCACGCGGTGGCTCGCCGAGCAGCAAAATGTACCCACGGCTGCGTTCACGCGCGCCAATCCGCTGGTGCTGGACGGCGAGCTGAATCCGGGCGCCCGAGGCGTCAAGACCGTTGTGTGGTCCGCGTCCATGATCACGCCTTCGGTGGCCGAGTCTTCGCCCGAGGCAGTGCTCGAGGAGCGCGAGCAGTTCAGCGAAGCTGTGCGAGTCTTGAGTCAGCAGGAACAGCGGCCGCGTTTCATCGTGCTGTCCTCGGGCGGCACCGTCTATGGCGGCACGAGCGCCCCCTACTCGGAGGACGACACGCCGCATCCGGTCAACCGCTATGGCGCCGCTCGGCTCGGCCTCGAGCAGGTCGCGTTTGAGTCGGCCCTGAACGCGATCGTGCTTCGCGTGGCAAACGCCTACGGCCCCGGGCAGAAAGCGGTTCGTGGCCAGGGCGTGATCGGCCACTGGTTCAACGCGATCCTCGAGGGGAAGCCGATCACCGTGTACGGCGACGGCACCACGGTGCGCGACTATGTGTATGTCGACGACATCGCACGCGCGATCCTGCTCGCCCACGCGTCAACGACGCTCAACGCGAATCACATTCTCAACATCGGCTCGGGCGAACCGACCACGCTCACGAAGCTCGCGCGCCTGTGCCTGCGCACCGCGGACAGCAACTGCGAGATTCGCTACGAGGAGCACCGCGGCTTTGACGCGCCGACGAACTGGCTCGACGTCAACGCGGCCGCCGCGCAGCTTGGCTGGAGCCCCAGCATCACCCTTCGAGAGGGTCTCAAGCACACCTGGGACTCGATGCAGGCGGGCCGCTAGTTCGCCTCGTCCTTGGCGGGGCGGTCGCGCAGCGCAAAGCTGCCCAAGCCGAGCACGACGTCGGCGACGGTCGAGAGCACGCGGGCGAGGAGCACCACGACGATGAGTTCGCCTGGGCCCAGGAAGCCGGCGAGCATGGCCGCGAGCACCACCTCGCGCACGCCCAGTCCGGCGGGCATGAAGAACACGATGAAGCCGATCGCCCACGAGAGCGAGTAGCCGCCCGCGGCGAGCAGGAACGACGGCACGCTCGCCGGCATGCCGAGCTGCACGGCAATGAGCCACACCACGGTGCCCGAGATCAGCCAGCCAAGCAGTGCGTAGAGGGTCGACTTCAGGATGCCCGCGCCGCTGAGCGGGTGCTCGAGCGGTGGGCGCCGCGCCAGCCGCAGCGCGAACGCGATGACGCGGTTGAGCACCGGCGGGATCAGGAAGACGATGACCACGGGCAGCAGCGCAAACAGCCAGACCGACTGCGAGAGCGGCACATGCCCGGTAAACGCCAGCCCCGGCACGGCGAGGATGCCCGCGCTCACGATCGACACCAAGACCGACACGACCATGGCGGAGAGCGAACGGCGACGGGGAATCTCGCGCTGCGCCCCCATTTCGACCACCGCGAGGTAGTTCCACACGCCGCCGGGCACATACTTACCCAACTGCGAGATGAAGAACAGCTTGCTCGCGTTGCGCACCGAGATGTCGGTGCCGAGGTCCACGAGAATCTCGCGCCAAGAGAGCATGGTCACGAACACGTAGACGATGGCGAGCACCGTGGTGATCGCGAGGATGCCGCCATCGAGGCGCGTGAGCGCGTCGCGAATGTTGTCCCACTGGCTGATGACGGCCCACACCGCGAATGCGAGCGCGATGACGAGGAAGAGGACCTTCACCACCGGCGAGCGCAGCGCTGAGAGCACCTTCGAGAGGGCGCCCTTGGGCGCCTGCTCGGGAGAAGTTTCAGTCACGGTCGGCGGCTAGCGGGCCTGGTGATCGCGGCGATCCTGCTGCGCGCTCTCCCGGTCCAGGTGCTCGCGGTTCAGGTGCGGCTGCACGATCTGCTGGATCGCGTCGGTGCGCGGGAAGCGCTGCACCTCGTCGACACCAGCGATGTCGTCGGGAAGGTCAATAACGGTGTACTGCGTGCCCGCGACGTGCGGTCCGCCGAGCTGCACGCGCTTGACGCGCTCGAGGACGTCCTCGAGGAGCACACGGTTCGTGCGCTGGAGGTCGGCGATCACCAGCAACACGTATGACATGAACGCGGCGAGCAGCATCACGGCGCCGAAGAGCAGCGACTGAATGTGGTCGCCGTGGGTGCCCAAGATGAAGAGGACAAGGAATCGCACGAACGGGATCAGGCCGAGCACGAGCATGATCGTGCCGATCGTGCCGAGCACGACGTGCGGCTTGAACATGAGGAACGAGCGCGTGATCGCGGTGCCCGACTTGAACATGTGCTGCCAGATGTTCTTGAAGAGGCGCGACTCGCGGGTCTTCGCGTTCGTCTCCACCGGCACCGAGGCGATGCGCAGTCGCTTGTTGCCGGCCTGGATGATCGTCTCCATGCAGTAGCTGAACTGCGTCACGACGTTGAGACGGAACAGCGAGTTGCGCGAGTAGGCGCGGAAGCCCGACGCCGCATCCGGCAGCTGCGTGCCCGCGGCCATGTTCACTACGTCCGAGCCGACCTTCTGCATCGTCTTCTTGAACGGCGAGAAGTGCGCGATCTTCGCGGTCTGACGGTCGGCGATGGCGATGTCGGCCTCGCCGGCGATGACCGGCGCGAGGAGGTCGGGGATGCGGTCCTGCGGGTACTGGTTGTCGCCGTCGGTGTTCACGACGATGTCGGCACCGTGCGAGAGCGCGTAGTCGACGCCGTCGCTGAACGAGCGCGCGAGGCCCATGTTGCGGGCGTGGAGCACAAAGTGCTCGACGCCGAGTTCGCGCGCGACTTCGACCGTGCGGTCGGTCGAGCCATCGTCGATGACGAGTATGACGACCTCGTCGACCCCCGGGATCTCGCGCGGGATCGAGTTGATCACGAGCGGGAGGGTCTCTTCCTCATTGAGGCAGGGAATCTGAACAAAGACGCGCATATGAAGGGTTCCTGACACAGGCCAAGCGAACAAGTACCTATAAATGGTAGCGGCCAGGCGGGAAAACGCCCGGTTGCCACAGCGCGGAGTGGACTCTGGGTCCTTCAAGGCCGCTCGCCTACCATCGTCAGCGTTGACCTACTCCCCAAGGCCATCAGAGAGCTACATGACCCATTCGACCCCGCCGCGCATCCTCGTGCTGCTGACGACGCACAACGGTGCGGCGTTTCTCGAGGAGCAGCTCGACTCCGTGCTTTCGCAGCGCGGTGTCGACGTCGACGTGCTGGTCTCGGACGACAACTCGACCGACGGCACCACGGGGTTGCTCGAGCGTTACGTCGCGGACTTTGGCCACCGCATCCGGCTGCTCGAACCGGGCGTGTTCGGCTCGGCCACGGCGAACTTCTTCCGGATCATGCGCGAAGCTGACTCGACGGGCTACGACGCGATCTCGTTCTGCGATCAGGACGACGTGTGGGTGCAGGGCAAGCTCGAGCGGCACTTCAACGTCCTCTCGCTGCCGAACGGCCTCGACGGGCTCGGGCCATACTCGGGCGTGTCTTCCAACGTGACCGCCTTCACCTCAACCGGAGAGCGGCAGCTCGTCGTCAAGAACCAGCTGCAGCGCAGCGCCGACTACATGTTCGAGTCGGCGGGCCCGGGGTCGACGTTTCTGCTGCGGCCCGCGGCGTTCGACCTCGTGCAGCGGCAGCTCCGCTCCCCCGGCAGCGTGGCTGACGCAACGGCGGCGCACGACTGGCTGGCCTACGCGCTCGTGCGGGCATCGAGCGGCCGGTGGTTCATCGATGGCGAGTCCACGGTCGAATATCGGCAGCACGGCAAGAACGCCCTCGGGGCGAACGAGGGCCTGAGCCAGTACGTGCGCCGTTTCCGATCGATCGCCAACGGCAAGTTCCACAGCAATGCGATGCACATGGTCGACGCCTGTCTCGAGGTCGCATCGCCAGACGAGCGACGCCGGCTCGAATGGACCAAGCGTCGCCTCGACCGGCTGTCCTATCTCGACCGGCTACGCCTCGCCCGCCGCGTCTCGGAGTTCCGCCGGCGCCGCCGCGACCAGCTCGCCCTGGCCGGGACCATCGCGTTCGGCCTCTTCTAGCCCAGCCCCGCGGATCCCCCGGGAGGCAGCCCGGCCCCCTACTCGGTAGCCTGGAAGCTTATGGCCGCGAAATGGATACCCGAGGTGCAGGGCGTGCGCACGCTCGCGCTTGCCCTCGTCGCGGCGTACCACGTCTGGTTCGGCAAGGTCTCCGGCGGCGTCGACGTCTTCCTCTTTATCTCGGCGTTTCTGCTCACGAGGTCGATGATCACCTCGGTCGAGCGGGGCGCGACACCGCGGCCCTTCCAGACCATCCTGCGCCGCTTCGCGCGGCTGCTCCCGCTGACGCTGACGGCGNTGCTGCTCATCGTCGCCGCGTCGCTGCTGTGGCTGCCGACCTCCGAGACACCGATGATCCTCACCCAGGGGTTCGCCTCGGCGACGTACTGGGAGAACGTCTATCTCCAGCTGCAGCAGATCGACTACTTCGCGGTTGACCGGAGCACCGCATCCCCCTTCCAGCACTACTGGTCGCTCGCGGTGCAGGGTCAGGTGTTCGTCGCCTGGCCGGTGCTGTTTGCGCTGCTCTACCTGTTCGCGCGGTCGCTGCGGCTCAACGTGCGCAAGGTCGCGCTGTTCGGGTTCGGGGCCGTGCTGGTGCTCGGCTTTGCGTACTCGGTGTACGCGACCGACGTCAACCAGCAGGCGGCCTACTTCAGCGTGTTCGCGCGAGTGTGGGAGTTCGCGGCCGGCTCGGTGCTCGCGCTGGCGCTGCCGTGGCTGCGGGTGCCGGGGCCCGCGAAGGCGGTGTTCGGCTGGGCGGGCGTGCTCGGCATCGTGCTGTGTGGCTGGGTGCTGCCGGTCGAGGCATCGTTCCCGGGGTGGGCGGCGCTGTGGCCGGTGCTGTCGGCGGTGCTCGTCGTGCTCTCGGCCGGCGCGCCGCGGTACGGCGCGGGCGTGCTGCTGAACCACCCGCTCATCCAGCGGGCCGCGAACTACAGCTTCGCGCTGTACTTGACGCACTGGCCGGTGCTCGTGATCTACCTCTTCGTGGCGCGTGTGGATTCGGTGTCGTTCCTCGAGGGCGCGGGGCTGCTCGGCATCTCCGCGGGGCTCGCGTGGCTGCTCACGAAGCTCGTCGAGGAGCCCGTGGCTGAGTTCCTGGCCGGCCGGCAGACGCCGGAGCGGATGCGCGGGCTCGGGTCGCTCGCGCGCGCCGGCATCGTCGTGGTCGCGCTGCCGGCGGTCACGCTCGCGACGCTGGGGGTCGGCCAGGGCATCGCGTCGGCGCGGATGCACGAGGCGCGCGCCGAGGCCGATGCGATGCCGGTCGCCGAGTACGGCGCGAACGCCCTCGACCTCGACTCGGGCCCGCTGTGGCCGAGCGAACTCATCGTGCGCGATGATCTCGCCCCGCTGCCGCCGTGCGATCAGGCGACGCTCGCCAGCATCAATGCGGAGCTCGACAAGTACTGCATGGGCGACGGCAATGCCGACACCTGGGTCGTTGGTAATTCGCAGGCGCAGCAGGCGATTCCGCTCGTGACCGGTCCGGTGCGGGCCTACGTGCTGTTCGAGTGCCAGTTCGGCGGCGAGGGTGTGCGGCCGGAGATCGAGGACGAGTGTGACGCGTTCTGGGGGAACATCACCGAACAGATCCTCGAGGACAAGCCCGCGACCGTGGTGGTGCTCGCGACCCGCTCGTACGAGGACGACTCCGAGGCCGAGCTGCCCGGCATCGTCGACTGGATCGACCGGATTACGGACGCGGGCATTCACGTTGTCGCCCTGCGCGATGCGCCGCGCACGACATTCAACCCGTTCATGTGCACCGAGCAGTGGGGCGTCGACGCCGACCGCTGCGGCTTCACGACGAGCCTGTCGACGCCGAACATCGACCTGCAGGAGCGCATCGAAGCGGCGGGCGGCGAGTACGTCGACCGCAATCCGCTGATCTGCCCCGACGGCGAGTGCACGCCGGTGCGCGGCGGCGTCTACGTCTTCATGGACTCGAGCCACGTCACCGCGACCTACATGCGCACCGTCACCGCCGCCCTTGCCCGCGAGTAGTAACGGCGCGGCTCACTAGACGCATCGCCTCACCGGTCGGGGCTGCCGACGCGATTTCCCGCTGGCACGGGTGTTGCGGCATGGAGCCCGCGGCATGAGCCCGCGGCATAGGGCCTGCGGCAGGGACGCGGGGCGAAGCGTTGGGTGATGGAGGGCCCCGAAGTGCCGAGCGCTAGGCGCGGCGGAGGGCCCCGAGGTGGAGGGCAGCGCAGCGGCGCCACGTGAACGTGGCCGCACGAGCTTCGCCAGCGGCCGCGAGCGCGGCGCGGGCCGGGGCGTCAACGAGGAGGTCGCCAAGGGCGTTCGCGATCGAGTCGGCCCGCGGCTCGCAATACTTCACCGCGTCGCCGCCGACTTCGGGCAGGGCCGAGAGCTTCGTCGTGATCACGGGCGCGCCGGATGCCATCGCCTCGAGCACCGGCAGTCCGAAGCCCTCGGCGATCGACGCATACACGAAGGCGTCCGCACCGCCGAGGAGCGCTCGCAGTTGCTCGAGCGGCAGGTAACCGAGCTCGCGGACGCGCGAATTCGGGTCGGCCCTCGCGGCGNTCGAGCTTCGCGGCGGCGTCGGCGTCCCAGCCGCGCTGCCCGGAGATGAGCAGCGGCGGCGCGTCGGGCAGCGACGCGTGGGCGTCGATGAGTTCGCCGACGCGTTTGCGGGGCTCGATCGTGCCGAGGAACGCGACCCAGCGGTCGACGCTGTACTCGGCGCGGAACTGCGCGAGTTCGGCCTGGCTCGGGCGGTGAAACACCTCGCGGTTGACGCCGTGGTGGGCGACGGCGATCGGGCGCCGCGGCGTGCCAGCATAGCGCTCGACCTCGGCGGCCGTCGCGGCGCTCGGGGCGATGAGCTGCACGTCGGCGGCGACGCCGCGGCGGATCCACGTCGTGAAAAACCGCCGTTTCAGTGGCGAGTGCGCCTCGGGGTCGGAGAAGAAGGTCGCGTCGTGCACCGTGACGAGTCGACGAATGCCACGCGCCTGCAGCGGGAACGAGTAGTGCGGCGACAGCAGCGCGGTGCCGCCGAGCGCGCGGACGGTGCGTGGAAGGTGGGTCTGCTCCCAGACGAACCGGAGGCCGCGCTTGCCGACCCACTCGGGCACGGTCTCGATGCGTGCGGCCGGGTCGAGCACGCCGAAGTGGTCGACGTGCTCGGGCTTGACGAGGTAGGTGCGGGCGATGCCATCGCCGGATGCTGCGAGCTCAGCGAGTCCGGTCGCGAGACCCTCAAGGTAGCGGCCCACTCCCCCGAGCTGCGACGGGAGGGAGGTGAAGTCGAGGACGAGGTGTTCCGCGGTCGCTCCCTGCCCTTCGCCAAGCGGTTCCTGAGCTTGTCGAAGGGGCGAGCCGCGGCGCAGGGCGGACTTCGCCGCGGCGCCCGCGCTGCGCACGAGGGCGCGCACCTTCATGTCGAACGGGCCGTTGCGCAGCGCGCAGCGCAGGCGGTTGCGCCGATTCCAACGCACGAACTGCGCCGACTCCGTGCCCGACGAACCGGCGTGCGCATGCACCGAAACGGCGCCGGCAGCGTAGGCCACGAGCCACCCGGCCTTGCGCAGGCGCCAGGAAAGATCGGTGTCCTCGTAGTACATGAAGTAGCCCTCGTCGAAGCCACCGAGGGGTTCGACCGCCGCCGCCCGCAACATCGCGGCGCCGCCGTGCAGGCCGAACACCGCGGCCGGAAACTCGGTGCCGACCGGCTGCAGCCAGCCACGGTCGAGCCCATTGCCCGACTTCGTCACTTGGTTGCCCGTCGAGTTGAGCAACTCCACGCCCGCCTCGCCGTCGCGGGCATCCCGCCACTGCTCGCCATCGTGGCCGACGAGCACGCGCTCGCCGTCAAGCGCATTCGTCCCTGCGACCCGCACGAACCGCCCCGCGAGCCGCACCTGCGCGGTCGCCGCGCCGACGCGCGGGTCGGCGTCGAGCGCATCCGCGAGCGCCGCGACGAAGCCGGGCTGGTACACCGCATCCTGGTTACAAATCACGTAGGCGTCGGCCGGGTACGCCGCCATCGCGCGGTTCGCCGCCGGCCCGTAGCCGAGGTTGTCGCCGAGCTCGAGCACGGCGGCGCCGGGCACGGCGGCCAGGATGCGCGCGACCGTGTCATCGCTCGAGTGGTTGTCGGCCACGACCACCTGCAGCTGCCGGGCCTCGCCGCTCGGCGTGCGCCCCGCATCCTGGCCCGCGAGCGAGGCGACGGCGCGGGCCGCCTCGTCGCCGCCGTTCCAAGTGACGACGATGGCGACGATGTTGCGCACGTATTCGGCAGAGTTCACGCCTCCACGCTACCGATTCAGCGGGGTTTCCGGGCGCGGTGCCGGTAGGCTATGTGCTGTTTCTGCGCGCTGCGCGGAGTGCGGCGGGCACGCTGCCGCACGCTCACAGGGAGGACTGCATTGAAACTGCTCGTCACCGGCGGTGCCGGATTCATCGGCTCGAACTTCGTTCGTCGCGCGCTCAATGACGAACTGCCCGGCGTCGAGGGCGCCGAGATCGTGGTGCTCGACTCGCTCACCTACTCGGGCGTGCGCGAGAACCTCGACCCGATCGCCGACTCACCGCGCTTCACCTTTATTGAGGGCGACATCCGCGACGCTGCGCTGCTCGACGAGATCTTCCCGACCATCGACGGCGTCGTGCACTTCGCCGCCGAGTCGCACGTCGACCGCTCGGTGCGCGACGCCGCGATCTTCGTCGAGACGAACGTGCTCGGCACGCAGCGCCTGCTCGACGCCGCGCTGAAGCACGGCACGAAGCGCTTCGTACACGTGTCGACCGACGAGGTCTACGGCTCGATCGAAGAGGGCGAGTGGACCGAGGAGTTCCCGCTCGAGCCGAACTCGCCGTACTCGGCATCGAAGGCCGGCAGCGACCTGCTCGTGCGCGCCTACCACCGCACCCACGGCCTCAACGCGTCGATCACCCGCTGCTCGAACAACTACGGCCCGTACCACTTCCCCGAGAAGCTGATCCCGCTTTTCGTCACGAACCTCATGGACGACCAGCACGTGCCGCTCTACGGCACCGGCGAGAACGTACGCGACTGGCTGCACGTCGACGACCACTGCCGCGGCATCGCGCTCGTGTTCGCGAACGGCCGCGCGGGCGAGGTCTACAACATCGGCGGCGGCACGCAGCTGACCAACGTCGAGATCACCGAGAAAATCCTCGAGCTCATGGGCAAGGACGACTCGTACGTCGACCACGTCGAGGACCGCAAGGGGCACGACCTGCGCTACTGCGTCGACATCTCGAAGATTGAGAACGAGCTCGGCTACGAGCCGCAGGTGCCGTTCGAGCAGGGCCTCGCCGAGGTTGTGCAGTGGTACCGCGACAACCGCGCCTGGTGGGAGCCGCTGAAGGAGCGCGCCGCCTTGGAGGCGCAGAAGTGACTCGGTACCTCATCACCGGCGCGGCGGGGATGCTCGGGCAAGACCTGCAGCGCGCGCTCGCTGGCCGCGAGGTCACGGCGCTGACACGGCAAGATCTCGACGTCACCGACGCCGACGCCGTGCGCAGCGCGGTCGCCGGCCACGACGTCGTCATCAACGCCGCCGCGTACACCGCGGTCGACAACGCCGAGACCGATGAGGACGCCGCGTACGCGATCAACGCGACCGCCGTCGAGCACCTCGCGAAGGCAGCGGCCGAGACCGGCGCGAAGCTCGTGCACTACTCGACCGACTACGTGTTTCAGGGCAACGCCCAGGCGCCATACGCCGAGAACGAGCAGCGCGACCCACTCAACGCCTATGGCCGCACCAAGGCCGCGGGCGAGGAGCTCGCGCTCGCCGCGCATCCGGAGGGCACGTTCATCGTGCGCACCGCCTGGCTCTACGGTGCCGGCGGCCCGAACTTCGCGAAGACCATGGTGAAGCTCGCCGAGAACAACCCCGAGATCACGGTCGTCAACGACCAACTCGGGCAGCCGACCTACACGCGCGACCTCGCCGAGCAGACGGTGAAGCTGCTCGACGCGCAGGCGCCGGCCGGCATCTACCACGGCACGAACTCGGGCGAGACGACCTGGTTCGGCTTCGCCCGCGAGATCTTCCACCTCGCCGGGCACGACTCCGAGCGCGTCAAGCCGACCGACTCGGCCGCCTTCGTGCTCCCCGCCGCGCGACCCGCCTACTCGGTGCTCGGCCACGACGCCTGGCGCGCCGCCGGCATCGAACCCATGCGCAACTGGCGCGACGCCCTCGAGGCGGCCGCTGAGGATGGAGTGCTCACGTCCACATGGTGACGCTGAAGTTTCTGCTCGACCAACTCGTCGCGCCCGTGCCCGGAGGCATCGGGCGGTACGCCGAGAACCTCGCCCGCGAGGTGATTTCGCGCGCCCCCGCGGGCTGCGAGGTTGAGGGCATCATCACCCCGCCGAAGGGCGAGGGTGCGCCCACGGTCGAGCAGATCGAAGAGCGCTTCNCCCGGCCTCGCGCACCTCGGGGTCACCAAGCTGAGCCGCGCAACGCTCGCGCAGTCGTGGTCGCGCGGCCTGCTCACGGGCGCGATCGGCGGCGGGCTCATCCACGCGCCGAGCCTGTTCGCGCCGCTGCAGCCGCTCGGTAGCGACGGCGGCGTGCAGACCGTCGTGACGGTGCACGACACCGTGCCGTGGACGCATCCCGAGACCCTCACATCGAACGGCGTGCGCTGGCACAAGCGCCAGCTCAAGCGCGCCTGGCAGCACGCGGCCGCGGTCGTCACGCCGACCCACGCGGTCGCCGAGCAGGTCGCCGAGCTCTACAACTTTGGTGACCGCCTGCGGGTGATTCCGGGCGCGCCGTCGCGCGACGTGCACCTGCCCGAGAACCCCGACGAGGTCGCCGAGCGACTCGGCCTGCCCGACACGTACATCCTCGCCGTCGGCACGCTCGAACCCCGCAAGGGCCTGAACAAGCTCGTCGAGGCGCTCGCGAAGATTCCCGACGCCCAACTCGTGCACGCTGGCCCCGACGGCTGGGGCGACGTGAACTGGGACTCCCTCTGCGCCGAGGCCGGCGTCGAGCGTTCGCGCGTGAAGACGCTCGGCTTTATCTCGAACACCGACCTCGCCGTGGCCTACGACCGTGCGACGGTGTTCTGCATGCCCTCGATCGACGAGGGCTTCGGTCTGCCGATCCTTGAGGCGTTCCGCGCCGGCACGGCGGTGGTGCACACCGACGTTCCGGCGCTCATGGAGGTCGCCGGCGGCGCCGGCATCCACGTGCCCCTCGTCGAGGAATCGACCTTCGTCGAGCGCCTCGCGGTCGCGCTGAAAAACGTGCTCGGCGACGAGGAGCTCCGCCAGAGCCTCGTCACCGCGGGCCACGACCGCGTCCCGATCTACTCGTGGAGCTACTCGGCCGACCTCGTCTGGCGGTTGCACGCCGACCTCTAGGGTCGGCGCACTTCCCTACTCGGTGACACGGGCGATCGGAGCGTCGACGATGACCGTCGCGCCCTCCTCGACGAGCCAGGCGATCGTGCCGGTGCGCTCGGCGAGCACCTTCGTCTCCATCTTCATCGCCTCGCACACCGCGACGGCGTCGCCCTCGGCCACCCAGGCGCCCTCGGCGACGAGGCGGCGCACGAGCGTGCCCGAGACCGGCGCGAGCAGCGCATCCTCGTGCTGGTCGGGTGCCGCGGATGCTGCGACAGGGCCGGATGCGCCGGCGTCAGCCGCGCGCAGGCTGCCGAGCAGTTCGTCAGGCAGGCCCAGCTCGACGCGGCGGCCGTCGACCTCGATAGCGACGCGGCGCAAGGCCGGCGCGGGCGCGGCTTTCGCGCGCGGCTGCGTCTCGAGTTCGGGCAGAAGTTCGGTCTCGATCCACTGCGTGTAGACGCCGAGCCGCTCCCCTACGAAGGCCGGATGCTCGACGACGGTGCGGTGGAACGGCAGCACGGTTGCGACGCCATCGATCACCGTCTCGCGCAGGGCCCGCCGCGAGCGCGCGAGGGCTGCGGCGCGGTCGTCGCCAACCNCTTCGCGATCATCGAGTCGAACGCGCCCTCGACGCGGTCGCCGGCCTCGACACCGCCGTCCCAGCGCACGCCGGGGCCGCCCGGCTGGTGCAGGTGCTCGACGGCACCGGGCGAGGGCAGGAAGCCCCTACCCGGGTCCTCGGCGTTGATGCGAAACTCGATCGCGTGGCCCACTGGCTCGGGGGTGTCGGTGCGCGAGAGGCCGCGGCCCTCAGCGACGCGGAACTGCTCGAGCACGAGGTCGATGCCGCTCGTGAGCTCGGTCACCGGGTGCTCGACCTGGAGGCGCGTGTTCACCTCGAGGAACGACACGGTGCCGTCCTCGCCAAGGAGGAACTCGACGGTGCCCGCGCCGCGGTAGTTCACGGCGCCGCAGATCTCGCGGGCGGCGGTATGGATGCGCTCGCGTGCGTCGGCGGGCAGGTCGGGCGCCGGCGACTCCNCGCTGCAGCGAGCAGTCGCGGTCGCCGACGACGAGCACGTTGCCCGCGCCGTCCCCGACGACCTGCACCTCGACGTGGCGCGGGCGGTCGAGGAACCGCTCGATGTAGCACTCGCCGCGACCGAAGGCGGTGACGGCCTCGCGCGTCGCCGACTCGAAGGCGTCGCCGACCTCGTCGAGGCGGCGCACGACCTTGAGCCCGCGCCCACCGCCGCCGTACGCGGCCTTGATGGCCACCGGCAGGCCGGCCTCGCGCGCGAAGGCGATCGCCTCATCCGCGCTCTCGAGCGGCTTGTCGGTGCCGGGCACGAGCGGTGCGCCAACCGAAGTGGCGATCTGGCGGGCCGTCACCTTGTCGCCGAGCTGGTCGATCGACTCGGGGGTCGGGCCGATGAACGTAAGTCCCGCATCCTCGACCGCGCGGGCAAACGCGGCGTTCTCGCTGAGGAAGCCGTAGCCCGGGTGCACGGCATCGGCGTCGGCGGCGCGCGCGACCTGGAGGATGCGCGCGATGTTGAGGTAGCTGTCGGCTGGGGTCGTGCCGCCGAGCGCGTAGGCCTCGTCGGCGAGGCGCACGTGCATCGCGTCCGCGTCCTGGTCGGCGTAGACGGCGATCGAGGTGTAGCCGGCGTCGGCGCAGGCGCGGGCGACGCGCACGGCGATTTCGCCGCGGTTGGCTATGAGAATGCGCTTCATGATTGGTCCTCCGTCGCTGAGAGTTCGGTGAATCGGTGCACGACGCGAAAGCGCACGCGCATGCCGGGCGCGAGCTGCCCGGCGCGGTCGAGGTCGGCGTCGATGACGGCGCCGATGACGGGGTAGCCGCCCGTGAGCGGATGGTCGGGCAAGAAGAGCACGGGCTGGCCGTTCGCCGGCACCTGGATCGCGCCCGTGACGGCGCCCTCGCTCGGCAGCTCGGCGGTGACGGCGCGCTCGAGCGGGGTGTCGCCCTCGAGGCGCACGCCGACGCGGTCGGACTGCGCGGTCACGCGCCACTCCTGGCCCGTGAGCGTCTCGAGCGCCGCGGCGCTGAACCAGTCGGTGCGCGGGCCGAGCACAATGTCGATCTCGACGAGCTCGTCGTGCGCGGGCAGCTCGGGGCGCGCCGCGTCGTTCGGCTCGACGGCGCGCGCGGCCCGGTCGTCGCCGAGCGGGAGCACGTCGCCCGCCGCAAGCGGCTGCGGGCCGACGCCAGAAAGCGTGTCGGTCGTGAGGCTGCCGAGCACGTCGTCGACCGCGAAGCCGCCGCGCACCGCGAGGTAGCCGCGCAGCCCGCGCGTGAAGCCCGAGAGGTGGATGCGGTCGCCCGCCGACACCGCGGTCGGCACGCCACGCTCGAACGGGTACTCGTCGCCCTCGGCGCTGACGATCGTTCGACGCCCGCTCGCGCCGGTCCACGCGATGACGCCCTCTGCGCAGGCGAGCAGCTCGGCGCCGCCGCCCGCGAGTTCGAGCACCGCGGTGTCGCTGTCGTTGCCGACGATGCGGTTCGCGGCCCGCAGCGCGCGCCGGTCGGCCGCGCCCGACGCCGCGACGCCCATCCCGAGCATCCCGGCCCGGCCGAGATCCTGCAGCAGCAGTTGGGCGCCCGGGCGCACGATCTCGAGCGCGCGCGCATCCCCCGGCACCGGCGGCAGCTCGGTCGTGCGGGGCGCGGCGCCGCTGAGGTCGACCTCGTCGCGCACGGCGCGGTAGCGCACCTCCTGCCCTGGTTGGATGAACGCGGGCGGCGTGCGCTCCAAGTCCCACATCCGCTCGGGGGTGCGGCCGATGAGCTGCCAGCCGCCGGGCGACTCGCGCGGGTACACCGCCGAGAAGTTGCCGGCGAGCGCGACCGAGCCGGCCGGGATGCGCGTGCGCGGCGATGGCCGGCGCGGCACCTCGAAGAACGGGTCGTCGCCGACGCAGTAGACGAAGCCGGGCGCGAAGCCAGCGAAGGCGCCACGCCACGTCGCCTCGGTGTGGCGGCGCACGAGCTCCTCGCTCGAGACGCCAAGGCTTTCGGCGAGCGCGGCGAGATCCTCGCCCGAGTAGACGACGTCGACGGTTACGGCGTCGTGGTCGGATGCGGCGTGCTCGGCCGCGGGCACCTCGCGGATGCGCCGGGCCAGGCTCCGCGCGTCGGTGAGGGTCGGGTCGAAGCGCACCATCGTCGTGCTCGCGGCGGGGATGAGCTCCTCGACGCCCGCGAGCGCGGCCGACTCGAGCGGCGCGAAGTGCGCGAGCACCGCATCCAGGTCGGTGTACTCGACGAGGATCGCGCGGTCGCTCATCGGCAGGATTCGGGTGATGCCGGGCTGGGTCATACGGTGTAGCTCTCGTTGCGCACGTCGGTCACGAACATGCGGCCCGGGGCGTGGGTGATCGCGAAGGGCACGCGGGATTCCATGATCGCCGCCTGCGGGGTCACGCCGCACGCCCAGAACACTGGCACCTCGCCGGGGCGAAGCGCAACTGGCGCATCGCCGAACTCGGGCGCGAAGAGGTCTCCGATGCCGAGCGCCGCCGGGTCTCCCACGTGCACGGGCGCGCCGTGCACCGCCGGGGTGCGGCCCGAGATCTGCACCGCATCGGCGACCCGATCGGCCGGAATCGGTCGCATCGACACGACGAGTTTGCCGCGCATCCGGCCCGCCGGGGCACAGTCGATTGCGGTGCGATACATCGGCACGTTGCGGCCCACGGTCTGGTGGCGAATCTCGATATTTGCGCTGGTGAGGCCTGCCTCGAACGTGAAGCTGCATCCGATAATAAAGGTCACGAGGTCGGGATGCTCGGCCCACTCGTCCCGCACGTCGGTCGGCTCTGCCGCGAGCGCGCCGTCACGCCAGATTCGGTACCGCGGCACGTCGGTACGCAGGTCGCTGCCGGGGGCAAGGGTCGACTCGAAGCCGCCGTCCTCGATCACTTCGAGCACGGGGCAGGGCTTCGGGTTGCGTTGTGCATAGAGCAGCACGTCGTAGGCCCACTCGCGCGGCACGGAGATAAAGTTGGTCTGCACAACGCCGGGGGCGACACCGCTGGTCGGTGCGTCGTCGCCGCTGCGGGCCGCAAGTCGCGCGGTTCTGGCCGAGGCGAGTTCCTCGGATTCAGCAAAGAGCAGCATGATTTGGCCCCCGCTACTTCGCGAAGGGCGCGAGGTCAATGCCCTGCGTGGTGAGCACCCGCCGCACCGCCGCCGCCATCGAGATCGCGCCGGCGCTGTCGCCGTGCACGCAAATCGAGTCGGCGCCGAGGTGCACCTCGGAGCCGTCAGCGGCGGGGATCGTGCCGTCGGTGACGAGGCGAAGCATTCGTGCTGCCACGAGCTCGGCGTCATGCAGCACTGCCCCATCCTTCGTTCGAGACATGAGCGAGCCATCAGCTTCGTACGCGCGGTCGGCAAAGGCCTCGCGGGCGACGGTGAGCCCTGCCCGCTCGGCGACGTCGACGCTCACTCCGCCGGCGAGCCCAAGGAACACGAGGTCCGGGTCGACTGCGCGCACCGCAGCCGCGACGATTTTTGCCTGCCGCGCATCCTTGGCAATGGTGTTGTAGAGCGCGCCGTGTGGCTTCACATACTTCACCTCGGTGCCAGCGCTCTTCGCGAGGGCCTGGAGCGCGCCGAGCTGGTACTCGACGTCGGCCTGCAGGGTGGCGTCGTCGATGTCAACGGCGACGCGGCCGAAGTTCGCGTAGTCGCGGTAGCCGGGATGCGCGCCGACGACGACGCCGTGGTCGCGCGCCTTCGTGAGCGTGTCGCGGATGCCCACCGGGTCTCCGGCGTGGAAGGCCACAGCGACGTTGGCGCTCGTGACGATTTCGAGCATCGCCGCGTCGTCGGCCACCTGACGGTCGGGCGTGTTTTCGCCGAGGTCGGAATTGAGGTCGATGGTTGCCATCTGCTTTCCTTTCGCGGACGCTTAGGCGCCCGTGATCATCTCGAAAATCGGCCCGACCGAGACGGCACCCATGTACCAGGTAAGCGCGGTCGCCAGCGTACCGAACACGAGGAGCCACACCGGGTACTTGTACCCCTGCAGGAGATCTTTCTGCCGGAACCAGCCGATGTACATGAAGATCGTGAGGCCAATCGGAAGGATCAGGCCGTTGAAGCCGCCGACGAACACGAGGATCGACGCGGGCGCGGCACCCCAGAGCATGTAGAGCACGAGCGAGACCGCGATGAACGCGACGGTCGCGATGCGCAGCGGCCACCCGTCGTTGAGCTTCTTGCTGAAGACTGAGAGGAACGTCGCCGACGTGTACGCGGCACCGATGACCGAGCTGATCGCGGCCGCCCAGAAGATGACGCCGAAGACGCGGAGGCCGGCCTCGCCCATCGCGTACTGGAACGCGGCGCCCGCCGGGTTGAGGTTCGGGTCGGCCATGTCGAGGGTGAAGCCCGAGGCCGCGACGCCGAGGATCGCGAGGAACAGCACGTAGCGCATGATGCCGGTGACGAGGATGCCGTTCATCGACGCGCCCGAGACGGCCTTGACGTGCTCGGGGCCGGTGAGGCCCGAGTCGAGGTAGCGGTGCGCGCCCGCGTAGGTGATGTAGCCGCCGACGGTGCCGCCGACGATCGTCGTGATCGTCGCGAAGTTGATGTCGTCGGGCAGCACGGTCTGGCGCAGGGCATCGCCGACCGGCGGGTTCGAGACGATCGCCATGACGATCGTGAGCACGATCATGCCGACGCCGAGGATCATCACGACGATGTCGACGATGCGGCCGGCGCGCTTCCAGAGGAAGATGCAGATGGCCAGGAGGCCGGTGATTATGCCGCCGAGCTTCGCGTCGATGCCGAGCATCGCGTTGAGGCCCAGGCCACCGCCCGCGATGTTGCCGATGTTGAAGGCGAGGCCGCCGATGACGATGAGGATGCCGAGGACGTAGCCGAAGCCCGGCACGGCCTCGTTCGCGAGCTGGCCGGCGCGCTTGCTTGCGACGGTGATGATGCGCCAGATGTTCATCTGCACCGCGAAGTCGACGAGGATCGACACGAGGATCGCGAACGCGAATGCCGCGCCCATCTGGAACGTGAACGTGGCGGTCTGGGTGATGAAACCCGGGCCGATGGCGCTCGTCGCCATGAGGAAGATCGCGCCGAGGATGGGGCCTCTGCGGGACTTGGCGAATTCCTTCGCCTTCTGCTTGGACGGGGTGTCGGTGGAGATGGTGCGATCGTCAGCCATGACGAACTCCTCGGCGTCGTTGACGGGGGTGCGCGTTCTGCGTACGAGCGACCCTACGTCTTGCTGAACATTCCCGCAAGGATTGTTCAACAACTTGGTGTGGATATGGGGACAGAGTACGCAGAAGTTTTCTTTACGCGCAATGTTCAATAATCTTTCTTTACGTTGCGGGCCCTCGTCGACGTTCGACTACGCTCGCGAATATGACGACGCTCCCGCCCGACCGCACCGCGATGCCCAAGGTCGCGCACGAACTGCGCGAGGCCATCACGGCCGGTCAGTATGCGCCGGGCGAGCGACTCTCGGAGATCGCGGTGGCCGAGTCGTTCGGGGTCTCGCGGAACACGCTGCGCGAGTCATTCCAAGCGCTGGCCGAGCAGCGACTCATCACGCGCATCCCCAACCGCGGCGTTTCGGTGGCCTCCCCCGAGATGGCCGACGTCATCGACATCTACCGGATGCGTCGCATCCTCGAGCTCGGCGCCCTCGCGAGCGGCTCACGCCTGCATCCCGCGTACGCCGACATGACGGCGGCGGTGAAGGATGCGCGGGCCGCCGAAGAGGCTGGCGACCGGCCCGCGGTCGGTACTGAGAATATGCACTTCCACTCAGCCCTCGTGCGCTTCAGCGACAGCCCGCGGGTGGTCAGCGCATTCGAGAACGTCGCCGCCGAGATGCGCCTCGCGTTCCTGCGACTGAACGACCCGGAGCGACTCCACCAGCCGTTCATGGGCCGCAACGAGGTGATCCTCGCGGCCATCGAAGCCGATGACTTGGCCGCCGCATCCGCCGCCCTCACCGACTACCTCGCCGACTCCGAACGCCTGCTGCTCTCGACCTACTCGCGCCTCGGCCTCAGCTAGCCCGCACGCGCGAACCCTGGGCTTGTCGAGGGGTCGAAAGATCGCCGCCCACCGCCCCACTTAAGTGCGCCCGANAACAAAGTGATGGCAAGTTACTGCGGATTTCGAGAATCCGATGTAACTTGCCGTCACTTTGTCGACAGGTGCCCTAGCTCTCGAACTTGCTGAGGAACCGCTTCGTACGTTGGTGGTCGGGGTTCGTGAAGACCTTGTCGGACGGCCCTTCTTCGACGACCTGCCCCTGATCCATCAGTACAACCCAGTCCGCAACCTCGTGCGCGAACCTCATCTCGTGCGTGACCACAACCATCGTGAGGCCCTCGGCCGCCAGCTCAGTCATGACCTGCAGCACCTCGTCGACCAACTCAGGGTCGAGCGCGCTTGTCGGCTCGTCGAAGAGCAGCACCTCCGGGTCCATAGCCAATGCGCGCGCGATCGCGACTCGCTGTTGCTGGCCACCCGAAAGCTGATGCGGGTACTTATTCGCATGGTCATCCATCCCAACCTTTGCGAGTAACTGGTGCGCACGGTCTTCGAGTCGCCGCTTGTCATCCCGGTTGAGATACTCCGGCGCAAAGATGACGTTCTCGAGCACAGTCTTGTGCGGGAATAGGTTGAACTGTTGGAACACCATTCCCACCTTGGCGCGCACCTTCGCAACATCGCGGTCCACCGCGACACTGTACTTGCCATCGGTGGTCTTGTGATACCCGACTGGCTCACCATGGAAGAGAACGTCGCCACCATTGATGGTTTCCATGGCATTGAGGGTTCGAATCAGTGTCGTCTTACCCGAGCCGGACGGACCGATGATGGCCACAACTTCTCCGCGGTGCACGTCAAGGTCGACACCCTTAATGACCTCCGTGTCGCCGTAGGACTTGCGGAGCTCCTGGACTTGGATCACTGGCTCGCCCACGTGAGGGACCCCGACACGACCATTGATTGGGGCAACCACGTCAACCACTCCAGTCGACAGCGTTACCTTCGCCGTTGCAGACCTGCGATTCACGTCCAAGCGGCGCTCGAGCAGCTTCAGGAGCTGGTCGAAAATGGTGACGATCATCACATAGAAGATCGCTACCACGAGCAGCGTCTCGAGCACCTTGAAGTTCTGGGTGTAGAGGCGCTGACCCACCAGCAGGATCTCCGTGAGCGAGATCGCGGACACCAGCGACGTCAGTTTGATGATGGTGACGAACTCGTTACCCAACGCCGGCAGCGCAACGCGGAACGCCTGTGGGATGACGATCCGCCGCTGAACGCCGCCCCACGGAATACCGAGCGCCCGCCCCGCTTCACCCTGGCCGCCAGCAACTGACTTGAGGCCGCCGCGGTGGATCTCAGAGATATAGGCAGTTTCCGACAGCACCATTGCCAAGAGGCCGGCCGCGAAGGGAGAGCCAATGATTCCGCGAAGTTCAGGGATAACCTGCGGTGCGTTGTAGACGAAGATCAGCAGCACCAGTAGCGGCAATGACCGGAAGAACCAGACGTACACGTTGAGTATTCCGCGCAGCCACGCCTGCTTTGACTGCCGGCCAAGGGCGACAAACATACCGAGCACCGTCGAAATGACCCACGCGAGCACCGACAGCGCGATCACAACGAGCGACGCCAGCCAGAACTGCGAATTGCCGAATTGCGCGAACGTGTAGCCCCAGTCAAACGCGAAACCACCGGTGCCGGTCGAATCCGACTCCGAACCGAGTGCCTCACGCACGGCAGCCTCATCAGGCTCCTGCAGGTTGTACTTGTCCAGGAGCGCCTGGTAGCTACCGTCGGCGCGCATCTGGTCGAGGGCACCACGCAGCTGTTCCGCCAGCTGAGTGTTTGACTTGCTTACCGCAATGCCAACCGGCACCGGCCAAAGCAGGTCATTGCTCGTAATGACGAGGCGACCGTTCGACGTGTCCACTGCCGTCTTGGCGACAGCCGCGTCGCTGACCTGAGCGTCCACCTGCCCCGACATCAGCGCCTGTGCCCCTTCAGAGTCGGTGGTGAAGTCGCGCACATCGACAGCACCTTCGCCCGCTTCGGCACAAGCGTCGCTGGCCTCGCCGCGGAGCTGGGTCGCCACTTCCCCACCCTTGATGACCGCGACGGTGAGGCCACAGAGATCCGCGGCTGACTGAAGCGGCGACGAGGACGTCTGCGTGACGATCGAGTTTCCGGTCATGAAGTAGGGAATGAAGGTGACCGACTTGGCCCGTTCTTCCGTGATGTAGAGCGCGGAGGCCACCACATCGAAGTGGTCGGACTGCAGGCTCGTAATGAGTTGCTCGAACCGGGTGTCAATGAATTCCGGCTCGCGGCCGAGTTTGCTTGCAATCTCAGTCATGAATTCAGGGTCGAAGCCAGCGGGGGTGCTGCCTTCGAAGTAGGCATACGGCGGATAGGTTAGGTCTGACCCGATCCTCAGCGGCCCTTTGTCTGCCGAGGCCGCGGCCGATTGCTCGCCGCGGAGGCCAAACGGCGCCACGAGCGTGAGGACAAGGATGAAGACGGCCGCGATGCCGCCCAGGAGTCGATGTTTTCTGCGCGCTTCCATTCTCGGAGCGTAGAACTGTTGAACAGTTCTGTCAACGGAGAGCGAAAAGAACGAGCAAGGACCCGCACTCGCTGATAAATACGGCGAAGTAGAGCACTTTCACTGTTCAACAGTAGATATTTCCTTGTTACGCTCATCACCGTGACCAGATCCACCACTGCAACCGATGCACCCGGTAAGGGTGGGCGCCGCCAGTCGGCCTCCGATGCAGTTTTCGGCGCCCTCCGGTTGCAAATCCTGCGAGGCGAACTGAAGCCTGGAACTCGTTTGATCGACGCGACCGTTGCCGTGGAGCAGAAGGTTTCGCGCAATACGGCGCGGGAGGCCTTGCGACTTCTCGTGGCGGATGAACTCGCCACCTGGACTCGCAACCTTGGCTACATGGTGCGCTCGTTGAGCCCTAATGACGTCCGAAACCTCTACCAAGCACGCCGCGTTATCGAAATCGGCGCTGTTCGCCAGAGCGCGAACGCACCTGACGAACACTTCGTTGCGTTAGAGAAAGTGACGGAGCACGCCGAAGCTGTCCTCGCCGCAGGCGCCTGGTCAGGTGTGGGCACTGCAAGCCTCAATTTCCATCAGGCGATCGTGAGATTGGCCAGCTCAGCAACGCTTGACGCATTCTTCGAGAAGATTGCAGCCCAGTTGCGACTCGCATTCGCTGTCATGAATAACGAGGCCAAGTTCCAGGCCCGGTGGATACCCCGCGATCGGGAAATCGCGAATCTCATTCTTTCCGGTAACCGCGCAGAAGCAATCACCGAACTCGAGCGATACCTCGTCGACTCAGAAACCAGCGTGGTTGATGCGATTCGCGCAGCTGAGCGCGAATCTGCATGACCAATTTTTCCCATTGATCAGTACATAGGAGCATGACATTGGAAGAACAGCAGCGCACAGCTGCGCTTACTGAAGCGGCGTACAAGGGCCCGGCACTCGAAGTCGACAAGGAGTTCTACGGAGCGATTGCGACTGAAACTGACTCGCGAACCCACGTCGGATCCTTCGAAATCCCGATTCGAAGCGGCGTTGCTTGGGAAGTGCCCGCGGGACACGTCTGTCGTCTTGTGACAGTTGAGGGCGGCCAGGTCGGCGACCTCAACATCTGGAATCGACACAACCCCCGCGAACGATTCTGGGCAGCGCGCACCCGACAGTTGCAGGCCGCGCACGTGACGACGTTCGACCGACTTTGGTCGACGCTTCCCTATCTCCGCCCGCTCGTCACGATCACCGCAGACACCCTCGAGGATTACGGCGTCGACAACGAAGGCGGCCGAGTGCATGACACTCTCGGTACGCGGTGCGACCCGTACGTCAATCGGATGCTCACCGGTGAAGATTTCGACTACCACTGCCACTCCAACCTGACGCGGGCGGTTCGTCCATTCGGGCTCACTGAGTTTGACGTCCACGATGTGCTGAATGTCTTTCAGTGCACCGGGCTGAACGACCAGGACCAGTACTTCATGAAGACGTGCCCGGCCAAGGTCGGGGACTACTTCGAAATGTTTGCCGAGCAGGATGTGCTGATGGCACTATCGACCTGCCCAGGCGGCGATCTGTCAGTACCAATGTGGGGCGACGAAGCCCATGACCCCGTCGAGGTCTGCCATCCTATCGGCGTTGAGATTTGGAAGGTCGACGACTCACTTCTCGCGGGCTGGTCCGAGCCGGAATTTGTTGCGTACGCGGGAGGCCATGGCCTCCGTGAGCGGACGTGGCCCGAGGTGGCAGCCAGCGGGGAGTAAGACGCTC
>NZ_JACXJG010000001.1:0-93361 GCF_014904065.1 Gulosibacter sediminis | reverse complement strand
TGTAACTTGCCATCACTTTGTGTCGTGGGCCCGGCCACGTGCACGGGTCGGCCCTTCGACAAGCTCAGGGACCGGATGCGCGCGCTACTGCGTCGCGTTCGGGTCGTTGCCCGCCAGGGCGTCCTCGATGAGGGTGTGGCCGTACTCGTAATCGGGCACGACGTCCTCGATCTGGAACAGCGGCGGCGCGAGGTCGAGGCGGATGTTGTCGTCGCGGCCGCGCGACTTCAGCGCGAGGTCGGCGATGATGCCGATCTGCCCCTTCGGGATGTCAGTTGTCACGACCTCGTCGAGGGAGTTCATGATTGCCCTCGAGTGCTGCACCATGGCGCCGGGCAGCTGCGCGATGATCGCGTCCTGCAGCTCGCGCTGCCGCTCCATGCGGGCGTAGTCGGTGGTTTCGTAGCGCGAGCGGGCGTACCAGAGGGCGTGATCGCCGTTCAGCGTCTGCAGGCCAGGCTCGATGTACGCCGTCGGCGGCGTCCAGCCGGGTGAGCCATCGTCGTTGATGCCCATCGCGATGCGCTCCTTGACGTCGATCTCGACGCCACCCATCGCATCCACGAGGTCGGCAAACCCCTGCATGTTGATCATCACGTGGTACTGAATGTCGAGGCCGGTGATCCACTCGACCGCGTCCTTCGTCGCCTCGATGGCCGGCTCGGAGCCGTGGTCGGCCGCATCCTGGTACATGTCGTAGTTCCACACCGTCACCTCGGTGTAGACCGAGTTGAGGTAGCAGACGTCGACGTTGCAGCCCGTGTAGCCATCGGGATACATGTCGTGCATCGGGCCGTCGACGAAGCCAAAATCGGTGAGCGTACGCGGCAGACCGATCGTCGTAACCTGGCCAGTGAACGCGTCGAAGCTCATGACGCTGATCGAGTCGGGGCGCACGCCCTCGCGGTCCGCGCCCGCGTCACCGCCGAGCAGCATGACGTTGATGCGGCCGTCGGCGGGCAGCTTTAGCCCCGCGCTGCCGCCGCCGAAGATGTTGTCGACGGTGTTCCGCACGACGCCGATCTGCGTCGCGATGAAACCGCCAACGAACACCGGAATCACTGTCGCGATCAGCGCGACCACGAGCACCAGGCCGCGAGCGAGCGCATCCACGCGAATGAGCCTCGCTTGCCGCATCGTCTCGACCATCGTCACGGCCATCCAGAGGCCGTAGCCGAGGAACACCCACGCGAGCAGCCGCAGCCCCCAAGACGTGGTCAGCGGGAAGAACAGCGCACTGCGGAGCACGAACCAAAGCACGAGCACTGCGATGAGCACGTACACCCACAGCAGCCAGAGCCGCAGCCCCGCGCGCCCGAATCGGCGGTTGCCGGCAAGCAGCGGGCCAGCACCCGGCACGAGCAGGTTGGCGACGAGTAGCCACCAGGCTCGCCGAGTCATGAACTCGGGTGAGGACACGTCGGGCTGACGCAGCGGGCGGGCGAAGGATGAGTGCATAAATGAAAGGCCTAGGTCGCGGACGCGAAGGGGCGCGGCTGACGGAACACCGCAATCACGCCCCGAGGGAATATACCCGGCGCGCTCGCGAAAAACCGTCGGCCAAGCCGAACGCTAGAGCTGCGCCTTGAGCGCCGCGTTCTTCTCATCGACCATCGCGGTGAGCCCGTCGGCGTACTCCTGCAGCCGATCGGCCACTGCCGCGTCGTGCGANACCGAGGATGCGCGCGGCGAGAATTCCCGCGTTCTTCGCGCCGCCGATCGACACGGTCGCGACCGGGATGCCCGCGGGCATCTGCACGATCGACAGCAGCGAGTCCATCCCGTCGAGATACTTGAGCGGCACGGGCACACCGACCACCGGCAGCGTGGTCATCGAGGCGACCATGCCGGGCAGGTGCGCCGCGCCGCCGGCGCCCGCGATAATCACCTCGAGGCCGCGCGAGCGCGCCTGCCGGGCGTAGTCGACCAGCTTGTCGGGCGTACGGTGGGCCGAGACGACCTCGACCTCGCAGGCGACCCCGAACTCAGCGAGGATGTCGCGGGCCTCGTGCATGACTCGCCAGTCGGAGTCTGAGCCCATGATGATGCCCACGCGGGGCGTCGCGTCCGTGGTCATTCCGCGATCTCCTCATCGTCGAACGTCGCGGCCGCGGATCGCGCGGCGTAGGCGACCTCGTCGAGGTTGCCACCGGTCACGGTCACGTGGCCCACCTTGCGGCCGGGGCGCGCCGACTTGCCGTAGGTGTGCAACTTCGCCTCGGGGTGGCGGGCCATCACGGCGGCGAAGCGATCGGTGATCGCTTCGTGCTGCGGGCCGCCGAGAATGTTGATCATGACGCTCGCGGCCTCGCGGGCGCTCGCGTCGCCAAGCGGCAGGTCGAGCACGGCGCGCAGGTGCTGCTCGAACTGGCTCGTGCGAGCGCCGTCGATCGTCCAGTGCCCCGTGTTGTGCGGGCGCATCGCGAGCTCGTTGATGAGCACGCGATCGTCGGTGGTTTCAAACAGCTCGACCGCGAGCACACCGGTCACGTCGAGGCCGGATGCGATCTGCTCGGCGATCGCGCGCGTCACCTCGCGCTCGCGTGGGGAGGCGGAAGGAGCCGGGGCGAGCACCTCCTTGCACACGCCGTTCTGTTGCACCGACTCGACGAGCGGCCAGGCCACGATCTCACCGGAGGGTCGGCGCGCGACAAGCTGCGCGAGCTCGCGGCGGAAGTCGACGAGTTCCTCAACGAGGAGCGCCTCGAAGTCGCCGAACCAGTCGGCGCCCTCGCTGCCGGCGCGCACGATGCGCACGCCGTGGCCGTCGTAGCCGCCGCGGGGCGTCTTCAGCACCGCCTCGCCGTCGTGCGCGGCGATGAATGCGTCAAGCTCGGCCTCGGTGCGTACCTCGGCCCACTCGGGCACCGGCGCGCCGAGTTCGGTGAGGCGGCGACGCATCGCGAGCTTGTCCTGCGCGAACTCGAGGGCGTGGGGCCCGGGATGCACGGCGACGCCGTCGTCGACGAGCGCCCGGAGGACGTCCTGCGGCACGTGCTCGTGGTCGAAGGTGACGACGTCGACCCCGCGGGCGAACTCGCGCACCGTCTCGAGGTCGCGGTAGTCGCCGACCTCGGTCGCCGCGAGGCGTGCCGACGAGCCCTCTGTCTCGGCGAGCACGCGGATCTCAATGCCAAGTTCGAGCGCCTGCGGCACCATCATTCGGGCGAGCTGGCCGCCGCCGATAACACCCACGATTGGCACTGGCATGAAAATCCTCCGCTCGTTGTATGACGTGCACGCTGGCCGCCGACATCCTCTCCATTGTGGCATCCACAACCGCCAGATCAGCGTGCGCAGGGGTCTCTCATGCGAGAATGGTCGACGGCCCGCGAGGACTTTCCCTGCACCCGACCCATCGGACACGCATTGACTGAACAGCAGCATCCCCACCACGATCCGTCGTGGCGCGACACCAGGCACCCCCAATCGGGTGCGATCGCGATCATTGCTGCTGAAGAGGCCGACGCGCGAACCCACCCCGGCAATCACCCCCGCCGCGGCACCCGCGACTGGTGGGGCCACCTCTTCAAGCAGCTCATGAAGTTCGGGCTCATCGGCGGCCTCGGCGTCGTCGTCGACATGGGCGTGTTCAACTGGCTGCGCGCGACAGTGCTGTCGCCCTCCGAGGTCACGTGGGGCCCGATGGCCGCGAACATCATCGCGACGCTCGTCGCGATCATCTTCAACTGGGCCGGCAACCGCTTCTGGACGTTCCGCAAGGAACGCCACCACACCTCAACCTCGCGCGAGGCGATCGAGTTCTTCGCCGTCAGCCTCGCCGGCATGCTCATCGGCCTGCTGCCGCTGTGGTTCACCCACTACGGCATGGGCTGGACGAGCCCGATCGCCGACAACATTTCAAAGCTGGTCGGTATCGGCCTCGGCTCGGTTTTCCGCTTCGTGCTCTACCGCTGGTGGGTTTACTCCCCCAGCCGCGCGACCGCCTAGCGGCCGCGCGACCGGCGGACTAACTAGCTCGCGACGGCGGCGAGGTTCCGGGCCGAGCGCGCGAGCACATCCACGCCGGCGCGCAGCTCGTCGAGCTCGATGACGAGCGGCGGCAGGAACTTGAGCACCTGATCGTCCGAGCCGGCGCACTCGATGATGACGCCGTTCTTGAAGGCTTCCTTGCTCATGCGGCCGGCCCACGTGCGGTCGGCCTTCGACTCGACGCCGTAGACGAGGCCGCGGCCGCGCACCTCGAGCTCGAGGGCGGGATGCTCGGCGGCGAGCTTCTCGAGCTCCTCGCGCAGCAGCTCGCTGCGCTCGGCGATGCCGCGCTCGAACTCGTCGTTCGTCCAGTACGTCTCGATAGCGCGCTGCGCGGCGACGAACGACAGGTTGAGGCCGCGGAAAGTGCCCGAGTGCTGACCCGGCTTCCAGATGTCGAGATCGGGGCGAATGAGCAGCAGTGCCATCGGCAAGCCATAGCCACCGATCGACTTCGAGAGCGTGACGAGGTCGGGCACGATTCCCGAGTCTTCCCAGCTGAAGAACTNGCCGGTGCGGCCGACGCCGACCTGGATGTCGTCGACGATGAGCAGAATGTCGCGGTCGGCAGTGAGCTTGCGCAGGTGCTGCAGCCACTCGCGCGAGGCGACGTTGATGCCGCCCTCGCCCTGCACCGTCTCGACGATCACGGCGGCAGGGGCGTCAACGCCGCCCGATGCGTCGTCGAGCATCTTCTCGAGCAGGTCGAGCGTGTCGAAGTCGGCGCCGAGGTAGCCGTCGTAGGGCATCCGGGTGACGTTGCCGAGGTTGACGCCGGCGGCCTTGCGGAAGCCCGAGCCCGCCGTGGCCGCGACCGCGCCGAGCGAGACGCCGTGGAACGCGTTCGTGAAGGCGATGATGTTGCTGCGGCCCGTCGCCATGCGCGCGAGCTTCAGCGCCGCCTCGACGGTGTTGGCGCCGGTCGGGCCCGTGAACTGCACGCGGTAGTCGAGTCCGCGGGGCGTAAGGATGTGCTGCTCGAACGCCTCGAGGAACTCGCGCTTCGCGCTCGTGGCCATGTCGAGGCCGTGCACGATGCCGTCCCGCTCGATGTAGTCGAGCAGCGCCTGCTTGAAGTTGTCGTTGTTGTGCCCGTAGTTGAGCGTTCCGGCACCGGCAAAGAAGTCAATGTACTCGGTGCCGTCTTCAGCGATGAGTCGCGACCCCTTCGCCGAGGTGAACACGGCTGGGAATGCGCGGATGTACCCGCGGACCTCAGATTCGCGTCGTTCAAATACATCCATGCTCATGTAGGCCTCCTAGTTATTGCAGTGGTTTGACCCTACCGCTCGGGGTTTCCCGTCAGCTCACGCAACGCCTGGGTCACGGTGACCGCGTTCGGCACGTCGCGCAGTTGCATCCGCAGTCCAGATACCGAGAGCAACGTGATCGTGCCGCTGCCGAAAATCGCCTGCCAGGCGTTGCGGCGCATCTCGACGCTCGAAACGACATGATGCGGTAGCTCGTGGGTGGTGTTGTGCGGTTGGCCCTTGCGGGTCGAGGTGCGATAGGTGGTGATGGTGTAGCGGGTGCGCAGCCAGAGAATGATCGGCACGAAGCCGAGCAGCACCAGCGCGACGGCCGCGATGATGCCCCACCACAGCCACGGGCCCGACTCGCGCAGCTCGCGAAACGCGTAGCCAATGAACGCGGCGCACACGATGATCACGAGGCTCGGGATCACGATGCGATTCGCGTGCTGCCGGATGCGCGCAATGGTCACCTCGGCGACGCCGCGCGGAGGCTGCGCCTGGTGCGCCGGCTGCGCGTGGCGGGGCGGATACGCGGCGTCGCTCGATTGCGGTTGGTCGGCGGCCTGCGGCGGGCCAGCGTGCTGCGGGTGCCCGCCTCCGGGTGCGAAGGGGCTGCTCACGCGAGCGACCCGTCGTCGAGGCGTAGGTGCTGCACGTCGCCGACGCGCACGGCGTGCTCGGTGCCGGCGTCGTCGGTGACGAGGAGTTCGCCCGTCGAGGCGACCCCGCTCGCGGTGCCGACGAGGTCGGTGTCTTCGAGACGGCTGACGCGTACGCGGCGGCCGAGGGTCGTGAGGTTGTCTCGCAGCTCGGCCGCGAGCCCTGAGGCCTCGGCGTCGCCGTTGTGCGCGATGAGGGCGTCGATGCGCGAGGCGAGCTCGCCGACGTACCGGACCGTCAGGTCTTCGTGTGGCACGTGGAGGCCGAGGTCGGCGATCGACGTCGCGTTCGCGAGCGCGTCGGCGTTCGCGAACGCCTCCGACACCTGGGCCGCGGCGAAGGCGGCACCCGCGGCCGCCGGCGGCGCGACGATCGGGATCGGCGTCGTGAGTGCCTGCGGGTCGCGCAGGTTGATGCCGGTGCCGACGACGCAGGCGAAGCGCTCGCCGCCCGCGATCACACCGAGGATTTCGCCGAGGATGCCCGCGGTCTTGCGGCCCTCGATGAGCACGTCGTTCGGCCACTTCAGCTGCAGGCGACTCGCCTGGTGGGGGCCCGCCAGCTCGGCGAGGGTAGCCCGAAGCGCGAGGCCAGCGGCAAGGGTGACCCAACCAATCGACGTGCGCGCCGCATCCGCCGAGAACTCGAGATATGTCGAGATGGCGAGCGACGCATCCGGGGTTTCGATCCACTCGCGGTCGAGCCGGCCGCGGCCCGCTGTCTGGTTCGTGGTCGCGAGGGTCTGGAACTGCGCGAACTGCTCCTCGTCAGCGAAGCGGCGGCGAACGGCGTCATTCGTTGAGTCGACGGTGTCGAGCCATTCGATCTTGGGTCCCCTGGCAGCAGTCATAGTGCTCCCATTATTGGCCGCATCGGCCGAGATCGGGCTGCATCCGTGCGTGATCATGGAGCACCCTGCCGCGCTTTGTGGCATTCGTCAAGAATCTTCCGCGATGTATACGAGGTTTCATCCACAGATTGGGACCCCGGCGCGTATAGGGTGGGCAGGATGAATGACAAGCCCGCCGCGAGCGAGCCCGAGGTCGACCTCTCGACCGCAGGCCGCATCCGAGACCTGAAGCACCGCCACGCCGAGGCCGTCACCGACGCCGAAGCTCGTGCCGCCGAGAAGCAGCATGCCAAGGGCAAGAACACCGCCCGCGAACGCATCCTTGCGCTGCTCGACCCGGGCTCGTTCGTCGAGTTCGACGAGTACGTGCGCCATCGCACCACCGCGTTCGGCATGGACAAGAGCCGGCCGTTCGGCGACTCCGTCGTGATCGGCACCGGCACGATCCACGGCCGCAACGTCGCCGTCTACTCGCAGAACTTCACGGTGTTCGGCGGCTCGCTCGGCGAGGTCGCCGGGCAGAAGATCGTGAAGATCATGGAGCACGCGCTGAAGACCGGCGTGCCGATCATCGGCATCCTCGACTCGGGCGGGGCGCGCATCCAGGAGGGCGTGATCGCGCTCGGTAAGTACGGCGAGATCTTCCGTCTCAACACGCGCGCGTCGGGCGTGATCCCGCAGATCTCGATCGTCATGGGCCCCGCGGCCGGTGGCGCCGTGTACTCGCCCGCACTCACCGACTTCGTGATCATGGTCGACAAGACCTCGCACATGTTCGTCACCGGCCCCGACGTCATCAAGACTGTCACGGGCGAGGACGTCGGCATGGAGGAGCTCGGCGGCGCGCTCGCCCACAACAAGGTGTCGGGCGTCTCGCACTACCTCGCGTCGGACGAAGACGATGCGCTCGACTACGCGCGCAACCTGCTCAGCTACCTGCCCGACAACAACCTCGCCGAGCTGCCGACCTACGACGCTGTCTCGACCCTCGAGGTCACCGACGCCGACCGCCAGCTCAACACGATCGTGCCCGACTCGCCGAACCAGCCGTATGACATGCTCTCGGTGATCGAGTCGGTCGTCGACGACGGCGAGTTTCTGCAGGTGCAGGAGCTCTATGCGCCGAACGTCATCGTCGGTTTCGCCCGCCTTGAGGGCTCGCCGATCGGCATCATCGCGAACCAGCCGAACCAGATGGCCGGCACGTTGAACATCGCCGCGGGCGAGAAGGCGGCGCGCTTCCTGCGGATGTGCGACTCGTTCTCGATCCCCATCGTCACCCTCGTCGACGTGCCCGGCTACCTGCCCGGCACCGAAGAGGAGTGGTCGGGCGTTATTCGCCGCGGCGCGAAGCTGCTCTACGCATACGCCGAGGCGACCGTGCCGCTCGTCACCGTGATTCTGCGCAAGGCCTACGGCGGCGCATACATCGTCATGGGTTCGAAGCAGATCGGCGCCGACCTCAACTTCGCGTGGCCGACCGCCGAGATCGCCGTGATGGGCGGCCAGGGCGCCGTGAACATCCTCTACCGCCGCGACATCAAGGCCGCCGAGGAGGCGGGTGAGGACGCCGCCGCGCTGGGCAAAAAGCTCGCCGACGAGTACACGTACTCGGTGGCGACGCCGTACCTCGCGGCCGAGCGTGGCGAGCTCGACTCGATCATCGAACCGGCGTCGACCCGCGTCACGCTGACGAAGGCGCTGCGGTCGCTGCGCTCGAAGCGCGCGTCGCTGCCACCGAAGAAGCACGGGAACATTCCGCTCTAATGTCGAAGCAACCAAAGGTCCGGATTCCGGATATCGACCTCACCGACTCGCTCACGCCGGGCGACGCGCGACTGCCGCGCGGCAACCCGACCGAAGACGAACTCGCCGCGATTGCGGGCACCCTCGGCGTCATGTTCACCGCGGGTGTGTCGGTCGACCGCCCGCGCGACCGCCCCGCGCGGCTCACACCCTGGCAGCGCACGCAGCGCGCCACGCGTGGCGGCGTCACCGCGCAGCAGATCCTCACCGACCGCTACCGCTAGCGAGCGCCCGCGCGGCACCGCCTGCTAGTGGGCGGCGCGGATGAAAGTGGCCACGGCCTCGACGTGGTGCGTGTTCGGGAAGAGGTCGAAGGCGCGCAGGCGGGTGAGTTCGTAGCCGCGCTCGCGCAGGAGTCCGGTGTCGCGGCCGAGCGCGACGGGGTCGCAGGCCACGTAGATGAGTTGCTGCGGCTCGAGCGCCGCGAGCGCGTCGATCACTGGGGCCTTGGCGCCCGAGCGCGGCGGGTCGAGCACGACGGTGCCAGCGGCGAGGGATTCGCGCAGCGACGCATCCGCCGTCGTAGCCAGCCCGCGCAGGTAGCGGTCGACCGCCGAGGTCACCGCCGAGGTGCCCTCCCAGCGGGCAAGGTTCGCGGCGGCGTGCGTCGTGGCTTCCTCGGCCACCTCGACCGACTCGAGCCGGATGCCCGGCTCCCCCGCCGCGGCCGCAAGCGCCGCACCGAGCAAGCCGACGCCGCCGTAGAGGTCAAGGTGCTGGGCTGCGGCGTCGAAGTGCTCGCGATCAAGCGCCTCGCCGACCGCGTCGAACAGGGTCGTCGCGGCGCCGCGGTGGATCTGCCAGAACCCGTCTTCGTTCACGTCGAACGCGAAGTCGTGCACTCGCTCGTGCACGATGCCGGCAGCGCGGGCCGGCTTCGCATCGGGGCGGCGAAGTAGGTGCACCTCGTGGTCAGCCGGCGCGACGAAGTCAATGCGTCCGGGCGAACGCGAGCCGGCGCGGATCTCGGCGAGCGCCGACTCCTCGATGTCGCTGAAGGCGAGCGGCAGGTCGTCGACATCGACGATGCGGTGCGATCGGGCGGCATACGGCCCGACGCGCTTGTCGGCATCGACGTGCAGCGTGAGGCGGGTGCGCCAGCCGGTGCCGCGCGACTCGTCGTCGCCGGGCAGGCCCGCCACCTCGAGTTCGCCAAGCAGCGCGCCATCGGCGTCAACGCCGCCGAAGCGGACCATCGCATCGGCAAGCACGCGCCGCTTTAGCTCGCGCCCGAACTCGGGCAGGGTGTGCCCAAATTCGGCACCGCCGGCGCGATCCTCAGGCGCACGGTCGAGCGACGCCGCCGCCCAAACGTGCTCCTGACGCTCGGGCGCGGCCTCGAGCACGCGCAGCGTCTCGCCACGGGCGAAGCGCTTCTTCACTTCGGCGACGCGCACCTCGACGCGCTCGCCGGGCAACGCATCCGAGACAAACACGACCCGTCCCGACTCGTGGCGAGCGACGAAGATGCCGCCGTGGGCTACATCGCCGACGGTCAGTTCAACGATCTGGCCCGGAACGAGCTCGGATGCAGTGGTTTCAGTCACGCCAACAAGTCTAGTTGGCGCGGCCCGCTGCGGTCCCGGCTGCTAGCGTTGGCGCGATGAGTACTCCGAAGGCACCGAAGCGCAAGGGCGGCGTCGCCCTCATGATCGTCGGCATCATTCTCATCGTTGCCGGGGCACTCAGCTCGGACGGCATCAAGCGCAGCGCCGGCGACGACATCGCGATGGCGGTCTCGCTCATCCTCACGCTCGTGTGCCTCATCGCGGGCATCGTGATGTTCGTGCTCGGCCTGCGCATCCGCACGCGCCGCGACTGACGCCGGCCGCGTTCACCCGCCTGCCTAAACTGGCGCGCATGTCGTTGATTCTTGCCTCCACCTCCCCCGCCCGCCTCGAGGTGCTCCGCGCCGCCGGCATCGAGCCCATCGTGCGCCCGAGCGACGTCGACGAGGATGCGGTGCTTGCGGCCGCGGGCTCGCTCACGCCGGCCGAGACAGTCCTGACGCTCGCGCGCGCGAAGGCGCTCGCGGTGGCCGATGGCGAGGATACGCTCGATGGCTTCGTGCTCGGCGGCGACTCGATGTTCGAGGTCAACGGCGTGCTTCAGGGCAAACCGCACACGCCTGAGCGCGCCCGCGAACGCTGGGAACAGCAGCGCGGCAAGAGCGGCACGCTGTGGTCGGGCCACTGGCTCGTCGATCGGCGCGAGGGGCACGACGGCGCGGTCGGCGTCGGCGCCGTGAAGTCGGCGACCCTGACGTTCGCTGACGACCTCGACGACGCCGAGATCGACGCGTACGTCGCCTCGGGCGAACCACTCTTCGTCGCGGGCGCCTTCACAATCGACTCGCTCGGTGGTGCCTTCATTGACCGTATCGACGGCGACCCATCGACGGTCATCGGCATCTCGTTGCCCGTCGTGCGTCGTCTCGTGCGCGAGCTCGGCGGCTCGTGGCCTGCCCTCTGGAATCGCCCAGGCGCCGCGAGCTAGCGCGACTGGGGTGTGGCGGGCCGCTGCTCATGCGACGATGGAGCAAGCCCACCGAACAATGGAGATTCGCGTGACTCGACGCCTGAGCCCCGCCCCTTTCGCCCTCACCGCGGCAGCGATGCTGTTGCTCACCGGATGCGCATTCGGCGGCTCCGACCCCCGCCCGTCCGCGACGCCACCGCCGGTGAATGAGTCGCCCGGTGCATCCTCGACGCAGACCGCCGCGCCCGAAACGACCGATGCCGCCGAGACCGCGCCAGTGTCGACGCTGAGCTGCCCCGGCGTGATGGCGCACGATGCTGCGTTCGACCTCTCGATGCCCGGCTGGGGCCTCAAGGAACAGGTCGCCGTCACCGGCGGCACCTTCCAGCTCGACAAGACCGGCGCCACCGGCACCGCGACGCCCATCGATCGCGGCCTCAGTTGCTCGATCTACGGCAGCGACTACGAGGTGGGCGTGCTCTATTCCTACGTGGAGACGTCTGACTCGTTCGACGCGTTCATTGCCGACCTCGAAGCCAACAACTACACACTCACCGATACCCCGACGCCGAACGTGGCCTTCTATCGAGTCGAGGGCTCCGAGAGCGAGGGCCACGGTTTCGACCACTTTGCGGCGATTGGCGATGGCTGGGCGGTCGTCGGATGGTCGGCGCTCGACCGCGAACTCAATGCGACGCTATTCACCGGCGAGTACCGCGATGTCGACCCCAACGACTATGTGTCGAGCGAACAGGCGACACTCGGTTGCTCGATGTTTCTCGGGGAGCAACTCGAAACCGACGCGACGACGCAGGTACCGATTCTTCAGGAGAGTCACCTCAGCCTGCTCCGCGGCGGCGAAAACGCGCTCACGACCAATCGAGACCCCTACTCAACCAATTTCGACGTGCTCTGCGACCAGGTCGTCTGGCACGAGGGCGAAGTGGCGCCCGATGCGCCGGGCGACGCAATCGCGTCGACGCCCGAGTGCGAGATCTACCAGCGCGGCGAGCGCGACTACCTCGCCGACTGTGGCGACGCGGGGTACGCCGAGGTTGCAGCGAGTGACCTCACGGCCACCCAGGTGCGCACCCCGGCCTTCCGCGGCTTCGACGAGTAGTCCCGAGAATGAGTGTGGGCCGCATCCCCTTCGGGATGCGGCCCACACTCGTTTCGCTAACTCACCGTCAGTTGCTCGCCCGCAGGACCGCCGACGACCGGGGTTGCACCGGTCGCCGACTGCGCGTGCTCGGCCGTGCCGTCGCCGGGGGCCTCGTCGAGGTCGGTCGCGGCGCCCGAGAACTGCGACTGGTAGAGGCGCCAGTAGGCGCGCTGCTGCGCGAGCAGCGAGTCGTGGTTGCCCTGCTCGACGATCGAACCCTGCTCCATCACGAGAATGAGGTCGGCGTCGCGAATCGTCGAGAGGCGGTGCGCGATCACGAAGCTCGTGCGGCCCTGACGCAGCGCGTTCATGGCTTGCTGCAGCAGAAGCTCGGTGCGGGTGTCGACCGAGCTCGTGGCCTCATCGAGGATGAGTACGGCCGGGTTGGCAACGAACGCGCGGGCGATCGTGATGAGCTGCTTCTCACCCGCCGAGACGTTCGAGGCGTCCTCGTCGAGCATGGTGTCGTAGCCGTCGGGCAGCGACTGCACGAAGCGGTCGACGTAGGTCGTGCGCGCCGCCTCCTTGATTTGCTCGTCGGTCGCGTCGTCGTTGCCGTAGCGGATGTTCTCGAGGATCGACCCCTGGAATAGCCACGGGTCTTGCAGCACCATGCCGGTGCGGGCACGCACGTCGTGACGGCGAAGCTCGCCCGTCGTCTGCCCGTCGAGCAGGATGCGCCCGGAGTCGACGTCGTAGAACCGCATGACGAGGTTGACGAGCGTCGTCTTACCGGCGCCCGTCGGCCCAACGATGGCGACGGTCTGGCCGGGCTCGACGCTGAAGCTGAGGTCTTTGATCAGCGGGCGCCAGTCGGGCGAGTCCTTGTCCTTTGAGTACGAGAACGCGACGTGGTCGAACTCGATCTTGCCGGGGCCCGGCACGAGGTCGGGCGAGTTCGGGTCGTCCTCCGGCTCATCCTCGGCGTCGAGCAGCTCGAACACGCGCTCGGCCGAGGCGGTGGCCGACTGAATGACCGGGGCCATCTGCCCGACCTGACCCATCTGACCCGAGAACTGCTGCGAATACTGCATGAACGCCTGCACATCGCCGAGGCGGAGGTTACCGCTCGCGATCTGCAGGCCACCGATAACGGCGACACCGACGGTCGACAGTGNTGCCGGCGAACTGCATGAGCGGCATCATCAGACCGCTGAGGAACTGCGCCCTGAACGATGCCTGGAACAGCTCGTCGTTCTCGTCGTTGAACTTCTCGCGCGAATCCTTCTCGCGGCCGAAGACACGCACGAGCGCATGGCCCGAGAACGACTCCTCGACGCGGGCGTTGAGACGACCCGTCGACTTCCACTGGCCCTGGTAGGCCTTCTGCGAACGCGGGCCGATGACCGCCATGATGATGCCGGTGATCGGCAGCGTCACGAGCGCAATCAATGCCAGCAGCCATGAGATCGTGAACATCATGATGAGCAGACCGATGATCATCAGCACGCTGTTGATCACGTAGATGAGCGACTGCTGCAGCGCGTTGGTGATGTTGTCGACATCGTTCGTGACACGGCTGAGCAACTCACCGCGCTTCGTGCGGTCGAAATAGCTCAGCGGCAGGCTGTGCACCTTATCTTCGACGCTGCGGCGCAGGCGGTGCATCGCCTTGATGACGATGCCGTTGAGCATGTAGCCGACCCAGTAGTCGAGCAGCGTCGCGATGAGGTACACCGCAAGCACGACCAGCAGGGTCTGCGAGAGCGCGGAGAAGTCGACGCCCTGGCCAGGCACGAGGTCCATCGCCGACACCATTTCCGCGAAGTTATGCTGCCCGTCGGCCTCGAGCTGTGAGACCACCTGTTCCTTCGAGACGCCCGCGGGCATCTGCGCCGAGATGACGCCCTCGAAGATGAGGTTGGTGGCGTTGCCGAGCAGGCGGGGCGCCCAGAGGGTGAGGAGCACCCACACCACGCCGAGCCCAGTGGCGAACACGAACTTCAGCTTCCACGGTGCCATGAGGCTCAGCAGTCGCTTGAAGCTCGGCCAGAAGTTCTTCGCTGGGCGCGAGTCGGCGCCCATGCCACCCCAGTCGCCGCCGGCAGCGGCGGCCGCGGCGGTCTCTTCGTCGAATTCGTCGACGGTTGCGGTGGAATTCGTCTTGGGTGCGTCGGTCATCGAGTTGCCTCCGCGCCGAGCTGCGACTCGACGATCTCCTGATACGTGGGGTTGTCCGCGAGCAGTTGCTCGTGAGTGCCGTCACCGACANTGCGGCCGCCATCGAGCACGATGATGCGGTCGGCGTCGGTAATGGTCGACACACGCTGGGCGACGACGAACTTCGTCGTCTGCGGCAGCTCCTGCCATAGCGCCTCGCGCAGGCGGGCGTCGGTCGTGAGGTCGAGCGCCGAGAAGGAGTCGTCGAACACGAGCAGCTTCGGCTTGCGAATGAGCGCGCGGGCGATCGAGAGACGCTGGCGCTGACCGCCCGAGACGTTCGTGCCGCCTTGGGCGATCGACGCCTCGAGCTGGCCCGGCATATCGCTGACGAAGTCATCGGCCTGCGCCACGCGCAGCGCCCACCACATGTCGTCCTCGGTTGCGCCCTCAAGGCCGACCTCGAGGTTGGATGCGATGGTGCCGGCGAAGAGGTACGGCCGCTGCGGCACATAGCCGATCGAGTCCCAGAGGCTCGACGCATCCGCCTCGCGCACCGGTACACCGCCGACGCGCACTTGGCCGTCGGTGACGTCGAACAGGCGCGGGATGAGGNCGCGAGCGTCGTCTTGCCCGACCCCGTCGAGCCGATCACGGCGACCGTCTGGCCGGGCTCGGCGGTGAAGTTGATGTCGCTGAGCACCGGCTTGTCGGCGCCCGGGTAGGCGAACGTCACGTTGTCGAACTCGACCCGGCCTGGGGTGGGCTGCTCGGCGATGCCCTGTTCGGGGAACTTCAGCGACGTGTCGGTCGCGAGCACCTCGCTGATGCGGGTCGCGCAGACCGAGGCGCGCGGAATCATCGTGGTCATGAAGCTGACCATGATGACGCCCATGAGGATCTGCATCGTGTACGAGATGTAGGCGATGAGCGCGCCCACCTCGATGGTGCCGGAGTCAACGAGGTGGCCACCGAACCAGACGACGCCGACCGAGGTGATCTCCATGATCAGCATCGCGGCGGGGAACACGATGACGAAGAGATTACCGACGCGGAGGCCGATGTCGGCGAGGTTGTCGTTCGCCTCTCCGAAGCGGCGGCGTTCGATGTCCTCGCGCACGAAGGCGCGGACGACGCGGATGCCCGTGAGCTGCTCGCGCATCACTCGGTTGACGCCGTCGAGGCGGTCTTGGAGCTTGCCGAAGAGCGGAATCATGCGGCCGACGATGGCGCCCATAAGGAGTAGCAGGACGGGCACGGCGACGGCGATCACCCACGAGAGCTCGATCGACTGACGGATGGCCATGATGACGCCACCGATCGCGAGCATCGGCGCCGAGACCATGACGAGGGCGCCCATGAACACGAGCATCTGCACCTGCTGCACGTCGTTCGTGCTGCGGGTGATGAGTGAACCGGCGCCGAACTCGGCAACCTCACGCTCGGAGAAGCCGGCAACGTGGTCAAACACGTCGCGGCGCAGGTCGCGGCCGACCGACATCGCGGCGCGTGCCGAGCAGTAGGTCGCGACGAGGATGCACACGAGTTGGCCGATCGCGACGAGCAGCATCACGCCGCCCGTCTGCCAGATGTACCCGACATCGCCCTTCGCGACACCGTTGTTGATGATGTCGGCGTTGAGCGTTGGAATGTAAAGCATTGCGAACGCCTGGAGCAACTGGAACACCAGCACGCCTATGACGAGCGGCAGGTGCGGGCGCAAATACCTGCCGAGCAATTTAAGCAACATGAAATACCGCCTTGTGGGCCACTTCTTCGAGACAGAGCGTCGGGCGCCTGGGTGGAGCGAGACCCGATCGTAAAAACGGGTTCTATCCTTGCAGACTCAGGTGGCCGACGCATTTGTGGATCGCATCGTTTTTTCTCTGGTCACGGGCAAAACTATCGACATTTGCGGACACATCTTGTCCGCAAAGTCGGCCAGACTGTCGACATGTCCGAGGTGACCGCGCGAACTCTTCGACTGCTCGACCTGCTGCAGTCGCGTTCGGTGTGGTCGGGCGACGAGCTCGCGGCCGAGCTCGGCGTGACCACTCGCTCGGTTCGGCGCGACATCGACCGCCTGCGCGAGCTCGGGTATCCGGTGCTCGCGACCGCCGGCCACGGCGGCGGGTACCAACTCGGCGCGGGGCGCTCGCTCCCGCCCCTCCTCCTCGAGCAGAGCGAGGCCGTCGCGATGGCCGTTTCGCTCCAGCTCGCGGCGACGTCGGGCATCGACGGCCTCGCCGACGGTGCCGTGCGCGCCCTCACGAAGCTTGACCAGGTGCTTCCGCCCAAGCTCCGCCCCGAGATCGCCGCGGTCACCGAGTCGGTCGATGTGCCCGCGCCAAACGGGCCCGTCGTCGATGCCGAGGTGCTTCGCGTGCTCTCGCGCGCGGTGCGCGACGGAGTCCGGCTCGAGTTTGGCCATACGGCGGCGGATGGGCAGGCGAGCGAACGCCGCACCGAACCGTACCGCGTGCTCGCGATCGATCGGCGCTGGTACCTGCACGCCTTCGACCTCGACCGCGACGACTGGCGCGTGTTCCGCCTCGACCGCATCCGCGAGCCGCGCGCATCCACCCTGCGCTTCGAACCCCGAGACGCACCCGACTCGCTCGAGGCGGTGCGGCAGGCGCGCGCCTACCAGCCGGGCGAGCCGATGCAGCTGCGCATCCTCGCCCCGCTGCACGAGGTGCGCGAGCGGATGCCCGAGTGGCTCCGCGGCGACCTCGAGGCCATCGACGACGACACGACTCTGCTCACCACGCGCGGCGATCCCCGCTGGGTTGCGGCGCTCGCGACCATGAGCCCCTTCGACTTTGTGCCCTTCGGCCCGCCGCAACTCGCTGAGGCGGTCGCCGATCTCGCGACGAAACTCGGCCGAGCCCACAGCGTCGCCAGCCGCGACAACCCGCGCTAGGCCGAGCGCTTCGTGATTTCCGCAACGATTTCGCGAGAAACACTGTTGGGAAGTTCCAACGCCGACGGTGCCTTTCCTCATAAGCTAGGGAATTATGCCTCGCATTGAGAAACTCCTGATCGCCAACCGCGGCGAGATTGCCGTCCGGATCATTCGCGCCGCCCGCGACTACGGCATCCCCTCGGTCGCTGTCTACGCCGACCAGGATCGCGAGGCTCCGCACGCCCGGCTCGCCGACGAGGCGTACGCCCTGCGCGGCACAACCGGCGCCGAAACCTACCTCGTCATCGAAAAGCTGCTCTCGGTCGCCCGCCGTTCGGGCGCGAACGCCGTGCACCCGGGCTACGGTTTCCTGTCTGAGAACGCCGACTTTGCGCGCGCCGTCATCGACGCGGGCCTTGTCTGGATCGGTCCGTCGCCCGAGGCGATTGAGGCGCTCGGCGACAAGGTGACCGCTCGCCACGTGGCCGAGTCGGTGGATGCGCCCCTGGCACCCGGCACGCTCGAGCCGGTGCAAGGTGCGTCCGAGGTCGTCGACTTCGCTCGCGAGGTCGGCTTCCCGGTTGCCATCAAGGCGGCCTACGGCGGCGGCGGGCGCGGTCTCAAGATCGTGCGCGAGGAGTCGGAGATCGCCGACGCGTTCGAGTCGGCCACGCGCGAAGCGGTCGCAGCATTCGGCCGCGGCGAGTGCTTCGTCGAGAAGTTCCTCGACCAGCCGCGCCACGTCGAGACCCAGTGCCTCGCGGATGCGCACGGCAACGTCGTCGTCGTGTCGACNCCGCAACCAGAAGCTCGTCGAAGAGGCACCCGCGCCGTTCCTCACCGATGCGCAGCGCGAGCAGATGTACTCGGCATCGAAGGCGATCCTCAAGCACGTCAGCTACCAGGGCGCCGGTACCTGCGAGTTCCTGCTCGCGAACGACGGCACGGTCGCGTTCCTCGAGGTGAACACCCGCCTCCAGGTCGAGCACCCCGTCTCGGAAGAAATCACGGGCATCGACCTCGTGCGCGAGCAGTTTCGCATCGCTGAGGGCGCCGAGCTCGGCTACGACGACCCGGTGCCAACGAAGCACTCCTTCGAATTCCGCATCAACGGCGAAGACCCGGGCCGTAACTTTCTGCCGGCCCCCGGCAAGATCTCGACCTACGAGGCACCGACCGGCCCGGGCGTGCGTGTCGACTCGGGCGTGCGCCAGGGCGACACTGTGTCGGGCGCCNGATGATCGCGAAGCTCATCGTCACGGGTGCGACTCGCAAAGAAGCCCTCGAGCGGTCGCGCCGCGCCCTCGACGAGTTCGTCGTCGCCGGCATGCCGACCGTCATTCCGTTCCACCGCGACGTCGTGCGCCAGCCAGCCTTCACCGCCGAGAACGGCGAGTTCGGCGTCTTCACGCGCTGGATCGAAACCGAGTACGACAATCAGTTTGAGCCGTGGGACGGCGAGGCCGAGGAGCTTGAGCACCCGGGTGCGCGCCGCGAGGTCGTCGTTGAGGTGAACGACAAGCGCATCGAGGTCTCGCTGCCCGAGCGCCTCGTCATCTCGGCCGGCATCGAGCACGGCGGCGTCGGCCGCAACATGGCCGGCCACGCGCCCCGCCGCCGCTCGCGTGGCTCCGTCGACACGGCATCCGGCAACGACGTCACGTCGCCGATGCAGGCCACCATCGTGAAGTTCGCCGTTGAGGAGGGCCAGCGCGTCGTCAAGGGCGACCTGCTCGTCGTGCTCGAGGCCATGAAGATGGAGCAGCCGATCTCGTCGACGCGCGACGGTGTCGTGCGCGGCATCACCGGCGGCCCCGGCGAGACGATCAGCTCGGGCACGAAGCTGCTCTCGGTCGAAGACGAATAGGCCGCACTGCGCAGGCCACAACTGCCGGCTTACCCTCGCGGGTGGGCCGGCAGTTTCGTTATTCGGGCCCCGCATAGCGAACGCATAGCGAGGTGCTGCCCCGCCCATAGTTCGCCCGCCGAAGGTAGTCACAAGCCCGAAGACGAGCCGCAACGCAAGGAGCATCACCATGACCGAGCAGCACATGAACGAGACCCGAATGACCGACCGCCGCGCACGCGGTCGCCGCCGCGGATGGCGCAACGCCGCATTCGGACTCGGAGCAGTCGCAACCGTCGCCGTGACACTCGGATTCTCCACCCCGGCCTTCGCGGACGAGGCCAGCACACAAACCTCGATCACCCAGACCACCGACGCCCCGGTCCTCCAGGGCGCCGCGGCCGACTCAACCTCCGCATCCGTCGCTGCCCTCGTCCTACTGAACGAACAGCATCGCTACGACGCCGTAGCCACCTACATCGATACCGACGCCTCGAGCAATCAGGTCGAGACCACGGCCCTCGCCTACAACTCGCAGTTCTCCGACAACCTCATCGAGCTGCTGTCGGTCTAACCACCCACCCCACGCCCGGGCCGGCGTGGCAGCCAGGAGCATCCTGGTCGCCACGCCGGCTCAACTCGTTCTCCAGAAACCCTTGCGCGCATCCGCCACCTGTGCCACTGTATTAATCACCTAATACAACAACACAAGGATACCGATGGAGTTCAGCACCGCCTCCCCCATTTGGGTGCAGCTCGTCGCCGAGTTTTCCCGGCGCATTGTCGTCGGCGAATGGCTGCCAGGCTCGCGTGTTCCCGCAGTGCGCGAGATTGCCGCTGAAGTCGGCGTCAACCCCAACACCGCCCAGCGCGCGCTCGCCGAGCTCGAGCGTGCCGGCCTTGCCCGCTCCGAACGTACGAGCGGGCGCTTCATCACCGACGATCTCGACCGCATCGACGCCCTACGCGCCGACCTCGCCCGCGATGCCACCGACGACTACATCTCCCGAGTTCGCGGCCTCGGCATGCACCTCGCCCAGGCCGCCGACATCATCCAGCAACGATGGGACGACGCGAATGTCCACTCTGACCACACCCCACACACCCGCACGGGAGGGCAGTAACGTGACCAGCCCGGCCATCCAGGTCCAACACCTCAGCAAGACGTACGGCAAGACCTCGGCGCTGAACGAGCTCAACCTTGAGCTCGCGCCGGGCCACATCGTCGGCCTACTCGGCGAGAACGGCTGCGGCAAGACGACACTGCTGAAGATCCTCGCCGGCCTCATCGCCGACTACCGCGGCGACGTGCGCATCTTCGGCCACGAACCCGGCCCCGAGTCAAAGGCGATCGTCTCGTTCCTGCCCGACGCAAGCTTCCTGCCGCAGGACGCCCGCGTAGCCCACTGCATCCGCCTCTACCGCGACTTCTTCACCGACTTCGACGAAGCCAAGGCCCGCGACCTCATCGGCTTCTTCGGCCTCGACGAGCAGATGCGCCTCAAGCAGATGTCGAAGGGGATGCGCGAAAAGGTGCAGGTCGCGCTCACTATGTCGCGGCGTGCCAAGCTCTACCTGCTCGACGAGCCGATCAGCGGCGTCGACCCGGCCGCCCGCGAAGTAATCCTGAACGGCATCCTCCGCAATCTCGATGAGGACTCGATGCTCCTCATCGCGACCCACCTCATCCACGACCTCGAGCCCATTCTCGACAGCGTCGTACTGATGCGCCACGGCAACGTCGTGCTGCAGGGCGACGCCGACGACCTCCGCGCCGAACACAATCTGAGCCTCGACGCACTGTTTAGGGAGACGTACCGATGACCGCCACACTGCTCAAGCACGAGTTCCTTCGCACCCGCACGCTGCTCGGCCTGCTGTTCGGCGGCGGGCTCGCAATCGTCGCCCTCTCGACACTGTTCGCCCTCATGAAATGGCCCGTGCTTTCGGAGCTCGGCGTCGCGCTCGGGCTGCTCATCACGTTCATCATGCTGCCCGCAACCCAGATCGCCCTCGCGGTCGAGTACTGGCGTTCGAGCTACCGCCAGCAGGGGTACCTCACGCAGTCGATTCCGGTGAAGGGCAGCACGATCTTCTGGTCGAAGATGCTCTGGACGTGGCTCGCGTCGCTCGTCGCGATGGCGGTCACCGTCATCTCGGCCGCGATCTTCTGGACCGCCTTCGGCCCGATGGTCGGGCTCTCGGGCAATCCGTTCACGATGCTCGGCGAGACGCTCGACTTCGTCTCGCAGTATGCGTCGTCCGGCATGATCGTCGGGCTCCTCATCGCGTTCGTGCTGCAGATGCTCGTCTGGCCGGTGCAGTACTTCTTCTGCGCCTCCATCGGCAGCGAGGCGCCGCTCAACCGCCTCGGCATCGGCGGCCCGATCGTCACGCTCATCGCGTTCTACCTCGTGACGCAGGTCATTACGACGCTGTTCATCATGTTCATGCCGATCGGCCTCGGCCTCGAGGGCGGCAGCCTCGCGTTCGTCGGCTTCGAGACGAACTTCCTCGACGCCTTCGCCGGAAACGGAAACGACGATGTCATGCCGCTCGGGTTCGTGCCGGCGCTCGCGATCATCGCCGCCGTCTGCCTCTGGCGCACGCACTACTCGTGGAACCACAAGGTGTCGCTCGCATAACCGCACCCGCACCCGCACAAAGAAGCCCGCCCCAGCATCCGCATTGGATGCTGGGGCGGGCTTTCGCGCGGAGGCGAGAACTAGCTGCGAATCGCGGCCGCGAGCTGGTCGAAGGCCTCGACGTAGGCGTCGATCGCCGCGTCGTCGTGGGTGACCGAGAGCGTCCATTCCTCTTCACGACCCGGGGTCATGAAGATGCCGCGGTTCATGTTGAACAGCCAGGCGAGGTCGGCGAGCTTGCCGCCGGTCTTCGCGTTGGCCATGTAGGACTCGTAGTCGGTGACCTTGTGGTCGCTGAACACGACGCAGCCCTTCGAACCGATGCCCACCGTGTAGGCGTCGAGCTCGTAGCGCTGGATGACGTCTTCGCAGCCCGCGATGATGCGGTCGTTGAGGTGCGCGAGGTGCGCGTATGCGTCGTCGGTCATGACCTCGAGCAGCGAAGCACGCGCCGCGGCGAGCGTCAGCGGGTTGCCGTTGTAGGTACCCACCTGGTAAACCGAGCCGTCCTCGACCACGGTCGCGACCTCTTCGGTCATGCCGATCGCGCCGGCGGGCAGGCCGCCACCGAGCGCCTTGGCGAGGGTGACCATGTCGGGCATCACGCCGAACTTCTCGGTCGCGCCGCCGGGGGCGATGCAGATACCGGTCTTGACCTCATCGAAGATCAGGATGATGCCGTACTTCTTCGTGATGTCGCGCACGGCCTGGAGGTAGCCGTCCTCAGGCAGCACGACGCCGAGGTTCATCATCGCGGCTTCCATGATGACGCAAGCGGGCTTGCGGCCCTCAGCGTCGAGCGCCTGGATGCGCTTCTCCATGGTCTCTGCGTCGTTGAACGGCACGGCGACGGTCATGTCAACGGTCGCCTGCGGCACGCCAGCGCCGTAGGGGATCGACGCGTAGTTGTCGCGAGGGCCGATTTCCTGCTCGTCGATCCACCCGATGTCAACCATGACGGTGTCGTGGTGGCCGTGGTACGAGCCGAAGATCTTCATGACGGTGTCGCGGCCGGTGATGGCGCGGGCGATGCGGATCGCGTCCATCGTCGACTCCGAACCGGAGTTCGTGTAGCGCCACTTGGGCAGGCCGAAGCGGCGAGCGAGCTCGTCACCGACGACGATCGCGTCCTCGGTCGGCGCGGCGAAGTGCGTGCCGAGCGGGTAGCGGTCGATGACGGCCTTGCCGATCGCGGGGTGCGCGTGGCCCTGCACCATCGAACCGAAACCGTTGTGGAAGTCGTAGTACTCGTTGCCGTCGACGTCCCACACGCGGGGGCCATCGCCCTTCTCGACGTAGATGGGCCACGGGTCGTGCAACTGGTATGACGAGGCGACGCCGCCCGCGAGGTGCTTGCTCGCGTTGGCGTAGTAGTTCTTCGACTCCTGCGTGCGCTCGTTGAGCTTGTCGCCTTCAACCTTGGCAAGCTCTTCGACGCGGTCAAAATTAATGGGCTTTCCCACGGTGTGCTCTCTTCTCTCTGGGCCGGCCTGGCGCCAGTTCGTTTCGAGGTGATGTGTTGCGGCGACCGGCCTGGCGTCGGCAACACGCTTGGGGCTTCAGCGCCCAGAGCTGAGCCTATTATAAATATGAATCAGATTCACTGGGGCTGAGAAAGTTCTGGAATTTGCAGCCCTGCGCCGAGCCTACTCGTCGCGCACGTGCATGTCGCGCGCCGCATCCACCATCGACCCCGAGAGCGACGGGTAGACCGCCCACGACGACGCAAACTCGTCGACGGTCAGTCGCTGCTCGATCGCGATCGAGAGCGCGAGCAGCAGCTCGGATGCGCGGGGCGCGACAACCACGCCCCCGATGATCGTGCCGAGGTTGTTGCCCGCGATGAGCTTGACGAAGCCATCACGGAAGCCCTGCATCTTCGCGCGCGGGTTCTGCGCGAGGTCGAGCTTGTAAACACGGCCAGTGCGCTTGCCCTCCTCGATGTCTTTCTCCTGCCAGCCCACGGTCGCGATCTCGGGGTAGGTGAAGACGTTCGAGGCCACGTTGCGCAGCGTGATCGGGTGCACCTCGTCGCCAAGCGCGTGAAACACAGCGGTGCGGCCCTGCGTCGACGCGACCGAGGCGAGGGGGAAGAAGTTCGTGCAGTCGCCAGCGGCGTAGATGTTCGGCACGCTCGTGCCGGCAACGCGGTTAACGATGATGTGGCCCGAGTCGGTCGTCTTCACACCCGCGCGCTCGAGGCCGAGGCCCTTCGTGTTCGGAATCGAGCCGACCGCCATCAGGCAGTGCGAGCCGCGCACCTCAGCGCCGTCCGAGAGCGTCACGACGACCTCGTCGCCGTCGACGACGACCGACTCAGCGCGGGTCTTCGAGAGCACGTTCATACCGTTGCGCTTAAAGACCTCTTCGATGACGTCGGCCGCGTCCTTGTCTTCGCCCGGGAGCACGCGGTCGCGGCTCGAGACGAGCGTGACCTTGAGGCCAAGCGCGCGGTACGCCGAGGCGAACTCGGCACCGGTGACACCGGAACCGACCACGATGAGGTGCTCGGGGGTCTCCTGCAGGTTGTAGAGCTGCTTCCAGGTGAGGATGCGCTCGCCGTCGGGCTTGGCTGTCGGCAGCTCGCGCGGGCTCGCGCCGACCGAGACGACGAGGGTGTCGTATTCGATGCGGTCGAACTCTTGGCCGTTCTCGCCGGTGCTGACGCTCACGACGCCGGGCGCCGCGATGCGGCCGAGGCCCTCGACGATACGCACGCCACGGTCCTTGAGGTTGAGGCGCATGTCGTCCGACTGGTTTTGTGCGAGACGCAGGATGCGCTGGTTCAGCTTGCCGAGATTGACCGCCATTTCGGGGCGGCGCGGGTTGTCGGCGTCGTCGCGCACGAAGTACTGCAGGCCAAGTTCGTCGGACGACTGCACCTGCGTCGCCGCCTCGGCGGTCGCGATGAGCGTCTTCGACGGCACGACGTCGGTCAACACCGCCGAACCGCCCACGCCGACCCATTCGACGAGCGTGACATCAGCCCCCAGCTGCGCGCCGGCGATCGCCGACTCATAGCCTCCCGGCCCTCCACCAATGACAACAATCCGATGACGTTCTGCAGCAAGCGCACCCATGTTTCCAATTTTGCCACGGAGTTCAGCGACGCTCACCTACGCTGACTCCATGGCTGAACTGATCAACAACGACGCCCAGTTCGCGCACCCCCTCGACGACCCGGCCGCCCGCCCGGTCGACGTTGCTGCCGAAGCCGCGCGCGTCATCGCAGAACGCAGTGGGGTTGCCCACCACGACATCGCTCTCACGCTCGGCTCCGGCTGGGGCAAGGCGGCGGATGCGCTGGGCGAGACCGTCGCGACGCTGGCGGCCGACGAGGTGCCCGGCTTCTCGAAGCCCGCGCTCGCTGGCCACGTCGGCACCATCCGCTCGGTGCGCCTCGACTCCGGTCACCACGCACTCATCATCGGGGCACGCACGCACTTCTACGAGGGCCACGGCGTGCGGCGTGTCGTGCACTCGGTGCGCACCGCGGCCGCGACCGGCGCGAAGATCATGGTGCTCACGAACGGCGCGGGCGGGCTCAACCCGGCCTGGGCGCCCGGCACCCCGGTGATCATCCGCGACCACATCAACCTCACCGCCGCGTCGCCACTCGAGGGCGCGACGTTCATCGACCTCACCGACCTCTACTCCGAGCGCCTGCGCACGATCGTGCACGGCGTCGAAGACCTCGACGAGGGCGTCTACGTCCAGTTCCGCGGCCCGCACTACGAGACGCCAGCCGAGGTGAAGATGGCCGGCGTCATCGGCGGTGACATCGTCGGCATGTCGACCGCGCTCGAGGCGATCGCCGCGCGCGAGGCCGGTATGGAGGTGCTCGGTATGTCGCTCATCACGAACCCCGCCGCCGGCATCTCGCCCGATCCGCTCAGCCACGAGGAAGTCATCGCGGCTGGCGAGGCCGCCGAGACGCACCTCGCGACCCTGCTCGCTGACGCGGTCAAGCGCATCCTGACCGACGACGCGACCGGGGCAGGCGCATGAGCCTGCCACTGATTCGCGAGTCGCAGCTTGCCCTGCGCCACGCCGCGACGGCCTGGCTCGAGCAGGACCCCGACAACGCGACCCGCGCCGAGCTGAGCGAACTGCTCGGCCGACTCGGCGACGTCAACGTCGTCGGCGAGGAGATTGCCGACGACGACACCTCCGACCGCGCCGAGGCGTGGCGTGAGGTTCGCGACCGCTTCGCGACGCGACTGCAGTTTGGCACCGCTGGCTTGCGCGGGCGCCAGGGCGCCGGTTCGAACCGGATGAACCGGGTGGTCGTCGCGCAGGCGGCCCGCGGCCTCGCCGACTTCCTCCTCGCCCGCGGCGAGGCCCACCCGAGCGTCGTGATTGGCTATGACGCTCGCCTCAACTCCGACACGTACGCTCGCGACACCGCCGAGCTGATGCAGGCCGCCGGCGTGCGCGCGACGCTGCTGCCGAGCGCGCTGCCGACCCCGGTGACGGCGTTCGCCGTGCGCCACCTCGACGCCTCCGCGGGCGTCATGGTGACGGCCTCACACAACCCGAAGTGGGACAACGGCTACAAGGTGTACCTCGGCGGCGCCGACAACGGCTCGCAGATCGTGCCGCCCGCCGACGGCGAGATCGCGGCCGCCATTGCCGCGGTCGCGAGCGTCCGCAAGGTGAACGAGCTGCCGCGCGACACTGGATACGCGGTCGCCGATGCGTCACTCGTCGACGCCTACGTCGAGGCGACCGCGAAGGTGCTCCGACACTCCCCCGTGCCACTCAAAGTCGCGTATACCGCGATGCACGGCGTCGGTTGGAACACCTACCGCCGAGTGCTCGAGACGGCCGGCATCGGGGCGCACGAGGTCGTGCGCGAGCAGATCGAACCCGATGGCACGTTCCCGACCGTCGACTTCCCGAACCCCGAGGAGCCAGGCGCGCTCGACCTCGCCTACGAGACCGCGAGCCGCGTCGGCGCGCAGCTCATCATCGCCCACGACCCCGACGCCGATCGCCTCGCGGTCGCCGAGTCGGACGGTGCGGGCGGCTGGCACCTCTTCGGCGGCAACGACATCGGCAAGCTGCTCGGCTGGCGCGCGGCGAAGATCGCGACGGAGGCTGGCGCATCCGGCACCCTCGCGACCTCGCTCGTGTCGTCACCCGCACTGTCGAAGGTCGCCGAGCACTACGGCCTCGGCTATGCCGAAACGCAGACCGGGTTCAAATGGATCTCGCGGGCCGACGGCATCATCTACGGCTACGAGGAGGCGCTCGGCTACCTCGTCAACACCGAGACCGTGCGCGACAAAGATGGCCTCTCTGCCGCCCTCGCGGTGCTCGACCTCGCGTTTGCGCAGGCCGCCGAGGGCAAGACGCTGCAGGACCTCGATGACGAGTTCGGTGAGCTGTTCGGCGCGTTCGCGTCGCGCCAGGTGGCGCTGCGCTTCGACGACCCGGCACAGCTGCCCGCCGTCATGGCCTCGGTACGCGCGACCCCGCCGACGCAGGTGGGCGCCGCGGCGGTCGCCGAGGTGCACGACTTCGAGACGGATGCGCAGCCCGCGAACATCGTGCGGCTCGTGCTCGACGACGGCACGCGGCTGATGATTCGCCCGTCGGGCACCGAGCCAAAGATCAAGGTGTACATCGACGCGGTGTCGACCGACGGCACGCTCGGCGAGCGCCGCGCCTCGGCAAACGAGCGCGCCGACGCGGCCGCCGGGGCGATGCGCGCGCTGCTGAGCTAAGGGGCGACCTCGCCGAGGGCGTCCACGAGGGCGGCGTCGGTGCTCGCGCGGATCGCGCGGTCAACGATGCCGCCGTCGTGTTCGAGCTGGGATGCGATGTCGGCGATGAGCTCGATGTGCGCCGACGGGTTCGTGGTCGCGATCGCGATGACGAGGCCGACCGGGTCGAAGTGCGCGTGGCCGAAGTTCACGCCTTCGGGGAAAGTCATGGCGGCGACGCCCGGCTTGATCGAGTCGGCGCTCGGCTGCGCGTGCACGAGCGCGAGGCCCGGCGCGATCACGGTGTAGGGGCCGTACCGGTCGATCACGGCGATGACCTTGTCGGGGTAGCGACGCGTAACGTAGCCCGCCGACACGAGCAGGCGCGTGGTCTGCCTCACCGCATCCCGCCAGTCGACAGCCTTGCCGCCGGCGCGCACGAGCCCCGGGTCGGTGAAGATGGTCTTCGCGGTGTCTGCGCTCACGCGCCCACCTCCTGCTCGTACCCTTCGGTGATGCGGTCGGCCAGGTCTTCGCGGTCCTCGAGCGGCGCGAAGGCCGCCTCGGCCGCGTTAAGTTGCAGCTGCTCGAGATCGCCGAGCCGCAGGTCGAAGGCGTCGGCGACAAGCTGTAGCTCTTCGGATGCGCTGGTCGCGCTCATGAGCCGGTTGTCAGTGTTCACCGTGGTCGAGAAGCCGAGCTGGTAGAGCAGATCGAACGGGTGCTGCGTGATGGTCTCGACGGTGCGGTGCTCGAACAGCGGGCTGTCGAGCTCGAGGCCGGTCTGCAGGTTCGACGACGGCGCGAGCTCGAGGGCGATGCCGCGCTCGCGCACCCAACTCGCGATCGGGCCGAGCGTGACGCGCGTGCCCGAGTCGTCCTGCTGCTCGAGCGTGATGTCGTCGGCGATGCGTGCCCCGTGGCCGAGGCGCAGCGCGCGACCATCGATGAGCGCGGAGGCGATCGACTCGAGGCCCGCGGCCTCACCCGCGTGAATCGTGACCGGCATGAACTCGCCCGCGAGCTTCTCGAGGGCGCGGCGGTGCTGGCTCGGTGGGAAGCCGATCTCGGGGCCCGCGAGGTCGAAGCCGCGCACGCCGCCCGACTCGCTGTCGCCGCGGTGCCGGAGCGCCGCATCCGCGATCGTGTCGGCATCGTTCGCATGGCGCATGGCGCACAGCAGCTGGCCGACCTCGATGCCCTCGTGGGCCTCGCAGCCCTCGCGCAAGCCGGCGGTGACCGCGGCGATGACGTCGTCGAGCGTGAGCCCGCCGCGCAGGTGCTGCTCGGGGGCCCAACGCAGCTCGGCGTAGATCACGCCATCTGCCGCAAGATCAGCGACCGCCTCGCGGGCGACGCGGTGCAGCGCCTCGGGCGTCTGCAGCACACGCAGCACGACGTCGAAGGTCTCGAGGTAGCGCTCAAGCGAGCCGGAGTCGGCGTTCGCGCGGAACCATTCACGCAGCTCGGGCTCCCCCGCCGCCGGCAACTCGATACCCGCGTCCTGCGCGAGGTCGAGAATCGTGTCGGGACGAAGCCCGCCATCGAGGTGATCGTGCAGCAGGATCTTGGGCAGACTGCGCGCATCCACTCCCTCAGCTAGCCAGACTTCCGCACTCTGAGTTGCGGCTCGGTCTTGTGTCACAGGAGTCCACCTCCAACCTCGTCTTCGAAATCGTGCACGCGTTGATGCTACCCAGCCTGAATGACCGGTTTGCTCAGATTTCTACAAGTCGTAACACTCATGCGTTCGGGGCTCGGCTCGAACCGGGCTGGCACTGGTGGCAACGCGCCGCAGCCCGGGGTAGACACCCACCCCGGGCCACGCCGCTACAGCACGTTACTCAGGAATGCCTTCGTCCGTTCGTGCTGCGGATTGCTGAACAATTCGGCGGGATCCCCCTGCTCGACCACCACGCCACCGTCCATGAACACGGCTCGATCGGCGACCTGCCGCGCAAACCCGATCTCGTGGGTGACGACGATCATGGTCATTCCTGCCGCCGCAAGGTCGCGCATCACATCGAGTACGTCACCGACAAGTTCCGGGTCCNAGCGCCGAGGTCGGCTCGTCGAAGAGCATGAGCTCGGGATCCATCGCCAGCGAACGTGCAATCGCGACCCGCTGTTGTTGTCCGCCCGAAAGTTGGCTCGGGTAGTGATTGGCGCGGTCCGCGAGCCCGACCCGCTCGAGCAGGATGCGGCCCCTCTCCCGCGCTTGCGCTCTGGGAATTTTGCGGACGCCCGCCGGCGCCTCGATGACGTTCTCAAGCGCCGTCATGTGCGGGAAGAGGTTGAATCGTTGGAACACCATGCCGATCGATTTGCGCTGACGCGCGATTCGCTCAGGGGAAAGTTCATGCAGCACGTCGCCGCGCTGCCGGTAGCCCATGATCTCGCCGTCAACGGTAATTCGGCCGCCATCGATCGTTNGAGGTGGTTGATGCAGCGCAGGAGGGTGGATTTTCCCGAGCCCGACGGCCCAAGCAACACCACGACTTCGCCGCGTTCGACCGTGAGGTCGATGCCTTTCAACACCTCGTTTTGTCCAAATTGCTTTCGCACGGATTCGAGCCGCACGATCGGCGCGTCGTCGTCGTCGACTGCGGTGGCCTGCGTCCATGGATTCACGGTCCTACTCATCGCTGGCCCTCCTTCGTCCCGGCGTCGGCGACCTGTGCCGCACCTGTTTCGTCGTCCGTCGTACCCGGCGTCTTCGCCCGCTTTTCAGAGGCTCCCGAAACGCCCCGACCGAAGTACTTCTCGAGGTAGTGCTGGGGAATCGCGAGCAGCGAGGTGAGCAGCAGATACCAGAGACTCACGACGATCAGCAGTTCAATTTGCTTGAGGTTCTGTGCCGAGATTTGCGTCGCCACCGTGTAGATCTCCAGCACCGCAATGACCGAGAGCAGCGACGTGTTCTTCAGCATCGAGATGAACTCGTTGCCCATCGGCGGAATGATGACCCGCATCGCCTGCGGCAGCAGAATGCGACGGAAGGTGCGCACCGGCGTCATGCCCAGCGACGCTGCAGCCTCCCGTTGTCCCGAGTCGACCGAGAGCATGCCCGAGCGAACGATCTCGGCCGAGTAGGCTGCCTGGTTCAGGGTGAGGGCGAGCAGGCCGGCGACAAACGGGGTCACGAGCAGGTTGGTGGGCATCGACCAAAACATGATGCTCGTGAATGGGACGCCGATGCCAAGCCGGTCAAAGAGCAGGCCGAGGTACCCCCAGAGCACGACCTGTACGAGCAGCGGCGTTCCACGGAATGCCCAAATGTAGACCGCCGACACCGCCTGCATGACAGGGTTCTTGCTCATCCGCATCGCCGCAATCAGGATCGCGAGCACGGTCGAGATGGCCATGGCGAGGACGGTCAGCACGATGGTGAGGACGAGGCCCGAGAGGATCCTCGGGCTAAAGAGGTACTGGCCGATGGCCGCAAAGTCGAGCTTCTTGTTTGTCGCGATCGCGTGGATGAAGATCGCGACGAGGAACAGGACCGCCGCACCCGAGATCCACCGCCACGTGTGTCGCAGTGGCCGGATGGTCAGGTCATCGGCAGCGACCCGGGGTCCGCTGCGCTCGCCGGGCGAGCTATTGGGTGCCGTGGGAGAGGTCACGGTACTCATTACTTCTCCGCGAGGTTCACGTCGATGCTCTCGACCCGGTACTGCTTCAGGTCGTGCTTCTCGAGTAGCGCGTCGTAGGTGCCATCCGCCTCGATTGACTGCATGGCGAGCGTAAGCGCTTCCGTCAGACCCTCGTCCTTGAGGACGCCAACGCCGGTATACACGGGCTCAAACCCCTTCGGTGCATCGGCGAAGTCGACGAGTTCGAATGTGCTGCCGTCGCCGGCCGTGGCAACGAGGTATTCCATAATCGGGGCGTCGCCGATGAACGCGTCGGCGTTGCCTGCCTGCACCGCGGTCTGGCCGTCGTTCGTCGTGGCGAGTTCGTGAATCTGAATCTCGGCCTTGCCGGCGCTCGTGCATTCTTCGCTGAGGTCGCGCAGGATGTCGCCGCTTGTCGAAGCCTTCTGCGAGGAGATCGTCAGTCCGCACAGGTCCAGCTCGTCGCTAATCCCCTCGGGGTTGCCCGCGGGCACCGCAATCGCGAAGCCAGCGTGCAGGTACTCGACGAAGTCCAGCACTTCCTGCCGCTCCAGCGTGTCATTCATGCCCGAGAGGATGATGTCGTTCTTGTTGGCTTGCAGGCTCGCGACCACGGAGTCGAACGGCTGCTTATTGATCTGCACGGGAATGTCGAGCTTCTCGCCAATCGCATACGCCAAATCGATGTCGAGCCCGGTGATCTCACCCGCATCGTCCTGGTATTCGAACGGCGGATACGGGTAGTCGACCGCCACGTTGATGACCCCGGCGTCGCGGATCTCCTGCGGCACCGCCGCCTTCGCGGCTTCGTCAACACCTGAAGTGAGTTGCTCGGTCTGAGTTTCCGACGCGGAGCAACCGGTGAGTGCCAGGACGGACGCGCCCATCAGAGCAATTAGCGTACGAGTTTTCATCAAATTCTCCTTGGTGTTGTGAGTCACATCGTTGCGGCGGGGACTGCGCTGGTCGCCCAGTCGTGGTCCAGCGCAGGTTGGTGGAGGCGGAGCAGGTCGTCGGTGGTTTCGCGGCGAACGGCGAGCCGTGCCTCGCCATCCTTGACGAAGACGACCGCGGGCCGTGCGGCACCGTTGTAGTTGTTGGTCATCGTGTACGTGTAGGCGCCGGTGGCGGGGATGACAATGACGTCGTCAATGCGCGGGTTGGGCAGCTCGGCCTGGTCGATGAGCAGATCGCCGGACTCGCACTGACGCCCGACGAGCTGGACTCGCGAGTTCGGCACCGCGGTTGCTCGGTTCGCGACCAGGGCGGAGAATCGCTGGCCGGTGAGGGCCACCTCGACGAAGTCGGCCATGCCGCCATCGACCGCCACGAACGTCCGACCCGTTTCCTTAGTGACCACCGTTCGGTAGGCGGTGACTCCCGACCGAGCCACGGTCGAGCGTCCTGGCTCAATAAGGATCCGAGCATCGGTCGGCAAGTAGCGCTCGGCGGCGCCGATCAGCGTGTCGAGATAGTCGTCCACGGAGGGTGCCTGCTCGCCCTCGTGGTGGGCGATACCGAGGCCGCCACCAAGGTCGTAGACCGCGAGCCCGCCGAGCGGCTTCAACGCTTCGACCGCGCTCGCGAACTGCTCGACGCTGAGGATCTGAGAGCCGATGTGCACGTGAACGCCCGCGACCTCGAGCCGATCGTGGCCCGCGAGATGCTGAATCAGCTCGCTCACGACGCTGATCGGCAAGCCGAACTTGGAGTCGTTGCCGCCCGTGTTCATGTTCGCGTGCGTCTTCGCGTCGACGCCGGGCATGACCCGGAACAGCAACTTCTGGCGGCGTCCGCGAGGCACGAGACGCTCGAGCCGGTCAAGCTCGGCCTCGTTGTCGACGATGATGACACCGACGCCGACCTCGATTGCTCGAGCGAGTTCCGCATCTGTCTTGGCGTTGCCGTGCAGGTGGATCAGCTCCGGCGACACCCCTGCCGCGAGTGCAAGCTCAAGTTCACCCGGTCCGGCGACGTCGATGCCCATCCCCTCGGAAGCCGCGATGGCGTAGATCGCGAGAATGGGCGCCGACTTGGAGGCGAACACCGCTTCCGAATTCGGCCACCGACGGTGGAGTCCGTCGACGAGCGCACGCATCTGGTGTCGAAGGGAGGCCTCGTCATAGATGTGCAGCGGAGTACCGAATTCCGCTGCGAGGTCGCTCACCCGGCAGCCGCCAATCGTCAGTTCGCCGTCGGCGTCGGCAGCAGCGGTAGGGGGCAGGACGTCCGCCAAACGCTCGAGCGACGATTGGTTCGCGGTCATGTGGTCTCCTCGCACGGTGAAGTTGCTCTGGCGTTGGCGTCCTGTGAGCACGACCAACTTGGTTGCAAGCAACGGTACGAATGCCAACCACCGCAATTTTTGGTGGATCCCATAGGCTTATGAAATGCGTCTGTCGGTATCCACAAATTCTTCGCCACAGGGGTCGACCGTTGCCGCGCTGCTTGAAGATGCCGCACCGCTGGCCTCGGCGCTTTTCCTCCCGGATGCGGAGCTGCCGACCATTGTTGGGGTCGAGTTCTACGACGATGCGGCCCCCGAGCGCGTTGCCGAGGGGCTTCTCGTGCTCGTTCCCTCGTGGCGTGCGCTCCGGCAGCAAGCGATGCACGGCCTCGTCGAGTTGGCAGCGAAGCGCGGGGCTGCGGGCGTGGTGATTCAGGGCGGCGAACCACCGCAACAAGTACTCGCCGCGTGCGCGCAGACGGGGCGTGGCGTTGCGCTACTTCGCCTCGATGATCACATCACCTGGCGAGAGTTCGAGGCGGTCGTTGACCTCACGATCGGCGAGACGTCACCGAGCATCACGGCGTCGCTGTTGCAGTCGGATTACCTCTTCGCGATCGCGGATTCCATCGCGGAGGTCTTCGGCGGTTCAGTCGCCGTTGAGAACCATGCCAGAACGCTGCTGGCCTATTCGACTGTGGAACACCAAATCATCGACGAGACGCGCAGCGTCGGCATCCGTACCCGCCAGGTGCCGCATGCCATCCGCAACCACGAGCAGTACCGGCAGGTGCAGTTCACCGACGGCCCCGTGCAGTTCCCGCAGTTCGACGCGCACGAGCTGCCCCGCGCCGCGATTGCAGTGCGGGCCGGCAGCATGCAGCTCGGCAGCATCTGGGCCATCGACCCTGACGGCGGGACCGACGTTCCGCTCTCCGAGGAGAAACGCGATGCGCTCGAGCGGGGCGCGCAATCGGCCGCGGCGCACCTGCTCGCGGCGTGGCGAGTGAGCGACGCGGAGGCGCGGCGTCGTGACGCGGCGCTCGGCCGGATGCTCGAGATCGCGCCAACGAGCGGCGATCTCGTTGCGCTGTCGCTCGCGCCCACCTCCGAGGTGCGCCTAATTTCACTGCAGTTCGCCGGCGAGGCAGCCAGCCCAGGAGACGAGCGACAGCTGCAGGCCTTCGCAGATCGACAGTTGCAGGCACGACTCTCGGTCGTCGCTGCGGCGCTCACGAACGGCGCCTGCTACGTCGCGGTCACGGGCGCCACCGAGTCTCGGATCAGGGATGCGCTGACCGCCACGATCCGTGCCGCCGCACGGTCCTTCACGCAAGAAATTCGCGCCGCCATCGCCTGCCCCACCACTGCAGGGGTGGGCTTCGTCGCCGCGCGAGAAGAACTCGACGCGATTCTCCGCACGCCTCACGAGCGCACTCAACCGGTCAAGAGTAGCGACGACGTCCGTGCCTCGCTCATCGCCGACCATCTCGGGCAGCTGTTTGCAACGTACCCGTACCTGCAGCATCCGGCGGTCACGATGGCCGACGGCAGGCGCCAGCGCGAGCGGCGCGACACGATGCTCGCCTGGTTCGAGCAGGGCGGGCCGGCGGGTGCGGCCGCCCACCTGCACGTGCACGAAAACACCGTGCGCTACCGAGTTCAGCAGGCGCTTCGCGACTGGGGTGTCCAGCTCGACCAACCAGATGAGGCCTTCGCCCTCTGGACGACACTGGTCGCGTGGCGGGCGCGCGACCGCAGCACACACACCGACTAGACCGACCAGCCCGACCAGCAGTCGGCTCACACGCCGAAACTCAGCGGATACGGTCGACGATGAGCGGTGCGGGCTCGGGTGCCGCGTCGCCGAGGGCCCACGCGCCATCGAGCGCATCAAGGGCGCGGTGGAAGCGCGACGCGTCGTCGGCGTGGAGGGTCCACAGCAGGTCGCCGCGGCGCACCGCGTCGCCGGGCTTTACGGCGAGGTCGATGCCGGCGGCGTGCACAACCGGGTCGTGCTTGCGCGCGCGTCCCGCACCGAGGCGCCACGCGGCCAGGCCGAACTGGAACGCATCCTGGCGGGTGACCACGCCATCGCGCTCGGCCCGCACCTCGTGCGACTCGCGCGGGGTCGGCATCGCCGCATCCGGGTCGCCGCCCTGCGCCACGACAAACTTGCGCCAGACATCCATCGCCTGGCCACCACGGAGGTGCGCCGCGACGTCAACATCGCGGATACCCGCGAGCTCAAGCATCTCCTGCGCGAGCGCGACCGTGAGTTCGACGACGTCGGCGGGGCCGCCGCCGGCGAGCACCTCGATCGACTCGCGCACCTCGTTCGCGTTGCCGATCGTGAGGCCGAGCGGCGTGTTCATGTCGGTGAGAAACGCCGCCACGTTGACGCCCGCATCGGTGCCGAGGCGCACCATCGTCTCGGCGAGCTCGCGTGCCCGCTCGCGCTCGCGCATGAACGCGCCCGAGCCGAACTTCACGTCGAGCACGAGCGCGCCCGTGCCCTCGGCGATCTTCTTCGACATGATCGACGACGCGATGAGCGGAATCGCCTCGACCGTGCCCGTGATGTCGCGCAACGCATAGAGCTTCTTGTCGGCCGGCGCGAGTTCGGCTCCGGCCGCACACACGACGCCGCCGACCTCCTCGAGTTGCCGGAAGAGCTCGTCGTTCGTCAGCTCCGCGCGCCAGCCGGGAATCGACTCGAGCTTGTCGAGCGTGCCACCGGTGTGGCCGAGCCCGCGGCCCGACAGCTGCGGCACGGCCGCGCCGAACGAGGCGACCAGTGGCATGAGCGGCAGGGTGATCTTGTCGCCAACGCCACCGGTCGAGTGCTTGTCGGTGGTCGGCTTCGACAGCTTCGAGAAGTCGAGGCGCTCGCCCGACGCGATCATCGCGTTCGTGAGGTTGAGGATCTCCTCGCGCTCCATACCGTTGAGGAAGATCGCCATCGTCATGGCCGCCATCTGCTCGTCGCCGACGAAGCCGTCGGTGTAGCGGGCGATCAACCAGCGAATCTCGTCGCCGCTCAGGGCTCCCCCGTCGCGCTTGCGTCGAATGAGCTCGATCGCGTCAAACTGCTCAGCCAATTTTCCTCCTCGATGCGGGCGACCGGGTCGGTACTAGGCGGGCTCGCCTCGGTCGTCAAAGTCGTTCAGGTTGCGAGGCCCGAAAGCCATGGGCAGGATGCCCTCGATGTCGGTGATGCCGGCGATGGTATCGAAGAGACACCCCGGTGCGGCGAACTCGTTGAGCAGTTGCCGACACCGACCGCACGGCATGAGCCGCTCGCCGTTGCCGTCGCAGCAGGTAAAGGCGATGAGCTGCCCGCCGCCGGTGCGCGCGAGCTCCGACACGAGGCCGCACTCGGCGCAGAGGCCCACGCCGTAGCTCGCGTTCTCGACGTTGCAGCCCGTGACGATGCGACCGTCGTCGACGAGCGCGGCCGCGCCGACTCGAAACTTCGAGTACGGCACGTACGCGTGCGCCTGCACCTCTCGCGCGGCGGCGCGAAGCGTCTCCCAGTCGATATCGACTACGGCGCGCATCCGGTCGTTCACGAGCTACCGGCCCTGCGTGATGTAGGGCGTGCCGCTCGCGGCGGGCGCGCGGGACTGGCCCACGAAGCCGACGACGGCGAACACGGTGACGATGTAGGGCACCATCGCCATGAGCTCGGTGGGCAGATCAGCGCCCACTTGCGAGGCGAGGGTGCGGAAGTTCGAGGCGAAGCCGAAGAGGATCGCCGCGAGCGTCGCGTACACGGGGTGCCAGCGGCCGAAGATGAGCGCCGCGAGCGCGATATACCCCTGGCCACTCGTGACCTCGGAACCGAAGGCGCCCACCAGGCCGAGCGTGTAGTACGAGCCGCCGAAGCCGGCGATCGCACCCGAGAGCAGCACGTTTCGCCAGCGGGTCGCATTGACGTTGATGCCGACGGTGTCGGCGGCCTTGGGATGCTCGCCGACCGCGCGGGTGCGGATGCCCCACTTCGAGTTGAAGAGCATGAAGACCATGAACGGCACGAGCAGGAACAGCGCGTAGACGACGATCGTGTTCGAGAACAGCAGCGGGCCGAGCACCGGAATTTCGCTCAGGCCCGGGATGGACCAGGTCGGGTAGCGGTCTGGGCTGTTGTAGCGCTGCGGGTCGCTCGACATGAGGCCCGAGTAGAGGAAGTCGGTGAGGCCGAGCACGATCATGTTGATCACGACACCGACAACGACCTGCTCGACCCAGTACGTGATCGAGAACAGCGCGAGGATGGCCGAGATGAGCACGCCGGCGACGATCGCGGCGACGAGGCCGGCGACCCAGCTGTTCGTGAGGCTCGCGACGAGCGCCGAGGCGAAGGCACCCGACAGCAGCTGACCCTCGATGGCGATGTTCACAACGCCCGAGCGCTCGGCAACGAGGCCCGCCATCGAACCGAACACGATTGGGGTCGACAGCGCGAGGGTGCCGGTGAGCAGCCAGGCGAGCGGCACGTTCGCGCCCGCGCCGACCCAGATGATGAGCGCGATTGCCCAGAGCGCCGCGAACACGGCGGTGACCCAGATGGGCACGGGCTGGCGCGCGAGCGAGCGCAGGAAGGCGAAGACCGTGAGCACGACCATACCGACCGTGAGCACGGCGTTCGTCAGCATCGTCGGGAACACGAGCGGGTCGAGCTGAATCGTGCCGCCGCGGTTGCTGATGTCGATCTGCGTCGATTGGTCGCCGACGGTGAACACGAAGGCGAGCAGCGCGATGAGCGAGAACACGGCGAGCAAGATCGGGGTCTTGAGCTTGCGGGGCGCGAGGGTTTCGCTGCCGGCGGGGGCCGCCTCGGCGCGGGTGAGCTGGTCGTTCGTCATGGTTACGCCTCCGAACCCTGCTTGCGCGCCGACAGTCGGTCGGCGAGTTGGATGCCCGTGGGCTTCGGCAGGAAGCCGAGGAACCTCGGGGCGGCGACGAAGAGCACGATGAGGCCCTGGATCACCGGGATGATGTCCTTCGGCACACCGGCGCTGACCTCCATCGAGACGGCACCCNGCCTTGAGCGCGCCGAACAGCAGCGCGGCGAAGATGATGCCGATCGGGTTGTTGCCACCGAGCAGCGCGACCGTGATCGCATCGAAGCCAATGCCCGCATCCACCGAAGGCTCGATGCCGGTCGGGTGCACCTCGAGCGTCTGCGTCGCGGCAGCGATGCCGATGAACCCGCCCGAGAGGGCCATTGTGAGTACGGTGACGAGCTTCACGTTGATGCCGGCGGTCTTCGCGGCGTTCGGGTTGATCCCGACGGCACGAATCTGGAAGCCGATTGTCGAGCGATCCATGATCCACCAGTACGCGACGGCCGCGAGAATCACGACGACGACGCCGGTGCCGAACACTCCCGCGATCTCGGGGAAGCGGGCGGTCTCGAGAATCGCTTTGCTCTTCGAGTAGCCCGGCGCGTTCTCGGCCTGGAACGGCTGCTGCTTGAGCAGATAGGTGACGCCCCAGTAGGCGATCCAGTTGAACATGATCGTGAGGATCACCTCGTGCGCGCCCGTCTGTGCCTTGAGCCAGCCGACGATCGCGGCCCACATCGAGGCGGCGAGGATCGCGATGATGATCGTGACGACGAGGTGGAGCACCGGGGGCAGCGCCCAGTTCGAGCCGACGTAGGCGGCGAAGAACGCGCCAACGAGCAGCTGTCCCTGACCACCAATGTTGAAGAGGCCGGCCCGGAACGCGATGCCGAGGCCGAGACCGGCGGCGATGAGCGGGGTCGCCCACTGCAGCGTCGTCAGCAGCGGCAGGAACCCGCGCTTCGGGTTGTAGATGGCGCCGTTGATGAGCGCCTGCACGGCGTCGCCGATGAGCGTGCCGGCGGCCTGGAAGAAGTGCTGCGGCGCGGCGAACACGTAGCCGAGCGTGCCCTGTACATCGGGGTCGGTGAAGACCGCGATGAGCAGACCAATGAAGAGGGCGATGACGATCGCGATGAACGAGCGGGCGAACGAGCCGCCGAGGATGTCGCGCCAGACGCCGCGCCAGGGCTCGTCGGCGAGCGCATTCGTGGAGCCGGTGCGCACCTTGTCGACCGGCGGCTGGTCGACGTCGGGCGTGAGTTTCGTGTCATTCGCCATGGGGAATACCTGCCATCATCTGTCCAAGTGTTTCGCGCGAGGTGTCGGCCGAGACGATGCCCATCGAGCGGCCGTCGTACATCACCATGATTCGGTCGGCGAGCTGCACAACCTCGTCGAGCTCGGTCGACACGATGAGCACCGGGATGCCCGAGTCGCGCGTCGCCACGATCTGGTCGTGCACGAACTCGATCGAGCCGACGTCGAGGCCGCGGGTGGGCTGGGATGCGATGAACAGCTCGAGCTGTCGCCCGAGTTCGCGNGAGCACGACCTTCTGCTGGTTACCGCCCGAGAGCCGGCCGACGGCCGTCTCGGTCGACGGCGTGCGCACATCGAACGACTCGACCTTCTGCTCGGCGTTCTCGTGGATGGCGGCGAGGTCGAGCGCGATGCCTTTCGAGAACGGCTTGCGGTCGAACTCGTCGAGAATCAGGTTCTCGGCGATCGTGAACTCGCCGACGATGCCGCCGACGGTGCGGTCCTCCGGCACGAAGCCGATGCCGGTGTTGAGCGCCTGCTTGACGCTGAGGCCGAGCACCTCTTTGCCGTTGAGCGTGATCGAGCCGTCGGTCTTCGGCTGGAGGCCGAGGATCGCCTCGGTGAGCTCCGTCTGGCCGTTGCCCTGCACGCCGGCGACGACGAGAATCTCGCCCTCACGGATGTCGAAGCTGAGCCCATCCACGAGCCGCTGGCCCGTCGGGCTGAAGACGGTTAGGTCGCGCACCTGGAACGACGCGGAGCCGAGCTTCGGCGCATCCTTCTGCACCGTTAGCGATACGTCGTGGCCGACCATGAGCGTCGCGAGCTCCTCGTTCGAGGCCGTTGGTTCGGCGGTGCCGACGACCTTGCCGCGGCGGATGACCGTGATGCGGTCGCTCACGTGGCGCACCTCGCGGAGCTTGTGCGAAATGAAGACGATCGAGGTGCCCTGCTGGCGCAGCTCGTCCATGATGCGCATGAGCTCGTCGGTCTCTTGCGGCGTGAGCACGGCGGTGGGCTCGTCGAGCACGAGCACCTTCGCTTCCTGCGACAGGGCCTTGATGATCTCGACGCGCTGCTGCTGGCCGACCGAGAGGTCTTCGACGACCGAGTCGGGGTCGATGCGGAAGCCGAAGCGCTCGGAGATCTCGTTCACGCGGTTGCGCGCAGCCGGAAGGTCGAGGATGCCCGCGCCCTTCGTGGGCTCGTGGCCGAGCATGAGGTTCTCGGCCACCGTGAAGACGGGAATGAGCATGAAGTGCTGGTGCACCATTCCGATGCCGGCGCGCATCGCGTCGCCAGGCCCGGAGAAGTTTTGAACCTCGCCATCGAGGAGGATTTCACCTTCTTCGGGCGTGTAGAGCCCGTAGAGCACGTTCATCAGGNTTGCCCGCGCCGTTCTCGCCGAGCAACGCGTGGATCTCCCCCTCCTCAACAGTGAGGTCGATGCTGTCGTTTGCGGTGAAGTTGCCAAAGCGCTTCGTAATACCGCGGAGTTCGAGTTTCATACGAGACCTTCTCCAACCAACGGGTGGGGTTCTGCAGGAAGCCTAACGGGCCACCGGCGCGATTTGAGCCCGGCCGAGCTACTCAGGGCTTGACCGGGCTCAAATCACATGCGGGTCGCGCGTCAGCGCGAGGGGATGGTTACTCCGACGCCGCGGGCGACGAAGGCGACTCGACCTCGATCGTGCCGTCGATGATGCCCTGGCGGATCGTGTCGAGCTCGTCGAGCATGCCGTCCGGCAGCTCCGACTCGAAGTCGCCGAAGTCCGAGATGCCAACGCCCTCGTTCTCGAGCGTGCCTGTGTAGGTGGTGCCGCCGGCGAAGTTACCCTCGACCGCGCTTTCGATCGCCTCGTAGACCGTCACGTCGAGACCCTTCTCGATCGAGACGAAGATGAGGTCTGCGTAGTCCGGCTCCTTCTCGCGAAGGTCGCTGTCAACGCCGAGCAGCAGCGCGTTGTCGCCGTCGGCGCGGATCGCCTCAGCGGCACCCTGGTAGAGCGGGCCACCAACCGGCAGGATGATGTCGGCACCCTGCGCGAGGAAGCCCTCAGTGATCTGGTTCGCCTTGGTCTGGTCGCTGAAGTTNCGACGAACTCGCCGTTCTGGCCCTCAACGTCCCAGCCGAGCACCTCGACGTCGGCGCCCTTCTCTTCGTTGTAGTAGTCAACGCCGTCGGCGAAGCCGTCCATGAAGATGGTGACCGAGGGGATCTGGGCGCCACCGAAGGTGGCGACCTTGCCGCTTTCGGACTGGCCCGCGGCCGCGTAGCCCGCGAGGAACGCAGCCTGCGCGGTGTCGTAGTTGAGCTGCAGCAGGTTGTCGGCGCTCAGGTAGTCGACGTCGACAATCGCGAAGTTGGTCTCGGGGTTCGCGTCGGCCGCCGCCTGGGTCGCGTCGGCGAGGTTGAAGCCGACGGGAATAATCAGGTCGCAGCTCTGGTCGACCATGGCCGAGAGGTTCGGCGCGAAGTCGTCGGGCGAGCTCGACTGCGCCTCAGCCGACGAGATGCCAAGCTGCTCGACGGCCATTTCGAGGCCCTCGTGCGCGAGTTGGTTGAACGAGCGGTCGTCGAAACCACCCTCATCCGACACCATGCACGCGAGGAAGTCGCTGTTGTCGGCACCCGCGCCACCGGTCGACTCGGTCTCCGCGGGCGGAGCGCCACACGTCGCGAGCGCGAGCATACTGATCGACGCGACGCTGAGCGCGCCGACAGCCTTCTTGCGAGACATACCCATTGGTTCTCCTCAAGTAGTTCCGCAGCCGTGCGGAATGTTCACCTTGAGTTGAGTCTATGTTGATTTTTCTCACAGCCGCGGCGACTAGTGTCGCGCGCCCTAACAATTTGGCTACACCTGCCGTGCACGGCTGTCAGGTGGCTACAACACCTCGGGGTGTTCGGACTCCTTAATCAGTGAGACGACCTGCTTCACCTGCTGGGCGTTCTTGCGCGTCGTAACGAGCAGCGCATCCGCCGTGTCGATGAGCACGACATCTTGCAGGCCGGCGATCGCGATGACGCGATCGGTCTCCGAAATCACTAGCCCGCTCGACTCGTAGGCGACGACGCGCTCGGGCGAGCCGATGGCACTGACGCCCTCGTCGCAGTTGCTGACGCCCTCGTGCACGCGCGAGACGGCGGCGAAGTCGCCGACGTCGTCCCAGCCGAAGAAGCCGGGGATGACCGCGAGGCCGCCCTTCTTCGCGGCGGGCTCTGCGACGGTGTAGTCGATCGCGATCTTGTCGAGCGTCGGCCACACGCGGGCCACGACCTCGTCGCGCGCCGGCGAATCCCAGGCCTCGGCGATCTCGTGGATGCCCGCGGCGAGCTCCGGCGCGTTCTCTTCGATCTCGGTGAGCAGGCGGCTCGCGCGGGCGATGAACATGCCGGCGTTCCAGAGGTACTCGCCCGAGGTGAGGTAGCGGCGTGCGGTGGCGGCCTTCGGCTTCTCGATGAAGGCGTCGACCTGGCGGGCCGAGGGCGCGCCGAGAATCTCGAGCGGTTCGCCGGCGCGGATGTAGCCGAACGCCGTCGACGGCTCGATCGGTTGAATGCCGATGGTCACGATGAGCCCCTCGTTCGCGGCGCGCACGGCCTCGACGACCGCGCGGCGGAAGCGCGTGTCGGCCGAGATGAGGTGGTCGGCGGCGAACGAGCCGATGACGGCGCCGGGGTGGCGACGCTCGATGATCGCTGCGGCAAGGCCGACGGCGGCGCTCGAGTCGCGCCCCTCGGTCTCGAGAATCACGTTTTGCTGCAACAGCTCGGGCAGCTGGTGCTGCACCTCCTCGCCGTGGGCAGCGCCCGTCACGACGTAGATGCGCTCGTCGCCGGTGAGGGGGGCGAGGCGCTCCCAGGTCGAACGGAGCAGCGAGGTGCCGGTGCCGGCAATGTCGCGCAGGAATTTCGGGCGGTCCGCACGACTCAGCGGCCACAATCGAGACCCCACGCCACCGGCCGGAATCACCGCATAGAAGTGGTCCAAGTTATTGGGCATGCGCATGACTGTAGTGCCCGACGGTTCAAGGTTTGCGGCANGATACGTCCCCGCAACCCAATCTCGTCCCGAAGTTCGCCTGGGGTTCAACCCACGGCCATTGGCGCCTCCTACGGTCGATACATCATGCGAGTCGCAGTGGTCACCGAAAGCTTCCTGCCGACGCTGAACGGCGTCACGAACAGCGTGCGCAAGGTGCTCGAGCACCTGCGGCTGCGGGGTCACGAGGCGATCGTCATCTGCCCGAAGGCCGGTGCGCCGGCCGAATACGCAGGCTTCCCGGTGCATGAAGTCACGACGGTGAACCTCCGCGAGTTCCCGGTCGGCCTCCCGAGCCTCCAGGTCGACCAGCTGCTGCGCGACTTCAACCCCGACGTGGTGCACGCCGCATCCCCCTTCATGCTCGGGTGGAACGCGCTCGCGACTGCCCGGCGCCGCGGCATTCCGACCGTCGCGATCTTCCAGACCGACGTCGCCGGCTATACCGAGCGCAACCGCCTCGGCGCGATGCGCGAGGTCACGTGGATGTTCCTGCGCAGCGTGCACTCGCAGGCCGACGTCACGCTCGCGCCGTCGACCCATTCGATTCGCGACCTCGAGCGCAACCGCTTCGAGCGGGTAAAGACCTGGGGCCGCGGCGTCGACCTCGAGGCGTACCACCCGAACCACCGCCTCGCGCCCGACGCCGCCGAGCTGCGCGCGAGCATCGCCGGGCCCGACGAGGTCGTCGTCGGCTACGTCGGCCGGCTCGCACCCGAGAAGCAGGTCGAGCGGCTCGCGCAGCTGCGCGGCATTCCGGGCATCCACCTCGCGATCGTCGGCGAGGGCCCGAGCGACGAGTCGGTGCGCGCCGCCCTGCGCGGCATGCAGGTCACCTATCTTGGCCGCCGAAGCGGTCGCGAGCTCTCGCTCGCCTACGCGAGCTTCGACCTGTTCGTGCACACCGGCACCGAAGAGACCTTCGGCCAGACGCTGCAGGAGGCGCACGCCGCCGGCCTGCCCGTCGTGGCGCCGCTCGCCGGCGGCCCGGTCGACCTTGTTACGCACGGTGACGACGGCTACCTCTTCGACCCCGCCTTCGCCGGCGGCGTCGACTCGATGCGGGCCTACGTCGAGCGCCTCGTCGGCGACCGGATACTCCGGGCCCGGATGGGCGAGGCCGGCCGCCGCCGCGTGCTCGACCGCTCGTGGGAGGGCATCTGCGATGAGCTGCTCGGCCACTACGACGACGTGATCGCGGCGACCCAAACGGCCCCCGCATTCAGCCGCGAGTAAGGCCCACCTAATAGCGCTCCTCGCTGAAGGTTGCCTCAAAACGGGGTAACCTGACATCACGTGTGAGCTGTGCAAAAAAACGCAAGATCACGTCACGTGGTGCCCTGCGCCACTCACACGCCAGGCGACGTAGCGCCGCCGGCCTAGATCAAGAGAAGGGTAGTTCCGTGTCATCATCCTCGACCGGCACCCCCGCCACTGCCACCGCACCGAAAAAGAGCGCCCTTGGCGGTCGCCTCTATCGCGGTAATGAAGGCATGTGGTCGTGGGTGCTCCACCGTATTACCGGTGTCGCCATCTTCTTCTTCCTGCTGGTGCACGTGCTCGACAGCGCGCTCCTGCTGGTGAGCCCCGAGGTGTACAACACCGTGATCGGTACGTACAAGAACCCGATCATGGGTATTGGCGAGCTCGGTCTCGTGGGTGCGATCACCTACCACGCCTTCAACGGCCTGCGCATCATCCTCATCGACTTCCTCCCCGGCGGCACCCGCATCCAGCGCGGAATGTTCTGGGGAGTCATTGTTATCTGGTTCGTCGTCATGATCCCGTTCGCGATCATGCACCTGTCGAACGTGTTCGGTCACTAAGGGGGACGCATCATGACTATCGAAACTGTCGAATACCCTCGCACCCCGCTCTCCGAGCGCAAGAAGAGCTCCGGTAACCTCGAGCGCACCGGCTGGGTCTTCATGCGCGTCTCGGGCGTGCTGCTCATCATCCTCGTTTTCGTGCACCTCTACTCGAACCTCATCGCAGGCGACGGTGTGCACCAGATTGACTACCAGTTCGTTGTCGCCGAGAAGTTCCAGTTCTCGTTCTGGCTCATCTGGGACGGCCTCCTGCTCGTGCTCGCGATGATCCATGGCACCAACGGTCTTCGCACCATCGTGAACGACTACGTCTACAAGCCGGGCCCGCGCAAGGCGCTCATCACCACGCTGTGGATCGCCTGCGCCGTCGAGATCATCCTCGGCATCATCGTGCTCATCGCCTTCGGCGTGAACCCCTGCATCCACGGCGCCGGGTCGGTTTCGGTCTGCGCCGCCTAGTGCGCCGCTGAACACCGCTCGCGAACGCGTAGAACGAAGGAACTTTTCGAACATCATGGCTGCTGAACAGCTGAAGGACACCACCAAGGTTGTGGACGGCGTCACCGTCCACTTCCACCGCAACGAGATCGTGATCGTCGGCGCCGGCGGCGCGGGCATGCGCGCCGCCATCGAGGCGGCCGAGCAGGCCGGCACCGGTGCGGTGATCGACGTCGTCACCAAGCTCTACCCGACCCGCTCGCACACCGGTGCAGCGCAGGGTGGCATGGCCGCCGCCCTCGCGAACGTCGAGGACGACAACTGGGAGTGGCACACCTACGACACCGTCAAGGGTGGCGACTACCTGGTTGACCAGGACTCGGCCGAGATCCTCGCGAAGGAGGCCATCGAGGCCGTCCTCGACCTCGAGAACATGGGCCTGCCCTTCAACCGCACGCCCGAGGGCAAGATCGACCAGCGTCGCTTCGGTGGGCACACGCGCGAGCACGGCAAGGCGCCCGTTCGCCGCGCCTGCTACGCCGCCGACCGCACCGGCCACATGATCCTCCAGACGCTGTACCAGAACTGCGTCAAGCACAACATCCGCTTCTTCAACGAGTACTACGCGCTCGACGTGTCGTTCGTTGAGGTCGACGGCGTGAAGCGCCCGGCCGCGGTCATCGCGTACGAGCTCAAGACCGGCCACCTGCACGTGTTCCAGGGCAAGTCGTTCATCTTCGCGACCGGTGGCTTCGGCAAGGTCTTCAAGACCACGTCGAACGCGCACACCCTCACGGGTGACGGCGTCGGCATCATCTGGCGCAACGGCCTGCCGCTCGAAGACATGGAGTTCTTCCAGTTCCACCCGACCGGCCTTGCCGGCCTCGGCATCCTCCTCACCGAGGGTGCGCGTGGTGAGGGTGCGATCCTGCGTAACGACTCAGGTGAGCGCTTCATGGAGCGCTACGCGCCGACCATTAAGGACCTGGCGCCGCGTGACATCGTGGCCCGTTCGATGGTGCAGGAAGTGCTCGACGGCCGCGGTGCCGGCCCGAACAAGGACTACGTCTACCTCGACTGCACCCACCTCGGTGCCGAGGTGCTTGAGACGAAGCTCCCCGACATCACCGAGTTCGCTCGCACGTACCTCGGTGTCGACCCGGTGACCGAGCCCGTGCCCGTGTACCCCACGGCGCACTACGCCATGGGTGGCATCCCGACGAACAACGACTCCGAGGTGCTCGCGAACGATAACGAGGACATCGTGCCCGGCCTCTACGCGGCCGGTGAGTGCGCGTGCGTCTCGGTGCACGGCTCGAACCGTCTCGGCACCAACTCGCTCCTCGACATCAACGTCTTCGGTAAGCGCGCCGGCCGCTCGGCCGTGAAGTACGCGAAGACCGCCGACTACGTTGAGCTCCCCGCCGAACCCGACGCCTTCGTGCGCGGCCTCGTCGCCGACCTGCGCGCGACCGACGCCGAACAGCACACCGAGTCGGTCGCCGACATCCGCAAGGAGCTACAGGAGACCATGGACACCAACGTCCAGGTGTTCCGCACCGAGGAGACCCTCGAGGAGGCGACCAAGGTCGTCCACCAGCTGCGCGAGCGCTACCGCAACGTGCACGTGCACGACAAGGGCCACCGCTTCAACACCGAGCTGCTCGAGGCCATCGAGCTCGGCTTCCTGCTCGACCTCGCCGAGGTCGTCACCTACACGGCGCGCAACCGCAAGGAATCGCGCGGTGGCCACATGCGTGACGACTACCCGAAGCGTGACGACGAGAACTGGATGCACCACACGATGGCGTACCTCACGGGTGACCGCACTTCGGCCGACCCGGCCGACCACATCACCCTGGGGCAGAAGCCGGTGCGCATGACGCACTACGTGCCGCAGGAACGCAAGTACTAGGAATTTGAAGGGAGATCATCGCAATGACTGAATCGCAGGTAGACACCGCCGCGCCCCAGGTCGAAGAGCCGGAGAAGCCCTTCAAGGTCGAGATTGTCGTGCGTCGCTACAGCTCGGAGACCGACCAGGAGCCGTACTGGCAGTCGTTCACCGTCGACATGTACTCGACCAACCGCATCCTCGATGCCCTGCACCAGATTAAGTGGGAGCAGGACTCGACCCTCGCGTTCCGCCGCTCGTGCGCGCACGGCGTGTGTGGCTCCGACGCCATGCGCATCAACGGCCGCAACCGCCTCGCGTGCAAGACGCTGATCAAGGACCTCGACATCACCAAGCCGGTGTACGTCGAGGCCATCAAGGGTCTGCCGCTCGAGCGCGACCTCATCGTCGACATGGACCCCTTCTTCGAGTCGTTCAAGGAGGTGCAGCCCTTCCTGCAGGCTTCGGACAAGCCCGAGAAGGAGCGCATCCAGTCGATCGAGGACCGCGCCGTGTTCGACGACACGACCAAGTGCATCCTCTGCGCCGCGTGCACGACCTCGTGCCCGGTGTTCTGGACCGACGGCCAGTACTTCGGCCCCGCCGCGATCGTGAACGCACACCGCTTCATCTTCGACTCGCGTGACGAGGCCGCGTCGACCCGTCTCGACATCCTCAACGACCAGGAGGGCGTGTGGCGCTGCCGCACCACCTTCAACTGCACCGAGGCATGCCCCCGCGGCATCGAGGTCACCAAGGCCATCGCCGAGGTCAAGCAGGCCGTGCTGCGCGGTCGTCCGTAGCCTGAGGCTGGTAACCGGGGCGCGCATCCGATTCGTCGGATGCGCGCCCCGGCTCGTTTCCCGGGCGAGCGTCGCGCGCGCACCCAGCTAGGCTGCGACGCGCGGCACGGGTCAGAGCAGGAAGAGGTCGAGGGTGTCCCAGCCGAGCTTGAGGGCGAGGATCGAGATAGCGACGATGAAGATCTTGCGCACGAACGACGAGCCGCGCCGAACGGCCATGCGGGCGCCGATGACGGCGCCGAGCACGTTCGCCGCGCCCATGCAGAGGCCGAGCACCCACACGACCTCGCCGTGGAGGCCGTACAGCGTGATCGCGGCGATGTTCGTCACGACGTTCGCAATCTTCGCGTTGACGCTCGCCTCGAGAAAGCCGAAGCCGAGCACCGCGACCATGAGAATCACGAAGAACGAGCCGGTCCCCGGCCCGAGCAGGCCGTCGTAGAAGCCGACCGAAACGCCGATCAGTCCCGAGCGCCAGCCCAGTGAGCGGCCCTCATGACGCGGCTCGTGGCTGAGGCCGAGGCTGGGCTTGAACAGGATGTACGCGCCGATGCCCACGACCGCGACGAGCACGATCGGCGTGAGCACCTCGCGCGGCAGAAAGCGCGACAGCCACGCTCCCCCGGTCGAGCCGGCGTAGGCACCAATCACGAGCGGCAGAATCACCGCCAGCTGCGTGCGCAGCTTGCGCAGGTAGACGAGGCTCGCACTCAGCGTGCCCATGAACGACGCGAGCTTGTTCGTGCCAAGCACGTAGGGGCTCGGCAGCGTCTGCGGCAGGCCGATGACGAGCGCGGGCAGCTGAATCAGCCCGCCACCGCCGACGACGGCGTCGATCCAGCCGGCGCCGANCGCGGCGACGATGAGCAGCACGAGGGTCGTCCACGCGACGGGCAACCACGGGGCGAGCTCAGCAGACACCAGGCCACCCTACGCCGCCGCCACTGCGCCCAGCAGCAACAAGAAACTCCCCGCCCCGACGCGGCAGCACACGCAGCCAAGCGCATCCCATCCCGCCAAAGCCGGGGAGTCCCGAACAACCGAACTAGCCCTGCTCGGCGACGTAGTCGTCGAACAGTTGGCGGGCCTCGTCGCCCGAGGCTGCGGCGAGCACGCGCTGCGCGACCTCGTTCGCCTGCTCGCGCGAGAACTTGCGCAGCTCGACGCGCACGCCCGCGAGCGCGGGCGGCGCCATCGAGAGGCTCTTCACACCGAGTCCGACGAGCACGACCGCGAGGCGCGGGTCGGCCGCGGCCTCGCCACACACACCGATGGGCTTGCCCGTCGCCTGGCCGGCGCGGCCGGTCTCGGCGACGAGGCGCAGCACGGCAGGGTGCCAGGGGTCTTGGAAGTTCGCGACGGTGCCGAGCACGCGGTCGGCGGCGAGCGTGTACTGGGTGAGGTCGTTCGTACCGATCGACACGAAGTCGCTCGTGCGCAGCACCTGCTCGGCGAGGATCGCGGCCGACGGCACCTCGATCATCGAGCCGACGACCTCGAGCCCGAACTCGCGGCCGAGTGCGGTGAAGTACTCGCTGTCGGCCGCATCCGCGACCATCGGCGCCATCACCCAGAGCTCGACACCCGAGCGGTCGCGCGCCTCGGCGAGGGCTGCGAGCTGGTCGCGCAGCAGGTTCTCGCGCTCGCGCAGGATGCGGATGCCGCGCATGCCGAGCGCGGGGTTCGCCTCGGCCGCGTCGTTGAGGAACGACAGCGGCTTGTCGGCACCCGCGTCGAGCACGCGCGCGACGACCTTCTTGCCCGCGAACGGCTTCATCAGCGAAGTGTAGACCTCGATCTGCTCGTCCTTCGTCGGCGGCGTGGTGCGGTCGAGGAACAGGAACTCGGTGCGGAAGAGGCCCACGCCCTCGGCCCCGAGGTCGACGGCGGGCTGCGAGTCGGCCGGCTTGCCGACGTTGGCGAGCAGCTGCACGGGCTCGCCGTCGGCGAGGGCGCCCGGGGAGATCGGGGCGGCCGCGATCTCGTCCTGCTCGCGCTGCTTCGCGCGGGCCTCGTCGAGCTGGTGCTTCGTCGGGCCGACGATGACCTGACCCGTCGCGGCATCGACGACGAGCAGGGCGCCGTCGGGAATGTCGTCGGCACCGGCCGCGGCGACGACCGCGGGCAGGCCCTTCTCAGCGGCGATGATGCCGGTGTGCGCCTTCGGTGAGCCGTCGCGGGTCACGAACGCGAGCACCTTGTCGAGGTCGAGCTTGCCGGTGTCGGCGGGCGCGAGGTCGACGGCGACGAGGATGAACGGCTCGTCGCGCTGCGGCACCTCGGGCGCGGGCACGCCCGCGAGCTGAGCCCGGATGCGCTGCGACACGTCGTCGAGGTCGGTCGCGCGCTCAGCCATGTAGCCGCCCATCGCCTTGAGCGTGTCGGCGAACTGCTGGAACGACTCGTAGACTGCGCGCTCGGCGGTCTTGCCGGCCTCGATCGCCCCGGTCACGAGGCCCTCGATTGCGGGGTCGGCGGCCATCATCGACTGCGCCTCGAGCACCTCCTTGAGCGAGCCCTCGGCTTCGCTCGCACGCGACGCGATCTGACTCTGGGTCAGCTTGATTGCGGCCTTCGCGCGCTCCTGCTCGGCAGCAACGTCGCCACGGAACGCGACGTCCTCGGGGATGGGCAGTGGGTCGGGCATGCGCACGGCATTGCCGATCGCAATTCGAGTCCCGACTCCGAAACCGTGAAGCTCCATCGTGCAAACCTTTCGGCTCGGTTCGTGCGCTCCGGGCAGAGCGCATTAGGTCAGCGTAGTGGCGCGCCGCGTAAGGTGTCTGTGTGACCTCAGCAAAGTCGACCAAGTCTAGCCCCGACGCTGCCGCCGCTCACTCGACGGCGAAGCAGTCGTCCACCCACGCGCCCACCGAGCTCTCGATGGCCCGCGTCACCATCTTCCCGCCGTTCCCGAAGCTCCCCGACGACGCGACGTTCGCCGACCGCATCCAGGCCTTTGTCAAGTGGGTGCAGGCGACCCGCCCGATGCGCGCGATCAAGCAATGGTCGGAGCGCCGCGGCGGCACCCTCGCGAGCGGCATGGCCTACCAGGCCCTCTTCTCGGTCTTCGCGGCCCTCCTCGTCTTATTCTCGGTGATCGGCCTCGTGCTCGGCAACAATGAGGAGCTGCTGGGCTCGCTCATCGGCTCGCTCGCCGACATGGTGCCGGGCCTCATCGACACCGGCGACGGCGGCGTGGTGAAGGCCGACAAGCTCCTCGAGCTCGACACCGGCAGCTCCTTCACCATCGCCGGTATCATCGCCCTCGCCTCGACGCTGTGGACGGCGATGAACTTCCTCAACGGCTCGCGCCTCGCGATCCGCGCGATGTTCGATCTCCCCGCCGCGCCCGAGCGCAATATGGCGGTCACCCGCCTCATCGACCTCGGCCTCATGGTTGCCGGCGGCCTCATACTCATCCTCGCCGTCGGTGTCGTCGCCGCCGGTAGCGGTGCCGCAAACTGGTTGCTGCGGGATGTGCTGGGATTCGACCTCGGCATCGTCACGGGCATCCTGATCCAGCTCGCCGGTATGGCGGTGACGCTCGCGGTCTACACCACCGTCGTCGCCGGTATGCTCCGAGTGCTCGCGCAGATCCGCGTCCCCGGCAAGACACTGTGGTCGGGCTCGCTCATCGGCGGCATTGCGATCGGCATCCTCACCTACCTCGGTAGCGCGCTGCTCGGGGGTGCGACCTCGAACCCGCTCATCGCGACCTACGCGACAATCCTCGGTGTGCTCATCTTCTTCAACTTCCTCTGCATGGTGCTCCTCATCACCGCGGCCTGGGTTAAGGTCACGATGGACGATCTAGGCCAGGCTCCGCGCCTCCTCACGCTGGAGGAGGCGGAGCGTGTCACGCACGAGGCCGAGCTCGAGGCGCACCGCGACCGCCTCGCGACCACGCGTCTGCGCCTCGAGCACGAAATGGAGCAGCTCCCCCGTTGGCGCCGCCGCACGGTGCGCCGCCGCTACGAGCAGGTCATCTACGAGCAGGTCGAGGTAGAGAACGAGATCCGGGCCCTGCGGATGGGCTACGACCCGCTCGAGGCGGAGGCCGAGCGCGAGGGCATCGACGAGGACGACATCACCCTGCGCCGATAGGATGGCGGGCATGTCGCTTCGCATCGCCACCGTCAACGTGAACGGAATCCGCGCCGCCGCCCGCAAGGGCATGGCCGACTGGGTCGCCGAACGCACGCCCGACGTCCTCACGATGCAGGAGGTGCGCGCCTCCCTCGACCAGGCGCAGCCGCTTATCCCGTCGCACTGGCACGTCACGCTCGACGAGAGCAATCAGAAGGGTCGCGCGGGCGTTGCCGTGCTCACGCGCAACGCGCCCGTCGACGTGCGCCGCGAGCTCGGCGACGACGCCGTCGACTCGGCAGGCCGCTGGCTCGAGGTCGACGTGCAGCACGGCGAGCACGTCGTCACGGTCGTGAGCTGCTACACCCACTCCGGCGAGGCCGACACCCCGAAGCAGCAGGCGAAGTGGGGCTTCCTCGAGGCGCAGGCNGAGCGGATGCGCGAGCTCGCGTCCGAGCGCGACTTCGTCGTCGTCACGGGTGATTTCAACATCGGCCACACCGAGCTCGACATTAAGAACTGGAAGGGCAACGTCAAGCGCGCCGGCTTCCTCCCCCGCGAGCGCGGCTACCTGAGCCGGATGTTCGGGGCGACGGGCGAGGACGTCACGGGCGTCGATGGCTCGGTCGGCGCCGGCCTCGGCTACGTCGACGTCGGCCGCACGTTCGCGGGCGAGGTGCCCGGCCCCTACACGTGGTGGTCGAATCGCGGGCAGGCCTTCGACAACGACTCCGGCTGGCGCATCGACTACCAGGCGGCCACCCCGAAGTTGGCCGCCACTGTGGAGAATTACGCGGTAGACCGCGCGGCGGCCTACGATCAGAGATGGTCAGATCACGCACCCGTCGTCGTCGATTACGCCATCTAGCGCGCTCGCGTTCGCGCAGCTGGCCTGCTCCCCACGCGGTGCCGATCGCCAGATGCGCTCGAAAGGACCAAGAACTTCATGACTCAGCCTGCCACCTCGCAGCCCGTGCTCTACTCCGGGATGCAGCCGTCGGCCGACTCGCTCCACCTCGGTAACTACGTCGGCGCGCTCACCAACTGGGTGAAGCTGCAGAACGAGTACGACGCGATCTTCTGCGTGGTGAACCAGCACGCGATCACCTCGGGCATCGACCCCGAGCAGTTGCGCACCCGCACGCTCTCGACCGCGGCGCAGTACATCGCGGCCGGCATCGACCCCGAGAAGTCGATCCTCTACGTACAGTCCGACGTGCCCGAGCACGCGCAGCTCGCGTGGATCCTCGGCTGCATGACGGGCTTCGGCGAGGCGAGCCGCATGACGCAGTTCAAGGACAAGTCGCAGCGCTACGGCAGCGACAAGACCACGGTGGGCCTGTTCACCTACCCCGTGCTCATGGCCGCCGACATCCTGCTCTACCAGACGCAGCAGGTGCCGGTCGGCGTCGACCAGAAGCAGCACATCGAGCTCACCCGTAACCTCGCCGAGCGCTTCAACTCGCGCTTCGGCGAGACGTTCACGATTCCCGAGGGCTTCATTCCGAAGGCGAACGCGAAGGTCTACGACCTGCAAGACCCGACGGCGAAGATGTCGAAGTCGGCGCCGAGCGAGGCTGGCCTGCTGTCGATCCTCGACGACGCGAAGGTGACGACGAAGAAGGTCATGCGCGCGGTCACCGACGCCGACGGCGAGATTCGCTACGATCCCGAGGCGAAGCCCGGTGTCTCGAACCTGCTCACGATCTTCGCGGTGCTGTCGGGCCGCGAGCTCGACGACGTCGCGAACGAGTACGCGGGCCGCGGCTACGGCGACCTCAAGAAGGGCCTCGCCGAGGTCGTCGACGCGACCTTCACACCCATCCGTACTCGCACGGCCGAGCTGCTCGACGACCGGGGCGAGCTCACGCGCCTGCTGCGCTCGGGTGCCGACCGCGCCCGTGAGCGCGCGGCGGCGACGCTCGACCTCGTGCACGAGCGCATTGGTTTCCCGACGCGTGCCGACCTCTAGGCCGCGCCGAACGACGAAGGACGACTTGCCCATGGCATCCCAAACCGACGGCCCGCGTCACGCTTTGCCCGAGGCGACGACCACGCGGGGCGATGTGCTCGTGGTGATTCCGACCTACAACGAGTGCGAAAACATCGCCGAGATCGCCGAGCGCGTGCTCGGGGCCTCGCCCCGCATCGACCTGCTCATCGTCGACGATGCCTCGCCCGANCGGCACCGGCGACATCGCCGACCAGATGGCCGCGAGCGATACCCGCGTGCACGTGCTGCACCGCAGCGGCAAGCTGGGCCTCGCAACGGCGTACCTGCAGGGTTTTGACTGGGGCCAGGAACGCGGCTACGAGTACCTGTTCGAGTTCGACGCCGACGGCTCACACCCGGCGGCGAAGCTGCCCGAGCTCATCGAGCAGCTGGATGCGGGCGCCGAGCTCGCGATCGGCTCGCGCTGGGTGCCGGGCGGCGCTACCGAGAACTGGCCGCTGCTGCGCCAGCTGCTCTCGCGGGGCGCGTCGATCTACTGCAAGGTCTGGCTCAAGTCGCGCATCAACGACATCACCGCAGGATTCCGCGGCTACCGCGCCGCGACACTGAAGACCTTCGACCTGAGCAACATCGGCGCCGCCGGTTACTGCTTCCAGATCGAGATGGCGTGGATGTACGAGCGCAAGGGTCTCCCCGTCGTCGAGGTACCGATCACCTTCGTTGAGCGCATCCACGGCGTCTCGAAGATGTCGAGCAACATCATTCTCGAGGCGTTCTGGCGCGTCGCGGCGTGGGGCATCGGCTACCGCGCACGCGGCGTCGAGCATCTGGTGACCCGCAAGTGAGTGACGATATTCGCTTCGAGGTCGAGACCCACCTCCCCACCGTGCACGGTACGTTCCGCGTTCGGGCGTATCACGATGTCGAGACCGGCGACGACCACCTCGCCCTGATCGGCGACGTGCCGGGCGACGATGTGCCGCTCGTGCGCCTGCACTCGGAATGCCTCACGGGTGAGGCCTTCGGTTCCATGAAGTGCGAGTGCGGCCCGCAGCTGCGCACGGCGATGGATGTTGTGGCCGAGCACGGCGGCGTCGTGCTCTACCTGCGCGGGCAGGAGGGGCGCGGCATCGGCCTCGTCAACAAGCTCCGCGCCTACCACCTGCAGGGGGAGGGGCTCGACACCGTCGACGCGAATCTCGCCCTCGGCCTGCCTGCCGACGCCCGCGACTACACGGCCGCCGCCGCGATCCTGCGCGATCTCGCCATCACGCGGGTGCGGCTGCTCACGAACAACCCGCTCAAGCAGGCTGCGCTCACCGAGCACGGCATCGAGGTCGCCGAGCGCGTGCCGCTCGAGGTCGGCCGCAACGCCGTCAACGACCACTACCTGCGCACAAAGGCCGAGCGAATGGGCCACCTCCTCCACCTCGACCTCCCAATCGAGGACGAACAAGACGCCTGATCGGCCACGGTTTTCGCCACTCGCCAACAGCTCGACAACTCGTAGAATAGCGACATGGAAATTCTTAAGGACATCCTGCTCGTCTTCCACCTCGTGGGTGTTGCGGGACTCTTCGGCGGGTGGTTCCTGCAGATCAAGGCCATCGGCAAGGGCGAGGCCACGATTCCCGCGGGCATGCTGCACTCGGGCTGGCTTGCGCTACTCACGGGCCTCATCATGTTCGGCCTCAACGAGGCGCTCTACGACGTGACGATGGACATCCGCATCAAGCTCACGGTGAAGCTGCTGTTCCTCATCGTGATCATGGTGCTGCTCATGCTTAATCGCAAGAAGAACCCGGTGCCGTCGGGCGTCATGTGGACCGCCGGCGCGCTTACCTTTGCAAACATCGCCATCGCGGTGCTCTGGCACTAAGCACTAGCCGTGAGCAACTCTCGATCCCCCTTCGCGCGCGGCACCGACTCTTCGGCGCCGCGCGCGACGCTGCGGCAGCTGTGGCCGTACCTTTTCGCCGACAAGCGCATGCTCGCGCTGATCATCATCATCTCGCTCGTCGGCGCCGTCTTCTCGCTCACACAGCCGGTGCTCATGGGGCTGCTCATTCAGCAGGTCGAGCAGGGCGCGATGCAGTGGTGGATCGCGTGGCTGCTTGTCGCAGTCGTGATTCTCGCCGCGCTGCTCTCGGGCATGCAGCACTTCCTGCTGCAGCGCACGGGCGAGACGATCGTGCTCAACGCCCGGCGCAACCTCATTCGCAAGATCCTGCGCCTGCCGATCTCGGAGTTCGACGCGCGCCGCACTGGTGACCTCGTCTCGCGCGTCGGCAGCGACACGACGCTGCTGCGGGCCGTCCTCACGCAGGGCCTCATCGAGGCGATCGGCGGCGTGCTCACCTTCGCCGGCGCAATCGTGGCCATGCTCATCCTCGACTGGGTGCTGTTCCTCATCACCTTCGCCTGCGTCGCGATCTCGGCGGTCGTGGTTGTGGCGCTCGGCGGGCGCGTGATGCGCGCCTCCGCCGCCGCCCAGGCGAAGGTCGGCGAGCTCAGCTCCTCGACCGAGCGGGCGATCTCGGCGATGCGCACCCTGCGCGCCGCGAACGCGACCGAGCGCGAGGAGCGCAAGGTGATCGAGGACGCCGAGGGCGCGTACCGCCGCGGGCTCGACATCGCCGCGATCTCGGCCGTCATGGTGCCGGTGTCATTCCTCGCCCTGCAGCTCTCGCTCGTGCTCGTGCTCGGCGTCGGCGGCGCCCGCGTCGCCGCGGGGAGCCTCACGGTCGCCTCGCTCATCTCGTTCATCATGTTCCTCTTCCTCATGATCGCGCCGCTCACGCAATTCTTCGGCGCGATCTCGGCGGTCGCCTCGGCGCTCGGCGCGCTCGGCCGTATCGAGGAGATCGTCAACCTGCCCGACGAGGAGGCGAACGACCGCACGTCCTGCGCCGTCGTCGCGCTGCGCGGGCCCGCCAACGTCGACGCCGAGCCGTCGGCCCCCGCGATCGAGTTCGCGAACGTGTCGTTTCGCTACCCCGAGCGGGTCGTGCGGGCCGCGCAGGCGCGCGCCGACGCATCCGCCCGTTTCGACGGCTTCGTCACCGCTCGCGGCCGCGCTGCGCAGAAGGACGCCGACAAGCTGCTCATGATCGACGAGTCGACGCAGGTCGAGTCGCCGCTCGTACTCGACGAGGTCTCGTTCACGGTGCCGCGCGGCCACAAGGTCGCACTCGTCGGCCCNCTCGGGCGCCGGTAAGTCGACCTCGCTCGCGCTCATCGAGCGCTTCTATGACCCTATCTCGGGCGTTATCTCGCTCGGCGGCGTCGACCTCCGCGCGATCGAGCGACCCCAACTGCGCGACCAGCTCGGCTACGTGCAGCAGAACTCGCCGACGCTCGCGGGCACGATCCGCGACAACCTGCTGCTCGGCAACCCCGGCGCGAGCGATGACGAGTGCGTTGCCGTGCTGCGCCAGGTGAACCTCGGCGGCGTCGTCGACCGCTCCCCCGCGGGCCTGGATGCGCAGGTCGGCGAGTCGGGCGTGCGCCTGTCGGGCGGCGAGCAGCAGCGCCTTGCGATCGCGCGCACGCTGCTTTCGGCCCCGCCGGTGTTGCTGCTCGACGAGTCGACCTCGGCCCTCGACGGCGAGAACGAGGCGCTCATGCGCGGCGCCCTCGACACCGTCTCGGAGGGCCGCTCGATGCTGATGATCGCACACCGGCTCTCGACGGTCGTCGACGCCGACGAGATTCNCGTGCTCGATGGCGGCCGCATCATCGGCCGCGGTACGCACGAGCAGCTGCTCGAGACGACGCCGCTCTACCGCCGGCTCGCCGAATACCAGTTGCTCGCGTAGCGGCTACGCGACGCCGACGTACTCGATCTCGGCGCCGGCCTCTTCGAGTTCGTCGAGGGCGGCCGCCGAGGACTCGGGGGCGACGCCCGCGCAGAGGTCGCTCAGCACCCGCACCTTGAACCCGAGGCTCAGCGCCGCGAGCGCCGAGGCACGCACGCAGTGGTCGGTCGCGATGCCGACAATGTCGAGCTCGTGCACGTCGGCCTCGCGGAGCACCTCGAGCAGCGAGCGCTGCTGTTCGTCGACCCCCTGGAACGCCGAGTAGTCGGGCTTGCCCTGGCCCTTGCGCACCTCGGCGGTGAGCGCCGTGGTGTCGAGGTCGGGGTGGAACTCGGCGCCCTCGGTGCCGGCGACGCAGTGCACCGGCCACGAGTCGACGAAGTCGGGGGTCGCGGCGAAGTGCCCGCCGTTGTCGCCCTCGGCGTTGTGCCAGTCGCGCGAGGCGACGACGCACGCGTAGTCGTCGCCGTAGCGACGCAGGTGTTCTGAGATGTCTCGGGCAACCTGGCCGCCGCCGCTGCAGGCGAGGGCACCGCCCTCGGTGAAATCGTTCTGCACATCGACGATAAGGAGTCCGCGCGTCATAGGCCCAGCGTATCGAGCCGTGGGGCACGAGTCACCGGTTTTCGGGCGCGAGTTATCGGTTCGTGAGCTCGATGCCGCAGTTGTAGATGGCCGTTGCCGCCGCATCGAGCGCGTTGCGGTTCGTGATGGTCGTCGTGGTCGCGTCGGTTTCGGGGTTGGGCACCGCGACGAAGAGCGCGAAGGTGAGTTGCACGCCCTCGGGCAGCACCATGAAACCCGCCAGCGCGTAGACCTGGTCGGTATAGCCCGTCTTCGCCTGTACCGCGCCGTCGGGCACCCCGTTGATGCGCTGCTCAAGCGTGCCCGACTGCATGTTCTCGGGCAGGTAGTCGCGCAGGATCCCGAGGCCGTCGTCACCCGCGTCGATGAGCTCGAGCAGGCCGACGATCGTCGCGGCGCTGCCGCGGTTGTCGCGCGAGAGGCCCGAGCCGTCGGCGCCGACGAAGCCGGCCGTCGACACGTCCAGGGCGTCGAGCGCGAGCTGCTGCCCCGCATCCACGGCGTCGAAGTCGCTGCCGGCGCCGAGCTCGATCGCGACGAGGCGCGCGAGCACTTCGGCGATCACGTTGTCGCTGTCGAGCAGCATCGTCTCGACGAGCTGCTCGACCGTCGGCGACCAGACCTCAGCGATCGGTTCGCTGTCGGGCTCGATGCCGATCGTGTCGTCGACGTCGGCGCCGAGGGCGGCAGCAAAGGCGTCGGCCGCATCCTCCGATGGTGTCAGCGTGCGCGGCGAATATTCGGTCGTCGGGTCGGCGCGGCCGGCGTCGATCATGAGCGCGGAGATCGCCGAGGTCGAGCCGTCGACTCGGTCGGCGTCGTTCCAGCTTGGCTGCCAAGTGTCGCCGGTGAAGAGCGAGTCGTCGTAGCNTCACGGTGGTCGCGCCGCCAGCCGCGGTCACGGCATCGGCGAGCTCGGCGACTGACGCCGTGGCCTGCGCGTAGTAGCTCGTGGTCTGTGACTTCAGCGTCGGGTCGCCGCCGCCGACGAGGACGACACTGCCGGCCTCAGTGCCGGGGTAGACGGTGGTGGGCAGGCGGGTGTCGGCGCCGAGCGTCGACACCGCCGTGACCGCGGTCACGAGCTTCATGACGGATGCGGTCGGGGTCGCCTCGTCCTCCTGACGCGCGAAGAGCACCTCACCGGTGTCGGCGCGCTCGACGATGCCGTGGAAGTCGAGGGCGGCCGACGAGGTGACGTCGTCGGCGATCGAGCAGGTGCGCGGCGTCGACGAGCCGGTCGTCACGGTCGGATGCGGCACGACGACCTCGGTCGGGGTCGGCGTGGGTGCCGCCGACTCGGGCAGCAGACCCATGCGGGCGGCGCCTGCACCAAGCGCGAGCCCGCCGACGAGGGCGATCGCGAGCAGTGTCACCAGCCACGGCGCCCGCCGTCGCCCGGGCGCATCCGCCTGCTGCGTGTTCACACCGCTCCTTTCGACCGCCTTAGCCTACTTNTGCCCGGCCGTTGCCATCCGCGTGGTTAGGCGGGGGTGTTGATCTTGCCCACGAGCTTCTCTCCGCGAGCGACGCGCTTCTCATCGTCGCTGCCGGGGATCACGTTGCCGCGCAGCGACCGGCCCGCGGTCTCGTTAAACGTGAGCACCGAGATGAGGCCGATGAGGCCCGCAACGGCGAGGTAGAAGCCGGGCACGAGCGGGTTGCCCGTGACCTCGACGAGCCAGGTGTTCGCGGCACCAGCGGTGCCACCGAACAGGGCGGTCGAGATGTTGTAGCCGATCGCGAAGCCCGAATAGCGCACCGCGGTCGGGAACAGCGCCGGCAGCGTCGAAGAAATCGTCGAAATCACCATGACGAGGCAGATACCGAGGATGCCGAGGCCGAGCAGGTGCGACCACACGGCCTCGATCTGCAGCAGCATCACCGCCGGTACCGAGAGCACGACGAAGCCGAGGCTCGCCGTGATGAGCAGCGGCTTGCGCCCTATTCGGTCGCTCAACGCGCCGAACGGCACGATCACCGCCATCATGACCACCTGAATCGCGACGAGCGTCCAGTTCGACGCGACCGGGTCTTGCCCCAGCGTCGTCGCCATGTAACTCGGCATGTAGGTGAGCACGATGTAGAACGCGACGTTGATGAGGATCACGAAGCCGAAGAGCTTGAAGACCTGCTTCGGGTAGTGCTTGAAGAGGTTGCCGAGCGCCTTAAACGCCGACTCGTTCTCGTCGGTGTGCTTCGAGTCCTGCTTGAACGTCTCGGACTCCTGCAGGCTCGACCGCAGCCAGAGCGCGACGCCACCGAGCGCGAGGGTGACGAAGAACGGCACGCGCCACCAGAAGTCGAGCATGCCCTGTTCGCCGACGACGGCGGTGAGCGTGGTGCAGAGGATCGCCGCGCAGCTCGCGCCGAGCAGCGTGCCAAACTCGAGGAACGAGCCGTAGGCGCCGCGTCGGTTGTCGGGCGCGTGCTCCGACATGAACACGGCCGCGCCGGCGTACTCGCCGCCGGCCGAGAAGCCCTGCAGCATGCGCAGCAGCACGAGCAGCACGGGGGCGAGGAAGCCGACCTGCTCGAAGGTCGGCAGAATGCCGATGGCCGCGGTCGCGAGCGAGATGAGGATGATCGTCAACACGAGCACCTTCTGGCGGCCGACACGGTCGCCGAGCGGGCCGAGGATGATGCCGCCGAGCGGTCGCACCAGGAACGACACCGCGAAGGTGAGGAAGGCGAAGATCGTGGGCCACGCCCCCGAGTTGTCGCCGAACGTGAAGAAGTGGGCCGCGATGTACGTGACGAGGTAGCCGTAGATGCCGTAGTCGAACCACTCGATTGCGTTACCGAGGGCGGAACCGGCCACCGACTTGCGCGCCAGCTTCTTTTGGATAGGCGTGAGGTCGATCTCTTTGGTGATGGGTGGGAGTTCGTCGTACGGGGGTGGGGTCGCAGTCACCGGATTTCCTCTCTGCGCATGGCCGCGATCGGTGCGGCCAAGGTGCGCGCCTCGTGCGCGCTTGGGTCTCGGTGGGGCGATCCTTTCTTGCTCGAAGGCGGGTCGATCAGTTGGGGGTCTGCGCCGGGTGCCGGCCCGCGAGGGCGGCACGCACGGCCATAAGTGCGTAGGCGCGGGCGGCGAGATGCAGGTCGGAGACGAGCACGTGTTCGTCGGGTTGGTGCGCCTGCGTCGTGAGGTCTCCGGGGCCAAACACGAGGCAGTCCACGCCGTGATGGCGGTGCAGGAATCCGCCCTCGCACGCTGCGGTCCACACGCCCACCGAGCCGTCGCCGCCGGCGTCGCGCACCGCGTGCACCGCGGCGTTCACGAGTTCGGACTCCGGCTCCGTTTCGAATCCTGGCATCACCATCTCGACTTCCCCGCTCACGCGGATGCGGTCGGTGCCGACACGGGCTCGGTCACGGATCCTGCCGCGCGCGTCCGCAAGCAGGTTGTTGAGGATAGCATCCGGCTGCNGTCGGGCAGGATGCGGCGGTCGATCGTGAGCGTGCAGCGGTCGGCGACGATCGACGTGCCGTGGCCGCCCTCGACGGTGCCGACCGACCACGTGCCACTGCCGAGCACGGGATGCGGGTGGCGGCGCAACGCCGCGTCGTCGGCCTCGACCGCGGCGATCACCTCGATCGCCGCGACGATGGCGTTTGCACCCTCGTCCGGCTTGCCGGCGTGCGCGCTCGCACCCTCGAGATTGACGCGGACGTTCATCGCGCCGCGGCACGCGGTGATCGTCACGAGGTTCGTCGGCTCGGCGACGATGCAGGCACGGTAGCTGCCGACCGGCTCGTGCTCGATGTAGTGGAGCACGCCCTTCGCCCCGAGCTCCTCGTCGACCGTGACGACGAGGGTCATCGGCAGGTGCGGCAGCTCGGCATTCACCGCCGCCATCGCGGAGACGACGGCCGCGAGGCCGCCCTTCATGTCGGTCGTGCCGCGGCCGTAGAGCGCGTCGCCCTCCCGCAGGCAGGCGTAGGAGTCGCGCGTCCAGCCCTCCCCCGCGGGCACGACGTCGCTGTGGCCGAGAAACAGGATGCCGTCGCCGAGGCTGTGGTCACCGATCCGAGTGATGAGGTTGGGGCGCCCCGGCTCGACGGTCTGCATTTCCACCTCGGCGCCGAGCGCGCGCAGCGCGAACGCGAGCCGCGTCGCCGTCGCCTCCTCGGTGCCGCCGGGGTTCTCGCCGCCGACGCGCACGAGCTCGGCCGTGAGCTCGGCGATCGCGTCGGCGTCAAGCCGGTCGATGACGGCCTGTTCTGCGTCGGTGATACTCACGCCCCGCCTCCCGTGCTCGGCCGCAGCACGAGGTTGCGGGGCACGTCGGCGAAGGTCTCGACCCCGTTCGCTGTGACGCGGATCGCCTCCGAGGTCTCGAAGCCGTAGCCCTGCATCCACATGCCCGCGATGAGGTGGAAGGTCATGTTTTCGACGAGCACGGTCGGGTCATCGCGGCGCAGACTCACGGTGCGCTCGCCCCAGTCGGGCGGGTAGCCGATGCCGATCGAGTAGCCGAGGCGCGAGGCCTTCTCGTAGCCGGCGGCCGAGAGGACCTTGGTGAATGCCTCGCTCACGTCGTGCGCCGTGACGCCTGGGCGCGCTGCCGCGAGCGCGGCCTCGAGCGCGTCGGTCGTCGCGTCGGCGAGGCGGCGCAGCTCGGCGCTCGGGGTGCCGAGGTAGGCGGTACGCGCGATCGGTGAGTGGTAGCGGCGGTGGGCACCGGTGAGCTCGAGCGCAACGCCGGTCTCGTCGGGCAGCGGGTCGTGGCTCCAGGTGAGGTGGGGCGTGTCGGCGGCCGCGCCGACCATCATGAGTGGCACGATCGCCGGGTAGTCGCCCGCGGCATCATCGACCCCCCGCGCCTGCGCGGCCTGGATCGCCGCGGCAACCTCGTTTTGCGGCCGGCCGGGCACGAGCGCCTCGAGGCCCGCCGTCATCGCCGAGGTGGCGACGCGGCCTGCGATGCGCATGAGCTCGATCTCGGCGGGCGACTTCACGAGTCGCACCCAGCCGACGAGATCCTGGCTGTCGTCGAGTTGCCAGCCGGGCAGGTGCGCCCGCAGCGAGAGGAAGGTGCGCACCGTGAAGAAGTGCGCCTCGCCTTCGTAGCCGACCCGGCGCGGCTCGGAGCCGACACGATCGAGCAGTGCCTGTGCGATCCAGTCGCCGGGATGGCAGTCGGGCTGGTGGATGAGCGACTCGGGGTAGCCGAGGATCTGCTCTGGCGGGAAGGTGGTCGCGGTGCGGTGGGCGCCGTTCGCATCCATTTCGCGCATGATGAGCAGCGGCTCGCCGTCGAGCGGCAGAAACAGCACCTGTGGCATGTAGAACGACCACGCGTTGTAGCCCGTGAGGTAGTAGAGGTTCGCGGGGTCGGCCACGAGCAGGGCGTCAAAGCCGCCAGCACGCATCCGCTCCCGCACGCTGTCGCGCCGCGCGATGAACTCTGTTTCGCTGAACGGGGCGCCGATGCTCGGTCCAACGTGCGGCTGCGACATTCGTTTCCCTTCGACAGCACGGCGCTGGCTTGCGGCTTCGCGTCGTTACGACGGTGATGTGCTGGCAATACTGCCACGCTCCTCGACGAACGTCGTTAATTACCCCACGGATGCTGCGGGATTCACCTCGGCTGCCTCGATCAGCAGCTCTTCGAGGCGCGCGAGGGCGGCGGCACGACCCGGCTCGGGGGTGGCCGTCGCGACGAAGCGCACCCGGCGCATCCCCAGGTCTTGCACCGTCGGCCGCGCGACGACGCGGTAGCGGGTGTCGACGGCCGACTCGACGATGAGGCCGACGCCGACGCCCGCGGCGACGAACCCGTGCACGAGCGAGTAGTCCTCGCTCTGCAGGAGGGTGTTCGGCACGAAGCCAGCCGCGCCCGCTGCCGTGAGCAGCGCGCGCTCGGAGGCCTCGAGCACGCTGCGCGAGCGAATCCAGTCGGCCTCGGCGAGGTCGGCGAGGTCGATAACCTCCTGCGTAGCGAGCGGATGATCGGCGCCGAGCATGATGCGAAAGGGCTCGCGCTCGAGGGTCCGCTGGCGCAGCGCCGCGTCGGTCACCGAGGTGTCGCCGTCGAGGTCGTACAGCAGCGCGCAGTGCAGCGAGCCGTCGAGGAGCTGCTCTTGCAGCCCGAGCGGCTCGCCCTCGACGAGCTCGACCTGCACCGTGCGACCCGTGCCAAGCTTCGCGAGCACCTGCGGCAGGAGGCGTGCGCCGGCCGATTCGAAGGTACCCATGCGCAGCACGGGCCCGCCTGACTGACCGAGCTCGGCGACGTCGCGTTCGGCAACGCGCAGGCGGGTGAGCACGGCACGGGCGTGCTCGAGCATGAGCTCGCCGGCCGCCGTGAGCGCCGTGCCGGTGGCGCTCGAGACGACAAGCTCGGAGTCGAGGTGTCGCTCGAGCGCGCGCAGGTGGTGGCTGATCGTCGGTTGCCCATAGTGGAGGTCGCGGGCCGCGGCAGCGAGCGAGCCGGTGCGGGCGATCGCGTCGAGCACGGAGAGCTGGCGAAGGTCGAGCATACAAGCAGCCTAGGGCCGAGCACCCATGGCCACCATAGGGAGTATTGAGGGATCTCGACACTTCTGCGCTTGTGCCAAACCGACAGGTGGGGCAAAAATCTGCATATGACTGCCTTAAACGACTCCCAATACGCGGCCCCCTATTCCGAACAGCTGCAGGTCTTGGCGTCATTGCAGCTCGAACGCTACTTCGTGCCCGGCCACGGCGCCGACGCGGAGGGTTCGACGCATCTCACCCGCGTCTTCGGCGAGAAGGCCGTCGCCCTCGACTTCCCGATGATCCTCACCGAGTTTCCGCTCGCCGACCCGCAGATTCCCCTCGGCGACGCGCCCGACACGATGCAGCGCGCGCTCACGCTCGCGGCGGATGCGTGGGGCGCGAGCCGCGCCTGGTTCCTCACCAACGGTGCCTCGGCCGGCAACCAGATCGCGATGCTCGCGCTCGGCACGCTCGGTGACAAGCTCATCGTGCAGCGCAGCTGCCACTCGTCGACGATCGACGGCATGATGCTCGCGAACGTCGAGCCGGTCTTCATGCGGGCGTCGATGGACCTCCGCCTCAGCCTCGCGCGCGGCGTCACGCCGCAGCAGGTCTCCGAGGCCCTCACCGAGCATCCGGATGCCGCGGCCGTCTTCGTCGTCAGCCCGAGCTACTCGGGCGCCGTCGCCGACATCGCCGCGATCGCGAAGGTCGCCCACGACGCGGGCAAGCCGCTCATCGTCGACGAGGCGTGGGGCTCGCATTTCGGCTTCCACCCCGAGCTGCCGACGAACGCGATTCGCCTCGGCGCCGACCTCGTCATCTCGAGCACCCACAAGCTCGCCGGCAGCCTCACGCAGTCGGCGATGCTACTGCTCGGGCAGGGCCCGCACGCGGCCGCCCTGGGCGCCGCGGTCGACCGTGTCTCGAAGGTTGTCACCTCGACGAGCTCGAGCGCGCTGCTTATGGCGGCGCTCGACGAGACCCGTCGCTTCCTCGCCACCGAGGCGAGCACCGCGTTCAACCGCGGCCTCGAGTCGTCCGAGGAACTGCGGGTGCGCCTCGCCGAACACGGCCGCTTCACCGAGGCGCGCGAGCAGCAGCTCGCGGCCGAGGACACGATCGCGATCGACCCGTTCAAGCTCGTCATTGACACCCGCTCGGGCAACATCGGTGGCTTCGAGACGTACCAGCACCTCGCCTACGAGCAGCGTGTGGTGCCCGAGCTCGCGACCGACGGGGCCGTGGTGTTCGTGCTCGGCGCCGCTCGCACCGCGAATGTTGACCGCTTCATGCGCGCGATCGACGCACTGCCCGAGATGCCGAGCAACGCGATCGCCGCCCGCGTCGTCGACCCGGGCCCCCGCGCAATGTCGCTGCGCGACGCGTTCTTCGCGCCGAGCGAGGTCGTGCTCGCGAAGGATGCGGTGGGTCGCGTCTCGAGCGACTCGCTCGCGGCCTACCCGCCCGGTGTCCCGAACCTCACACCCGGCGAGACGATCACCGAGGAGATCGTCGACTACCTGCAAGCCGTCGCCGCCGCCCCGATGGGCTACGTGCGCGGCGCGGTCGATCCGGCCGCCGCGACCTTCCGCGTCGTCAAGTAGCGGCGGCAGAGCGCGACAGCAGGGCCCGGTGGCGGGTTGCGCCGGCCGGGCCCTGTTGTGGGTTACCTCGGTAGTGGTTAGCGCGAGTCGGCCTGCTCGAGCTGCGCGCCCGGCTTGGCCGCCGCATCCTCAGCCGCATCGTGCTCGCCGACGCCGTGGTCGTCGGCGCCGAGCGTCGACTCGTCGAACGGCAGTTGACCCGAGAGCACGAGGCGCACGCGCTCCATGTCGACCTGCTTCGTCCACGTGCCGATGAGCAGGGTAGCGATGGCGTTACCGCTGAAGTTTGTGATGGCCCGACCCTCCGACATGAAGCGGTCGATGCCGACGATGACGCCGACGCCGCCGACGAGGTCGGGGCGGTACGCCTGCAGGCCCGCGGCGAGCGTCGCGAGGCCCGCGCCGGTGACGCCCGCGGCGCCCTTCGAGGCGATGATCATGAACACGAGCAGGCCGATCTGCTCACCGATCGACATGGGCGAGCCCATACCCGAGGCGATGAAGAGCGACGCCATCGTGAGGTAGATCGCGGTGCCGTCGAGGTTGAACGAGTAGCCCGTGGGCACCGTGATGCCGACGACGGGCTTCGCGACACCGAGGTGCTCCATCTTCGCGATGAGACGCGGCAGCGCCGACTCCGACGAGCTCGTGCCGACGATGAGCAGGTACTCGCGGCCGAGGTAGCCGATGAGGCGGAACACGTTCACCCGCGTGAACGCGTAAAGCAGCGTACCGAGCACCACCACGACGAAGAGGAAGCAAGTGATGTAGAACGCAACCATGAGCAAGCCGAGGCTGAAGATCGCGCTGATGCCGGTCTTGCCGATGACGGCGGCGATCGCACCGAACGCACCAATCGGGGCGAGCCAGAGAATCATGCTGAGGATGCGGAAGACGAGCGTCTGCAGCTGCTTCACAACGCCAAGGATCGGCGTGCCGCGCTTGCCGAGCCCCTGCAGCGCGAAGCCGGTGATGAGCGCGATGAAGAGCACCTGCAGCACATTCTCGCCCGTGAACGGCGAGAAGAAGGTGGTGGGGATGATGCCGAGCAGGAAGTCGGTCGTGCCCTGCGCCTCGGCGGTCGCCTCGTAGGTCGAGCCCGCGATGTTCAGGCCGTCGCCCGGGTGGATGATGTTGCCCACGACGAGACCGATTGGGAGCGCGAACGTCGACATCACCAGGAAGTAAATGAGCGCGAGGCCACCGATCTTGCCGACCGTCGCGGCTTTGGCGATCGAGCCCACGCCGACGACGATCGTGCAGAAGATGATCGGCGCGATCATCATCTTGATGAGCCCGACGAACGCGGTGCCGAGCGGCTCGAGGCCGATCGCGAAGTCGGGCGCTGCGAGTCCGACGATCGCGCCGAGCACGACCGCGCCGATCACCGAAACGTAGAGCCAGGTGTGCTTGTCCCAGCCGGCGATCCCGCGCGGTTTTGCCGCAGTCTGGGCCGCACCCGTGGGTGTCTGATTCGAAAGAGCCATCATTGCCTCCGTTGTGAACTTCGTTGTCACGTGCGGGCGGGCACCCGTACTTCCATTTACCCTGGGGTGTGCACGCGCGCGGACCCCGCTTGTGGTCGTATTGGTCTTCGCGCGCACGTCGCACGTCGACCGCACACGAGGGAGGGGTGGGTCTGATGGCACGATTTCGCTGGAGCGCCGCGACGCTCGTATTCGTGCTCGTCGCGCTCGCCTCGGCCCTGTTCATGGCGGTCACGTCGACCTACCTCGTCATCGACGCGCTCGCCGATGCCCGCGGCGACGCAACGACAACGACACACGCTGTGTCGATCGCGCTCGCCGACTCCCCGCTCGTGCGTGAGGCGCTCGCGGACGACGACGCCGCGACCGAGACCCTCCAGCCCGTCGTGACCGAGGTAGAGCACGACGCTGGCCTCGACTTCGTGACGATCATGCGGCCCGACGGAACGCGCGTCACGCATCCAACCGACACGCAGGTCGGCGCGCACTACCTCGGCACGATTCCGGATGCGCCCGAGCCGCTCTCCGAAGAGTTTGTCGGCTCGCTCGGGGCCTCTCTCCGCACGATCGTGCCGGTGCTCGACGACGACCAGGTCGTCGGCTGGGTCTCCTCCGGCATCACGATCCGGAGCATCGACGCCGGGCTGCCGCAGCGACTCGCGACGGTCGCGATCGTGTCGCTGTTCGTACTGCTGCTTGGCCTCGGCGGCGCGGTGCTCGCGCGCCGGGGCATCCGTCAACTCGCCGGCGACCTGCCGGCCTCAACAATCCGCGACGCCGTGTCATCGCGCGAGTCGGTGCGCACGCTGAGCTCGGCGATGCGCGCCCAGGCCCATGAGCATGGCAACCGCCTGCACACCGCCGTTGGCTTGCTCGAGCTGGGACGCACCGACGAGGCCATCAGCATCCTTACCGAAACCGCGGGGCGGCAACAGCTGCTGCTCGATATCGCCGCCGACGGCAGCCGGCTCGAGCCCGCTGTGCAGGCACTCCTGCTCGGCAAGGCGTCAGCCGCGGCAGAGCGCGGCATCGAGTGGTCGATCGAGATCGACCCCGCGGCACCGCGCTGGACACTCACTGCGGTCGACGCCGTCTCGGTGTGCGGCAACCTCATCGACAATGCCCTCGACGCGGCAGGCGAGAGCGAGGCGGCGCGGTGGGTCGAAGTGTCGATCATGCCCGGCGCGGACGGCGCGGTCGTCTTCGCGATCGCCGACAGCGGGCCCGGCTTCGCGCCCGGCATCGAGGCGCGGATGTTTGAGGAGGGCGTCTCGTCGAAGCCAGCCGACGCGTCGGGTCGCGGCATCGGCCTCGCCCTCGTACGATCGATCGTCGACGCGGCAGGCGGCACGATCGAGGTGAGCAAGGCACCGACGCTGTTCACGGTGACGCTGCCGGGCCGTGCCGTGCAGGAGGAGGGTCAACGGTGATCAATGTGCTGCTCGTCGACGATGAGCCCCTCGTCCTCGAAGCGCACCGCGAATACGTCGGGCGCATCGACGGCTTTCGTGTCGTGGCCGAGGCCTCCGGGGCCCGGGCCGCCCTCGACCGGCTCGCCCCGAACATCCATGGCGGGGGCGGCGACACGATCGACCTCGTGCTGCTCGACATGACGATGCCCGACGGCACTGGGGTCGACGTGCTGCGGTACGCGCGGGCGAAGGCGACGCCGGTCGACGTCATTGCCCTCACAAGCGTGCGCGACCCCGAGGTGGTGCGGCAGGTGATCATGCTCGGCGCCGTGCAATACCTCGTGAAGCCGTTCACCTTCGCCGATTTTCGGGAGAGGCTCGCGCAGTACCGCGACTATCGGGCGCGCCTGCGGAACGCGTCGGGCGCGGCGACGCAGTCTGAGATCGACGCGATGATCGGCGCCCTGCGGCCGGCGCCGACGGCGCTGCCGAAGGGGTTATCGCCGCAGTCGCTCGAGGCGGTGCTCGCCGTCGTGCGCGCGCGGGCGCAGGTGACGGCAGCCGAAGCGGCCGAGGTCGCGGGCATGTCGCGCGTGACGGCGCGGCGCTACCTTGAGCACCTGGCTGAGCTCGGCAGTGTCGAGCGCGTGGCGCACTACGGCACCGGCGGTCGGCCGCGCTCGGAGTACCGCTGGCGCGGTGCGCGGTAGTTGATGCTCTTCGTGGGCGGTGGGCGGCCTGACGTGTCTTTTTGGCGCTGTCAACGACGCAGCGTGAGTGTTTGTGGCGCTGTCACCGACGCGGTGAGCCAGGTTGTGGCGCTCTCTCCGACGAGCGCGAACGGTGGTGGCGCGCTCAGCGACAAGTGGCGCGATGCTGACGACGCCGCTTGTCGCTGACGGCGCCAATTCGCACCATCGGTGCCGCCCCAACCGCGACACCCCTGGTTCGAAGGACGCTGTCGAAGTGGCGGTGCAGCGGCAGCCCGAACCCACGGGCCGAGTTGCCGCACGCGGCGCGTGGATGCGAGCTGCTCGTCGCCGCCGAATCGGGCGACGCGCTCGGCGACCCGTTGGCCGTCGAGCACCACAACGCGCCCCTCGAAGCGAGGCTCGCGCAGCTCGACCGAGCCCGAACATCCGCCTGCACCGAAACGCCCCGGTCACCTTCGCGCTGCTGCGCGGGTGACCGGGGCGTGTGTTGTCGGAGCCGCCTACCAGAATCGAACTGGTGACCTATTCATTACGAGTGAATCGCTCTACCGACTGAGCTAAGGCGGCGTGCCGCCAGTGACAGGCGACACGAAATCTTATCGTACGTTTCGTGTCGCGCGCCACTCGGGGCAAATCAGCGCTAACAGTTGATGTCGCCCTCGGGCAGGTTGCCCGTGATGAGGTAGTCGTCGACGGTGCCGATGACGCACTCGCTGCCCTCGTCGTAGGCGATGTGGCCCTCGCCCTCGTAGACGAGCAGCGACGCCGACTCGAGCTGCTCGGCGACGGCCTCGGCCCACTTCAGCGGGGTTGCGGGGTCGTTCGTCGTCGCGACGACGAGCACGGGGGCCGCGCCGGCGCCCACGACGGGCTCCTGCTCGGTCACGCGCGACTGCACGGGCCAGTTCTCGCAGGTGACATCGCCGACCTCGAGCTGTGCCTCGGTCATTGGCGCCTGGAACAGCGTGACGTCCTGCAGCTTCTGGTTGAACGCCTTGATCGTCGCCTTGTCGGTCACGAGCGGGTAATCGAGGCAGTTGATCGCGGTGAACGCCTCTTCCTGGTTCGAGTAGTAGGTGCCGCTCGGGTCGCGACCGTTGTACGAGTCGGTGAGCGAGAAGAAGATGCTCGAGTCCTTGTTGCGCTCCCACTGCACGAACGCCTGTGTGACGTACTGCCAGCTCGTCTCGTCGTACATGCCAGCGACGATCGCCTGGTAGATGACGCTTGAAGTGAAGACGCGGCCATCGGCGGCGCGCGGGGTCGTCTCGTCAACGTCGTTCATGATGTCGCTGATCTCGTCGATCGCACCGTCGACGCCGCCCGCCTGGTCGAACGGGCACTCGGCCGAGGTGAGGCAGTCCTCGAGATACGCGCGGATCGAGTCGCTGAACTTCTCCTGTTGGTCGAGGATCACGTCGAACATCGGCACGGTCGGGTCAGTCGCGCCATCGAGCACGACACGGCCAACCTGCTCGGGGAACATGTCGATGTACTGGGCCCCGATGTCGGTGCCGTACGAGAAACCGAAGTAGTTCAGTGCGCTGCCTTCACCCACGACGTAGCGGAGCATGTCGAGGTCCTGCACCGTCGACTTCGTGTCGACGTACTCGAGCAGCGGGCCGGTGTTCTCGTAGCAGGAGTCGCCGAACGCGGCGGCCTTCGCCTGCTGGTAGGCGAGCAGCTCATCTTCGCTCATGTCGGCGTAGCCGTCGGGCACGCCGTAGAGGTAGTCGTCCATGCCCGCGTCGTCGACGCAGTAGACCGCGCTCGAGTAACCGACGCCGCGGGGGTCCCAGCCGACGATGTCGAAGTTCTCGCGCAGATCGCTCGAGAACATGTAGTCGCCACTCTGAGCAACGAAGTCGACGCCGCCCGCGCCCGGGCCACCCGGGTTCGTGAACAGCGCGCCTTGCGAGTTGCCGCCTGTGGCGGGCAGCTTCACGAGCGCGAGCTCGATCGGGTCATCTGAGCCGGGCTCGGCCCAGTTCAGGGGCGCGTCGACGTAGGCACACTCGGCGGTATCGTCGACCGCCGCGTACTCCTCGGGACACTCGCCCCACTCGATGCCCTGCTCGTAAAAGTCTTCGCCGCCCGGCGCCACCGACTCGGGGATGCCCACGGCGCCCTCGCTACCGCCGTCGTTCTCTTCCTCGTTCGACTGCTGCTCGTCGGGCGTCTGGAGCTCCTGAATCAGGGTGCAGCCGCTGAGCACGAGGGATGCGGTGAGCGTGATCGCCCCGGCGCCAATCAGTCTTGCTCGTCGTCGCTTCGCTGCTTCTCGCATCGGTGTCCTCTCAGCGCGGGCTTCGGGCGGGGTCGCGCTAGCTCGAGCCGATGGCGTAACCGATCAGCAATTCTTCGAGCGCGAGCTGCGGCGGCACATTTGCCGCCAATCGTTCGCGCACCAGCGCAATTGCTTCAATGCTAGCGATCGTGTGCCACGCGGGCGCGCGATTTGCGACGGCTTCGAGTTCGCCACGTCGAGATTCATTCACGAGCGGCACGCCAACTTGCAACTTCAGCATGAGGAGATCGCGCAGCAGCGACTGTATGTCGGTGAGGATGCGATCGACACCGTCGATCGTCGCGCGCTTCGCAACCCTCTTCTGCTGTTCTTCCAAGTCACGAAAAATCTTCTGCAGCTTGCGTGGAACGGGTTTGCCAGGTTCGAGACCCAGATCGCGGTAGGTTTCCAATTTTTCACGCTCTGCTCGCTCGGCGAAGTGTGCTTCACCGTCGGACTTTGCGATGTCTGTCCATTCCTGAGCCTTTCGCACCGCGTCTCCGACCGTCGCGAGTCCAAGCACACCGTCGAGGGAGGCATCGCGTCGTCGCCAGGCCTCAGGGGAAGTGACGAGCCGCGAGGCCATTCCAACGTGCGACTGCGCCTCGCGGGCCGCGCGCATGGCGGTCTCGTGGTCGATGCCGTGGCGACGCTCAAGGAGATCGGCCACGTCTTCAACCTTTGGAGTGGTCAGCGGAACGACCCTTACGCGTGATCGGATCGTCGGCAACAAGTCCGCTTCGCTTGGGGCACATAGCACCCAAACGGTCGTGTCGACTGGTTCCTCGATCGCCTTGAGCAGTGTGTTTGAAGAACGCTCGACAATGCGATCCGCGTCTTCGATCACTATTACTCGGAAGTCAGCCGTCGTGGGAGAGTTGGCTGCGCGACCGACCAGACTTCGTGCTGTCTTGATGTCGATCGATACTGTCTCGGTCGCGACGGCGGTCAGGTCGGCGTGGCTGCGCGCGGCGACCTGCTGGCAACTCGGGCAGACGCCGCAGCCGTTGTCGGGGCAGAGCAGCGCGGCGGCGAAGGCGTACGCGATCGTCGAGCGGCCCGAACCCGCGGGCCCGGTGACGAGCCACGAGTTGGTAAAGGCCTGCGGATCTTCGGCGCCACGGCGGGCGCCGAGCACGGCGCGCTGGAAAGTCCCGACCGCTCGCGGCTGGCCGACGACCTCATCCCAGACACTCACGCTTGCTGCAACTCCTCAAGCTTCGCCTCGACGAGCCGGCGGATCTCGTCGCTCACGAGCCGCTCGGGGCGGTCGGCATCGACGACATGGATGCGCTCCGGCTCCTCCCCCGCGAGCTTGAGAAATTGCTCGCGCACGTTCAGGTGGAATTCGAGGCCGAGCGACTCGAGGCGATCGAGGCGACCGCGACCGGTGCGCATCCGCTGCATTGCAATCTCGGGCTTGAGGTCAAGCAGCACCGTGAGGTCGGGCATAAGCCCGTCGGCGGCCCACATCGAGAGGTCGCGAATCTGCTGCTCGCCGAGGCCGCGCCCGCGGCCCTGATAGACGATCGACGAGTCGAGATAGCGGTCCTGCACCACGATCGCCCCGCGCTCGAGGGCGGGCCTCACGAGGGATTGGATGTGGTGGGCTCGGTCGGCCGCGAAGATGAGCGCCTCGGCGCGGTCCGAGAGGTCGTCCGGGCCGTGGAGCACGATGTTGCGCAGTTGCTTGCCGAGCTCGGTGCCACCGGGTTCGCGCGTCTGCACGACCTCGTGGCCGAGGCCGCGCAACCACTCGACAACGCGGGTGGCGTGCGACGACTTGCCCGTACCATCCCCGCCCTCGAAGGTAATGAACATGCCCCGCGACGCCACTACTCGGCCGACTCGGTGGTCGTCTTCGTCGTGCGCGCTGTCGCCGGCTTCTTGGCCGCGGTGCTCTTGGCCGTCGTCGTCTTCTTGNCGCCGTCGTCTTCTTCGCCGCGGGCTTCTTCGCGGTGGTCGCCTTCTTCGCCGCCGGCTTCTTGGCCGCCGTGGTGCGCTTCTTCGCCGGGCCCTTCGCCCGCTTTTCGGCGATCATCTCGACGGCGCGCGCGAAGGTGATCGTCGAGGCGTCCTGCCCGCGCGGCACCGTGACGTTCGTCTCGCCGTCGGTGACGTATGGGCCGAAGCGGCCGTCCTTCACCTTGACCACCTTGCCCGAAACGGGGTCGGGCTCGGCGAAGTCAAGAATGACCGTCTTCGACTGGCGGTTGGCGTACTTCGGCTGCGCGAAGAGCTCCTGCGCACCCGCGAGGTCGATCGAGAAGATCGACTCTTCGTCGGGCAGCGAACGAGTGTCGGTGCCCTTCTTGAGGTAGGCGCCGTAGCGGCCGTTCTGCGCGGTGATGTCGTTGCCCGACTCCTCGTCGGTGCCGACGACGCGCGGCAGGCTCAGCAGTTGCATGGCCTGCTCGAACGTGAGGGTGTCGGGCGACATCGACTTGAAGAGGGATGCGGTGCGCGGCTTCGGCGCAGCCTTCTTGCGCTTGGCACCCTCGGGCTGCTCGGGCTCGGGGATGACCTCGGAGACGTAGGGGCCGAAGCGGCCGTCTTTCACCACGATGTCGTGGCCCGACTCGGGGTCTTGGCCGAGCACGCGGTCGCCGGCAACAGGCGCGTCGATGAGCTCCTGCACCTTGTCGGCGGTGAGTTCGTCGGGCGCGAGTTCTTCGGGCACGTTGATGCGGCGCGGGTCTTCGCCCTCGCCCTGCGCAACCTCGATGTAGGGGCCGTAGCGGCCAATGCGCAGCGTCGCCGTGTCGGTGAGGCGCGTCGAGTTGATCGCTCGTGCGTCGATCTCACCGAGGTTGTCGACGACACGGCGCAGGCCCGGGTGGTCGTCGTTGCCGAAGTAGAAGCCGCCGAGCCACTCAATGCGATCCTGCTCGCCCGAGGCGATGGCGTCAAGGTCGGACTCCATTTGCGCCGTGAAGTCATACTCGACGAGGTCGGTGAAGTGGTCTTCGAGCAGGCGCACGACGCTGAAGGCGGTCCAGCTTGGCACGAGCGCGTTGCCGCGCCGGTTCACATAGCCGCGGTCCTGAATCGTCGCGATGATCGACGCGTACGTCGACGGGCGGCCGATGCCGAGGTCGTCGAGCACCTTGACGAGGCTCGCCTCGGTATAGCGCGGCGGCGGGGTCGTTTCGTGCGGCTTGGCCTCGGCGCCGGCGACGTCAACCTGCACGCCGGTCGTGAGCTCGGGCAGCTTCGCGTTGCCGTCGCTCGAATCCTGCGAGTTACGGGTCTCGTCGCGGCCTTCCTCGTACGCGGCGAGGAAGCCGCGGAACGTGATGACCGTGCCCGACACCTGATATTCGGTCGCGACCTTCGTCAACGTGCCCGCCGCATCCGGCAGTTCGTGGGCGGCACCCGCGAACGTGATGGTCTGTGTCTGACCCTTCACGTCGGCCATCTGGCTCGCGACGGTGCGCTTCCAGATGAGGTCGTAGAGCTTGCGCTCGTTGTCGTTGACGCCGCTCAACTCGCGCGGGCGGGCGAATTCGCTGCCTGCCGGGCGGATCGCCTCATGCGCTTCCTGGGCGTTCTTCGACTTCGAGCCGTAGAATCGCGGCTTCTCGGGCACCGTCTCGGCGCCGTAGAGCTCGCGAGCCTGGCTGCGGGCCGCGTTGAGCGCCTGCGCCGACAGGTTCGGCGAGTCGGTACGCATATAGGTGATGTGCCCGTTCTCGTAGAGTGACTGGGCGACCGACATCGTCTGTCGGGCCGAGAAGCCGAGCTTGCGCGAGGCCTCCTGCTGCAGCGTCGACGTCGTGAACGGCGCGGCGGGGCGGCGGGTGTACGGCTTCGACTCGATGTTCGAGACCGTGACGTCGATGCTGCCCGCGGCTAGCGCGTCAGCGAGGGCCGTCGCGGTCGGCTCGGTAAGGATCGTCGCGTCGCCAGTGAGCTGGCCGTGGTCGTCGAAGTCGCGGCCGGTGGCGACGCGGCTGCCGTCGACGCGCGTGAGGCGCACGCCGAAGGCCTGGCCGGATGCGGCGAGGTCGGCCTCGACACCCCAGTAGCTGGCAGCGACGAATGCGAGGCGCTCACGCTCGCGGTCGACGATGAGACGGGTCGCGGCGGACTGCACGCGACCGGCGCTCAGGCCCGGGCCAACCTTGCGCCAGAGCACCGGCGAGATCTCGTAGCCGTAGAGGCGGTCGAGGATGCGACGGGTCTCCTGCGCGTCGACGAGGTGGTCGTCGATGTCGCGGGTCTTGTCGCGGGCGGCCTCGATGGCCTCCTGAGTGATCTCGTGGAAGACCATGCGCTTGACCGGCACCTTGGGCTTGAGCACTTCGAGGAGGTGCCAAGCGATGGCCTCACCCTCGCGGTCCTCATCAGTTGCAAGGATGAGCTCGTCGGAGTCTTTGAGCGCCCGCTTCAGGTCGGTGACCGTCTTTTTCTTCGCGTCGCTGACGACGTAGAACGGCTCGAAGCCATTCTCGACATCGACCGAGAATTTACCCAGCGAGCCCTTCTTCTGCTCGGCGGGGAGGTTCTTCGGCTCGATCAGGTCGCGAATGTGACCGACCGACGCCATCACCGTGTAGTCGTCACCCAGGTACTTCGAGATGCTCTTGACCTTGGTTGGTGACTCGACGATGACGAGCTTGTGCGACACGATGTGCTTTCTGTTGCGGGGTTGGGGGTGCGGCGGTACGCGGATGCGTCAATCGCACGCGGGTTGGAGGATGCCCGTGACGGGGAGTGCAGCGCGTTCCGACAAAAACTGCCACGTTGCGCAGAGTAGCGCAACATCAGCGTGCGGCGCCGGGGTTCTCCACAGGGCGAAGTCATTCCTTTATATATGCACTTGTCTCCGAGTGTGCTCGAACCCGACCCTACGCGTCGCGTTCGAGCTGCGCCCGCTCCTCCTCGTCGAGGTGCATGATCGCCTTCGTATCGATGCTCGAATCGGGGATCTTGCGGAAACCCTTCGAGATCACCGCGAGGTAGATGATGCCGATCGCAACCCAGACGAGGCCGACCGTGAGCGCCTCGGCACTGAGCGAGAACCAGAGCCACATGGTGAGCGCGAAGCCGAAGACCGGCAGCACGCCGTAGAGCACGATTGCCTTCGCGCCGCGCTCCTTCGCATCGATGAGGAAGAACTTGATGACCGCGAGGTTCACCATCGAGAACGCCGCGAGGGCACCGAAGCTCACGACCGAAATGACGGTGTCGAGCGGCAGCACGAGCGCGAGCAGCGAGACCGCCGCGACCACGAGAATCGCGTTGCTCGGCGTCTGGAAACGCGCGTTGATCTTGCCGAACAGCGACTGTGGCAGCATCCGGTCGCGGCCCATCGAGTAGAGGACGCGCGAGGTCGAGGCCTGCGAGCTCAGGGCGCTCGCGACGCAGCCGACGATGTAGGCGGCGAGGAAGAACGCCTGCAGCGCCGAGCCGCCGACGAGGCCGAACAGCTCGTTCGGGGCGGTGTCGAGGTTCTCGAACGTCGAGTGGTCGGGCCACACCATGGTGCCGATCCACGAGACGAGCACGAACATCACGCCGCCGACTACAACCGTGAGCAGCACCGCGCGCGGAACCGTGCGGCGCGCATCCTTCGCCTCCTCGGCGAGGGTCGAGACCGCGTCGAATCCGAGGAACGAGAGCGCCAGGATCGCCGAGCCCGCGACCACGGTCGCGAAGTCGGGCCCAACCGCGAAGGGTGCGGTCGCGCTCGCGTCGGGCGAGAACTTGCCGAGGGCGAGCACCACGAAGAAGACGAGGAACAGCACCTGGAACGCGACGAGCAGTACGTTGATGTTGCGCACGACCTCGATGCCGATGATGTTGAGCACCGTGACGAGCGCGATCGCGAGCACGATGACGAGCCACACCGGCACATCCGGAAACTGGCTGTTTACGTAGAGCCCGACGAGCATGTAGTTGAGCATCGGCAGCAGCATGTAGTCGACCATGAGGCCCCAACCGGTGACGAAACCGACGCCGCGGCCGAACGCCTGGCGCGCGTAGCCGTAGGCGCTGCCCGCGGTCGGCAGGCGGCGCACAATGCTCGCGTAGCTCAGCGCCGTGAAGAGCATCGCGATAGTCGTCACGATGTAGGCGAGCGGCAGGCGGCCGCCGGTGATGTCGCTGACGACACCGTAGGTGCTGAAGATCGTGAGCGGCACCATGTAGGCGATGCCGAACATGAGCAGGGTCGGGGTGCCCATCGCTCGCTTGAGCTGCGGCTGGTTCGTGGTCATGCCGTCGTACCTTTCGAAGATGCGTACTGCGCCACCACGACGCCGTCGAGCGTGGTGGCAAGGATGCGAATGTCGGTGACGTCGTGCGGTGACGCGGTGATGGGGTCGGCGGCCCAGATAGTGAAGTCGGCGGGTTCACCCGGCCGCAGACCGCTGCCGGTCTCGCCGATGGATGCGCGGCCGGCGGTCGTGTAGCCCGCGAGGATCTGCTCTGGCGTCAGGGCTTGCTGCGCGCCGACCGCCGGGCTGTCTTGGTCGTGCGGGTGCCGGAGCTGCGCATCCGCGAAGGTGATGCGCGGGTCGTACGGCGCGACCGGCCAGTCGCTCGCGAGCGCCTGCACGATGCCGGCCGCCGCGAAGTCGCCCGTGCGGAAGCCTTGCTGGTTGCGGGGCTCGCCGAGCCGCTGCGACCACGAGTCATGCTGGTCGGGATGCACGAAGAGCGTGCAGTGGGTCGGCTGCACGCAGACGGCGATGTCGTGCTTGGCGAGGATCTCGACGGTCTCGTCGTCGGCGAGTTCGAGGTGTTCGATGCGGTGCTGCACGCCGGTCTTCGGCAGCGCGGCAAGCGTCTCGGCGACAAAGCGGACGCCGCGGTCGCCGATCGCGTGGGTCAGGGTCGGCACACCGAGGGCGTGCAGCAGCTGGATGCGCGCCGCGTAGGTCTGCGGGTCGTGCCAGAAGCCGGCGCGGCCCTCGCCCTCGGTGTCGGGCTCGTGCAGCCAGGCCGTGCCGTTGTCGATCGTGCCGTCGATGAAGAGCTTGACGCCCTCGAGGCGCCAGCGACGGCCGTGTCGACCGAGACCGGCGACGAGCTCGCGCACCTGCTGCTCGGTGAGGTCGGGCGTGCACCAGGGCGCGATGCGCAGGCGCACCGGCAGCTCGCCGCGCCGCTCGAGCTCTTCGAGCACGTCGGTGACGGCGTCGCCGCCCTGCGCGTCGGCGACGACGAGCGAGGTGAGGCCGGTCGCGGCCATGCCGTGCAGCAGTTCGTCGAGCTTGTCGGCTCGCGCCTCGAGCGGCTCCTGTGGCACGAGGTCCTCGACCTCCCCCATGGCCGCGAACTCGAGGGCGTGGCCCGAGAGCCGACCGTCGGCGCGCGCGGTGAAGCCGCCGCCGTCGACGGTGCGGTGGGGTTCGGTGACGCCGACCTCGCGCAGGGCCGCGTCGGAGAGCAGGGCCGAGTGGGCGTCGAAGAGCATGAGGTAGACCGGCAGATCGGGGCCGACCGCCTCATGAATGGTCGTGTTGTCGACCAGCCCCTCGAGCGCGTTGGGGGCGAGGCCCCAGCCGAAGAGCCACTCGCCTTCGGGAAGTTCTTGGGAGCCCTTCGCGAGTGCGGCGATGATCTCGGCGCGGGTCTCGATTCCAGTGAGGTCAACGCCGCGTGCCATTGAGAGGCCCCAGATGGGGTGGCTGTGGCCGTCGATGAGCCCCGCGGTGATCGTTGACTCGGGATACTCGAGCACCTCGGCGTCGGGATGCGCGGCCCGAAGCTCGTCCCACGTGCCGACCGCCGAGATCTCCCCGTTGACGACGGCGATGGTGTCGCCGAGGACGCGCTCCGGCGATCGCACCGTGTGCGCTCGGAACAGTGTGGTGGCAGTCGTCATGTAGGCGCCCTCCATTGGGTCCGACGTGGTTGGTGTCGACGTTTCCGCTGCTGTGCTGAAACGTTTCGACATCTTGTCACGATGCCGCCGAGACGCGCAAGCATCCCCGTAGGATCGACGACATGGCAGCCGACCGAGTCACGATCCCCCAGCTCGCCCTCGAGCTCGGCGTGAGCGTCGGCACTGTCTCGAGCGCACTCAGCGGCACGGGCCGCGTCGCACCGGCAACGAGGCAGCGCGTGATCGACCACGCCGCGGCCCGGGGCTACCGTAAGAACTCGGCCGCGCGCAATTTGCGGGTCGGCGCGACGCAGGCGATCGAGCTGCACCTGCCGCGGAACGCGCGGCATCTCTCGTTCTACATCGATTTCGCGTTCGGGGTCGTCGACGCGGCCGCAGCCGCGGGGCTGGATNGTGCTGCTCACGACCGCCGACCGGCCGCGCTCGGGCGGCCTGCTCGCCGCCGACGGCGCCGTGTTCATCGACGCCGAGGAGGATTCGGAGCGCCTGCGCGAGCTCATCGCATTTGGCGTGCCGGTGGTCGCCGCCGATGGTGCGCCGGTGCCCGGCCCGAAGCCCAGCCTGTCGATCGACATCAACTACGACGAGGTCATCGGCCACCTGCTGCGATCCGCGGTGGCCTCCGGGGCCCGACGCCCCATGCTCATTGCCCCGGATTTGTCGCTCGCGTCGTCGTGGCGCGACCGCGTGACCGCCGCGTTCGAGCGGTGGTGTGAGCACCTCGGGGTCTCGGGATCGGTGCGCATGTTCCCGGTCAACGGTCCTGATGCCGACATCATCGCGCTCGTGCGCGGCGAGCTCGAGCAGAAGAATGCGCCCGACACGATGATCTTCGCCGGCCAGCGCCTCGCGGCGGTGTGCTCGGCCGCCCTACACATCGGCTACGCGGATTCTGCGGTGCCGTGGATCTCCTCCTGCGCCGGCGACCCGCTCAGCGAGGTCAACGCGCCCCAGATCTCGGCGCTCGACACGCAGCCGCACGAGTTCGGTCGTCGGTCAGGCGAGGCGCTCGCCGGGCTCATTTCTGCGGACAAGCTCCCGTCGTCCACGCACGAGGTGTGGCCGACCCGAATCGCCTGGGCGGAGCACTGGGCTCGGGTCGACTGACCTTCGCCGCGCGCGAGGAGCTCCCGGCGGACCTCGCCACCGAGTTCACGGCCACCGCGGCCGCCGTCCCCGCGGTCGAGGCGAACGTCGACCTGGCTCGGCGCTACTCCCTCGACGAAGACTGCGCCACCGAGCCGGGGCACCGTCGACTATCCGATGATCTCGACGGAATAGGCGAGCACGGTGATTGCCGTCGCCGTGCCGCCGATCGCGGTGTCGTACGACGTCGAGCCCTGCACCTCGACCAGGAGCTTCACGGTGTCACCGGTAATCACGGTCGACAAGAGGTCGTCGCTGGCTGCCAACACGATGGTGTTGATCTCGTAGTCGTACCAACTACCGAGCTGTTCGCCGGAGGTATTCACGCGAATGCCATACGAACCCATGGCGCTGTCGGCCTGAGTTACATAGCCGTAGAGCACGTACTTCTCGCCCGTGTGGCTGTCCGCAGTGCGCTCGAGCAGCTGCCAGTCGCGATCGGAGATTGTGCCGTAGTTCGCGGGGTCGGTCAGCGCCTGCTCTTCTTCGGCTGTAATCCAGGCCTCGTTGCTTGATTCGACGTTGTCCGACGCATTCTCGACATCGCCCACGGCGCCCTCGAGGTTGGTAAGTGCTTCCGAGTAGCCGTCGGCCTCGGCGTGGTCCGCGTCCAGGCCCAACTCCCACTCGAGGGAATTGATTGCGTCCGCGAGTTCCGTGCGCGTGGCGTCGTTGTCGACCTGGCCCGAGGTCGTTTCGAGGAGGCTCTGCGCGTCGGCCATGACGTCGTTGGCGTGGCTCACGTAGTCGTCGTAGTCGGCCTTGGTCTGCAGTGCGGAATCCAGTTCGTCGGTGAGCGCGAGAATGCCCTGGCGGGATTCGTAGATTTCGTCGGCCTGCGCCCGAATCGTGAATGAGTACGCGTGCGGTTCGTCCGCGTCGAGCAGTGCGCCTGCCGCCTCAACGTCGCTCTCAATGTCGGCGACAAGACTCGCTTCGTAGCCGTCGGGCACCTCACTCAGGAGCGACTCTGAGTCAGATATGACGCCGTCGAGTTTGCTGACCTGCTCGCGATAGTCGGCCAGGTTCGGCTCGTTCACGAGCGGAGGCACGATCAGCGCCGCGGCGAGCACGACCACCAGTGCCCCGATCACGACGCGGATCCGCGCCTTCCGCGACGACTGCTTCCGCTTCTTGCGCGGAGGGACGGTCGGCCCCTGAGACGGCGCGCCAGTGCCCTGGTTGCTCGTTGTGGCCGCTGCGGGCCGACCGTATGCGGGGTTGGGCACGGTGGCCGCTGCGGCACGGCCGAACTCGAGCTTTGGAACCGGCTGCGGCAGCGGCGGCAGCTGTGGCATGCGGTTGTCGGGTAACGAAACGTGGTCGTTGGAGCCAGCTACGCCATCAGTCATGGTGGTGTGCGTCTTTCTCGAAAGGCAGCTCGGAACCCGGCTGCGAAGCCGCATGAGGGTGATTTCTCACGCACCTGAACTCTCTCCCGAGCCTCCGACATGACAATCGCTACGGCACCGAATCGGGCAGCCCCGCCCTCGACGACGCGGTCAGAGTGATCCAGCCGAAGTCGAGCGAGACAGTGACGAAGGTCTCGGTCCGGCCGGCGTCGCAGCCGTTGAGGGTGGCGTCGTGTTCGGCAGCGATGGCCGCAGCGCGACCACAAGCATCGCCGGGGATGCGACCCGACGCGGTGTCGGCCGCCGCGAGCGCGGCGGCGTCGGCGGCAACCTGGGCTCGAGTGTTCGCGGCGTGTGCTGCGAGCACGAGGCAGAGCGCGACCGCGATCGACACGGTTGCCCCGATGATCGCCACCGCGAGCACGCTGCCGCTCCCCCGCTCCAGGTGGCGGCGGTGCACGTTCTGGCGCGCCGGTTTCGATCTCCAGCACTTCGCGCCCCGAATCGTCTGCTGCGAATTGCCGCGAGGCACACCCCGCCTCGAGTGCCAGTGCGGCGCATCCCCGTTCACGCGCTCCGAATTCCAGTCAGGCACGTCCCGGCTCGCCCGCCTGAAGCGCGCACCCCACGAATCCCGGCTCATCGGTCGACGTCCCGCAGCGCGCAGGAGGTCGCGTCGGCGCTCACACCGAGTTGCGCGCCGAGCAGTCGGATCGGCACCGTGACGCGCGCGCAGCGAAACTCGCCCGCATCCCACACCTCGGCGCTCGCTCCGTCGCCGTGCCCTACGAGGGCGGCACCGTAGTCGTCGCCTCGCGCCGCGAGCCGAGCGACCTCGCCCGCGGAATCCTGCGCCTGCACGAAGGCGGCCGACCCGACGACGGCGCCGACACAGAGCGCGAGCACGAGCACGACGGCGGGCATGGTGACCGCGAACTCGACTGCAACCGACCCGCGCTCGTCGGCGCGCATCCGCCGCCGCCGCCGCGAACGCGGCCACCACATCCGCATCGCCGCGCCTAACCGAACGCGCTGATGACGAGGTCTTCGATGATCTGGCGCACCGCGTCAGACTGCACAACGGCGACAAGGACGCCGGCCAGCGCTACCGCCGCCATGATCACAATTGCATACTCTGCGGTCGCCGCACCCTGCTCGTCGCGGAGCAGCCGCTGCAACCAGTTGCGGTCGGGAGAATCGGGAGTCGGGGTCTCGGTCATTTCGGTTCCTCTCGTAGGGGTGGATGCACGGCACGTTATTGCGGGATTACCCGATGGTTCGTTGCAGCACGGCGATGACGAGCGGCGCGACCCCGACGGCGAGGAACGCCGGCAGGATGCACGCCCCGAGCGGCAGCATGAGCTGCACGCCGAGCTTCGCCGCCGACTGGGCTGCGTCGGCCCGGGCGCGCGCCCGCTCGAGCGTCGCTTCCGAGCGCAGCAGCTCGCCCGCCGGCACGCCCGCCTCGGCGGCGAGGTGCACGATGCCCTCAGCACGCTCGAAGCCGCTCCCTTCGAGGCGCCACTCGCGAAGGGCGTCGCGTACCGCCGACTTCGCGTGGTCGGCACTGCGACCCGAAAGCATCACCATGGCGATGAGGTCAAGGCCGAAGCCCGGGGTCGTGGGATGCTGCGTCGCCTTCGCGATCATGCGGCGGTTCCAGAGCCAGCCGATGAGCATGAGCACCCCGCCGACAGCGAGGCAGCCGAAGCCGAGCGCGCTGCCCGTGAGCACACCGAGCGTGTCGAACCCGAGCATGGCTCCGAGCACGAGGCCGACGACGGGCAGCAGCATGACGATGCGCGACGCGGATGCGGGGCCGGCCAGCGCGACCTGTACGTCGCGGGCCGACTGTCCGAGATCGCGAAAGCCATTCGCGAGCTGCCGCAGCGACTGCGCGAGCGGAGCACCGGTGCGATTCGCGAGCGCCCAGGTCACGCCGAGGGCCCGCCACGTCGCATCGGGATGCCCCTGCAGCAGCATCCCGGCGTCGCTGCCGCCGCCCACCTCGCGCGCGAGCCGCGCGATCGTCGTCTCTGGCGCGCGGCGCCGTCGCTTCCCCTCGGGCGCCTGCTCAAGGGCATCAGCCTGCGCCACCCGCTGCCAGGCAGAGTCGGGCACGACCCCGCCGCCGAGCAGCGTCGCGAGCCGCTCGACCACGGCCGCGGTGTGCTCGGATTCGTGCCGCTTAGCCACCCGATCGCTCCAGCCGCTTGCCGGTGCGCACGCTCGTGACGCGCAGCCGCCCGTGGTCGTCGAGCCCGAACTCGCCCATGTCGACGAGCTGCCGCAAGCCGCGATCGCGCTCGATGTGCATCACGAGGTCGAGCGCCGAGACGGTCTGCCGCGCCACGGCCTCCTGTGACATGCCGGCGAGCGCTCCGAGGGCCTCGAGTCGCGCGGGCACATCGGCGAGCGAGTTCGCGTGCAGGGTGCCGGCACCGCCGTCGTGACCGGTGTTCAACGCAGCGAGCAGCTCGCGCAGCTCGGCTCCGCGGCACTCGCCGAGCACGAGCCGATCGGGGCGCATGCGCAGGGCTTCGCGCACGAGCCGCTCGAGCGTGACCTCGCCGGCGCCCTCGACGTTCGCCTGCCGCGCCTCCATCTGCACGACGTGCGGGTGCCGGATGCGCAGCTCGGCGACGTCCTCGATCACCACGAGCCGCTCATCCTTCGGCGCCTCACCGAGCATCGCGCCGAGCAGGGTCGTCTTGCCCGAGCCGCCCGCTCCGGTGACGAGGATGTTCGCACGGTCGGCGAGTGCGCGGCGCACAATCTCTTCGGCGTCATCATAGAAAAAGCCGGCCGCGGCGAGGTCGTCGAGGCTGAGACGTGTCGCCCGGGGCGCGCGAATCGAGAGCAGCGTGCCGGTCGTCGACACCGGCGGCAGCACCGCATGCACGCGAATACCCGCGCCAATACGCACGTCGACGGTCGGCGCCGCCTCATCGAGGTGCCGGCCACCCGCTGCGATGATGCGGGTCGCGAGTTCGCGCAGGGCCCGCTCTCCGGGGGCCTTCCACGAGCGGTCGAGCTCGGCGCCCGAGCCGCGGTCGACCCACAGGCCGGTCATGCCGTTCACGAAGAGGTCGGTCACCTCGCCGTCGGCAACGTAGCCAGCAAGCGGGCCGAATGCCTCGGCCTGGCCGCGCGTCAGCTCCCGCCGCGGGCGGGCCTCGTCGGGGCGCCCGGGCCGGGACACGAGCTGCACCTGCGCGGGGCGGTCCGCGGCGCGCTGCAGCACGAAGGGCTCGGGGTCGCCGGCGTCGTAGGCATCAAACGAAGTGCGTTGCATGCGCCCCAGGATGCTCGGCTGGCGAGCCGTGCGCTTGCCGAGCCCATACGCCTGTGGAGAGCCGCGCATCCACCGTCCGAGCGGGAGGCGTTGCGACGCGCCGTGCAACTACCTACCAAAGTTGGTAAGCCGAGCGCGCCCCGAAACCCGAGGCATAGACTTCGCGTGGAGATTCCGCATCACAACGAAGTGAGGTTCCTATGGTTGCTGCCAGCGACGACAAGATCGAGAAGCTCGTCAACCCGATTGAAACGTTCCCGCCGAGCGAGGACTTCATTGCGGGCACGAAGGTCCCCACCGACCTCCGCGATCGAGCGGAGGCAGACCGGCTCGGGTTCTGGGCCGATCAGGCGCGCGAACTCACATGGGGTCAGGAGTTCACAGAGGTGCTCGACTGGAGCGATGCGCCCCGCGCCCGCTGGTTCGCCGATGGCAAGATCAACGCCACGGTCAACGCGGTCGACCGCCACGTCGAAGCCGGCAACGGCGACCGCGTCGCGATCCACTGGGAGGGCGAGCCCGGCGACAAGCGCGCCATCACCTACAACGACCTTCACCGCGAGGTGCAGCAGGCGGCCAACATGCTGCTCTCGCTCGGCATCAAGAAGGGCGACGTGGTCGCNCATCTACCTGCCGATGATTCCTGAGGCCGTCGTCGCGCTGCTCGCCTGCGCGCGCATCGGCGCGATCCACTCGGTGATCTTCGCGGGTTTCTCGTCCGACGCCATCCGCCAGCGCGCCGATGACGCCGACGCGAAGCTGATCATCACCGCGAACGGGTCGAACCGCAAGGGCAAGGTATTCCCACTCAAGCCCACCGTCGATGAGGCCCTCAAGGCTCCGGGCCACACCGTCGAGCACGTGCTCGTCGTGAAGCGCCCCGAGTACGACGTCGAGATGGTCGAGGGCCGTGACCTCTGGTGGCACGAGGCGGTCGCCGACCAGCCCGCCGTGCACGAGGCCGAGGCCTTCGACGCCGAGCACCCGCTGTTCATCCTCTACACCTCGGGTACGACCGGCAAGCCGAAGGGCCTCTGGCACGCGACGGGCGGCTACCTCACCCAGGTCAACCTCACGTTCCGCACGATGTTCGACCTACGCGACGACGACATGTACTGGCTCAGCGCCGACATCGGCTGGGTCACCGGCCACAGCTACCTCATCTATGGCCCGCTGCTCGCCGGCGCGACCCAGGTGATGTACGAGGGCACGAACGACTATCCGTCGCTCGACCGCTGGTTCGAGATCATCGAGAACTACAAGGTGACGATTTTCTACACGGCGCCGACCGCGATCCGTGGGTTCATGAAGACCGGACGCGAGATTCCGCTGCGCCACGACCTCTCGTCGCTGCGCCTGCTCGGCTCGGTGGGCGAGCCGATCAACCCCGAGGCCTGGGAGTGGTTCCGCGACGTCATCGGCTCGGGCAAGACCCCGATCGTCGACACANTGGTGGCAGACCGAAACGGGCGCACACATGATCGCGCCGATTCCGACGCAGGATGCGCTCAAGGCGGGTTCGGCGCAGAAGCCGGTTCCCGGTGTAGTCGTCGAGGTCGTCGATGAGGCCGGCAACCGCGTCAACCCGGGCGAGATGGGCCTGCTCACGATCACCGAGCCGTGGCCCTCGATGGCCCGCGGCATCTGGGGCGACGACGAGCGCTTCAAGGAGACCTACTGGTCGCAGTTCCCGGGCCGCTACTTCGCTGGCGATGGCGCGGGCGTCGACCTCGACGGCGACCTGTGGCTGCTCGGCCGCGTCGACGACGTCATGAACGTGTCGGGCCACCGCCTCTCCACCACCGAGATCGAGTCGACCCTGGTCGAGCATCCCTTCGTCGCCGAGTCGGCGGTCGTCGGCGCGGCCGACGAGGTGAAGGGCCAGGCCGTCGTGGCTTTCGCGGTGCTCAAGCGTTCGCAGGCCGACGCGATCGCGAAGGCCGACGTGCCCGAGGAGCTGCGCAAGTTCGTCGCCGAACGCATCGGCGCCATCGCCCGCCCGCGGCAGGTGTTCGTCGTCGACGAACTGCCGAAGACGCGCTCGGGCAAGATCATGCGCCGGCTGCTCAAGGACGTCGCCGAGGGGCGCACCGTCGGCGACACGACGACGCTCACCGACGCGAACGTGATGGCGTCGATNCCGACAACGTCGCGGCCGGCGCGCAGGACTAGTCCACAGCAAGAAAAACGCCTCGGCGGTGTCGTCTCCGACACCGCCGAGGCCTTTTGTTGTTGTTGCGCGTGGTTACGAGCGGATGCGCGCGCCTACTCGAACGCGACCGTCACCTCGAGCTCGACCGGCGAGTTGAGCGGCAGGGCCGCGACGCCGACGGCCGAGCGGGTGTGGCGGCCGCGCTCGCCGAACGCCTTGCCGAGCAGGCCGGATGCGCCGTTCGCGACCTGCGGCTGCTGCGTGAAGTCGGCGGTCGAGTTCACGAACACCGTGACCTTGAGCACGCGGGTGACGCGGTCGAGGTCGCCGATCTGCTGCTTGATCGCTGCGAGGGCGCCGAGTGCCGACAGCTCGGCGAGCTCCTGCGCCTCTTCGACGGTGACTTCGGCGCCGACGTGGCCGGTCGCTTTGAGGGTGCCGTCGACGAACGGCAGCTGGCCCGAGGTGTAGACCGTGCCGCGGTCGACGAGGGCGGGCACGTAGTCGCCGGCCGGGGCGGCGACGGTGGGCAGGGTCAGGCCAAGTTCGCGCAGGGCGGATTCAACACGGCTCATCTGGGTTCTCCTTCGTAGGGGTGCGGCTTAGGCGGTCGCGTCGTGGGCGAGCGGACGCTTCATGTAGGCGACGGAGCCACCCTGCTCGTTCGTGACGATCTGCACGAGTTCCCAGCCCTGCTTGCCCCAGTTGTTGAGGATTGCACCCGGCGTGTGCAGAGGCAGCGGCGTGATGAAGTACTCCCAGTTGGTCATGGTCATGGCCCTCCGTCGATTTGGTTCTGGCAATGAGATTCGCCCGTGTTTGCGGGCGAGAGTGCCGTGGGGCGGGAGCCAGTTTTCTGAACGCACCGCCCGCAATTACACGTTTCCAATTACCCTAGTTGGCATGCCTAACAACTCCTCCACTGCGCCGAAACGCAACGTCGTTGCGACAATTCTCGGCCTTCTTGGGATGAGCGGTATCGCGGGCGTGTTGGTTGCGGCTCTCGTGACCCCGCTCATTGCCGTTGCCGGTGTTGCGGCGAACTCGTCAATCACGCTGTTCGAATCGCTTCCCGACTACCTCGAGATCCAGCCACTGCAGCAGAAGACCGAGCTCTACGGTGACTTGAACGGCGAGCGCGTCAAGTTCGCCGAGTTCTACTCGCAGAACCGCGTCGAGGTGGCGCTTGACGACATCTCGCCGTACGTCGCCGAGGCCGCGGTCTCGACGGAGGACCCGCGCTTCTACGAGCACGGCGGTGTCGACGTCATCTCGGCGACTCGTGCCCTCCTTGTCGGCTTGATCGGCGACGACGGTGGTGGCGCGTCGACGATCACGATGCAGTACGTGCGCAACCAGCGCGTGCAGGCGGCCGAGGCCATCCTCGACNCGCCACCGAGATCTCGATGGGCCGCAAGCTTCAGGAGATGCGCCTCGCGATCGGCGTCGAGCAGCAGTTCTCGAAGGAGGAGATCCTCCAGGGCTACCTGAACATCGCCCTCTTCGGCGGCCAGATCTACGGCATCGAGGCGGCCGCGCAGTACTACTTCGGGAAGCCAGCGAAGGACCTGACGCTCTCGGAGTCGGCCACGCTGGTCGGCACCGTGCAGAACCCGAACGCGTTCCGCATCGACAACCCCGACAACATCGACGCGAGCACGAACCGACGCAACTACGTGCTCGGCCGGATGCTCGACGAGGGTGCGATCACGCAGGCCGAATACGACGAGGCGAAGGCGGAGGAGATCACGCCGAACATCACGCCGAGCCAGCAGGGCTGCATGAACGCGCAGTACAACGCGCAGTACTTCTGCGACTACGTCGAGAAGGTCGTGCTCAACGACCCGGCCTTCGGCGCGACGTACGACGAGCGCCGCTTCGCGTTCCAGACCAAGGGCTACCAGATCGACACCACGATCGACCTCGCCCTGCAGCAGACGGCGACCGACGCGATCCGCGCCAACTTCCCCGCCGCGATGGAGGGCCTGAAGTTCGGCGGCTCGGCCGTGGCGGTGCAGCCGGGCACCGGTCACGTACTGGTCATGCAGCAGAACACCGAATACGACGGGACAGATGCGGCGAAGGATAATCCCGCGCTGACGTCGATCAACTTCAACACGGACTACGACTACGGCAACTCCGCGGGCTTCCCGCCCGGGTCGACCTACAAGGTCTTCACCTTGGCGAACTGGCTGCAATCCGGCCATTCGCTCTACGAGAGCTTCAACGCGGCCGACCGCAAATATGGCCCCTTCTACCAGTCGTGCGACCGACCGGGCAGTAACGAGGCCTACGGGCCGGGCAACGACGCGGGGGCGAATTTCGGCAATATCAACGCGCTGCAGGCGACGCAGGACTCGATCAACACCGGCTTCCTCGCGATGGCCGAGAAGCTCGACCAGTGCACCACCGCCGACATTGCGGAGGCGCTCGGCGTACACAACGCCAACGGCACGCCGCTCGAGACAAACTCCTCGGACATCATCGGTTCAGGCAGCAACAACGTTGCGCCGCTGTCGCTCGCCACGGCGTTCGCCGCGATCGCGAACAATGGCGAGTCCTGCAGCCCCATCGCGATCAAGAGCATCTCGCTGCGCGACGGCACCGAGATCGATCCGCCATCGAGCAACTGCACCCAGGCGATCGATGAAAACGTCGCGCACGCCATGGCCGTGGCGATGAAGACCGTGATGTCGGCCGGTTCGGGTAGCGCCTCGAACCCGGGCATCACCTCAGAGATCATCGGTAAGACCGGTACCACCGGTGGCACGATCGGCGACGGTGACGGTGCCGCGTACACCTGGATGGTCGCGGCCAGCTCCGGTTTCTCGCTCGCCGTCTGGAACGGCAACGTCGAGCGGATCGATGGCCGGCTCGCGTCGATGCGTAAAATTGGCCAGGGTTGGACACGTCACGAGGTCGCCCGCCCGATCCTCGCCGCGGGCATCACGAAGTACGGTGCGGAGACGTTCCCGGCACCCACCGGCGACGCCGTCCAGCGCGAGAACGTGACCGTGCCGAATGTCGTGGGGATGTCGGTCGATGCGGCCACCTCGGCGCTCGAATCGGCGGGCTTCACCGTGACGGTGGGCGACTCGGTCGCCTCCGAGGAGGCCTCAGGCACCGTCGCACGCACGAACCCTTCCGCGAACACGAGCGCGCAAGAGGGTTCAAGCGTGACCATCAGCCCGTCGAGCGGTGGCAGCGATTCGACGGACGGCATCGCGATGCCAGACATCGTCGGCAAGTCCTATGACGAGGCAGTGGATGCGCTTTCGGCGGCGGGGCTCGGCGACCAAGGCACGCAGTTCCAGTGGCAGGGGTCGAAGGACAAGCCCGTCAAGAGCACCTCGCCCGCCGCCGGTGAGATCGTCGGACCCGACGACACCGTGACCATTCAGGCCGAAGACTAAGGTGCGCATCACGCGTCTTCTCGGGACCGGGGCCGCCACGCTGATTGCGGGCGGCCTCGGTTTCGTTGCCTGGGCTGCGGCCATCGAGCGCCGCCGATTTACGCTGCGTCGCTACGAGTTGCCGGTGCTGCCTGCGGGCTCGACGCCGGTGAAGGTGCTGCACCTCGCCGACTTCCACTTCGCGCCCGGACAGCGCAAGAAGCAGCGCTTCGTGCGTGGCCTCGCGAAGCACGAGCCCGACCTCGTCATTGCGACGGGCGACAACTACGGCCACCGTGACGGCCTCGCTGGCATCGCCGAGATGCTCGAGCCGTTCCGCGGCGTGCCTGGGCTCAGCGTGTTCGGCTCGAACGACTACTACGGGCCGATCTTCAAGAACCCGTTCACCTACTTCACTGGCAAGAAGATCAAGGTCGAGCGCCAGCCCGACCTCGATGAGGCCGGCCTGCGTCAGCTGCTGTTTGATGACCTCGGATGGGTCGACCTCACGAACTCGGCCGCGATCGTGCGGGCGGGCGGGATGCGCATCCGCGCGGTTGGCGTCGACGACCCGCACATCCACCTCGACAAGCCGGATGCGGCGCTCGCCGACCTCGAGCGGCTCGCCCGCCGCGGCGGCGAGTGGGATGTCACGCTCGGGCTCGTGCATGCTCCGTACCAGCGCATTCTCAATCGCTATGTCGAGGACACCGACGTCGCGGCGATCTTCGCCGGCCACACCCACGGTGGGCAGGTCTGCTTCCCGGGTCGGCGCGCGATCATCGCGAACTGCGACCTGCCGAAGGACCAGGCCGGTGGCGTTTCGGACTGGACGGCCGGTGGCCGGACCGTGCCGCTGCACGTGTCGCGCGGACTCGGCACGTCGATCTACGCGCCGTACCGCACGTTTTGTCCGCCGGAGGCCTCGCTCATCACGCTGACCGCGCGCAACTAGGTGCTGCCACGTGTCACGAATCACGTGATTGGCGGGCATTGCGCGTGCCGCTCGCCGCGAATCGCGTGATTGGACGGCCCCCCAATTTGGGGTAGTATTGACGAGTTGCCGACCTGGTTGGNTTCAAATCCTGTCATCCCGACGTTGGTGAAGTCGCGGGGTATCCAGTAGTGGATGCCCCGCGACTTTGTTGTATCGGCGCACGACGACGCACGTCCAATCGCCTCACCGAGTGCGCTGCGGGCAACGGGCATGCGGCAGCGAGCAGCGAGCCTAGGGTAGCGACGATTGCGAGCTCGCTGTCTTGTTGACGTACGTGTAGGCGGCGGGGTACCTAGCGCCCGGGCCTGAGGACGCGTGGGGGCAGGCAGAGCCCTCCCCCGCGTTACCAGCCGCGCCCGACCGTCTCGGGCAGCGGGGTCGGT
>NZ_JACXJG010000064.1 GCF_014904065.1 Gulosibacter sediminis | reverse complement strand
TCGATTGCGATGAGCCCCTTAAGAAATGTGTAGAACAATTTTGCGCCAGCCGGGGCAAATTGTTGCGTTTTGCAATATCAACCCAATAAGCCACTAGACTCAAACCTCCCGCGAGGTCGCTCTCCCTATGATCGCGCCGTCTCGACGGATGAACGCCTGGACCGTTACTCCTGGCGGCACATTTTCAAACACCGTGTTCGCAGACGAGCCGTAGGCACGCACATCAATACGTTTGCCGCCGCGCATGAGTTGAAGCGCAAGTTGCGAACCGGTCTTTCTAACATCATCGAAGTTCGTGGAAGCGTGAACTTGGCGACCATGTCGTTTCGCGTCAACTTTGAGCCTGCCGGGGAGAATACCGAACCAGAGGCCGGATGATTCATCGGTCGGTATCTGGTTCCGGCTGAGTTCGAGGACGTCTTGAGGTGCCGCCAAAGTCTGGCTACCCAGCCCTACAATTTGGAACCCGTCCTTCCTCTGTCGTGACAGGTTTTGTCCCCATCTCATATAGACGAACCCGGCTCCGTAGTTGCGCACCGCATATAGACCGACCCCATGGCGGGCCATCCTGCGCTTCTGATCCTTGTCCATGACCTCCGGGATTGACCATGCCGACCGCCTCGCTAGGTCATCCCGTGAACCCGGATCGTCGATGACGTAGAACTTGTCGCCGGTGAGGGTCCGCTCGAGAGCAACGGTGCGCACCTCGACCTCGTCATCACCGATGTAGGCGATATTGACGTCGAGCAGCCCGAGCGCCAAGTCATCTTGGTGCGCAATCCGCTCGTTCGACCTCGCCGCTTGCGCGACAGTCACCAGCGTCGTGGTGTGCCAGGGCAGCCAGACATCATCGTCATCCAGCGTGACGCGGATCAGCCGGTCGTACGCGCTGAAATCGACGGCCTTGCACGACGACGTGAACAGCTGTTCCCGGTACGGTGCATGCTTACTCGGGTTCTTCTGCCAGTCCACGCGATCCTGGTCGCCTTCGGGGTAGCCGATCTCGGGGTGGTCGTAGGTATGAATCTTGATCGCGACGCGTGCATCCCGAATGTCCCGCCACCGGTCAATTTCACCCTGCACCTTCTCGATCCAGGTGCCCTTGTCACGGGAGACATAGACCACCACGGACAGTTCGGCCTGAGCTGGCACCTGCTGCTTCGACAGCGACTCGAGCGTCAGTTGAAATCGTTCGAAATAGGACGAGAGAATCTCGGGGTCGTTCTCGTAGTCACAAAAGATCGTCTCAAGCAGGATGAGCGTCGAGGCGGGTTCATTCATCGCGGATTCCTAACCAAATGCTGCTTAACGCTGCTCTGCGTCGAACGTGTCACCTGCGCGCACGACCCGCTCGTCGTCCCAGCGCTCGAGGGTGAGGTCGAGGTATTTCGTCAGTACGTGCCGGTACGGCATGCTGTGGCCGTCGCCGAAGTAGCGGATGTCGAACTCCATGCCGCTGTCGGCACTCACCGTACTCTCGAGTGGCAGGTCGAGCTGAGTCGCGAGGTGCCCAAGGTGGTTCTCCATGTGGAACGTGTCACCACTGTTCTGCACGATGAGCGCACGGTTGCGCATCTGCGTCGTCGAGGTGACGACGTCGAGGACCGACAGCCGCCCGGGCATCGCGGCGCGAGCATCCTCGAAGCCGGCGAAGCTCGGCAGCGCGACCTGCATGAAGCGCTTGACGAAGCGCGGGTAGTATTCCGAGATCGTCACCTGCGGGTTGAACGAAAGTGCGCGTGAACCGGGCACATGCGACGACGCCATGAGTGACGCGAAGCCGCCTGCCGAGCCGCCCATGAACAGCACCCGAGCGAGGCCGAGCTTGGCGCGCAGCTGCGTGGCCAGGCGAACGACGCGAGCGAGTTCATCCGACTCACGGGTGCCGATGTACCAACCGATCTGCAGGTCGGCCGCGAGGCCGAGCGTCGAGTCGCCGACATAGAGCACGTGTTCCTTGCGGTTCTTCAACGTGCCAAGCCACTCAAACCGAGGAATCGTATATTTCTCGCGATTGATCGCTCCGTGCAGCACTACGGCCAGTACATCGGAAGTACCGGGCTGGTACAGCGCATGCAGGGGCCGCTTCTCAGCTCGCGACCGATCCGGCGCGAAGACGTAGTGGCCACGCTTCCCGTTCGGCGAAAACAGCGACAGGTCTGCCCACTGGACTACCTCGGCGTCATGCCGGGTATCCCACTGAGGTGTTGCAATCGTCATTCCTACTCCTTTGCGGAAGGCGAGATCGCTTCCGCTAGCTCAGCCAGAACAACGTCAGCGCCAAACCGCTCCTGCACCATCGCCGCGAGCTGGGCCGGGTTGCTCTTCGCTGAAAGCACCCGCTGCGCCATCTCCTCGACGGTCGCGCTGATCCACTCTCGAGGATAGATGAGATCCGCACCCGGCCAGTCAATCGAGGACGGGAGCGCACCGGAAGCGGCGCCGTCGGGAATCGTCAGGTGGAACGACTCGAAGTCGCTCACCGACACAGCGACGCCGATATTGCGGTACCACTCCTCCATGTCGGGCCCAAAGCCGTCGAAGACGACGGCGCCCTCGTGCTTCGCGTTGATCGCGTCGATGCGCGCATACTGCACGTCGTAGTACGCCATCTCGTCGGGGCGGTTGAGCATCCACGGGTAGTCGGCGGGCTGCTTGCCCTTGATGCGCAGCTTGTAGCTGCCGTCGACCTCGAGCAGGCGCTCGAGCAGGTCAAGGGCCCGGTCGAGTCGCTTCGGTTGCGCGACGATGCCGACGAGACCGAGCGTATGCTCGGCGCCCTCGTGCTTCGGCAGATGCAGCGACGTGACGTCAACGGGGTTCGGAATCACCCGCGTCTTCTTCTGCGGCACGCCGTGGCTCTCGATCGCTGCACGGCGAATGAGCTCGCCGACGAAGATGTACTCGTCGACGTTCTTGTGCGTAATCGCGCGCAGGTGCGGCCGGCGCAGCTCCTGCGAGTGGACGCGAACGACGAGCCGCTGGTGCGGCTTTACGCGCTTCGAGTACCACTCGGCGTTGCCAAGCCCCCACTCGCAGAACACGATGTCGGCGCGCTCGAGCAGCTCCTCGGAGCGCTCGGCGTCGTGCTTCGTGTGGCTCTCCCACTCGTCGAGCAGAATCGTGTGCCCGGCCGTCTCGAGCGTCTCGATGAGAGTGCGCGCGAACTTCAGGTCGTGGCCGGCGACCAGGATGCTCTTGCTCGCGTTTTCCTCGCTCGGCACCTCGGCCTCAACCTCGTCGAGCGGCAGCGTATACACCGGCTCCGCCGGCGGGAACAGGAGCTCGACGCCAGTCACCGGGCGGGTGTTCAGCGCGCGTTCGAGCCCGTGGCTGAACTCGACCAGGTCGCGACGTACGAGCCCCTCGGTGCCGTTCGGCGCATCCGTCGGCGTCGCGAGTGCGACGCCCACGTCGTCGGCCGTCGCCGTGCGGAAGGTGATGCGGTTCCAGTCGCCGAAGCGGGTCGGCAGCAGGAGATCCTCGAAGTGCGTGCGGCCGACGGGCGCCGACACCTGGCCGAGCCAGTCAGACTGTGACTGCTCAATCGCGGCGGTGCCCCGCACGCGCACACCCAGGGGCGAGAGGCGCTCACTCGCGGCACCGAAGCCGTCGCTCACGAACACCTCGCTCGGCAGCACTGACTGACGCGCGACGCTGTCAAGCACGGCCTCGTCGCTCGCGTCGAACGCGAGCCCATAGCTGGCCCCGACTCGGGCAGCCACGGGGATGCCCGCGGTGCGCGCGAGCAGCACGAGCGCGGTGTCGACGGTGTGGGCTCGGTAGACGGCACGCATCTGGAACCAGGCCTCGCGCACGCGCTCCTCGGGGTGGGTGCTCCAGTTTTGCAGCAGCGCGCGCCATGTCGCGTTGTCGTTCGTGGCGGGGATCACGCCGCCGAAGGTTTCGGTGATGCCGCGGCCCGGGCCCGAGAGCACGACGCCACCACAGCCGGCGACCTCGACCACGCGGCGCGAGAACATCGAAGGCGATTCGGTCACCGAGTTCACGTTGAGCTGCACGAGGTGCGACTTGTATGAGTCGATGACCTGGTCGTAGGGCAGGTGGCCGCGCACGAACTCCTGCAGGTCGTCGGGGAACTTGTAGGGCGAATCGGGGAACGCGAGTTGCCGGTCGTAGATCGCGAGGCCCACGCTCGTTGCGGCGTTGAGCAGGCGCTGCAGCTGGTGCGAGCGTTCGGAGTAGCGGTCGCCGTAGTAGGTGCCAGCGTACGCGGCGGTGGGGTCGTACTCAGTGCGCGCGGGCAGCGGGTTGTGGATCGCGGGCTGCGCGTAGAACGGCAGCGCCGAGGCCGTCTTCGTGACGGCGCCGGGCGTCTCGAGATAGGGCACGATCATGTTCGCGTCGGTCGTGAAGACGTGGTCGCAGCGGGCGGCCGTCTCACGGAACCGGGCGAAGTGCACCGGGTCTTCCTTGTTCCAGAAGACGGTAGGGATGCCGAGCTCGCGGCAGCGCTCGAGCGCGCCGTAGAGGTCAGCGTTCTCCTGCTCGCCGTAGTGCCCAACACCACGAGTCCACTGCCCTTCGTTGCCGGCCCAGGCCGACTCGATGAACACGAGGTCGAACGCATCGGCCGACGCGAGCTGCTCACGCCAGCGGTCGCGGTCGATCGGGGTGACCTGCATTGAGGCGGCGAGGGTCGCCGAGGTGAACTCGTCGGCGACGAGGCCGACGCGAAGCGACCTCAGCGTGCGCGGGGCGGGCAGCGCCTCGGCATGGCGGGCGCGGGCGAACTCGTAGGCGCCCGCGACCTTGTGCCCGAGGCCCGCCCAGGTTCGCTCGTCGATGGTCCACAAGCGCGCCTTACGGCCGAGGTCGGCGCGCAGCTCCGGGTCTTCGATCAGGCGCTGCAGCTGGTCCGCGAGCGCCGACCCGTCGCCGGCCGGGAACACGAGGCCGCGAGCCTCGTCGGGCCCCGCGATGTCAAGATGCGGCGCGACGTCGGAGAACACGACGGCCTTGGCGGAACTGAACGCTTCAAGCGGCTTCAGCGGCGACACGAGCTCGGTCACCGCCGAGGAGACGCGTGGCAGCGGCATGATGTCAAAGGTGCTGATGAGTCGCGGCATCTCTTCCATCGGCAGACGCCCGAGGAAGGTTACGGTCGTGAGCCCGAGTTCTTCTCGCTGTCGTTTGAGGCCCTTCGTGGTGTCGCCGGACCCGGCGATGGCCACTTGATGCTCGATGCCGCGTTCGGCGAGCTTGGCCGACGCTTCCACAAGCAGGGAGAGCCCCTCATACGGGACGATGCTGCCGGCGAAACCCAGCACCGGCACGTCGGTGCGGATCTTGTGGCTGGCCGCATACGCCTCGTCCTTTGGCAGCGGCACGAACTGATTTGTGTCCACGGCGTTGGTAGCAAGGATCATCTTGGTTCGGTCGACGCCGCGGCGTTCGAGTTCATCGGCAACCTGCGTCGTGATCACCAGTACCGAGTCTGCCTCGCTGGCGACGAGCGTTTCGAGCCGCTCCATGCTCTTGTATCGCTCCGTGTTTTCCCAGCCGGGCTTCTCGGCTGCCTCGGTGATTTCCCAAAGCCCACGTACTTCATACACGAAGGGGACGCCGAGTCGACGGGCCGCGATCAACGCCGCGAGGGCGGTGCGGAAGTTCGAAGCCGAGTGAATGATCGAGGGGCGTTGAAGACGCGCTTCGCGAACGAACGCATCGGCCGCCGCAAGAATGTAGTGGTCAATCGCGGTGCTGCCGAGACCCGGTCCTGGCAGATGCACGTACTCGACATCGCCAACCACACAAACGGTGCGTTCTTGGCTTGGCTCCTCAACATCCGCCCCCCCGTCCCACGGGTAGCCGGCACGCGCCACGACGGTGACATCGTGCCCAGCGTCTCGAAGGCCCGCGGCAACACCGCGAGTGCGTGTCGAGTAGCCGTTCGAGTTGAACGCCGGCGTCGAGTGGACGCAATACATGATCCGGCCAGGCTCCGCAGAATAGGCGATGCCCGGCGCTCGCGCCGGGATCGTCGCCGCGTTCGACTCGATGCGTTCGTATCCCTGGATTTGCTTAACGAGGCGCGAATACTGGGGAGTGAACTTCTCGACGATCTCCGGGTGGCGGTCGATAAGGGCGGCGGGCTCGTGTATCAAACCAAGCTGGTACCACTGTCGGTTGATGACTCGAGACAAGCTCTCAGCGTTGGGCTCGGCTGCAAATTCTTCCAAGAGCTGTTCGATCGAACGCTGGCTCACCGGAACTGCTTTGGGAGTCGAGACGATTGATTCCGACGGTCCTCCTGCGGCGGCGTTTTCCGCCGCCGATGCCAGCGTCTCATCACCGCTCAATTCAGCCGCGGCTGCATCACTTCCAGCCGACGGCCCGGTAGCCTCAAGTCGCTCAGTCGGCTGGAGCAACTTCTTCGCAGCGGCCGCGGGCCACAAGACGGAGCGCCCAACCTGCATGGCGCGAGACCCACGTACACGCTTGAGGTCTTCCTTCAGCCGTGCCGTCTCGCGACGGTATGCGTCGAGTGACCCGTTTGCACGAACGAGGTCGACTTTCAGCCGGTCACGCTGCTTCTGCAGCTGCTTCAGCTCCTTCGCGAGCTTGTCGCGCTCCTGTGCAGCCTTCTTTAGCCGCGAAAGTTCGCCCTCGGCCTTCGCAAGGTTTTTCTTGTCACGGTCATGACGCTCCTCCAGCGCTACGAGGCGAGCGACAACCGCAATTGGGTCCGAAATGAGCTCCGCTGTCCGGAGGGCCTCGATGTGGTCCCGCGATCGTCGTTCGTCCGAATGCATGCGTTTTCCCCTCCAGCGCGTTGGCCGCCGCGGCCTTGCAACTTCGGCCGATTGTACCGATGCCTTGAAACTCGCGGGTTGCGAATCCCGTCCTGCCGTCAGCAAGCGGCCTTCCCCACGTAGCGGATCATTGGAGGCGATATTCGGTGGTCAGGCAGCTGGCCACGGAGGGGTGCAGCTTTGACTTCGTTGTCAAAATTCAATAGTTAACCGTCATGAAACGTCACGCCACTACCGTGATGCCGTTGTTGCGCGTGAGCCATCAATACGTGGCCACGTTACGATTCATCTACTGTCCCGAGGTCGAAACTGCGGAAAGGATCTGCCTGTGGCCATTTCGTTCACGTTCTCAATCCCTGAGGACGGCTTAGAGGTCGCGCCCGTCCTCCGCGTCACGAAGTCCATCGCGGCCAAGGCGTATATCGCAACATTCGAGTTCGACGGGGCCACTCAACGCATCGCGTCCCTCGAGGACTCGCCACGGGGCTTGCACTGGTCCGCGTCGCTCAACTCAGTCTTCGAGTACTTGCCGCCTTTTGAATTGCCTCAAGACAGCAATGTAGCGATCCTCAAGCTGCACAGCTTCAAGATGCCCGCGGGAACGCAGCGACTCGTGCTGGGGATTCGCGAATGGGACCGCAGCGCTGCCCCCGCGGTCGAGGCTTTCCTCAACGTCGCATTGGACACGTCATTCCTTGGCCGCCCGGCAGTGATCTTCCCGGAGGAGAACTGATATGAGCACTCTCGACGTTTCGGTCGTCATTGGATTCCGAGACTGGGGAGCCGAACGCATCCGCCGCTCGGCACAAAGCATCGTGGCCGCGTTTGACGGTATCGCCGGAGAGGTGATCATCTCAGACTACGGCAGCCAGGACCCCAGGCCAACGGAGGTCGTTGCCCAAGAGCTCGGCGCTAAGCATGTGTTTACGCCCGGAGACCCCGACTGGTCGCGTTCGCGCGCCCTGAACGCCGGGTTCGCCGTCGCGGAGGGAAAGGTGCTGATCTCAACCGATGCCGACATGCTCTTCTCCCCCAAGTCGATTCGACGCATCGTCGAGACCGCGCAAGAGGCTGAGCAGTGCGCGCTCTTCCTGCAGTGCCGCGACTTGCCAGAAAGCATGGGTGACGATTACTTCGAAGCACACCCGGAGGTCGACTGGAACGAGTTGGAGATTGTCGGGCGCCTTCGACCTCGCTGGGGCATGGGCGGCATGATGGCGATCTCCGCCGAGGGGTTCGCGGCCATCCGAGGGTTCGATGAGCGCCTTCACACCTACGGGGGCGAAGACCTTGACTTTGCCCAGCGCGCCCGCAGGGCTGGCTACCGCACGGTTTGGGTGGACGACCCCGACGTGCGCATGTACCACATGTGGCATGTCCCCACGCGAAGCGTTGTCGATCAGACAGAGGCGGGCCGCGCCGCGGTCGCCTACAACAAAGATGTCGTCTACAACGACAAGACCTACACGAGAAACACGACCGGGTGGAAGTTCAAGCCTGAGAACACGCCGCCGTTGGTCAGCGTGGTGTTCGCCACGAAGGACCGCGCCGATCTCCTGCGCGAGGCGATTCAATCCGTCTTGATTCAAACGGTTCAAGACTTCGAGATCATCATCGTTGACGATGGTTCCGAGGACGACTCCACGCGGGCCGTTGCCCAATCCTTTGGTGATGAGCGAATTCGCTACTTCCGCCGCGAGGCCGCGGGCATCTCCGCCGCCCGAAACTTTGCTCTGGATCAAGGCCAGGGCTACTACACGGCCGTCATGGATGACGACGACCTGATGCCGCCACAGCGGCTCGAATGGCAGCTTGCGGCAGTCACTGCAGAGTACGTGGGGTCCACCGGTTCCTTCATCAATTTCGATGACGAAACGGGCGAACTCCAGGTCATCATCTCGAATGTTCCGAGCGTGGCGCAGGCTGCCCAGAAGGGCGGAGCGCCGGGTCACGGTACCTGGCTCCTTCGGACCGACGTCATGCGCACGATTCGCTACGACGAAACCCTGACCAGTGGCGTCGACAACAACTTCTTCCTGCGTCTGCTGCGGACTGGTTACCGAGTTTCCCACTGCGGCAAACCGGTTCTTCTGCGTCGTCGGCACAGCTTGCAGGTCACAGCGACCGATTCCGCGAATCAAGGCGACGCTGCCAAGCAGGCTCTTCAGTTCTTCCGGTTTGGGCTCACGAACTGGCATATGAAAAAACTCGCGGATGCGGCGAAGGTCAATGCCTTTCCTCCCGTGAAGGACAGAGACGAGTTTGCCCGGTCAGTCCATGCCTACCTGCCGGATCATCTCGTCACGCGAAACGCAACGGTTCAGGTAAGCTCCCTGCCCAAGCGAATGCCCGAATTCGATGGCGAGGTTCGTGGCCAGCTGCTAAGTCGTGATGGGGTGCTCCTGTCCTCACACATGAGCGTGAAGGGCGCCAGTTACGGGGACCTAGTGAAGCTCGCCGCGCTCGGTACCCGCATTGAGGCACAAGTTGCGACGGCTGAGAGCACTTCTGAAGAATCTCATTCGGCGGCCGGATGGGTAACTGAAGCTCTCGCCGACTTTCTCACACAGACACCTCAAGGCTCAACCATCCGTGGCAACAAGCCAACGCTCGAGGCAGAACCGCAGGCCGGTGTCGGTTCCGAGTATGTCTTTGAGGACAGCCGGACGCGGCGAAAGCTTGTCTTGACTCACGAGTCAGCCGTGAACTCATTACCCGAGACGACGCCATGGTTCGTCGTGGGAACAACCGTCAAGGAGTACTGGTCGTGAAAATCACTTGGAAGAGTACCGAATATGGGCAGTTCGGTTTCCATGCTGAGCTAGACGAATATGACGGCACGCCACCCGTATCTTCGCTCCTACTCGATCATTCTCCGCAGTCGATCAACCCCGAACGGGAGGCTATTGCAGGGTACCTCGCATTCGGACACTGGGCGAGCGGGGACCTCCATCTGCCCCACAAGCTCGGCCCTAACACAGCTACGGCCATCGAAGCCGACCTTAAGCACATTGCGATTCGCCCCTCCCCCATCGAGTATTACCCCAAGGCCCTTGAGCAAGGCATTCGCGATGTTGAGGTGTCCTTCGACCTCAAGTCGCTAGTTCAGTCCAGCACGTCGATTTCAGTTCTCCCCGTGAGCGACTGGAATGGGAGCCTTCGGACGCTTCATTCAATCGCCGTAGCTTCGAATGCTTTCGCACTGGACGCCGCAGCATCGACAACGTTCCCAAGCATTCGAGCGAGGCTGGCCGTCGCAGTGTTGTTTGCCGGGGACCTCTCGGCCGACCGACTGTTAATCAAGAACCTGTCACGCGAGATCCCGGAAGTCGAAATATCACGACTAACGAATCTCCTACTGTCAGCACGCTTGGGCCTGCAAGCCAACTACCGGCCTGAGTAGTATCCAGGTTCACGACATTCGCGACAGCCCTGAAGGCGACGCCTACTCCGCGACATCAGCGACAATGCTGACGTGCGCGCCTACCGGCGCGCGATCATGGCCATCGCCCACGACGCCATGACCACACCAGCGAAGCCGTCCGACGGTACCAAATCAGCCAGCAACACCTCCGCCGCCAAGGTTTCGGCGCAGGCCCCGTAATCTTCGCGTGGTAGCCCGCGATCGATTCAATCAATGTCATTCCGTCGACTAATTGGCGTGGAAGTCTCTGCTCAAGGCGAAACATCTTTGATGCTTAGAAGCCTCATGCCCTCGACCCGGCTGCCACGACAAATTGCCGACGGGTCTGCTGCACGGATAGG
>NZ_JACXJG010000063.1 GCF_014904065.1 Gulosibacter sediminis | reverse complement strand
CGGCCTCGGCGTGCTCGCGGTGCTGCTGCACCCGATCATCCCGCTGGCGTCCGAGAAGCTCTGGGCTGCGGTCGGCGGCGAGGGCGACCTTGGCGAGATCCGACCGGATGCGGCGCTCGAGTGGCGCTCGACCGGTCGCGTTGGCGAGCTGCAGGCGCTGTTCCCACGCATCGATCAGGCCGACTAGCCTCGTGACGGTCTCGCAGCATCCGCGCAAGCGCGACTCGACCGCCGAGCACGGCCAACGCCGCGACCTGCGGTACCCGGACGTGCCCGAGGCGCTCGCGGTGCCGAGCTACGACAACCACACGCACCTCGAGATCGAGGACGGCGAGGCCGGGCTCGCCCTCGAGGAACACCTCGAGCTCGCGGCGCAGGCCGGCGTCGTCGGTGCGATCACGGTCGGCGGCGACGTGCCGTCGAGCCAGTGGCAGGTGCGGGCGGCGAACGCGCACGCGCGCCTCCTCGCCGCCGTCGCGATCCACCCGAACGAGGCGCCCCGGTATGCCGAGGCGGGCGAGCTCGAGGAGGCGCTCGATGAGATCGCGCGGCTGGCGCAGGATACCCGGGTCGCGGCGATCGGCGAGACCGGCCTCGACTACTTCCGCACCTCGGGCGACGACGCGCTGCGCGCGCAGCACGCGTCGTTTGAAGCCCACATCGACATCGCGAAGCGTGAGCGGCTGCCGATGCAGATTCACGACCGCGACGCCCACGACGACGTGGTTGCCCTGCTGCGCCGCGTCGGCGCGCCCGAGGGCACGGTGTTTCACTGCTTCTCGGGCGGCCCCGCGCTTGCGCAGATCGCGGCCGACGAAGGCTGGTACTGCTCGTTCGCGGGCAACGTCACGTTCAAAAATGCCCAACTGCTGCGCGACGCGCTCCAGGTGGTGCCGCGTGAGCGCATCCTCGTTGAGACGGACGCGCCGTTCCTCACGCCCGTGCCTTTCCGCGGCCGACCGAATGCGCCGTACCTGATTCCGGTCACGATTCGATTCATGGCCGACGAACTCGGCGTCGAAGCCGACGAGCTTGCGGCGCAGCTCACGCAGAACACGCTCGACCTGTACGGCCCGTTCGAGGTCGAGCAGCGCGTAGCATGGCGGGCGGCGCGACGTGGTTGACGTGCAATTGCTCGGCCCAGCCCAGATTCGCGATCTGGCGGAGCAGCTCGACCTGCAGCCGACGAAGAAGCTCGGCCAGAACTTCGTGCACGATCACGGCACGGTGCGTCGCATCGTGGCGACCGCCGAGGTGACGCCGGGCGAGCACGCGGTCGAGGTCGGGCCCGGCCTCGGCTCGCTCACCCTCGCCCTGCTCGAGGCGGGGGCGCGGGTCACCGCGATCGAGATCGATCCGCGCCTCGCCGAGCAGCTGCCGCTCACAGTCGCCGAGCGCGCGCCGGGCGCCGAGCTGCGCGTCGTCGAATCGGATGCGCTCAAGGTGGATGCGGTCGAGGACGAGCCGGTCGCGCTCGTCGCGAACCTGCCCTACAACGTCTCGGTGCCGGTGCTGCTGCACCTACTCGAGCGCGTTCCCTCGCTGCGCCGCGGCGTCGTCATGGTGCAGCGCGAGGTCGGCGAGCGCATCGCCGCCGGCCCCGGCTCGAAGATCTACGGGGCCCCGAGCGTGAAAGCCGCCTGGTACGGGCAATGGCGCACGGCCGGCCTCGTCGGTCGCAAGGTGTTTTGGCCCGTGCCGAACGTCGACTCGATCCTCGTCGAGTTCCGCGCCCACGACGAACCACTCGGCGACGACGCGCTGCGCCGGCGCCTCTTCGAGCTCGTCGACGCCGCCTTCGGGCAGCGCCGCAAGATGCTGCGCCAGGCGCTCGCGCCGAGCTTCGGCGGTTCGGCGCAGGAGGCCTCGGCCGCACTCGAACGGGTCGGGCTCGAGCCCACGGCGCGCGGCGAGCAGTTGTCGGCCGACGACTTCTTGCGGCTCGCGCGCGACGCCTCCTAGCCGCGAATCCGAGCAGGACCTGCCGGGTAGGCTAGGTGTCATGACAGACGCACCGCGGCGCGTGACGGCGACGGCCCCAGGCAAGGTCAACGTCACGCTATCGGTGGGCGAGGTGGCCGACGACGGCTACCACCCCCTCGCGACGCTGTTCATGGCGCTCAACCTCGTCGAGCAGGTCGAGGCCCGCGAGGCCGAGATGCTGTCACTGCGCTTCGCGCCCGGCCCCATCGACACCGAGGGGCTCGAGGTGGGCGAAGGCAACCTCGCGATCCGTGCGGCCCGGTTGCTCGCCGAGTTCACCGGCCGCGAGGCGCGCGCCGAACTCGTGATTCGCAAGCAGGTGCCGATCGCGGGCGGTATGGGTGGCGGCTCGGCCGACGCGGCCGCGACACTCGTCGCGCTCGACGCGCTCTGGCAGACGAACCTGATGCGGGAAGACCTCGCCGACCTCGGTGCGAAGCTCGGCAGCGACGTGCCGTTCGCGCTGTTCGGCAACGTCGCGGTCGGCACCGGCCGCGGCACCGAGCTCGCGCCGACGCTCGCCGGCGGCACCTTCGAGTGGGTGCTCCGCCTCAGCGGCGAAGGCATGTCCACCCCTGCAACCTACCGGGCCCTCGACGAGCACCGCGCCGAGCACGGGAGCCAGCTCTTCACGAAGCCGGTGCCCGTTGTGCCACAGGCCGCGCTCCTCGCGCTGCGGTCGGGTGACCCGGTCGCCCTCGCCGACGCCATGCACAACGACCTACAGGCGCCCGCACTGCGGCTTCGTCCCGACCTCGTCGCGGCGCTCGAATACGGCGAGGGCGCCGGCGCCCT
>NZ_JACXJG010000062.1 GCF_014904065.1 Gulosibacter sediminis | reverse complement strand
CCTATCCGTGCAGCAGTCCCCACGTGGGTATCCATCGACTTGCATGAACGGTTGCTCATGCCCGTTCTTCCCCTGGGGCACCCCGCTCGATGGAGGGGGTTGCCGTGCAGCCAGCCAGGTACTGAAAGCTGCAACTCTTGAACCTGCGACGACCGTACCACGGCCGTGGGGCATTCGGTCAGTTGGACGCGGCTGTGGAATCCTGCACGGTGGCCAGTTCAAGCATCTAACTGTGAATAGAGCACGGAGAGAGACGCGCGAGATGAGCACGAAGGTGAAGCTACCGCTCAGCGCCGCGGCGACGTGTGCCACCGCGTACACCACGAGCGCGAGTACGAGGGTCATGCGCGGCGGCAGGCGCAGCGTCGCGATCGCCATCACCGGCGAGCCGATGATCATCCCCACCGCGAACGCGGTGATGAGGAATCCGACCTGGGCGATGCTCACGTGCAAGTCAGCCGCGACCTCCTGCAGCAGGCCCGCAACGATGTATTCGATCGTGATCATCAAGAACACGCCGAGCGTCAGCAGCGGCACGACGAACGGGAGCCGTTGGCGCTGCCGCGTAGGCGCGGCGACCGACTGAGCCATCAGACGTCTCCTTCACGGTGACGAACTCACCTCGAGCCATCTCCTACTCAGGATCAGCTCAGCCGCGCGAACGTGGAAGGTCGAGCTGAACCACGGCCTCGCAGGTCCTGATTCAGCGCGCCGGCCGTGCCTATCGTGGACGCATGGACACCAAGGCCGAGATCAGCAGCTTCCTGACATCGCGCCGCGCCCGCCTCTCACCCGAGCAGGCCGGCGTGCCGCTCTACAGCGGCAACCGACGCGTGCCCGGCCTGCGCCGCGAAGAGGTCGCCCACCTCTCCGGCGTGAGCACCGACTACTACGCCCGGCTCGAACGCGGCAAGATCGCCGGCACCTCGCGTGAAGTGCTCGAAGCCATCGCTCGCGCGCTCCAACTCGACGACGTCGAGCGCGAACACTTCTTCAATCTCGTGCAGGTCACGCGTCAGCGCGCGCCACGGCGGCGCTCCTTGACCCGCACATCCGTGCGCCCGGGCATCCAGCGCGTGCTCGACTCCATCCATACGCCCGCGTTTGTGCAAAACGCGCGCCTCGATCGGCTCGCCGCGAACCGCCTCGGCCGGGCCCTCTACTCGCTGCCGCTCGACGGCTCGGACGACCACTTCAACTACGCGCACTACCTCTTTCTTGAGCCGCGGGCCGCGCGCTTCCACCGCGACTTCGACGTCGCGAAGCGCAACGTCGTCGCGCTGCTGCACGCGGCGACCGCGAGCGACCCATATGACCGCGAACTCATCGAGATCATCGGCACGCTTTCCACCCAAAGCGACGAGTTCCGCTCGCTCTGGGCCTCCCACGACGTGTTCCGCTACCGCTCGGGCGCGAAGCTCCTCACGCACGCGGACATTGGCGGCTCATCGCAATCGAGGG
>NZ_JACXJG010000061.1 GCF_014904065.1 Gulosibacter sediminis | reverse complement strand
CGGCCCGCCACACCTCCCCGAGCAGTGGGCCGCCGGGGCCCGGACCAGTTGCCTCGAAGGCATCAAGCACGTGCTTCCTCTGTGCCTCGGTCGCCCCGCGCTCCTCGAGATACAGGTGCAGTGAGCGATAGCTGAGTTCGCCTATTGACGCAGTGTCCTTGGTCTCGGGGCTCGCATTGTCGTTGACCCGGGCGAGCTCGCCCGCTGCTCCTCCGCGTGCAACGATGCCCTCGATCACCGACCTCGGCACGTCGGCGCCGGTTGCGAGGTTGCCGAGCACTCCCGCATTGCCCGTATCGAACAATGCGACGTAGATCGAGGGTGGAAGCCGCTCTTCACCCGCCAGGTGAAAGAGCGTCGATTCGTCGCCGGTGGCCACGAGGTCGACGAGTTCCTGTTCAGTGCTGCCCTCGTGGTCGGGAATGCCCCATTCGATATGACCGCTCATGTTGATCAGGCAGGGAACAAGCATCGGAATGCGGCAGTTGAAGTGGGAGCCTTACAAGAAGCAGACTTTCCCGTCTTCCACTCTGTTGTACCGGTGCTGCCATTCGGTGTCCGCCACTTAATCAGGTAGTACGCTTGATACGTTTTTCCAGTGGTGGATGAGTGAGGTGTGTTCCATTGCTTTCCGCTCGTGCTAAACGTCCAGGAGTTTGTGTTTGTGTCAATCTTTGAACCTGACGCATAAATGGTACTCGTCATTGATCCACTCTGCACTTCCCCTTTGCCTCCACGAGTGAAGTTTACTGCAGTGTAGCTGCCAGTTCGGCCGGGATTCGTCGTTATTCTGAAATCGACCCAGGATGAGGTTGTGCAAATAACCAGCGTGCATGTGGTCCAGTTATAGCGGGCCGACAGTGTCCATGTGAAGCGGTTGTTTGTCGCTGTTCCACGAACAGGCGCGGATGTGAAACTCATCGGCTGTGTTGACGGCTCTTCGGCTGATTCAACTAGGTTCTGAGCGTCAAGAGTCAGTGGGGAGTCGGACGAGGCGCTAGATTCTGCACTTTCAAGAACTTCAACACGTTCTGAATCCGTAAGATGGTCGAGTCCTAGAATTTCTGGAATTGACTCCGACTCGGAAAGTTCACTAAAATATTCGGCGACGATTTCAGGCTCGTTGCCGGACATTATTGAATCATATATTTCAATGAAGGATGCACCTTCAATAGCGCCAAATGTGACTGAAATATCCTCAGAGGGCTCAGTATTGGACATGGTTGGGGTTAGATAAAATGTGCCAGTCAACGTTAGTACGGAAACGGCCCCGACGATGTAACGTGCAACCAATGTTGCCTCCTAAGATTTGACGAAAGGGATGAGTGCGTTTCTCCTTTTCTCTTGAGAGTTTCTGATGACTCCGATGATTGCGCAAGTGAATAATTGGTAAAGGCGCTGACGGTCGATCGTCCTACAGGCTGCGGATCGGCCGCGAGAAGATGAGCGACAAG
>NZ_JACXJG010000060.1 GCF_014904065.1 Gulosibacter sediminis | reverse complement strand
CGCGTTGATGCTCCTATAGTTGTCAACTCATGATTTCGCCGGTTCTCGGGTCGGTCTTCACGAGGTGGTAGACCTCGCGGATCACGTAGCGTTTCAGGCAGCGGATGATGTCTCGTTTGCTCTTGCCCTCGGCGGTGCGTCGGGCGACGTAGGCGATGGTGGGTTCGTGGAATCGCATCCTGACGATGACGGTCCGGTAGATCGCCGCGTTGAGCTGCCGATGGCCACCGTGGTTGATGCGATGCTTCCCGCTGGTCATCCCGCTCCCGGTGGGGACGGGGCTGATCCCGGCGAGTTTCGCGAACGCGGCCTCGCTCTTGATGCGTTCAGGGTTGTCTCCCGCGACGATGAGAATCTCTGCGGCGGTGTCGACACCGATCCCGAACTCGTCCAGCAGGTGCGGTGCGCGCTGGAGCACGAGCTGCTCGATCTGTGCTTCGAGGTCTTTGATCTCCTCGTTCAGGGCGATCCAGCGTCTCGCGATCGAGCGGAGCGCATGACGGTTCGCGTCCTCCGGTGTGGCCAGCCCGCGGGGGCGGAGCGCGGCGCAGTGCCTCGCGACCATCTTCTGCGTCTTCTTCGCGGTTTCCTTGCGCAGCTCCTCGGTGGCGTGGACGAGCATCGCTTTGAGAGTGACCATCGCGCCGGTGCGGTCCTTCACCGCGGTATCGTGCGCTACTTTCAGCTGACGGATCATCTCGACGACGCCGTCCGCGGTCTTCGGAATCGCGGTCGCGAACCCTGCGAGCACGGCTCGGGCGGCGTTCTCCGCGTCCAGGGTGTCGGACTTGCCGTTGAGCCTGCGCAGCCGCCGATCGGGTCGTGAGACCTCGATCACCTTATGCCCGTGGCGACGAACGAACGAGGTCAGTCCGGCCCCGTAGGAACCGGTGCCCTCGATCCCGAACGCGATGATCTTCCCGAAACCCGCCGCCCACTCCAGCAGCTGCCTGAACCCGGCGGCATGGGTCGGGATCGTCAGCGTCGCGAGGATCCCGCCGATCGAGTCCATCACCGCGGCGACATGGATGTGCTTGTGGGTGTCGACGCCGATAACGACGTGCCCCGAACGGGCGGTCTCAATCTCGGTCATGTTCTTCTGTTCTCCTGCCGTTAGCGTGGTGTCACGCTGGCGCCGGCGGGTGGACAGGACTGTCATGGGGACGCGTTGTCGAGACTGCTCCAGGCTCCTATCAGGTCACGCCCGATCCGGCGGCAGCGGTTACTGCGCGCCCGGCCGGAGGCTCGACAGATCAACGCCACGGCACCCTGCGGGCCAATCGTAAGCAAGGGTCAGAACACTCCGGCCAGGACTACCCCATCCTCGCGAGATCGGGCAGAAAGAGACTGACAGTCGTA
>NZ_JACXJG010000059.1 GCF_014904065.1 Gulosibacter sediminis | reverse complement strand
GGACTCCGACTGCGACACCGCTGAACCGTCCCGGCTTTGATGCCGCTTCCTTTTGAGTTGAAAGGATGGCGTCATGCCAAAGAAGATTGATCCCGCGCTCCGCGAACGAGCAGTCAGGCTCGTGCTCGAACACCGCGCCGAGTATCCCTCGACCTCACAGGCAATCGCCGCGGTCGCACGGCAAGAAGGTATCGGTGCGGAATCACTCCGGCGCTGGGTCGCGCAAGCCGATATCGACGCAGGAGTCCGCGACGGGCAAACCAGCGCGGAAGCCGCAGAGATCAAACAACTCAAAGCACAGAACCGCAGGCTCCGGGAGGACGTCGCGATCTTGAAAGCAGCGACAACTTTCTTCGCGGGGGAACTCGACCCCCGCAACCGGTAATGCTGGGGTTCATCGACCACCTGCGCGCTGAAGGTCACGCGGTCGAGTCGATCATCCACGTCCTGCGGGAGCAGGGCGTGCAGATCGCCGCGCGCACCTACCGTGCCTGGAAACAAGGCCACGTCAGCACCCGCACCGTGACCGACGCGCTCGTGCTCGATGCCGTGCGTGACACGGCCTGGAACGTTGAGGAACGTCCCGACGGGACCCGCCGTCGACGACTGACTCCTGAGGGCCTGTATGGGCGGCGGAAGATGACCGCGCTGATCCGCCGTACTGCCATCGCGGACGCGTCTCGTGGTGCTGTCGACCGCGCCATGCGTGCCCTCGGACTCGTCGGGATCACGAGGGCGAAAGCCATCCGAACCACGATCCCCGCCAAGAACGCCGCGCGTGCCGGTGACCTCCTGAACCGCGACTTCACCGCACCACGACCAGACCACACCTGGGTGACCGATTTCACCTATGTCCGCACGTGGGCCGGCTGGGTGTATGTCGCGTTCATCCTCGACGTGTTCTCGCAACGGATCGTGGCCTGGCACGCGCAGACCAGCAAACACACCGATCTCGTCATGACCCCGCTGCGGATGGCGTTGTGGGAACGCGACCGGCAGGGGCATCCAGTCGGACCCGGGCAATTGCGACATCACTCCGATGCAGGGTCGCAATACACCTCGGTTGTGTTGACCGAACACCTGGCACTCGAGCAGATCGCACCATCAATCGGGTCCGTCGGCGACGCGTACGACTGTCAGTCTCTTTCT
>NZ_JACXJG010000058.1 GCF_014904065.1 Gulosibacter sediminis | reverse complement strand
GGGTCTGCTGAAGGTTTGGTTGAGTCCTTGACCGCGTAATCCTGAGAGGGTTGCGCTGGAAGGATGGCAGTCATGCCGATCAAGTACACGGACGAGTTCAAGCGGGATGCTGTCGCGCTTGTGGAGTCCGGCATCACGCAGAAGGTGGTGTGCAAGGATCTCGGGATCTCGAAGACCGCGCTGCAGACCTGGGTGCGTGATGCGAAGTTCCAGTCCCATGGGCTGACCCCGCCCGCTGATCCTGATGAGCGCCGCGAGATGGCGGCCGCGATCAAGCGGATTCGCGAGCTGGAGATGGAGAACGAGGTGCTCCGGCGAGCCGCGGCGTATCTGTCGCAGGTGCATATCACACCCCCAAAATGATCTACCCGCTCGTCCGCGAGATGGCCGCGGCCGGCGCCCCTGTCAGGGTGCCGGTCGCGGTGGCGTGCCGGGTGCTCGGATTCTCCGAGCAGGCGTACTACCAGTGGCTGCGTAACCCGGTCTCTGCTCGCGAGACGGAAGAGCAGCACCTCATCGGTGTGCTACGCCGGCTGCACGCGGAAGACCCCGAGGGCGGGTATCGGGTGCTCGCCGACGACCTCGCCGACCTCGGCTACCAGCTTTCCGAACGCCGCGTGTGGCGGCTGTGCCGGGTCGCGGGGATCCGCTCGACGATCACAACCCGCAAACGCCGTTACAAGAAGGCTGGCCCGCCCGTGCACGACGATCTCGTGCAGCGCGACTTCACCGCCGAGGGCCCGAACCAG
>NZ_JACXJG010000057.1 GCF_014904065.1 Gulosibacter sediminis | reverse complement strand
GGCCGGCGACGACGAGCTGCTTGAGCTGCGGGTGCAGTTCGCGCAGCACGTGCGCGTGCTTGCGTGCCTGGGCGCCGTAGCCGTACATCACGACGCTGCTCGAGTCGCGGTTGATGAAGCGCGAGGTGACGAGGCTCGTCATGGCGGCGGTGCGGAGGTCGGTGAGCTCGTCGCCGTCGATGACGGCCTTCGGCGTGGTTGTCAGGGCATCCATGAGCACGTAGAGCCCCTGTGCGCGGTCAACGTTGCGGGCCGGGTTGCCCTCGTTGACCGACATGATCTTCGCGCCGACCCAGTCGGGGGCATGCGAGGCCATGAAGAGCAGGCGCTTGCCCTCGTCGAGCTGGAAGAAGCTGCGCGGGAAGTCCTGCGACGGGTCGATCTCGGTCTTGAGCGCGCGCTCGAGGGCGTCGACCGCGTCACCGACTCGAATGTGATCGAGGATGTGTTTGTTGGTGATGTGTGGGATGTTCACGGAAGCGGGTGCTCCTTCAACGCTCGACGGGATGCAGCGGCGAATACCGGGGCCTCGCCGCCCCGTTGCTGGTGAGCGGCCGTGCCTGGCAGAAATGCTACCCGCAGCAACGCCGTGCTTGCAGCGGGATGTCGATTGGATACGTTCAGAGTTCTTCATAGGCACAGAGTTCATCTCCCTCAGAAGGGTGCTGGATCTGTGGTCGGGTCGTAG
>NZ_JACXJG010000056.1 GCF_014904065.1 Gulosibacter sediminis | reverse complement strand
TCGGACAGGTGTGGAACGACTCGACGACCTTCTCGGCGATCTGTCGCCCCTCAGCGAGGTCCTTCTGGTGATAGGCCGAGCGAAGTTGCTGCGCGCACTGCCATGCGACGAACACCTCGTCGTGGGCCGGGTTCGCCTCGATGGCTGCGGTCAGGCGCGCCCACTGCTTGTCGGTGAGGTTCTCAGCCCCGGCGCGGAGGATGGTCTGGATCCCGTAGAGCGGATCACCTTTCCGACCGCGATGGCCGAGAGTGTCTTGCTGGACCCGACGGCGAACCTCGTCGACCGCGACGGTGCCGAGCTTGACGACATGGAACGCGTCCAGCACGGCGGTGGCATCTTGCAGTTTGTCGTCGATCGCGGTCTTGTAACCGGCGAACGGATCCAGCGCCGCGACCTTCACCTGCTCGCGGAATGCGTCGCCACGTGCGCTGAGCCAGGTCGCGTAGGCCTTCCCCGACCTGCCCGGCACGAGGTCCAACAGCCGGGCCCGCGTCTTCCCGGTGCTGTCGCGGGTGAGGTCGACCATCCCGGTCAGCTCTTTCGGACCGCGCTTGCGCGGG
>NZ_JACXJG010000055.1 GCF_014904065.1 Gulosibacter sediminis | reverse complement strand
CGGTGATGTCGGTCAGCCATAGCTCGTTGGGGCCGTCGGCGCTGAACTGCCTGTTGACCAGGTCATCGTGAACCGGCGCGCCGGCCTTCTTGTAGCGAGTCTTCCGCGTGGTGAACACCGATTGGATGCCGGCGACCCGGCACAACCGCCACACTCTGCGCTCGGACAACTCGTAGCCCAACTCAGCGAGGTCGTCTGCCAGCACCCGGTAGCCGCCCTCCGGGTCGTCGTTGTGAAGCTGATGCAACACCGAGATGAGCTCTTGCTCCTCGGCCTCACGGGCTGACACCGGTTGCTTGAGCCACTTGTAGTAGCCCTGTTTGGAGAATCCCAGTATCCGGCACGCGACCGCCACCGGCACCCTCACCCGGGCACCGACCGCGGCCATCTCCTTCACGAGCGGATAGATCATTTTGGGGGCGTGATGTGAGCCTGCGACAGATACGCCGCC
>NZ_JACXJG010000054.1 GCF_014904065.1 Gulosibacter sediminis | reverse complement strand
TCGGGGTGCGCTGACGCGCGCTCTGCCACTGACCCGTGTTCCCGCTGCGACCTCCTGCTCGGCCTCGACGGCGTCCATGTCGAGCACGTGGACCGCCGCAACGGACTACTGATCGTGACGGTCTCGAGTCCTGCGGCGCCTGCCGGTTGCCCGTCGTGCGGGACCGTGGCGACCGGCCGTGGACGTCGCCGCCGGCTGCTTCATGACGTGCCCGGCATGACACGGGTGCGAATCGTGTGGCGGCAGCGAGTCTGGCGGTGCGACGAGTCGGGCTGTGCACGACAGACGTTCGTGGAACAGCTGCCGTCTCTTGTCGCCCCGCGTGGGGCACTCACCCGACGCGCGGTCGTCTGGGCAGTCGGTCAGCTGCGTCGCGAACACGCCACGATCGAAGGACTGCGTCGCCAGCTGGGCACGTCGTGGAAGACGGTG
>NZ_JACXJG010000053.1 GCF_014904065.1 Gulosibacter sediminis | reverse complement strand
GTCTCGAACTCGACGGGGGTCAGTCTCCCGAGTCGTCGCTGTCGGCGCTTGCGGTGATAGATGCCCTCGATCCATCTCACGATCGCGAGGCGGAGCTCGTGTCGGGTGCCCCACGGGTGCCGGTCGAGAACGTTCTTCTGCAGCAGCGAGAAGAAGCTCTCCATCGCCGCATTGTCCCCGCACGCCCCGACGCGGCCCATCGATCCGCGCAGGCCGTGACGCTTGAGCGCCTTGACGAAGCGGCGGGATCGGAATTGACTGCCTCGGTCCGAGTGGACGATCACGTCGGTCGGGTTCCCTCGGTGCGCGACCGCCATCTCCAGCGCCTTCACCGCGAGCCGCGCCTTCATCCTGGAGTCGATCGCGTACCCGACGATCCGGTTGGAGTGGACGTCCTTG
>NZ_JACXJG010000052.1 GCF_014904065.1 Gulosibacter sediminis | reverse complement strand
CTGCGACAGATACGCCGCCGCGCGCCGTAGCACCTCGTTTTCCATCTCCAACTCCCGGATCCGACGCAGTGCCTGCGACATGTCCTTGCGCGCCTCTGGATCGGTGGTCGGGGTCATCCCATAGGACTTGAACCTCGCGTCACGGAGCCATGCCTGCAGCGTGGTTTTCGCCACTCCGAGGTCCTTGACGACCTGCTTTTGAGGGATACCCGACTCGACCAACGCGACCGCGTCGCGCTTGAACTCGTCGGTGTAGGTGATCTTCGGCATGGTTGCCATCCTTTCAGCACGACGCCCTCTCAGGAATCATGCGGTCTTGGAGTCAACCAAACCTTCGGCAGTCCCGA
>NZ_JACXJG010000051.1 GCF_014904065.1 Gulosibacter sediminis | reverse complement strand
CGAGCTCGGCGAGGGCGTCGCCGACGCGCTGCTCCTCGGTGAGGTTCTCGGGGAACGTGGCGAGGATGCGCCCGGCGAGCGAGATGTCGCGGGTGTCGACCTCGACGCCGGCGGTCTTCGCGTACGCCTGGACGATGGGCAGGAACGAGTAGGTCGCGAGGAGCGGGGCCTCGTCGGTGTGCGTATAGATGATCTTCGCCATGCGCGGACACTCCCTTACAAGTATCTTGACTTCAAGATTTCTCGCTCAGTCTACTGGGCGCGCGTGACGGCAGGCTCCAGCGCCCCTGGCCGCCGCCTGGATGCCAAGAACCATTGAGTGGTCAGTTTTTGTAG
>NZ_JACXJG010000050.1 GCF_014904065.1 Gulosibacter sediminis | reverse complement strand
CAGCCCTACTACCGGTGGCTGAACGCACCCATCCCTGAAAGCGAGGTGGTGGCTGCTTACCGCGCCAACGCACTGTTCGACGCCCACAAGGATGATCCGGAGTTCGGGCACCGGCTGCTCGCCGACGAAGCCCGTGAGGCCGGCCAGGCGATGGCCGATCGCACCGCGTGGCGGCTGTGCCGCTCAAACCGGTGGTGGAGCAAGTTCGGGAAGAAGAAGGGCAAGAACCAGCGTCCAGGCCCCGCCGTCCACGACGACCTCGTCAAGCGCGACTTCTCCGCCCGGGCGGCCAACGAGCTCTGGCTGACCGACATCAC
>NZ_JACXJG010000049.1 GCF_014904065.1 Gulosibacter sediminis | reverse complement strand
GGCTCGCCGTGGCTCAACGGCTACGTCGAGTCGTTCAACTCCCGCATCCGCGACGAGTGCTTGAACATCAACAGCTTCTACTCGCTGCTGCACGCCCAGGTCGTCATCGGCGACTGGAAGACCGAGTACAACACCGTGCGACGCCACTCGGCGCTGGGCTACCGCACCCCAGCCGACTATGCTCGCCACTGCACCCACGAAATGGAACCCGACGACTCACACAGAGACCGGACCTAACAACGGGGGCGGCCCA
>NZ_JACXJG010000048.1 GCF_014904065.1 Gulosibacter sediminis | reverse complement strand
GGTGAGGATGCGCGGGTCGATCCGCTGCTCGCCATCGCCCGCCACCCCAGACAGGTCGCCCGCAACCACCGAACCGGTCACCCCGGCCGACCCGAGCGGCACGTCATTCCATCGCCCCTCGGCCGCAATCGCCGAAGCGACCGCCTCAGTCCGATACCGCGAACCGGCTCCCGACCGCTCGAGCTCCTCGGCCACCGCGCGGGCGGTCAGTGCCGCATCCCCGACGACGCCGAGGTCGATCGGCCGC
>NZ_JACXJG010000047.1 GCF_014904065.1 Gulosibacter sediminis | reverse complement strand
GGTGAGGATGCGCGGGTCGATGCGCCGCTCGCCATCGTCGCCGATGACCGAAAGATCCCCGGGCACGTGCACGTCGGTGAGCCCGGGCTCGCCGTGGGGCACGTCGTTCCAGCGCGCCTCGGCGGCGATGGCCTCGGCAACCTCGGCCGTGCGATACCGCTCCCCCGCGCCCGAGCGCGCGAGTTCGTCGGCGACTGCGCGGGCCGTGAGCGCCGCATCCCCCACCACGCCGAGGTCGATCGGCCGC
>NZ_JACXJG010000046.1 GCF_014904065.1 Gulosibacter sediminis | reverse complement strand
CTCGGTGAGAGCGTCACTGAGGGTACGGTCACTCGGTGGCTGAAGCAGGTTGGCGAGACCGTCGAGGTCGACGAGGCGCTGCTCGAGGTGTCGACCGACAAGGTGGACACTGAGGTTCCGTCGCCGTTCGCCGGCACGGTGCAGGAAATTCTCGTCCAGGAGGACGAGACCGTCGAGGTTGGTGCCGTGCTCGCACGCATCGGCGACGGCGCCGCAGCCGAGGCCCCGGC
>NZ_JACXJG010000045.1 GCF_014904065.1 Gulosibacter sediminis | reverse complement strand
CTCTTCGGACATTCGGTGGGGTCATGGGGTGAGTCCGCCGGCGGCGAGGAGCATTCGTAGGCGGTAGTTCTCGCGGTTGCGGAAGCCGCGAGCGAGGCGACGATGCAGCTCGATGATCCCGTTGATTGCTTCGGTGCCGCCGTTGTTTGCTCGGCTGGTGGTGAAGTAGGCGAGGAACGCTGAGCGCCAGCGTCGCAGGGTGCGGCCGAGGCGTGCGATCTCGGGG
>NZ_JACXJG010000044.1 GCF_014904065.1 Gulosibacter sediminis | reverse complement strand
GTGACGCCAGACGTGCTCGTCAACGCCGATCGTGGTCACCCCATCGAACCGGGCAGGGTCCTCGATGAGTCGGCGCTTGCCCTCGGCGAGCACCGCGGTGTTCGCGGCGCTCCAGGACACCCCGAGGCCCGCGGCGACACGGGTCACGGTGAGGTGGTCGATGACGACGCCCCGCAACGCCCACTCCACGCCGAGGCGGGAGATCTTCGCCCGCGG
>NZ_JACXJG010000043.1 GCF_014904065.1 Gulosibacter sediminis | reverse complement strand
GGGTCCGCTGAAGGTTTGGTTGACCTCCGGGTTTATGCCGCCAGTGTAGCGGCTGGGTTCATGATGAGTTCGAACTCGATGGGGGTGAGTTTCCCGAGTCGGCGTTGACGGCGTTTGCGGTGGTACTTGCCCTCGATCCAGGACACGATGGCCAGGCGCAGTTCCTCTCGTGTGCCCCAGGATCGACGGTCGAGGACGTTCTTCTGC
>NZ_JACXJG010000042.1 GCF_014904065.1 Gulosibacter sediminis | reverse complement strand
GAGGAACGCCTCCTGGCTGTCCGAGAACTTGTCCCAGCCCGTGCGCAGCAGCAGCCATGTGTTCGGCTCGAAGGCTCCGTGCTCGGCCTCCCACTTCTCGATATCCGCGACGTCGATCAAGAAGTCGGGGTCGGCCGCGGCCTCCGCCGAGAAGTCGAGCACGACCGCCGGCCCAACGAGCCGCGCGGGCGGCAGCTGCGACACGT
>NZ_JACXJG010000041.1 GCF_014904065.1 Gulosibacter sediminis | reverse complement strand
GAGGAACGCCTCCTGGCTGTCGGAGTACTGATCCCAGCCGGTGCGCAGCAGCAGCCAGGTATTCGGCTCGAACGCGCCATGCTCGGCCTCCCAGCGCTCGACGTGCTCGACGTCGATGAGGAAGTCGGCGTCAGCTGCCGCCTCGGCCGAGAAGTCGAGCACCACCGCGGGGCCAACGAGTCGCTCGGGCGGCAGCTGCGACACGT